>CAVXTC010000031.1:0-160808 GCA_963764525.1 uncultured Pseudomonadota bacterium | reverse complement strand
GGCCATCCGCTCGTGCCAGGGACACTGCCGATCCGGAGTCAGACGGTTACAGGCAAGGACCTGCATGTCATGCTGACCGATGGATCCGTGATCGTGCTGACCGGCATCCGAAGACCACTTTAACGGGCTGCGGAAAAGCGCATGAGCTCCAAGTGTTTGCGGACCCTGGTGCAGTGCGGAACGCGTGCCGGGGCCCAGTTTCACGGATTCTTGTTGCGCCGGCGGGCGAAAATCATGCCTCGGGACAGACTCCGCGCATGACTACGCCGCGCCAGTCAGCAGCTTCGGGCTCCGGACCAGATTGTAAGCCGCGGCAACGAAGGTGAACATCCAGCCCACCCGCGCGGTGCCGCGATGGCGCGTCTTGCGCAGACCGCCCCCCGCCTTGAGGCGTGCGTCTCATTGCTGCGGGTCTCGCCACGAAAGTCGCGCTCTCCGTTGCGGCCCGGCGCCGGCGGGTCGCCGCTGCCGTCCCACGGGTCAAGCCCGAGGGCCGGCTCTTCGGGCGGAAGCTCTTCGCGGCCCAGGCCTCGATCAGCGTGCCATCGACCGAGAAATGCTCGCTGGACAGCAGCGGCGTGACCTGCGGATCGGCCAGCATCGCCAACAGGAAGCCACGCGCAATGTCGCCTTCCAGCAGGCGGTCGCGGTTCTTGGTGAACACCGTCACGTCCCACACCGGCACGTCCGTCGCCGGGCCCACGAACCAGCAGAACAGCATGTTGTAGGTGACCTGCTGCATCAGTGCCGCTCCGAGCGGATCGAGAACAGCGCCTGCAGCAGCAGCGCGCGCAGCAGCTTCTCCGGCGGGATCGAGGGCCGGCCGGCCTCCACGTAGATGGCATCGAACGACGCCGACAGCCGATCGAGCGCGGCGTTCACCATCGCGCGGATGGCCCGAAGCGGATGGTCCTGAGGGACCAGACTCTCCGAGCTGGCGTAGCTGAACAGCCTGCCGGTCTGCCGATCTGTCCCGCGCATCGTCTGCCGCCCCTATTTGTGGCGACCGCGACAGAATCAGATCGATTCCGCGCCGGGCAAGGGGTTTTTCCGCAGCCGGTTAGCTTAGAGGCCTGGAAGCTGCGCAAGCGATCGGCGGCCGCGCCCAACCGGAACGGCCGCGGCGGAGGCGATCAGGTGCTTCGCAGGCCCTCAGCGGGGCGGGGCGTAGGAAGCGCCGGAGCTTGGGCGCGTTGTCAGCGCTCCAGTCAATTCCAACCGCTGTGCATCAGGCGATTGGGGAACGGTGACGGGCAGCGGGACCTCGGCGGCGAGCATTTTCGGGGGAACTCGGTCAGGCTCGACAAGGACGAGGCCGGGCGTCTCCCAGAAGAACGCAGTCCCGTGTCCGCCAAGGCGCGGGCGGACGTGGCGGACCAGGTGCCCGGCAAGGGTTAACTGCTCGAGATCGACGTAAATCCGCAGCAGCGGCAGCGTCAGGCCGTGCCAGCGTCCGACGTAATGCTGGATCAGCGCGGCGCTCGCATACGGCTCCAACAGCGTCACGGCGTTGTAGAGAAACCGGCGACGCCCGCCATGATCGAGCATCACACACCTCCATCGGAATGCCCTAGATTGTTCGGGAGCGGCTCTGGTCAAGAGCATGGGCGTTCCCCGCTAGGCCAAGCCTAGCCCCATCCGGTATGCTCCTCTGGCTCAGAAGGCGATCCGACAATGGCCGACGCCAAGCTCGCCCCTAATTCTAAAGCATCAGGAACTCAGCCCAAGTTCGCGAATTGGCGAGGGGTCTGAACCGTCGATATCCCCACGGCCGCCGGTCTGGGAATGAGTTTGGTCTTCACTACAGCCGGTTCAGCTCTCCAGCCGAGAAGTTCACAGCAAAGCTTTCACGCAAAATCCCAAATCCAGGGTCGAATCCGCGAAGTTGAGTTAACGCCGCTTGCGGCGGGTTTCGCTTCGCTTCACCCGCCCTACGTTGACGGCGCCAGACAATTCACCTGACCTGGTGCTGCTGGAGGGGATTGAACTCTCGACCTCCCCCTTACCAAGGGGGTGCTCTACCACTGAGCTACAGCAGCAAATCCGGATCAGCGCGGACCGCTTACTACCCTCCACCCGCCTCGCTGGCAACCCCGCCCCGCTATTCCGCGCAGATGTAAGTGTTCGCGTGATCAAGGTTGGACCACGCGCGCGACGCCAGCAACACGATCAGCAGGCCGGCGATCAAGGGTAACGGGGTCAGCATCCCCGGCGAGGTCGCTTTCAGCGTGCCGGCAAACGGCCGCGGTGAGACCCGGGTCGCAATGAAGATCACCGCAGCTCGACCGCGGCCTTTTCCGGCCCGGGATATGCTTTTGTTCCGTAAAGGACAGCGGACCAGATCGCGCTGAAAATCAAGCCTGCGAAAATGCGCGTGCTTCGCCACATCACCGATGAACGGTCGCCACACCAAAATCGAAATATTCTCGTTCCCGATGTCGCTCGTCCGTCGCTTGCGGCCCGCGTCACCCTGGCGTCATATGCACCGCGGCAGCAAGGGAGACGAAGATGATAAAATTCTACTATAGCCTGGCGCCCAATCCGATGAAGGTCGCGCTGTTCCTCGAGGAGGCGGAACTAAGCTACGAGGCCGTGCCGGTCGATACACGCAAGGGCGAACAGTTCAGTCCGGAATTTACCGCCCTTAATCCAAACAACAAGCTGCCCTGCATCGTCGATGGCGATACGACGGTGTTCGACAGCAATGCCATTCTGCTCTATCTCGGCGAGAAAACCGGCAAGTTCATGCCGGCAAAGACGCTCAGGGCGCGCGGCGAGTTGCTGTCCTGGATGATGTTCGTAGCCTCGGGTGTCGGGCCGTATTCCGGCCAGGCCGTGCATTTCACCCGTTTCGCGCCGGAGCCCAAGGATTACGCCGTCAACCGCTACGTCTTCGAGGCGAAGCGCCATTATGGCATTGCCGACGCGCGGTTGGCGGGGCACAAATTCATGCTCGGCGAAACTTACACGGTCGTGGACATGGCGCTATGGGGATGGGCGCGGCTGGTGCCGTTCGTGCTCGGCGAGGAAGCACTGGCCGAATGGCCCAATCTCAGGCGATTGCTCGACACGATCGACGCCAGGCCGGCAGCCGCGCGGGCGCTTGCGATCAAGGATCGGCACAGCTTCAAGGCCGAATGGGACGAGGACGCGAAGCGACATATGTTCCGCCACACCATACAGACCGCCTGAGATCCCGGCGACTGAGTGACGCGTGCCGCCGGCGGGGACGGTTGCCATTTATGATCGGCACGTTTTCAAAGGCGGTTTCACACGGTGAACCACGAAGGGCCACGAAGCGGCTTCGACAATCAGCCGCGGATGAGTTCGGATTTGGCTTCATGCGTCACAGGACGATTTGACCAATTGCGGTTTCAATCGGGTGACACACCCGATCAATGCGCGCTCGCATGGCATTCCCGGCCTTCGTGGCTCTCGTGTGATACCAGGAGGCGTTGATGTTGACTCATCAAACGAACGCAGTGTCGCCCAACGCCGTCATGCCCGGCGAAGGCCGGGTATCCACGACTTCGCTGATGGCATCAAAGTAAAACGTGGATGGCCGGCCTCCGCCGCATATGCGTTAAAATAAAGCTTGACCCGGCTCGCATCGGTGCGATTTGAAGCTCAGATGCAATCACCGGCATCGCTCCCGGCGGACCATTTCAGCGAACTGCTGGACCGGCTTCCACCCGCACCCATGCGACAGCCTGCCCCGCGCACTGGCGCCGCTCCCGCACGTAGCGCCATCCACCACGATCCAGACCGCTCACGGGTCGCACCATTTCGGCCTGGCGAAATCGAGGTGAATGCAAAAAGCACCTGTGGCGGGGGCGGCTCACGTGCGACAATGTCAATCGCGCCGATGCGCTATGAGACGGGATGGCACATGACACCCATGCAGCGGTTCTACGGGCCGGTTATCCTGGCGAGTGGACTGCTGGCCGTCGCGACGTCACACCCGGCACCGGCGCACGCCGAACAGGCGTTCTATAGCGGCAACAGCCGGCTCGCGGACTGCACTGGCAACGTTTCAGACGAGCTCGTGTGCATAGGCTACGTCGAAGGCATTGCCGACGCGATGGGTTGGGTGCAAAATTCGGGTGCTCTGGGTGGCGGGAGCATATGCCTCCCGCAGGGTTGTAGTCGTTGGCCAGATTAAGGATGTCGCGATCCGCTTCCTACAAGCGCATCCCGAACTGCGGCACTACGTGGCGACGAGTCTGGTTGCCGAAGCTTTTGCGGATGCCTTTCCATGCGCTCGCCGGCCGAAGCCGTAAACGCGACAACCCTTGCGACTCGGCACGGCGGCGCATGCCACGTCCGGTTCGGCTTGTGCCCGATTCTCGGCCATTCACTGCTTCCGGTGTGCTTCCGGCGCCCTTTTCCATGGTAGCCTCGGAAGCTGTAAGTTTTTGAAAAGATTGGCGGACCCGACACGACTTGAACGTGCGACCTTCGCCTTCGGAGGGCGACGCTCTATCCAGCTGAGCTACGGGTCCGTTCGCCCTCATACGCCGAAATCCCCGCCAGCAAAAGCCCGCCCAGCAAAAGCCCGCTACCATCCAGCGCTCACCCCGACCGCGACGCCAGCCAGACAGCCGCCGCCCGATCCGCCCCCGACGGCAACGGCGCGTCGATGGATCGAAAATCCACGCAATAATGTCCCCGATCGGCACCACTACGCCCGATATCCCGCAGCATCAGGTGATACCCGTCCGGGTAATACGCCATGCGCTCGCCCGACGGCAGCGCGCGCCACGCCGCTGTCATCGCCCGCTTCGGGATCAGCTCATCCTTGCCGCCGTAAAGGAACAGCGCCGGCGCCCGCAGCCGCGGCGCCGACGCCAGCGCGGCGTCCATCAGGTCCACCAGCCCGCGCATCGAATCGAACCGCGTGTGATGGATGGTCAGCGGATCGGTCGACAGCCGCTCGATCGCCGCCCGGTTGTCGCTCGCCTTCACATGGGCGATCGCCCCGGTGGCGGTGAAGCCCGGCAGCGCGGTGGACGCCGCCCACAATCCCACCCGCTCGAACACGTTCATCTCCGACCGCCCCCACACGGCCGGGGCGACCAGCACATAGCCATCGACGTCCGGCGGATCGGCCGAGGCAGCCAGGCACATCAGCACCGCGCCGCCCATGCTCTCACCCATCAGGATCAGCCTGGTGTGCGGGTTCGCCGCGCGCACCAGCAGCGCCATCTGCCGCGCATCGCTGACCATCGTCGTGCGTGCCGGCCCAATAGCCCCGCTGCTGCGTCGCTCCGAACCCGCGCTGGTCCGGCGAGATGATCTCGATCCCCGCCGCGGTGAAGGCTGTCAGCCGGAAACTCCCAGGCGTCGCGGCTGTCGTTCATCCCGTGCAGCGCCAGCACGATGGCCCGGGGATTCCCCGTCCGGCTCCCACACCCGGTATTTCAGCGCCGTGCCGTCCGGCATGATAAAGGAGCGGGCGGTTTCCGATGGCGCCTCGACGAACCGGCCTTCGGGCACCAGATGCGCCACGCAGCCGCCCAGCAGCATCGGGACGGTCAGCAGGACAGCAATCAGGCGGCGCCGGAGCATGGAGACGGGACGATCGGTTGAAACCACGGGCGGCATAGCTATCATCGCGGCGATGTCATCGCCAGAAAGGATTGCGGTCCCAATGCCGGAAGGCCCCGCCTCGTTGACCCCGACCGAGATCATCCATGTCGATGATCCCGTGGTTGCATGCGACGGCGGCGAAGGCGCGCTCGGGCACCCCCGCGTCTTCCTCCGCATCGAGGACCGGCAGGTGATGTGCCCGTACTGCTCGCGGCTGTATATTTTGAACCCGGAGGCTCGCCCTGCCCGCGGACACTGAAACCGCGCTGCTGGAGCAGGCCGAAAGCCCGCCCGCCAGTCGCCCCCTGCACCTGATCCTGATCGACGGGTCGGGCTTCATCTTCCGTGCCTTCCACGCTCTGCCGCCGATGACGCGGCCGGACGGCGTTCCGGTGAATGCCGTGTTCGGTTTCACCAACATGCTGGCCAAGCTGCTGCGCGAACACGTCGGCACCCATTTTGCCGTGATCTTCGACGCCGGCCGCACCACGTTCCGCAACCGCCTCTACGATGCCTATAAGGCGCACCGCCCGCCGCCGCCGGACGAGCTGATCCCGCAATTCGCCCTGGTGCGCGAAGCCACCGACGCCTTCTGCGTACCGGCGATCGAACTGGCCGACTGGGAAGCCGACGACCTGATCGCCGCTTATGCCAGGGAAGCCACCCAGGCCGGCGGACAGGTGACCATCGTCTCGTCGGATAAGGACCTGATGCAACTCATTCGTCCCGGCGTGGAGATGCTCGACCCGATCAGGCAGAAACCGATCGGCCCTGCCGAGGTGATGGAAAAGTTCGGCGTACCGCCGGAGAAGATGATCGATGTCCAGGCGCTGATCGGCGATTCCACCGACAACGTGCCGGGTATTCCGGGCATCGGCCCGAAGCGTGCCGCCGAGCTGGTGAACGAACACGGCGACCTTGAAGCCGTGCTCGCCGCCGCCCCGGCGATGAAGCCCGGCAAGCGTCGGGATTCGCTGATCGAGCATGCCGGCTCGGCGCGGATGTCGCGCGAACTGGTGACGCTGCGCGCCGATGCGCCGATGCCGGTGCCGCTCGATCAGCTCTGCGCCTGCCCGATCGACCAACCGAAGCTGGCGGCGTGGCTGCACGCGCAGGGGTTCCGCAGCATCGCCGCCCGCATGGGCCTGGATGACGGCGCCGCTGTCGCGGAAGCCCGCGCGCCATCGGCGCCGCAAGGCGAGCTTGGCCTGGTGGCGCAGCCGCGTACGGTGGTCGAGGCCGCTTCCGCATCCGGTTTCGGACCGTACGATACCATTATTTCGGCCGCGACGCTGGCGCAATGGGTGCAGCAGGCGCGCACTGCCGGAACCGTCGCGCTGCACATCGCGGCCGACAGCTCCGATGGGATGCGCGCGGCGCTGGTCGGATTCTCGCTCGCTACCGCAGCGGGGCGCGCCGGCTACGTGCCGCTGCGGCATGACGGCGTCGCCGAACAGGTGTCGTTCGCCGACGCGATCGCGCTGCTCGGCCCGCTGCTGACCGACGCATCCGTGCTGAAAGTGTACCAGGACGCCAAGTTCGACATGATGGTGATGGCGCGGGTCGGCTTCCCGCTCGCCTTCCCGTTCGACGACAGCATGCTGATTTCCTATGCTCAGGAAGCCGGAATGCACGGGCACGGCCCGGAGGAACTGGCGCAGCTCCATCTCGGCCACACGCCGATCAGCACCGATCAGATCACCGGCACCGGCCGCAACCGGCTGCCCTTCGCCCAGGTGGCGATCGACCGCGCCACCGCCCGTGCGGCCGAGCAGGCGGACGTTGTGTTCCGCCTGTGGTGCGCGTTGAAACCACGGCTGCGCTTTGCCCGCGCGCTCGCGCTGTATGAGCAGCTTGAACGCCGGCTGGTCCCCGTGCTGCTGGAGATGGAGCGTGCCGGCATCAAGGTGGATGCCGACGAGCTACGCCGCATCTCGCTCGACTTCGAGGCGCGCATGGCGGTCATGGAACGCGACATCCATCGCTTTGCCGGACGCGAGTTCAATCTGGGCAGCGCGAAGCAGCTTGGCGAGGTGCTGTTCGATGAAATGAAACTTGGCGGCGGGCGGCGCATGAAGACCGGCGCCTGGGGCACCGACGCGTCCGTGCTGCAAGGGCTCGCCGACCAGGGCCACGAACTCCCGGCGCGCATACTGGAATGGCGGCAGCTTCAGAAGCTGAAATCCACCTATGCCGATGCGCTGGTGGAGGAGATCAACCCGGACACCGGTCGCGTCCACACCTGCTTTGCCATGGCGATCGCCAGCACCGGACGGCTGTCCTCGACCGACCCCAATTTGCAGAACATCCCGGTGCGCACGGAAGAAGGCACCCGCATCCGCCGCGCCTTCGTCGCCGCGCCAGGGCATGTGCTGGTCAGTGCCGACTACTCACAGATCGAGCTGCGCCTGCTGGCCCATGTCGCGGATATTCCGGTGCTGCGCGACAGCTTCATCCGTGGCGAGGACATCCACGCCCGCACCGCCAGCGAGGTGTTCGGCGTCCCCATGGCGGGCATGGACCCGATGACGCGGCGGCGCGCCAAGGCGATCAATTTCGGCATCATCTACGGCATCAGCGCGTTTGGCCTGGCACGGCAGCTCGGCATCGCCGCGGGCGAGGCGCGCGGTTACATCGACGCCTATTTCACCCGCTATCCCGGCATTCGCGCGTATATGGAGCGCACCAAGGAAGCAGCGCGAATTGCCGGCTATGTCGTTACGCCGTTCGGGCGTCGCTGCTGGGTACCGGGGATCGCCGACAAGAACCCGGCACGTCGCGCCTATGCGGAGCGGCAGGCGATCAACGCGCCGCTGCAAGGCGGCGCGGCCGACATCATCAAGCGCGCCATGGTGCGCCTGCCGAAGGCGCTGGCCGAGGCCGGGCTGACCTCACGCATGCTGCTGCAGGTGCATGACGAGTTGCTGTTCGAGGCACCGGACGCATGAGGCCGATGCGCTCGCCGCGCTTGCCCGGCAGGTGATGGAAGCCGCCGCAACGCTTGATGTTCCGCTGGTGGTGGAGACCGGACGCGGCGCCAACTGGGCGGACGCGCACTGATTCAGTTCACCAGACCGGCTGCGCGGTTGGTGTCTTCGATCAGCGCGTCCCAGACCGGGACCATTGCTGCGAGCCCGTCCCAGAAGCGCTGGTCGGCGCGGCGGTCGAAATCGGCGACGCTGATGCCCTGCTGTTCCACCCAGGTGAAGTAGCCCAGATTGAAGATGCGCCGCCGCTCGCGGTGGCCGAGTTCCAGGACATGGTCGTCGGTTACGCTGCCAAGCGCCCGCCCGAATATCTCCGCCGCTTCGATCTGATCGAAGCCACCGGCGAAATCCCGCGCCATCGTCTTGTCGCGCTCGCTGCCGTACATCGCGGCGCTGTCGGTGGCGATGGTGATCAGAACGTCGTCCTGGTTGAGCTCCAGCCGCCGGGCGGTCTTGATCGCCGCGACGATATTGGCGATGCCGGAAATGCCGACAGAGCTCAAGCGAGTGGATCAGCGGCTCCGGCAGATGCTTGCGGTCGTGCAGATACGCCCGACCGGCATCGGTGTTGAACAGCAGGTTCAGCGCGTCGGTGGTACGATCCGAAACGGCCACCACGATATCAGTGTTCATCGCGTTCTGGATCAGCGGGATGTGTTTGTCGCCGATGCCCTGGATGTTGTGCTCGCCGTGTCCGTTGTAGAGCATGGTCGGGCATTCCAGCGCTTCGACGGCGACGATTCTGGCGCCCAGCTCCGCTTTCAGGTAATCGCCGGCCGCCAGGGTTCCGGCCGAACCGGTGCTGGCAACGAATGCTGCGCATCGGCCCGGACGTTTGGCGGTGACGTGCCGGAACAGACGGGCCAGCGCCGCGCCGGTGCAGAGCCGGTGCACGATGTAGTTCGGAAATTCGGAGAATTGGTTGATGATGTCGTTCGTTGGATCCCGCGCGAGCTCCGCGCAGGCATCGTAGATCTCCTTGACGTTGCTCTCCGACCCCGGGGTGCGAATAAGGTCGGCGGGATCGCCGATCCAGCGTTCCAGCCATTCGAAGCGCTCGCGGCTCATGCCTTCCGGCAGCACCGCGATGCTACGGCAGCCGAGCAGGCGGGAGATCGCCACCCCGCCGCGACAGTAATTGCCGGTCGACGGCCAGACCGCGCGCTGGCGGGTCGGATCGAATGATCCGGTCACCAGGCGCACGACAAGGCAGGCATAGGCCGGCAGCACCTTGTGCGCGCCGATCATCGGAAACCGGTCGCCCATCGCAACGACAATTCGGGCGGGCACGCCGGTAAGTGCCGGCGGCAGTTCAATATGACCGGGCACCGCGTCCAAACGTCGGCGATCGGCCGCATTGAACCAATGCACGCGCAGCAGGTTGGCCGGATCCGGGCTGTCCGGATCGATGGTTTCGGAGATGGCTAAATTGCGGCCAGCCGGATCGGCCAGATCGGTGAAATTGGGCAGCCGCAGCCCGGTAGCGCGCAGCCGGTCCACGACGCGGGCGCGCACGCCGGCATTGACGACGCCGCCCGGCAGATCGAACGGGTTCAACCCGGGCGGATCCGCGTTGTCGTCTCGCACGCCGCTTCGACGCCATCGCGACGCAGGTGTACCACGTGGTAGTCGCCGCGCAGCCAGGGTTCGAACTGGTCCCTGTAGTGCGGGCTTCCGGGTACGCCGGAATTGCCGATGTTCTGCACCGCCAGAAACGAGTCGGGTGCGGCGAAATCCATGACGATGCGGTATTCGGCGCCGGAGCTGGCGGCGTGCGGCGGCAACTCGCCCCCGGTGTTGCGCACGGTGTGCGATCCGCCATCGACCGGCGTCGGACCGATATCGAACGCCTCGCCGAGCGCGGCATTCGACAGCGGATGGCGCCAATGAACCACGTGCACGCGCTCCCACCGCCAGGTCGCCGGGATCGTCGCCCAGCCGCGCGCGCAACTGCTCGACGCTGCGCTTCGCCACGGCTGCGCGCGGTCGCGGCGATCCCGGCCGCGAAATAGGTTTCGTCGCCATCTTCCAGCAGGCTCGAGCCAAGCCCGGTCTGTTGCGACGTGAGGTCGAGCAGCCGTGCCGGCAGGTGTTCGGCCAGTGCCGTCCGCTGCCACAGCGCCATGAACGTCTCGAACACTGTCGGCGCGGTGCTTGCCAGGTCGTAGCGAAAATCCCAGTCGTTCAGCGCGGCGAGGACCGTTCGCAACATCCGGCTCCGCGTTCCCGGCGAGGTGGCGCAGGATGTGCGGACACATCCGCTCGGCCCGGGCTGCTTTTCACGTCGTTCTGGAACCGGATATTCGCCGCGCGGTCCATCACCTTCTGCTGCGCGAACGCCTCATCGATGCGCACGCCGCGATGCCCCTGGGAGTAGGCGCCATAGATCGGGTATTTGTAGTCCGCCGGCACGATCCGCTGATTCGCACTGGCGACATAGCCGCGCGGCGGATTCAGGCTGCTCGGCAAGTCCGTCGAACGGGATGTAGCCGGACCATTGATCGGCGGCATTGCCGGCGTCGCGGAAGCCATAGGTAACGCGTCCGCGCAACGGCACCCGTCCGGCCATCTGATAGCCGATATTGCCGTGGTCATCGGCATAGACGAAGTTGAACACCGCAACCGCCCAGTCGCGCAGCGCCGCCCGGAACGCCCCCCAATCCTTGGCCCGCGAAACGGCGATCATCGCCCGCATGTCGTCGAGATGCTCCGCGCCCACCCAGCGCAGCGACAACGGCGGATCGCCGCCTTCCGAAACCGGTGTGAGCAGCGCGTTCACCACCGGCCCGCGAACTGTCGAGCGGATCACCAGCGGACGCGCCGCCTCGCCGCGCACCGGGATCGTTACGCTACGTTCGGTGAACTGCGCCAGGTATCGCCGTCGCGGTAGCGCCGCTGATCGCTGCGGGTCCACCTGCTCGCGATAGAGATCGCGCGTCGAGGCGGCGTTGTTGGTGATGCTCCATGCCGTCCTGCCGTTGCTGCCCCACCACATGCCGGGAAGACCGGTATGGCCGGCGCCGGCGGCGTTATCCTCCGGGCCGTGCAGGGCGAATTCGTACCAGCTGGACGGCACCCAGAATGGCTGGTGCGGATCGCCGCACAGCACCGCGTGTCCGCTGCCGGTGCGCTGCCCGTTCATCGCCCAGTTGTTGCTTCCGGTCGCATCGTCGGTTCCCGCCGCAAGCTGATCGCCGGTTGATGAACCGGCCCAGGGCAGCACCAGGTTCTCCGACGCCTCCGGGGTCAGATAGAGCTGCCGCAACCGCTGCGTCGGCAGCAGCCGCGCGGCTTCCGCGGCGGCCAGCCGGTCGATCCGCCCGTTCAAGCGACCACCAGATGCCGCGGCCGATCGCCACGATGTCCTGCACGGTGAACGGCGCCGGCGCGTAATCCAGCAGGCGGAACTCGATGGGCAAGTCGGCCTGCATCACCTCGATCTGGCGATTGATTCCGGCGACGAACGCGGTGACCAGCGCGCGTGTCGCCGCGTCCATTGCTTCCGCATCAATCATCGAGATCTGGTCGATCCCGACGGTCAGATGCGCGATATCGCTGGCCACGTAGGACGGTCCGAGGATTTCCGCCTGACGGCCCAGCGCGCGCCGGCGCAACCGGTCCATCTGCCACAGCCGGTCCTGCGCCATGGCAACGCCGAGGCCGAAGAACAGATCACCCGTGTTGTCTGCATAGACATGCGGAACACCGGCGCGGTCTCGCTTGATCTCGACGAGGGCAGCAACCGTCCCGACCATGCTCTGGTCGCTCAGCGTCGCGTGGCGTCGAAGAAATGCGTCGCGGGCGGAGCCGAACTCCGCCGCGGATACTCCCGTGCTGCGGCAGATCTCCTCCATCGCGTCGCCGCCGCGCAGCCCGGCCAACAGTCTGGCGTCATCGAGAGGCATGGATCGCGCTCCATTCATCTGTCTGGGCGGCAAGTATCGTCGCGTCGATCGAACACGCGCAAGCACCTGCCCGCTGCTTGGCCATGGCGGCGGATTGCGCCACAGTGGCCGATTGCAGGGAGACCGGGCCATGAGCATCACCAGGCAGCTTTCCGAGTTCACCGCTGGCATCAGGCTGGAGCGGCTGCCGCCGGAGGTGCCGGCTCGGGCCCGGTTCCTGCTGCTCGACCTGATCGGCAACATCATTCGCGCGCGGCACGACGCGGAAAGCACCGGTGCGTTCCAGGCGGCGGCGCGGGCGCTGGGGATGACCGGCGGCTCGGCCGGGGTGTTCGGCGATGCGGCGCGCTACACGCCGACGGGGGCGGCGTTCCTGAACGGCGCGCTGGCGCACTCGCTGGATTTCGACGACACGCACGCAGCCGCCAGCCTTCATCCCGGTGCGCCGGTCATTCCGGCGGCGCTGGCGGCCGGGGAGATGGCCGGGGCGTCCGGCGCCGACGTTCTTGCGGCGATCATTGCGGGGTATGAGGTGACCTGCCGCGTCGCCCTGGCATTACCCGCCGGCGAACATTACGACCGCGGCTTCCACCCGACCGCCACGTGCGGCGCATTCGGCGCGGCGGCAGCGGCGGCGCGGGTGTTCGGGCTGGATGCGGACGGCGTTGCCGGGGCGCTCGGGACCGCGCTGAGCCAGTGTGCGGGCAGTTTGCAATTCCTGGCCAATGGCGCGTGGACGAAGCGGTTTCAGGTGGGCTGGGCGGCCTGTAACGGATTGGTGGCCGCGACGCTGGTGCGTGAGGGCTTCAAGGGCGCGGCCGAAGCTTTGGAAGGGCGACATGGTTTCCTGCGTGCCTATGCGCCGAACCCGCGGCCGGAGCGTGCGGTGCAGGATCTGGGCCGTGTGTTCGAGCTGATGGCGACGGCGGTGAAGCCGTATCCGTCCTGCCGCTACGGTCATGCTGGCATTGACGCGGCGCTTGCGCTGCGTGCCGAATACGCGCTGCGGCCGGAGGAGATCGAGCAGGTGACGCTCGGTTTGCCCAAATCGGGCATGATGCTGATCGGCGAACCGGCGGCGAAAAAGGCCGATCCGAGGAATGTGGTGGATGGCCAGTTCAGCGGGCCGTTCGTGATTGCCTGCGCGCTGGCCACCGGGAAAATGGGGTGGGACAGCTACGGGTCGTTGCAGGACCCAGTGATTCGCGCGCTGCTGCCGAAGATCACGTGCGAGCTGGATCCGGAGATCGAGGCGGAGTTCCCCGCCAATATGTCGGGCAAGCTCACGATTCGGGCGCGCGGGAAGGTGTTCGCGCGCAAAGTGGTAGTGGCGAAAGGCGAGCCGGGGAATTTCCTGTCAGAAGCGGAGCTGCGCGGGAAATTCGCCGGGCTTGCGGATGCGATGCTCGGTGCGGACCGCAGCGCGCGGCTGGCCGACGCGGTGCTGGCGATCGATCGCACAGCGGATATTTCCACATTGATGCGCGTCGCCGCCCCCTTGATGCCCGCCCGTCTTGCAGGAGAGTAACGAAAACTCATGCCCATTTTCACGCCCGATCGGCTGCGCGCCGTCACCAGCCTGATCGTCCGCCGCATGGGCAGCAACGAGGCGGAGACCGCCGAAGTCGCGGATCACCTCGTTCGCGCCAACCTCGCCGGCCATGACAGCCATGGCGTCGGCATGCTGCCGGCCTATGTGCGGCTGCTGCAGGACGGCTTGCTGGTGCCGAACCAGACGCTGGAAACCGTGCTGGACTTCGGCGCTCTGCTGGTGCTGGACGCGCGCCGCGGCTTCGGCCAGCGGATGACCGCCGAGGCGGTGCGCCGCGCCGCTGCCCGCGCGCGCGAACTCGGCGCCTGCGTGCTGGGGCTGCGCAACAGCTCCCATATCGGGCGTGCCGGCACGTATGGGGAGCTGGCGGCGCGCGAGGGCATGGCGTTCATCGGTTATGTCAACGTGGCCGACCATCGCGACATCGCGGCGCCCTGGGGCTGCGGCGAGGCGCGGCTGGGCACCAACCCGTTCGTGACAGCGGTGCCGGGCGCGGATGGGCCGGTGCTGCTGGACATGGCCACCACCACGATCGCCGCCGGCAAAGCGCGAATCGCACACAATAAGGGCGTAAAGGTGCCGGAGGGCAGCCTGATCGACGCCGCGGGCCAGCCGACCGACGACCCGAAAGGTTTCATTGATGACCATACGGGAGCGTTGCTGGCATTCGGGCGGCACAAGGGCTCCGGCCTGGCGGTCATGTGCGAGATCATGGCGGGCGCGGTGGCCGGCGGGCAGCGCGCCGACGACGAGCGGAAAGGCGGTATCCTGAACAGCCTGTTCGCGGTGCTGATCGATCTGTCGCGCATCGGCGACCGTGGGAAGATCGTTGCCGGGGTAGAGGCGACGCGCGCGCATATCCGTTCGGCGCGGGTGGCGCCGGGGTTCGATGAAATCCTGCTGCCGGGAGAACCCGAACAGCGCGCCGCGGCGGCGCGCGCCGCTGGCATTCCGGTCGATGAGCGCACCTGGGAGCAGGTGCGGGAGGCCGCGGCGAAGCTGGGGATCACCGCGGCGGAGTTGGACCGGGCGAACGGCTGACGCGGATGCTTTCCTGTGTGCGGCCCGGGGTTGATGGCAGCGGAGCGCGAGCTACATAGTTGGAGATAGACGCGGCTATGGGAATGTGCGGATCATGCCCTTCCATGTCCGACACGACAACCAAGGTGCCGCTCGCCGAGTGTTTGCGGCCGATACAGGACCGGTTCTGCGCGCTGCGTAAGCCGGGGGCTCAACCGGCCGACAAGGGGTTCTTCGACGAGCTGTCGCGCGATTCCTGAGTGTTTCTCGATGTTTCCGTAATCATGACGATTATCGCTGGTGAATTGGATGCCGCATCGCTGGCCGCGCGCCTGAGTCGGGCGGAGGCGGTGCAGGTCTCGCCGATCGTGATCTATGAGGTGGCGCTCGGCCTTGCGCGCCTCGGCAAGACGTCGATCGACGAGGCGATGGGTCTGCTGGACAGTTTCCTGGACAAAACGAAGGCTGAGGTGTTGGCACTGGACGCCGCGGTCAGGCGTGATGCCGTCGTGGCCTTCGAACGCTTCGGCAAGGGCCGCCATCCGGCCGGTCTCAACACGGGCGACTGCTTCGCCTATGCCTGTGCGCAGTCGCTGGACGTGCCGCTGCTGTGCAAGGACGACTTCCCGCAAACCGACCTTACCCTGGCGTAATCACGGCCGGATCGGCGGGAACGGACTGTCGGTGGCGAAGCGGAACATCGTCGTCGAGCGGAACGTCTGGCCGGGCTTCAGTTCAGTGGTCGGGAAGTTCGGACGGTTCGGGCTGTCGGGGAAATGCTGCGTCTCCAGCGTGAAGCCTTCGGTCTGCCGGTAGGTGCCGCCGACGACCCCACCAACGCTCCGGTGAGATAGTTGGAGGTATAGAGCTGCACGCCCGGCTGGTCCGTGTAGCAGTCGAGCACGCGGCCGGAGTCCGGATCGTAGGCGCGCGCCGCGAACTCCACCTGCCCCGGCTTCCAGTTGTTCAGCACGAAATTATGGTCGTAGCCATGCACATAGACTGATCTGGTCGAACGCGCTGCGCAGCCGCGCGCCGATCGGCGTCATGTGCCGGAAATCGAGCGGCGTGCCGGCCACCGGCGCGATCTGCCCGGTGGGGATCGAGGTCGGATCGACCGGCGTGTAGGTATCGGCGTTGAGCATCAGAAGCTGCCGCTCGACATTGCCCGAGCCATTGCCCGCCAGATTGAAATACGAATGGTTGGTGAGATTGATCACCGTATCTTGGTCGGTCGTCGCCTGGTAATCGATGCTGCAACGCATTGTCGTTGGTAAGCCGGTACGTGCACCTGCACATGCATCGTGCCGGGATAGCCGTCCTGCCCGTCCGGGCTGGTCAGCGTCAGCACCGCGCCGGCGCCGTCGGCGACCGGCACCGGATGAACCTCCCAGATCATCTTGTCGAACCCGACGGTGCCGCCATGCAGCGAGTTCGGCGGGTTGTTGATCGGCAGCTCGTACGCTTTGCCGTCCAGCGTGAAGCGACCTTTGGCGATGCGGTTGGCGTATCGGCCGACCAGCGCGCCGAAATAGGGGCTCTTGGCCTCGGTTTCTCGCCGAGCGTGTTGAACCCGAGAACGACGTCAGCGAAGCCGCCCGTCGCGGTCGGGCGCGTCGATCTCCGTGATGATGCCGCCGTAGCTCAGAAACCGCACCATCAGACCGTGGTCGTTGACCATGGTGTAGCGATCGACTTGCTGGCCCGCTTTGCGTGGTGCCGTAAGGCGTGCTTTCGATCATCGCGGCTCCGGCCGGGCAGGCGACGTTGCAATCGCCGCCAGCGCGGCGGCAGCGAGGCATCCTTGCATCGGCATGGCAAGCTCCTCCGGTCTGCGGTGGAAAGACCGCCGCAGCGGCAGTCAACCAGCCCGCCTCGCTGCGCAAGGGTTGATCGCGCCTGTGGTCTGACAAGCGCGTGACGCGATTGCGCCGGATCAAACCGCCCCATACCCGCCGCCGCCCGGCGTCTCGATGACGAACACATCCCCGGGCTTCAGTTCCGCGCTGGCGGTGCCGGTCAGGATTTCGTGGCTGCCGTCGGCGCGCTCCACCCATTGCCGGCCGGCCGCGCCGGGCTCGCCGCCGTCCAGCCCGAACGGCGGCACGTTGCGCCGGGACGAGACGATCACCGCCGTCATCGGCTCCAGAAAGCGGATGCGCCGCACGGCGCCATCGCCGCCGTGCCACCGTCCGGCCCCGCCGGAGCCGCGGCGGATCGCGAAGCGTTCCAGCCGCACCGGATAGCGCAGCTCCAGCACTTCCGGGTCGGTCATCCGCGTGTTGGTCATGTGCGTCTGCACCGCGGAGACGCCGTCGAATCCCGGTCCGGCGCCGGTGCCGCCGCAGATCGTTTCGTAATATTGCCGGTTGGCATCGCCGAACAGGAAGTTGTTCATCGTCGCCTGGGAGCAGGCGATCGCGCCCAACGCACCGAACAGCGCGTTGCAGGTGGCCTGCGACACTTCCGTATTGCCCGCCACCACCGCCGCACCGGGCCGCGGCGCAGAGAAAGCTGCCGGGCGGAATGATCAGCTCGATCGGCTTCAGGCAGCCGTCGTTCAGCGGGATGTCGTCGCCGACCAGGCAGCGGAACACGTACAGCACCGCGGCGCGCGTGACCGCCGGGGGGGCGTTGAAATTGTTGTGGTCGCGCTGCGGGCCGGTGCCGGTGAAATCGACGCGCGCGCTGCGCCGCGCATGATCGACCGTGACCGCCACACGCAGCGGCGCGCCGTCATCCATCGTGTAATCGAACCGCCCGTCGCCGATGCGGTCGATGACCCGCCGCACGCTCTCCTCGGCATTGTCCATCACGTGGCGCATATACGCGGCGACCGTGTCCCAGCCGTATTGCGCGACGACGCGCCGGAGTTCCTGCACGCCTTTCTCGTTCGCCGCCACCTGCGCCTTGATGTCGGCCACGTTCACGTCCGGGCTGCGCGCCGGATATTTTGCGCCGGCCAGCAGCGCGCGCAGTTCCGGCTCGCGGAAATGCCCGCCATCGACCAGCAGGAAATCGTCGATGACGACGCCTTCTTCTTCCAGCGTGCTCGATGCGGGCGGCGTCGAGCCCGGCGTGATGCCGCCGATATCGGCGTGGTGCCCGCGGCTGCCGAGGAAGAACAGGATGCGCTCGCCGGCCTCGTCGAACACCGGCGTGATCACCGTCACGTCCGGCAGGTGCGTGCCGCCGTTGTAGGGATTGTTCAGCGCCACCACGTCGCCCGGCTTCAGCGTGCCGCGCCGGTGCGCCAGCACCGTGCGCACGCTTTCCCCCATCGCGCCGAGATGCACGGGAATATGCGGCGCATTGGCAACCAGATAGCCCTCGGCGTCGAACACCGCGCAGGAGAAGTCCAGCCGTTCCTTGATGTTTACGCTCATCGCGGTGTTCTGCAGCACCGCGCCGGTCTGTTCGGCGACATTCATGAACAGGTTGTTGAACAGTTCCAGCAGCACCGGATCGGGCCGGTCGCTGCCGGGCGGCACGCGCGTCGCCAGCGGTTCGACGCGGCGCAGCAGCATGTGGTCCAGTGCGGTGATCTCGGCGGCCCAGCCGGGCTCGACCACGGTGGTTGCATTCGCTTCGCGGATCAGCGCCGGGCCGGTGATCGCGTCGCCCGCCAGCAGAAGCGCGCGGTCGAACACCGGCGCGTCGTGCTCGACGTCATCAGTGAAGATGCGCACGCGGTCCACCGTGTCAGGGTGGCCTTCGCGGCGCGGGGGCAGTGTCGCTTCATGCACGGTTTCGCCGGCCGCGACTGCCTCGACCGCCACCGCCTCGACCATCACCGGGCGATCCGGTGTGGCGAAGCCGAAGCGGGCGCGATGCGCCTCGGTGAAGTCGGCGACGATGGCGGCGTGGTCGCCGAGCGGCACGATCAGCGCCGCCTCGGTCCCGGCGTAACGCACGTGCACGTGCCGATGCACGGCGATGCGCGCCGGATCGGCGCCTTGCGCGGCAAGTGCCGCGGTCGCGCGCTGCGCCAGGGTTCCGCCAGCGCCTCCAGCGCCGGCAACGCATCGGGCATCAGCGGGATCTCCACCGCCTGCTCGCGCATCACCGTCTGATCGGCGAGTCCCATCCCATAGGCCGACAGCACGCCGGCGAATGGATGGATGAACACCGTCTCCATCCCCAGCGCGTCGGCCACAAGGCAGGCGTGCTGGCCGCCGGCGCCGCCGAAGCAGGCCAGCGCGAAACGGCTGACGTCGTGGCCCTTTTGCACCGAGACCTGCTTGATCGCATTCGCCATGTTGGCGACGGCGATGCGCAGGAATCCGTCCGCCACCTGCTGTGGCGTGCGGCGCTGACCGCGTCGCACCCGCAATTTCGTCGGACAGCGCGGCAAATTTCGCATGCACGGCATCGGCATCCAGCGGCAGGTCGCCGTCGGCGCCGAAAATCGCCGGAAAATGCGCCGGCTGGATTTTTCCGACGCACAGATTGGCGTCGGTCACCGTCAGCGGGCCGCCGCGGCGGTAACAGGCGGGACCCGGATCGGCACCGGCGGATTCCGGCCCCACCCGAAAGCGCGCGCCGTCGAAATGCAGGATCGAACCGCCGCCGGCCGCCACGGTGTTGATCGCCATCATCGGTGCGCGCATGCGCACGCCCGCCACCGCCGTCTCGAACGCGCGTTCGAACGCACCCGCATACAGCGCGACGTCGGTCGAGGTGCCGCCCATGTCGAAACCGATGATATGATCGAGCCCCGCCATCGCCGCGGTGCGCGCCGCACCGACGATGCCGCCGGCCGGACCGGACAGGATCGCGTCCTTGCCTTGGAAACTATGCGCCTCGGCCAGCCCGCCATTCGACTGCATGAAGAACAGCCGAACGCCTTCAAGCTCCGCCGCCACGTGATCGACATAGCGGCGCAGGATCGGCGAGAGATAGGCATCCACCACCGTGGTGTCGCCGCGCGGGATCAGCCGCATCAGCGGGCTGACCACATGGCTGGCGGAGACCTGGGCGAACCCGGCTTCATGCGCCAGCTCCGCCAGGCGCTGCTCGTGCGCCGGGAATTTCCACGCGTGCATCAGCACGATGGCGCAGGCGGTGATGCCGGCAGCCCGCGCTTCGGCGAACGCGGTGCGCGCGGCGGCCTCGTCCACCGCTTCCAGTTCGGCTCCGTCCGCGCCGACCCGGCCGGCGATTTCGACGACCCGCTCGTACAGCATCGACGGCAGCCTGATCGCCAGATCGAACAGCCGAGGCCGCGCCTGATTGCCGATGCGCAGCGCGTCGGCAAAGCCGCGATTGACCACCAGAAGCGTGCGCTCGCCCTTGCGCTCCAGCAGCGCGTTGGTGGCAACGGTGGTGCCCATCTTCACGCTGTCCACAACACCGACGGGGATCGGAGCATCGGGCGGCAGACCCAGCACCGACCGGATCCCGGCGATGGCGGCATCGCGGTAGCGGCCGGGATTGTCCGACAGCAGCTTGTGGGTGGACAGCCGCCCGTCGGGAGCACGGGCGACGATGTCGGTGAAGGTGCCGCCGCGATCGATCCAGAACTGCCACGCGCTGCGTGTCATGCGCTCAAGATCCGGCGACAAGCGCCGGGCGTATGTCGGTTCGCCTGAAATCGGCCCCAACGAACAGCAGCGCGCAATCGCGCGCCCTGGCCAGCGCATAGGCAAAGCAGTCGCCAAAGTTCAGCGCCGCCGGGTGAACGCCCTTGCCCCATCGCGCGTAAGCGTCTGCTGCCCGGCGAGATCTCGGAGGCCGACAACGGAACAATCTCCACCACGAGGCGCTCGATCAATGCCTCCATCTCGGCGGCTAGTCCCCGGCGGTCCGCTACAATCAACGCCTCAGCGAACGTAACGGCCGAAATCACCAGGTCGGGCTCCATTTCCAGGACCCCGGCGCAGGCCGCGGCATCCGCGTCCTTCAACAGGATCGTTAGCAACGCGGACGTATCGACGACCGTCACGCCGGCAGTCCCTCATCATCATAGAGAAAGTCCTGACTGCGATCCGCCGGCGGGCCGGCGATGGCCTTGGTCTGAGCAGCGGCCTGAAGTCTCTGGATGATGGCCCGACGCTCGGCGGCTGTCGGTTTTACAGGCATCGGAACCAGCCGGACGGCGGGGCGTCCGAACCTGGTCAAGATGACCTCGTCCCCTGCTTCCGCTCGCCGGACCAAATCCGTAAGCTGGGCCTTTGCGTCGCTGACCGGAACTTCCATCGTATTCACCCGTTGTCCGCATCATGATGTGGACCATCTGATGGACCATTCAAGCGGGTTGTCGCGACCATCCGCAGCCCACCAAGCTGGCGGCGCTCAGCCTACTCCGGCACCCGCCCCGCAACGTTGAACAGAACCCGGAACCGCCACTAGACTGACGCCGCCAAACCCCCACAGGTGCGCACCATGGACCCCGAAGCGATCAGCCGGCTCGAACGCCCGCCAGGACTGCCATTCCGCATCGGCAAGCTCGGGCACATCGCTCTGCACGTGCGCGACGTCGAACGGTCGGCGCGCTTCTACACCCAGGTGCTCGGCTTCCAGGTCTCTGATGTGATGGGCGACGACGCGATCCAAGGCGGCGCGGTCTTCCTGCGCTGTAACACCGACCATCACGGCATCGCGCTGTTCCAGGCCACCGAAGCGCAGCTTGCCGGCGCTGGGCTCCACCATGTCGCCTTCGAGGTAGCAACCCTGGACCAGGTGGTCCGTGCGCGCGACCACCTGCGCCAGCACCAGGTGCCGATCGACTTCGACGGCCGCCGCCGCGCCGGCTGCCAGCTCGCGGTCGAGTTCAGCGATCCCGACGGCCATCGGCTGGAGATCTACTGGGATATCGATCAGATCGGCGACGACGGCCACGCCCGCCCTGCGAACGAGTGGAAGGGCGCGACCAGCCTGGAAGAGGCGATCGCCGACCCGGTGCGGGGCCAGGACACCACCGGCGCCTGACAGCCTGGAACCCGCCTCAGCCCCGCAACATCCGCACCAGCGTCGCCCGGCCGCGCAGGTGATTGTGCACCGCTGCCGCCGCGTGGCCCACCGCCAGCGCGACCAGCACGGTTGCACCGGCGCGATGGACCTGCCGCAGGATGCCGAACCACGCGGCATCGACCCCGACCACATGCGGCACCGGGATCACCCCCAGGAACAGGGTCGGCACCCGGGCAGGCGCGGTCGCCGCAGTGAAATAGCCCAGCAGCGGCACGAGGACCAGCAACGCAAACAGTACCGCGTGCATCGCCCTGGCCGCACGTCGCTGCCCTGCCGGCAGGTCATCCCACTCCGGCCGTCCGCGCGCCCGACGAACCGCCAGTCGGGCGATGGTCAGCCCAAGCACCGTCAGACCGATCGTCTTGTGCAGTTGATAGAGCGCGAATTTCAGCAGCAACTCCCGTATCGGCACGCCCACCATCACCCAACCGAGCGGGAATGCCGTCAGCACCAGGATGGCGGTCCACCAGTGCAGCCGTCGCTGCGTACGACCCCAAGCGCCCGCCCCGTCAGCCCGCAGCATTCGATCTCCCGCTCCCGGAAAAGACGCGTGCCCCTGAGCACCTATTCCACAAGATTGCGTTTTGCCGCCGTCAACCCCCGCATGGTAAGTCCGGAGCATGAGCTACTGGGGTAAGATCATCGGCGGGCTGGCCGGCTTCGCCATGGGCGGGCCGATGGGTGCGGTGTTCGGCGCCGCTATGGGGCATGCCGCCGATTCCGGAGCGATGCCCAACATGCGGATGCCGTTCGGCGGCGATCCGCTGCTCAATCCCGCCCGTGTCGCCGCCCTGCTCGGACGCAAGGACCAGTTGTTCGCCATCTCCGTCGTCGTGCTGGCCGCCAAGCTCGCCAAATGCGACGGGCCGGTGAAGCGGGAGGAGATCGCCGCATTCCGCCGCCAGTTCCGCATTCCCGCCGAAGCCGCCAACGATGTCGGCCGGCTGTTCGACCAGGCGCGCGACCGCCCCGAAGGCTACGAGGAGTACGCGCGGCAGCTCGCGCAGAACTTCACCGACAACCGCGGCATGCTCGAAGATGTCCTGGCCGCGCTGTTTCAGATCGCCCAGGTCGATGGCCCGGTGAACCGCGCGGAGCACGATTACCTGTCCAACGTCCATCGGGCCTTTGGCCTGGACCAGATGGCCTGGGACCGCGCACGCGGTGCCATCCCGCGCCAGGCCATGATGAACAACGAGCCGGACGCCTATGCGGTGCTCGGCATCACCCGCTCGGCCAGCGACACGGAGGTGCGCGCGCTGTGGCGGCGGCTGGTGCGGGAGAACCATCCCGACAGCCTGGCCGCGCACGGCGTGCCGGCCGAGCTCATCGCCCGGGCGAGCGACAAGGTGGCGCGCATCAACGCCGCGTGGGATCGCATCAAGCGCGAGCGCGGACTGTAGCGATAGCGGTGTCCTGAGTTGCGCATCCGCGAACTGCCAAGCCCGAACCACGATGCGCGGCCGGCGGGAATGCCGGTCGATCTGCTGATCCTCCATTACACCGGCATGAAAACCGCCCAGGCAGCGATCGATCGGTTGCGGGATCCGGCGACCGGCGTCTCCTCGCACTACGTCGTCGATGAGGACGGTGCGGTCCTGCAACTGGTACCCGAGGACCGGCGGGCCTGGCACGCCGGGATTTCGTATTGGCGTGGCCACTCCGAACTGAACGATCGCTCGGTCGGCATCGAGATGGTCAATCCCGGGCACCAATGGGGCTACCGCGACTTCCCCATCCTGCAACTCGCCGCGGTGTGCGACCTGTGTCTGGCGATCCTTTCGCGCCATCCGATTCTGGCGCGCAACATCGTCGCGCACAGCGACGTGGCACCGGACCGGACGGAAGACCCAGGGGAAAAATTCGAATGGGAGGCGCTGGCCCAGAACGGTGTCGGGCTATGGCCGGCGGACATCCCCGATCTCGGTACGACCGGGGCGGTGCGCGATGCCGCCAGCCTGCGCGACGTGCGGGCGGCGCTGACGCATATCGGCTACCGGGTGGCGCCGGCGGGGCCGCTGGATCCGGCGCTGGCGGCCGTGCTGCGCGCGTTCCAGCGCCACTGGCGGCCAGAGGCGGTGACCGGCCAAGCCGATGGCGGCACACTTGCGCGGCTGCTGGCTGTGGCGCGGTTGGTCGGCGGGTCCTGAACGCCCGGTCAGCCCATCAGCTCCTCCGCATACGCGAACAGCGCCGGATTCCCGCCGGTGTGCAGGAACACGATGGTTTCCTCGGCGCCGATCCGCTTGCCGCGGACCTGGTCGATCAGCCCGGCCATTGCCTTCGACGTATAGACGGGGTCGAGGAATATCGCCTCGGTCTCCGCCAGCAGGCGGAACGCTTCGCGGCCTTCCGGGGTCACCAGCCCGTAGCTCTCGCCGATGTAGCTCTCGTCGATATCGACCTCGGACGGTTGGATGGTGATCGGAAACCGCAGCAGCTTCGCGGCCTCATTGGCGATCCCGGCGATTTCGGCCGCCCGATCGCCGGCCCAGCGGATCGGGCAGATGCCGGCCAGCCGCGTCGGCCGCCCGAGCATCCTCAGCCCGAGCAGCAGCCCCGCCGGGGTGAAGTTGGCCGCCGCCGAGAAGATCCGGTCGGCGCGAATGCCTGCCGCCTCGAGCTGCGCATCGAGCTCCACCGCCGCGTTGACGTAACCGATCGCCGACAGCGCTCCGGTCTTCATCGCGAACGGCTGGATCACGTACGGGCGCCGTCCGGCGCGCCGCAGCTTTGCCGCTGCTTCCTCCAGCAGCGGCTCCAGGTCGTGCATGTCGCTGACCTGCACCACATCGATATCGGCGCCCATCAGCCGGTCGAGCAGCAGGTTGCCCTGCGGCATCGGCCCCTTCACGCCATGCACCAGGACAAGCTTCGTCCGCAGCCCGCATTTCGTCGCCGCGGCGGTGATCTGGCGGCACCAGTTCGACTGCGTGTAGGCACCGACAACCACCGTGTCAGCCTGTTCCTTCATGATTTCGGGAAACAGGAACTCAAGCTGGCGCGTCTTGTTGCCGCCGAACGCGAGCCCGGTGAGGTCGTCGCGCTTGATATAGATTTTCGGGCCGCCCAGAGCGCTGGTGAGACGCGGGCAAAATTCGAGCGGCGTGGGCAGGTGGGCCAACCGCAATCGTGGCATCGCGGCTATCCGGGCGGCCACTTCGTCGCGGGTGAATGACGGCATGATTGCTGCGGCGTTCATTTCGGCTGCCATCTCCCAGGCATTGTCAGCGGTGATCGGCGGTGTTGCCACACCGGCCCGGAGTTAATACCACGGGGCGGTTCCCAACGGAGCAAGCCAGCGCATGGATAAAACAGAACTGACCAACTGGGCGCTCGCGAACGGATGGCAGATGATCTCCGGCTGCCCGAGCCTGACCAAGCCGTCCTCGCCCAAGGAGGCCATCGTCCGCATGGTGTTCAAGTCCACCGTCGTGAACCTGGAGGTCAAGAAACCCGCGGGCAAGTGGGAGAAAGTGTCCGGCGAGAGTTATGGCAAGGTGGTGCCCGATCCCGAGACCGGGCTTCCTCAGGGTTTGGGTTTCGCGACAATCCCGAGCTTTTCCATGCTGATGCAGGATAACAAGGATCGCATGCTGATCGCCAGGATGACCGCCGGAGGGAAGGTCGAGGAGGCCTCAGGGATCAGGGTTTTTCCGTCCTCGCGCCACGCTTTACTCCGCCGCCGCCCGGTACCGCCGCGCATAGGCCAGCAGCGCATCATCCGGTACCGGCTCGATCGGCGTGAAATCCCGATGCGCGATCCACTCCGGCCGCGTCGGCGTGCGGATGTGGTTGGAGACCGCGTTCAGCGTCAGGTAAACGATCTTTCGCGGATATGGAGTGATGTTCCCAGCCGAGCCATGCACCAGATTGCCGTGGAACATCAGCACGCCGCCCGGTTTGCCGGTCGGCGTCACGATGCCGCCCGCCTCGACCAGACGCTGCACGGTGTCGTGGTCCAGCGTCCATAACGGGTATGACGTCGTGCTGACATCATGCGCCGCCGCCAGCGTGCCATGCTTCTGGCTGCGCGGCACCAGCATCAGCGGCCCGTTGATCGGCATCACCTCATCGAGGAACACCGAGATGTTCATCGCCCGGGGCTCCGGCATGCCGTCGTCGCGTGCCCAGGTGCCGTAATCCTGGTGCCACTGCCACACCTCGCCGTCGAACGCCGCCTTCGCGTTGATCTTGAACTGGTGCATGTAGAGTGGTTCGCCGAACACCTGCTCCACCGGCCGGATCAGCCGAGGGTGCGCCCCCAGCAGATGGAAGCCCTCATTATAGGTGTGCGCGGCGAAGGCGGTGCGTGGCGCGCCGGACTTCTCGCGCCAGATCTCCTTGCGGTCGGTGCGGAAGATGGCATCGGCCTCGGTCGCGCAGCGCCGCGATCTCCTCGGCGGAGAAGGCGTCAGGCAGGAACAGCCATCCTTCGGTCTCGAATTGTCGCACCTGCTGGTCGGTTAGTGTCATTCCAACCTCCTGCTTCCCCGCTTGCGATTCCGGGACAGGTGAACCGATAGATTCCTTATTGCCCGGAGCGACGCACTGCAAGCGCCTGAGCGGTCCGTGAAGCCGGCGGCGGCTTATCCCAGCTTCGGCTGGGATGCAACTCGTCATCGACGTGACCGTGCCTTCAGTGTGGCGGCAAGAGCCAATCCGTGAGAAATGCCGCTTTGGCTCCGAAGGAAGAGGCACCATGGCCAACATCGCGACATCATCGTGATCGGCGCCTCTGCCGGGGGGTTGATGCTCTACGGCGTCTGGTGCGGGACCTTCCGGCGGATTTGCCCGCCTCGGTCTTCGTGGTCCTGCATGTCGGGGCCACCAGCCAGTTGGCCGCGCTGCTCGAACAAGCCGGCCCTTGCCGGCGGCCGATGCCGAGAGCGGCGAGACCATCTCGCCGGGCGCGTCTATGTGGCGCCCCGGGCCGCCATCTGCTGCTGCATGAGGATCATGTGCTGCTGCGCCGCGGCCCGCGCGAAAACCTGGCCCGGCCGGCGATCGATCCGCTGTTTCGTTCCGCCGCCAGCAGTTTCGGCGCACGTGTATCGTCGTCGTGCTCACGGCGCGCTTAACGACGGAACCGCCGGGCTCCGGGCGGTCAGAGCGCTGCGGCGGGATCGCGGTGATACAGGATCCGGCCGACGCCACCGTCCCGAAATGCCGCTCAGCGCGCAAAAGCATGTCGCGATCGATTATTGTGTCCGCTCTCCGCATCGGGCAAATTGCTCATCCGCCTGGCCGGGGAACCAGCCGGCGACACGCCGGAAATCCCCGATGACATCCGGTTGGAAGGTTGCAATCGCCGCTCAACAGCCCACTGACATGCAGGACGAGGACAGGCTCGGGCCTTCCGTCGCGGTTCACTTGTCCCGAATGCCACGGCACCCTTTGGGAGATCCCCGATGGCGACGTGCTTCGATATCGTTGTCACGTCGGGCACGCGTTGACCGCCGATGCGATGCTGGCGGCACAAGATCAGGAAGCCGAACGGATGCTTGTGGGATCTGCTGCGGTCACACCAGGAGCGCGCGCGTCTGGTGCACCGGATGGCCGAACGCGAGCAAAACGCTCAGTTGTCCGAGCAATTGCAGGGCCGCGCCAGCGACTACGATGAAGATGCAGGAGCTGATCCGGAAGTTTCTCACATCGTCGCCGCCGCGCGTCAGCGACCCCACCGAAGGTGGAATCCGCTTGAGCACGAATTCATACATTCCGATAGAAAGACCAGGTGCAACATCGTTCCTCGCTCCGGGAACCGGGGACCTGCCGGCCCGATCGTCGGGATCGGCGCTTCGGCCGGTGGCCTTGATGCGCTGCAAAGATTTTTCCCGATGATCGCTCCCGATTGCGGGCTGGCGTTCGTGGTCGTGCAGCATCTCGCCCCCGAGCACCGCA
Organism: uncultured Pseudomonadota bacterium; assembly: GCA_963764525.1. Lineage (GTDB taxonomy): Bacteria > Pseudomonadota > Alphaproteobacteria > Acetobacterales > Acetobacteraceae > DATDIC01. The sequence continues at coordinate 132,879 of CAVXTC010000031.1, read as the reverse complement.
GCAGGTTGGCCGACCTGCTGGCCCGTTCGAGCCGGCTGCAGGTAACGCTGATCGAGCGGGAAACCGCGGTTCAGCCAAATCACGTCTTCGTGATACCGCCAAACGCGACGCTGACGATCAAGGCTGGGCGGTTGCACCTGCAGCAAGCCCACAGCGTCGCGCGGGCTTTCGCACCCCGATCGACAGCTTCTTCATCTCCCTGGCCGAGGATCAGGGAGAGAACGCCGCCTGCGTCATCCTGTCCGGCACCGGCAGCGACGGTACGCTGGGTATGCGCGCCATCAAGGAGCATGGCGGGTCCGACACTGGCTCCGACCGCCGAATCTGCCGAGTACGACGGGATGATGCGCAGCGCCGTCGCCACCGGGTTGGTCGATTTCGTGCTGCCGGCCGAGGAGATGCCCGCCCGCCTTGTCGAGTATTTTCGTCACGTCAGTAAGTTGAATGACGATGCCGGATCCGCGTCCATCGAAACGGGACGCCGGCAATCGTCTCGGCACGGTTCTGGCAGCTTCTCAGCAGCCGGACCGGTCACGATTTCAGCGCTACAAGGAGCAAGTCGTTGCTCCGCCGCGTCCAGCGCCGCATGCAGGTGCTGCAGATCGCGCGGCTGGCCGATTTCGTCGAGCGGCTGCGTCACGGACACCGACGAGGTCGACGCTTCTGTTCCAGGACCTGCTGATCGGCGTCACCAATTTCTTTCGGGACACCGAGGCATTCGAGGCGCTGGAGCGTCAGGTCATTCCGCGTCTGTTCGAGGGCAAGGGTGCCGACACGGTTCGGGTCTGGGTGCCCGGCTGCTCGACCGGCGATGAAGCCTATTCGATGCGATTCGCTGCGCGATCATTTGCCGACAGGCTGACACGGGCGCCGAAGCTCCAGGTCTTCGCCACCGACATCGATGAAATGTGCCCTGGAAACGGCGCGCGATCGCGACGCTACCCGATAACCATCGCTGAGACCGATGTCACGCCGACGCGGCTGGGACGGCTTCTTCATTCGCGAGGACGGCGACCTATCCGGATCATCAAGCGACTGCGCGAAATCTGCCTGTTCTCGACGCATAACCTGCTCCGCGACCCGCCGTTCTCGCGAACTCGACCTGATCTCCTGCCGCAATCTGCTGATCTATCTGGACGGCGCCTTGCAGGGCCAGATCGTTCCGCTGTTCCATTACGCCCTGCGCCCCGACGGTTACCTGTTTCTCGGCAGCTCGGAAAACGTGACGCGGCACACGCGGCTGTTCGCCACTGTTGACAAGGCCAATCGAATATTCAGGCGGGTAAACCATTCCGGCCGTAAGATGATCGAGTTTCCGCTGGCTCCGAGCCCCGCGCGACGCCCCCAACCCGCCTCGGCGGCTTCCACACAGCCGGGCCAGACCACCCTGATGGAGCTGGCGGAACGGCAAATTCTCGGACAGCTACGCACCGGCTTCGTCGTCATCAATGCCGATGGTGAGGTCCTGCAGTCCTCGGGTGGAACCGGCAAGTATCTTGAACTGCCGATCGGCGCTCCGGACACCAACATCTTCAACCTGGCACGTCGCGACCTGCCGATGGAGCTCCGCGCCGCTTTCCACAAGGCGGTGGCCAGCGGGCAATCCGTCACCCAGGGCAATATTGCCATCGGAACCAATGGCGGACGGAAACGCTCAATCTGATCGTGCAGCCGCTGCGTGGCAGCCGCGCCGCGCATTCGTCTATCTGATCTGTTCCACGACGTCGGGTCAACCTGGCGGCTTCCGGAAAGTCGTAGGTGCCCGCGCCCAGGTGTCACCCGAGACCTGGAGGCGGAATTGCAGCTCGCCAGGGAGCGGTTGCAGACCACCTCGGAAGAACTCGAATCCTCGAACGAGGAGCTGAGATCCGCCAACGAGGAGCTTTCCTCGATCAACGAGGAATTGCAATCCTCGAATGAGGAGCTGGAAACCTCCCGGCAGGAGCTGTCCTCGATCAACGAAGAGCTGCACACCGTCAACGCGGAACTGAACCACCGGGTCGAGGAACTCAGACCGCGTCCAACAGCGACATCAAGAACCTGCTGGAGAACACCCAGATCGCGACGGTGTTCCTGGACCGCGAGTTCAGCATCAAAAGCTTCACCCCGGCGGCGAAGGTGCTGTTTCGCCTGGTTGAAAGCGATGTCGATCGGCCGATCGCGCATGTCCGCGCCCGCTTCGCTATGGACACGGTACAGGAGGATATCGAGAAGGTACTGCGCACGCCCTCGGCACCATCGAGCGCTATGTACGCAGCATCGACGGCGACGGTTACTATCTGATGCGGATTCTGCCCTACCGCACGGTGGACAACGTCATCGCCGGCGTCGTCCTCACCTTTACCGACATCACGCGGATCACAGTGGCGGAGACCAGGATCGACGAGCTCACGCACGATTTGCGCGACCGGATCGAGAATTTGGAAACCCTGCTGGACTTGGTGCCGGTTGCCATCCTTATTCTCGAGGACGGCGGAACCCAGGAGATCCGGGTCAACCGTTACGGCGCGCGCCTGCTGGGTGAGGCCGACAAGGGCAAGGGGTTGCGTCAGGTCGCCGGGACCATCCGGCTGTTCGATGACGGTCGCGAGCTGCCGGCGGTGCAGCAGCCTCTTCAGCGGGCGATGCGCTCAGGCGAAAGCGTGCCGGGCTTCGAGGGACGGCTGCTCCGTCCCGGCGGCGACGCGGTCGATGTAATGCTATCAGCGACGCCGCTGTTTGACGAAGCAGACAAGGTTCGCGGCGCAATCGCGGCGATCGCCGACATCTCGCAGCACAAGCGGGCGGAAGCGCGACAGCAGGAATTGCTGCTCGAACTGCAGCACCGGGTGAAGAACGTGCTAGCCACGGTTAGCTCCCTGGCCGCCCGCATGCTGAGAACAAGCGGCTCGATCGAGGATTTTGCGGCATCGTTCCTCGCCCGCCTGAGGGCGATGGCGACCACCCACGAGCTGCTCTCGGCCCACCGCTGGGAAGGCGCGGATCTGCGGAACCTTATCGCTGCGATCATGGCGCCTTATACGGGCCTCAGACGGGACAACATCACGCTCGATGGCCCGGCATGTCTGCTGAACCCGGGCGCGGCGGCAACGCTGGGGCTGGCGATCTACGAACTGATCTCCAACGCCGCCAAATACGGTGCGCTGTCAGTGCCGGCAGGCCGGGTTCAGGTCGATTGGCGCATCGAGGGCCAGACGGCGGACAAGCGACTGACGCTTACCTGGGCCGAACGCGACGGCCCGCCGACCGAGACGCAAGTGCATGACGGATTCGGTTCCATCTTCATCAACGCAGCATCGAATACGAGTTGCAAGGCACCACCGAATTGGCCTTTCCGCGTGACGGGATGCGCTGCATCATAACCTTTCCCTTGCATTGAAATCCCTGAGGGACGCCAAACCGAGGAACCACCCGATGACCCAGATGTCCAGCCGACTATCGCCGGATGTCCGGCAGATCGAAGGTCTGCACGTACTGGTGGTCGAGGACCTTTTTCTGGTCGCTGAGGTGATTGCCGATCTCCTGGAGGATTGCGGTTGTCAGGTGATCGGGCCGGTATCGCGGGTAGCAAGCGCCCTGATACTGGTGAAACAGCGAAGCTGGACGGTGCATTGCTGGATGTGAATCTGGCCGGTGAACTGTGTTTCCCGGTGGCCGCCGCGCTCCGACAGCGAGGCGTGCCATTCATCTTCCTGACCGGCTATGGCGACGCCGCCGCCATCCCGATCGAGTTCCGCAGCGTGCTGCGCTTGTCGAAGCCATTCGATACCGCGGAACTGGCGAGGGTGATCGCCGTGCGCTTCCGCCCGGATGGGCAATAATCACACGACGGGCAGTAATCACTGCCGCTGTTTCATCCGGCCAGATAGCCGCCATCGACGTGCAGCTCGGCGCCGGTTATGTAGGACGACTCGTCGGAGGCCAGGAACAGCGCGGCGTTCGCCACCTCGTCCACCTCCCCGGCGCGGCCCAGCGGCACCCGTCGAGCCATCTTCGCGCGCACTGCCGGGTCGGCCGTCGCGCCGGACGTGCGCATCGGCGGCATCAGTCCCGGATGGATCGTGTTCACCCGGATACCCTCGCGGCCGAACTGCACGGCGGCCGACTTGGTCATGATCCGCACGGCGCCCTTCGAGGCGTTGTAGCCGAGATGGATCTCGGTCTGCCCGGCATTGCCGGAGATCGAGGAAATGATTGACGATCGACCCGCCGCCCGCCTTGCGCATTGCCGGAATCTCGAACTTCATGCCGAGAAACACGCCGGTGGCATTCACCGCCATCAGCCGGTGCCAGGCCTCGGTCTCCATCGTGTCGTTCACCTTGCTGCCGCTGATGCCGGCGTTGTTCACCGCGACGTTCAGCTTACCGAAGCGTCGCGACCGCGGCATCGACCACCGATTTCCAGTTCGCCTCGTCGGTGACGTCCAGGTGCATGAATGCCGCCTCGCCGCCGGCGGCACGGATGGTCTCCACGACCTGCCGGCCTTCGTCCTGCAGCATGTCGGCCAGCACGACCTTGGCGCCCTCTGCGGCCGAAGCGCCGCGCGGTTGCCGCTCCCATGCCGGATGCCGCGCCGGTGATGATCGCCACTTTGCCCGCCAGCCGCATGGCCGATCCCTTCTGTACGTCTGGCTCTGCCCTGCGCTGCCATGCAGCCGTCCGGCTTGGCTACCGGCCGGGTCCCGTAGCACGATGGGCGAAACAAGGAGCCTCCGGAGCTATGGCCCATCGCGGCATGACATTTGGCATCTTTCTCGCCCCGTTCCATCGGGTAGGCGAGAACCCCACACTTGGCGATGAACCGCGACGTCGAGTTGCTGGAGTGGCTCGACTGGCTCGGCTACGACGAGGCCTGGATCGGCGAGCACCATTCGGCCGGCTGGGAATTGATGGCCTCGCCGGAACTGGTGATCGCGGCGGCGGCGGAGCGGACGAAGCACATCCGGCTTGGGTCGGGCGTGACCTCGCTGCCCTATCACCATCCGTTCCTGGTGGCGCAGCGTTTCGTGCAGCTCGATCACATGACGCGCGGGCGGGCGATGCTGGGCTGCGGGCCCGGTGCGCTGACCTCGGATGCCTACATGCTGGGCATCGAGCCGACCACGCTGCGCCCGCGCATGATCGAATCGCTCGAGGCGATCACCCGGCTGCTCCGCTGCGAGGAGCCGGTGACCATGAAGACCGACTGGTTCGAGATGCAGGAGGCGCGGCTGCACCTGGCCCCCTACACTGACCCGTGCTTCGAGATCGCGGTGGCCAGCACGATCACGCCGTTCGGCATGATCGCGGCGGGCCAGTTCGGGATCGGCGTGCTGTCGATCGGCGCCGGGCTGCCGGGCGGGCCGGAGGCGATGGCCAAGCAATGGCAGATCGCCGAGGAAACCGCGGCCAAGTACGGCAAGACCATGAACCGCAAGAAGTGGCGGGTGGTGGTCAACGCCCATATCGCCGAGGACGACGAACAGGCGCTGCGCGAGGTCAAGCTGGGCGAGCGGATCGAGACGCAGACCTATTTCGAGGATACGCTCGGCCGCCCGCCCGGCCGCGCCGACGACCCGCTGCGCGACGGCGTGAAGATGGGCACCACGCTGGTAGGTTCGCCGGAAACCGTGACCAAGGGGATCCGCCGGTTGCTGGAATACAGCCAGGGCGGTTTCGGCGGCATCCTGTTCCGCGCCCACGAATGGGCCAACCGCGAGCAGACGCTGCGCAGCTATGAGTTGTTCGCCCGCTACGTGATGCCGCAGTTCCAGGGTTCATTGGACACGGTGATCGGCTCCAACCAGTTCGTGCGCGACAATCGCCAGCGGGTGGTTGGCGGCACCGTGGAAGCGGTGCGCCGGGCGTTCACCGATCATGGGCGCGCGGTGCCGGAGGGCTTCCGCGAACGCACTATCGGCGCGCGCGACACGGCATCATAGAGGGCGGGCTGCCACCGGCGTCGGGGCTGCCCGTCAGCGGCATCAACCTTCCAGCCCAGGTTCGGTGACGGCCTTGCTCGGGTCGAATGGCCACTGCCCGCTGAGGGCCACCCGTGGTAGGCTGTTGCCATGAATCTCATTCTGCCCATACCCGATGACTTGGCGGCCCGGCTGGGTGAAGCCGGCGACGTGTCGCGCCGTGCGCTGGAGGCGTTCGCGGTTGCCGAATATCAGGCCGGACGGCTGGCCCAGTCCGAACTGCGCCAGCTGCTAGGTTTCGCCACGCGCTACGAGTTGGACGGCTTCTTGAAGGAGCGAGGCGTCTTCCACGACTATACGCAGGCTGATCTGGAGCGAGAGCGGGAAAGCCTGGACCGACTCTGGCCTTTGAGCGCATGCGGATCGTCGTCGCGGACACGGGGCCGCTGCAGTAACACGCTTGGCGTGCTCGACCGCGCGACGCGGCATGGTTGACCTCGAAGCGGCCTTCGTACGTCTGCAAACAACCAACTTCCGATATCCGCCGGCGCTGCTCGACACCATGTTGGCTGATTGGCGCAGGGACGCGTGAACAGCTTGCTGCCGATCGCCGGGGCCGAAGCGGTCATGGCGTGCGTACCAGTGCCGACGCGTATGGCGCTAAGCAGACCCTTTCAGTCGGAACGATGATCGTGCCGGAAAACGCTGGTGGCCGTCACGCTGAACACCTCGACACGTTGCTTCCCCGGGAGCATCCCACGAGCCCGCTCATGGCCGCGTACCAGAACAAGACGCTGCACTCCGTAAGGCAAACCGAGCGCGTCAGTCCTCGCCGTTCGGCTTCGCCGGCTCGTGCGCCAGCTTGTCGGCGTTCACACAGATGCTCAGCCAGACCTCCAGTGACAGGTCGTACGCGTTGTCATCCGGCGCGAAGCGGTCGATGTAGCCCCTGAACAGCCCCGGCAGCACACGGTCCACCGCGCCGGGCGGATGCGCCTCATCGGCCGGAACTACAAACAGCAAGGTGTTGTGGCCGAAACGGTTGAGCGCCGTGTGCAGCGGCAGTATTTCCTGCTCGGTCAACGGCGTGTTGCGCTTGCAAACGAAGACCTTGTCCCCGTTCTCCAGGTCCTCCAGGAGCTTGCGTTGCAAGAATTTTAGCCGTGCGGCCTGCTTGCCAATCATCTCCGTCTCTGCGACGTCGCCTTCGTAAAGGAAGGTGTGGAACACCAGCCCGTGCTGACGGTCTCGGATGACGTATTCGCGCCTGGGTCCTTCGGATAGCCAGCAATCCATGTTGCGCGCCTCGCCGATGTCGGCGAAACCTGATCGCAGGCTGTGCAGCAGCTGTTGCAGTTCCATGTTGGCGAAGCGTAACAGCCCGAGCGGCTCGGCACCACAGCGTCGCTGCACTAAACCGAATTCGCAATTGTCGCCCAGGCTCTCGAAGCGCTGCATGAATTGCACGGCGGGTGTTCCGGCCAGCCGTCCGATCTCCGCGGCGATCACGCCGGTCAGCGGGTCGAGCCGGTACTCAGTCAGTTCGCCAACCACCCGCGAGAGAGTCAGATCGTGCCAGCTGATCGCCAGCTTGCGTACGTCGCCGGCGTGACCGAGATCGGCGGGCCGCGCGGCATCCGGATGCTCGAAGACCATCCGCACCGGTCCCGGTGCTGCCAGCGTGCTCGCCGCGATGCGGAAACCGAGCTTGCCCCGCCGGGTCAGCGTGACGTCGCCCACCAATGTGTCGCGCACGCGCAGGCGCAATCGCTGCGCCCGCAGGGCGGGCGGCAGGACGAATGGGGCCACGTCCATCTCAAGGACGAAGTCCGCCGGGCCGGGATTTTCGAGCCACACTTCGCTGGTATCGGCGACCGCCCAGCGGTAACCGGGTTCATCACCTGACCATCCCGGCCCGAGGTGGTGGGTGTCGTTGCCGCCCTGCCCAAAAGTGATCCGCAGCACCGGTTCGGAGTTCACTGGATCCGCTTTCTTATCTCGGCGGGTGCCATGGCAGGCTCCGACACTGCGCCATAGCGCAGACGATGCAGGGCCATTCCCAATGGCCTGTCCTCGGGATTCTGCGGATCGAGATCGTGGGGCCGGGCGACCGAGCGGGGCCTGAATTCGACTTTCAGGAGCCGCGCTCCGGCCACTTCCATCGTCGCTGCCGCAAGTGCGCCCGGGATGACCACCCTCCGCACTTCCCGGTTCGCAGCAAGCGTGAAGTCCCACGCAGCGAGCCGGCGGCCGCCGACCACGACATCGACGCGCTGCGATTTTCGCGGCCCGAGCAGCACGACATGGACATCGGCTTCAAGCTCGATCGCCGTGTCAGGCGCTTCGGCCAACCACAGTTCGAGCTCATGCACCTCACCTACACCCCAAACGCCCCACGGCTCGGGCAGGCTCCAGCCATTCGGCAACAGCTCAGCAATGCGGCCGTGGGCGGTCTCGGTCCATTCCGTGCCCAGCAGCGAAGCCTTACGTCGGGCCAGCCAGTTCCGATTCGGTTTGCTGTCCCGGAGCTTTCGCACAACCACGCTGCCGGCGCTGTCGGTGATCGGGACGACCGATTCCGAAAGGTTGGCGAAGAACTCGTCCACCGCCCGTTCCGCCCCATTCCAGTGCAGACTGGAATAATCATGCACCACCAGGAAGCCGCCGGGTACCAGCCGGGGGTAGAAATAGCTCAGCGCGCTTTTAACCGGGGCGTAGAGGTCACAATCGATGTGCACCAGCGCATATCGGGCGTCGTCCGGCAACTCGGCCGCCGAATCCGGAAAGTAACCCTTGATGAAATGCACCTGGTCGTCGCCGACCAGCGCACGGACGCCCTCAACGGAGGTGTCCTGGAATGCCATCGGCTTGTCGGCGTCGATCCCCGTCAGGTCGGCCGGCGGAAACCCCTCGAACGTGTCGAGCAAATAAAGCGACCGTCCACGCCGGCGCGCGATCGTCGCCAGCAGGGCCGCAGTATTGCCTTTGTAGACGCCGAGCTCGACGAGGTCGCCCTCCACCCCTTCCTTCACGATCTGGTCCTCGACCAGACAGAAGAAATAGAACCGCGCCATGTCGCTGCGATTGCCCTCGTGCCCGGCGACAAAGCCGGCAACGTCGCGGGCCAAACGCACCCGACCACCCAGCGCGGTGTAGCGGGCGAGGTTGCCGCGGTACCGCTGCGGAGGCTCGGCGCCGAAGGGCCACGGCTCGGTCGATTGCTGCTGGTCGGATTGGTTTTCACTCATGGCGCCACCTCTGAAAACCACCCGGGCGCTGTCTGCCGCCGGATACGATTGAACGAACCAAGTTGTGCTGCCCCCAAGGTTCTGCTTCCTCTAAGGTTCTGCTTCCTCTGGGGAGCGTCTCGTGGCAGGGACTAACACAGGCCTCACTGTCGGGTGAAGCAGACCGGCTGAAGCCAGCTCAGCGCAAGACGGGATACGCTCGGCAATGACGATACTCCACTGGCTTGCCCCGGCGCCCGAGGATTGGCGCGCCCGTCTGCGGGCCATGCCGTCCGAGCCCGAGGATGCCTGGGCGACAGCCGTCGCGTTGGCCAATGCCGACCTGTCTTTCGTGCTGACCAACAGTCTGGATCAAGCCGTGCGTCGGATCCTCGCCGCCCCGCCGCCTGGGCTGGCGACCCGGCCGGTGCGTCTCGCGCTGCTCGGCTCGGCCACCATGGCGCACCTGGTACCGGCGATCCGCGTCGCCGGACTGCGACGAGGCATCTGGATCGACACCTACGAGAACGAATTCGGCCAGTACCTGCAGGAGCTGTCGGACCCCGGATCGGCCCTGCATGAGTTCCGCCCGACCGCCGTGCTGCTGGCGCTCGACGCGCATCACCTCACCGCCGGCGTCACCGCCGCGCTGAACCAAGCGGGCGCAGACGCGGCGCTGGCCGAGGCGACCGACCGGATCACGCATGCATGGCGACTGGCGCGGGAGGCGTTCGGCTGCCCGGTCATCCACCAGACCGCGCTGCCGTTGCACCCGCCCTTGCTGGGTGGCAACGAGCACCGGCTGGCCGGCTCGCGCGCCGCCTTCATCAGCCCGGCTCAACGCGGCACTGCGCCCAATGGCGGATGCGGCAAACGTCGAGCTCCTGGCGCTGGACGACCGCGTCGCGCGCGACGGGCTGGCGGCCTGGCACAATCCCACCTTCTGGCACCACGCCAAGCAGGAGGTCACGCCCGCCGCTGCGCCGATGTATGGGGACCTGGTCGGCCGGCTGCTGGCCGCCGGACAAGGCCGCTCGGCCAAGTGCCTCGTGCTTGACCTTGATAACACGCTCTGGGGCGGGGTCGTCGGCGACGACGGGCTGGAGGGCATCGTCATCGGCCAGGGCAGCGCCTCCGGCGAGGCCTACCTGGCGTTCCAGGAGTATTGCCGGGAACTCGCCCGCCGCGGCGTCATCCTGGCGGTGTGTTCAAAGAACGACGAAGCCAACGCGCTGGAGCCGTTCGAACGTCACCCGGAGATGGCGCTGAAACGGGCCGATATCGCCTGCTTCGTCGCCAACTGGTCGGACAAGGCGGCCAACCTCCGCCAGGTCGCCGCCGAGCTGAACATCGGCCTGGATTCGCTGGTGTTCGTCGATGACAACCCGTTCGAGCGGAACCTGATCCGCCGCGAGCTGCCAATGGTGGCGGTGCCGGAGGTGAGCGAGGACCCCGTCAGCTTCATCGCGGCGATCGCCGATGCCGGCTATTTCGAGGCGCTGTCGGTCACCGAAGAAGATCGCGAGCGCACCGCCCAGTATCATGGCAACCGCGCCCGCGACGCCCTGCGCGCCTCGATCACCGACATGGACAGCTACCTGCGCGGGCTGGAGATGCAGCTGGTGTGGCGGCCGTTCGACCGTATCGGGCTGGCGCGGACGGTGCAGCTCATCAACAAGTCCAACCAGTTCAACCTGACGACCCGGCGGTACACCGACCAGGAGGTGTTGGCAGTCATGGACGACCCCGCCGCGTTCGGATTGCAGCTTCGGCTGATCGACCGGTTCGGCGATAATGGGGTGATCGCCATCGTGATCGGGCGGCTGCGGGACGATCGCGACCTGCTCATCGATACCTGGCTGATGAGCTGCCGCGTGCTGGGACGGCAGGTCGAGCCGACGACGCTCAATCTGATTGCCGACCAGGCGCGGCGGCTCGGCGCGCGCCGGCTGGTCGGTGATTACATCCCGACGAAGAAGAACGGCATGGTGAAAGATCATTACACGAAGCTTGGGTTCGCGGCGACAGACAAAACGCCGGACGGCGGCAATCGCGCCGTGCTGGACCTCGCCGGGTTCGTCCCGGCGGCTACCTTCATCCATGTCACCGAGGGCTGAGGCGGTGCCGGGCGAACCCGAAATCTACGCGGCGCTGACCGAGATATTCCACGACGTGTTCCAGCGTGAGGTGCCGCTCCGCCCGGAACTGACGGCGCCCGACGTGGCAGGGTGGGATTCGTTCAAGCAGATCGGGATCATCATGGCGGCCGAGGAGCGGTTCGCGCTCCGGCTGACCACGCGGGAGCTGGACAGCCTGCATTCGGTCGGCGACCTTGTGCGGGTGATCGTCGGCAAAATGGGGTAACCGCCGCGCACGCCTTTACCTCTCCCCCTCTTCGCGGGAGAGGTGAAGGGGACGCGTCTAGCTGCCCGCTTCCACCGCCGCGACGTCGAGCAGGCGCTCGATCACCTCGGGCTCCTGCGCTCCGGCGATCGCATGCCGGCCGGACACCACGAAACACGGCACCCCGTTGATGCCCAGCCGATGGGCCCGAAGATTGTCGGCGTGAATCCCGTCGGTGTCCTCGTCGCCGGCGAGATAACGTCGCACCGCCGGCGCTTCGAGGCCGATCGAATTGGCGACCGCCACCAGCACCGCCGCTTCGCCGATGTCCAGCCCGTCGGTGAAATGGGCCGAGAACAGCGCTTCCACCGCGGCGCCGGCGCGCCCGCAACGGCCGGCAAAACGCACCAGCCGATGCGCATCGACACTCGACGGGGTGCGGCGGATCCGCTCGAACCGGAATGACACGCCCTCGGCCCGGCCGATCTCGGTGATCGAGGCATAGAGCCGCCGCGCCCGATCCTCTCCGCCGAACTTGCGGACAACGTAATCGGGGCGGGACATCCCGGCGCGCGGCATATCGGCATTCAACAGGAACGGCCGCCAGGTGAGTTCGAACAGCAGGTCCGGCCGGCGGCGCAGCGTGCGCAACAGCCGCCGTGTCCCGAGGAAGCACCAGGGGCAAACAAGGTCGTGCACCACCTCGATCGACAGGCGCGCCTTGGGCGGGGCAAGGATGTTCACGTCTCAACTCGCAGGGCCGGTTCGGCTGTCACGCGAATATCATCCCGGCAAGTGCCGTTCGGGGCAAGCGCCGCAACCGGTCCTCATGGCATTTTGCGCGGATGCGCGCCTTCTGGGATCCAATTCAGCTCGGCCACGCGCCGGCATTCTTTCTGCAACGCGGCCGGGTGCGGGCGAATTTCGAGACCCCGGCGAGGGCCGAGGCGTTGCTGGTGGGCTGCCGGGATGCCGGACTGGACATCGTGGCACCACCGTCCGTCAGCCGCACCCTGCTGGAGGCGGTGCACACGCCCGATTATCTCGATTACCTCGCCGGGGCACACGCGGCCTGGACAGCGCTTACGGATGCCGGGCCGGAGGTGGTGGCGACCATTCATCCCGCACCCGAGTTGCTGGCCATGGGCGGAAGGCGGCCGGCCGGCGCGGTCGGGCAGGCCGGTTGGTACACCGCGGACGCTGCCTGCCCGATCGGCGCCGGCACCTGGGCATCGGCGCTGGCCGCCACCGCCGGCTGCGATCGCCGCCGCCGACGAAGCCGCCGCCGGGCGCAACGCCTACGCCCTGGCGCGCCCGCCCGGGCATCATGCGTTTCCGGCCCGTGCCGGCGGACACTGCTACCTGAACAACGCCGCGCTGGCGGCCGAGCGGCTCCGGTCGCACGGCGCCGCGCGAGTCGCGGTGCTGGACATCGACAGCCATCACGGTAACGGCACGCAGGGGATATTCTGGGCACGCGGCGACGTGCTGTTCGTTTCGGTGCACGGCGACCCGGATCACTATTACCCTTGGTACACCGGGCACGCGGAAGAACGCGGCGCCGGCGCCGGCACGGGCTGTACGCTGAACCTGCCGCTGGCGCTGGGCAGTGGCGACGCCGATGGCTGGCGGCGATCGGCACCGGGATCGCGGCGATCCGTCGCTTCGACGCCTCGGCACTGGTGGTCAGCCTGGGTTTCGACGCCTCGCGGGACGAGCCGCTCAATGCATTATCGGTGACGCCGGACGGTTTTGCCCGTGCCGGTGCGGCGATCGGCGCGATGCGGTTGCCGAGCGCGCTCGTGCAGGAGGGCGGCTACAATTTAGAGGTGATGGGGGAATTGCTCGCGGCGTTCCTGGCCGGTTTCGGCTGAGCGAGTCCTGCAATGCCCCCTCTTTTGGGCCGTGCACGGAAGGACTAAGCTAGCCGTGTCTTCAGGGAGGGAACCAAAATGTTGACACGTCGCGCGCTGCTGGCCGCCGGAGCAGCGGCCGCCACTGGCCCGTTCGGCCGCCGGCCAGGCCCGGGCCGACACCCCCGCCAATACGATCGTCATGGCATACGAGATCGACGACGCGATTTCGTTCGATCCGGGGCAGGCGTATGAGTTCAGCACCATCGAGATCGATGCCAACATCTACCGCAAGCTGGTGGCACCCGACCTGAGCGATCTCAGCAAGATCGGTCCTGACGTTGCCGAGCACTGGGAGGTTTCGTCGGATGGCAAGTCGTTCGTCTTCCACCTGGGACAGAACGCGCTGTTCGCCTCCGGCAAGCCGGTGACCGCGGCAGACGCGGAATTCTCGCTGCGCCGGGCGGTGACCCTGAACCTGACACCGGGCTTCATTCTGACCCAGTTCGGATTTACCAAGGACAATGTCGCGCAACTGATCCGCGCCACTGACTCGCACACGTTGGCGATCGATCTGCCGAAGGCGGCGGCGACGAGTTTCGTGCTCTATTGCCTGGGGGCCAATGTCGGCAGCATCGTCGAGAAGGCGACCGCGCTCGCGCATCAGGAAAAGGATGATCTTGGCAACAAGTGGCTGGCCAATCATTCCGCCGGCAGCGGCCCTTATCAGCTAACCTCCTGGCAGGCCGACGATCACCTGATCCTCGACGCCAATCCGCATTCGGCGATCCAGCCCGCCACCAAACGCATGTTCATCCGCCACGTGAAGGAGCCGTCGGAGCAGGTGCTATTGCTCCGGCGTGGCGATGTGGACCTTGCCCGGAACCTGACCAGCGATCAGTTGAAGGACGTCGCCAGGGACGCGAATCTGTACAAGATCACTTCGCCGACGACCAACCAGATGTATATCGCCGGCAATGAGGGGTATGCGCCGTTTGCGAAGTCAGAGGTGCGTCAGGCCCTCAAATGGGCGATCGACTACGACGGGATTCAGAAGAACATCACGCCGGATACCTACGACGTGAACCAGGCGTTCGAGCCCAGCATGATCCTGGGCGCCGTGACGACCAAACCGTTCCGCCACGATCCCGACAAGGCGAAACAACTGCTGGCGAAAGCCGGCTATCCTCAGGGGTTCAGTGCAACGCTCGATCATTTCTCCGAGCATCCTTATGCCGATATCGCGACGGCGCTGCAGGAGGATCTGGGGGCGATCGGGATCAAGGTCTCGCTCCTGCCGGGCACACGCAAGCAGATCCTGACGAAGATGCGCGCGCGCCAGCACCAGTTGGTGATGAATGAGTGGTTCCCGGACTACTTCGATCCGAACTCCAACGCGCAGGCGTTTTGTTCCAATTCCGACGACTCCGACAACAGTCCGCTGAAGATCATTGCATGGCGCTGCCACTTCCATGATCCGGAAATAACTGCCGAGGTCGAGCAGGCGGCGGCGGAACTCGACACCGAGCAACGCGTCGCGCTGTATCACAAGATTCAGCAGCAATCCTGGGACCGGTCGCCGATCGTCTTCATGCTGCAGCAGAACGCGGTCACGGTGGCGCGCAAGAATGTCAGTGGGTTCATCCTTGGACCGCAGTCGGACTTCGTCCGGTACGACAAGACGCGGAAGACGTAAGCGCACGCCGTCGATCCGGCGCTCGCCCGCCGGGCATGACGGCGTTGGCCGGCGCTGGGTCCCTTTGATCAATCAACGTCAATGGCGGTCGGTATCAAACATTGGCGCTATGCGTGACGGCGGGCATCCCGGGGATGCTCCGGGGCCGCCGACCGGCTCACGGATTCCCGTTTCATCATCTCGGATCATGTCAGCATTCGCGGCGGTACCGCCAATGTCCCCTCAGTGCGGATGCACGACCGTGGCCATCATCAGCTTCACCGCCCGGCGCAGCCGCAGGATGCCGGCCCGCACCTTCCCCTGCCGGCAGAGCTTCCCCCCCTCGCCGGCGAGGTTCGCTGCTGCCTGAGGCGGGGTGCCGGACGCAACATGCGTCAATTGCCCGACCCGCTGCAAAAGCTGGCTGCAATATGCCGGCGTATCACTGGTGATCTGGATCGGCGGCAGCTCCGTGCCGCCCCAGAACGTAACCAGCAGCATCAACCCGATACTGGCCAGACAGACCAGGCCGGCCGCGCGGGCCATGACGGACATCGCAATAGAATGCGGTCGATGCAGTATCCGGCCGATGGGGCCGGCGTGACAAGACATTAAGCCGCCGCATTCGCCCGCGACGGCTCCTCCGTGCCCGGCAACGACAGCGTCGCAACCAGCCCGGGATTGCCATCGCTCAGCCGCAGCTCGCCGCCATGCAACTGGGCGACCGCCTGGACCAGCGCGAGGCCAAGCCCCGCGCCGGGCGTGCTGCGGGCGGCCTCTCCACGAAAGAACCGCTCGGCGGCCCGCCCGCGATCGGCTTCCGGGATACCAGGCCCCTCATCGGCAACGGTGATCGCCGTGGCGCCCCCGGATAACTCGGCACGGATCCGTACCGTGCCGCCCGGGGGCGAGAACTTGACCGCGTTGTCCACCAAATTCGCGACCGCCTGCTGGATCAGTTCCCGGTCGCCATAAGCCGGCAGCTTCGGCGGCACATCCAGAACGACGTGCACGTCTTTTTCTTCAGCCACCGCCTCATAAAGCTCGGCCACCCCACCGAGCAGCGGCGCCAGGTCCAGCCGCGCGAATGCCGAGCGTCGCGATCCAGCCTCGATCTGGGCGATCCGCAGCAAGGCGTGGAACACCGCAACAATGCCATCAAGGTCGGCGGTCGCGCGCTCGATCGCACCGCGTAGCTCGGCTGCGGTCTCGGCGTGGGTGGCCGCTTCTTCCAGACGCGCGCGCGCACGGGTGATCGGCGTGCGAAGGTCGTGCGCGATCGCGTTCGAAACCTGGCGCACGCCGTCCATCAGGCGGCCGATGCGGTCCAGCATGTCGTTGATCATCTCGGCCAGCAGGTCGAACTCGTCGCCGCGGCCCGACAGCTTCACCCGTTGCGCGAAATCGCCCGCCGCGATCGCGCTGGCGGTGGCGGAAACATTGGCAAGCGTGCGGCGGAACAGGCTGCGCACGATCAGCCCGCCGATGGTTGCCATGGCGGCCACGACGAGCATCGCCCATAGCAGCGCATCGGTCAGCAACTGACGCAACTGCGCGCGGTTGCGCACGTCCCGGCCGACCAGCAGATGATATCCGTTCGGCAGGTCGTAGCGGTGCACCCGCGCCAATGAGCGGATCCCGGCGCGCTGCACCTGCAGCTCATACCAGCCGTCGGTCCGCTGCACCGGCTCCGGCCAGTGCGCCAGATTGCCCGCCAGCGGCTGCATCTGCACATCCGTCAGCAGATAGATCGCATCGTCATCGACATTGCCGGCCAGCCGGTCTTCGATCGTCAGCACCAGGGCGGATACGCCGCCTTCATCCCAGCGCTCGGCCAGGCCCCTGGCATCGCCGCGGATGGCGGCCTCCACCTGGCGATCGAGCAGCCCGGCGGTGGCCCACCAAAGAAACATTGCCAACGCGCCGGCGCTGATCGCCAGCAGGCCGGTGTAGATGGCAGCAAAGCGAACACCGGCCGAGCCGAGAAAAAACCCCCGCCGACGTTCGGGGGGCGGGTGCGCCGGTTCCGCGCCGCGCTTGCGCAGAATCGCCGGCGCTCCGCTCACGTAGGTTCGACGCGCATCATGTACCCGGCGTTGCGCACCGTGTGGATCAGCGGGATCGGGAACGGCTTGTCGACTTTCTGACGCAGCCGCGACACGTGCACATCGATCACGTTGGTCTGCGGATCGAAATGATAATCCCAGACGCCTTCCAGCAGCATCGTGCGCGTCACCACCTGGCCGGCGTGCCGCATCAGGTATTCCAGCAGTCGGAACTCGCGCGGCTGCAGATCGATCTTCTGCCCGGCCCGCTTCACCTGACGCGACAGCAGATCGAGTTCCAGGTCGGCGACCGTCAGTTTCGTCACCGGACCTTCGGCCTTGCCGCGACGGGCCAGCGCCTCCACCCGGGCGAGCAGCTCAGCGAACGCGAATGGCTTGGTCAGGTAATCATCGCCCCCGGCCTTGAGCCCGCGCACCCGATCGTCCACCTCGGCCATTGCCGAAAGGATCAGCACAGGGACCGCGTTCTGCTGAGCCCGCAGGGTTTCCAGCAGCCGCAGTCCGTCGATGCCGCCGGGCAGCATGCGGTCCAGGATGACCGCGTCGAATGTTTCACTCGCCGCCATGAACAACCCGTCGCGGCCGGTATCGGCATGCTCCACCACGTGCCCGGCCTCGCGCAGGCCACGCACGACGAAGCCAGCAACGTCCTTGTCGTCCTCAACCACCAGGATACGCATCCGCTCTTGCCTTTCCTCAGCCGGACTGCTCGGGCGGCCGGCGGCCCACGGTGACCGGAATGGTCAGCTCGTGCCCGTCGCGCCGTATCTTGACCTGCACCATCGTGCCGGGCGATTTCTCGGCAACCGCCCGGATCAGTCCGCCGGTGCTGTCGATGACGTGCCCATCGACTGCCAGCACCACATCGCCGGTACGCAAGCCGGCGTGCAACGCGGGCCCGCTCGGCGCGATCCCGGCGATTTCGACGTCCCCGCGCCGGCCGGTGTCGGCACCCAGGTTTTGCACCGAAACCCCCAGCCAGCCGCGCTCGATCCGCCCGTGCGACCGCAGTTCGTCAACCGTGTGGCTGATCAAATTGCTGGGGATCGCGAAGCCGATGCCGACCGAGCCGCCCGAGGGCGTCACGATCGCTGTGGTCATCCCGACCACTTGGCCGTCCAGATTGAAGGTCGGCCCGCCGGAATTGCCGGGGTTGATCGGCGCATCGAGCTGCAGGAAGCGGTCGAACGGGCCTTCGCCGAGGTCCCGGCCCTCGGCCGAAACGATGCCGGCGGTCACCGAACCGCCGAGACCGAACGGGTTGCCGGCGGCAAGAATCCAATCGCCCACTTCGACCTTGCTCGAATCGCCCCAGATGACCGCCGGCAGCGGGTGCGAGGCATCCACCTTGATGACCGCGACATCGGTCAGCTCATCCGAACCGATGACGTGCGCCGGCAATTCCGTGCCGTCGGTCAACGATACGATGATCTTGCTGGCGTGTCCGACCACGTGGTTGTTGGTGACGATGATGCCGGATGGGTCGATGATGAAGCCCGAGCCGGCGCCCAGCACCTGCTCGCGCTGACTGCCGAAGCGTCGGCGGAACTCCCGGCCCAACGGCGTGTCGCGCAGCTCGGGCGGCAATTGGGCCGCCATGTCGCCGCCGGTGACCGTTTCGGTCACCGCGATGTTCACCACAGCCGGCAGCACCTTCTTGACCAGCGGGGCGAAGCTGTCGGGCGCGCCGCGCGCATCGGCCAACCGCGGCACGGTGGTGGCCGCGCAGGCAGAGGTGAGCAGGGCGATGCCCAGCACGAGGCCCTTCGGGCGCAGCCAGGCAGGTCGAGCATGCATCGTCGGCGGATCCTTTTGCCCAGGACATGGCATGGCGGCGCGAATGCAACAAGAATCACCGAGTGAGTGATTCGTCATTTCCCCGGATCTTCACCCCGCCCGGATCCTCGGGCCAGTCGTGTTTGGGGTAGCGGCCACGTAGCTCTCGCCGAACCTCCGCCCAGCCGCCCCGCCAGAAGCCGGCGAGGTCCGCGGTGACCGCCGTCGGACGGCCGGCCGGCGACAGCAGCGCCAGGGATAGCTTCACGCGTCCGCCAGCCAGCTTCGGCGTGTCCGATAGCCCATAGAAGGCTTGCGCTCGCGCGCCGGCCGTCGGCACCGGCTGGCGGTAATCGATGGCGGCGCGCCCGCCGGGCAGGGCGATGTCGGTCGGCAGCTCGCGATCGAGCCGGGCGGCCATCGCGCCGGGCAATGCGTTGCGCAGCAGCATACGGAGGTCCAGCCGAGCAAGATCCGCCAGCCGGGAGAACTCGCCAAGAACAGGGGTCAGCCACGCCTGCACGCCGGCCGCCAGCGCCGTGTCCGATAAATCGGGCCAGCCTTGGTCGGGTTCGATGCCCCGCATCAGGGCGATCCGAGCCTGAAGCTGCCGTGCCGCCTCGGTCCAGGGCAGTGGCCGAAGCTGGTCGGCCGCCACTGCGGCAGCGAGCGCCGAGGCCAGCTCGGCAGGGTCCGCCGGCACGGTGCGGTCGCTCAGCACCAGCGCGCCGAGCCGCCGCCGGCGGCGCGCCAGGTACCTGCGCCGGCGGCCGCATCGAACGCGGTCTCGGTCTGCTCCGTCACGCGGGCCGCCAGAACGGGCGGCAGCGCGTCCGGATCAAGTGGCGCGGCGAGGCGGATCTGCGGCGATCCCTTCATCTCCAGCGCGGCGACGGCCAGCAGCGGGACGCCGGCCAGTTTGTCGATGCGCGCCAGCCGGGCGCCCCCGCCCCCGGCGAGGCGGAAGCTGCCAGGTTCGCCCCGTCGCTGCGCAACCCGGTCCGGAAATCCAGCCGCGACCAGCCGCCCGGGGTCGCCGTCCGGCTGCTGATCGGATGGGATGCCGAGCCGGCGCCGATACTGCGCGGCGGCGCGCCGGATGCGGGAAAGCGCGGCGCGATCGGCATCCGGATCGCCGTCGGCCAGCGCGGCCAGGCGCAGGGCCAGGTCGGCCGGCGCGTCTCCACGGCGCAGCGGATCGCGCTCCTCCAGCAGCGCGGCAATATCGGCGGCCCTGGCCGCTTCGCTTTTCGTGTCCGCCGCCAGCATCATGGCGGCCAGCCGAGGATGCGCGCCGAGCCGTGCCATGCGGCCCCCCAGTTCGGTGATCGCGCCGGCGGGGTCCAGCGCGCCCAGTTCTGTCAGCAGCGCCGCGGCGGCGGCGAGCGCGCCCGCCGGCGGATTGTCCTGGAACGGCAGCGCGTCGGGCGCCGTGCCCCAGGCGGCGCAATCCAGCGCCAGGGAGGACAGTTCGGCCTCAAGGATTTCCGGACGGTCGAATGCCGGCAGCCCGCGATGCAGCGCCTCCGACCACAGGCGGATGGCGGTGCCCGCCGCCTCCCGCCCGGCCCGTCCGGCTCGCTGGTCGGCAGCGGCGCGGGAGATGCGCAGCGTCGCCAGTCGGGTGAGGCCGGTGCCGGGGTCCAGCCGCGGCGCCCGCCGCCAGCCGCCGTCGATGACGATACGAACGCCGGGAACGGTCAGCGACGTCTCGGCGATCGAGGTGGCGAGGACGACGCGGCGCGTTTCCGCCGGACGCAGCGCGCGGTCCTGCTCGGTCGGCGGCAGTTCGCCATGCAGCGGCAGCACCAGCGCGCCGCAACCGCCGAGGGCTGCCTGGGTGCGGCGGATCTCCCCCATCCCGGGCAGGAACGCGAGGATGTCGCCGGCCTGCTCGGTAAGGGCGGCGCGGATGGCGCGGGACATGGCATCGGGCAGGTCGCGGACGCTTGGGATGTCGCGTCTGGCGTGCAGCACATCGATCGGGAACAGCCGTCCGGCGCTCTCGATTACTTCTGCGTCCATCAGGGCGGCGAGACGGGCGCCGTCCATGGTCGCCGACATGGCGATCAGCCGCAGCTCCGGGCGCAGCACGCGCTGAAGATCGAGGCAGAGGGCGAGGGCAAGGTCGGAGTCCAGCGACCGCTCATGCACCTCATCGAGGATCACCGCCGCGACGCCGGAGAGACCTGGATCGGAATGCAGGCGGCGCAGCAGCAGCCCGTCGGTGACCACCTCGATGCGTGTCGCGACCGAAATGTTGCTATCGAGGCGGGTGCGGTAGCCGACAGTGCACCCGACCGGTTCGCCGAGCAGCGTCGCCATGCGCGCGGCGGCGGCGCGGGTGGCCAGCCGTCGCGGTTCCAGCATCAGGATGCGCTGGTCGCCGCGCCAGGGCGCTGCCAGCAAAGCGAGGGGGACCAGCGTGGTCTTCCCGGCACCCGGCGGGGCGACCAGCACCGCATTCGGTCCCGCCGCAAGTGCGGCTTGCAGCGCCGGCAGTGCGTCGGCGACCGGAAGGTCGGGAATGAGAGCGGGCGGCATTGCGGTCGCTGTCTTGAGATCGAACGGTATCAAACACCAGTGGCACGAAAAACGTAGGGCGGAAAAGCGCAGCGCATTCCGCCATCCGGTACGGCGGAATACGCTGCGCTTTTCCGCCCTACCGCAAGCCAGGTTGTTTCCCTCATACCCCCCGCAGCTCGATCCGCGCCAGGAACGCCCGCAGCCGATCGTGCGTCTGCGCCCCGAACACTTCGCGCGGCGTGCCCTCCACCGCCACCCGGCCGGCATCCATGAACACCACCCGCGCCGCCACATCGCGGGCGAATGTCATCTCGTGCGTAACCAGGATCATCGTCATGCCCTCGCGCGCGAGATCATGCACCACTGTCAGCACTTCGCCGACCAGCTCGGGATCCAGCGCGGAGGTGATCTCGTCCAGCAGCAGCACCTTCGGGTTCATCGCCACCGCGCGGGCAATGCCGACGCGCTGCTGCTGCCCGCCCGACAGCTCATACGGCAGGCTGTCCAGCTTGTCGCCCAGGCCGACCCGCGCCAGCCATTGCTCGGCCAGCGCGCGCGCCTCCCGCCGGGCTCATGCGGCGCACCTTGCGCAGGCCGAGCATCACGTTCTCCGCCGCCGTCAGATGCGGGAACAGGTTGAAGAGCTGGAACACCATGCCGGTGCCGGCGCGGATCGGCGCCAGTTCCCGCTCGCCGCGCGGACGACGGTCGCTCGCGGTAGCCGACCTCGACGCCATCGACCTGCACGGAGCCGCCGTCGTATCGCTCCAGCAGGTTGATGCATCGCAGCAGCGTCGTCTTGCCGCTGCCGCTGGCGCCGATGATCGCCACCACCTCACCGCGGTGCACGTCCAGATCGACGCCCTTTAGCACCTGGTTGGCGCCGAACGACTTGGTCAGCGCGCGCACCCGCACCAGTGACCGCGCCTCACTCCCGGACATAGGCGAACCGCGCCTCCAGCCTTCGCGCCGTCAGCGACAGCGCGTAGTTGATCGCGAAATAGATCAGTGCCCCCAGGATATACAGCGGCATCGGCCGGAACGTGCGTCCGATCACCTGCTGGATCGACAGCATGAGATCGACGATGCCGACCAGCGACACCAGCGCGCTGCCCTTTACGGTATCCACCACCGTGTTCATCCACGGCGGCAAAAAGCGACGCAGCGCCTGCGGAAAGATCACGTAGATCATGCGCTGTCCGAAGGTCAGCCCGATCGCCTTGGCCGCCTCGGTCTGCCCGGCATGGATCGGACTGCAGCGCGCCGCGGGCAACCTCGGCGACGTGCGCTGTCTCAAACGCCGCCAATGCCACGCAGCGCGGCCCAGAAATTGCCGATCTTCAGACCCGTTATCGGCAGTGCGTAATAGATGAAGAAGATCAGCACGAGCAGCGGCGTGCCGCGCATCACGTCGCTGTACAGCCGGATCGGCCAGGCGACGATGCGCGGACCGAACGTCAGGCCCAGCCCGAGCAGCACGCCGGCCAGCAGCGCGACAACAACAACGATCGCGGACACCTCCAACGTGACCAGCAGCCCCCGCCACAGGAACGGCAGGCTGGCGAGCATCACGCTCATCGGCGCTGCACCGCGAACCGCCGCTCCAGCCCGCGCAGCCCGAGCAGCAGCAGCCATCCGGTGACCAGGTACATCGGGGTCACCACCGCATACACTTCGACGATGCGGAAGGTGTTGGTGTAGATCCAGTTGGCGCCGTACGCGAGCTCCGGCACCGCGATGACGGAAGCCAGCGACGTGTCCTTGAACAGGCTGAATGAACGCGTTGCCGAGCGAGGGCAGCACGATGCGGAACATCGTCGGCAAGACGACCCACACCACGCGCTGCGCCGGCGTCAGCCCGATCGCCCGGCCGGCATCGATCAGCCCGCGCGGCACCGATTGCAGCCCGGCGCGGAACACCTCCACCAGGTACGCGCCGGCATAGACCGCCAGCGTGATCACGAAGCTGGTCGTGGCGTTGTAGGCGAAGCCGCCGACGCTCGGGATCCCGTAAAACACCAGATAGACCAGCAGCAGCAGCGGCACGTTACGGATGAATTCGACATAAGCCGCGATGAGCGTCCGGACGATGCGGCCGGACGCCGATGCCAGCAGGGCCAGACCGAGCCCGATCACCGTCCCGGCAAGCACGCCGAGCACGGCGAGTTCCAGGCTCAGCAGCAGCCCCCATTCCAGACGGTCGAAGTAGCGCCAGACGAAATGGAAATTGAGGTGGTAGTTCACCCTGTGCCGAAACGCCGGTCAGATCGGCGGGAAACCCGGCACCTGCGGCGGCGGTTTCTCGCCGAAGAATTCCTCGAACGCGGCGGTATAGATCTCCGGCTGGTGCCCGTGCATGGCGACATTGAAGCAGGTGTTGACCCATTGCAGCCAGTCCGGGTCGCCCTGCCGCATCGCTGCGCTGTAGAGCTGCGCCTCATACGCGTAGCCGGGATTGGTGTAGGCGCCCGGGTTCTTCTTGACCAGCCATTTCACCGTCGAGGCATCCACCACAGCGACATCGGCGCGGCCGGCGGTGATCGCCTGGAACGTGTTGGCCTGGGTATCCAGTTGCAGCACCTGTGCGTCCGGCAGCGCGTTATGCACCAGGATATCGGCATCGACGTTCTGCAGCACCGAAGCGCGGACCTGCTTCCCGGCCGCCTTCAACGCAGTCGTAGGTCTGCCACTTGCCTTGCGGCGTCGTCATCAGCGCGGCGCCTTCCACGTAGTACGGCCGCGAGAACGCCACCAACTGCGCGCGGGCCGGCGACACTGTCATGAACTGGATGACGACATCGACCTTGCCGGTCGTGATGTTCGGGATACGCGCTGCCGGATCCTGGATGACATACTCGACCTTGGTTTCATCGTCGAACAGGCCCTTTGCCAGGATGCGCGCCATGGCGATATCCATGCCGGTCAGCTTGCCGGCATCGTCCTCGAAATGCCAGGGCGGGTTGGTGGACCCGGTGCCGACGATCAGGTGCCCGCGGTCGAGCACCGTGCGCAGCAACGACGCGGGTGGCGCCTGGGCGGCGGCGCGCGGCGCATCCAGCGCGGCGGCGACAAGCACCCCGGCGCCGCCAAGAGCGAGAAAATTGCGCCGCTGCTGTCGGTCGGTCATGGTTTCCCCCGGTGAGCTCTTGCTCGTTGCTGGTCCGTGCAAGACTGGCACAGGAGCCTGACCGGGGGAAGCGCCGTCCAGGAGACTGCCATGGATGCATCCGATATCCGCGCCCGCCTGGGGCTGCGGCCGATCATCAACGTATCAGGCACGATGACCGCGCTTGGCGCATCGATCGCGGTGCCGGAAGCAATCAGCGCGGTCGCGGCGATCCTGACGGAGTTTGTCGAGATCGATGACCTGCAACGCCGCGCGAGCGCCGCCATCGCTCGGCTGTGCGGGGCCGAGGCGGGCTTTGTCACCGCCTCATGCAGCGCCGCGATTACCCTGGGCATCGCCGGCGCGATGACCGGCGATGATCTCGCCGCGATCGAACGCCTGCCGGACACGGCCGGGTTGAAGCACGAGGTCATCATTCAGGCCGGACATATGGTTTCCTATGGCGCGCCGATCGAACAGGCGATCCGGCTGACCGGCGCGCAGGGTGGTGCCGGTGGGACAGGCGACCTCCACGCGGGGGTATCAACTGGCCGGCGCGCTGAATGAGCGGACGGCGGCGGTGGTGTA
This sequence comes from uncultured Pseudomonadota bacterium, assembly GCA_963764525.1. Lineage (GTDB taxonomy): Bacteria > Pseudomonadota > Alphaproteobacteria > Acetobacterales > Acetobacteraceae > DATDIC01. The sequence continues at coordinate 107,818 of CAVXTC010000031.1, read as the reverse complement.
TGTCGTTTCGCATCATACGGTGCAACGTGGGATGCTTGGACTGCCGGCGTTCGCCGAGCCGTGCCACGCGCGCGGCGTGCCGGTCATCGTTGATGCGGCATCGGAGTACGATTTGCGGGCCTTCCTGGCGGCCGGCGCAGACCTGGTCTGCTATTCGGCGCACAAGTTCCTGGGCGGTCCCACGGCCGGGATCGTCGCCGGGCGCAAACCGCTGATCCGCGCGGCGTATTTGCAGAACCGTGGTATCGGGCGTGGCATGAAGGTCGGCAAGGAGGGAATCGCGGGTACCATCGCTGCGCTGTATGCGTGGGAACGGCGCGACAACGCCGCGGTGCGGGCGCGGGAAACCGCCGCGCTGCTGTTGTGGCGCGATACGCTGTCCGGCCGCCCGGGCGTGGCGGCAGACATTGAACCCGATCCCACCGGCAACCCGCTGGAACGGTTGCAGGTGGCGGTGCGAGCCCAGGATGCCCGCATCACTGCCTGGGACCTCGCGGACCGGCTGGCCAGCGGCCCGCAACCGGTGATCGTGCGCGACCACGAGATCGAGCATGGTTGCTTCCTGATGGACCCCTGCAACCTGCATCCCGGCGAGGCGGAGGTGGTTGCCGCGCGGCTCGCCGAGGAACTGGACCGCGCGCAGGCATCCAACGCGGTGATCGCTACCCCGTTTGAGGATCGCCGGGCGCGGCGGACGCGGGCGTTTCTTGGCTGGCCGGACTGACTAATTTGTCAGCCGTCACTCCCGCTTGCCCCGTTTTCGACCGTTGATGTCATACCCCAGCCAAAAGAGTATCAACGGCGCGGATAATTTCGTCCCGCTTTGTGCGGAACGAGATCACCGGAAGCCCGAGCTCGTTGCGACGGACGGCGGCGGCAAGGTGCGTCGCCAACACGACCTGTTCGCCCTCGATCGAGAACACCGGATGCAATCCGCCCGCGCGACGGCCGAAGGCACCCATGGTGACCAACGGGACCACGACTCTTGTGTCCAGATCGGCCAACAGATCGGCCTGAATGTCCAGCAGATATGGCGCATACTCAGAAGATGCGCCGGCGTTCCGGTGCGCATCGAACTGCATCAGAACTGCCGCCGGCCATCACTCCAGAGACCATTTCTTGCAAGGAAGGCATTGGCGTCCTCAAGAGCGCCACGATTTTCATCCAGCCAATGCTGCTCCCGGGCCTTGGCGATCAGGTCGCGCAGATAATCGTCGAGCTTAGACACCACATCGATCCCGAAGACATGAGCTTGTTGCACGAGTCCGGTGTCCAGATCTACGGCAGTCCGGCCTGACTGCTCGTTTGCTGGCTCCAGTTGTCCGGTGATCAGCCAATCCATCGAGACACGGAGCGCCTTGGCTAACATCGGCAGGCGTCCTGAACTGGGACTCGACAATCCGAGTTCCCACTGGCCGACCGCCCCGGCAGTGACTGCGACCTGCTTGCCCAGTTCGGCCTGGCTGATCTCGCGCCGTTGGCGCGCCGTTTTGATCCGCAGTCCGACCCCGGTTGCTGGCTGGTTCCGGAGCGTTGGCGCATAGGAGAACTTGCGAGATTTCATTAGAATGCCTAACGTTCCATGACCGGGACCATCAGTAGCGCTAAGCGACTCCCGCGCGCAACCCACAGCGCGCTCCACTGACAGCCATCCCCCCGCGCTCCGCCCTCCTGTCGCCTCCGCCCCCCGTCTGCGCTAAGACAAGCGCCACGGTTCGCCACAGGAGCGCGGCACACATGAGCGAAACCTGCATCGTCGGCTGGGCACACTCGCCGTTCGGCCGGCTTGAAGACCCCGATGTCGAAAGCCTGATCGGCCGCGTGGCAGGCGCCGCCATCGCTGATGCTGGAATCGGCCCGGGCGAAATCGACGCCAGCTTCATCGGCCTGTTCAACAACGGCTTCTCGGCACAGGACTTTCCGGCGTCCCTGGTGCTGCAACACCTCCCGGAGCTGCGTTTCAAGCCGGCGACGCGGTTCGAGAATGCCTGTGCCTCCGGGTCCGCCGCGGTGCATGGGGCACGCGACTTCCTGGCCGCCGGGCGGGGCCGCTTCGCGCTGGTTATCGGCGTCGAGAAGATGACCGCCACGCCCGGCCCCGAAATCGGCGACATCCTGCTGAAGGCCAGCTACCAGAAGGAAGAATCCCAAATTCCTGCGGGTTTCGCCGGGGTGTTCGGGCGGATTGCGGAGGGATATTTCCAACGCTACGGAGACCAGTCGGACGCGCTCGCCGCGATCGCCGCGAAGAACCACAAGAACGGCGTGCAGAACCCGTACGCGCAGATGCGCAAGGACCTCGGCTTCGCGTTCTGCCGCGCCGTCAGCGACAAGAATCCCTATGTGGCGCCCCCGTTGAAGCGGACCGACTGCTCATTGGTATCGGATGGCGCCGCCGCCCTGGTGCTGACCGATGAGGATACCGCGCGCGGCATGGGCAAATCGGTGCGCTTCCGCGCCGCCGTGCAGGTGAACGATTTCCTGCCGATCTCCAAACGCGACATCACCCGCTTCGAGGGCGCCGCGGAAGCCTGGGCGCGGGCGCTGGCCACGGCGGGGCTTCGGCTCGACGACCTGTCCTTCGTCGAATCGCATGATTGTTTCACCATCGCTGAACTGCTGGAATACGAGGCGATGGGTTTGACCCCGCCAGGCCAGGGCGCGCGCGCGGTGCTGGAAGGCTGGACGCAGAAGGACGGCAGGCTGCCGGTGAACCCGTCCGGCGGGCTGAAAGCCAAGGGCCACCCGATCGGCGCAACCGGCGTGTCGATGCATGCGCTGGTCGCCATGCAGCTTACCGGACAGGCGCCGGAAGGCATGCAGCTTCCGAACGCCGACATCGGCGGCGTGTTCAACATGGGCGGCGCGGCGGTGGCCAATTACGTCTCAATCCTGGAGGCGGTGCGCTGATCCCAACGCTGATTCCCACTGCCAATCTCGCCTGCCTGCTGCTGCAGACCGCGCGCCGCTGGCCTGACCGGCCGGCGATGATCCGCAGCGATCGTGTGTGGACCTGGGGCGAACTCGCCGCCCGCGTGCAGCACGCGGCGGGCGCGTTCATCGCCCACGGTGTGCGGCCCGGCGACCGCGTGCTGGTCCACGCGCGCAACTCGGCCGCGATGCTGGAGACCATGTGGGCAAGCTGGATGGCCGGCGCCGTCTGGGTGCCGACCAATTTCCGCCTGACCCCGCCCGAGGTCGCGTACCTGGCCGCGTCCTCGGGCGCCACGGTCCATATCTTCGACACCGCCTTCCCCGAACACGCCGCCGCCGCCCGCGCCGCAAACCCGGCGATGCAGATGGAAATCACGCTCGCCGCCATCGCACCCCGTCTCCCACCGGGAAAGGGTCGGGGTGAGGGCATCGCATCATGGGAAACCATCGCCAACCACCCGTCACGGCTCAGCGTTCCCGCTGACGTCGATCGCGATCATCCCGCCTGGTTCTTCTACACCTCTGGCACCACCGGCAAACCCAAAGCCGCCATTCTGACCCACGGCCAGATGCAGTTCGTCATCAACAATCATCTGGCCGACCTGATCCCCGGCACCACCGAACACGACGTCTCCCTGGTGGTCGCGCCGCTATCCCATGGCGCCGGCATCCACGCGCTGATCCAGGTACCGCGCGGCGCCGCCAGCGTCCTGTTGTCCGGCGACCGCCTGGACTGCGAGGAAGCCTGGCGCCTGGTCGAACGCTACCGCGTCACCAACATGTTCACTGTCCCCACCATCCTGACAATGCTGACGCGGCACGACGCCGTGGATCGCTACGATCATGATTCCCTGCGATACGTCATCTACGCCGGCTCGCCAATGTACCGCGCCGATCAGCGTCACGCTTTGGAAAAGCTCGGGCCTGTCCTGGTGCAATACTACGGCATGGGCGAAGTCACCGGCGCCATCACCGTCCTGCCCCCGGCGATGCACAGCGTGGATGACGCCACGATGCCGGTGGGAAGCTGCGGCTATCCGCGTACCGGCATGGACGTTGCCATCCTGGATCCCGCCGGCCAGCCCCTGGCAGACAACGACACCGGCGAGATCTGCGTGCGCGGGCCGGCCGTCACCACAGGTTATTTCAACAATAAGGATGCCAACGACAAGGCTTTTGCCGGCGGCTGGTTCCACACCGGGGACCTCGGCCGGATGGACGCGCGGGGCTTCGTGTACATCACCGGCCGCGCCTCCGACATGTACATCTCCGGCGGCTCCAACATCTATCCGCGGGAAATCGAGGAGGCGTTGCTGGCGCATCCGGCGGTGATCGAAGTTTGCGTCGTCGGCATGCCGCATCCAGAAATGGGGCGAGTGCGGCGTGGCCGTGTTGGTCACCAGCGCACCGATCGCGGACGACGAGCTGTTCGCCCGGCTTGACGGCAGGCTGGCGAAATACAAATGGCCGGCGCGCTTCGTGGTCTGGCCGGAACTGCCAAAATCCGGCTACGGCAAGGTGGCCAAACGTGAAGTCAGACGGCTTCTACAGGAGCAGGACAATGGCTGACGCACCGAAAGATATCGCCACGATCGAATCCTACCACGCGCATATCTACTACGATCCGGCACGTTCCAAGGATCGCGCCGCCGCCGTGCGCGAGCAGGTGGAGCGCAACTTCACCGTGCGGATGGGAAACTGGCACGACGGGCCGGTCGGGCCGCACCCCATCGCCATGTATCAGATCGCCTTCGGCACCGAGGTCTTCCCCACGCTGGTTCCCTGGCTCATGCTGAACCGTCAGGGCCTGACCGTGCTGGTGCATCCCAACACCGACCGGCCGAAGGACGACCATCTGGTCCACGCCGTCTGGCTCGGTGAGGTCCTGCCGCTGAGAACCGACATGCTGCCGGAAACCCGGCAGGAGCACTGAGAGAGAGAACGACGGAATGTCCGCACTGAGCCGCTGCTACAACGTCAACGACTTACGCCTGGCCGCGAAGCGCCGCCTGCCGCGCGGGGTGTTCGAGTTCGTCGATCGCGGCACCGAGGATGAAGTTGCCCTCCGCAACAATCGCGCCGGCTTCGAGCGAATCAAACTGCGGCATCGTGCGCTGGTCGATGTCTCCGGCCGCAGCATGGCCACCACGCTGTTCGGCAAGCCCGCCAGCATGCCGATGGCGATCGCCCCCACCGGCGCCGCCGGCCTTTGCTGGTACCTGGGTGAGCTCGAATTGGCGAGGGCGGCCGCGGCGGCCAACATCCCGTTCACAATGGCAACTGGCTCAATGACGGCGATGGAAACGATCGCCAAGGAAGCCGGCGGCCGCCTGTGGTTCCAGCTTTATGTCTGGAAACAGCGGGAGCTGTCGTATCAGTTGATCGAACGTGCGCACCGCGCCGGCTTCGAGGCATTGATCGTCACGGTAGATACCATCGTGTCGCCGAACCGCGAATACAACCCGCGCAACGGCTTCCTGCTGCCGTTCCATCCCACGGCGCGCTTCACGGCCGATATAGCCATGCACCCCGACTGGTTCGTCCGGGTGCTGATGCGCTATCTGCGGACGATCGGCATGCCGCGGAACGAGAATTATCCAGACCCGTATCGCCGCCCGATCACCAGCGATCCGGGCGCCAGGGAGTTCATGCGCCAGGACACGCTGTGCTGGGACGATATCCGTATCTTTCGGGACAAGTGGCCTGGCGTGCTGATGCTGAAGGGGATCAACCGCCCCGATGACGCGGTGAAGGCGATCGAATACGGCGTGGACGGCATCATCGTGTCCAACCACGGCGGGCGGAACATGGACAGCGCAGTGGCCTCCATTGACGTGCTGCCGGAAATCTCCGAGGCGGTCGGCGAACGCGCGACGGTGATCCTGGATTCGGGCGTGCGCCGCGGATCCGACATCGCCAAGGCGCTGGCGCTGGGGGCCAAGGCGGTGCTGACCGGACGCGCCACGCTGTATGGCACCGCGGTCGGCGGCCAGGCCGGCGCGGCGCACGCGATCAACGTGATCCGTAACGAGCTGGACAAGACGATGGCTTATACCGGTTGCCGCAACGTCGAGGAGATTACGACGGATATCTTCTTCGGCAGTCGCGAAGGCAACCGGCTGCGCGATCGGATCATGGAGGCGGTGTAGGCACTGCCGCCCCCACCACCCACGCCCGAGCCTCCGCCACCGACCACCAGCTCACCACCAGATGCGGCGCCAATGCCGCAATGCGGATGGCCAGCTCCGGATCGCTTTCGATGAAATGCGTGCATCCCCAGCGCGTCGCCGCCTCGGACTTGTAGCGGGCGACCGCGCCAGGATCGTCCCCCAAACCGGCCGGGCGGCACTCCACCGGAATCGCCGCGTGCAGCCAGCGCGCGACCCAGGCGAGCGTGCGCTCACGGTCGCCATCGTGCCGCCCGGTGATCACCACCGCGCGCTCCGGCGCAAACCGCGGCATAGCGGCGACATCCCCGGTGTACTCAGCCGTCAGAAACACCCCATCCAGATCAAGTCCCACGAACGGCGCCTCCGTGGCACGATCCGCCGCCGCTCCTGTTGCACGCAAGGCACGCGCGGCCGGCGTCGCCTCACCGCGTTCCCACGGGAAACGAAACAGCTCGCGCATCGGATGCGACAGGTCCGGCACATACGCCGTCGTTTCCGGGTCATGCGTCACCGTCAGCGTCAGCACGTCATAGCCCTGATCGCGCAGCTTGCTCCGTGCGATGCCCATTGTCCGCCCGGTGGCACAGCAATCATCCACCAGCAGGATGCGGCGTCCCTCCGGCATCGGCCCGATCCAGCCGGCAACCCCGGTAGTTCGATCGCACGTCAACATCGCCAACGGCAGTGCCAGGATCGCCGCCGCCATGCTCGCTGGTACCAGCCCGCCCCTGATGATTCCGGCCACGGCGTCCGGCCGCCAGTCCGCCGCCCGGTCCAGCAGCGATGAAACCATCCGTTCCGCCTGGTCGTAGCCGATGAACACCGGCATCCGGCCGGTATCCAGCCCCTTCCAGGAGATACCGCTCAGTGTCGCAACTCCATGCCCACGCCGTGATCGACAAACCGCAGCGTGTAAGCCGGCGCGATGTCCAAACCCGGGGGATAAACCCCAACGGCTGCCATCGATTGGTAAAACGCTGTCCACCGTGCCTCGGTCATCGCCCCGATCCCAAGCTTCAGCGTGTCGCCGGAATCGACCACCCCGTGCGCGATCATCACCCGCCGCCCGTAGTCGATCAGATCCGCTGGCATGTCCACATTGGCCTTGCGGATCAGCGCGTTCCCCGGGGCCGGATCGCCATACAGATAAGAATACCACCCCTCGATCGAGGCATCGACGAAGCGCTGCACCAGATCGGGATCAGACGCCACCAGCTTGGTGCTGGTGGCGATAATGTTGTCGTATCCCATGTATCCGGCATCGGCAATCGGCAGCACCACCGGCGTGAAATGCGCCTGCTGCTCGATCAGGAACGGCTCCGACCCCAGATACCCCTCCTGCACCAGCGCCTTGTCCGCCAGAAACGGCGCCAGGCTGAACGTATAAGGCCGGATCTGGCTATCGCTGTAACCATACTTGCCGGCCAGGAACCGCCACCACCCGGCACGCACGTCGGCGGCGATCTCGATCGGCTTGCCCTTCAGCGCCGCGAAACTGTCGTTGCCCATGCCGGGATGAGCGATCAGCACCGAGGGATCCTTCTGAAATATCGCCGCAACAGCAACAAACGGCAGCTTCTGCTGCACGAACTCGATCGCCTGGCCACCGCTCAGGTTGAACTGCATGCGCCCGGCCATCAGCAGGGTCATGTGGTTGATCTGCGGACCACCCTGCTCGATGGTTACATCCAGCCCGTGCTTCGCGTAGATGCCAGTGGCCACCGCCTGATAGAATTCCGCCGTATTCCGCCTCCGCCTTCCAGTCCAGCCCGAACACCACTCGGTCATTGGCCGATGCGGCGGCGGCATGCAGTGCCAGGAACGCGAAGACCAACCACGCCGCGCGCCACATCCGAACTCAACCCCGGCCGATGAACGGCATCTTGGTCGCCATGATGGTGATGAACTGCACCGTCGTATCCAGCGGCAGGTTGGACATGAACAAGATCGAGCGCCCGACATGATCCACGTCCATCCGCGGCTCCTGCATCATCGCCCCGTGCGGCTGCTTCTGCCCGGCGGTTGACCGCGCGGTCATCGGCGTCGCGGCGTTGCCGATGTCGATCTGGCTGCTGGCGATGTCGTATTGCCGCCCGTCCAGCGCGATCGACCGCGTCATCCCGGTGATCGCGTGCTTGGTGGTGGTATAGGCCGCCGAGCCGGGCCGCGGCACGTGCGCCGAGATCGAACCGTTGTTGATGATCCGTCCGCCCATCGGCCGCTGATCGCGCATCATGCGGAACGCCGCGTTGGCGCACAGGAACATCCCGTTCAGGTTCACCGCCACAACGGACTGCCACTGTTCCCAGGTCATATCGCCGAAATTCGTGTTCGGCACGTTGCCGCCGGCGTTGTTGAACAGCACGTCGATCCGGCCGAAATTCTCCTTCACTTTCGCGAATAGCGCGGCCACCGCTTCCGGATCGCGCACGTCGGTCGGCACCACAAGCGGTTTGCCGCCCTTCGCCATCCCGGCGGTTTCCTCCAGCGCGTCCTTGCGGCGGCCCGCCAGCGCGACGGCATACCCGTCCCCCAGCAGCGCAAGCGCCGAGGAGCGGCCGATGCCGCTGCCGGCCCCGGTAATGACGGCGACGCGTTCAGCCATGTCCATATCTCCCGCGATTGATCGTTGCCGCGGCATTGTGGCGCGCCCCGCCAATAACTCCAAGATGCCGCCGCACCTGCTGGTTGCATTTTCGTTGCCGCCGCCAGGGCCGGCGCGCTAGCGTCCATCCAAACGGGAGGATGCCATCTTATCCCCGACCGATTCGCGCGAGATCGAACAGGTTGTCGTGCCGTTCATTGCCGGCGACGGCATGCCGCTCAATCTGCTGCACCTGCGTGGGCGGCAACCGGCGACGCGCGGCCCGGTGCTGCTGGTCCACGGCGCCGGCGTGCGGGCGAACCTGTTCCGCCCCCCCACCGACACCACCATCGTTGGTGCCCTGCTCGATCACGGCTACGACGTCTGGCTGGAGAACTGGCGTGCCAGCATCGATTTTCCGCCCAATCCCTGGACGCTCGACAAGGCCGCGCTGTACGACCACCCGAAGGCGGTCGAAACCGTGGTGCGCGAAACCGGCGCCGACCACATCAAGGCGATCATCCACTGCCAGGGTTCGACCAGCTTCATGATGTCGGCCGTCGCCGGGCTGGTGCCGCAGGTTACCACCATTGTTTCCAACGCCGTCGCGCTGCACCCGCGCATCCCCGCCGTCACCCGCACCAAATTCCAGCTTTCGTTGCCGGTGCTGAGCCGGCTGCTCGATTATCTCAATCCGCAATGGGGAAATCAGGCACCGACCGCGATTGCCAAACTGATCACCGCCTGGGTGAAGGCGACGCATCATGAGTGCGATAACACCGTGTGCCGGCTGGTCAGCTTCACCTACGGGGTCGGGTTCCCGACATTATGGAGCCACGCCAACCTGAATCCGGCAACCCATGCCTGGATCAATCAGGAATTTGCCGCTGTTCCCGTCAGCTTCTTCCAGCAGATCTATCGCTGCGTGCTGGCCGGACACTTGGTCGCCGTCGATGGACTGCGTGGACTGCCGACGAATTTCGGCGTCGATCCGCCGCAGACCGATGCGCGATTCGTGTTCTTCGCCGGACAGAACAACCGGTGCTTCCTGCCGGAGAGCCAGCAGGACACGTTCGCCTGGTTCGACCGGCAGCGCCCCGGTTACCACGCATTGCACGTCCTGCCGGACTACGGGCACCTGGACGTGTTCATCGGCAAGGATGCCGCGCGCGATACCTTCCCGCTGATGATCGAGGAACTCGACAAGGAGCCGGCCTGAATGGCCCAGCCGCCACGGATCGCACAGCAGACCGGGCGCCATGCGCTGGTCGATGATATCCCGTTCCAAATGCCGGTGCAGGGGATCAAGTCATCCGCCATCCTGGCCGCGTTCCCCTGCGATCCGGTGAAGGCCCGCGTGCTGCTGCAGGGCAATGAAATACATCCGTTCGTGTTGTGGAACAAAGCGCTGCTGGTGGTCACCGTGGTCGATTACCGGAACACCAATATCGGCAGATATATCGAGTTCAGTATTGCGCTCGCTTGCACGCACGGCGTCCGGCCGGCGCCGCCGTTACTGCCGGCGCTGCTGCGCGGCACCTATGGCACCGGACAATGGGTGTACGACCTGCCAGTCAGCACGGAGATTTCCGTCAAGGGCGGCAAGGGCATCTGGGGTATGCCCAAACATCAGGCCAATCTGAACTACCTCGAGACGGAGCGCACCGTCAGCAGCCAATACGATCTGGACGGCCAGCTCGGGGTGTATTTCGAGGTGCAACGGCCACGCGCGACCTGGCTGCCGGTCAACACCGGCGCCATAAATTACTGCGCGTTCCGCGGGCTGCTGATGAAATCCACGATCTATTTCACCGGCAAAGCGGGGGTTTCATTATTCCGCAAGGGTGCCGCGCGGCTGGTGATCGGCGACGTGCCGCGCGTGCAGGTGCTGAAAACAATCGGACTGGAACCCGACCCGGTGGTGACGCTTTATCTGCCCGAGGTCACCGGCGTGTTGGACGATCATTTCGAAAGCTGGTTCCTGGGCTACGCCCAGCCGCCGGCCATCCCACCCGAAGGGCTGGAGAGCATCGTCGGCCTTGGCGAAGGCCAGCAATGGCTGCCGCCGCCCTCCGCACCGGTGCCCGGGCCGACGCCGGAGAAGGTTTTGGCATGAACCCGTGGCCGGAGCTGCTGAACGCGGCGCTCCTGTTCCTCTGCTGCTCGATGTATTTCGGCACCGGATGGTCCATGGGTCTGTTCTCCTTTCCGGTCCGGCCGCGGATCACCGTCGATAACTACTACCTGATGTTTGTGCCGGAGGTCACCGCGGCGACGAAGTTCTTCACCTGGATGACCATGGTGATGATGGCCAGCGCGGCGGCGATGCTTTGGACCGAATGGCACACGCCGCTGCTATGGGTGCCGATCGTCGTTCTGGTCGCGCTGTCCGCCTCCACTCTGCTGACAGTGGCGGTGATCCTGCCGATCAACGCCCGCATGGCCGCCGGGATCACCAACTCCACGGAGCTGGGGCAGGTGCTGGACAAATGGGAGGCGCTGAACTGGGTGAGAATCGCATTGTGGTCGGTGCAGTGGGCCGCGATGATTATCTGGTTCATGCTGAAGGCGCGCGTCGCATGAGGCGCGACGCGCTGTTCTGGCTGGTCGCGGCGATCGCAGCGATTACGCTGTTGACCGGGTGCGTGCAGATCCTCTGGCCGGCGCCGATCCTGTCGATGCTGTCGGCTGAACAATCCCCGGCCGCGCTGCATCTCTTCGGTCTGGTAGGCATGTTCATGGCGCTTTTCGGCGGTGCATTGCTGCACGCACTGTTCGGTCGCCGGACAAGCCCGGTGGTCGCGCTGTGGGCCGGTCTGCAGAAATTCGGCGCCGTTGCCGGAGTTGGGATCGGCGTGCTGCACGGCGTCTTCGCGCCGCTGGCGCTCGTCGTTACCGTGTTCGATTTCGTCTCCGGGCTGCTGATCCTGGCGTATTGGCGCAGGCTCGGCAAATGAGGCGGGCGGCGCAGGTTTTCTATTACGGCTATACGCTCATGCTGCTCGGCGTCGGCGGCTCCGGCATTCTGATCGCTTCGTGGGAGCTGCCCCACATATTCGCTGTCGATTTGTCAGCGATGGCGGCACGGCCGGCGGCGACCCTGTTGAACCAGTATCGTTTTCTGAAATCGATGGAACTCGCGTTCGGCCTGTTCTGCTGGGTCTATCGCAGGGATATCTGGGCCGGCGGCACGGCGCGTCGGCTGTTCCTGGCCGGCGTTTTTGGCGGCGTGGCAGCGCGGATCGTTTCCCTTGCGATGGATGGCGTGCCGCACCCGGCTTTCCTGGCGTTCGCCGGGCTGGAACTGATCTGCGGCCTGCTGATGCTGATCCAACCTCAGAGGCCGCCATGAGCCATTCGCCGTCTTTCGCGCCGCCATCCGGCTATGCGGGACCGAAGCGGTCATTGATCCTTGCCGGCGGCGGGATGCGTGTGGCGTACCAGGCGGGCGTCTTGCAGGCGTTGGCGGAGGCGGAGCTGTGCTTCCACCACGCCGACGGCACCTCCGGCGGCACGATTAACCTGGCGATGCTGATGTCGGGGCTGACGCCGGTGGAGATGACAGCGCGCTGGCGGACGCTCGATCCGAAGGATTTCACCGGCTTCATGCCGATTGCCGATTACCTGCGCGGCCCCGATCTGCCGGCGATGGGCAGTGCCGATGGGGTGGTGAACAAGGTGTTTCCGCATCTCGGCATCGACATCGCGAGCATCAACGGCGCCTGCCGGCATGACCGGTACATTCAACCTGTGCAACTTCTCCCGCAAGACGCTGGAGACCATCGAGCACACCGCATTGACCCGCGATATGCTGGTGGCCGGCATCTCGCTGCCGATCTTCATGCCTGCGGTGCAGAAAAGCGGCGCCTTCTACACTGACGCGGTGTGGATCAAGGACGCCAACTTGATGGAAGCGGTGCGCCGCGGCGCCGAGGAGATCTGGGTTGTCTGGTGTATCGGCAACGAAAATCGGTATTACGATGGCGCATTCCGGCAATACGTTCACATGATAGAAATGAGCGCAAATGGCGCCCTGTTCCAGGAGCTGGAGCGCATTGCCGAGATCAATGCGCGGATTGCCGGCAAGGAGCCGGTCGGCGGCCGCACGCAACCGATCGTGCTGCATCTGATCCGCCCTGAATATCCGCTGCCGCTTGATCCCGACTACTTCTTCGGCCGCCTCGACGGTGCTACGCTGATCGCCCTCGGCTATGCCGACGCGAAGGCGTTATCTCGGCTCGTGCCGCCCCGAAGGCCTGCCCCTGACACCGGAGATGACGCACATGCGTGATGCGGCGACCGGACTTTCGTTCCGGGAGACGATGTCGGGAGGCTTCGCCCTGGGCGAAACGGACCCCGATGCGGGGCGCGCAAAAGGCGCGGCGGCGGGTGATACGCTCGCGCTGCACGCGACGGTGCTGATCCGCGATCTGGATGCGTTCCTGCGCGCGCCCGACCATCCTGGCACGCTTGCGGGATCCATCGAGTTCGTGCCGTTCGGCGGCACGATTGAGGGCAGCGCCGGCGTGTTCAATCTGTTCAACCCGAGCGGCCAGCCCGGGCTGAAATACATGGTGTACGAACTGGGGTTCCAGCACGCCGGCAAGCCATACTACCTCGCCGGCCGCAAGGAGGTGCGCGGGGATCCGGCGATCGATGCATGGAAACAGACCACAACGCTTTATGCGCGATTGCACGACGGGACCGATGCCACCGGTCCCATCGTCGGCGCCGGGGTGCTGACACTGGGCGTGACGGACCTCATCCGGATGCTCGGGACCGTCAGCACCCCCGGGGCGACCAATGCAGCGCAATCGGCCGAGGCGATCGGGCGGTTCGGCCACTTCTTTCTTGGCCAGATGTGGGACAGCTACGGTGTGCATCTCGGTCGCGGTTGACGGGAGACGGCGATGGATTTCGACGTCATCGTCATCGGCAGCGGCTTCGGCGGATCGGTCGCCGCGTGCCGCCTGGCGGAAGCAGGCGCCCGCGTGCTGGTGCTGGAACGTGGCAGGCGCTGGGACCGCACGACCTATCCCAGCGTCACCGGCAAGGATTGGGTGTGGGACCGGCAGCACCCGGAAACCGATAACGGCTGGATCGATCTGCGTGCTGTTCCCACACATCGCCGTGGCACAGGGTGCGGCGGTCGGCGGCGGCAGCCTGATCTACGCCAACATCTCCGCGGTGCCCCCGCCCAGCAGCTTCGCCGTCGGCTGGCCGCCGGAGATCACGTATCAGGAACTGATACCTTGGTATGCCACCGTGGGCGCGGTGATGAACGTGCAAAAGGTGCCCGATGACCAGTGGACGCCGCGCATGCACCTGATGCGCGACGCCGCCGAGGCCATCGGGGCCGCCGATCGTTTCCGGCAGCTCGATCTCGCGGTTTCATTCGACAAAGGCTTCGTGATCTGGCGCCGATCCCGTTTGGCACGACAATGCGCAGGGCGTCCGCCAGGGCACCTGCGTGCATTGCGGCAACTGCGATATCGGCTGCCCCGTCGATGCCAAGAACACCCTGGACCGCACCTATTTGGCGTTGGCCGAGCGCAAAGGTGCCGAAATACGACCGCTGCATCTGGTAACCGGGATCGAACCGAACGGAACCGGATGGCGCGTCCGTTTCGACCGGCTGGACGATGGTCGCCGGCAGCCGGACAGCGCAACGGCCGGGATCGTTGTGGTCGCCGCCGGATCGCTGAACTCTACCGAATTGCTGCTGCGCTGCCGCGACGTGCTGCGCACGCTGCCGAACGTCAGCCAACGCCTGGGCCACGACTGGAGCAGCAACGGCGACTTCCTGACACCGGCAATCTACCGCGACCGCAAGCCGGAGCCGTCACGCGGCCCGACCATCACCTGCGCCATCGACTTCCTGGACCGCAGTCGCGCCGGCCAGTCGTTCTGGATCCAGGATGGCGGCTTTCCGAACCTGCTGGCGAACCTCGTTGCATCCGCTACCAGCACGAATCCGGTAGTGGAAAGCGTTCTGGAATGGATCCGAACGGAATTTCTGGCGCACGCGTCGCCCTCCGACGTGATGCCATGGTTCGCGCAAGGTGTCGATGCGGCGAACGGGCAGTTACGCCTGCAAGGTCAGGACCTGACGCTGGACTGGGACATCGCCCGTTCCCGCGCACTGATGGACGAGATTGTCGAAACGCACCGTGCGTTGTCGGTGGCGACCGGCGGAACGCCCCTGGTCCCGCCGACCTGGACGCTGCTGCACTACCTGGTCACGCCGCACCCGCTCGGCGGCTGCAACATGGGAACCGGGCCGGACACCGGCGTGGTGGATCATCGCGGCGGGGTGTTCGGCTATCCCAACCTGTATGTGCTGGACGGCGCCATCGTGCCGGAAGCGGTGGGCGTCAACCCGTCACGCACCATCGCCGCATTGGCCGAGCGCGCGGCGGCGATGATCGCCGCGAAAGGATGACGGAAAAATGCCGCTTGACCCGCAGACTTTCCGTGATCACGGCCTCTCGCTCTATCAGTCCGCGATTGAATCCGCGATTCGCGCGCGCCTGCCCGCCGACGCGCCGCGCCCGGGGATGGAGAACGACACGGTGCGCGCGGCGACCCAGCTTTCCACCTATGTTGATAACAATATGCAGGTACCGACCCAGGCGCCGCCGCACATCACGAACGATGCCTGGACGACGGCACGGCTGACCTATCAGCTCCTGCAGGCGCGACTTGCCGGCAATAAGGCTGTGGCCGATGCGCTGGAAGCCCAGTTGCAGGGCGGCCAATTCGACCCGCGCTGGGCCGAGGCGATCACCGAATACGTCGGATATTTCGGCCCGAACGGACAACGGCGTGAGCCGCAATACATCCGGCCCGAACCGGATATGCCGATCCTGACCTTCACTCCGGGTTCGATCGTCGGACTGCTGGCCGATTGGGGTACCGGGACCACTGCCGCGATCAACCTGCTGAACCAGATGGCGCAGTTCAATCCGGACGTCATCATTCATCTCGGCGATATCTACTATTCCGGCACGCCCGAGGAATGCGACAGGAACTTCGCCGCGATCCTGAACCGCACCTTCGACCGCAAGCGCGTGCCGATCTACAACCTGACCGGCAACCACGACATGTATTGCGGCGGGGTCGGTTTCTATGGCCTGTTGCCGACGCTCAACCCGCCGCCGCTCATTCCCCAGCCGGCAAGCTTCTTCTGCCTGCGCAGCACCGATGGGCAGTGGCAGTTCGTTGCCATGGATACCGGTAGGTTCGACTATTCGCCGTTCGGCGTCCAGGACGTGCTGGTGCAGATCGGCCCGGAGGAGCAGGACTGGCTGGCGGCGCGCATTGCGGAATTTGCCGGACGCACCATCCTGCTGTCGCACCATCAGTTGTTCTCGGCGTTCGCGCAGATCGGCAAGCCGGCCGAGGACGGTTCACTGACACCCTACAACCCGAACCTGAAGCAAACCCTGGACCGCTTCACCCAGGCCGCGACGCAGGGCGGCGGCGGCATCGCCGCATGGTTCTGGGGCCACGAACACACACTGAGCATTTATGAGCCGTTCCTCGGGCTTCAGAAGGGCCGTTGCATTGGTCACGGCGCCATTCCGGTCCTGATCGATGATGAGGACCACCCGCTGACAAAACTCACCAAGCCGACACCGGCGCTGCTGTCGCCGCCGCTCGGCGGGGAGGGCTCTGTGCACGCGCATGGGTTCGTGATCCTGCGCTTCGCCCATGACGGTTCATGCAGCGCCGAATACTACAACGACACCGACGCAACCCGGCCCTTCTACAGCGAGGCGCTGGGGAGTGTCAGCCTGAACGGTCCGGCTGTTGCGTGATCCGCAGCACTGTGCCGTCCGCACGAGTGATCTCGACGATCGTTTCCAGCCGAACCAGGCGCTCCGCCATTCCGCGTACCTGTTCGGCAAGCCGGTCCACCTTGCGGGTAAGCGACTGCACGTGCTCATCGACCAGGATGACCGCTTTTATGGCGGCAACGGCTTCGCCATACAGGCTCAAGGCGCCCGCCCTTGCCCGTCCAACCAGTTCAACGTGTCATCAAGCTTGCGCTCCGTGGCCTCAAGCCGCCGCAGCGTTTCCGCGTGCGTGATTGCCATGACGTCCAGCAGGGCGCGAAGTTCCGCAGCATCTTCGTCGGCAGTCTCGTCATAGGCCGCCACAGCCCGGCGAACGAGTTCGCCTGCCGAGATCCTCCCGGCGCGGCGCGCTTTGGATTCCAGAGCCGCCTTTTCACGCGGCGACATCAGGACGACCATGCGTGCGGTTGAAGCCAACCCCAACCCCTATGATAATGACACTGCACATGTGCATTCAGCCGGCTGCGTAAGTCAAGCGGCCATCCTGCCGCGGCTTGACCGCCCGGCCTGTCCGCCCGCACGCTGGCCTCGCGCAGCACGGAAGGCACCCGGCATGGCACGCTTCGCAGCGATCGGGCTGGACCACCGGCACATCTACGACCTTGTCGAGGGCCTGATGCAGGCCGGCCAGGACTGCGCCGGATACTGCCCGGAAACCACCGACGCGCACGTACTCGCCGGCTTCCGCAAACGCTTCCCGAACATCCCGGCGAAACCCCGCGCCCGCCTGCTGGAAGATCCGGCGATTGCCTTCATCGTCACCGCCGCCGTCCCCTGCGATCGCGCAGCGCTGGCGATCGAGGCGATGCGGCACGGCAAGGACGTCATGGTGGACAAGCCCGGCCTGACCACAGTCGATCAGCTTGCCGATATCCGCCGCACAGTGACAGAGACGAAGCGCATCTGGTCGGTGTGCTTCTCCGAACGGTTCCTCACGCCATCAACGCTGAAGGCGCTGGAGATCGTGCGCGCCGGTGGCATCGGGCGCGTCGTGCAGACGCTGGGTCTCGGTCCGCACCGTCTGAACCGCGCGCTGCGGCCCGCCTGGTTCTTCGATCGCGCCGCTTATGGTGGCATTCTCAACGATATTGCCAGCCATCAGATCGACCAGTTCCTTGCCTTCACCGGCGCGACGGACGCAACCATCGTCACCAGCACGGTCGGTGAATTCGGAAACGACGGGTTCGAGAATTTTGGCGAGGTCATGTTGCAAACCGACGCGGCCCGCGGCTACCTGCGCGTCGATTGGTTCACCGCCGACGGGCTGCCCACCTGGGGCGACGGACGGCTGTTCGTGCTCGGCACGGAGGCCACGATCGAGCTGCGCAAATACGTCGATATCGCCGGCCGCGAGGGGACCGATCATCTGTTCCTGGTGGATGGCGCCGGTACCAGGCACATCGACTGCGCTGCGCTGCCGGTAACGTATTTCCGGGACTTCGCCGCTGACGTTGCCAACCGAACGGAAACCGCCATGAAGCAGGACCATGCCTTCACCGTGTGCCGGCTGGCACTTGAGGCGCAGGCCGGCGCGACGCGGTTCGTCCCGGGTGCTCGTCGATGATCGGGATGGCGGTGATCGGCCTCGGCAACGCGCTGGAACCGCATGCGAAAAGCCTGGCCGATCTCGCTGCGCGAGTTCGCGTGGTCTGGGCCGCCGCCAGCAGCCAAACGCGGCTGG
Organism: uncultured Pseudomonadota bacterium; assembly: GCA_963764525.1. Lineage (GTDB taxonomy): Bacteria > Pseudomonadota > Alphaproteobacteria > Acetobacterales > Acetobacteraceae > DATDIC01. Next base: position 89,590 of record CAVXTC010000031.1, on the reverse strand, counting down.
CCGCAGTCACCGACGCGCACGGCTGGCCGGTAACAACCGACGTGGCTCGTGCGGTGCGGGACCCGGCGGTGGATGCCGTGCTGCTGCTGACCCCCGCCAACGCGCATCTGGAACTCGCCGAGGCAGCGTTCGCCGCCGGCAAGCACGTGCTATGCGAAAAGCCGTTGGAAGCATCGCTGGATCGCACCGACCGACTGATCGCCGCCGGGCGTCGCGCCGGTCGCGCATTGGGCGTCGTGCTGCAGATGCGCTTCCGCCCCGGCAGCCGACGGTTGCACGAGATTCTGGCGTCCGGCGCGCTGGGTCAGGTGCAGACCGCGTCGATGGGTGTGCCGTGGTGGCGCCCGCAATCCTATTACGACCAGCCCGGTCGCGGCGTCCGCGCGCGCGATGGCGGCGGCGTGCTGATCACCCAGGCAATCCACACGCTGGACCTGTTTCGCTGGCTGGTCGGTATTTCGGCGGTCGAAGCCGCGCAAGTCACGCGGACATCGCTGCACCGCATGGAAACAGAAGATACCGCCTCGGCGCTGGTCCGGCTCGGCAACGGCGCGCCCGGAACGATCACGGCAACCACCGCCGCCTACCCAGGTCGTTCCGAATGGATCGAGATCATCGGGTCGCGCGGGGTGGCTCGGCTGGAAGGCGGCAGTCTGCGGCTGGACTTTCTCGACGGCACCGAGGAAGTGCTGCGCGATGCGGGCGGCTCCGGCAGCGGAGCCAACCTGATGGGATTTTCACACGAGGCGCACAAGGCGCTGCTGACGGACTTTCTCGATGCCATCGAAACCGGCCGCGATCCGGCCATAACGGGTGAAGAAGCGCGCGATACCCAGCGCGTGATCGAGGACATACTGGCGAAAGGGGGGACCATACATGCAGGACCTGCTGCCGCTTGCTGAAAGCATCGCCGTGCGGCTGAAGGCGCGGGGCGAGACGATCGCCATCGCGGAATCCTCCACCGGCGGGCTGATTTCCGCCGCCTTGCTGGCAATCCCGGGTGCCAGCGCATATTTTCTGGGCGGCAGCGTGATCTACACGCGCTTCGCCCGCTCGGCGTTCCTGGAAATCCCCGATCCCCTGCCATCCGGGATGCGAGCCTCCACCGAACCGTACGCCGCGCTGCTCGCCCGGACCGTGCGGGAGCGCTGCACAGCAAGTTGGGGCCTGGGGGAGACCGGCGCCACCGGTCCCACCGGCAACCGCTATGGCGACGCCGCCGGCCATAGCTGCATCGCAATCGACGGACTGGTATCGTCTGTGGTCACACTGGAAACCGGCAGCGCCGATCGCGTGGCCAACATGCGCCGATTTGCCCGGCAGGCGCTGGAGATGCTGGAAGCCGCGCTGGGATAATCACCCCAGCCAGCGCACCGCCGCCGCATAGCCGGCACGCCGATCGGGTGGCGCGTGTTTCCTGCGCAATCATCTCCGCGACCACGTCGCGCCGCCCCGCCTTCATCGCCGCATCGATCAGCATCTGCATGACGAAATCGCGCTGCGCATTGCTGCCGCCAAGCAGCCGGATCTGTTCCCGCCGCGGCGCCAGCAGATCGACGACGCGCGCGTGGTCGCCGCGCCGGTGCGCCAGCGCCGCCTCGCAGACCGGGATGCACGACATCGGCGATCGCCGGGTCCATGCGGTGCAGCGATGTCGCGCAAGGCGGCAAGGAAAGCGCTGCCGCCGCATCCTGCGCGACCGGTCGCCGCCAGCGCCAGCATCAGATGCGGGACCAGCAGAAAATGTCCGGCATCACCGATGCGCGCCTCGGCCTTGTCGGCCAGCTCCTGCCAGCGATCGCCGACCGCCACGCCAAGCTGTTCCAGCCGCCACAGCATCGATGCCGCGTTTTGCAGATCGACGTAATGATCCGGCGCCGCACGGGTCATCGGCTCGTCGAAGTTGCGGATATTCGCGTCATAGCTGGCGACCACCGCGTCCAACTCGCCGAGATCGAGCTCCAGCAATGCGCGGTGCCACCACAGATGATGGATCAGGTTGTTGCCGAGCTTCCAATGCACGGCCTGCGCCGCCAACCAGTCGCGCCCTTCCGGCGCGCGGCAATCCGTGTCGAAGACATGCGCCTTCACATGGTGGGCGAAGTAATTGGTGCGGATCGTGCTCCATCGCGGCATCCACCGCGCGCTCCGCGCCGGCGGTGTCGCCGACTTCCTCATGGGCGAACGCCCAGACGCGTGCGGAAGCAGTCATAACCCGGCAAGTCGGGCGCCCAGGACGGCGCGACACGGTCAGCCTGCGCCAGGATCGTCGCCGTCTGGCCGTGGCGAAACTAGATCGTATCGGAAATCCGCAACGCCAGCAGATCGGTCGGATGTGCGTCCAGTATCTCGCGCCAGATCGCGAAGGCCTGGTCCAGTGCACCCGCCTCCCACGCCGCCAACGCGGCGACATGCAGCCGCTCGCGCTCGGTGCGCGATCGGCGCGCGCCGCCTCGGCCGCCGACGCGCGCCGCGGCGATCCGCGGCGCGGTACGCCGGGTTCGATGCCGACAGCAGCAGATAGCCCTGCAGGCAATGCGCCATCAGGAAATGCGGATCGGCCTCCAGCGCCTGCCCGACCAGCGCCATCGTATCGGCATGATATTTCAGGTAGTGCTCGACCGCGCGATCGAACAGCGTGACCGCCGCCGGCGCTGTCGGTCGATAGCTCCAACCCGCGTTCGTCGCGCTTCATTGGATCGCGCCGTCCCGCCGCAACGCCGCGACCTGCGCGTCGGTCATATCCAGCCATGACCCAAGAACTTCGCCGGTATGTTGCCCCAGCGTGGGAGAAGCCGTCACGCGCGGCGGTGCGCCGTCGATGCGCACCGGCCAACCGGGCATCTTGAAGGCCCCGTGCACAGGATGCTGCGCCACCTGCATGATGCCGCGTGCCTCGAAACTGGGGTCGTCCTGCAGCTCCTGCGTGTCCAGCACCGCGCCGGCAGGCACGCCGACGCCGCCGACCAGCGCCATCGCCTCGTGCTTGGTGTGGCGGCGCGTCCATTCGGAAACAAGCGCATCAACTTCCGCCTCGCGCGCCACGCGATCGGCGGGCGTTGCGTAACGCGCATCGCCGATCAGCTCCTCCCGCCCGATCAGCTTCAACAGCCGCGTCCAGTGCTCCGGGTTTGCCCGGCTGGTCATGATGTACACGTAGTCGTTCGGGCCGCCCGGCTTGCACGGATACAGCCCAAGTGGCGCATTGGTCACGCCGGGCACCTTGGCGCCGTTGCGGCCCACCGGCTTGCCGGTACGCCGCTGGGTGGAAAAATTGGTGCGCATGTAGTGCAGCATCGCGTCCTGCATCGCCACCTGTAGCCGCCTGCCTTCCCCGGTTTGCTGGCGACGGAACAAAGCGCTGGCGATAGTGACCGCCATCAGCATTCCCGTCCCGGTATCGCCCAACGAAACACCGGGTTTCGATGGCGGCCGGTCGGGTTCTCCGGTCACGCTCATTGTCCCGCCGCAGGCCTGCGCGATCATGTCGAACGCCAGGTTCTGTTCGTACGGGCTGCCTTCGCCGAACCCTTTCACCTGGCAGTAGATGATCCCCGGGTTCAGCGCCCGCACCACGTCATACCCCAGCCCCAGGCGCTCGATCGTGCCGGGCGCGAAGTTTTCCACACAGACATCGGCGCGACCCAACAGCTTTTTCACCAGCGCCAGCCCGTCCGGCGATTTCAGATTGACCGTGATCGACTTCTTGTTGGCGTTGAAAACCTGGAAATACCAGGGATCGTCATCGGGTTGCCCCGGCCGCAGCCGGCGCCCGGGATCGCCCGATTTGGGATTCTCGATCTTCACCACCTCGGCGCCGAGCCACGCCAGCGCCTCCGTGCACGACGGTCCAGCCTCGAACTGCGTGAAATCCGCCACGCGGATGCCGGACAGCAGGTTGCCGTCTTCCATAACCCGTTCTCCCTACAGCGACACGCCGCCGTCGATGCTGATCTCAGCGCCGGTGATGTAGGCGCTCTCGTCCGCCAACAGGAACAGCACCAACCGCGCAACTTCTTCAGCGGTGCCCATGCGTTTCATCGGCACCTGCTGCGTCCGCCGCCGGTTTTCTTCATCGCCACGCACTTTGATCATATCCGTGTCGATCGGCCCGGGATGCACCGAGTTCACCCGGATGCCGCGCGAGGCAAGATCGATCGCCGCCGCTTTCGTCATGCCCCGCAACGCCCATTTCGTCGCGCTATACGCTATCGCGCCCGGGGATCCCTTGAGTCCGGCAACGGAGGAAATGTTGACAATGGAACCGCCGCCTGAGCGCTCCATCGCCCCCACCACCGCCTTCATGCCAAGAAAGCAGCCAAGCTGATTGACGTGCATGTGCCGCTCGAACAGCGCCGTATCGGTGTCCAGCAGGGTGGCCGGCACGAAGATGCCGGCGTTGTTGACCATGCCGTGCAGTCCACCGAGCCGTTCGGCCGCGGCAACCGCATGTGCCCAGTCGGAGTCTTCAGTGACATCGTGGCGCAGGAACACCGCCGCGCCGCCCAGTTCCTCGGCCAGCCGACGGCCCTCGGCTTCCAGCACGTCACCGACCACGACCTTTGCGCCCTCCGCGACCAGCAGCCGGGCTTCCGCCGCGCCCTGGCCGCGCGCACCGCCGCTGATCAGCACGACCTTTCCCTGGAACCGCATCATTGTCCCCTCCTGGGTGGTTCCGCCGAGTGTGCCAGTTTGGCGCACCTCTGTCATTGCCCTCTTGCGCAAAACCACGAAGCGGCGAAGCTGTCGGCATGGGAAACACGGCGACGGTCGCGCTCAGCCCCGAGACGGTGCTCGCGCAGATGAAACGGAACGGCGTCACCGACGTGGTGTGGCTGCCGGACAGCGAGACGAACTGGCTATACCTGCTGATGAAGGCGGATCCGGCGCTCCGCCTGATTGGCGTCACGCGCGAGGGCCACGCCTGTTCGATCGCCGCCGGACTGGCGGTTGGCGGCCACGCCCCGCTGATCCTGATCCAGAATACCGGCCTCATGGAGTCCGGCGATTCGTTGCGTGGTTGGCTGATCGGGCTAAACATCCCCGTCGTGTTGATGGTCGGATACCGCGGCTGGACACGGCACGGTATCAACCAGGACAGCGCCGCAACCTACACCGAACCATTTCTGCACGCTTTCAACCTGACGTACTACCTGATCGAAAGCGACGCCGATGCAGACCGCATCGGCATCGCCTTCGCGGAAGCAGCCCGCACCAGGCGGCCGGTCGTGGTGCTGGTCGGCGACGAATACCACGGCTTCAACCGGTAAAGGACACCGGCCCATGATGCACACCGCAGACCTGCTGAAGCTGTTTCAGCCGCACCGGAACGATGCGATCGTGATCCCCGGCCGAGGCGGCCGCCATTGGGTTCACCTGACCGGACGGCCGAATTTGGACCTGCCGCTCGGCGATCCCGCCATGGGTGGCCATGCCGGTTTCGCGCTCGGCCTCGCGCTGGCGCAGCCGGACCGGCGGCTGATCCTGTTCGACTCGGAAGGCGATCTGCTGATGAGCCTTGGCATCCTGGTCACCATCGCCGAGCAGGCACCCGCCAACCTGTATCACTTCCTGCTCGACAACGAGTGCTATGCCACCACCGGAGGCCAGCCGGTACCGAACGCAACCGTCACCGCCTATGACGCGCTCGCCCGCGCCGCCGGATATCCGACGGTTGCCGCCTTCTCCGAACTCGACCAGGTCGAGCGGCATCTGCCCGGCCTACTAGCGAAGCCGGGGCCGATCTTCGTCGCGCTGAAGGTTGCACCGGAGGTGGAAAACACCCCAATCGGCCGACGCACGCGCTGGCAGACCCGATCGCGCGATCAGGCAGTGAACGATTTGCGCGCCGAACTTGGTATCAGCGCTTGACGAAAGGAGTGCGCGCATGCCCGACCCCATCACCATTCCAGCCCGTCGCGGCAAGGCGGCGTTCGTTCCTGCCGGCCACATCATCCGCGTCATCAACACGCATGGCGAGCAGGTGGTCGATACCTGGGCGTTCAATCGCCACGACATGACCGAGTTCATGTCGATGGAGCATAGCCGCGCCACCATGCACCGGATGATCCCTCGCCTGGGCGATACGCTGCTGACCAACCATCGCCGGCCGATCCTGACGGTAACGGGGGATACTTCTGGCGGTATCCATGATACGCTGATGGCCGCGTGCGACCGTTACCGCTACATGGAACTCGGCGCGACCGATCCGCACGACAACTGCACCGACAATCTCGCTCAGGGACTCGCCGAGCTCGGGCTCGCACCGCCGGAAACCCCGAGCCCGCTCAACCTGTTCATGAACATTCCATGGACCCAGGTCGGCGAATTGTCATTCGAGCCGCCGGTGTCCACCCCGGGATCGTATGTCGCATTGCGCGCCGAGATGGATCTGGTCATCGCCTTTTCGGCCTGCCCGCAGGACATCCTGCTGATCAACGGCCGCGGCCGGCATCCCACCGAGGCGCATTTCGAGATAACCGGCTGACCGGCGGCACCGCATGAAAAGGGGGACACCGTGATCAGGACCGGCGAGCAGTATCGCGACTCCATCCGCGACGGCAGGCGCGTCTGGATCGACGGCGAGCGGGTGACCGACGTCACCCGCCACCCGATGTTCCGGCCGCTGGTCGATATCCGCGCGCGCATCTACGACATGGCGCACGAGGACCGGTTCCGCGCCACGATGACCTATGCCGACGATAGCGGCAGCACCAACGCGGTCGCCAACAAGCTGCCCGTCACGCAGCAGGACTGGCACGACAAGCGCCACGCGATAGAAACAGTACTGGATGAAATCGCCGGCGTGGTGACCCGGGTCGGCGATGAGACGGTGGGCGAGGTCTGGTCGCTGTATGACGGGCAAGACGTGCTGAACGAGGCCGATCCGCGCTTCGCCGACAACATCCGCCGGCATGTGCAGCTGGTGATCGAGCGTGATCCGTTCCACGTCTCCGCCAACACCGATCCGAAAGGCGACCGGTCGAAGCGCCCGCAGGAGCAGGACCCGGACATGCTGCTGCATGTGGTGAAGGAGACCGATGCGGGCATCGTCGTGCGCGGCGCCAAGTACGAAACCGCGGCGGCCTACGCGAACCAGGCTTTCACCAAGCCCACCATCGCCAACTGGGGCGATGCGGAACTGTCGGACTACGCGGTGGGTTTCATCTGCGACCTTGGCTCCCCCAACCTGAAGTTCATCTGCCGCACCGGCTTCGCCGGCCGTGCGCCGGTACAGGATTACCCGCTGTCGAACCGCTTCGATGAGGTCGATTCGCTGGTGGTGTTCGACGACGTGCTGATCCCGTGGGAGAACGTGCTGTTTTACCGGCATACCAAGGCGGCGACGTTCATCCGCGCCACGCTGCACCGCTACAGCGCGTTCGCTTTCGTGCTGCGCATCCTGCGCACCGCCGACCTGATGATCGGCGCGGCGCTGTTCAACGCACGCCAGACCGGGCTGGAAAAGCAGCAGGCGGTGCAGGAGAAGCTGGCCACGCTCGCCTGCTACCGCGAAGGCATCAACGCGCACCTGACCGCGGCGATCGCGACCGCGCAAGCCAGCCCGGCCGGGCTGCTGATGCCGAACCAGTCGCTGCTGTTCACCGGTCGCGTGCTGGCGTGCTCCCAGCTTCATCAGATGATGCATATCGCCCGTGAGCTGTGCGGCGGCCAGATTTGCGTGACCCCGGATTTCGCCACGTTCCAGAACGCGGAAGCGGGTCCCTGGCTGCAGAAATACTACACTGTGAACGAGGGCTGGGTCGCCGAGGACCGCCGCAAGCTGCTGGCTTTCGCCCGCGACCTGCTGAACTCGGACTACGCCGGCCATCGGCTGACGTTCCAGTTGTTCGCGCAATCGCCGCCTTATGCGCATCTCGCCGCGGTGTGGCGCAACTTCGATTGGCCGGCGACGCTCGACATGGTGCGGCAGGCCGCTGGCCTGTCCGACCAGGTGACGGGAAAGCCGGGGCGCTGACATGACCCACACCCGCATCCGCAAGTTCAACACGCGCGACACCTATCCCGAGCAGAAACTGGACAACGATCTCTGCCAGGCGGTAATTGCCGGCGATACCATCTACCTGCGCGGCCAGGTGCCGCAGGACCTGGATACCGGCGCCAGCGTCGCGATCGGCGATCCCGCCGGGCAGACCGAACAAGTGATGCTCAACATCGACACGCTGCTCGCGCGAATGCGGCTCGGCGCTCGATCACATCACCAAGGCGACCATCTACCTGACCGATATCCGTTATCGCCAGCCGGTGTACCGCGTGGCCGGGCGATGGCTGAAGGGCGTGTTTCCGGTGTTCACCGGCCTCGTCGTCGTAGCGCTGGCGCGGCCCGAATGGCTGGTGGAAATCGACGTCATCGCGGTGAAGCCTGGCGCATCGGCCTGAAATCAGCGCTTGACAACATTCCTATAAACAGGATAATATACCTCCGCCAAACCACCTCTCCGGTCCCCAATGCCCGCCCCAGCGCCGCAGCCGAACACGGAACTCGACCCCGACTTCCTCGAGCAGCTTCTCGACACGATCGCCGAAACCATGCAGGCCAGCGCTAAGGATACCGATCGGGCCCGTGCCGCCCGCCGATCCGCGGCACGGCTCGCGCTGTTGGCGCTGCGACCGGGCGACCCGTTTCAGGCCATGCTTGCCGCCCAGGCGATCGCCGCGCACTACGCCATTATGGACGCCTTCCGCCGCGCCATGCAGCCCGACCTCGCTCCGGCGATGGCCGCTCGTCTGCGCGCCAGTGCCGCCACGCTCGCCCGTACGATGGAAGCCACCCTGCGCACGCTCCGCCAGCATCAGACCACGCCGACGGACCAGGATGCGGTGCGGTCATTCGCCGCCGCCCACCGCCCGAGGGCCGGCAAAAGCCGGGCCAGGTCAGCCCCGAACAGTGCCCGCCCACCCGGCGGCGCCCGCCGTCGGCCCGGCGCGCGCAGCTACCGTTCCGGCTGCGATCCGCACGCCGGAGGACCTGGCGATGGAGACGTGGCGGGCCGAGTTCGGCTACCGCGACGATGCCTCCCCGGGCACGCCATAACCGGGCGCCGCATCCGGATCGAGCGCACGGGTAACGTACGAAACAAGCTGCGGGCGCCACAGCTCCCATAACCGCTCCAGCTCGCCGATCGGGTCGTCGTGCCAATCCACCCGCAGGTCGGCGACCGGCCACGCCGCCTTGTCGGCCAGCAGCATCCCCGCCGAGCGCACCGGCCCGGCCACGCCGCCCGCGGCCAGTCCCGCCCGCAGCGCGGCCGCGATGCGCTGCCCCAACTCCGCGCCGGCCCACGCCGCAAACGCATCCAGCATCGCCGCCGGCACTCCCGGATTTGCCAGCAGATTCCGGTTCGCGCACACCGCGCCGCGATGGAGAACGTCATGTCGCGGACCGGAAGCGCGAGCGGGTCATGTCGTTAACCCCCTGCCGATAAAACGGCGACGCCGGCCAGTGTGCACTGGCCGGCGTCCGATCGGGCCGCCGGACTAAGCGTTGGCCCAATCTCACGGAGAGGGAGATGCGATATCATCTCTTGCTCCTGCTGGCAATCGTGGTGATTCTGACCATCAAGGGCAAGATCATTCTGAAGCGCCGGTAGGAGTCAGGGGCCGGTCGCAAGGCCGGCCCCGCTCCGTCATTCGTCTTCAGCAGCTTCCCCCGCAAAGCTCCGCACCGCTTCCTCATGGATCGAGTGCATGATGCGCCGCTTCAGCGTCATGAACGCCTCGCTGGTCAGCAGATCGACGCTGCGCGGACGCGGCAGGTCGATCTCCACCATCTCCTTGATCCGCCCGGGACGCGCGGTCATCACATAGACCCGATCGCCCAGCAGAATCGATTCGTCGATGTCGTGGGTGATGAACAGCACCGTCTTGCTGGATTGCTGCCAGATATCCAACAGCAGTTCCTGCATCAGCGAGCGCGTCTGGCTGTCCAGCGCGCCGAACGGCTCGTCCATCAGCAGCACCGCCGGATCGTTCGCCAGCGCCCGCGCCAGCGCCACCCGCTGCATCATCCCGCCGGAAAGCTGCCGCGGATAATGCCGCTCGAACCCATCCAGCCCGACCTGGGCCAGGAACCGCGCGAGCCATATCGTGCCGCTCATCCGGCGGAATGCCGCGCAGCTTCAGCCCGAACTCCACGTTCCGCTGCACCGTCAGCCAGGGGAACAGCGTGTAGGACTGGAACACCATGCCGCGGTCCCGCCCGGGGCCGGTGACCCGCGCGTCGTCCAGCCAGATGGCGCCCTCGGTCGGCTCGAGCAGCCCGGCGACCAGCCGCAGCAGGCTGGTTTTGCCGCAGCCCGACGGGCCGACGATGACCGAAAACTCCTGGTCGCCCACATCCAGCGAGATGTTCTCCAGCGCGGTCACCGGCGCCCCGGTCTTGGGCACGAAGCGCAGCGCCACATCCTGAATGCGCAGTTTCGCGGCCGGCGAGGGCATCTACGGGCTGGCCGCCCACGGCAGCAGCCGGTTGCGCAGCAGCTTGAATATCTGGTCGGTCAGCAGCCCCAGCAGCCCGATCACCATGATGCCGAGGAAGATCTGATCGGTGAACAGCCCGCGCATCGAGTTCAGGATGAAGTAGCCGAGGCCCTGGTTGGCCGCCACCAGCTCGGCCACCACAAGGTACGTCCAGGCCCAGCCGAGCGTGACCCGCAGCGTGTCCATCACCCCCGGCATGGTCGCCGGGATCAGCACGCGGGCGACGACGGTGCGGCGATTGGCGCCCAAGGTGTAGGAAACGTCCAGCAGGTCCTGCGACACGCCGCGCGAAACGTCGGCGATCAGGATCAACTGCTGGAAGAACGTGCCGATGAAGATCACCGTGATCTTCTCCGACATGTCGATCCCGACCCACAGGATCAGCAGCGGGATCAGCGCGGAAACCGGCAGGTAGCGGACGAAATTGGTCAATGGCTCGATCGCCGCTTCGACGATCTTGAAACTGCCCATCAGGATGCCGAGCGGCACCGACAGGATCGAGGCGATCACGAACCCCGACATGATCTCCGTCACGCTGACTGACGTGTTGACCAGCAGCGACCCGTCACTGATGCCGGCCACTCCGGCCCGAATCACCTGGACCGGGGTCGGCAGGAAATCCGCCCGAACCATCCCGCCATAGGACAGCCCGCACCAGATCGCCAGGATCGAAAACGCGACCACCGTGCTCACCGTCAGGTAAGCACGGCGGGGAATCTCCTTCTTCGGCGCGACATAGACGTCGAGGAACGACGCCATCGCGCGCACTAGGCCTCGTCATGCCCGCGAAGGCGGGCATCCAAAGCCGTGGGTGGCCGGCCGTAGCCTGTCCTCGGGCCAGCCATCACGGAACGAGTTTACTCATTCACGAAACTGTAGTTGATCAGATCAGCCGGCGTGACCTTCACCTGCAGCTTGCCGTGGCTGCCCCAGATGTCGATCGCCTGCTGCACCGTGTGGTACAGCGGGCCGGGATTGTCCTTGGTGCCGAAGAACGCCTTGTTGGCCGCCGCGTCGTAGAACTTGATCCCCGGCAGCGTCTCCTTGAAGTCCTTCGGATCCTTCAGCCAGCCGCCGACGCCCTTCGCCATGATGGGGATCGCCTCGTCCGGGTGTTCCTCATAGAAGGCCACCGCCTCGTTCCAGGACTTCACGATGGCCTCGACGTCCTTCTGGTGGCTGTTGACCCAATCGGTCTTGGCGATCAGCACGTCGGTGATCAGTCCGGGCGTCTTGGAGCTGTCGGTCAGCAGGTGGCCGAAATCGGTTGCCTTGCCGCGGCTCAGCCATGGCTGCCACGTCACCGCCGCATCGACCCGGCCGGCGACGAACGCGCTGCCTGCATCAGCCGCGGTCATGTTCACCGTCTGCAGGTCGGATTCCTTCAGCCCCGCCTTGGTCAGCAGCACGTTGAGATAGAACTCCGACACCGATCCCTCGCTGACGGCGACGCGCTTGCCCTTCAGGTCGGCGACGCTGGTGATGTCCTTCTTCGCCACGATCCCGTCGCCGCCGTTGAAATCGTCGATCGCCACGACGTACTGGAAGTCGGTCGGCTTCTTCAGGTACAGCAGCGCGGTATCGACCGTGCTGGCGATCATCTGGATGCGGTCGGCCATCATTGTGGGGAAGCGCTCTTTCGGGTCTTCCATCACCACCAGATCGACATCGACGCCGTTTTTCTTGAAGAAGCCCTTGTCACGGGCGATGTAAAGTGGCCCATAGCCGACCCAGGTCGAGTGGGCGATCTTCACCGTGTCAGCGAGTGCGGTTTTTGCGTTCAGTGCCGGCATCAGCGCCAAGCCAAACAGCAGCGCTGTCAGTTTCAATGCGCCGTTCCTCATGCTTGCCCCCTGTGGTGTTTTTCATACTCGCGGCGTGCCGCGCCCGCCGACACTACGCGACGCCGCCACTTGTCGCAATTTGTTCCGCCCGTCCGGCATGACATGACGCACCTGACCCTTATCCCCGGCCAGGTGCCGCTTGCAACCTGGCGCGAGATCTATCGCGGCGACGGGGCATCGGTCGATCCGGCCGCCTATGACGCGATCGCCCGCGGCGCGCGGGCGATCGACGCCATCCTGGCGCGCGGCGAACCCGTCTATGGCATCAACACCGGTTTCGGACGGCTTGCCGGCATCCGCATCGATGCCGCCGACTTGACGCTTCTGCAACGAAACATCGTGCTGTCGCACGCCGCCGGCGTGGGCGAGCCGATGCCCCCTGCAATCGCCCGCCTGATGATGGCGCTGAAGCTCGCCAGCCTCGGCCGCGGCGCTTCCGGCGTGCGTGCGGAGACCGTCCGGTTGCTTGAGGCGATGCTGGCGCGCGAGGTCATTCCGCTGGTGCCCTCCCAGGGTTCGGTCGGCGCGTCCGGCGACCTCGCACCGCTCGCCCATATGGCCGCGGCGATGATCGGCGTGGGGGACGTCCTGCACGACGGCCGGCAGATGCCCGCCGGCACAGCACTCGCGGCGGTTGGCCTGGTGCCGGTGACACTTGCCGCCAAGGAAGGTCTGGCGCTGCTCAACGGCGTGCAATTCTCTACGGCTTATGCGCTGGCCGGCTTGTTCGAGGCCGAGCGGCTGCTGGGAGCCGCGTTACTGTCCGGCGCGCTGTCCACCGACGCCGCGCGGGGTTCCGACACGCCGTTCGATCCGCGCATCCAGGCGCTGCGCGGCCATCGCGGCCAGATCGAGGTGGCGGCGGCGTTGCGCGGGCTGATCGCCGGATCCGCGATCCGGGCGTCGCATCTGATCGGCGACGACCGTGTGCAGGACCCGTACTGCCTGCGCTGCCAGCCGCAAGTGATGGGCGCGGTGCTGGACCTGCTGCGCCAGTCTGCCGCCACACTGGCTATCGAGGCGAACGGCGTGTCCGACAACCCGCTGGTTTTCGCTGAAACTGTCGAGGTTCTGTCGGGCGGCAACTTCCATGGCGAGCCGGTTGCCTTCGCCGCCGACATGATCGCATTGGCGCTGTGCGAGATCGGCGCGCTGGCGGAACGGCGGATCGCCATGCTGATGGACCCGGCACTGTCCCGATTGCCCGCCTTCCTGGCGCCGCATCCAGGCCTGAACTCCGGCTTCATGATCCCGCAGGTCACCGCTGCGGCGCTGGTGGCTGAGAACCGCCAGCGCGCCACGCCGGCCAGCGTCGATTCGATCCCCACTTCCGCCAATCAGGAAGATCATGTCTCCATGTCGGCGCACGCCGCGCGGCGGCTGCTGCCGATGGCCGACAACGCGGCGGCGGTGATCGGTATCGAACTGCTGGTTGCCGCCCAGGGCTGCGACTTCCACGCGCCGCTGAAATCGAGCGAGGCGCTGGAACGATTGCGCGCGGCGGTCCGCGCGGAGGTGCCGAACATGGACCGCGACCGGTTCATTGCGCCAGACATTGCCCTTACGACGGAGTTGGTGCGATCCGGCAGACTGCTGGCGCCGGATCTGGCGCTGCCTGGGGTGGACTGAGAGAAGGATCCCGCATGGCACTTCCCAACCTGCGCACCATCCGAGCCCCTCGCGGCACCGAGCTCTCCGCCAAATCCTGGCTGACCGAGGCGCCGCTGCGCATGCTGATGAACAATCTGGATCCCGAGGTGGCGGAGCGTCCCGGGGACCTGGTCGTCTATGGCGGTATGGGCCGCGCTGCGCGCGACTGGGATAGTTTCGATCGTATCGTTGCCGCGCTGCGGCGGCTCGATGGCGACCAGACGCTATTGGTGCAGTCCGGCAAGCCGGTTGGCGTGTTCCGCACCCACGCCGACGCGCCGCGCGTGCTGATCGCCAACTCCAACCTGGTGGCGCATTGGGCGACCTGGGAGCATTTCAACGAACTCGATCGCAAGGGCCTGATGATGTACGGCCAGATGACGGCCGGCTCGTGGATCTATATCGGCAGCCAGGGAATCATCCAGGGAACATACGAAACTTTCGTCGAGGTGGGTCGCCGGCATTATGGCGGAGACCTGTCGGGGCGTTGGATATTGACCGCCGGGCTGGGTGGCATGGGTGGCGCTCAGCCGCTCGCCGCGACGCTGGCCGGCGCGTCGCTGCTGGCGATCGAGTGCCAACCGAGCCGTATCGAGATGCGGTTGAAGACCGGTTACCTGGATCGCCAGGCACGCAACCTGGATGAAGCGCTGGCGATCATCGAACGCGCCTGCAATGACCGAAAACCGGTATCCGTTGCCGTGCTGGGCAATGCGGCCGAGCTGCTGCCGGAAATCCTGCGCCGCGGCGTGCGGCCGGACGTGGTGACCGACCAGACCTCGGCGCACGATCCGGCCAACGGCTATCTGCCGAAAGGCTGGACCGCGGCGGAGTGGCAAAGCCGTCGCGAGTCGGCGCCCCGGGACGTGACCGTGGCGGCGCGCGCATCCATCGCCGAACACGTGCGGGCGATGCTGGTGTTTCACCGCATGGGCATCCCGACGATCGATTACGGCAACAACATCCGCCAGGTGGCGCGCGAGGAAGGCGTAGCGGACGCCTTCGACTTCCCCGGTTTCGTTCCCGCCTATATCCGCCCGCTGTTCTGTCGCGGCATCGGTCCCTTTCGCTGGGTCGCGTTATCAGGCGATCCCGAGGACATCTACCGCACCGATGCCCGCGTGAAGGAATTGCTGCCCGACCACGCGCATCTGCACCACTGGCTGGATATGGCGCGCAGCCGCATCAGGTTTCAGGGGCTGCCGGCACGCATCTGCTGGGTGGGGTTGGGGGAGCGGCACCGCCTGGGGCTGGCGTTCAACGAAATGGTGGCGCGCGGCGAACTGTCCGCGCCTATCGTGATCGGCCGCGACCATCTGGATGCCGGCTCGGTAGCCTCCCCGAACCGGGAGACCGAGGCGATGCGCGATGGTTCGGATGCAGTCGCCGACTGGCCGATGCTGAATGCGCTGCTGAACTGCGCGTCCGGCGCCACCTGGGTTTCCATCCATCACGGCGGCGGCGTCGGCATCGGCTACTCGCAGCACGCCGGAATGGTGGTCGTTTGCGATGGAACCGCCGAGGCGGCGCGGCGGATCGAAAATGTCTTATGGAACGATCCGGCGACTGGCGTCATGCGCCACGCCGACGCCGGGTATGAAGACGCGCTGGCCTGCGCGCGGGAGCATCGGCTGGACCTGCCGGGGATACTTCGGTGATTGCCTGCTTGCGGGAAGCTGCCCAACATGCAGGATAACCCAGCTATTATTCGGGAGAGCAAGCCATGCCGCGCGAAGTCCTCGTTGTTTCCGGCGTACGCACCGCGATCGGCGATTTTGGCGGCGCGCTGAAAGACGTACCGCCCACCGAGCTCGGCGCGCAGGTGGTGCGGGAAGCTTTGGCTCGCGCCCAGGTCGGCGGCGAGGAAGTCGGCCAGGTCGTGTTCGGCAACGTCATCCACACCGAGGCAAAGGACATGTACCTTGCCCGCGTCGCCGCGCTGCTCGCCGGGGTGACGCAGGATGCGCCGGCGCTGACGCTGAACAGACTGTGCGGTTCCGGCCTGCAAGCGATCGTCTCGGCCGCCCAGAGCATCATGCTCGGGGATGCTGACATCGCGATCGGCGCCGGCGCCGAAAGCATGAGCCGGGCCGGTTATCTGGCGCCGGGCATGCGCTGGGGTGCGCGCATGGGTGATGCCGCAATGATCGACATGATGCTGGCCGCTCTGCACGACCCCACGCACGCCATCCACATGGGCGAGACCGCCGAGAACCTGGCCGAATCCCACCAGATCACCCGAACGCAGCAGGACGCGCTGGCGGTCGAATCGCACCACCGGGCCGCACGTGCCATCAAGGAGGGACGCTTCGCCGAGCAGATCCATCCGGTACGCCTGAAAAGCCGCAAGGGTGAAACCGTGTTCGACACCGATGAACACGTGCGGTCCGATGCCAACGCCGGGGACCTGGCGAAGCTGCGCCCGGCGTTCCGCAAGGACGGCACGGTGACCGCGGGAAACGCGTCGGGCATCAACGATGGGGCCGCCGCGGTGGTGCTGATGGAAGCCGGGGTGGCGGAGAAGCGCAACGCACAACCGCTCGGGCGACTGGTCGCTTATGCCCATGCCGGCGTGGATCCGAAGATCATGGGCATCGGGCCGGTCCCGGCGACGCGGCTCGCGCTGCAGCGCGCCCGGCTGAAGCTGGCCGACATCGACGTGATCGAAGCGAACGAGGCGTTCGCCGCACAAGCCTGCGCGGTCGCCAAGGACCTTGGGTTGGATCCGGCGAAAACCAACCCGAATGGGTCGGGGATTTCGCTCGGCCACCCGGTCGGCGCCACCGGCGCGATGCTGACGGTGAAGGCATTGTATGAACTGAAACGGACCGGCGGGCGATACGCGCTGGTCACCATGTGCATCGGCGGCGGCCAGGGCATCGCGGCGATCTTCGAGCGGGTCTGAAGCTGCCGGATCGCGGCCCGTGCGACAGGCCGGACATGCAGCCAGTGGGACTCAATCGCCCGGACGGCAATGAACCGCCAGCCAGATAGTGGGCTCTGACGACGACGTCCACTCGACACGATGGCGCACATGTGCCGTGATCGCAACATGATCACCTGGCTTCAGAATTCGCGCGATCCGTTCGCCCTCGACCAGAAGCCCGGCCGAGCCGGCGACCAGCAGTACCAATTCGTCCCAGTCCTGATCCAGCCAGAACTCCGGGCGGGGTCGCCTGCCCGGTCGAGACGATGCGTTCGATTCGCACATGTCGGCCAGCAGCCAGCTCGGTGAACCGTTCCTGCGCGGCCTCCAGGTCCACCCCAGCAAGCAGATTATCGAACGCCAGCTTCATGCCGGCATTCCAGCGCGAGCGTCGCCGGCCGGCAACTCCGGCTCAGGTGGACCACCGCTTGCGACGGGGTGACGGGGATGTAGCCCGGGCTTCCCTTGCATCGCCTCACGGTTGCGCTATTCCGCGCACCAGGACATCGCGGGACAGGACCACGTGACCGACCTGAACGAACCGCCGCTGATCGAGATCGACCGCCTGAGCCGGCGGTTCGGCCGATTCGTCGCGGTCGATGACGTGTCGTTCGCGGTCCGCCGCGGTGAGGTGCTGGGCTTTCTGGGCCCCAACGGCGCCGGCAAATCGACCACCATGCGCATGCTGGCGGCTTTCATGCCGCCCAGTGCCGGAACCGCGCGCATCTGCGGCCATGACGTGCGCGCGCACCCGGTGGCCGCCCGCGCGGGCTCTGGGCTTCCTGCCGGAGGGCGCGCCCACCTATCCGGACATGACAGTCACCGGCCTGCTGCGATTCGTGGCGCGCATCCGCGGCTATCACCGGCGCGACCTGGCGACCCGGGTGGAGGATGCCATCGCGCTGACCCATCTGGAATCAGTCCGCCTGCAACCGATCGAGACGCTGTCGAAAGGGTTCAAGCGCCGTGTCGGCCTGGCCCAGGCGCTGCTGCACGATCCGCCGGTCCTGGTGCTGGACGAACCGACCGACGGGCTCGACCCCAACCAGAAGCATGAAGTGCGCGCGCTGATCCGCCGCATGGCGCCTAGCAAGGCGATCATCATCAGCACGCATATCCTGGAAGAAGTCGAAGCGGTGTGCAGCCGTGCCATCATCATCGCGTCCGGCCGCATCGTTGCCGACGAAACGCCAGCCGCATTGGCCGCGCGGCATCCGTCGGGCCGGCTGGATGACGTGTTCCGCGAGCTGACCACGCGTTCGGCAGCCCGTGCCGCGTGGGAACGCAGCAAGACCCTCGAGGATGCCGCCTGAACCATGCGCACCGCCCTGATCGTCGCCCGCCGCGAACTCGCCGGCTATTTCGCCACGCCGGTGGCCACCGTGTTCATCGTGATCTTCCTGGTGCTGCAAGGCGCCTTGACCTTCAACCTGGGTAATTTTTTTGAACGCGGGCAGGCTGATCTGGGCGCATTCTTCACGTTCATTCCCTGGGTGTTCCTGCTGCTGGTACCGGCGATCACCATGCGTCTTTGGGCCGAGGAACGCCGACTGGGCACGATCGAGCTGCTGTTGTCGCTGCCAATCCGGGAATGGCAGGCGGTGGTCGGGAAGTTCCTGGCCGCCTGGGCGTTCTGCGCGATCGCGCTGGCGCTGACGTTTCCGTTCGTGATTACGGTCAATCTGCTCGGCAACCCGGACAACGGGGTGATCGCGTGCGGCTATGCCGGCGCGCTGCTGGTCGCCGGGGCGTTTCTGGCGATCGGGGCGGCGGTTTCGGCGCTGAGCAAGAACCAGGTGATCGCGTTCGTGCTGGGTGTCGCGGTGTGTTTCGTGTTCGCCGTGGCATCCTATCCGCTGGTGACCGATTTCCTCAGCAAGCAAATGCCGGTGCTGGCGGCGATTGCGCGACGGCTGGCGGTGCTCGACCGTTTCCAGGATTTCACGCGCGGGATCATCAGCGCGCGGGATTTGGTATTTTTCGCGACGTTCATCGGGTTCTGGCTGTTCCTGAACGCGGTGATCGTCGAAAGCCGGAAAGCGGCTTAACGATGCGCAACCGGGCATGGGCGGCCATCGCCGGGGTGATCGGCGTGCTGGCGATGGTGGTCGGCATCAACCTGTTCGCCGATGCGCGGCTCGCCTGGACGCAGGCTGGACCTGACGCAGAGCCACATCTACACGCTGGCGCCCGGCACGAAGACGATCCTGCACGGGCTGAAGGAACCGATCACCCTGCGCCTGTTCTATTCGCGGGCGCTCGGCGCGGCGGTGCCGGCCTATGGCGCGTACGCCGACCATGTGCGCGAAATGCTGGAGGAGTACGCCGCCCGCTCCGGCGGCAAGCTGAAGCTCGAAATCTACAACCCCGAGCCGTTCAGCAGCACCGAAGACCGAGCGCTGGCCTACGGGTTGCAAGGCGTCCCGCTCGATCAGTCCGGCGAGAAAGTCTATTTCGGCCTGGCCGGCACCAACCTGCTGGACGACCAGCGCACCATCGCCTTCTTCCAGGCCGACCGCGAACGTTTCCTGGAATACGACCTGACGAAGCTGGTCTATGAGCTGTCCAACCCGGCGCGCCCGGTGGTCGGCGTGATGTCGTCGCTGCCGGTCGATGGCAACCCGCAGCTCATGATGATGGCGATGCGCCAGGGCATGCCGGGCAATTCGGTCGGTCAGCCCTATGCCTCCACCATGCTGCTGCGCCAGACCAACGCGGTGAAATCCGTGCCGCTGAATGCGCAGGTGATCCCGCCCGACGTCAAGGTGCTGCTGGTGGCCGACGCGCAGAACCTGTCCGAAGCGACGCAATACGCGATCGACCAGTTCGTGATGCGCGGCGGCCGGCTGATGGTGATGGTCGATCCCTGGAGCGACGCGCTGGCGTCCACGCCGAACCCCGACGGCGAGCCGCCAGCCAACACCGGATCCGACCTGCACCGATTGTTCGCCGCCTGGGGCATCCAGTATGACCCGAACGAAGTCGTCGGCAGCCTGGACGGCGCGTGGCGCGTGCAGGCGACGACCGGCGAGCCGACCGACTACGTCGCGTGGTTCAACATCGACAAGGGGATCAACCACGAAGATCCGGCGACCGCCGAACTGCACCAGGTCAGTGTCGCGACGCCCGGCTTTATCGCCAAGACTCCGGGCGCGAAGATCGAGTTCACGCCGCTGCTGACCACGGACGGGCAATCCGGGCTGATCCCGGTCAGTGCCGTGAAGATGCCGGATCCTTCGAAGGTGCTGGTGGACTTCAAGCCGCAGGGCGGGCCGCGCGTGATCGCCGCGCGCATCCGCGGCATCTTGCATTCGGCGTTCGATGGGCCGCCGCCGCTGGCGAAAGGCCAGCAACGGCCGAAGGATTTCCCGGCCCATATCGCCGTCACGGCCAGTCCCGCCGATCTGGTGGTGGTCGCCGACAGCGACATCCTGGCCGACCGGTTCTGGCTGAGCCAGCAGAATTTCTTCGGCCAGCAGGAAGCAATGCCGTTCAGCGACAATGGTCCGTTCGTTGCAAACGTGATCGACACGCTGGCTGGCGGCGACGCGTTGCTGGGGTTGCGCGCGCGGGGCACCTCGGTGCGGCCGTTCACCGTGGTGGATCGCATGCAGGCCGAGGCGGAAGCGAAGTTCCGCAAGACCGAGCAGGCGCTGACCGCGCATCTGGACGATTTGCAGAAGAAGCTGACGACGCTGCGGACGGGATCGGCGACCGGCACGGATCAAAGCGTCGCCGCGGTGATCACGCCGGAGCAGCGCGCGGCGATCCAGGCGGCCAATCAGGACGTGCTGGCGACGCGCGGCAAGCTGCGCGCGGTGCAGTTCGAGCTGAACCGGAATATCTCGCGGCTGAAGACCGAGCTGATCGTGTTCAACATCGTGCTGGTACCGGCGTTGCTGACGGTGGCGGCGCTGATCATGGGCCTTGTGCGGCGCCGGCGTCGCGGCCGGGCGCGCGGGGATGATCGGATGGCCGGGCCGCTGCGGGCGGGAATGCGGGCATGAGGCCGCGCACCGGCCTGAGCCTGCTGCTGGCGGGCGCGATTGTGCTAGCCGGGGGCTGGTATTTCGGCCCGGCCCAGGAGCCCGGTGCGGCGCAGTCGGTCGAGGCCGGCCGGCTGATGTTTCCGGGGCTTGCGAACCGGTTGCAGGATGCCGCCGAGGTGGACATCGCTCACCAGGGCAAGACGCTGGTGATCCGGCGGCACGGCGATGTTTGGGGCCTGGCCGATCGGGGCGGTTATCCGGTGGAAGCGGAAAAGTTGCGCGGGATGCTGACCGCACTGACCGAGCTTCGCCTGGTCGAGCCGCGCACCGCCGACCCGGCGGCTTATGCGAAGCTGGGGCTGCAGGACCCGAACGCGCCCGATTCCACCGCCGACCTGCTGCGCGTGCTGGATGCCGCCGGCAAGCCGATCGCCGAGCTGATCGTCGGCCATCGCCGCGTGCTGACCGCCGGCAACGTGCCCGGACGAGGTGTTCGTCCGCCGCCCCGACGAAGCGCAGGGCTGGCTGGCGGACGGCAGCCTGGTGGTCGATGCCGATCCGTTGCTGTGGTTGCAGCGCGATATCATCAGCATCGATCATGCCCGGATCGCGCACGTCTCGGTGCAGCGCGGCGAATGAGACGCTGGCCTTCGACGGCAAGGACGGCAAGCTGGCGATGACCGCGCCTGCCGAGCATCCTCCGCTGGACAGTTACAAGATGGACGATCTTGCGCGCGGGCTGGAGATGCTGACCTGCGAGGATGTGCAGCCGGGCGCGGCACCGACGACCGGGGAGATCGGCCAGTCGGTGTTCACCACGACCGACGGGCTGGCAGTGACGACGCGGCTTTATCCAAAGCGGCAAGGATTTGCTCGCCCGCTTCGACATTGCCGGCGATGGTGCGGCGAAGGCGAAGGCGGCGACGCTGAAGGCGCGCATTGCCGGCTGGACTTACCGCATCGGCGCCTGGAAGCAGATCGCGCTGGTGCCGAGCCTGACGGACCTGGAATCCAAGCCGGACAAGGCCGCACCCGCGTCCGGCGTGACGCAATGAGCGACCGGGAATATCCGGCGCGGCCGATCGTCGGGATCGGGGTGGTGGTGTTGAAGGGCGACACCGTGCTGCTGGTTCGCCGCGGGAAGCCACCAAACATGGGAAGCTGGACACTGCCCGGCGGGGCGCAGGAGCTGGGCGAGACGACGGAGCACGCGGCGCGGCGCGAGCTGGCGGAGGAAACCGGGGTGACGGTGGGGAAGCTGCACCTTACCGCGACGGTCGATAATATCAGACGAGACGGTACGGGGCGAATCCAGTTCCATTACACAATTATAGACTACGCCGGCGGCTGGGTGGAAGGGGAACCCGTCGCCGCGTCCGATGTGTCGGAGGCGGTCTGGGCGCCCCTGGACCGGCTGGAGGAGTACGCGCTGTGGAGCGAGGCGCACCGGGTGATCGCGATCGCCCGGTGGTTGGTGCGCTGATTCCGGGCTTTCGTCATTCCCGCAAAGGTTGTGCCCGCGGGCATGACGTCGGGACAGTAGGGGAGGGTCACCGCTCCGGCCGCTTGCCGGTCAACCGGCCAAGTTCCGTCAGAAACTGTTCCGCCGCAATCGCCGGCGGCCAAGGCTCCCATGCCCGAAATCCGGGTCGCGGGTTCGGATCGCGCAGCAGCGGCCGGAGCGGGATTCCCAGGCTCGCCCGCACCTCGGCCGCCGACCAGCCGACCACGTGCACCGCCTCGCTCGCCGCGGCGATCCCATCGGCCCGCTTGTGCGCCGCGTGTTCGGCGGCGGTCCACGCCGGCAGCCCGTAGCGGCGCCAGATCGCGTCGGTCAGCCGTGCCGCCAGCGCCGCGAACCCCGCACCGAGAAACGGCTTGATCGGCGAGATCGCGTCGAACCCCAGCAGGCCCTCATCGGCATCATGCAGCAGTTCCCGCAACTCGCGCCCCGGGTCGAGCCGTTCGCGTCCGTTGCGGCGGATCGCCAGCACCGTCAGGCTGTGCTGCGCGACCGACAGCGGCAGCGGCCAGGCGGAATGCCCGCCCCAGCGATAGGTGCGGGCCAGCCCGAGCGCCAAATCGTCGTCCGACCAGTCGAACGGCGTAGGGTCCAGCAGGTTCAGGCGCTTGCCGGAGGGCAGCAGGACCCAGGCCCGGGGTGACAAGGTCGGCAGCTCCGTGGCAAAGGGGCGGCGGATGGGGGCTCGTCTAATGGTAGGACAGCGGACTTTGACTCCGCTAATCGTGGTTCGAACCCACGGCCCCCAGCCAGCCCGCTCTCGTGTTCGGCGGCGACGGACACCGCCGCTGCTTCGGTTTGGCGTTCCTGTTCTGTGTTTGCTCGCCACCCCGTTCCCGGCCGGCGCGCAGACACCGGCGCCCGCTGCCAATGCAACACTGACCGGCGATTGGGGTGGGCTGCGCACGCGGTTGCAGGACCTCGGCATTACCCCGGCGCTGCAGGAGCAGAGCGAGGCATGGGGCAACCTGACCGGCGGGTTGCAGCGCGGTGCCACCTATGATGGCGCCACGCTCGGCAGCCTGACGCTTGATCTGGGAAAGCTGCTGCACTGGCCGGGCGCGACCGTGTTTGCCAGCGCCTATCAGATCCACGGAAACGGCCCCACCCAGACCCTGGTCGGCAACCTGCAGACGGTCAGCAGCATCGAGGCGACCGACAGTTTCAGGCTGTATGATCTCTGGCTGGAACAGTCGCTGTTCGGCGGTCGTGTCTCGATCCGCTTCGGACAGGAGGGCTTCGACGACACGTTCACCTCGCCGTCCGGGACCAGCAGCTACGAGTTCACGGTGACGCAGTACGGGTCATTGTTCCTGAATTCCAGCTTCGGGTCTGCCGGACTGGAAGCTGTTGACCTGACGTCCGGCGGGCCGACCTATCCGCTGTCGGCGCCGTTCGTGCGCGTGAAGGTGCAGGCGAGCGCCAGGATCACGCTGCTGGCTGGGGTGTACACCGCCGACCCGGCGCCGGCCGGCCTCGGCAATCCGCAGATGGGCGACCTGCACGGAACGGCGTTCCGGCTGAACGACCACGCGCTGACGTTGGCGGAACTGTGGTATTCACCAGACCGCTCCGCGGTGCTGCCGACGACGTACAAGCTGGGCGGCTGGTTCGAATCCGGGCATTTCCCGAGCCCGGTCACGGCGCAGGGGGGCCGATCCCTGGCCGATCCGGCAAGCAACGGAATTCCGCTGTCGTATTCAAGCAATTTCGGGGTTTACGGCATCATCGACCAGGCCGTATGGACGCGCCCGGGACACGACGACCAGGGCATCGGCGTGTTTCTGCAAGCGACCGCCGCGCCTGGTAATCGGAACACCAGCAACCTGTTCGTCGAGGCCGGCGCGAACTTCAAGGCGCCGTTTCCGGCCCGGCCCGATGACAGCCTCGAAGTCGCGGTCGCGTATCTCGGCATCAGCCCTTCGCTGCGGCAATTCGGCAACGATGTCGTCCGCTTCACCGGCGCCGGATCGCCGTACAACGTGAACGAGACGGTGATAGAGGCAACATACGTCATCCAGGCGACGCCCTGGTTCGCCGTGCAGCCGGACCTGCAGGTGGTGATCAATCCCGGCGCCGGAATACCCAGCAGCTTCAGCAGTACACCGCTGAAGGACGCGGTGGTGATCGGCACGCACGCGACCATCACGTTCTGATGCGGCTTGTTGCTTGACTTCGGCAACACCCGCCGCATAGCGTCGGCCGTTGCAGGGCGGGAGGCGGGAATGGCCGCGTTTGTTTTTACCGGCGGACGCTTCCTTGATCCGCGCCGGGACGAATTGATCGACGGCATCGAGGTCCTGGTCGAAGACGGCCTGATCAAGGAAGTCTCCGACCGGCCGATCAGCGCCAGCGCCGCCGCCCGCGTGCCGATCGGCAACCGCACGCTGATGCCGGGGCTGATCGACTGCCACATCCATATCGTGCTGACCGAGGTGAACCTGCGGCTGCTGGATGACGTGCCGCTGACCCTGCTGTCCGCCAAGGGATCGGTGGCGATGCGGGCGATGCTGATGCGCGGCTTCACCACGCTACGCGATACCGGCGGGGCCGATTGGGGGATGAAGGCGGCGGTGGAGCAGGGGCTGTTCGTCGGGCCGCGGCTGTATATCGCCGGCCAGCCGCTCAGCCAGACGGGCGGACATGCGGATCATCGGCGGCGCACGCAGGCCGGGTTCGGCTGCGCCTGCTGCAACGGGCTGAACTGGACGGCGCGCGTGGCGGACGGCGTGCCGGACGTTATCAAGGCGGTGCGCGACGAGCTGCGCAAGGGCGCCGACCACATCAAGCTGATGGTGTCGGGCGGCGTGGCGTCGCAGGCCGACCCGCTGGAAAGCCTGCAATACCGCATGGACGAGATCGAAGCGGCGGTCGAGGAAGCCACGCGCTGGGGCAGCTATGTCTGCGCGCACGCCTACAGCGCGAAGGCGATCGAGCGTGCGGTGACCGGCGGCGTGCGCTGCATCGAGCACGGCAACCTGATCGACGCCCCGACCGCGAAGCTGATGGCCGACCGCGGCACCTATGTCGTGCCGACGCTGGTTGCATATGATTCATTGAAGAAGCGCGGGCCGCAGTTCGGGCTTTCGGAGTATAGCCTGGCGAAGAACGACCTGGTGCTTGAGGCGGGGCTTCGGTCGTTGGAAATCTTTCGGTCTGCCGGAGTGAAGATCGGCTTCGGCAGCGACCTGCTGGGCCAGTTGCAGACCGATCACTGCAGCGAATTCACCATCCGCGCGGAGGCGATGCGACCGCCGGACATCATCCGCTCGGCAACGCTGGTCAACGCGGAGATCGTGCGCGCCGAGGGCAGGCTGGGTGAGATAATCCCCGGCGCATTCGCTGATCTTCTGGTGGTTGATGGCGATCCGTATCGCGATATCGGCGTGTTCCGCAGTGATGGCAGCTTGCTGGCGGCAATCATGTCGCGCGGGCAGTTCGTGAAGCATGCGCTGTGAGGCGATGGGCGAGCATCGCGATGCAAG
Organism: uncultured Pseudomonadota bacterium; assembly: GCA_963764525.1. Lineage (GTDB taxonomy): Bacteria > Pseudomonadota > Alphaproteobacteria > Acetobacterales > Acetobacteraceae > DATDIC01. The sequence continues at coordinate 63,674 of CAVXTC010000031.1, read as the reverse complement.
GAAGACGTGGATGGCCGCATTCGCGGCCATGACGATAGCATTGTCATCCCCAGTGGCGCATCGCCGCGGTGCCGGGAGTCTCTCCCGCAAGCGCGGGCAATGCGATTTAACACGGTCGTGACATCCATCGTCGCATCTGAGATCAAATCACCACGAATGCCACCCCGCCTGATTGCCGCCGCGGAACGTGGTGCTGTCAACCTGCTGGTGTTCGTCGGCGCCGCGCTGATCGGCATCCCGCTGGTCCTGACGGTCTATCTCAGTCTGTTCGACGAGAAGTTGATCGTGTTTCCGCCACGCGGCTACACGTTGTCCTGGTACCCGGCGATCATCCCGAATTTCGGCGGCCCGTTGCTGGTGAGCGCCGAACTGGCGGTGGTCGCGGTGGCCGGCAGCCTGCTGCTCGGCATTCCGGCCGGCATTGGGCTGTCGCGGTATCGATCCCGGCTTTCCGGCGCGGTCGCCGCGCTGCTGCTGGCGCCGATCACCTTCCCGGGGATCGCACTGAGCCTGGCGATCTACGTGTTCCTGGTGCTGATCGAGCAGCACACGGGGTTGACGTTCGTTGGCTTCCTCGGCCTGGTTCTGGCGCACATGCTGATCACCACACCATGGGTGGTCAGGCTTTGTCTCGCCAGCCTCGCCAACCACGATCGCGCCGCGGAGGAAGCCGCCGCCAGCCTCGGCGCATCACCGCTGCTGGTGATCTGGCGCGTCACGCTGCCGGCGATGCGGCCAGGAATTGTCGCGGCGGGGCTGTTCGCCTTTATCGTTTCATTCGATAACCTGGAGATGGCGCTGTTCCTGGCCGCACCCGGCATCACCACGCTGCCGGTGGCGATCCTGGAATACCTTGAATACCATATCGACCCGTTGGTGGCGGCGGTCGCGGTGGCACAGATGGTGATCATCGGCGCCGCGCTGCTGGCGCTGGACCGGTTCGTGCGCATCGCCAAGGTCGTGCAATGACCGCCGCCGCTCTCGTGCTGGACCGGCTGTGCAAGCGTTTTGGCGCGCATGATGCGGTTGACGACATGTCGCTGTCGATTGCGCCGGGTGAGCTGATCGTGCTGCTCGGCCCGTCGGGCTGCGGCAAGACCACCAGCCTGCGCATGATCGCCGGATTTTTGCAGCCGACATCGGGCGACATCCGCCTGGACGGCGCCAGCATCCTGCCGCTGCCGGCGCATCAGCGGCAGATGGGGATCGTGTTCCAGAGCTACGCGCTGTTCCCGCATCTGTCGGTTGCGCGCAACGTCGCGTTCGGCCTGGAGATGCGGCGTCTGAGCAAGAACGCCATCGACACGCGGGTCGCCGAGATGCTGCGTCTGGTCAGGCTCGATGCATTCGCAGCGCGGCTGCCGCGGCATCTGTCCGGCGGGCAGCAGCAGCGCGTAGCGCTGGCCCGCGCGCTGGCGATCCATCCGCGGCTGCTGCTTCTGGACGAGCCGCTGTCCAATCTGGACGCGGCGCTGCGGCTGGAGATGGCGCGCGAGATCCGGCTGCTGCAGCGGGATCGCGGCATCACCACGGTGATGGTAACACATGATCAAACCGAGGCTATGGCGTTGGCCGACCGGCTTGTGGTCATGCGTGACGGCCGCATGCAGCAGATCGGCCGGCCGGAGGATTTGTATGAACGCCCGGCCAATCCGTTCGTCGCCGGCTTCATCGGCGGCAGCAATATCCTGTCTGGCCAGCTTCAGGACGACCGGTTGAAACTCGCCGGAGGCGGAACGATCGCGCTGACCCGCCGTGCCGGCAGCGGTCCGGCAACGCTTGCCGTCCGGCCGGAGAGCGTCCGCCTTGCCCCTCCCGGCAGTCCCGCGAACATCGAAGGCGACGTGGAACTGCGCACTTATCTCGGCGCGGCGATCGAGCATGTGGTGCGGCTCGATGCCGGGACCGTCGTGGTGGTGCGCGGCCCCGGTGTCGGCCCGGACGTCCGGCGCCACGATCCCGGCGAGCGGGTGGCCCTGGCCTGGGCTGCCCCCGAGGAACGCCTGTTCGATGCCGAGGGCAGGCCATTGCCCAATACCGTAGCCACAGAAACGACAGACGGAGAGAAAGAATGGACAAGCTGACCGTTTCGCGTCGCGCCGTCCTGGGCGCCGCCGCCGTGCTCGCTGCCCCGGCGATCATCCGCCCCGCCGGTGCCGCCGAACGCTGCGTTGTCGGCACCTGGGGCGGCGACTACGCGCGCCTGCTGCGGGAGAATATCGACGACCCGATCCTGAAGCCCGCCGGGGTGGAGGTGGTGCAGGATATCGGCGACGAGTCGCCGCGTTTCGCCAAGCTGAGCGCGCAGCGGATGCTGCCACGCGGCACCATGGACATCGCTTGCTTCGGCGCGCCGAACGGGTTCCGCGCCGGCCAGGCCGGGCTGGTGGAGAAACTGGATCCCGCCAAGGCGCCGAACCTGAAGCACGTCCCGGATTTCCTCGCCAGCGAGTTCTTCGTGCCGCATATCTACAGCGCTCAGGTGATCGTGTACAACCCGCAGACCGTCACGCGATCCGCCTAACACGTTCCAGGACCTTCTTGATCCGAAATGGAAAGGCAAGGTCGGCGTGGTCGCCACCACCGGGTTCTGGCTGATGATGGCGGCAGCGCTTTCTGCCACCGGCAACCCGGACGATTTCGACAAGGCCAAGCCGCTGATCCTGAAGCTGAACGATAACGGGTTGCATCTGTATCCTGAAACCGACAATCTTGCTCCGGCGTTCAAATCCGGCGAAATCGATGTCGGAATGATCTGGTTCGCCCGCAGCGTCATGTGGCAGAACGCCGGCTTCCCGGTGAAAGGGCGGTACCCGCGGGAGGGCGCGATCCTCTATGTCTCCGGCATGGTGGTGCCGAAGAACGCGCCGGACAAGGACGCCGCGTGGAAATACGTCAACGCATTGCTGGAACCATCGGCGCAGCAGGGATTCGCGGCGCACATGGGCTATCTGCCGACGGTCGATGACGCGGCACTGACCGGCAAGATCGCCGAGCAGCTCGCGTTACCTGATCCGCGGCCGAAGCTGGTACAGCCGGACTATCCTTATACCACCAAGGTGCAGGCCGAGATGCAGGATTGGTGGGACAAGAACGTGCAGCATGCCTGAGCGGCGGGAATCGGGCGCCGCGATCACGCTGCTGGGGCCTGCCACGCTGCTCATGCTGCTCATGCTGCTGGGGCCGCTGGCACTGCTGGCGCGGTTCAGCCTGAACCGTTTCGATCCCACCGAGATCATGATCGCGGCGCTGACACCGGAGAATTACGCCCGCTTCTTCACCGACCCGTTCTACCGCGACGTGCTGGTAACCACGGTGCGGGTGTCGGCACTGGTTACGATCGCCTGCCTGGTGTTCGGCCTGCCGATGGCCTGGCGGCTGGCGCGTACCACCAGCCGATTCAAGTCGGTGTGGCTGACCCTGATCATTCTGCCGCTGTTCATCGGCGCGGTGACGCGCACCTCCGGCTGGATGATCCTGTTTGCGCGCGGCGGCATGCTGGACGTGGTCAGCCGGCTGTTTCACGCCGGCCGCCTTGATATGATGTTCACCGAGAATGCCGTGATAGCCGGGATCGTGTCGATCAACCTGCCGTTCACGATCCTGGCGTTGCAGAGCGTGTTCGAAGGCATCGACCCTCGGCTGGAGGAAGCCGCCGCCAGCATGGGGGCGGCGCCGGCGCGCGCGTTCCGGCGGGTGGTGTTCCCGCTGGCCTTGCCGGGCGTGCTGATCGCCGCGGTGCTGTGCTTCATTCTGTGCATGAACGCGTTCGCCACGCCGGTGCTGCTCGGCGGCCCGCGGTTTCATATGATGGCGCCGCTGATCTACTGGGAATTCACCAACAACAACAATTGGGCGTTCGCAGCGGCGCTGGCGTTCATCCTGATGGCGACCACGTTGGGGCTGACCGGACTGGCGAATTTGATCATTCCGCGACGGTATCGGGCGGGGACGGTGCATTGAACAGCGTCGCCATCAGCCTGCTGGTCACCGCCTGCGTGTTCGGCGGTGCGCTGCTGGGCATGTCCCTGCACCGGGTCTTGCCGAAGGCTCATTTGACCAAGGAAACCCAGGACGTGATCAGGCTGGGCACCGGCATGCTGTCGGTGCTCGCCTCTTTGGTGCTGGGGCTGCTGATCGCCACAGCAAAAAGCTCGTACGACACGACGGATCATTCGATCCGCGCCTATGCGGCGGAGATCGCATTGCTGAACGAGACGCTGCGGGACTATGGCGGCGGCGCCACCGTGCCGCGCGACGCGCTGCGGCAATATGTCGTGCAGATGATACAGCACCGTTGGCCGAAGAAGGCGGCGGAGCGGCCGCGGTTCGAGGATGACAAGGCCGGCGCGCTGCTGGAGCGGGTCCGCGAGTCGATCCGTAACCTCAAGCCCACCGATGAGGGCCAGAAATGGCTGCTTGGCCAGGCGCTGGACATCAACGTCAGCCTGCTGCGTCAGCGCTGGCTGCTGATCGAGCAGGCGGGCCAAAGCATTCACGGGGTCGTGCTGGGAATCCTGGTATCGTGGATCGTCGCGATCTTCGCCAGCTTCGGCCTCAATGCGCCGCGCAACGGGACCGTTGTGGCGGCGTTCCTGATCTGCTCGATGGCGATCGGCGGCTCGATCTTCCTGATCCTCGAGCTGGACCAGCCACTCGCCGGCATCATGCGCATCTCGAGCTGGCCGATGGACAACGTGCTTGCGCACATGAACTGGTAGATCCGGCATGTCCAGGGGGCGCGCCCCTGGACCTGCCGGTATTACGGCTGCCAGAACCGCTTGTTCGCCTCGTTCTCGGCCTCGGCGAACGAGATGCCGATATCGTGCAGCAGGTGGCCATCCAGTTGGGCCAGCGCGACCCGCGAGCGATGGCGCTGATACGCGGTACGCAGCATCGCCCAAAGCCGGACGCTGCCGCGGCGGCTCGGTACGCGGTGCGCTCGCCGGACGGGTCCAGCCGCCCACCGGCGATGGCGCGCGCGCGTCAGTTAGAAAATGGGTGGTCAGTGATCGGGTGGACATCGGCACCTCCTGGTTTCCGTTGCGTCCATGGCGAACATGGGGTTGTCTGCGGGCATCATTAAAACGAATTGCCTTTATGAGGTGGATCACCAATATTGATGCGCCATGAACCTGCCCCTGTCGCTCGACGCCGACCTGCTGCGCGCCTTCGTGCTGATCGCCGAGGGTCGCAGCTTCACCCAGGCCGCCGCGTTGGTTGGCCGCACGCAATCGGCCATTTCCATGCAGGTGAAGCGGCTGGAAGACGTGCTTGGCCAGCCGGTGTTGAGCCGGGGCAAGGGGGGCAGCGTGGAGCTGACCCCGCACGGGCAATACCTGCTGACGCGGGCGCGCCAGATACTGGCGCTGAACGATGAGGTGATGGCGACCTTCCGCACCCCGCACATCGCCGGTACGGTGCGGCTGGGCACGCCGGACGACTATGCGTTCGGCTATCTGCCGCCGGTGCTGAAGCGCTTCGCCGACACCCATCCGGCGGTGCAGGTCGATGTGTTGTGCGAGCCGTCGAGCGAGCTGATCGAGCGGCTGAAGCGCGGCGAGCTCGACCTCACGCTGCTGTCGGACGGCACCGAGCCGCGCGCCATGCCGGCGACGCCGCTTTGGCGCGGACCGCTGGTCTGGGTGACCTCCACCCGGCACGCCCCGCACCGGCTGGACCCGTTGCCGCTGGCGCTGGCCAGCCCGGACCCGCTGTCGGAGCGGCGTGGCTGCGACTGGGGCTGCGCAGCGGTGCAGGCGCTGGAGCGCGAGGGGCGGCGGTATCGGATCGCCTACACGTCCGGCTCCCAGGTGGGAACGCATGCACCGGTGCTGGCGGGCCTGGCGGTGACGGTGTCGGCGCAGGTCTGGCTGCCGGAGGGGCTGCGCGCGGTGCGGCCGGAGGAAGGCCTGCCGAGGCTGCCGGAATTTGGCATCATCCTGGTGAAGGGCCGGCTGGCGCGCCAGCCGGTGACCGACGCGCTGGCCGCGCATATCGAAGAGAGCTGGCGGTTGGACGCGCCGCAGGTGCGGGCCGCCTGAACCGGCGCCGCGGGTGTGAAGTAGTTCAGGAAAGCTCACGATCGCTGACGCGGCTTGCTTCAGGAGGCCCCCAAAGGGGCCTCCTCCGGCCTCAGAACCGCTGGGTCAGGCCGGTTCCGTTGCGGATCTCATACCCGGAACCGGTGGCATTCAGCACGTTCAGCCTGAGCTGGGTTCCCCTGGCGATTGTCTGAAAAACGATAGGCTCAGCGTCGCATACGGTGGCAGCGCGATCGCGTTCGGGATGGTCGCGGTGCTCGCCCGCAATCCGCTCCGCACCAGCAGGTCGGCGGAAAAACAGCCTAGGATGGGGGTGCCGCGGTTCAGCGTGTAAGCGGCGCAAGCCGATCCACTCCAGGTCTGGTCATGATCCAGATGAATGAAGTTGCCGCTGATGAACGCCAATTCGTCGGCACCGAAACTGAACTGCGCGGAGGTGACCTTGATGCCCGGCGCACGCGAATGCGCGACATTGCAGTACATGGACCAGGGTCCGCGCTCATAACTGCCGGTGCGCTCGACGACGCCGCCCGCGCCCTGTTGCGCGAAGCGCGCCTGCCGCCGTTTCCGGCGACGATGACGCAGGATCGGATTACCGTTACGGTCCAGATTCGGTATGCCCTGGCGGAGTGACCGTATGCCGGCCGTCCCTGCGAAACAGGACGTTCAAAAGCTGAACCTGGCGCGATACTCCTGCAGTGTGGAGCGGGCAGGCGGACAACGCTGCGAGGCACCGTCTCCTCGGACCCGAAGCCGCAGCGGGCGGCGATCCGCTTGATTGGCAGCGACGCGGCCCAGGTCGTCTTCCGCTAGTCCGTATTTCTCACCGGTTCCGACGGGATCACACGGATGCAGATCAGCACATGAAGCATTCGCGATGCATGTTGACGGAATGCGCCATCGCCGCCCGCCATGCTTTTTTCGACACGGAGTTCGCTGAGAACGCAGAGTTCACCGAGGAAATTTCTCTGCGAACTCTGTGCGCTTTGCGACCTCCGTGTTAATCCTGCTGCCACGCCCGGGCTGGTATCGGATAATCTGTGAGAAGTCCGGGCTGGCGCCAGCGCCAAGTCGATCCCCCCCAACCTCGAGCAACTGCACCGAAGGGAACGCAAGTTCCTCAATCAGGCGAGGTCCATTTGGCGGGAAACGAGGGGAAATTGGCGTCTCTGCCAAATCCTGACCGCTTATATCCGCGTTGTCCCCTTCGGCCTCGCCTTTCGGCGAGGTTTTCCAATGATCCCGCACGAAGCAACCCAGGAGAGTGACGTGACCACGCTAACCTTCACGAAAACCGTACCGCCTCACTGGCTGTTGGCTATGTGGAAAGAAATCGATGACAAGACCTTCGGCAAAGGTTTCGACTGCTTTGCGGAAAACGCCGTGTGCAACCTCGGCGTTGCCGACTGGCATGGACGCGAGGCGATCCGCGAAAATCTGCGTGCGTTCATTGATAAGGGATTTACCGCACATCACGATGTCGTCGAATACTGGGATGGCGGCACACTAAAGGTCTTTCGGGGCATCGTTACAATGACGTTCGATGATCCCGGCAAACAGCCAGTGAAGCCGGTGATGACGCATTTCTTCTACATGGACGCGGCCGATCCCTCCAAGGTCAGCAGGTGGGTCGGATCGGTAGGTCCAACCGCGTTTTAGGGCCGTCAACAGACCTTCGAGAGCGGCGCTGCCGGACCTGGCAGCGGAGGGCGGCGACGTCGAGGTGATGCTCATGGTCCGGCTCGGTTGGCCGATTGCGGTGAGTGGCGGGGACTGGAGTGCCTCGGCACTGAACCTCGCCGTCTTCGCGGCAATGCCGGGCTGGCGGGCTTTCTGATTACGCACGGCGCAAGCTGGCGGGAGGGGCACGGGTACGGCGATAATGTCCGCGTCACCTTGTCCCGGGCGTCGTGCAACGGTCCTGTTGAGGGCGGCGATTACTACTCGGAGCGGTCGATTCCAGTTGAGGCTGTTACGACGGCTTCTGCCCGTAGGCGCCCGTACCAATGCTCTGATCGGCACTGGTTTGCCGGGGAACCCCGGAGCCGTTGGGTCGAAGAAGTTCGCACGCATGGGGCCTTGCCCCTAATCCCCGCCCAACGCTGCCTCCACGGTCCGCACCGCCTGCAACGGCAGGGCGGCACGTCCCACCACCTGACCGCCGACGCAGGCGAGCCAATCGGCGCCATCCGGCGGAGTGGGGCGCAGTTCAACCACCTTGGCGTCTTTGTCGAGGGCCACGGCGCGGTACTGCCGCCAGTTGAACCAAAGCGGCCCGGGCAGACGAACAACGCGGGCAATGGCCTTGCCGGCGTCGTCCATGCCGATCCATTCCAGGGCGCGGGCCATGCCCGCCCCTCTGTCCGTGCGACCCCGCGTCCAATGAAGGCGGGGCGCGGGCATCTAGTGGCCTACCGTCATGCGCGGCCCCCAATGCCCGATCCGCGGCCGATCCCGGCATCAGGCGCTTTTCGCCATGATCTCATCCGCGATGTTGCGCGGCACCGGATCGTAGTGATGGAACTGCATGGTGAACGAGGCGCGTCCCTTGGTCATGCTGCGCAGGTCGGAGATATAGCCGAACATCTCCTTCAGGGGAACATGGGCGCGCACGATGATGGTGCTTCCCGAGCTCTCCTGGTTCTGGATCATGCCGCGGCGACGGTTAAGATCTCCTACCACGTCGCCCACGTGATCCTGCGGCGTGGTGACCTCCACGTCCATGATCGGCTCCAGGATGATCGGCGCGGCCTTCTTCATGCCGTCGCGGAAGCAGGCCTTGGCGGCGATCTCGAACGCCAGCGCCGAGCTATCGACGTCGTGGTACTTGCCGTCCATCAGGGTGTATTTGAAATCCACCGTCGGGAAGCCGGCCAGCACGCCGGTATCGGCCTGGGCGCGGATGCCCTTTTCCACGGCCGGGATGTATTCGCGCGGCACCGAGCCGCCGACCACGTCGTTTTCGAACACCACGCCGCCATTCCGCTCCAGCGGCTCGAAATTGATCTTCACCTCGGCGTACTGGCCGGACCCGCCGGTCTGCTTCTTGTGGGTGTAGGTCTCGGTGTGGGAGCGGCTGATGGTCTCCCGATACGCCACCTGCGGGGCGCCGATATTCGCCTCCACGCCGTATTCGCGACGCAGGCGGTCGATGATGATCTCCAGGTGCAGCTCGCCCATGCCCGACAGGATGGTCTGGCCGCTTTCCTGGTCGGTGCGCAGGCGCAGACTGGGGTCCTCGCCGGCCAGCTTTTGCAGGCCGATGCTCATTTTCTCGATCGATTCCTTGGTCTTCGGCTCAACCGAGATGTCGATCACCGGCACCGGAAACGCCATCCGTTCCAGCACCACCGGATCCGACGAGGAGGCCAGCGTGTCACCGGTGCCGGTGTCCTTGAGGCCGACGAACGCCGCGATGTCGCCGGCCGAGACCTCCTTGATCTCCTGGCGCTTGTCGGCGTGCATCTGGAACATCCGCCCGATCCGCTCACGGTGATCCTTGGTGGTGTTCAGCACCATGTCGCCGGACTGCAGCGTGCCGGCATAGACGCGCACGAAGGTCAGCGTGCCGTATTTGTCGTTGATGATCTTGAACGCCAGGCCGGCGAATGGCGCGTTCGGGTCGGCCTTGATCCGGCGGCGGTCGGAATGCTCCCCATCTTCTTCGCCTTCGCCGGCGGCGATGCTGATGCCGGGCACATCCAGCGGGCTCGGCAGGTAATCGACCACCGCATCCAGCAGCGGCTGCACGCCCTTGTTCTTGAACGCGGTGCCGCACAGCACCGGGCGGAAGGCGCCGGAGATGGTGCCGGTCTTGATGCAGCGCTTCAGCGTGGCTTCGGAGACGTCGCCCTTCTCGAAATATTCCTCCATTGCCGCATCATCGACCGACAGCGCGGTGTCCAGCAGGGTCTGGCGGTACTCGCGGGCACGGTCGAGCAGATCGGCGGGGATCTCTTCATCGTGGAACTTCGCCCCCAGCTCGCCGCCTTCCCAGACGACCGCCTTCATGCGCACCAGATCGACGATGCCGATGAACTTGTCCTCGATGCCGATCGGCAGTTGCAGCGGCAGCGCGACGATGTCGAGCTTTTCCTTCAGCGTCGCGGTGGCGTGGTAGAAATCGGCGCCGGTGCGGTCGAGCTTGTTGATGAAGATGATGCGCGGCACGTTGTAGCGGTCGGCCAGGCGCCAGTTGGTTTCCGATTGCGGCTGCACGCCGGCGACGCCTTCGATGATGAAGATCGCGCCGTCGAGCACGCGCAGGCTGCGGTTCACCTCGATGTTGAAATCGATATGGCCGGGCGTGTCGATGATGTTGATCCGGTGGTCCTGCCACTCACAGGTGACCGCGGCCGAGGTGATGGTGATGCCGCGCTCCCGCTCCTGCTCCATGTAGTCGGTGGTGGTGTTGCCGTCGTGCACCTCCCCAATACGGTGCGAGACGCCGGTGTAATACAGGATCCGCTCGGTCGTGGTGGTCTTCCCGGCGTCGATATGCGCGGTGATGCCGATGTTGCGGATGCGGGCGAGTGTCGGTGGCAGGCATGGGGGTCTCCGTATAGCACGACGGGCGCCGCAGGGCTCCCATCACCTCGATGAGCCCCCGCGCGCCCGCGGATGCCGGCCGATTTCAGGCTGGCGTCTGTCTGCTTGCCGGCTCATGTGCGTCAGCCAAGCCGGTTTTGCAAGCACCGAATGGTGAATGCAAAGCTCGCATGCCAGCCGAACGCTCACTCTTTGTCACTGATCGCAACCCTCGGACCGGGCTAATCTGCCGGCATGGACATGACGGCGGCACAGGCGCTGGTGCGCTTCGGACTCGGGCGGCGGGGGACGGAGCCTGTCCCCTCCGACCCGCATCGCTGGCTGACCGCACCAGTTGCGCAGCCCTGACCCGGCGGCCGACCAGCCGGCGCCGGACCTGGGCTCGGCGATGCAGGCGCTGCGCGCGGACCGGCAGAACAAGACCGTCCCGGGCATGTCGATGGCCGCAGCAATTTCCGCCGCGATGCCTTTGCGACCGTGAGCTGGGCCTTGATCACGCCGGCCCCGTTCCGCGAACGGCTGGTCTGGTTCTGGGCCAACCATTTCACCGTCTCCAGCCGGCGTCCGCGAGTGCGAAGGCCTGATCGGACCGTTCGTCGCCGAGCGCAATCCGGCCGCATGTCACCGGGCGCTTCGGCGACATGCTGCTCGCCGTGATCCGCCATCCGGCGATGCTGATCTACCTGGACAATGCCGGCTCGGTCGGACCGCACAGCCGCGGCCGGCCAGAGCGGCAAGCGGGGGCTGAACGAGAACCTCGGCCGCGAATGCATGGAGCTGCACACCGTCACCCCGGCCTCCGGCTACACCCAGGCCGACGTGACCAATTTCGCCCGCATCCTGACCGGCTGGTCGATCGATTTCGACGCCGGCCAGTACGGCTTCAGGTTCCACCCGGCCGCCCATGAACCAGGCCCGCTGATCCTGATGGGCCGCACCTTCCCGCCGGGCGAGCAGGGCGGGATCGAGGCACTCGCCTTCCTCGCCGACCATCCGGCGACTCACCGCCACCTCGCCACCAAGCTGGCACGCCACTTCATCGCCGACGAGCCGCCGCCGGACGCGGTGCGACGGATCGAGGGCGTGCTGCGCGACACGCACGGCGATCTCGGACAGGCCACCGAGGTGCTGATCGGACTGGATGCTGCCTGGAAGCCGGGGACCAAGCTGCGCACGCCAATCGACTATGCCGTGGCGGCAGCTGCGCGCGTCTGGACATGCCGTCGATCGGCATGCAGGCGCTCAATGCGGTCGGGATGCCTCGGCCAGCCGTTCTGGTCGGCGCCGCAGCCGAACGGCTGGCCGGACCGCGCCGCCGAATGGGCGACCCCGGAAGGCATGCTGCGGCGGGTCGATTTCGCCTATACGCTGGCCGGCCGCGCCGCCGGCCAGGACGATCCCGGGCGCGCTTGCCGAAGCAGCGCTCGGGCCGTTGCTGCGGCCGGCGACCCAGGATGCGGTTCGTCGCGCCGGCTCGCGCCGCGAAGCGGTGGCGCTGTGGCTCTCTTCCCCCGAATTCCAGAGGCGCTGAGATGAAGCCGAACCCTGCTCTGCTGTCGCGCCGCACCGCCCTGCTGGGGCTGGGCTCGGCGGTCAGCCTGATGTCCGTCGGCGGCCGGGCGTCGCTCGCGTCTGGCGGCGGCCGCAACCGAACGGCGCATCGTCGTGGTCATCCAGCGCGGCGCGATGGACGGGCTGGCGGCGGTGGTGCCGTATGGCGATCCGGCGCTGACAGGGCTGCGAGGGGAGATCGTCTCCCCAGGGCCGGGCCAGGCGGATGGGGTGCTGGAACTGGGCGGCTTCTACGGGCTGCATCCGGCGCTCGCGAACCTCCACGCGATGTTCAAGGCCGGCGAGTTGCTGCCGGTGCACGCGGTGGCCGGCCCGTATCGGGTGCGCAGCCATTTCGAGGCACAGGACTGCATGGAATCCGGCGCCGACCACCTGCTGAGCAGCGGGTGGCTGAACCGGGTGGCGGGCGTGCTGCCCGCCGGCTCGGCAAACCGGGAAGGTTCGGCGGTTGCGATCGGCATGTCGATGCCGATGCTGCTGCGCGGGCCGGCCCGCGTGGCCAGTTGGGCACCGCACGGTTTCGGCACCGCTCCCGCCGACCTTTATACCGCAGATCGCCGCTCTGTCCGCCGGCGACGCGGTGATCGGGCCAGCGGTACGCGAAGGGCTGCGCGCGCGCGGCTTCAGCGCGGAAGCACTCGCCGACGACCCGCTGCCGCAGAGCCGGTCGGCGTTCGCCACGCTGGCCACCGTGGCCGGCGAGATGCTGGCGCGTCCGGACGGCCCGCGGATCGCCGCGTTGGAGATCGGCGGATGGGATACGCACGCGGCACAGGCCCCGCGGCTGAAGCCGGTCCTGGAGCAGCTCGATGCGGGGCTCGCGGCGCTGAAGACGAGTCTCGGCCCGGCCTGGAAGGATACCGTCGTGCTGACCATGACCGAGTTCGGGCGCACGGTTCGGGTGAACGGCACCAAGGGCACCGACCACGGCACCGCGTCGGTGGCGTTCGTGCTCGTCGGCGCGGTCGCCGGCGGCCGCGTGGCCGGAACCTGGCCGGGCCTGGGGCCGGGCAACTGTTTGAGGACCGGGACCTGCAGCCGACAACCGATCTTCGCTCGGTGGCGAAAGGGCTGCTGGCGCAGCATCTCGGGCTCGGCGCCGTGCAGCTTGCTGTCGTGTTCCCCGCCAGCTTGCCGACGACACCGATGCAGGGGCTGGTTCGGGCTTAAGTGGCGCGGGACAGGGAGCCGGGAGGGTTGTGTGCCCTCGCCCGGCGTGCTTGGCACAGCGACCCGCTATGAAAATACCCAGGAGCAACCGAAGGCCTACACCGTCATGCCGGCGAATGCGGGCATCCACCTGTTTGTGTGCGATCAGGGAAGCGCGGATGGCCGCATTCACGGCCATGACGACGTCTATGTTCATCTCCGCTGGCGCATCGACCCCGATGCGGGGAGTCTCTCCCGCAATCGGGAGAGGCAACGTGAATGACTGCGACCGAGCTTCTCAACAAGGGTGTCATCCGGAGCGGGGAGGCGGATGCCGGGAACGAGCCGGCGGAGCGGACGATCATCGTGAGCGGTCTCGGCCGGTCGGGCACCAGCATGGTGGCCGCCATGCTGGCCGGGTTCGGTATCCTCTCGACTGAGATTGCATATGAAACGACCCTGGACGACAGAGAGTTTCTGCATCTGCTCAAGTTCAGGCAGGCCGGCGATTTTCGGGCGGCGATCGCGGCCCGCAACCAGCTCAGCCGGATCTGGGGTTTCAAGCTTCCGGCGATCAACGGCTACCTGGAAGCGCCGGAGCTCCATGCGTTCCGCAACCCGCGCCTGATCATCGTGTTTCGCGATCCGGTCGCGGTGGCTGCGCGGCACGCGATCGCCGAACAGACTGATCCGCTGGCCTCGTTCTTTGAAACCCTCAGCGGCATGTCTGACCTGGTCGGATTCCTGCGGGCGGCGGAGTGCCCCATCCTGCTGGTCAGCTACGAGAAGGCGGTCACGCTGCCTGATCAGTTCGTGACCGCCTTGGCCGGCTTCTGCGGGGTGGAACTCGATGCCGCCGGGCGGGAGCGCGCCATCGCGATTGTGCGGCCCAACAACCTGGAGTACGCCCAGAATGCGCGTCGCCGTTATGAAGGCAATATCGACGGCATCTTTGACAGCCACCTGGTCGGTTGGTGCCGCGAGATCGGCGAGCTTGAGCCGGCGCGTCTTGTTCTGCTGGTGAACGGCGTTGTCCGTCTGTCATTCAGCGCGGACCACCTTCGCGACGATCTTTGCGAGGCCGGGATTGGCAACGGCAGGCACGGGTTTGTCCAGAGCCTGCATGGTCTCGGCGTAGTCCGGGCGTCGATCTTGACCGTACGGGTGGAAGGCAGGATTTTCGATGTGCCGGGCAGCGGCAAGTGCGCCTGGCAATACCAGCGGTGACCGCGGACCCTCGGCGAATTCGCGAGCCTGGCAATCAATGAGGATGCAACGGATGGCGCTTGAGCCGGATGCGGTTAGCGATGTGGAACCGCGATCGAGCGCTCCGCTCGGTGTGTTGCATGAACCCCTGCGCGACAAGGTCGCGGCGGAGATCCGCAACGCCGTGCTGACGCACCGCTTCGCTCCCGGCGAGCGGCTGATAGAGGACCGGCTGGCGGCGACGTTCGGCGTGTCGCGCAATCCGGTCCGCGAGGCAATTCGCATGCTCGCCGCGGAGGGGCTCGTCGAGGTCACCGCGCGGCGCGGCGCAACGGTGGCCCGGCTGTCGCCGGAGGAGGCGCAGGAGCTGGTCGAGGTCCGCGCCATGCTGGAAGGGGCGAATGCGCGGCTGGCAGCCCGCCGGCACGACCCGCTTGTATTGGCGCGGCTGCAGGACATCCTGGCGCGCGGCGCTGCAGCGGTGGAGGCCGGTGCGATCGAGCGGGTGCCGCCGCTGAACGACGAATTCCATGCATTGCTGGCCGATGCAGGGCGCAACCGGGTGCTGGCGGATCTGATGAAAACGCTGCGTGATCGCACCAGCCCGTTGTTCCGGCACAGCGATGCCGCGACCGAGCGGGAGGGCTGGGCCGAACACGCGGCCATTTTGCGGGCGGTGCTGGACGGCGACGCCGAAGCGGCGGCCTCGCTGGCGTACCGGCACGTCATCCATGCGGGGCGGATGCGCGGCATTGGCGCCGGATCTGAGGGGGATGGTTGAGCAAGGGTTGACAGGGTCCTGATTGTATACAGAATCCGGAGCCGTGTCCCATTCGCCCGGAGGTCTGTCCATGCAAAAGAGCGTATTCCGCGAGCACCTGGAGGACGCCATCCAGAAGAAGCACTCGAAGACACATCCATGGAGCGAGGCATGGGTTTCGGGCCGACTCAATCGCCGGCTGCTCGCGGAGTGGACGCGGCAGCACTATCATTACGTCAGCTACTTCCCGCAATGGCTCGCTACCGTGTTTGCCAGTTGCGACAAGGACGACGTGCGGCATTTCCTGGCAGAGAACATCTTCGAGGAAGAAGGTTTTGCTGCTGACAGCCCGGAATTTCCCGCCATCAAGCATACCGAGTTGCTGCTGCAGTTTGCCGAGCATTGCGGCATGTCGCGCCAGCAGGTGATCGACGCACAGAAGAACGGGGAGCTGCTGGCTGGGACGCTGGGATTGCAAAGCTGGTGCTATCGCCAGTCGTACAGGCCGTTCCTCGAGGCGATGGCGGGTCTGCTGGTCGGGCTGGAAAGCCAGGTGCCGCAAATCTATGCCAAGACCACGCCGCCGCTGATCGAGCAATACGGTTTCACCGAGGACGAGGTGACGTTCTTCCGCCTGCACATCGTGGCCGACCTGGAACACGGCGAGATCGGCTTCAGGTTGCTGGAGCAGTACGCCGACACGCCGGAAAAGCAGGAGAATTGCCTGCGCTGCGTGCGCGAGGCGACGCTGATGCGCCGGTTGTACCTGGACAGTCTGTACGACAAGTTCCTGCGCGACCAGACGCGATAGGGGCGGAGATGGTCCTTCACCCTCCCCCTGGCCCCCTCCCGCAGGGCGAGGGCGCATCTTCGCGGAGATGACATGCTGACGTATCAAACGCTCAGTCTGGCCGAGGCGCAGCTCATGCTGGATGCGGCCCAACGCCGCGCGGAGGAGCTGGGTGTGCCGGAGGTGCTGTGCGTGGCCGACGCGACAGGCTATCCGATCGCGCTCCGCCGGCTCGACAACGGCAAGGTGTCCAGCGTGCAGATCGCGATGAACAAGGCGTTCACCGCGGCGGCGCATCGCAAGCCGACGCACCACTACAAGAACGCGCTGCCGGGCGAGGAAGCGTTCGGCATTTTCACCCAGCACGACGGCCGGTTCACGGTGTTCGTGGGCGGCATGCCAGTGGTGGTCGGCGGCAAGGTGGTGGGCGGTATCGCCGCATCCGGCGGCAACGGAGAGCAGGACATCGCCTGCTGCGAAGCCGGGATCGCCGCGCTGATTGCGCATCTCGGCGGCTGAGTTGAGCGGTGCGGCAGCCCTGCCGGAGGCATGGTGCGCCACGCAAGAGGCCTGGGCGATCGAACGCCAGCTTCTGTTTCGCAATGCCTGGCAGATCGTTGCCCGTCTGTCCGACCTTGCGGTGCCGGGCAGTTACGTTGCGGGGGCGATTGCGGGAACCGGGGTGTTTGCGCTGCGACAGACCGACGGATCAGTGCTGGGCTTCCGCAATATCTGCCGCCATCAGGGCATGCCGGTGCTGGAAGCCGGGCTGGGACGCTGCGAGCGGCTGCGCTGCCGATTCCACGGCTGGACATATGGGCTTAATGGCGCGCTGATCGAAACTCCGCCGCTGGTGCCGTCGCTATCAGGCGATCCGGACGCAACGCGGCTGATCCGTGTTGCCGCGATGGACCATCATGGGTTCGTGCTGCTTAATCTTGATGCAGGGGCGAGCGAAGCACGGATGGACGAGTTGGCGGCGCTTGCCGGGTGCGAGCCGTTGGAGCTGAACCGTGCCGTGGCGGATACCAATTGGAAGCGCGAGATGGAACGGATCCTGTCGGCTGGCGCGGCGACTTGATGTGGCCGAACATGGCGGTGCTGTGGGGCGACAGCCTGGCCGTGGCGGTGGTCCAGCCGCGCGGGTTCCTGCGCTGTGAAATGCTGACGCTGCCGTTTCGGTCCGACGGCGTGCGACCGCGGCCGGAAGGCGATCCGCTGGCGGCGTTCCGTCAGTGCGTGGAGGCGTTGCACGGGACGGGACGGGGCTGACAGCAGTATTGCCGATGGTTTCGGCTGGCCTGACCCCTCCCCTGCCCCTCCCACAAGGGGAGGGGGAAAGGCAGGTCGGCTTCCCTGCATGCTGGCCGGGCATTATCAGGGCGATCGTTTGGTGGAGCAGACGGCGATGGGGGGAATGCGGCGGCTTCGGTCAACGCTGCCAGGCAATGGGAACGGCTGATGGACATGGCGCGGATCGGCGCCATTCCGAACGATGGCGTCAACCGTGCCTGTCTGACGGCGCTCGATCGGCAGGCGCACCGGCGGTTGATCGAGTGGGCGCGCGAAATCGGCGCAACCGTCTCGGTCGATCCAGCGGCCAATCTCTGGCTGCGGATCGAGGGCACCGACCCGGGCGCCGCGCAGGTACTGACCGGCAGCCACATGGACACTCAGCCACAGGGCGGTCGCTTCGACGGCATCTATGGCGTCATCGCCGGGCTGGAGGCGCTGACGGCGATCCGCGCCGCGGACCATAAACCGCGCCATCCCATCGAAGTGGTCGCCTGGACGAACGAGGAAGGCGGCCGTTTCGCCCCAGGCTGCATGGGCAGTATGGCCTGGAGCGGCGCCAGGCCGATCGAGGATTTCGCCGGGGTGTGCGACCCCGACGGCGCGCGGTTCGCCGATGCGCTGGCGGAGCACCTCGCCGCCGAATCGGATCTGCCGCGCCGTCCGCTGGGTGGCACTCCGCACGCCTACATAGAGGCGCACATCGAGCAGGGACCGCGGTTGGAGGTCGAGGCGCTGGATATCGGCGTGGTCACCGGTATCCAGGGCAGCCGGTGGTTCACCGTGACGCTGACCGGGGAGACCGCGCACGCCGGCACGACGCCTCTGGCCCTGCGGCGCGACGCGGTGCAGGACATGGTCCGCGCCATCGCTGCGCTGAACGCGCTGATGCAGGATCCGGCGGACGTGCTGCGGTTCACGGTCGGACGGGTTGTGGTGGAGCCGAACACGTCGAACTCGGTGGCGAATCGCGCCAGCTTCACCATCGATTTTCGGCATCCCGACAAAGACGTGCTGTTGGCGCGCGGCGACGCGGTGCGGGGCGTCGTTCAGGCGGCGGTGCGCAGTGCGTCGGTCGAGGTGCAGGAGACTTTCCACGCGCGGCCGGTGGATTTCGCGCCGACGGTGCTCGCTGCGGTGGAGCGGGCGGCGGCGGCGCAAGGATTGGGACATATGCGCATGCCTTCCGGCGCGTTTCATGACGCGCAATTCGTGGTGCCGGTCTGCCCGACGGGAATGCTGTTCGTGCCGTGCCGCAAGGGGATCAGCCACAATCCGGCCGAGTATTCCTCGCCGGAACAGTTGGCCGCCGGGACGCAGGTGCTGACGGCGGCGCTGCTGGAATTGGCCGGCTGATCGGCAACACATGGGGGAACGATTCACTGCCATCTATCGCGTGGGTGCCGACGCGGCCTCGATCGAAGCGCGCGCGCGGTCGATCGCGATCGAACAGAGCGTCGAGATGCCGCTGGAGGCGATCGACGCGCCGCGCGTGCTGTCCGATGTCGTCGGGCGCGTTGAAGCGATCGAGGACGCCGGCGACGGCCGGTTCGACGTGCGGATCGGGCTCGCCGTGGAGACGGTTGGGGGTGATGCCGGCCAGCTTCTGAACATGGCGTTCGGCAATACCTCACTGCACGACGACGTGGTGCTGCAGGAGCTTGAGCTGCCGGCGGAGATGACGGCACGTTTCGGTGGGGCGCGGCATGGGATCGAGGCGTTGCGGGCGCGCGTGGGTGCGACCGGACGGGCGCTCGCCGGCTCGGCGATCAAGCCGCTTGGGCTGCCGCCGGACCGGCTGGCGGAGTTGGCTGGCCGCTTTGCTTTGGGCGGACTGGATTACGTGAAGGACGATCACGGGTTGGCGGATCAGCAGGCTGCCCGTTTCGCGGCGCGGGTGCCCGCCTGCGCCACGGCAGTGCGTCGGGCCGCCGCCCGGACCGGTCATCCGACCCGCTATGTGCCCAGTCTTTCGGGTGATTTCCTGTCGATGCGCGGTCAATTGGCGATGGCGCGAGAGGAAGGGCTGGACACTGTCCTTATCGCGCCGGTGACTGGCCGGGTTCACCAATGTCCAGGCGCTGGTGCGCGATTTTCCGGACATCGCGTTCATCGCGCATCCCACGATGGGGGGCGCCGCACGGATCGCTCCGACGCTGCTGATCGGCGCGGTTGTTTCCGCTGATCGGCGCCGACGCGGTGATCTTCCCCAATCATGGCGGCCGGTTCGGCTATTCGCCGGAGACCTGCCGCCGGCTTGCCGGGAACGCCCTGGCACCTGGCCCGGGGTTGCGCGGCGCATCTGCCGGTGCCGGCCGGCGGCATGACGCTGGACCGCGTGCCGGAGATGCTTGATTTCTACGGCCGGGACGCGATGTTGCTGATTGGCGGCAGCCTGCTGGCCGCCGGCGAGCACCTGACCGCGACGGCCGCCGCCTTCGCCCGCGCCGTCGCCGCACCAAAATGATGAGGATGCGCATGAGCACCACCGCTGAGCCCTCGCTGCGTGTTTTTGAGGATGGGTTCCGCTGGGAAGGCGTCGCCCGCCAGCCTTACAAGGAAGACGGCGCGGCGCCGTTTCGCCGATTTCCCGCCAGGTGCTGTTCGCCAATCCGGCGCTTGGCTGCGAGCTGCGCTATTTCGAGATGGCGCCGGGCGGTCACTCCACGCTCGAGCGGCACGAGCACGCGCACGCGGTGATGGTGTTGCGCGGACGCGGACGCTGTCTGCTGGGCGATCGGGTGCGGGCCGATCGCAGCCATACGATCTGATCGAGATCCCGTCCTGGACCTGGCACCAGTTCCGCGCGACCGGAGACGCGCCGCTTGGCTTTCTATGTATGGTGAATGCTGTGCGCGATCGCCCGCAATTGCCGACCGGGCAGGAATTGGCTGCGCTCAAAATCGATCCGGAGATCGGCGCTTTTCTCGATTGAGCTTTTTTGTCGCGATATTCGGCGTGACGGCGGCATTTGTCCGCATAATAGTGCTCGACATATGCGACGGACAGCAGGATAGTGCCTTAACAGGAATGATGGGGCTATCGGGCGTGACCAGCCTGCCGTGTATCCTTGCTGGTTGAGGACGACAAGCTCGTCGCCGAGGTGGTGACGGATGCGCTCAGCGACACGGACCGGACGATCGTGGCGGAGCAGGCGTCGGACGCACTGGCGCAGCTTGACCTTGGCGGAATCAAACTGATCCTGCTCGACTACCTGTTGCCGGGCGGCGGCGCGCGTGACGTGATGGCTCGCGCGGACCAAGCCGGTGTGCCGACCATCGTCATGAGCGGCGACGTCGAGCGGATGGCCGAGATGAACGCCGGAGATCGCCCGTTCATCGCCAAACCGTTCCACATCGAGGAGCTGATCCGGGTTGTCGGAGACGGTGCTCGGCAGGCGACTGAGCGGCTATTTCTGCTCCTTTCGCTCCTCGTCGCGAAGCTGCGCCGGCGGGGTCTGAAAGAACCGGGCAAACTCGTACACCGTCCGGTCCTGCTGGTTCCAGCAGACGTAGCCGCGGCAGTCCTTCGGGCGGGCCTCATAGACGGTGCACATCCGATCTTCGCCGAGGAACTGGCAAACGTCATAGCCTGACTTGATCCGCTTGGCGCCCTTGCGGGTGGTCTCGACGATGTGTCGCGCCTCGAAGCCGCGGACCGTCAGGCCCAGATGCTTGGCCAGCCGCTTTATGTCGGCTTGGCTGACTTCGACATAACCCGCCATGCGGCAACAGAGACTTGGGCATTTGAGGCAGTCGAGGGGGTGACCGGACATGCGGCATTGTTGGCCCCGGCGAGGCATTGGGCAATAGTTCGTTGACGGCATTGCGCGGCCGAGCCGAGGAACCAGGCTTGCCTGCGCCGGAAAGGGCAGCGCCTGGTTCACGGCATCCGGCCAGGTTCGACCAGCTTGCAGGAGAGTGCCAATGAGCTCCAGCACCGCGTTCGGCGAATTGACCGAGGCCCGGCAGAGCGTCGGTCCGCATGTCATTCGCGTCCCCAGCCGACGAGCGGCCACAGCCCGCCCGCGACCTGCTCTGGGCGCTGCTGGTGCGCGCCGCGGACGTGTTGCTGCGCCGATGGTATGGCGTGCGGGAGTTCACCAATGACCCGGCCTGCCTGTTTCGTGTGTCGCGCGCCACTGCGCCGCACGATGTCGCGCTGAGCGACGGCACGCGCATCATCGCCGGCGAGCCGATCGCGGTGCTGCACATGTGGAACGAGCAGCTTCCGCGCTTTCCGCTGATGGGGCCGGATTTCCGCTGGGGGCTGCTGATCCGCCGGCGCATGCTGGCATCGTTCCGCGAGCTGGCGAGTTATTTGGATGCAGATGTGGCCTGGGCCGATGTGCGGGGCGTCTATGCCTGCGTGACCTTCGGCAGCCGGCGCCGGCGCTGGCAGATCCGCCGCACCGCCGCGCGGTTCGGGGTCGAGCTGATCGATGCCGGCGTGCCGAACGGGCTGCATGAATTGGGGGAGGACGCGCTGATCTGGGCATTCGCCCGCGCCTTCAATCCGCCGGCGCTGCGCCGCCGTTGCTTCCGCCGGGACCGCACGGAGTTGTGGATTTCACGAGCAAGGCTGCTCGAACTGTACCGGTAGTCACCGGCGATCCGGCCCCTGTTGCCAATGTTACCCTCTGGAGACGAGGCACGCTCCCGCGTTGGCGGCTGGCCGATCGCGATCATCGGCGCGGTGCTCGTGTTGCTGGCCTACACGCTGCGCTACACGCTGATCCCGTTCGTTTTTGCGGCGGTGATCGGGTTCGTGCTGGACCCGGTGCTGGACTGGTCGGCACGCCGGATGGGCGGGCCGCGCTGGCCCGGGGCGGTGGTGCTGACGCTGTTGATCGTCGGCGGGGCCGGGTTCGCGATCTGGTGGATCGGGCACCACGGCGTTCGACGATATCAGCCGGCTGGCGCCCCAGCTGCCGCGGATGATCCAGGACGCGGTCCGCGGTGTCGCCGGTACGCAGGGGATCGATCTGTTCGGCGCGCATTATTCGCCTGAGCAGATCAGCCAGACGATGATCGCCGGTACGGCCAGGTTGTTGAATGCAGCACAGGTGATGCTGGCGGTGAAGATCGGAATCGGCAGCGCCGCCGGCCTGGTGCTTACGTTCGTGCTGATCCCGTATTTCCTGATATCGGGCCCGCGGTTGTGGGAAGGCGCGCTATGGCTGGTGCCGCCGGAGCGACGGCACTCGGTCCAGGAGATGCTGCCGGCACTGGTCCCGATGCTGCGCCGCTACGTCGTGGGGCTGATCTGCGTGGTGATTTACACGGCGGTTGTTGCGTATATCGGTTTCGGGCCGGTGTTCGGCGTGCCGAACCCGGCGTTGCTGGCGGTGGTGGTCGGTGTGCTGGAGCTGATCCCGGTTGTCGGGCCGCTGACTTCCATGTTGCTGATTGGATTATCGGCGCTACAGCAGGGCATTTTTGCAGCCGTTTTCCTGATGGCCTATGCGCTGGCGCTGCGGCTGTCGATCGACAATCTGGTGGGGCCGCTGGCGCTGGGGCGGGCGGTGACGGTGCATCCCGTCGTGGTGATCTTCGGGTTCGTCACCGGTGTGATGCTGTTCGGCGTCATCGGGCTGTTGCTGGCAGTGCCGACGGCGGCCTGCATCAAGCTGATCCTGGAGCACTATTATGCCGAACCGATCGCATCCTCCGGCGAACAATAACCCGACTTTCGTCTCGGCGCGGTTGCTGATGCGGCCGAGGACCATGCAGGACCTGGATGCCTGTCTCGCCATGGATCGCGACCCGGAGGTGACGCGATTCATCCCCGGACCGTGGCGCGATCCGACGGCGCATCGGGCGTTTGTCGAGCATCGCATGCGCGTGCCGTATCCGCCCGGCATGGGATACTGGTCGATCCTGCGCCCGGAGGACGGGTTCATCGGTTGGATTCTGCTGATGCCGTTGGACCTGCGCGGGCCGGAGATCGAGATCGGCTGGCGGCTGGTGCGGCGCGCCTGGGGCTGCGGCTACGCGACCGAGGCGGCGCGGCCGGTGCTGGATCATGCCTTGACGGTACTGCGGTTACCCGAGGTGGTGGCGGACATAGATCCGGCGAATGCCGGTTCGCTCGGCGTGGCACGCAAGCTTGGGCTGCGCTATGCGGGGCCGGTGCCATATGCCGGACGCTTGGCGGAACGCTGGGTCGCCGGAGGGGTGCCATGAGCAGACAGCGATTGCGCGATCTGGGGATCGCCACGGGCACGCTGCCGACCGGGGCCTGGAACGCGATCACCGACGTGGCGGGCGTGCGGGCCGGTTTTTCCACCCTTGTGCGTGACCAGCCGAGCGTGGTGCGCACGGGCGTCACCGCGATCTGGCCGCGCGACGGGATCTGGACCGATGCGGTGTTCGCCGGTACGCATTCGTTTAACGGCAACGGCGAGATGACCGGGCTGCCCTGGATCGCCGAGCAGGGGCTGGTCGGGGCGCCGATCTGCATCACCAACACGTATTCGGTCGGCGTGGTGCGCGACGCGGTCTGCGCGCTTGCGGTGCGCGAGGGCGCGCCGCAAGCGTTCCATCTGCCGGTTGTGGCCGAGACCTATGACGGCTGGCTGAGCGACTGCGCCAGCTTTGCGGTCACCGCGGAGCACGCGTTCGCGGCGCTGGATTCGGCGGTGTCCGGCCCGGTTGCAGAAGGCAATGTCGGCGGCGGGACTGGCATGATCTGCCATGAGTTCAAGGGCGGCACAGGGACTGCTTCGCGGGTGGTGCGGGCAGCGGGCGAGACATTCACGGTCGGCGCGCTGGTGCAGGCGAATTACGGGGCCCGCGAGCTGTTGCGGGTGGATGGCGTGCCGGTCGGGCGGGAGATCGGGCGCGATGTCGTGCCCTCGGCGCGCGCGGAACTGGTGGAGGCGGGATCTATTATCGTGGTGCTGGCGACCGATGCGCCGCTGCTGCCGATCCAGTGCCAGCGGCTGGCGCGGCGGGCGACGGTGGGGTTGGCGTGGGTCGGCGGGATCGGGGCGAACGGCAGCGGGGACATCTTTCTGGCGTTCGCAACGGGGAACCATGTGCGGCATGACGATGCAATCACCACGGTACGCATGGTTTCACCCGATGCGATGACGCCGCTGTTCCAGGCCGCAGCGGAGGCGACCGAGGAGGCGATCCTGAATGCGCTGACCGGGGCGGAGACGATGACCGGACTGCACGGGCGCACGGCACATGCACTGCCGCTGGAACAGCTGGTGGACGTGGTGGGGCGGCGGCGGATTATCCCAACTCCCGCTTAGGCTGCGGTGGAGCCGGATAGCGTCCCAGCTTCGAGTTCCAATATGCCCAGGAGCGTGGGTCGATAATGCCGGGAGGGGCCTTGTCGAGCGCTTCCCGGAAGTCTTCGTCGGATACGTAACGGCGCAGCAGTTTCATGTCGACGTGCGTGGCCGAGGCCATTGCGTACGCCATGAACCGGATGGGATCGGCGAGGGCGGCGGCGGGTTGCTCGAACCAGACGAGCCGGCGAGCGACCGCTTCCGTTTCGGGGTTGAGCGGGATCGGTTTCATCGGGACGATCGCTTGCCGGTGCAGCGCATGGTTGGAAGCCGATCGAGATCGACCTCCCGCGCCGCCTTGGCGAGGCGGTCTTTCGCAGCCTGCGGAAGGCGATGCAGGTCACCGTCATCGAAATACGACAGCGCCTTGAGCGTGACCTGCGGATTGAACTGCGTTCCATAGATCGCGCGCGCCGCGGCCAAAGCAGTTGCGAGGTCGATTCGTCCGTCTAGCAGGATCGCGTCGATATCGGTATAATCCTTCGCTTCTGCGCGTTGCTGCACGACCGATGCCTTGGTCCCGGCAAGGTCGAGCAGGCAGGCGATGCGCACTCCGTTATCGGGGGCGATGTGCGGGGGAAGCAGATGCGGAAGACCGGGAACCCCGAAGAACGAGAGTTTCACCGGGCCATCCCGATCGACGATGGCGCTGAGTGTGTTCGGCGCGCTCTGCGTGATAGTCGCTGATGCGAGAAAGGGGATAGCGGCCGCGAGCTCCCCCGGATCGAGTGGCTGAGTGCCAAAAAAGTCGAAGTCCAGCGATTGCCGATGCCCGAGATGCAGGGCGATCGCCGTCCCGCCATAGAGCACGAAATTCCTCGGCACGGCGGCCAACTCGTCCCAAAGCCGCCGCTGGGCAGGCGGCAGAATATCGAGACGGGGCGTGAAAGCGGTGCCGGTCATGCAGGACGCAACATAGCAGCTTTTCATCTCTCACGCTTGCGGGAGAGGTGGCGTTCGACTTCCGGCCGGACTATCAGGGCGAACCGACCCGACTGCACCGACACCCGGCCCCTCAGCATGCCCAGGCAAATCCTCCTCAACGCCTTCGATATGAACTGCATCGTCCACCAATCCCCCGGGTTGTGGACGCACCCGCGCGATCGTGCGGATACCTACAACACGCTCGGCTACTGGACGGATCTCGCCCGCACACTGGAGCGCGGGTTGTTCGACGCGGTGTTCCTGGCCGATGTGCTCGGCATCTACGACGTGTTCCGCGGCTCCCCGCGCGGCGCGATGGAAGGCGCGGTGCAGGTGCCGGTGAACGATCCGCTGCTGCTGGTTCCCGCCATGGCCGTGGTGACGGAGCATCTGGGGTTCGGTGTCACCTGCACGCTGTCCTACGAACATCCGTACCCGTTCGCCCGGCGCATGAGCACGCTCGATCACCTGACCCTGGGGCGGATCGGCTGGAACATCGTGACGGGCTATCTCAACAGCGCCGCCAAGGGAGTTGGGCTGCCGAAACAGGAAGGCCACGACACGCGCTACGAGATCGCCGAGGATTATATGCAGGTGGTCTATAAACTATGGGAGGGAAGCTGGGAGGATGGCGCGGTGCTGCGCGACCGCTCGAGCGGGCGCTTCGCCGATCCCGACAAGATCCACCGCGTCGAGCATGACGGGCCGTATTTCCGGCTCTCGGCGATTCATCTCTGTGAACCCTCGCCGCAGCGCACACCGGTGCTGTATCAGGCCGGCGCCTCGACGCGCGGGCGCCAGTTCGCGGCGCAGCACGCCGAGTGCGTGTTTATCAACGGACCATCGAAACGGGTGATCGCTCCGATTGTGGCCGACCTGCGCCGCCGAGCCGCGGTCGCCGGGCGCGACCCGGCTGAGCTGCTGATCTTTACCATGATGACTGTTGTTACCGACAACACCGCCGTGCGCGCCCGCGACAAGCTTGCGGAGTATCGGCGATACGCCAGCGAAGAAGGCGGGCTGGTTCTGATGTCCGGTTGGACCGGGGTGGATTTCTCGAAGCTGCCGCTCGATGAGCCGGTGCGCTTCGGTGAACACGACGCCATGACCTCGGCGTTGGAGGCGTTCACGATCGCCGACCCGACGCGGACCTGGACGGTGCGGGAGATTGCCGCGCATGCAGCAATCGGTGGCCGCAGCCCGCTGGTGGTGGGCTCCGCCGCCGAGGTGGCGGAGGAGCTGATCGGCTGGGTCGAGGACACCGGCGTGGACGGGTTCAACCTCGCCTATGCGGTTACACCGGAGACTTTCACCGATTTCGTTGATCTGGTGGTGCCGGAGTTGCAGGCGCGCGGCGCTTACAAAACCGGCTACGCGCCAGGCACTTTGCGGGAGAAGCTGTACGGCACCGGCCGGCACCGCTTGCCCGACAGCCACCCGGCCGCCAGTTTTCGCCACAGGGGAACCGCATGAACGCCGAACAACTCCGCGCCGTGCAGGCGCCGATCAAGCAGCGATACCGCGAAACACCGGATGCCGCCCGAGTGGCCGCGACGGCCGAATGCCGTCTCGATGCCGACGAAATCGCCTGCAATGTCCCAGGCTGGCACGAGACGACGACGGCCGGCCTGCATCCGGCGGCTGGCGGATCAGGCGCGTTCGCCTGCTCGGCGGATATGCTGCTGGAGGCGCTGGTCGCCTGCGCCGGCGTGACCTTGCGCGCGGTCGCGACCGCCATGGGGATCGAGTTGCGCGGCGGCCGCATCGTGGCCGAAGGGCACTGGGACGCGCGCGGCACGTTGGGCATCGACCGCGCGGTTCCGGTGGGGCTGACCGACATCGCGCTGCGCTTCGAACTGGACAGCGACGCTTCGCCCGACAAGCTGGTTCGGCTGATCGACACGACCGAGCGTTACTGCGTCATCCTGCAAACCCTGAAATCGCCGCCGGCCGTGACGATCGGGCCGGCCTCCTGAGGCGGCGCACCGGCCCGGCTCCTTTTGGGCTGCTGGTTGCGATCACCGCCTGCGGCACCATCGGGATGCACCTGATCGTCCCGGCGCTGCCGGCGACCGCGCAGGCGCTATCCGTCTCGCCGGCAACGATCGAGCTCACGATCACGCTGTATGTGGTGGGGCTGGCGATCGGACAACTTCTCTATGGCGCGGTCTCGGACCGGTTCGGCCGCCGCCCGGTCCTGCTGATCGGGCTGTCGCTGTTCACCGCGGCCGGGCTGGCGACCGCCGTCGCTCCGGGCGCCAGTACCCTGATCGCGGCGCGGATCGTGCAATCGGTCGGCGGCTGCGCCGGGCTTGTGCTCGGCCGGGCGATCGTTCGTGACGCTGCGTCCGCCGACCGTGCCGCCGCCCGGCTCGCGCTATTGACATTGGTGATGGCGATGGCGCCGGCGATCGCGCCGGTCATCGGCGGCTACGCCACCGCGTGGTTCGGCTGGCGCACCGCGTTTGGCGTGCTGGCCGGGATCGGCGCCGCGACCACTGTGTGGACGGCGCTGATGCTGCCGGAGACGAACGCACCCGGCACGGTCTTGCGCGGCCGCGTCCCGATGCTGCTCGGCTATGTTCGGTTGCTCCGTTCGCGCCGCTTCTGCGGTTTCGCGATCGGCGGCGCCTGCACGACCACCTCGTTCTATGCCTTCATGGCGGCATCGCCGTTCATCTTCGAGAACGTCCTGCATCAACCGACCGAACGCATCGGGATCTATTACCTGCTGTTGATGCTGGGACTGGCCGCAGGCGGTTTCAGCGCCAACCGTCTGGCTGGACGCATGCGCGTGGACCGGGCGCTCCGGCTGGGGAACGCCATCGCGGTGGCGGGCGCCGCATGGTTCCTGATCGCCTGGCTGACGAGCGCGTTCGGCGTATGGAGCGCCGTCGCCTCGGTTGCGCTGTTCATGATGGGCGCCGGCATCGCCAGCCCGTTCGCGCTGACCGGCGCGGTGTCGGTCAACCCGCTGGCGATCGGCGCCGCCTCCGGGCTGTATGGTTTCATCCAGATGAGCTACGGCGCGCTTTGTACCGTGGTTGTCGAGACCTGGAACCCCGGCTCGGTGCTGACGGTCGGCGTTGTCTTGCTGGGCTCCGCGCTGGCGGGCCAGATGTCGCTGTCGATGGCGCTGCGCGTTCCGGGCGGGGAGCGCAGGGCCCGGGGATGACGAGTCGAGTCCCTCCGCAAGGGGGCCGCAAGGGGAGGGGGTTTTGTCGGTCAGTGCGTGACGGCGTGGGCCAGCAGCGTGGACAGCCCGACCGCGCCGGAGCTCTGCAAAGTGGCCACGGCATAGCTCGCGCCGCCGGGCGCGCCGGACGGGTCGATGGAGATCACCGCGCTGTTGTTCACCGTGTTCAGTTGGACGAAGTTGCCCAGCATGGCGTCGTTACCGTTCCAGGATGTGGCCGCCAGTTCGGCGCGCAGGTCCAGCGTGTCGCCGTTCTGCAGGACGAAGCCGTAGATGTTGTCATTGCCCTGGCCGGCAATGGGCAGAACGATCGTGCCATCACTGCCGCTGTCCTGCAGCACGTTGTTGCCGCCGCCGGCGTCGATGACATTGTTGCTGCCACCGAAACGGATTGTGTCGTTGCCGCTGCCGGTGGTGATCCGGTTGCCGCCCTGGAACGCCATCACCAACTCGGTGCCGCCGGCGGCCAGCAGCGTGTCGCCGGTACCGCCGATGAAGATCATATGGTCGCCGGAGGAGGCGGTAATCGTTTGGTTGCTGACACTCGCGATGTAGTTCGCGGTTGTCGCAGGAATGATAATGCCGCCGCCCGACCCACCTCCGCCACTGGACCCGCCTGAACCGCCATTGCCTCCGCCGCCGGAGCCGCCTGAACCACCGCCGCCCGAGCCACCCGAACCATCGCCGCCGGACCCGCCCATCGAGACCGCGATTTGTTTGGTGACCTCGACGCCGGCCTGGTTCCAGACATCGACGGTAATCGTATCGCTGCCCGATGTTCCCGCCTTGTAGGACAGTCCGGCGAGGTCGGCCGCGAGCTGCGCGAAACTGCCCTGGATGTGGATCGCGTTGCCGTAGCTGGTGTCGTTCAGGCTCAATGTGCCGCTGACATCGGTGATGTTCAGTGCCATGGAGCCGGCTTGTCCGGCCGCCCACGCGTCGCTGATGGAAACGCCCGATAGTGCGAGCGACCCGCCGGGTGACACGGTTACGGTCTGCGGCACCGTTACTGTCAGATCGGTCGGCGTACCACCGCCGTCCGTGCCGCCGCCACCTGTGCCACCCGTGCCGCCGCTTCCCGTGCCACCGCCACCCGTGCCACCGCCACCCGTGCCGCCGCCACCCGTGCCACCGCCACCCGTGCCACCGCTTCCCGTGCCACCGCTTCCCGTGCCACCGCCGCCGCCCGATCCACCGCTGCCGATAATCTTGATCAGAACCGGGTGGTCCGGTACGGTGATCTGTGCCGTGCTGGTGTTGCTGAAGGTTTGCACGGCGCCGGTGCCGGTCAACGGATCGAACACCAGCACTTGCGAGGCGCTCGAGCCGAGACTCAGCGTGACCGTATGCGCCCCGGCGGAATTCGTTCCACAACGATAGCCAATAGCTGCCGTCGGATTTTTCCATCAGCAAGGAGTTGTCGCCGCCTTGTGTGCCACTGAGGCTGTAGGTCAGTGATCCCGGGGTGAAGGAGCCGCCGGTATCGGACAGCAGGCTGGTCAGGTTGTGCAGCGCGGTGCCCGCCGGCTGCGGCGATCCGTCGGCGTTCATCAATCCATAGGCGCCGGAGCCATCGTCGAACAGCGAGTAGAAATAGGTTTTCACATCGCCGTCCTTGATACCGTCCATCGCGGTGTCCAGCACGTATTTTGCCTTGGTCGCAGGATCGACGCTGTCCCAGCCGATCTCGGTCGTGATCACCGGGCGGGACGAAGCGGCCAGCTTCGCATCGCTGTTCAGCATCTGCAGGGTGCTGTCCGGCGCGCCGGATGGGTAGCTATGGGCGTTGGCGTAATCGGCGTAGGCTGACAGGTTACCCACCTTGTCGTAGTCGCCATGCCAGTCGTTCGCTGCCGTCCAGCCCTGGCCGAAGCTCATGTTGATTGCCGACAGCCCGTACTGGTGGGCCACCTGATAGACCTGCTGCTGAAATTGCGCGGCGTAGGCCAGCGTGTTGCCGAGGCTCTGCGGGTATGGATCGTCTTCCTCGTTGCCGCCCTCGACAAAATTGAGCAGGCCGGCGGCAGCGAGTTGCCGGATGGTGGACAGTTCGGTGGACATGCCGGCGGGGCTGACTTCGCCGATATAGGCGTCGAATTTCGCGCCGGTCGCCTGCGCGACCTGTTGCCAGCTTGTCAGATCGGCTGTGGTGCCGGGCGAATCCCGCAGGTTGACCAGGCCCAGATAGTTGATGGCGTTCTCGACCGCCGTGAGGTTCTGATAGCCGTATGCCCCGAAGTCGATATGCGTGTTGATGCCGAGCGAGTCGACAAGCGACTCCGTGCTGATGGCCTGTTGGATTGCCATAAGATCATATTCCTATTGCTAGAGTCATCCCGATTGTCATCGGGCGGCCTTCGTTGCGGATCGGCCACGGTCAGGTCAGCGATGAACTACCGCGCCGAGCGAGGTGCTCGCATGGGATCTGGCCTCCGATTGCCAGGGGACATTCCGTTATCGTGAGAATGCCCCAGTTCTTTTCGGCATTTCCGACGCACGTTACGAATCCGCGTGTCGGTGTCTACGCCAAAAAGTCTAGCAAGGTGATTTCGCCTCCGGCAATCTCTCGATTACGTGAACTTGCCTGGGAGCGTCATTTCGTCGGTTTGTGCCTGTGCACGACGCCGGGAACTGTGACGGTATTCCCATAGATCACCAAAAAGAGATTGCACAAGGGAAAGAATCGGCGCCCCGTTACCGGAGGAACACAGAGCAGCGCATCCGCCGGGGTGGGCAGAGGGGATCAGCGGGATGCGTCCAGCGCCGCCTGCAGCATCCATGCGGCGGCCATGCGATCGATCACCCGCGCCCGTTTGCCGCGGCCAAGATCGGCCTGTTCGATCAGGAACCGGCTGACCGCCGCGGTGGATAGCCGCTCGTCCCAGACCGCGGCGGGCAGGCCGGACATCGTGGACAACGCCATCGTCCAATCGCGCGCCGCCTGGGCAGCCGGACCGACCGTACCGTCCATCGACAGCGGCAGGCCGACCACCAGGCCGCCCGCGCCTTCCTTGTGGGCGATTGCAGCGATCTCGGCGGCATTGTCCGTGAGTTGGCGCCGCCGGAGGCTGCCGTATGGCGTCGCCAAGGTCAGCCGCACGTCGGTCAGCGCCAGCCCGATGGTTCGGCTGCCTGGGTCGATCCCGATCAGCCGCTCGTCCCTGGCCAGCATCGCCCGCAGATCGGTCAGGTTGAACAGGGCCATGCCGGTCGTTATGGTCCGCGGCGTTTTCCCAGCCAAGGATGTCCGCCGATGTCGCTGGACCCTGCGACCGTCCGCCGCATCGCGACGCTCGCCCGCATCCGGGTGGACGAATTGCAAATCGCGCAATTGCAGGCCGAGCTGAACGGCATCCTGGGCTGGATTGAGCAACTGAACGAGGTCGACGTCGAGGGGATCGAGCCGCTGACCGGCGGGGCGCGAATGGCACTGAAGATGCGTGAGGACGCGGTGACCGACGGCGGCTATCCCGAGCAGGTGCTGGCCAATGCGCCGGAGCGGATCGGCGACTTCTTTGCCGTGCCGAAGGTCGTCGAATGAATTTGACCGACCTGACCCTGGCGGCTGCGCGCGACGGGCTGCGCGGGCACGACTTCACCGCGCGGGCGTTGACCGAGGCGCATCTGGCGGCGATCGAGGCGCTCAATCCGCGGCTGAACGCGTTCATCACGGTGACGGCGGAGCGCGCGCTGACGCAGGCGCGATGCGGCCGACACGGCGCTGGCGCGCGGCGAATTCCGTGCGCTGACCGGCATTCCGCTGGCGATCAAGGACCTGTTCTGCACGGCGGGCGTGCGGACCACCGCCGGCAGCCGGATCCTCGGGCCGTTCGTGCCGCCTTACGAAAGCACCGTCAGCGCCAACCTGCTGCGCGACGGGGCGGTGTTTCTCGGCAAGTCGAACATGGACGAGTTCGCGATGGGCTCGTCCAACATGACTTCCGCCTATGGGCCGGTGGAGAATCCGTGGAAAGCGCCGCCAGGATGCCGCGTCGGTGCTGGTGCCGGGGGGGTCTTCCGGCGGGTCGGCGGCGGCGGTGGCGGCGCGGTTGGCGCTGGGGGCGACCGGAACCGATACCGGGGGATCGATCCGCCAGCCCGCCTCGTTCTGTGGCATCGTCGGAATGAAGCCGACCTACGGGCGGTGCAGCCGGTGGGGCGTGGTGGCGTTCGCGTCATCGCTGGACCATCCAGGGCCGTTCGCCCGGACCGTGGAGGATTGCGCGATCCTGCTGGGCTCGATGGCCGGGCACGACCCAAAGGATTCCACCAGTGCCGACGTCGCGGTGCCCGACTATCAGGCGGCGTGCAGGCGATCGGTGAAGGGGATGCGAATCGGTATTCCGCGCGAATACCGCGCCGACGGCATGGCCGACGAGATCGAGGCGTTGTGGCGGCAGGGCGTGACCTGGCTGCGGGACGCCGGCGCCGAGATCGTCGATGTCTCGCTGCCGCACACCAAATACGGGCTCGCCACATATTATATCGTGGCGCCGGCCGAGGCGTCGTCCAACCTGGCGCGCTATGACGGCGTGCGGTTTGGGCTGCGGGCCGATGGCGAGGATTTGCGCGATCTGTATGAGCGCACGCGTGCCGAGGGGTTCGGCGCCGAGGTGCAGCGCCGCGTGTTGATCGGCACCTATGTGCTGTCGGCCGGCTATTACGACGCGTACTACCTGCGGGCGCAGAAGGTCCGCGCGTTGATCCTGCGCGATTTCACCGAGGCGTTTGCCCGGGTCGATGCGCTGCTGACGCCGACCGCGCCCTCGGCGGCGTTCGCGCAAGGCGAGAAGATGGACGATCCGGTCAAGATGTACCTGAACGACGTGTTCACCGTGCCGGCGGATCTGGCCGGCGTACCGGCGATCAGCGTGCCGGGGGGGCTGGATGCGAACGGGTTGCCGCTGGGCTTGCAGGTGATCGGCAAGCCGTTCGATGAGCCGACGGTGTTCGCGGTTGGCGCGGCGATCGAGCGGGCGGCGGGGTTCGATGCGGTGCCGGCGCTGCGGGCGGGGGAGAATGTGGCCGTCTCCCTGTCCGGCAGCACGAAAACCCGGTAGGACGGGCCGATGGCCGCGATGATCAGCGAGGTCTATGGCGCGTTGCTGGAAGCCGGGGCCGGCGACAAGGCGCGTCGCGCCGCCGAGGTATTGGCGAAATATGACAACCGGTTCAATCACGTCAAGGCGGAGTTGGTCGCACTTAAGGGTGACATTCAGGGGCAACAGCATCTGCAAACGGGAACCGCGGCTCGTGCGCTCGGCCGAAAGGATGTGGGGCCGAGTAGTGAGGTGTTTCTCCGGCATGAGCAGGATCAGGTGTTCGCATCGGCGCATGGGAGATCGGACCTGTGAGCTACGCACTCGAAAGCCCCACCGGCGCCTGGGAAGTCGTGATCGGCCTGGAGGTCCACGCCCAGGTGATCAGCCGCGCCAAGCTGTTCTCCGGCGCCGCCACCGATTTCGGCGCCCCGCCAAACACGCAGGTAAGCTTCGTCGATGCCGCCTTCCCGGGCATGCTGCCGGTGATCAACCGCGAATGCGTGGCGCAGGCGGTGCGCACCGGGCTGGGGCTGAACGCCCGCATCAACACGGTCAGCCGTTTCGATCGCAAGAACTACTTCTATGCCGACCTGCCGGCCGGCTATCAGATCAGCCAGTATCAACACCCTATCGTCGGCGAAGGCACGATCGAGATCGAGCTGGCTGACGGCTCGACGAAACACATCGGCATCACCCGCCTGCATCTGGAGCAGGACGCCGGGAAGTCGCTCCACGACCAGCACCCAACCAAATCGTTCATCGACCTCAACCGTTGCGGCGTTGCACTGATGGAGATCGTCAGCGAGCCCGATCTGCGCAGCCCGGAGGAAGCCGGTGCCTATCTGCGCAAGCTGCGCACCATCCTGCGCTACCTCGGCACCTGCGACGGCAACATGGAAGAAGGCTCCATGCGCGCCGACGTGAACGTATCGGTTCGTCGGCACAACGAGCCCTTCCGGACGCGGTGCGAGGTGAAGAACGTCAACTCGATCCGCTTTGTCATGCTGGCGATCGAGGCGGAAGCGAAGCGACAGATCGAGGTCTGGGATTCCGGCGGCATGGTGGAGCAGGAAACCAGGTTGTTCGATGCGGGGCGTGGCGTGACCCGCGGCATGCGCAGCAAGGAAGACGCGCACGACTACCGCTACTTCCCGGATCCGGACCTGCTGCCGCTGGTGCTGGATGAAGACTGGATCGCCGGACTGCGGGGGGAGTTGCCGGAGCTGCCGGATGCCAAGAAGCAGCGTTTCATGCGCGACTATGCACTGCCGTCTTACGATGCCGGCGTATTGGTGGCCGAACAGGCGACCGCGGATTTCTACGAGACGGTAGCGGCTGGACGCGATCCGAAGCTGGCGGCGAACTGGGTTATGGGTGACTTCTTTGCGGCGCTGAACCGCACGGGACGCGGTATCGTTGACAGTCCGGTGACGGCGGCGGATCTCGGCAAGCTGCTCGACCTGATGGCGGACAGCACGATCAACGGCCGCATCGGCAAGCAGGTATTCGAGGCGATGGTGGAGACCGGCCAGGACCCGCTGGCAATCATCGACGCGCGAGAATTGCGCCAGGTCACCGATACCGGCGCGATCGACGCGGCGGTGGAGCGGGTGCTGGTGGCGAATGCCGGGAAGGTGGCGGAGTACCGGTCGGGCAAGGACAAACTGTTCGGCTTTTTCGTAGGCCAGGTGATGAAGGGGATGGGCGGCAAGGGCAACCCGGCGCTGGTGAACGAGACGCTGCGGCGGCACCTGGGGTCTTGAGGTCTTGGATGGGTCTTTTTCGACACGAAGGTCACAAAGTTCAGAAGGTCGCAAAGGCTCGCATCGGGACTTATCTTATGAAGCGGTGCAGCCCGTCCTTCAGCAGAACGCTGTTGCAGTTCAGCAGCAATGCGTATTTGCACCCGCTCAGGCGCATATAGGTCAGGGTTTGCGCCTCGTGCACGGGCAGGATGCGATCAACCGACTTGATTTCCAGGATCGTCGATTGCTCGACGATGATGTCGGCACGGTATCCGGCGGCGATACATTCTTGTTCGCCGATGGCAGTTTCCGTGCTATTCGAGATGTCCGCCGCTTTTATCAGTGCGCGGCGTGTCCACCCAATCCCTTCTTCATTTTCTTTGTGAGCCTTCTGTGTTCGCTTAACAGCATCCGCGCACAAATACGGCTCCCGCCCAGACCTCGTGTCGGGGCGCTTGCCCCAGCTACCGCTCGCGATGCAAAGTACGACACCTTGCTAATCCGCTAACAGGACCACCACATCATGAAACCCGAAGCAGCCCGCAACATCGACTTCGTCGGCCACACCGATAACAACGGCCGGGGCGACTGCGTGCAGGTGATGGTGGCACGCGGGCACGCCTATCTCGGCACCCGCACCAGCCGCGGGGTGAACGTTGTCGATGTGCGCGATCCCCGCAATCCGAAACCGGTCAACTTCCTGCCCATTCATCGCAACTCCTGGTGCATGCATCTGCAAGCCGCCGAAGACAAGCTGCTCGTGATCGAGGAGCTCGACATGAAGGCGCTGATGACCATCAAGGAGTATTACGGCGGCTCGATGGACCGGGTGGACAGCCGGCGCTACGGCACACGCGGCCAGGATTTCTCCGCCGGCATGCGCGTCTATGACATCAGCGACCCCGCCAATCCGCGCGCCATCGGGTTTATGGAAGTGGAGGGTCTCGGGCTGCACCGCATCTGGTGGACAGGCGGGCGGTGGGCCTATGCCTCCGCGCTGCTGGACGGGTTCACCGACCATATCCTGCTGATCATCGACATGGTCGATCCGACCAATCCGAAGGAGGCCGGCCGCTGGTGGATCCCCGGCATGCATGCCGCCGGCGATGAAACCAAATCCTGGACGAACCGCGTCGCCCTGCACCACGCGGTGGTAGCGGACGATATCGCCTATGGAAGCTGGCGCGACGGCGGGCTGACGGTCATCGACGTGGCGGACAAGTCGGCGCCGAAGCTGCTTGCGCACCGCGTGTGGCGCCCGCCGTTCGGCGGCGGCACGCACAGCGCGCTTCCGCTGCATGATCGCGGACTGTGCGTGGTTGCCGATGAAGCGACGTTGAACATCGATCAGGAGCAGATGAAGCGCATCTGGATGTTCGACGTTCGTGAGACAATCCAACCCGGTCTCGATCGCCACGTTCCCGGTTCCGCACGAGCACGACTATGTCGCCAAGGGCGGGCAGTTCGGTCCGCACAACCTTCACGAGAACCGGCCGGGGTCTTTCCAGAGCTCGACCACGATCTTTGCAACGTATCAGAGCGCCGGCGTGCGGGCCTACGACATCGCCGATCCGTTCCGGCCGGAGGAGATCGGGTATTTCGTGCCGCCCATGCCGACGCACTGGATGGAGCCGCTGCGCGGACGGGCGAAGATGCGGCACACGGCGGACCTGTTCGTCGCCGAGGACGGGCTGATCTATGCCACCGATTACGATATGGGGCTGTATATTTTGCAGTGGCGGGGTCACTGACCTTTGCCGAGGCGGCGGCGCTGAAACCAATCCGGGGTTGTGGACGGGGTGGACAAGCGTCAGCGCATTGCGTCGCACGAGATGGCTGAATGCGCTGCGCTTTTTTCCGCCCTACGTTTTTCCTCCAGGCATGGCTTGGTGTGTTATGCTGAGCTTGCCCGGGTCAGCGCTTCCCATCCGGCCAGCAGGACGGCGGCTTCGGCGCTGAAGCCCTCGTTCAGGGTTAGCGCCCCGAGGATGCGATCGGCGCGGAAGTGGCGGTAGTCGTCGCGCAGCTCGCACCAGGCGCAGAGCAGCGTCGCTTCCACGTAGTATTCCACGGCGATCGGCCGCACCGTGCGCGTGCTGGCCGCCCCGTTGGCGTCCACATACTCGATGCGCAGCTTGCGCGCTTCCCGGATCGCGGCGCGGATCAGCGAGAGATCAACCGCGCCCGGAACCGGTGCACCGCGCAGCGACACGTGGAACGGGGCGCCGGCCAGGCGCTCGCGCAACGGCTCCGGCACGACCGCGGCGAGCTTGGTCAGCACGTTGCGCGCCGCCACCGTCAGCGCGGGATCGCCGGTACGCGGCAGCAGGCGCACGCCGACGGCGATCGCCTCGATCTCCTCCTCGGTGAACATCAGCGGCGGCAGCTCGTAACCGCGGCGCAGCACGTAACCAAGCCCGGCGGCACCCTCGATCGGCACGCGGCGCGCCTGCAAGGTGGCGATGTCGCGATAGACGGTGCGCGGCGCCACCTCCAGCTCCGCGGCGATAGCGGCGGCAGTAACCGGAGTGCGGGCGAGCCGCAGCACCTGGATAATGTCGAACAGCCGGTCCGCACGGCGCATTGATCGCTCCGGCAAATCCCCGTTGATCACTGCTGACAGCACGCTGTCAGCAGGGGGAGCTTACTGTCAGTCTCGTTCAGGATGAAGGAGTCCAGCATGACAACGCTTCGGTTCAGCTTCCTCTCGCACGACCGGCCCGAGCCTCGGCTCCGGCTGGCGGCATCCCGGCGTCCGGACCCGGATCGTGACCGGTCATCGGTGCTGGCGCTGGCCCTGGCCGCGTGGCGCCGGCGGCGTTCGCGCAATTATCTGGCGGCGTTCGACGATCACATGCTGAAAGACATCGGCGTGACCCGTTCGGAGGCGGAGCGCGAGGTCAACAAGCCGTTCTGGCGCGCATGAGCAGCGTGCCGGAGCACCGCCGACTGGGAATCGCGCTGGTGGCCGCGTCGGCGGTCGCTTACAGCACGGCCGGGTTCTTCACCCGGCTGATCCCGCTGGACGTGTGGACGATCCTGTTCTGGCGCGGGTTATTTGCCGGCGGGTTCGTCGCGGCTGGTGTTCGTGTGCCAGGAAGGACGCGACGCGCCGGCGGCGGTACGGGCGATCGGGCTGCCCGGGCTGGTCGCGGCCGCCTGTTCGGCGCTGGCCACGATCATGTTCATCAACGCGTTCCGGCTGACCTCGGTCGCCGACGTGGTGATCATCTTCGCCACCGCGCCGTTCCTGACCGCGGCGATCGACCGGGTGTGGCTCGGGCTTCGCGAAAGCCGGGCGACGCTGCTGGCCAGCGCGGCGGCGATGGCGGGGGTTTGCGTCATGGTGGCCGGCGCCGGGGCGCAGCGGCGCCTGGCGGGCGATCTGCTGGCATTCCTCACGACGGTGCTGATGGCCGTCATGATGGTGCTCATTCGCCGGCATCGGGCAACGCCGATGCTGCCAGCGGCGTCGCTGTCGGCGTTCCTGTGCGCACTGCTCGCGCTGCCGTTCGCCGCGCCGCTGGCCGTGGGCAGCGGGCGACATGGCCGATCTGGCGCTGTTCGGGGTGACGCAGTTCGGCCTCGGGCTGGTGCTGCTGACGCTGGGGACGCGGCTGGTCTCGGCAACCGAATCGGCGCTGGTGAACACGCTGGAGGTGCCACTGGCGGCGCTGTGGGTGTGGCTGGCGTTTGCCGAACTGCCGACCTGGAGCACGCTGGCCGGCGGGGCCGTGGTAATCGCGGCGGTCACCGCGCATGTGCTGCTCGAGCGGGTCGGGAACGGCGCCCTTACCGTCACCGGCGATCGTCAACCCGATTCGGAAAGGGGCATGAGATGGCACATTCCCTGGTGGATCACGTCCGGCGCATGGCGCGCAATAATGCCTGGTCCAACGCGCGTCTGCTCGGCGCCTGCATGCTTCTGACTGACGAAGAATTCGCGGCGGTGAGGGTCAGCTTCTTCCCGTCTCTGCAGCAGACATTGAACCACGTGCTGATCGTCGATCGCTGTTATCTGGCGGACCTGGAAGGCGCGGGACGCGCGACGGTGGTTGGCGCGGCTCCATTTGCGCTTGCGGGAGATCTTGCCGCGGCGCAACGCGAGGTGGACCGCCGGCTTGTTGCGTTCTGCGACGGGCTGGCCGAGAATGATCCGGACCGGGTCGTTACGATTGATCGAAATGATGGCATGGTGCATCGAGAGACGGTGACAGGCCATTCTGGCGCACCTTTTTGTCCACCAGATTCACCATCGCGGCCAGGCCCACGCGATGCTGGCGGGAACCGCGGTGGCTCCGCCGCAGCTTGATGAGTTCTTTCTGGCCTCGGATGCGGCGCGCGCCGACAAAGAGTTGGAGCGGCTTGGCCTGCGCGATCACGCTGCCGGTTCAGCAACCCGGCGCCACACGAATACCTCGGTAGGCGGCTGATGTTCCGAGAACCGGGCGGACGGCGAAGCGGTGCGAAGCAACCGGATCAGGTCTCCTTCGAACGCGCTCCGACGGTCCCCGAACAGATGGGGCGCGGAGTTCGATCGAGAGAACACCCACGCCAGAATATCGTCGCACGACCGTTCCAATGCCGGGCCGCCGGACAAGACATGCCGCTCCGGGCCGGCGAATCCGGCACGGGCGAGGACGGCGGCTTCGTTATCGGGGGTGCCGTGCGCCAGCACTCCCTGTCCGGCCCGCCTGAGCGGACCCAGATGGCGTCGGACCAGGTCTCTGATCGCCGCGTAGGGCGGTAGCGGGTCTGGGAGATCGTCGTCGGGAACGATTTCTTGGTGCAGACCGGAGACGTGCACGAACGCCCCACCGGGTCGCAGCTTTTCGTGTATGATGGCCGCCACACGCTCGCGATCCATCCAGTGAAACGACCGACCGAAGGTGGCAGCGGTGAAAGTGCCAAGGTGCGGCGGCAGTTGCTCGGCGCGCGCGCGTATCCACCGGGTTTTGCCGGCCAGGCCAGCCTGTACGGCCTGACGTTCGGCCTCATTGATCATGTCCTTGTCGGGGTCCACCCCGACAACTTCGCCGAACAAGTGAGAGAGACTCAAGGCCAGGATACCAGGTCCGCACCCCACGTCGAGCAGGCGTCCCCGGCCGTCGAGGGCAAGGGTCTCCGCCAGTAATTCGGACAGCCCCGGCGCGTAGGGGAGTCGTCCACGTTGGTAATATGCAGCCGACCCCGAAAACAAGGTCGCATCCCATTCCCAGCCTTCGGGCATATCGATTCCTCACACAAACTGACCCGGACTTCTCCAAACCGGCGTGGCCGCAGAATTTTACACAGAGTTCGCGAACGACACAGAGTGCGCAGGGAAATCTGCTTGTTGTCCTCTGCGCCCTTGGTGAACTTTGTGTCAAAAATTACAGCGCCCGTTGCCGGCGGCAGGCTAATCCATCACCGCGCCGGCACCGCCCTGGCCTTGCTTTGGCTTTCGCATCAGCATCAGCAGCAGCAGGATCGGCGCCGACATGATGGCCATCAGCCAGTAATCGTTATTATAGGCGATCACCTGCGCCTGGTAATTGATCATCTGATCGAGCGCCGCGGCACCGTGCGCCGTAGCTGGTGCCAGCGCCGCGGCAACCTGCGACGAACCTTGCAGCGCCCGGTTCAGCGGCGAGCCGAACACGGCCAGCACCGAGTGCTCGATTTGCGTGTTGCGCGTCACCAGCGCCTCGAAGATCGAGATGCCGATCGAGCTGCCGACGTTACGCGCCAGGCTGATCACGGCGGTCGCCTCATAGCGCAAGGACGCCGGCAAAGTGCCGAACGCGACCACGTTCAGCGGCACGAACACCAGTCCGATGCCGGCGCCCTGCACGATGGTATTGAAGATCAGCGTCCATTGGCTCACCGCCGGCGTCCAGGTGGAAAGCCGCCACAGGCTCCAGACCAGCAGCCCGACACCGACTGCCATGATCAGCCGCGGATCCATCTTGTTGGTGATCCGTCCGGCGATCAGCATGGCCAGCATGGTCCCGATGCCGCGTGGCGCCAGCAGCAGGCCGGCTTTTTCCACCGGGTAGCCGCCCAGCTCCTGCAGCCACGGCGCCAGCAGCGCGGAGGAAGCGAGCAGCACCATCCCCACCGCGAACATCACCAGCAGGCCGGACACGTAGTTGCGGTCCTTGAACAGCGCCGGGCTGATGAACGGCCGCTTGCCGGTCACCATGTGCACCAGGAACAGGTAGAACCCGAATCCCGCCAATGTCGCTTCGATGACGATCTCGACCGAGCTGAACCAGTCCTGCGTCTCGCCGCGGTCGAGCATGAGTTGCAGTCCGCCGATGCCGAGCGCCAGCACGCTGAAGCCGAACCAATCGAAACGCAGGCCCGATCGCGGCGTGTCGCGCGGCAGGAAGAACCAGAGGCCCAGAGTAGCGGCCACGCCGAATGGCAGGTTCACGAAGAACACGTAGCGCCAGTTGTACAGCTCGGTCAGGTAGCCGCCGAGCGTCGGGCCGAGGATCGGCCCGACCATCACGCCCATGCCCCAGAGCGCCATGGCCGAGCCGCGCTGCTCGGCCGGGTAGATGTTCAGCATGGTGCCCTGCGACAGCGGCACCAGGGCCGCCCCAAACACCCCTTGGACCAGCCGATACAGCACCATCTCGTACAACGAGGTGGCGATCCCGCACAGCATCGAGGCCACGGTGAAGCCGATGATCGAGACCAGGAACAGCCGCTTCTGGCCGAACCGGGCCGACAGCCAGCCGACCGGAGCGGTCATGATTGCCGCGGCAACGATGTAGGAGGTCAGCACCCAGGTGACCTCGTCGTAGCTGGCCGACAAGCTGCCTTGCATGTAGGGCAAGGCGACGTTGGCGATGGTGGAGTCCAGCGCCTGCATCAAGGTGGCCGCCATCGCGCAGATTGTGATCAAGGCACGGTGCGGGACCTGCGTCGGGTCAGTGGTGGGCGTGTCCTGGGCCATTGCTCGCTCAGAACAGGTCGGCCAGGGTGCGGCGGTGGTGGGTATCGACCGATACTTCCGCGCTCATGCCGGCCGAAAGCGGGGGATCCCCGGCATTCCGATCGATCGCGATTCGCACCGGCAGGCGCTGCACCACCTTGACCCAGTTCCCTGAGGAGTTCTGTGCGGGCAGCACGGAAAATTCCTGGTCGGTGGCAGGCGCGATGCTCTGCACCGTACCGGTCCAGGTGTGGTTTGGATAG
Organism: uncultured Pseudomonadota bacterium; assembly: GCA_963764525.1. GTDB lineage: Bacteria > Pseudomonadota > Alphaproteobacteria > Acetobacterales > Acetobacteraceae > DATDIC01. The sequence continues at coordinate 20,917 of CAVXTC010000031.1, read as the reverse complement.
GCGTCGATGGTCACCGTAGCGGGATCGCCGGCGCGGGCGTGGGTGAGGTTGGTCTCCTTGGGCTCCGCCTCGACCCAGACATCGTCAGTGGATACCAGGCCGAATGCCGCGGTGCCGGCGGTCAGAAACTGGCCGATTTGCAGCTTGCTCACCTGAGTGACGAAGCCGTTGTACGGCGCTCGGACCACGGCATGGCGGGATTGGCGCTCGGCTTCCGCGACAGACGCGGCGGCCTGCTTGTAGGCGGGCATGTCGGCGGTGGCGATGTCGGGCTTGCCGCCCAGCCGGGCGACGGCGGATTGCACCTGCGCCTGGGCGGAGCCGATCGCGGACTTGTCGGCCGCAAGCTTGTATTTGGCGTCGTCATATTGCTGCGGGGTGATCGCGTTGATCTTCACCAGTTTCGCATATCGGTCGAAGGTCGCCTGATCCGCCGCGACCTGGTCCTGCCGGCCAGCCACATTGCGCTGAGACTGAAGGTAGTCCGCCTTGAGCGCGTCCAGATTGAGTACGGTCTGCGCCAGGTTGGCCTGGGCCTGATCGAGCGCGATCTGGAACTTGGATGGGTCGAGGCGAAACAGGACCTGGCCTGTCGTGACGTGCTGTCCTTCATGCACGGGGATCTCCGCGACGATGCCGGACACATCGGTGGAGACGCTGAGCACGTCGGCCTGGACGTAAGCGTCGGTGGTTTCCGCGTAGCGCCCGCCACTGAGCCAGTACCAGCCGGCGCCGATGAACAGCACCAACGCCCCAAAGGCCATCAATGTGATGCGCAATCCCAGCCGCGAGCGTCGCGGACGCGTCGGCGGCGGGTTCTCGGGGCCTCGGCGCGTCTCGGGCTCGCGGCGGGGGACGCCAGACGGACGGGTCTCCGGACGGGTCTCGGGACGAACGTCGGCCCGGGGGGCCGCTGCAAGGCTGTGGGCGTCGGACATCGTATCTTCGCTTATGGTGTGCTGCTATATGGTCAGCCGGCTTGCTCGGTTGCATGCGCTGACCGGCCGCCCGGTATGAGCACGCACCCTATTGCGGCAGTGCGCTTCAGCCCTCCGGTGATCCGGGTTTGGAGGTGTCCGGCCGGCATGCCTTGCACGGTGTGTTCGCCGCCATCGGGCGGGTCACCACCGCCCCGGCGCCCAGTTGGCGAATCCAGGCTGGGGAACTCAAACTGGCGAACTCAAACTGGCGAACTCAAACTGGCGAACTCAAACTGGCGAAATCCTCCAGCACACAGTCGTTGGCGACACAAACCTACGGGGTTGATGGTGGTGGCCCGCTCGATCCGGGCGGCGATCAGCGCTCGCGCGAGGGTCGCCGATCCTGATCACGAATTCGAGATTTGGATCGCCGGCACCAGCACTGAGGGTCGCGGTGGACCGGGATGCCGTGCAGCGTCTCCGGGGCGGGAAACCCGGGATCGCTGGCGAAGCCCACGCAGGTGAGGTCTGCCCCGGCAGGTTGCTGTTGGCGCAGTGCGTCCAGCACCTCGCGGCCCAGACCCCGGCGCCGAAGACGATGATCCTCGGCTCCTCCGGGCAGCGCTATCCTGGACGGAGTCCTCGACGGCGAGGTTCAGGTCCGGCCCGGCCAGGTTGCGAAGGCAAGGATAACGGTGACGATGCGCGGCAGGGCGTCATGGAAGGCGATACTGCCCGCCAGCCACAGAACGTCGATCTGTTTCGCCTCGATCAGATGATCCATGAACGCCTGCCGGTGCCGTTCGGGCAGGAATCGCGGCATATGATATAATTTCCGTTGTCGTGGTTCGAACCATTCTGTCGTGTCGCCAAGGTATCGGCGATACCGCTACGGTGGTCACAACGACGATGCGACAGCCGGTCCGGCCGAGGTGGCGGACGATCTCGCTCAGTAATTTCTCGGCGCCGCCGAGCAGCAGGAACAGCATCGCCAGCAGGATCGCGCAGCCCAGGGGTTTTGGAGGGCCGCGAAGCAGATTGCGGAACCCACCTGGTTGGTTGCACCGGCAGCTTTCCGGACATGACTGGTTCCACCCTCCGCCAAGGGGGATGGGGTTCCTGCACAGGCCGGCCGGCGTGCGTGCCGATCGGTCCCGGAAGGAATATTCATTGCCGCCGCAATAAGAAGCTGACATCGGCGAGTCGAATGCGGTATGAAGCAGAACTTGTCGGCAAGCGGCGACGGAAAGCAATTGTCGCCTCATCCGAACGAGCAGATCGGGATGGTGCACCCATGTATGGAAATCCACAGCGCCGCAGCGCCAGTGACGTGCAGGACCTGCGGCGGGACGGCGGCCGCTGGCTCAAGGACCAGCGTGAGCGTGTTGGTCTGTCGCAACGCCAGCTCGCCGAACTGGTTGGCGCAGAATATTATACGTTCATTTCGCAGCTTGAAACCGGGCGTGGGCGCATTCCGCCCGACCGCTATCTCGCCTGGGCGCGTGCGCTGCGCGTCGATGCGCGCGACTTCGTGCGGGAGGTGATGCGTTTCTACGACCCGATCACCTACGGCATCCTGTTCGCCGGAGGGGGCCCCAACGCGGAAACGAGCAAATGAGCGGACGGGTTCTCTCGTTCCTGCACCGTGTCGCTCCGACGCGGGACTGGTTGGCGCAGGAACTCGCTGAATTTTACCGTGTTGAATTCGGCGCTGTCCCAGTCCGGCCTGAAGGTCCACGCGGATCGCGGCCTGACCGATGAGGGCGATCCCTGGTTCGTATTCTGCCGCGCCGAAGACGATGAGGTGATCGTTCATTTCGCGCGGATCGGTCGGCGGTATGTGATCAGCGCACCAGCTTATGGCGGCACCGCCGCCGGTGCCGATTTCACCGCGCTCGTGCGCTCGATGGTGATGCGTCATCCGGTGCTGCAACCGACACCGGAGCATGGCAATCTGCTGTTTCATCCGGCCGCGCTTCTTGTGGTGCTGGTTGCCTCCGCGCTGCTGAAAGCCGGCACCGCGGCCGAGGCGGCGGGGGCCAAGCCGGGCGCCGCGCCAGGAGCATCCGACCACGCCGAGGCGACTGCGCGCCTGCTGCCGGCCGGGCCGCGCGTTGTTACGGCCGGTACCATACAGCACAACGCCACTGATGTCATTCTGAAAGGTCAGCAAGAAGCGCTGATCCTGTCGGCAATCGCGCTGGCGACCGCGACACCGCCGGCAGCCGAGATTGCCACCATCGTGGTCAAGGCAACCCCGGCCGCGGCGGAGCCGGCGCATCATTCGTTCGCGTCGTCGTTGCAGTCTGACGCGGTGGCGCATGGCAACCCGGGATCGGGCAGCCTCACGCCCGCTGCGGTTGTTCCGCCGACTCATCTCGGTGCGGAGATCCCTGCCACCTCGGCGCCGATGGCAAGCTTCGCCACGCAAGTCGCTGCGCTGAGCTCGGGAGGAAGTGGGTCAACGGCGGCGGCATTCTCGGCGATAACAACCCCGCTTCCGCCGCCGATTGAGCCTGCTGCCGCGCTGGATCTGGCCCACATGCATGAGGTGCCGGTGGTCGCGTTTCCGGCGGCAGGATTTTCCGCGCTCGGCCTGATGCTGGCTGGCGGTGCCGGCGGGGAACTCGTGCTGATGGACACGCTGCCGGCGGTGCTCGCTGCGTTGCTGCCGACTGAAACCCATTGGCCGATGCTTGATGACTCGCTCACGATCCCACACATTTTCGGCGGCGGGCAAGCGGGGGATCCGATGCATGCGTCGGCTCTGGCCACACGCTCCGTGCCGGACGCGATCAGCCCTGCGGTAACGCCACCCGTATCGCTTGCGACGACCACGATGGCGGTTGCTGATGCGGCGGCTGATGGCTCGACGGCCGCTGCCTGGAATCCGGGGCTTCATGAGGCATCGCTGACGCCGATCGTCGCCGTGAGTGCGACGGCCGCACCGGTGATATCGCCGGCGGTATCGGTTGCGCCGCCTGCACCGGCGTCCCACACGGCTGCGCTGCCGCCCGCGGCCGCACCGTCGGTGGTTACCGCTCCCCACCACACCGCGCCACTGCAATTGCCGGCGACCGATCTCCACGCCGTGCTCGACATCGTAAAGGAGTTCCAAGCCGAGGCGGCGCAACCGGTGGTGCTGGTCACCGAACATATGGTGGTCGTCTATGACGCCAAGGCGATCAGCAACGACCTGAGCGCGGTCACGTCGATTACTTACGACTTCAAGGATGGCAGTTCGATCAGACTGGCTGGTTTGCCGGCCGAACTGCACCACGCGCATGGCTGATCGGCCTCGGAACTAACCGTCCGCCGGAGCACCGGCTGCGACGATGCAAAAGGTGGGAAACGATGCGTGCAATGACACGGCCTTGGGCGGCGAGGACCGTATCCGCCGCACGCAGCCCTGCCGGCTCGCCACTCGTCATCGGGCTCCGGGCGATCGCTGCCGGTTCCGTGTTCGGTGATCGTGTTCAGCTTGTTCATCAACCTGCTGATGTTTGTCAGCCCGCTTTACATGTTGCAGATCTATGATCGGGTGCTGAGCAGTCGCAGCGAGAGCACGCTGATCGGCATCACGGTTCTCGCGGTCCTGCTGCTGATGGTCTATGCGTTGCTGGAAGCGTTGCGCACGCAAATACTGGTGCGCGCCGGGCTGCTGTTCGATCAAACGGTTGCCGGCCCGGTGTTCGACGCAATTCATCGCGGCACCCTGCGGAACCCGAGCGGCGGCTTCGTGCAATGCCTGCGCGACACCAATTCGTTGCGGGAATTCCTGACCGGTGCCGGGCTGATCGCGTTCTGCGACGCGCCGTGGTGCCCGGTCTTCGTTGTGGCCGCCTTCGTGTTGCACTCCGGTTCGGCTGGATCGCGATCGTCGGCTGCGGGGTGATCTGGACGCTGACGCTGGTGAACGAAATCTGGACCAGGCGTCACCTGAAGCAAGCCAACTCGGCCAGCATCGAAGCCGGGCAGCACGCTGCCACGACCTTCCGCAATGCGGAGGTGTTGCAGGCGATGGGGATGCTGGGGGCGTTACGCGCGCGATGGTCCGAGGTGCATTCCCGCCACCTGGATTGGCAGGCGCGTGCCAGCGACCGGGCCGGGGTGATGGTCGCGAGTACCAAATTTTTCCGCATGTTCCTGCAGATCATCATTCTCGGGACCGGCGGCTATTTGGCGGTGCAGCGGGAAATCACGCCCGGCGCGATTATCGCCGCATCCATCCTGGTCGGGCGCGCGCTGCAGCCGATGGAACTGGCGGTTGGCAGCTGGAAGGGCTTCGTGGCGGCGCGTGGCGCGTTCCGGCGTCTGAAGACGCTGTTCGAGGTGGCCGGCGCGGAGCCGCCGCGCATGAAGCTGCCGCGTCCGAAAGGGGTGATCAACCTGGAGTCGGTGGTTGCCGCGGCACCCGGACAGCGCGATCCGATCCTGCGCGGGGTATCGTTCTCGCTGAACCGCGGTGAGACACTGTGCGTGGTCGGTCCAAGCGCGGCCGGCAAGTCCACCCTGGCGCGTGTGTTGACCGGCGTGTGGCCGGCCGCGAACGGTGGGGTCCGGCTCGATGGCAACGACATTTCTGACTGGAGCCCGCACGAACTTGGCAAGCATGTCGGCTACCTGCCGCAGGACGTGGAGCTGTTCGGTGGCACCGTGATGCAGAATATCGGGCGCTTCGAGGATCAGATCGACAGCGAGGCGGTAATCGACGCGGCCGAGCAGGCCGGCTGCCATGAAGTGATCCAATACCTTTCCGAAGGATACAACACGCAGATCGGAGAGGGCGGCGTTGCGCTGTCTGGCGGGCAGCGCCAGCGCGTTGCTCTGGCCCGCGCGCTGTATGGCAATCCCGCCGTGGTGGTGCTGGACGAACCGAACTCGAACCTCAATTCCGCCGGCGAGGAAGCGCTGATGAACGCCATTCAGACCATGAAGGCGCGGGGGGTGACCGTGGTGCTGATCACCCACAAGGTGAACATCCTCGCCGCGGCGGACAAGATCCTGCGTGATGCAGGCCGGCACCGTGCAGGGCTTCGGGCCGCGTGATGAGGTGCTGTCCCGCCTGGTGGCGCCGCGCGTCGTGCCGGCCGGACCTGCCGCGGTGCCGTCGGTCGGGCGTTCCCTGTCGCAGGTCGCCCCATGAGCCCACCGATGATCGCCCGCCATGGATGCCGGCGGCCACGTGCGAAACTGGCGACACCCTGCGTTGGCAGGGTACGTCATTATCATCCTGGCGTTCGGCGTGCTGGGCGGCTGGTCCGCGATTGCCAAGCTCGACCGCGCGGTGGTCGCTCCGGCAACGGTATCTATTGACACCAATCGTAAGCTGGTGCAGCACCTTGAGGGCGGCATCGTGAAGGAAATACTGGTCAGGGAAGGCCAGGTTGTCGAGGCAGGCGACGTGCTGATCCGGCTGGATGACGTGCAGGCCAGAGCCGGCCGCGATACCGTTCGCAACCAGCTTCTCGCGGCCGAAACGCGCGAGGCACGGCGCACGGCCGAGCGCGACGAACTGCCGCAGATCGTGCTGCCCAACGAGGTGCGGGAGAACGTCGGCAATCCGGTTATCGCCCATGCCATCGCCGACGAGGCCGCGCAGTTCGACGACCGGCGGCGCTCGCTGCAGAGCCAGGTGGATATCCTTCAGCAGCGCGCTAAGGAACTGGAGACCGAGATACACGGTCTGGAGGTCGAGCAAGACTCGACCGAGAAGCAGGTCGGGTTCATCCACGAGGAGCTGGTTGGCCTGCGCGAGCTGCTGGCTCTCAAGCTGGTGGCCATCGGGCGCGTATTGTCGATGGAACGGGAGCGGAGCCGCCTGGAAGGCGATATCGGACATCTGATCGCGGAACAGGCGAAGGCACGCGACAGCATCGGCGAAACGAACCTTCAGATCGAGGAACTGAAGCACAAGTTCCAGGAGGAAACCGCCGCCTCGATCCTCGACACGCGCCAGAAGATCGCCGACCTGCGCGAGAGATTGGCGGTGGAACGCGACATCCTGACGCGGCTCGATGTGCGGGCGCCTCGGTCCGGCAAGGTCCAGGGCCTGAAGGTTGCCAATGTCGGGCAGGTCATCCGGCCCGGCGAGGCGCTGCTCGAAATCGTGCCGACCGACGAGCCGCTGATCGTGCAGGCCCGGTTCTCACCGGACGATATCGCCAGCGTGCATTCGAACCATGAGGCGGAGGTCCGATTTCCCGCATTCCATTCACGCACCATCCCGGTGATCACCGGGATGCTGGAATCGGTGTCGAGCGACCGGCTGCTGGATGATCAGACGCACCAGCCATACTATCTGGGGTTGGTGTCGGTCGATCGCATGAAGATCCCGGCGGCGCTGAGAGCCGACCTGCGCGCGGGGATGCCAGCCGAGGTGATCGTCTCATCCGGGGAGCGGACGGCTCTGAGCTATTTGATCTCGCCGCTGGCCGAGGCGTTGCGCAAGACCTTCCGGGAGCCGTAGGCGGACAAGCGTAGCGCATTCCGCCGACGGATGGTGAATGCTGCGCTTTCCGCCTACGGCATAGCCCTTCCCGTCCGGTTTCACGCGGGGAAGGGGCGCCGGGCGTGGATTGACACGGTGCCGGGGGCGCCGCTACGTCGCGCCGCCATCCGTGCCCGTTCAGGAATCCCTCGCCCATGCCTGTCCACGCCTTCGTTTTTCCAGGCCAGGGGAGCCAGACCATCGGCATGGGCCGCGACTTGGCTGCCGCCTTCGCCGCGGCCCGCGAAGTGTTCGACGAGGTGGACGAAACCCTGAAGCAGAAGCTTTCAAAGCTTATGTTCGAGGGTCCTCATGAGACGCTGACGCTGACCGAGAATGCTCAGCCGGCGCTGATGGCGATGTCGCTCGCCGTGCTGCGGGTGATGGAAACCGAGGGCGGCTTCGCGCTGCGCCAAAAAGCCGTCCTGGTCGGCGGCCATTCGCTGGGCGAATACAGCGCGCTGTCGGCCGCCGGCAGTTTCGCGATCCCGGACGCTGCCAGGCTGCTGCGGCTGCGCGGAGAGGCGATGCAGAAGGCCGTGCCGACCGGGGAGGGCGCCATGGCTGCGCTGATCGGGGTGCAGTTGGCCGATGTTCAGGCGATCTGCGATGAAGCGGCGCCCGTGCCGGACAGCAGGACGGGCCAGCGAGAGGTGATCGAGCCGGCAAACGACAATGGCGGCGGGCAGATCGTGATCTCCGGCCATCGCGGCGCTGTCGAACGCGCGGTGGAGATTGCCAGGATCCGCGGCGTGCGGCGCGCCATGCTGCTGCCGGTCTCGGCACCGTTCCATTGTGCGCTGATGGCCCCCGCCGCCGATGCGATGGCTGAAGCGCTGCAAAGCAATCCGCCACGCGCGCCGATCGTTCCGTTGATCGCCAACGTTTCCGCGGCGAAGGCGACCGATCCGGTCGAGATCAGCGACCTGCTGGTCCGCCAGGTTACCGCCACCGTGCGTTGGCGCGAAAGCGTCGAGGCGATGGTGGCGCTCGGCGTGGATAGCTTCGTGGAGCTTGGCGCCGGCAAGGTGCTGGCCGGCCTGGTCCGCCGCATCGCGCCCGAATGCTGGTGCCGTTTCGGTGGCCACGCCGGGCGAGATCGAAGCAACGCTGAAAACCCTCTGAGGACACGGCGATGTTCCGGCTGGACGGAAGGGCGGCGCTGGTCACAGGCGCTTCGGGCGGCATCGGCGCGGCGATTGCGCGGGCGCTGCACACCCAGGGCGCGGCGGTGGTGCTTTCGGGCACGCGGGCCGAGGCTCTGGAGTCCCTGGCGGCTGATCTGGGCGACCGGGCGCACGTCTGCGTCGCCGACCTCAGCGATCCCGCCGCCCCCGATAGCGCTGGTGGCCGCGGCCGAGAACGCGGCGGGGCCGTTGGCCATCCTGGTCAACAACGCCGGGATGACACGAGACATGCTGGCGTTGCGGATGGCGGACGAGGACTGGGACGGCGGTGCTGGACGTCGATCTCACTGCGCCATTCCGGCTGATGCGCGCGGCGTTGCGGGGGATGTTGCGGCGGCGGGCCGGGCGGGTGATCAACATTTCGTCGATCGTCGGCGTCACCGGCAACCCCGGGCAGGCCAATTATGCGGCCGCCAAGGCCGGGCTGATCGGCCTGAGCAAGGCGTTGGCGCAGGAGATCGCTTCACGCGGGGTCACCGTGAACGTGGTGGCGCCGGGGTTCGTCGCCACGCCGATGACCGAGCGATTGTCGGAGCAGAACAAGGCGCGGGCGATCCAGGCGATTCCACTCGGGCGGCTCGGCCAGCCGGCGGACGTGGCGGCGGCAGTCGCCTATCTTGCGTCCGACGAGGCGGGTTGGGTCACCGGCGCGACGTTGCATGTCAATGGCGGGATGGCGATGCTCTGACCGGCGCGGCCTGAAACCGCCGCGCGGCTGCGCGGCCTGAAATCATGATCTGTGTCCGCCGGTTGGACGTGCGGGCAAACCATGCTAAGCGGCGCGCTCCATTGTCCGGCGCGGGTTCAGCGGCATATCGGGTCCTGTCTGTCGGTTGGTCCGGCCCGCACGGATCGGACACGCGGGAACACCGAGTCAAACAAGATGCAGGAGTTGCAGAGTCGATGAGCGAGATCGCCGACAGGGTGAAAAAGATCGTGGTGGAGCATCTGGGGGTCGAGGAATCGAAGGTGACGCCGGAGGCGTCGTTTATCGATGATCTCGGCGCCGACAGCCTCGACACCGTCGAACTGGTAATGGCGTTCGAGGAAGCGTTCGGCGTCGAGATCCCCGAGGATGCCGCCGAGAAGATCAGCACGGTGAAGGACGCGATCGACTACATCGAGAAGCAGAAGGCCGCCTGAGCGCGTTCCGCGAGAGGATCATCGCTGTGCGGCGCGTCGTGGTCACCGGCATGGGCATTGCCTGTCCGCTCGGTGTGGGGGTGGAGCCGGTGTGGCGGCGCCTGATCAACGGCGAATCGGGCATCGGCGCGATCCAGTCATTCGACACCAAGGACCTGCCCTGCAAGGTCGCCGGCCAGGTGCCGCGCGGGACGAAGGCGGATGGCAAGCTCGATATCAGCGAGTGGATCCCGATCAAGGACCAGAAGAAGATGGGTCGCTTCATCCAACTGGCGCTGGTCGCCGCCACCGAGGCGGTGGAGGATTCCGGCTGGAAACCCGAGAGCGAAGACGACCATAACGCCACCGGCGTGATGATCGGTTCGGGCATCGGCGGGTTGGAGACGATCTACGAGGCCTCGGTCCTGGTGCATGAGGGACGATCTCGGCGCCTTTCGCCATTCTTTATCCCGTCCGCCCTCGCCAATCTTGCCGCCGGCCACGTGTCCATAAAATACGGGTTCAAGGGGCCGAACCATTGCGTCGTGACAGCCTGCGCTACCGGTGTGCATGCGATCGGCGATGCGGCACGGCTGATTATGCTGGGAGATGCCGAGGTAATGGTGGCGGGCGGCGCCGAAGCGGCGGTCTGCGAATTGGGCATTGCCGGATTCTGCGCCTCCCGCGCGCTGTCAACCGCGTTCAACGACAACCCGCCGTCCGCGTCGCGCCCATGGGACAAGGACCGCGACGGGTTCGTGATGGGAGAGGGTGCCGGCACGGTGGTGCTGGAGGAATACGAGCACGCCAAAGCCCGCAACGCCAAAATTTATGCGGAGATCGGCGGCTACGGCATGTCGGGGGACGCCCATCACATCACAGCGCCGGCAGAAGGGCACGCCGGCGCTTTCCGGTCGATGCAGGCGGCAATGAAGAACGGCGGCGTCGCGCCGGACGAAATCCAGTATGTTAACGCGCATGGTACTTCGACGCCGCTTGGCGACGATTTGGAACTGGAGGCGGTGGAGCGTGCGTTCGGACCGGCAGCCAGGGGGCTGGCCATGTCGTCCACCAAATCGGCAACCGGCCATCTGCTGGGCGCGGCGGGGGCGGTCGAGGCGATATTCTCAATTCTGGCAATCCGCGACCGGGTCGCGCCGCCGACGTTGAATCTCCTCATGCCAAGTCGGGCAAGCGTCATCGATCGTGTGGCGAATACGGCACAGGAACGAGCAATCCGGTTGGTGCTGTCGAATAGCTTCGGCTTCGGCGGCACCAACGCGAGCATCATTTTCCGCGCGGTGGCGTAGCACACCGCGCGTCTAGCACATCCCTCTCCCCGAAGCGGGGAGAGGGGCTTTGGCTTACGGGGCGCGCTTAGCGGTGCTGCGCGTTCGCGGTGGTCGTCGTTGCGTTACCGGAGGTGTCGCCGCTGGTAGTGCCGCTCAGTGTTGCCGAGGCCGCTCGAGCCAGCTGACGCCCGAGCGCGAGGTGCGGCCGAGGTCGGATGTCGTTCCGCCCTCGCTGATTCCCGAATAGGTTCCGGAAATCGATTCCCGCTCCTGGGCATGGCGGCATCCCGCACGCGCAGATTGTTCTGCACGTGCTGCACGCCGGATACGTCCTCGGCCACATCCTCGGCCAGGCGTTTCGAGTAGCGACTGTCTACCCGTCCGCTCAACGTGACCTCGCCGCTCACCACGACCACCTCGATCTCGGTGGCGTCGAGGATCGGATTATCGGTGAGCCGGTCGCTCACATCTTCGCGGATGCGGTCGTCGGACCGAGTGTAGCCGCGCGGTCCACGACCACGGTGCATGTCGCGCCGGGCATCTTCGCGGCGGCGGCGGTCGGCGTCCTCGTCGCCGAACCAGGACGACACCTCGTCGGAAGCGCGGTCCCAGAACCCCCGGTCCTGCGGGCCGCTTCTGCCATATCCGCGACGCTCGTTGTAGCCGTACCGATCACGGCCGTAATCGTCGCGGGGATAGCCGCCGCGGGGATAACCCGAAGACATGCCGTAATCCCAACCGGGATCGCGACCGTATTCCTCACTGAAGCCCCACCCGCCGCCGGCCGCGGCGGGTCCCATCATGCCGCCGTAGCGAGGATCGCGGCCGTAGTCGCGGCCCCAGTCCTGACGGCCATAGCGGCCGCCCCCCTCGTCGCGGCCGCGGTCGCGGTTCCAATCGTCGCTGCCGCGTGATGTGCGGTCGCGCCCGCGTGTACTCCAGTCTCGGTCGGTTGCGTCCCGTCCATATGTCTCTCGCCAGGGCTCTCGCTCATCGCGCCCGCGGCCCCAGCCGGTTCCTTCCCGCCGGTAATCCTCGGTGCGGCGATACCAGTCCCGGTCGTCGTCGCGGCGGGAGCGGTCACGATCCCGCCGCCAGTTATAGTCGTCAGACATTGTTCGTCTCCTCGTGGCCTGGTTCGAATGCTGTTCCGTTGAACGGCGACGGGGGCGTGCGGTTGCCGGAACGTGAATGGCGCGAGGTCCTGTCGGCAGCGTTGGAGACCCGGGAAGTGGGGAGAACCGCCCAGCCCGTACCACCAAGGCTGACACGCGGCGGCGGAGGGCGGACATGAAGGTTGCATTCCTGGGCCTCGGGTCGATGGGGCTTCCGATGGCGGCGAATCTTGCCGGCGCCGGAAATGCGCTGACGGTGTGGAACCGCAGCAAGAAATCGCTTGAGGCATTTGGTGCGCCGGGGCCTCGCCGCGCCGGCTCGATCGCCGAGGCGGTGCGCGAGGCGGAAGCGGTCGTCACCATGCTGGCCGACGACGCAGCGGTGGAATCGGTGGTGCAGGGCGGGTTGCTCGATGCGCTGGCCGAAGATGCGGTGCATGTCGGCATGAGCACGGTCGGCATCGACACGGCGCGCCGCTTGACCGAGGCGCATCGCCGACGGGGCCGCGCCTATGTCGCCGCCCCGGTATTCGGCCGTCCGGATGTGGCGCAAGCGGGGAAGCTGTGGATCGTGCCGGCCGGTCCGGCGGCAGCGCGTGCTCGTGTCCGGCCGCTGTTCGATGCAATGGGTCGCGGGGTCTCCGAATTTGGCGATGAGCCCTGGCACGCGAACCTGGTCAAGCTCGGCAACAATTTTCTGCTCGCCGCCATGCTGGAGGCGATAGGCGAATCGTGTGCACTGATGCAGAAGGCCGGGATCGATCCGAAGGCGTTCGTTGATGCCGCGAACATGATCTTCCAGTCACCGGTCTATGCCAATTACGGCGGCGCGATCGCCGAGCGCCGCTTCGAACCTTCGCTGTTCAAGGCGACGCTCGGGCTCAAGGACCTGCGCTTGGCGCTGGCGGCCGCAGACGAACTGGCGGTGCCGATGCCGACTGCCAGCGTGGCGCATGACAGCCTGCTGTCGGCGGTCGCCTGGGAACAGGGCGACAAGGACTGGACCGTGCTCGCGGAAGCTGCCCGGCAACGGGCGGGGCTGCACTGACCCAAGCTTGACCCTTCACCAGGCTGAAGCCTTTGCAATCGTCGGCGGCATGTTCGTGCTGTTCGTCACTGACCGGCTCCGCTATGATCTGATAGCGGCGCTGGCGCTGAGTGCAGCGATGGTCACCGGCGTGGTTCCGGTCGAGCACGCGTTCCGCGGCTTTTCCAACGCGCTGATCATCATTATCGCCTCCGTGCTGGTGCTGAGCCGGGCGGTTGCCCTCTCCGGGGTGGTCGATGCGGCCATGCGTCGGGTGACACGGCTGCTGCGGAGCACGTCCGTGCAGGTGCTCGTGCTAACCTCCGCGGTCACCTTCCTGTCGGCGGTGATGAAGAACGTGGGCGCGCTCGGCATTTTCCTGCCGATCGGCATCCAGGCGGCGGAGCGCAACGACCGCCCGCCATCGCGCTACCTGATGCCACTGTCGTTCGGCTCGTTGATCGGCGGCACGATCACGCTGATCGGCACGTCGCCCAATCTGCTGATCTCTACCGTCCGCCAGGAAACCGAGGGCAGACCGTTCCACTTCTTCGACTTCACGCCGGTGGGGCTGCCGCTGTCGCTGCTGGCGATCGGGTTTCTGTGCCTGGGCTGGCGCCTGCTGCCGGATCGCCGTGGCGAGCCGACGCCGAGAAGCGCTTCACGGTGGAGGACTACACCACGGAGGCCCGGCTGCCTGAGGAATCTCCGCTTTGCCGGCAAGACCGTGGCCGAGTTGGAGGCGATCGCCGAAGGTGACGTGACAGTCTCGGCTATCATTCGCGAGCATGACCGTCGCTACATTCCCGGCAGCCACTGGACGCTGTTCGCCGGCGATTTGTTGCTGTTGCAAGGCGATCCGGGGGCGCTGAAGCGGGCGGTCGATCAGTCCGGGCTGGAGCTGGTCGGCCCCTCCACGATCGAGGCCGAGCCCCACGGCAAGGACGATGAGCTCGAGACGGTCGAGGCGGTGGTGTCTGCCGACTCCCCGCTGATCGGCCAAACTCCGCAGAGCATGCATCTGCGCCGGCGCTACCAGGTGAACCTGCTGGCGGTCACGCGCGGCGACCGGCGCATCACCGCGCGGCTGCGGGAAAGCCGGTTCCGGGTCGGCGATGTTGTGGTGCTGCAGGGCCGACGCTCGCAGCTTGGCGAGGCGCTGCGCGAGCTGGGTTGCCTGCCGTTGGCGCGAGCGCAACGTGACGCTGGGACAGGACACCCCTCGCTGGCTGGCGCCGGCGATCCTGCTGGTTGCGATCGTGCTGGTGGTGACCGGGGTGCTGGCGGTCGAGGCCGCGTTCTTCATCGCCGCCGTGCTTGTGGTGCTGTTGCGTCTGATCTCACCGCGCCAGGCCTACGATGCGATCGACGGCCCGCTGCTGATCATGCTCGCCTGCCTGATCCCGGTCGGCGAGGCGCTCGGCCAGACCGGGGCAGCGAAGCTGGTTGCCGGTTGGTTGACGGCGGTGGCGGTACACATGCCCGGACCACTGGCCGTGGCGTTGCTGTTGGTGGTCGCCATGATCGTGACGCCGTTCCTGCACCATGCGGCGGCAGTCCTGGTGATCGGGCCGGTTGCAGCGGCGCTGGCGCATGATTTGGGCTATGGACCGGATGCCTTCCTGATGGCGGTGGCGCTTGGGGCGTCATGCGACTTCCTGACGCCGATCGGCCACCAGAACAACCTGCTGGTGATGGGGCCGGCGGGTTACCGGTTCGGGGATTACTGGCGTCTGGGGCTGCCGCTCTCGGTGCTGGTAGCCGTGGTCGGCACGATCCTGGTTGTGTTGCGCTGGCCGCTGCATTGAGCAGCCGCGTGTGTCACTGGCGTTACGCGGTCCGATCGTCGGTGCTGCCCAGCGCGGCCTGCGCAGCGGCCAGTCTTGCGACGGGCACGCGATACGGACTGCAGGACACGTAATCGAGCCTGATCTGTTCACAAAACTCGATCGAGGCCGGGTCTCCTCCGTGTTCGCCGCAAATGCCCAGTTTCAACCCAGGCTTGACCAGCCGGCCCTTCTCGGCGGCAATCCGCAGCATGGCGCCGACGCCCTCGATATCGATCGAGACGAACGGGTCTTTTGGCAGAATGCCCTTTTCCACATATTGCGGCAGGAACTTGCCGGCATCGTCGCGCGACAGGCCGAAGGTTGTCTGCGTCAGGTCGTTGGTGCCGAAGCTGAAGAAATCCGCCACCTCGGCGATCGCATCGGCGGTCAGCGCCGCGCGTGGCAGTTCGATCATGGTTCCGACGGTATATTCGATATCGCGACCGGCTTCCTGGAAAACCTGCCGGGCGACTTTGTCCACCAGGGCGCGGGTGATCTCCAGCTCCTTTTTGGTGCCGACCAGCGGGATCATGATCTCGGGGATCGGCGCAGTGCCGGTTTCGGTGGCAACGGCCAGCGCGCCTTCAAAAATGGCGCGGGTCTGCATTTCATAGATCTCGGGATAGGTGATGCCGAGCCGGCAACCACGATGACCGAGCATCGGGTTGGCCTCCGCCAGTTCCGAGGCGCGCCGCCGCATGCTGTCGGTGTCGGTGCCCAGTGCCTGGGCCACCTCAGCCAGTTCGGCGTCGCCGTGCGGCAGAAATTCGTGGAGCGGGGGGTCCAGCAAGCGGATGGTCACCGGCAGGTCGGCCATGATGCGGAACAACGCGGCGAAATCGTCGCGCTGGTGGGGCAACAGGCGGCCCAGCGCGGCGCGACGGCTGCCCTCGTCGTTTGCCATGATCATCTGGCGCACCGCGCCGATGCGTTCGGGGTCGAAGAACATGTGCTCGGTGCGGCAGAGGCCGATGCCTTCGGCGCCGAACCTGCGCGCAGCCTCCGCGTCGAGTGGGGTCTCGGCGTTGGCTCGCACCCCGAGGCGGCGAATCTGGTCTGCCCATTCCATCAGCGTGCCAAAATCGCCGGACAATGGCGGCTCGATCATTGCAACGTTGCCAACGAAAATTTCACCGGTGGCGCCGTCAAGTGTGATGGTTTCGCCTGCCTGGACCGTGTGGCCGCCGGCGCGAAGCGTCTGCTGGTTGTAATCGACGGTGATGCCGCCGGCGCCGGCAACGCAGGGGCGGCCCATGCCGCGTGCCACCACGGCTGCGTGGCTGGTCATCCCGCCGCGGGCAGTGACGATACCGCGCGCCGCGTGCATACCGTGAATGTCCTCGGGGCTGGTTTCGATGCGGACAAGAATCACAGCTTCGCCGTTCGCGGCGCGTGATTCCGCCTCATCGGCGCTGAACACTGCGACACCGGAGGCCGCGCCGGGGCTAGCCGGCAGGCCCTTGGCCAGCAGCATACGCGGGGACTCCGGATCGAGTGTCGGGTGCAGGAGCTGATCGAGTGCCGCGGGATTGACACGGCGCACGGCCTCGGCCCGGTCGATCAAACCATCGCGCGCCATATCGACGGCCATGCGCAGGCTGGCGGCGATTGTGCGCTTCCCGTTGCGGGTTTGCAGCATGAACAACTGGTTCTTTTGGACGGTGAATTCGATGTCCTGCATGTCACGGTAGTGGTGTTCGAGCTTACGGCGAACCTCGAGCAGCTCGGCATAGGCGGCCGGCATAGCGGTTTCCATCGGCGTCTCGTCGGGTTTGGCCCGCGCCTTCGACAGCGGCTGCGGCGTGCGGGTCCCGGCGACCACATCTTCGCCCTGGGCATTCACAAGGTATTCGCCGTAAAACGCGTTCTCACCGGTGGAGGGGTCGCGCGTGAAGCAGACGCCGGTGGCGCAATCGTCGCCCATATTGCCGAACACCATGGCCTGTACGTTGACGGCGGTGCCCCATTCCGCCGGAATGTCGTGCAAGCGGCGATAGGTGATGGCGCGCGGGTTCATCCAGCTTCCGAACACCGCGCCGATGGCGCCCCAGAGCTGGTCTTCAGGCTGCTGCGGAAACGGATTGCCGGTTTCCTGCGCAATCATTTCCTTGTAGCCGTCGACCACGCGACGCCAGTCCTGCGCGGAAAGCGCCGTATCCTCGATGGCGTCCACGTCGAGTTTTACTTGCTCGATGATTTCCTCGAAGCGGTGGTGATCCACACCGAGTACCACAGAACCGTACATCTGGATGAAACGGCGATAGCTGTCCCAGGCGAAATCGGTCATCGTCAGCGTCCCGCGCAAGCCCTTCCACGGTGGCATCGTTGAGGCCGAGATTGAGCACGGTGTCCATCATCCCGGGCATCGACACGCGCGCGCCGGAACGGACCGAGACGAGAAGCGGCCGGTTCTGGTCGCCGAAGCGACGACCGACTGCCTGCTCGATGTGATCAAGCGCCGCCCGTAGCTGAGGCTTCAGCTCCGGCGGGTAGTTGCGATCGTTCTTGTAGAAGGCCGTGCAGACTTCGGTGGTGATGGTGAAGCCTGGCGGAACCGGCAGGCCAATGCTGGCCATCTCGGCAAGATTGGCGCCCTTGCCGCCGAGCAGGTCGCGCATTTCGGCGCGGCCTTCGTTGTGGCCAGCGCCGAAGCTGTACACCCACTGGGTCATCCGGGTACTCCGTTCAGCCTTCGATTTGGGAAAAGTCGGCGACGCGGTCCATGGTGGCGCGGACCCGGTTGAGCAGACGCAAGCGATTGCGGCGCAATTCGGGTTCGGAGGCGTTGACGGTAACGCGATCGAAAAACCGGTCGAGCGGTGAACGAAGATTCGCCATAGGGCCGAGAACCTCGTGATAGGCCTCGCGCGTCAACAGGTCCCGGATACCCGGCTCTGCACTGTCCAGTGCCTGCGCCAGCAATTGCTCCTCCGGTTCACGAAGCAGTGCGGGGTCGGGCGGCTCATTGTGGGGACCGTCCTTGCGAGCCTCGATCCGCAAGATGTTCGCTGCCCGGCGGTAAGCAGTCAGGAGGTTTTCGCCGGTTTCTGTTCCAAGCAATGCCGCGACTGCGCTGGCGCGTGCCAGCAACCGGCTGAAATCGCCGTCCCGATGTGCGCCGAACACCGCCGAGAGCACGTCATGGCGTCGCCCTTCCGCGCGCAATTGAACTCTCAGACGCTCGGCCAGGAAGTCAAGGATATCGTCGGCAACTGCCGGGGTGATGCCGCTGGTCTGCAAGGCTCGCCCTGCGGCCTCGATCAGCACGATCAGGTTCAGGCGCAAGCCGTTCTCGCGGACGATGCGGATCACGCCCAGCGCCGGCGCGTCGCAGCGCATACGGATCGCCGGATCCAGTAGGCTTCTCGCCAATGGCGAAGAATCCGGCAAGCAGGTCGATTTTGTCCGCCAGTGCAATCGCCATCGACACCGGAGCCTGCGGCACCGCATCCGCGGGGCCCTTCGGCGCATAGTGATCCCGAATTGCGTCGGCCACTTCGAGCGGCTCGTTGTCATGCAGGGCGTAATATCGGCCCATGACGCCCTGCAGTTCGGGAAATTCCCCGACCATCCCGGTGACCAGGTCGGCCTTGGCCAGTTCCGCGGCCCGATCCACCAGCTTCGGGTCGGCGCCAATAAACCCGGCAATCGTACCCGCCAACTGGCGCAACCGTCGCACCCGCTCGCCCTGGCTTCCCAGCCTGGCATGAAACGTGACCTGATCGAGCAGCGGCACGCGGTCATGCAACCGTGTCTTGCGATCCAGGTCCCAGAAATGCCGTGCATCCGCGAAGCGGGCCCGCAGCACGCGTTCATTGCCTGCGATGATCGCCGCGCCGCCATCCTCCGCTTCTATGTTCGCGACGAAACCAAACCATGGGGCGGGCGCGCCGTCCTGCGTGCGCAGCGCAAAGTAGCGCTGGTTCACCCGCATGGAGACCTGCATGACTTCCGCCGGCAAATCCATGAAGTCCGGGTCTATGCGCCCCAGCAACGGCACCGGCCATTCCACCAACCCGGCAACTTCGTCCAGCAGGCCGGGATCATCCACCACGGTGAGCTGTTTCGCCGAGGCCTCGCCCTCGATCCCGTGCTGGATGCGGCGCTTTCGCTCTTCGGCGTCCACCAGCACGCGTCGCTCGGCAAGCTTTTCCTGCCAGTCCGCCCAGGAGCTCACCGCGAACGCGCCGGGAGCATGAAAGCGATGGCCCTCCGTCAGATTGCCTGAGGCGAGGCCATGCCCATCATCATCAGCTTCACGCAGATCGAACGGCACCACCGCTCCATCGAGAAGGCAGACGATCCGCCGCAGCGGCCGCACCCAGGTGAATTGGCTGGTTCCACCCCATCGCATGGATTTGGGCCACGGAAAGCGACGCAACAATCCCGGCAGCACGGCGGCGATCGCCTGCGGAGCCGCGATGGCGGCGGCTGTTTTGTCGAGAACCCAGTACTCGCCCTCCTGCCGGACCTGATCGCTGTTGGCAGCGTGCTTGCGCAGAAATCCGGCCAGTGCCTGTTCAGGAGCAGAGGCACGTGGGCCGCGTTCGGTGCTGGCACTGGCCACGATCTCGGCATCGACCTCTGCCTGCAGGGCAATGCGTCGGGGTCCGCTGAAGGTGTTGACCAATTGCGGATGCAGCGCAGCGAGCGCCGCCGTGACCAGCCGTTCGAGATCCGCTGCCGCGCCTACCTGCATGCGGGCGGGGATCTCCTCACTGAACAGCTCCAGGAAGAACTCCGGCATGCTCAGCCTGCCAGTGCGGGCTGGATGTCGGTCTGCGAGAAATCATTACCTATGCAGAAAAGCGCCTCGCCGGTTTCCTTTGCTAAGGCGTATGCGAAGGTATCGACGAAATTCAGTCGGGTACGATGGTTGCTGTCGGCCATAGTGCTGATAAGCGGGGTTTGGGAGCGTCGTCATGCCGCCCCCGCTATCCATGCCTCGCAGCACGCCTTCGCCATCGCCCGCACGCGGGCGATGTAGCCGGCCCGTTCGGGTACGCTGATTACTCCGCGTGCGTCCAGCAGATTGAACAGATGGCTCGCCTTGATGCACTGGTCATAGGCGGGCAGTGCAAGGTTGTGTTCCAGCAGCGCTGTTACATTCCTGTTCGGCATCGGCAAAATGCCGGCTCAGCATCCCGGTATCGGCAAACTGGAAGTTGTAGGCGCTGTACTCCCGCTCGGCGCGCAGGAAGACATCGCGCATAGGTCACGCCGGCGCCGTTGAAATCGAGCGCGAAGACGTTCTCCACGTCCTGAACATACATGGCCAGTCGCTCCAGTCCGTAGGTCATTTCGAAGCTCGGCAGGGTTACCGGGATACCGCCGACCTGTTGGAAATAGGTGAATTGGCCGACTTCCATGCCATCGCACCAGACCTCCCAGCCCAGACCCCAGGCGCCCAGGGTCGGGCTCTCCCAGTCGTCCTCGACGAAGCGGAAATCGTGCCGCAGCGGGTCGAGGCCGATCGCGCGATAGCTTGCCAGCAGCAATTCCTGCGCATCGGCCGGACTTGGCTTCATGATGACCTGATATTGATAGAAGTGCTGCAAACGGTTCGGGTTGTCCCCGTACCGGCCATCGGTGGGGCGTCGGCTGGGCTGGACATAAGCCGCCCGCCAGGGTCGGGAGCCGAGGGCGCGCAGGGTCGTCGCCGGATGGAAGGTGCCGGCGCCCATCTCCAGATCATAAGGTTGCAGCAACACACAACCTTGCCCCGCCCAGAAATGCTGAAGCCGCAGGATCAATTCCTGGAAGCTGGGAGGACGGCCGTCGTCCATGGCGTTCCTTGAGACCGGCGTTGGGGACCGGCGTTGGTGCGGTGCAACGTAAAGCATCCCCTCCGGAACCGGGCAAGACGAGCGGTAATCGTGCGTGTACGTTCAACCCGGCGCGTTGAAGCCGGTACGGCGCATCGCCACGTCGATTA
>CAVXTC010000030.1:0-19310 GCA_963764525.1 uncultured Pseudomonadota bacterium | reverse complement strand
CTGGATGTGGAGTTCTGCATCGCGGCGCTGGAGGCGGCGCTGGCGCGGTTCGGCCGGCCGGACATCTTCAACAGCGACCAGGGAAGCCAGTTCACCTCGCCCCGGTTCACCGAGGTGCTGACCGAAGCCGACGTGCGCATCTCGATGGACGGCCGGGGCCGGTGGATGGACAATGTCTTCCTTGAGCGGCTGTGGCGTAGCCTGAAATACGAGTGCGTCTACCTGCATGCGTTTGAAACGGGCTCGGAGCTGCGGACAGGCCTTGCGTGCTGGATCGGCTACTACAATGGTTCCCGGCCTCATTCGTCACCCGGCGGGATGACCCCGGACGAGGCCTATACCGTGGCCGGACCCGGACGGACGGACACTGAGAGATTGGCGGCCTGACATGACCCAGACCCAAGCTTAGCAAAGCCGCCGAACTGTCCCGCAGAAGGGGACCACCTCACCATCGAGCGCATCGCGAACACCTGCATCCTGGTCCGCTCGCCGCCGAGGTCGACCCAGGCTTCATACCAGTCGACCTGGGCCTCCTGCGCCCAACCGTAACTCTGCGGCACGAACGTCTCCCGCCGCTCCGGCCCCATCTGGCGTTTGCACTCGCGCACGTGGTTGCGAACCGTCGATTCCGCCAACGCCGAGCCGGGGAACTCAATCAGAATGCGGCGATGAATGCGACGGGCCGTGTGGCGCTGTTTGCGCGGGGCGCGACGGTCTTCGTCCAGAACCCGGTCAATGAAATCGGCGACCGCGCCGAGCTTCGGCTTGGCCCGTTCAGGGTAATTGCTGCGGCGGCAGCGCACTCGCGATCGCCCGGCGGACAACCCGGCGATGAACCCCAAACTTCGCGGCCACGCCCGCGATCGTGCCAACACCAAACTCATGCTCGCGACGGAGTTGTTCGAACAATTCCACTTTGGCTTTCCAGTCCACAAACGGCCCCCCGATACAATCGGGGTGACCCTAGCAGCCCGTTGACGAAATCGGCCTGCGATTTGATTCGCTGTCCTTCCGACGAGCAGGGCGGGCGGCGGATGGCACTTGGACGGCAGCGGGAACGGCAGTCGGACATGCTGGTTTCGTGGGCGGAGTTGCCACGCTCGCCCGGACACATTTTCTACGACAAGCTGCAGGCGGTGCTGATCGCGGCCGACTTCGACAGGTTCGTGGAGAGGCAGTGCGCCTCGGAGTATGCGCCGCGGCGCGGCCGCCCATCGCTGCCGCCCGGACGCTACTTCCGCATGCTGCTGGTCGGCTACTTCGAAGGCATCGACAGCGAGCGTGGGCTGGAATGGCGTTGTGCCGACAGCCTGTCGCTGCGCGAATTCCTGCGGCTTGGCGAGCGCGAGAGCGTGCCGGATCACTCTTGGCTGAGCCGCACCCGCAGCCGCCTGCCGCTCGAAGTCCACGACCAGGTGTTCACCTGGGTGCTTGAGCGTTTGGCCGAGCACGGCCTGATCAAGGGCGAGCGGATCGGCGTGGATGCCTCGACGATGGAAGCCAACGCGGCGCTGCGCACGATCGTGCGGCGCGATAACGGCGAAGGCTATCGCGAGATGCTGAAGCGCATGGCCCAGGAAAGCGGTATCGAGACGCCGACGGCGGACGATCTGGTCCGGCTGGACCGCAATCGCAAAGGCAAGAAGCTGTCGAACGCGGACTGGGAGAGCCCGACCGACCCGGATGCCAGGATCGCAAAGATGAAAGACGGCCGCACGCATCTTGCCTACAAGCCGGAGCATGCGATGGACCTCGACACCGGTGCGATGATCGCGGCCGAACTGCACGCCGCCGATCAGGGCGACACCACGACGCATGCCGGACACTCTGGCGAGTGCTGCCGAGCATCTCGCCGCGGTCGATGCGGCACCACGCCGAGGCGCCCGCCGAGTTGATCGCCGACAAGGGTACCATTCGCGAGGCGGCTGAAAGCGCTTGATGGCGGAGAATGGAAAGCGCGCATTCCGAACCGAAGCGCGACGATTTTCCCGCTGGCACGGCGACGAGAGGCGCGGCGCGCAGTCTACAACAACCGCGCGCGCCTGCTCTCCGGGGTCGCTCGCGAGGCGTTCCGGCTTCGCGCCGAACTGGTGGAACGCGGCTTCGCGCTGATCCTCGATCGCGGCGGCATGCGCCGGGCTTGGCTGCGTGGCCGCGAGAACGTCCAGAAGCGCTACTTGATCCACGTCGCCGGGTACAACCTGGGATTGATCATGCGGCTGCTAACCGGGGCAGGAACGCCCCGGGAGTTCCACGCCCTCGCTTTTGTCCAGCTCTTTGCCCTCTCGCGGCCCGATGGCGGCATGATCGTCGTCATCTTCGCGGTTATCGGCGCTCAAACGGCAGCATTCGCCGTCAGCGCCACATCGCACCCCGTTGACTGAAATCGCGATTTCTCAACGGGCTGCTAGGTTGCGGGACCGGGGGTGGGCCAATATTCCTCAGCACAGATGGGCTAATATTCATTGTCACAGACAGTCGGCTCGCTCGAGCGTCAGCAACATCTGATGGACTGACGGCGGGGTTACCCGAAAGAACCGTTGAATATCGGCTTGTGCGGGCGGCCGTCCGTTCACCAGCGTGTAGGCGTGAATGAACGCCAGATATTGGCCCTGCCTGGGCGTGAAACCGGGTGAGAATCACCGTCCGCGCAATTCATCGTGCCCTCGACAGCGGGGGATCAGCGATGAACATACGCTATCGGGTGGAATTGAGCGAGGCGGAACGCGCGCAACTCACGGCGATGCTGAGCGGCGGGAAACATGCGGCACGTAGGATCAAGCGCGCGCAAATCCTGCTGGCGGCCGACGCCGGGGTTGGCGACGAGGCAATCGCGACCAGCGTTTCGGTTGGCGGGTCGACGGTTTACCGGACCAAACGACGCTTTGTGGAAGGCAATCTGGAGCTGGCGCTCAGTGAGGAGACGCGCCCAGGGGCGCCGCGCAAGCTATCCGGCAAGGAAACGGCGTTGCTGGTGGCGACCGCCTGCTCCAGTCCGCCGGCAGGGCGCAAGCGTTGGACACTGGAACTGCTGGCCGGCGCGATGGTCCAGTCTGACGGAACATGAAGGATGTCACGCGAGACGATACGCCGGCGTCTGGACGAGGACGAACTGAAGCCGTGGCGGAGGGACATGTGGTGCATTCCGCAGGTCGACGGCACTTACGTCGCCCGCATGGAAGATGTGCTCGATCTTTAGCCGAGGAGCCCGATCTATCGCATCCGGTGATTTGTTTTGACTAAAGCCCGACCCAACTGATTGGCGAAGTACGCGAGCCGATTCCGGCGGCGCCCGGTCAGCCTGAACGTTACGATTACGAATATCGGCGCAATGGCACGGCCAATCTGTTCATGTTTCTCGATGCGCACCGATCCTGGCGCCATGTGAAGGTCACCGAACATCGAACAGCGCGCGACTTTGCCCATTGCATGCGCGATCTGGCTGACGTCCATTATCCGAACGCCGACCTTATCCGCGTGGTGATGGACAATCTCTCCACTCATACGCTGGGCGTTATACGAAACCTTCCCAGCACCCGAAGCGCATCGCATTCTGCAACGACTGGAGTTTCATTACACGCCCAAACACGCGAGCTGGCTCAACATGGTGGAAATCGAAATCGGCGTGTTGCGCGGCCAATGTCTGGACCGCCGCATTGGCGAGCGCGAAAGCCTCGTCTCCGAAATCGACGCGTGGCAGCAACAACGCAACGTTTCGGGCGCCCGGTCAAATGGAAGTTCACCACCCAAAAGGCGCGGACGAAGCTCGCACGCGCCTATCCCGACACCGCCAAAGAGTCATGATTACTGCGACGAGGTACTAGGTCGCTGGTTGCCATCCCAGCACTTGATGATGGGTCTATGGTGCAATTCCTCCGACCCCGCGGTGCGCCCCCCGGCGCAATCGAGACGCGGGAACAGGAAAAATACGTCCTGGGTATCCACGTGAACATGTAGCAGGAGCCGGAGAAGATACATGTGACTGGTTCGAAAAAATCACCGGGTTCGCTGAGACAAGCTATGGTGAAAGGCGCAGCCGCCTATCCGTCGAGGGCGGGGAACTGCAATCCCCAAAGTCACCGGCCGGAGGTTTGCGGTCGGGCGGCTCGAAGTTTTATCCCTTCAGGCGCTGCGTGAGCGCGTTGCGTTGGGCACAACCCGCCTGGTCGACTGACAGTCCGAAGTATCAGCGGCGATGTGCGCCGGATCACCAAACTCCAGAGTTCGGCGGCGCGCTGTTCCAGGTCGCTTCACAGTTCAATCTTCTGGAAATGGTTTCTCCGAACTTGACGCCGGAGCAGGGAGTGACGCGATATCAGCATGACTGAACTCAAGGGCCTGCCTGCGCGATCGACCGCTGGGGCAGCGACGATCTTCCGCAACTACTTCGCGCCACTTCATGGTGCAGAGGGGCAAACAGCAGAGCGCCAACTGGATTGCCTGGAGGTGGTCGGTTGCAAGGCACTGGCGGAAGCGCTCGCGCAGTCGGTCGAGCATCTCTGGACGAAGAAGAACGGCTATGCGCTCTGCAGCGCAGAAGGGCTCAGGAAGATCAGCGCCTACCTAGACGGTCTTGACCGGCTGCCAGACCGACACGCTTGAGCGGGGCCTTCTGCAGATCGGCGTCCAACAGGACGTCGAAGTGACCAATTCCAGATGCTCACCCTCCCCAACTCGTCTCGCAGGCATTTTGCTCCGCGCTTCCAGTGGCGTATTGCGGCTACCCGTCGTCGTCGTTAGGAGCACAATCTTGGAGGCGCCCCTCCGGGCGTTGAGGACGGCGGCCAAGACGGTACTTCATAAGCCGCGTCGAGCACCAACTCCGCGAACGGTCGCCACATAAAGGAAGTCAGCGCTATTACCTGCCTCAAAAATTGCGACTACCGTCAATGTCATGAGGGCTTATGATGGCACTTTTTCGTCTATGACGCTGAAAACAAACCTGCTTTCGAGCCAATGCCCCACGGAAATCGCTTGACGGTAGTTTGCGAGGGAGATGCGGCATGCCGTCGGGATGTTGAGCGAGGGATCAGGGCGGATCTGCGCGACGTCAGCCAAGCTTCGACCTCCGCCAAGTCCCAGATGACGCAACGAGGGGATAACTCAAAGCGCCGGGAAAACTCGCCGCACTGTTCATTTCGTACATGGTGCTGTCAGCTAGCCCGTCTTCGCGGATTCGCCGGATTTTTGAGGGGAGCGTGCATTGTTTATCAATGCGTTGGACGAAAAAGTCGTAACCGGGGCAAAACCCCGGGCGGCGCGGCTCAAGCGGGCTGGCCTCTGCAGCGGATGAGGTCAGCGAGGAGCGGCACTGGCGAACTGCCGGGGACAACGAGCCGGGCGCCGAGGAAGTCCCAGAAGGCGATGCCCAGCTTGGTGCAGGTATGCATCAGACCGAGGAACGCGTCGCGGCAATCGCGGCCGGCGTCACTGTGGGTGCCACCGCTGATCTTGCGTTTGATGACGTAGCAGCGGATGTCGCGCTCCGAGCCGTTGGTGTGCAGCGGGATCTCCGGCCGGGCGAGCACCATCAGCAGCTCGGGCTTGTTGGCGTGCAGCCGCTCGAGCAGGCGGTCAAGAGTGGCGAAGCCGGTACGGCGGCGGAAGATACGGTCGAACCGAGCGCGCAGCTCGCTGCGCCGTCGGGCGGTCGGCGCGGCGCGATACGCCTTGAGATCGGCGTAGAACCACCAGATCAGCGCGCGCGTGCGCTGCTGGGCGGCGCGATGCAGGTCGGTGAAGGTGTCGAGTTTGTGGACCAGCCGCTCCGCGTGCACCCAGCACAGCCCGTGCTGACCAACCGCGAACTGACCGGCATCGTCGCTGACCACCACCGTCTCACGCAGAAAACCGTGTGCCTGCACGCTGCCCCATAAGCGCCCTCGCTGGCGATCTGCACCGGGTCGGGCGTGACCGTGATCGTGGTGATGCCGAGACGCTGCAGATGAGCTTGCCAGGCGCTGTGGTCGGCGAATTGCCGCTCCGGCTGGGTGGCCAGTTGGCGGATGACCGACGCGGCGAGGGAGCGGCTTCGCATGTAGGCGAGCGCCGCGTCGTTGATCACGTAATCACGATGCCCGGCGCGCAGCAGATCGAGGAAGTTCAGCCGGCTCTTGCAGGCTCGCGTGCCGAACCAGGTGAAATCGGCGTTGCCGATCTGCGTGCAGAAGCCGTTGCTGCCCTGGTGACGGGCCCCGGTATCGTCCACCGTGATCCAGGAGGCGGTCTGCAACCCCGCCCGCAGCACCTCACGGCTTTCGGCCAGGAAGCCGTCCTGGCGGCCGATCAACAGACGCATAACTTGCCGCTTGGAGATGCTGATGCCGATCGCTCGCAGTTGCACCACCAGCCGCTCCACGGTGACTTGACCCTGGTGGTGCAACAGCAGCACGAAACGACGCAGCTCGGGACCGAAATGGCCATCCACCCCGGCCGGCAGCGCCGCAACCACAGTCCGTCCGTCCGGCGTCGCCCAGCGCTCACGGCGGTAGCGGATCGCCGCGGCGCGCAGAACCAGGTCCTGCACAACGTAGGTCTCATAGCCCTTGAAGCGCGACCCGGCCGGTACGGTCGCCTTGACCACCCGATCCTCGACGCTGACCCGCGGCGCCGATTTGCCGCGGCCCCGGCGTCTGCCGCGTCGCGGCCGCTTCGGTGTGGTCGCCTGCTCCATGCCGCTCGGCTTGATGTCCGGGCGGCCCTTCAGGCCCTTCAGCCGCGCGATCTCCTCGCGCTGCTCGGCAACCACCCGCTTCAGCTCGGCCACCTCACCGAGCAGCGTCACCACCAGAGCTTCAAGCTCGGCGCGCGATAGGCTGGATAGATCACCGGCGGGTGGCATCTCCCGAGCAAATGGTACTCCGCCGCGTCGGGGGAAGCCCTAAAATCAACGCCGCCCGGGGTTTTGCCCCGGTTACAAAAAGTCTTCACGACATCAGGTAGCGTGAGCGGGCGCGGCGGCGGTGATTTTTGGTGGCGGCTAGGGCGGCAACTGTAGCCTGAGTTGCTTGGATCAGCAGTTGGAGTTCGTGCTCGGGCTGGGTATGGCGGGTCAACACTGGCTCCCGTCCATCGGTCGTCGGCAGATGGACGTCGATCATCTGAACGGCGGCGAACTTTTCCCGTGCACTGCGCGCGGTCAGCCCGGGGCGTAGAGGCGGCGCTGCCTGTTCAGCAAGCGTCTGGAACGCGGCCACTTCGTCTGGCCGGTGACCGATAGCGGTCGGGTGTCGCTGACGCCCGGCGCAATTATCGATGCTGCTGGAAGGCATCGACTGGCGCATGCCGCAGCGGGTGCGCCGGCCGGAACTGGCGGGCTGAGCGCGGATGCTCACGCAGGATTCATTGGCACCGATTCGACGACGATTCAGCGTCCGCGCGTGTTCACCGCCCCCATACCGCTGCCCGATGATCCGGCGACGTTACAGCTGATCCTGCGTGCCGCCCTGGCCGAGATCGAGCGGCTGAAGCTGCAGATCGCCGGCCTGCAACGCAACCGGTTTGGCCGCCGCTCCGAACGGCTCGACGAGGCGACATTCCAGCAAGGGGCCGAAGACCTGGAGCAGTCGCTGGCCGAGCAGGCGGCCGATGCTGGATGCGGCGCACTCATCGGCGGACAGTCGCTACCGGATGCTGTGCCGCGTCCACCCCACGCGAGCCGGCGCAGCGTAACCGCGGTGCCTTGCCGGCGCATCTGCCGCGGGTCGAGGTCGTGGTGGATATCGAGGACAAAGCCTGCCCGTGCTGTGGCGGCGCGCTGCACGTCATCGGCGAAGACCGAGCCGAGATGCTGGATTATGTCCCGGCACAGTTGCGGGTGCGGGTGATCCGCCGCCCACGCTATGCGTGCCGGGCCTGCGAAGAAGCCGTCGTGCAGGCGCCCGCCCCGGACCGTCCGATCGACGGCGGCATGGCCACCGAGGCGCTGCTGGCGCATGTGCTGGTCAACAAATACAGCGACCATCTGCCGCTGTATCGGCAATCCCAGATCTTCGCCCGCCAGGGAGTGACGCTGGACCGATCTACGCTGTGCAACTGGGTGGGCCGCGCCTGCTGGTGGCTGGCCCCGTTGCACGAGCTGGTGCTGAGTACCGTGTCTGGCCTCGCCCCGCGTGTTTGCTGATGATACCACCCTGCCGGTGCTCGATCCCGGCCGCGGACGCACCAAGACCGGGCGGCTGTGGTGCTATGCGGTCGATAACCGGCCATGGTGTGGACCGGGCCATCCGGCCGCCGCCTATCGTCTACAGCGAGGATCGCAAGGGCGAGCATCCAGCGACGCATCTGCGGGGGTTCCGTGGTCTGCTGCAGGTCGATGGCTATGCCGGGTTCGCCCGCCTGGTCGCGGGCCGATGCCGGCGATACTCCGCAACTCGCCTTCTGCTGGGCCCATGTGCGGCGTAAGTTCTACGACATCCACGTCGCCACGCCAAGTCGCCGCTCGCCGAAGAGACATTGCGGCGCATCGCAGCACTCTATGCGATCGAAGCTGACATCCGCGCAACGCCCGCCGAGAACCGCCGCTCGCGCGCCAGCAGCGCAGCCGCCCGCTGGTCGAGGCGATGCATGCATGGCTGACCCAGCAACTCGACCGCATCTCCGGCCGATCCGCGTTGGCGCAGGCGATCCGTTACGCCCTGAACCACTGGGACGGGTTGACCCGGTTCCTCGACGATGGTCGTCTGGACCTGGACACCAACACCGTGGAACGGGCGATCCGCCCAGTCGCGCTGGGTCGCAAGAATGCTTTGTTCGCCGGCACCGACAGTGGTGGCCGGCATTGGGCGATCATCGCCTCGCTGATCCAGACGGCGAAGCTGAATGACGTTGATCCGTTGGCTTGGCTGACCGATGTGCTTGAACGCATCGTCTCCGGACGCACCAGACGGCACCAACTTGGACATGCTGCTGCCGTGGACCTGGAAGCTGAAACCAGTCGAACCATCCGACACCCCGCCCGCGAAGCGCACGCTGCACCGGTCACGGTTCCGGCGAAGATCGAGGCCGATGCGCAATTGATGGCGTCTTCGTGCTGCGCACCAACACCATGCTCTCAGCTCTGCAGGTCTCAGCACCGTCGAGGTCGAACAGGATGGCCGCCGCGGGCTTGCTGAGAACCGCGCCCCGCGCTAGCCTCGATCCGGTCTGCCGCGCCCTCGGGCTTACCCTGCCCCCCATATTCCAGGAGATGCCGCCAGCCGCGACCGCCACCGAAACCCGCTGAACCTGGGGTGCCTAAAACCGACAGAGCCGGTAACGTACTGATATGTCGCTTTGTGTTCGCCGGAGCTGCGGAAGTTGGGCTTGGAAAACCCCCGCGAACGGGCGTTCGCGGGGGTGGATTACCGGTGGTTGCGGGGACACGCAGCCACTTATACCGAACCCGGTTTTTTCACGTTGGCAACACAGGTCCAAATCCCGTACGGAACTCCGTTGAAATCACCATACGTTTCCACGACATAGCGCAACGATCCTCGGTTCATACGGCAATATAGGGCAACCCGCCCAATCGAACCGCCCGGCGCCGGCACCGTCGAACCGCCATGCCGAAGCCGCCGCCTATGCCCGGCCTCCCGCGGCCGCCAGACCAGCGGATCGCGGACCTGTTTGTGGCGGTCCCGGCGGCCCGCAATCGGCCGCTTCCGGCCGCGCGGTTGCCGGTCGCCCTCAGGATGCGCGGGATACTGCGCCGGATCGCCAGGCACGACAACAGCGGTAACAGCCGGCCCGATCCCGCCGATTGCCCGATCCCGTGCGTCCTGGACCAGCGCCGCCGTAAGTTCCAGACAGGACCAAGGGAGAAACCAGTCGCATTGCCACGTTCATCTATGCTCACGAGGGAGGTTCCGAGCCGCTCCGCGCAACAACCCGACGCGGAGCGTGGTGACTAACATGGCGACGGTGCCGGTGGTGGATGACGAGTTCGGGATTGCGGAGCTTTTCGAGGCAGTTCTCGGCGATGAAGGGCACCGAGTGCTGACCGCCAGCACGCAGGCTGCCATCGTCTTGGTGAAGGCGGGAATGCTCTCCGGCCGCATTCGCCGTCGCTTGACCACCGCCCCAGCCTGATCCAGTCCCACCAAGCGGCAGCTGTTCTTGCCCAGATCAATCCCAGAACCGCGATCTGCATTGTCATGTGCCCCCTTCCCTCCAGTTGCCCCAACCAGCCTATGCTGCCGGGAAGTGAGGGGCGGGCCATCCCATAAACTTCAGCGACCGCCTCACGGCGAGGCGAGCCGGCCGACGCGGCTGGCAAACCGCTGGAGATCTGGTTTCAGGACGAAGCCAGAGTTGGACGGAAAGCAGCCTGAGCTACCTCTGGGCGCCGGTCGGCTCGCTCCCTTCGATGATCCCCGACAATCCCACGACACCGCCTACCTGTTCGGCGCCATCTGCCCGGCACGCGGTGTTGGCGCAGCCATCGTTGCGCCTGCCGCCAACACCGAATGATGAACCCCGCATCTGCAGGAGATCAGTACCCGGGTCGCGCCAGGTTCACTGGCCGTGTTGATTTGCGACAGCGCCGGCTGGCACCAGACCGGCGGCGAACTCGAACTGCCGGGCAACATCGTCCTGCTGCCGTTGCCGGCCTATTCGCCAGAGTTGAACCCGATGGAGAACGTCTGGGAATACCTGCGGGCCAACAAACTCTCCCACTGTGTTTGGGATGACTACGGGGCCATCCTACGGGCCTGCGCCGAGGCGTGGAACTGGTTCGTCAATGATACCGCCCGCATCCGCTCGATCGGCACCGGGGAGGGGGCAACGGTCAATGTCTGAGCGGGTTGGTATAAGAGCGCGAAACCACCCCAACCAACCCACTTTCCGCCGAGGAAATCTTGTGTTCAAACGCCGCTGTCGCTCTCAGGCCCCAAAGATGACGTCCTCCAAACAGATCTTACTCGTGAAATCAGGCGGCGAAGCCTCGCTTCCCGAATGGCGCTCCACCTTCGCGGCACTGTGCCCCGACCTCGACATCCGCTGGTGGGACGACCCCACCGTCGATCCGAACGATGTCATTTACGTTCTCGTCTGGCAGCCGCAGCCCGGCCGCATCGCCACCTTCCCCAACCTGCAGGTCATCTTCAGCAGCGCCGCCGGTGTGGATCACATCCTCGCCGACCCGAACCTGCCGCGTCATCTCCCCATCGTCCGCAATGCCAGCGCGGAAACTCTACAATCGGTCGGTGAGTATGTCTGCCTCGGCGTGCTCGCCTTGCAGCGCGATCTCAAGCGTGCTCTGGATGCGCAGCGCGACCATCGCTGGGACGAGTTTCAGGGCACCCGCACCGCGCCGCAAACCCGTGTCGGCGTGATGGGCCTGGGCAATATCGGCCGGCTCGCGCTCCGCATGCTGCACGGTCTCGGCTATACGCTCGCCGGCTGGTCGCTGAGCGCGAAGTCCCTTCCAGACGTAACCTGTTATGCCGGTCTGGAGCAGCTGGACGATTTCCTGCGCAACAGCGATATCTTGGTCGGTCTGCTGCCGGAAACCCCGCTCACCCGCGGTCTTCTCTCCGCCTCGCGCCTCGCCATGCTGCCGAAGAACGCCGGCATCGTCAGCGCTGGCCGAGGCTCCCTGATTGTCATGCCCGATCTCATCGCCGCGCTTGATTCCGGCCATCTCTCCGGCGCCGTGCTCGACGTGTTCGAGAATGAGCCGCTGCCCCCCTCCGACCCTGTCTGGGATCACCCGCGCATCATCGTCACCGGCCACATCGCCGGCTTCGCGTCCCGCTACGCCCGCGCAGAATATGTCGCCGACGCCATCAAAGCCTGGCGCCGCGGCGAACCGCTACCCAACGTTTATCAACCCACACGCGGCTACTGAGCGGCGCGGGGTGTCGCCTCCACCCGCGTCCGCCAATCCGAAGGCAGCGCGCCAACCCCATCCAGCCAGTCCGTCCGCAACTCCGGCACCGACTCCAGCAGCACCTTCATGTACGGATGCCACGGCGGCGTATCCAGCGCCGCCCGTGGCCGCGCCTCCACGCACACCCCATTGTACAGCACCATCACCTGGTCGCAGATCGCCCGCACCGTCGAAAGGTCGTGGCTGATGAACATCATCGCCACCCCCAGCTCCCGCCGTAGATCCGCCAGCAGCTCCAGCACCGCAGCCGCCACCACCGTATCGAGCGCGGACGTCACCTCGTCGCACAGTATCAAACTCGGATCTGCCGCCAGCGCCCGTGCAAGATTCACCCGCTGCTTCTGCCCACCCGACAGCTCGTCCGGATAGCGTGTCGCCAGTTGCGGCGACAGCCGCACCATGTCGAGCAACTGCTGCACCCGCCGCGTCGCTGCCTGGCCGCGCAGCCCGTGGTAGAACCGCAGCGGCCGCGCCAGGATCGTCTCCACCGTGCGCGCCGGATTCAGCGCCACATCCGCCATCTGGAAAACGATCTGGATCGTGCGCAGCTCCTCGCGCGAACGCTCCGCCAGGCGTGGTCGCAATTCCTTCCCGTTCAGCCGCATCGTCCCGCGCGCCGCCGGCAGCAGCCCTGCAAGCACCCGCGCCAGCGTGCTCTTGCCGCTGCCCAACTCGCCGATCACCCCCAGCACCGAGCCCTGCGAAATCGAGAACGAGATATCCTTCAGCGCCGGCACCCGCGGCAGGCCCGACGCATTGTTCCCCCCATAGCCGGCGATCAATCCGTCCACTTGCAACAACGGCGCCTTGGTCTCGTCCACTGCCGCCGGCACCGACGCCGCCTTCGCGGATGGAGACACCGCCGCCAGCAGGCTGCGTGTATACGGATGCTCCGCCGCCGTCAGGATGCGCTGGATCGGCGCCGTCTCCTGCACCACGCCGCCGCGCAGCACCACCACCCGATCCGCGAGCTGCGCCACCACCGCCAGGTCGTGCGACACATAAACAGCC
The DNA here is from genome assembly GCA_963764525.1 of uncultured Pseudomonadota bacterium. Taxonomy (GTDB): domain Bacteria; phylum Pseudomonadota; class Alphaproteobacteria; order Acetobacterales; family Acetobacteraceae; genus DATDIC01. The sequence goes on along the minus strand of CAVXTC010000030.1, from coordinate 6,427 downwards.
GTCGTCTTCAACTGCCGCACCACGTTGCGGAACGCGCGCAGCACCTCGATCTGCGTCGTCACGTCCAGCGCGGTCGTCGGCTCGTCCAGGATCACCAGCTCCGGCCCGGTGATCAGCGCCATCGCCGCCATCAGCCGCTGCAACTGTCCGCCCGACACCTGGTGCGGAAACCGCTCGCCGATATGGTCCGGATCGGGCAGCGCCAGCCCGGCAAACAGCGCGCGCGCCTTCGCCTCCGCCTCCGCCCGCGACATAATGCCATGGATCATCGCCGGCTCCGATGACCTGCATGATGATCCGCTGCGCCGGATTGAACGAGGCCGCCGCGCTCTGCGCCACGTAGCTCACGCGCCGGCCGCGCAGCCCCGCCAGTTCACCGTGCGACAGCGACAGCACATCCGTCTCGCCCAGCCGCACGCGCCCGCTGGCGATCGTGCAGCCCGGCCGCGCATACCCCATCAGCGACAGCGCCGCCGTCGTCTTACCCGATCCGGACTCGCCGATCAGCGCCAGCACCTCGCCGCGCGCCACCGAGAAGCTGACCTCGTTCAGTATCTCCACCGGCGCCGCATCTGCCTGCCGCCCGACGACGCACAGCCGGTCCACCTCCACATGCGCCGCGCCGCTACCCGACACGGCGTGCCATCCCGCGATTTGGCAGGCTGTCGATCAGCAGATTCACCGACACCGTCAGGATCGCGATCGCGATCGCTGGCACGATGACGGCCGGCGCGCCTTGGCTCAACCCGTCGAGATTTTCCCGCACCAGCCCGCCCCAGTCGGAATAGGGCGGCTGAATGCCCAGCCCCAGGAAGCTCAGGCTGCTAAGCAACAACACGATGAACACGAAGCGCAGCCCAAAATCCGTCAGGATCAGTGCCACCATGTTCGGCAGGATCTCCTCCAGCACCACCGTCAGGTTACGCTCCCCGCGCGCCCGCGCTACGGTGACGAAATCGGTTGCATTAATTCCCACCGCCACCGACCGCACGATCCGGAAACAGCCCGGCGTATAGATCACCGCCGCCGTTACGATCAGCACCGGCACGGAGGAGCCGAGCCCGGCAATCACCACCAGGCTGAAGATGAGGCTGGGGAAGGAGATCAGCGTGTCCATTGCCCGGCTCAGCACCTGGTCCGCCGCGCCGCCCCACGACGCCGCCAGCATCCCCAGCAGCGTCCCTGCGCCCGACGCGATCAACGTCGCCGGCAGCGCCACGCCGATCGTGTAGCGCGCGCCCGAAAGCACGCGGCTCAGCATGTCGCGTCCCAGATAGTCGGTGCCGAGCGGGTGCGCCCATGTCATCGGCCCGAACACCTGTCTGACTGACGATGTTCCCCGCCGGATAGGGCGCGATCCAGGGACCACACACCGCCACCGCCAGGCACAGCACCACCACCACCGCCGCGATCCGCCCCAGCAGCGACATCCGCGCCCGCCGCCGCGGCACGATTTCGATGGCCGTCTCCGCTGCGCCGCTCACCGGTACCTCAGCCGCGGGTTGGACAGGATGGAGGCAATGTCCGCGATCAGCACCAGCAGCAAATACCCGGCGCAGAAGATCATCGCGCACGCCTGCACCAGCGGCACATCGCGCGTGCTGACCGCATCCACCATCAGCTTCGCCAGCCCCGGATAGTTGAACACCGTTTCCACGATCACGATGCCACCCAGGAGGAAGGAAAGGCTCAGCGCGACCGCGTTGGCGATCGGCCCGATCGCGTTCGGCAGCGCGTGCCGCAGCACCAGTCGCACGGGCCGCACGCCCTTCAACAGCGCCATCTCTATATAGGATGAGCCCAGCGTGTTGATCAGCGCCGCTCTCGTCATGCGCGCCATCTGCGGAAAGATTGCGATGGACAGCGTGCCCACCGGCAACGCGAACGACCGGAACAGCGCCTGCAGCGAGTCCGTGTTCGCCGCGTAGGACAAGGCCGGCAGCCAGTGCAGCCGCACCGCGAAGATCAGCACTGCGGCGGTGGCGAACAGGAACTCCGGCACCGACACCGCCGCTACCGTCAGCACGTTCACCACCCGGTCGTACGCGCTGCCGCGCCACACCGCCGCCGTGATCCCCACCGTCAGCGCCAGCGGCACCACCACGATCGTCGTCAGCAGCGCCAGCAGCAATGAGTTCGCCAGCCGGCCGCCGATCAGGCCGGCGATCGACATCCCGTTCACCAGAGACGTGCCGGGATTGCCGCTCAGCAGTCCGAACAGCCAGTGCAGATAGCGCAGCCACCCAGGCTCGTTCAGATGCATGCTCTCGCGCAGCGCCTCGACCGTCGCCGGGGTCGCCGATTGACCGAGGATCATCTGCGCGACGTCACCGGGCAGCAGTTCCGTGCCGATGAAGACGATGATGGAAACTGCCAGCAACAGCAGCAAACTAACGCCGATCCGGCGAAGCACCAGGCGCAGCAGGAACAGGTCGCCGGCCCCTCGCCGGCGACCTCCGGATGCGCCGCCCGTGCTTCCCTCAGCTATCGAGCCAGACATATTGGGCGAAATTGTAACCCATCATGCCGGCGGTCGGAACTGGCCGCAGCCCCTTCACCTTGGAGGTGTGGGCGTCGATACTGCTGATGAACACCGGAATGCCGATGCCGGCCTCGTCGCGCACCAGCCGCTGCATATCGCCGTAGATCGCCTTGCGCTTGGCGAAATCCGTCTCCGCCCGCGCATCCAGCAGCAGCTTGTCGAACTTTTCGCTCTTCCAGTGGCTTTCGTTCCACGGTGCGCTGGACTGGAAGAACAGCGAAAACAGGATGTCCGGATTCGGCCGCGGATTGATGTTGCCGTAGGTGAACGGCGCCTTCAGCCAGAAATTGGACCAGAACCCGTCCGCCGGCACGCGCCGGACCTGCAGGTTGAAGCCGATCCCGCGCGCCGCATTCTGCATGATCACCGCCATGTCCACGCGAACCCGTCGCCGCCGGGGAGCAGACCAGCTCGATGCTTTTGTCCAGCATTCCAGCTTTCTGCAGCAACGACTTCGCCTTGTCCGGATCGAATTCGCGGACCGGGATGGAGCTGTCGTAATAGGGACTGCTCGGGGCGATCGGGTGGTCGTTGCCGATCGATCCATACCCGAGCAGAACGCTGTTAAGGATCTGCTGGCGGTTCTGCAGATATTTCATCGCCATCACGAAATCTGGATTGCCGATCTGCGGCGCGTCCAGATGCATGATCATGTCGGTGTAGTCGCCGCTTTTGGTCTCGAAGATCTCGAAACCGCTCGCCGCCTTCACCTGCGCAGTGGACCGCGCGTCGATCCCTGCAGCCACATCCAGATCGCCCGACAGCAGCGCATTCACCCGCGCCGCATTGTCGGTGATGCCGGTAAACACGATCTGGTCGATATAGGGGCGGCCTTCATGGAAATAGTGCGGATTGCGCACGCCCACCGAACGGATGCCGGGCGAGAACTCCTTGCAGATGAACGGACCGGTGCCGTTGCCCTTGCTGAAATCGGTCGTGCCGTTCTTCACGATCACGAATTGATACACCGCGAAGATCGTCGGCAGTTCTGCGTTCGGGAGAGCTGAGCGTGATCTGCACCTCGTCCGGCGCGGTCGCTTTGATCTCCTCCATCTGAGATGCCAGCGGTCGCACCACCGAGCCCGTCTTCGGGTCCTTGTGCCGGTTCAGCGTGTACACCACGTCGTCGGCCGTGAACGGCGATCCGTCATGGAACGTCACGCCCTTGCGCAGCTTGATCGTCCAGATCTTGGCGTCCTGTGGTTTCCAACGACGTCGCCAGATCGGGCTGCGCATTCAGATGTTCGTCGAACACCGTCAGCCCGTTATAGAACATGAACAGCCGGCCATAGTCGGTATCGTTGTTCGCCCGCGCCGGATCGAGCGTATCGGCGGTCGAGGAATCTCGCCGCCGCCACCCGCATCGTCCCGCCGCGCTTCGGCTGTGCCTCCTGCGCATGCGCCCGCGGCACCAGCAGCCCGCCGGCGCTCAGCCCCAAGCCAGCCGCGCCACCCAGCAGCAGCGCCTCACGTCGAGACAGATGGTTTCTCATGCTGTGTCGCTCTCCTGTTTCCTGAAGCCTTCCCGCGCCCCGTCAGCCGGATCTCTTATTGGCTAGTGAGACATGCAATCACGACGCTATCATGCCCGGGCCTGGCCCGGGTACCCACGACACCGCTCTCCCTCTTCGCCGTCTTCATCACAAGCCCACCCGTCTCCGCGAAATCCGCCAGCTGCGCCAGCGTCGCGAAATGATAGTCCGGTGTTGTCTTCTGCGGCACTTCCGGCGTCCCGCCGGAGCCGTTCATCCCCTGCCGCCGCTCGATCCAGCACACCGTGTAGCCCATGCTGCGGGCCACCCCGATATCGTGATACTGGCTCTGCGCCACGTGCAGTATGTCGTGCAGCCCGTGCCCGTCCCGGCTCAGCCGCCCGCGCGCGAACGCGAAGAAACACGGGTTCGGCTTCTCGCACAGCGCATCGTCGGACGTGACGCTGTCGTCGAACGGATTGCCCAGCGCCGCCGCCATGTACCTGGTACGCCCAGCGCTGCGCGTTCGTCATCGGCACCAGCTTGTAGCGCTTCTTCAGCCGCGCCAACGCCGCCGCCGAATCAGGAAATCCAGACCAGGTCTTGATCGAATCCCGGAACCCCTCGCCCAGTCCCTTCGTTTGCGGCCAGTCGAACTTGCCGGCGAGTTGCGCATAGGCCCCGACCAGATTGTCCGGATAACGGACCTTCGGATCCTTCGTGCGCGTCTCGGTATACGCTTTCAGGATCGTATCATCGTCGAGTGACCGGCTCGCGGGCACATTCTCCCGCAGATACCCCAGCATCCCGCCCTCGAAATCGATCAGAGTGCCAACCATATCGAAGGTCAGGACCTTCGGTTCCCTTTTCCCCATCGGACATCCCTCTACAGGCTTTGGCCGATCCTAATCCCGGCGCCGACCTGCGATGATTGAATCGGTGCAATTCAAGCGAACCCTGTGCCGTTTCCCGCTCCCTTGCAGCATATCATGCTGCGGCCTCGGCCTATCCTGCAATCGTCGGAAGCTGCTCAAGGGGAACTCTCCATGCCCACTCTTCGTCCCCGGTTCATCACCTTCGACTGCTACGGAACCCTAACATGGTTCCGCATCAGCGACATGGCGAGGGAGATGTTCGCCGCCCGCCTGCCGGGCGACCGCATCGACCAGTTCGTCGCCGATTTCACCGCCTACCGTTTCGATGAAGTGCTCGGCGCCTGGCAGCCCTACGTGGATGTCATCAAGAACGCGCTCGAGCGTACCTGCCGCCGGCACCGCATCGAGTTCGTCGAAGCGGACGGGCAGCGCATCTACGACGCGATCCCCGCCTGGGGCCCGCACCCCGATGTGCCGGCGCCGCTCCGCCGCATCGCGGAGCATATTCCGCTGGTCATCCTCTCCAACGCCTCCAACGACCAGATCCGGCACAATGTGGACAAGCTCGGCGCGCCGTTCCACGCTGTCTTCACCGCCGAGCAGGCGCAGTCCTACAAGCCTCGCATGCGCGGCTTCGAATTCATGCTCGGTTCCCTCGGCGCCCGGCCAGAAGATGTGCTCCACGTTTCCGCCAGCCTGCGCTATGACCTTATGACCGCGCGCGCCCTCGGCATCCGCGACAAGGCGTACATCAATCGCAGCTACGAACCCTCCGTCCCATACTACGACTATCACGAGATGCGCGACCTGAGCGGCCTGCCCGCCCTCGTCGGCCTCGACGCCGGCTCGCAACAGATGAAACAGGTTTCTTACTGGCACGACACCGCGCCCCCCTTCACCGGCGCCGAGCAGGGATCCCCGCCGGCGCAGGCCGACGCGGTCGTCATCGGCGGCGGCTTCACCGGCCTCTCCGCCGCCCTCGCCCTCGCTCGCCGCGGCGCCAGCGTCGTCGTGCTGGAAGCCAACCGCGTCATCAGCGGCGCCTCCGGGCGCAACGGCGGCCACGTCAACAATGGCACCTCCATCGATTTCGGCAGCCTCGCCCAGCGGCTCGGCCTCGACCAGGCTCGCTCCCTCTACCGCGCCTACGATGCAGCCGTGGATACTGTGGAACGGATCGTGCGGGAGGAGCAGATCACCTGCGCCTTCCGCCGCGGCGGCAAGATCAAGCTGGCCGCCAAGCCACAGCATTACGAGAAGATCGCGCGCGGCTTCGAGATCCTGCACCGGGAAGCCGATCCCGACACCGATCTGGTTCCACCCGAAAACATAAGGCAGGAGGTCGGCTCCGACCGCTTCCACGGCGGCCTGCTCTATAAGAAGAGCGCGCAGATGCATATGGGCCAGTTCGGCGCCGGCCTTGCCACCGCCGCCAAACGCAACGGCGCCCGCATCTATGAAAACGCCGCCGTCACCGGCCTCAAGCGCCTGTCCGGCTTACGCCACCTCGTCACCACCGGCCGCGGCGCCGATCACCG
>CAVXTC010000029.1:7500-210639 GCA_963764525.1 uncultured Pseudomonadota bacterium | reverse complement strand
CCAGCGCCGCGCCAACGGACTGCGTGCGCCCATCGAGCACCCGTGCCTCGTCCGCGCGGCAGCCGGTCAGTAGCAGCGCGTTCAGCGCATCGAGGTCGGCGACGCACGGTACCGGCACCAGATGATTGCGCCGGAAGTAGCCGCCCTCGCCTTCGACACCGCCCTTCTCATGCCCCTCGCCAGGCGTGCAGAACTCGGCGGCAAACCGCCAGTGCGAGCGGAACGCCATGAACCGAACCGTCTCCTCCCGCCGGTAGCCACGCAGGATTTGCGGACCGCACTGGCAAGATTGTCATAGCGCAGCAGGTGGAACACCCCGCCGAAGTATGCGAACGCGTGCTCATGTGCCTCCAGAAACGCCTGCTGTGTGGCGTGCAAATAGGCCCGGTGGAATGCCGCGCCACTGGCCATCGAGCGCATGGTGAAAATCTGCACCTTGGTTCGCTCGTTGCTGAGATCGACCCAGGCTTCATACCAGTCGACCTGAGCCTCCTGAGCCCAACTGTAGCTTTGCGGCACGAACGTCTCGCGCCGCAGCAGTCCCAGCTGACGTTTGCGCTCGCGGACGTGGTTGCGCACCGTCGACTTAGCGACCGCAGCGTCAGGGAGTTCCCACAGGATTCCGACGATGAATTCGCCGTGCCGTGTGGCGCTGCTTACGCGGGGCGCGGCGATCCTCCTCGAGCACCCGCTCGATGAACGCCTCAAGCGCGCCCAGCTTCGGCTTGCTTCGTTCCGTGTAATGGTGCGGCGGTGGCAGCGCACCGGCAATCGCCCGGCGAACAACGCGCCGATGAACACCGAACTTCGCGGCCACGCCCGCGATCGTGCCAATACCAAACTCATGCTCACGTCGGAGCTGCTCGAACAAATCCACTTTGGCTTTCCAGTCCACAAAAGGCCCCCTGATCCATCAGGGTGACCGTAGGTTGAGGGACGGGGGGTGGGCCAAAATTGGCCAGCACTCCTGGGCCAGAATTCAATAGCAGAGCCAGAGGAATGGGAAAAACCGCAGGAGAGTGGTTCGAAGCCGAACAGAAACCTGTGATGGACCTAAAAGACGCCCGTCGATTAATAGGGAATCTCGCTGCAAGATGGTTGGACTGGATGGTGATGAAGTTCAACCCGGCGTCCGATGCCGCGCCAGAAATTGCTCCTTCATCACCACGAACCCCGAACGCTCCAAGTGCGCCACCAGCCGCTCGGCGGTGATCCTGGCCATCGTGGCGTCCGCGTGGTGGACCCGGCGCCTGCCGTCATATCTGAGGGCGAAGGACAGGGTTTCGGCAATCTCGTCCGGGGTGGCGGGGCGAAGGTGTTCGGGTTCGTCCGGCATGGCCGGCACGGTGGCACGAGAACGGACAGAGAACAAGGGGGCCGAGCTTGACGGAGTGCCGGGATTGTGGCATGTTAACTATGCGTAGCGAGTCGCTTGCGATCCTGCCCTGGCCGCGTTGGCCCCTCGAACCTCACCCTCCTTGCGTGTCGCGAGGAAAGGCAACGCAGGCTATATCACAATGCGGCTTTTCTCGACGCTGCTGGCGCTGGCGTTCGCAACCCACACAAACGCCCTCGTTGCGGTTTTCTTCGTCTACGTAATTCTTGAAACCGCTCACTACGGGGACGCCAGCGGGATTTGTGCCGTGGTGCTTATGCTCCATGATCTTTCCCGGTGATCTCGCGCCGCCAGCGGGCCGCGAGTCAGCACGTATGCAACAGGTTACCCAGAATGCCTCGTTGGCAAATCGACGCGCCTCTTTACAATCCTGTAATCGCTTACGTTATCCTGACGGCTGGCTTGGCCGTGGGGGTGTGGATGCTCGCGCGCCTTGCCATTCTGGCGTCCGTTGAGCTGTACGGCCTGGTAATAGCTTGGCCGCTGAACTTGCTCCGCCCTGATGGTGTGCGAATTGCGGAGGGAGATTGGCTGAAATGGCTGAGTCTCGGCATCGCAGCAGCCACTGTCTGGATCAGAAGGTGGGCTTGGCCAGATCATTAGACCCTATGTTCGCGCCGTGAACATAGGGTCCAGCCCAGGGTCGAGGCTACCAGAGTCCGGCAGCGGGACGTGGATGCGCCCTACGGCCGGCGCTGCCGGGCCACCCGCCTGACCAGCGACCGGGACCGGGGTTGCGGCCTTGGGCTGGCGCCTGATCCGGCGCGGGGGGCGGGCGTGGGCGATATGCGGGGTGTCGGTCAGCACGGGGCAAAGATTGGCAGTGATGAGCGCGTGCGGGAGGGTGCCAGGCGCGCCGTTGTCCGGTGGCCGTCTATCTACCCCTGTATCTACCCACGGCGGCCAAGGAAGGGTTTCGGTTCCGCTAAATCATTGATAAGGTTGGCGTCCCGTAGGGGATTCGAACCCCTGTTGCCGCCGTGAGAGGGCGGCGTCCTGGGCCTCTAGACGAACGGGACCACAGCCAAGCCCCGGCTTCTAGGCCAGCGTCGGCATAGTTCAAGCGCCGGCGCAGTTCAGCTCTGCGCCACGCCGGTTGCGCCCCGGCCGGCCGCTGGGTAGCTTCCGCCGCCCCGAAGGAAAGCCTGATGATCACCGCCCTGTTCGTCCTGCTCGAACTACACCTCTGGATCTTCAAATGGGCGATCATCCTGGCCGCGTCTGATGAGCATCCTGATGGCGTTCGGCATCCTTGATGGCCGCAACCGCATCGTCTGGACGATCGGCGACTTCCTGTTCCGGCGTCACCGACCCGGTGCTGCGTCCGATCCGCAACCTGCTGCCGAATTTCGGCGGCATCGACATCAGCCCCTGGGTCGTCGTCATCCTGATCCAGGTGATCCAGGCGGTCATCCTGCCCCGGCTCTACGCCGCGGTGACCTACGGAGCCTGGCAATCGCTGGTGTTCTGAGCACGTTGTAAGGCAAATCCCTGACGGGGCCAGCGTGGCGGTGAAAGTGCAACCCAAATCCCGCCTGAGCGGCAGGTGCTCGCGCCGCCTCGCGTCCGATCGCTGCCGGCGCCGGCAGCCGGGAGAAGCTGCTGCTGGTCACCGGCGATCCGGTCCTGCTGCAGCCCGGCTGGAGGCGCAATGACCGCCCGGATCATCGACGGAAAAGCCATCGCCGCAACGCTGCGCGCGCGTGTGGCGGAGCGGGCGGCCGAGCTCGGCTACCGCCCGGGCCTGGCCGTCCTGCTGGTCGGCGACAATCCGGCCAGCGCGGTCTATGTACGCAGCAAGGATCGCGCCGCCAGCCTCGCCGGCATCGCCGCCACCACCATCCGGCTCCCGGCGACCACCACACAGTCTGCCTTGCTGGCGGAAATCGGCCGGCTGAACGCGGATCCGGCGATCGATGGGATTCTTGTCCAGCTTCCACTCCCGGACGGGATCGACACCGACGCGGTGATCGCAGCGGTGGACCCGGACAAGGACGTGGACGGATTTCATCCGCTGAATGTCGGACGGCTGGCGGCCGGCCGCCCCGGGCTGGTGCCCTGTACGCCACTCGGGGTGATGAAGCTGCTGGAAGCGGAGGGCATAGCCGTCAGCGGCGCACGTGCGCTGGTGCTGGGACGGTCGGGGATCGTCGGCCGGCCGATGGCGGCCCTGCTGACCGCGGCCAACGCCACGGTCACCGTCGCGCACTCCCGCACCCGCGACCTGCCGGCCGAGTGCCGCCGGGCGGAGATCCTGGTCGCGGCGACCGGCCGGGCGGAGATGGTTCGCGGCGACTGGATCGCTCCGGGCGCCACGGTGATCGATGTCGGGATCAACCGGCTGCCCGACGGTCGGCTGGTGGGCGACGTGGCTTATACAGAGGCGCTGGCGCGGGCGGGCGCAATTACCCCGGTGCCCGGCGGGGTCGGGCCGATGACGATTGCCTGCCTGCTGGAGAATACGGTTGCCGCCGCCCTGCATCGGCGCCGCTGATCAGAAATCGATGCAGCGGCCGTTTCGCTCCCAGTCGCCGTAGCGGGTGGGTTCCGGGCCCCTGGGACCACCGATCTCCTTGGGCTTCGGTATCTCCGCCACTTTCGGCGGCAGCGGCTCGGCGTCCGGTTGCGCCATGCGATCCTCGCTCATGGACCGAACATAAGCCGCGCGTGGCGATCAGCAAGCATGGCCGTAAGCATGGCGTAAGCGGCCCTCGGCAGCATGGCTCGCGTTCCATGAACCTGGAGACAGTCCCATATGCGCGTTTCGATCCTGCTTGCCTGCTTTGCCCTCGTGATGGCCGCGCCGGCCGCTCTCGCCGAGGAATCGTGCCACAGCACCGGTCAGCAGATGACCCGGTCGGCGATGGAAAAGAGCCTGGCCGACCGTGGCTACACCCAGATCCGCAGCCTGTCGCTGCACAACGGCTGCTACGAAGCCAAAGGCTTCGACGCCAAGGGAAAGCGCTTCGAGCTGGAGCTCGATGCGGCGACCGGCGCCATTCACAATGCCGAGTAAGATTTGGTCCGACGAAGCGATCCCGACCTTTCCGGTCTGGGACCGCTTCGTGCGTCTGTTCCACTGGGGCACGGCGACGCTTGTCCTGGTGGCCTTCCTGACCACCGACGGACCGCGCTGGCTGCACGAGGATGCCGGTTATGCGGTGTTGGCGCTTGTGGCGGCACGCCTGATTTGGGGCATGGCTGGCAGCCCGCACGCGCGATTCGCCAATTTCGTGCGCGGCCCGCGCACCATGCTACGCTATCTGCTGCTGCTGCGTGGCGGCCGGGCGCCGCGCTATCTGGGGCACAACCCGGCCGGCGGCGCCATGATTGTTGTCATGCTCGCGATGCTGGTCATCGTGTCGGGGAGCGGCTGGCTATCGCAGACCGACGCCTGGTTCGGCGTGCCCTGGGTGGATCACCTGCACCACATTTCGGGTCACCTGTTGCTGGTCCTGATCGGGTTGCACCTGGCCGGGGTTGTGGTGTCGAGCGGGCTGCATCGCGAGAACCTGGTCTGGGCAATGATCACCGGCCGCAAGCGGCGCGACCCGGGCGGCGTTCCGCAGGTCCAGCACAAAGACGGCTCCGCCGCCTTCGCGCGTCGCGGCTCGCGCTGAACCGCCATGTGCGGCGACGATCCCCGCCACGATCGACAGCCCAAGCCCGGCCCCGCCGGTATCTGACGGCGAGCGACCGCGACGGAACCGCTCGAAAATGACGGCGCGCTCCTGCTCCGACACGCCGCGGCCGCGGTCCAGCACGCGCAGTATGGCGGGTGCCGCAAGCTCCACCTGCACGGTGCTGCCGGGCGGGGCGTGGCCGAGCGCGTTCTCGATCAGATTCTGCAATGCGACCACCAGCGCCGCGTGATTGCCGCGGATCGGCTCGCACGGCGTGCCGGTCAGGGCCAGGTCGAGATCGCGGCGAAGCGCGAGCGGCGCCAGCGTGCTGATCGCTTCCAGGGCCACCGCCCGAAGGTCCACGTGCTCGGACAGATCGACCGGCGCACCATCGATGCGGCCCATTTGCAGCATCTGCGCCACCAGACGCGCCATGCGATCGGCGTCCTGCCGCAATGCTTGCACGTCCGCACCCTCGGGGAGCGAGTCCAGTCGTGCCATCAGCACCGCCAGCGGGGTGCGCAATGTATGCGCGGCCTCTCCGACGAACCGGCGCTGTGCGGCGAGCGCTGATTCCAGCCGCGCGAGCGCCTGATTGACTGCGCTGACCAGGGGCGCGATCTCGCCGGGCATGTGGGTTTCAGGGAGTCGCGCGCCCGGCCGGCTCGGGCCGACCCGTGCTGCCGCCGCGGACACCTCTCGCACCGGACGCAGCCCCTGTCGGAGGGTCCCGACCGCGATCAGCACCGCCGCTGTCCCAATCGCCGCCAGCAGGCCAAGCCCGGTGGACAGCAAGTCGCGGAGCACACCGCGCACCAGTGCCTCGCTCTGCTCTCGCCCTTGCGCCACGATAATGCGCCACTCACCGGCGCTCTGGGCGAATCCCAGCATGCCGTCCGGGTGACGTGGCGACGGGCTGACGCGGAACAGGCCTGGCTGCGCCGGCATCACGTCCCCGAGCGCGGATCGCGCGCCGGTAGAAGATGCGTCCAGCACGGTTCCATTGGCGCCGATGATCAGGAACAGATTGCTGCCCCCCGAAGCACCGAATGCCGCCGCGAACGGGCGCGGAAGCGCGAGCACCGGAAGTCCGTTCGGGCCCGCGGCCAGATGGGCGGCAATGGTGCGCGCCTGGTCCTGCAAGGCCGTGTCATCGAGGCTCCGCACCACCACCACGGACCGCCAGCCGACCGCAAGCGCGGCCAACGCGACGGCAGCAACGACGACCAGCGCCAGCCGCCAGGCAAGCCGGAACGCCAACGATGGTGGCGGCGGGGTCATGACGCGACGGTAAGCATGTAGCCGACCCCGCGCAGGGTGTAGATTGCCGGCGTCGCTCCGGCATCGGTGAGCTTGCGGCGCAGCCGATGCACCAGGACCTCCACGGCATTCGAGCCGAGCGTCGTGTTGAAATCATAGATGCTTTGCTCGACGGCCCCGCGCGTCACCACGCGTCCCTGGCGCCGCAGCAGCAGTTCCAGCAAGGCCACCTCGCGCGCGGACAGCAATAATGCCTGTCCGCCGACAAAGGTCTGGCGGCTGGTGGTGTCCAGCTCGAGGTTGCCGAGTTCCAGCCGGACGCCCAAAGCGGCATTCGGCCGCCGTAGCAGCGCGCGGACACGCGAGATCATTTCCGCCATATGGAACGGCTTGACCAGGTAGTCGTCCGCTCCGGTGTCCAGCCCGGTCACACGATCCTCCGGCGCGTCTCGTGCTGTCAGGATCAGCACCGGGGTGGTATCTCCCCGCTGGCGCAGGACGCGCAACAGGCTGAGGCCTTCGCCGTCGGGCAGGCCGAGATCAAGGATCAGGGCGTCATAGCCCACCACCGCGAGGTGATCGCCGGCAGCGGTGATGCCGGGGGCGAGGTCCACCGCGAACCCGCTTCGCGAGAGTGCAGCGCAAAGCAGGGCGCCCAGTTCGGGCTCATCTTCAACCGCGAGAAGCCGCATCGGTTTGCAACCTTGCGCGCCAAGCTTACCGGCGGCTTACGTGGCTGTCGCGGCATTCACGCCGGGCGATCCCGGCGGCAGGATATCCGCGCAACCAGAACAGGAGGTGGGCATGGCGACACAAGGTGATGGACGGCTGGCGGGCAAGGTGGCGATCGTCACCGGCGCCGGCTCGCGGGCGGACGGGATCGGCAATGGGCGAGCCACCTCGATCCTGCTCGCCCGCCACGGTGCCAAAGTGACGCTGGTCGATCAGGTGCCGGACTGGGTCGAACGCACCGCCGCGATGATCGCCGAGGAAGGCGGCAGCAGCGCGACAGTGCTGGCCGACGTCACAGTGGCCGCCGATTGCGCGCGCATCGTCAACGACACCGTGGCGCGGTGGGGCCGCCTCGATATCCTGGTCAACAATGTCGGTATCTCAGGCCCGCCCGGCAGCGCCGTGGAGGTGGATGTCGAGGCCTGGGACCGGGCGCTTCGGGTCAATGTCACCTCGATGATGCTGATGGCGAAATTTGCCATCCCCGAGATGGTGAAGGCCGGCGGCGGGGCGATCGTCAACATCGCGTCGTACGCCGGGCTGTTCGGCGGCCACCCGGCGCTGCTGTACCCCACGTCGAAAGGCGCGGTGGTGAACATGACCCGCGCCATGGCCGCGCACCACGCCGCCGAGGGTATCCGCGTCAACGCCGTCGCGCCGGGCATGGTCTATACGCCGATGGTCTATGCCGATGGCATGACCGAGGAGGTCCGCGAGGCGCGCAAGAATCGCTCGCTGTTGAAGGTGGAGGGCGCCGGCTGGGATGTCGGCAACGGCGTGCTTTATCTGGTCAGCGACGAGGCGCGCTGGGTGACCGGTATCGTGCTGCCGGTCGATGCGGGCGCCTCGGCGGCACCGTCGGCATATCCGCGCCGCCGCGGCGAGAACGTGATGCGCTGATACGGGAACGACTGCACGAGGGTACGGCAGACGCGGCCTGCGGCGCCCGTGATGGCATACAAGTCGCCGTAGGGTGGGTGGAGCGGAGCGCAACCCACCATCATCCCGGGATCCGGCGATCGCTCCACGCGCCTGCAGTGCGGGCCGGTTGATATCAATTGGTAGCCGGGATGACCCTACGCAGCCGCCTGAATCGCGCTCAGGAAGCGCTCGGCCTCGATGCGCAGCGTCTCGGACTGGCCGGCCAGCTCGGTCGCCGCCGCCAGCGCCTGCCCAGCCTGGCCGCTGGTGCCGTTCACCGCCTCTGCGACCAGCGCGATGTTGCTGGTCACCTCCGCGGTTCCCGCCGCCGCCTGCTGCACGGCGCGGGCGATCTCCCGCGTGGCCGCCCCCTGCTCCTCGGTCGCCCCGGCGATTGCGGTAGCGATCTCGCTCATGCGCTGGATGGTCTCGCCGATCGACCGCAACGCCTCGGCCGCTTGGCCGGTGGCGCCCTGCATCGCGGCGATCTGCGCGGCGATTTCCTCGGTGGCGCGCGCGGTCTGGGTGGCCAGCGTCTTGACCTCGCCGGCCACCACGGCGAACCCCTTGCCGGCTTCGCCGGCACGCGCCGCCTCGATAGTGGCGTTCAGCGCCAGGAGGTTGGTGCGTCCGGCAATATCGCCGATCAGCCGCACCACGTCGCCGATGCGCCCCGCCGCCTGGCTCAGCCCGCTCATGCGCTGATCCGCCGCCGCCGCCTCGCGCACCGCCTGTCCGGCGATGCGCGCCGATTCCGACACCTGCCGGGCGATCTCGGCCACCGAGGAAGCCAGTTCCTCCGCACTCGCCGCGACCGAATCGACGTTCGCCGCAGCCTGGGTGGAGGCGCTGGCCACCGCCGCGGTCCGCTGACCGGTGTCGTCCGCCGACTCGCTCATCGCCCGCGCGGTGGTTTGCATCTTGCCGGCCTGGCTGCCGACCACCTGGGCCACCTGCCCGATGCTGCGTTCGAACTGCTGCACCAGCGCCACCTGTCCGGTGATGCGGTGCCAGGTCACCATCGGCCCGACATAGGCGCCGGTCCGGTCGGTAATGGCCGAGGCGGTGAGCTCGAACGTTTCAGCGCCCAGCGTGATGCGCGCGCGGTCCGGCAGGCAGGCCGGATCGGCCAGCAGCGCGCGCTGCCGCTCCGGGTCCGGGTAGAACCGGATCAGGCTTGCCCCGGCAAGGTCGTCCGGGTCCGCAGCGAACTGGTCCTGCACCAGCTTCAGCATCTGCGTGGCTTCCGGATTGGCGAAGGTGATGCGGAACTCGCCGGTTCCCTCGGCCAGCATCATGCCGAGGGGGAACTGCCGGATCATCTCGCGCTTGATGAAGGCGTCCTCGACCACGCCGCGCAGGATTTCCAACGCCGCCGCCATGCGGCCCACCTCGTCGCGCCGGCCGGCATGGCCGAACGAGACCGACGTGTCGCCATCCGCCATGGCCTGCACCTGCGCGGTCATGGCCCGGATCGGCCGGGAGATCGCGCGCCCGGTGATCGCGCTGGACAGCAGCAGCACGAACACGATGCCGCCCGAGATGAACAGGATCTGTTTGCGGGCCGAAAGCTGCGCCTGAATGGCCTCGGCGTGTGCCGCATCGGCCCGGTCCGCCAGCGCCTGTGCCGCCGCGGTCAACCGCTGCGACATCGCCTGGTTGGCTGCTTCCACCGTGCCATCGACGAACTCATCCAGCCGCGTGGACTGATCCAGCACTTGTTGCGCGGCGTCCTGGATGCCCTTGCCGAGCGTATCGACCACCCGTGCATCGCCGACCGTCGCGTCCGGCAGGCCGCTGGCCAGCAAGGCAGCCATCCGGCCTTCGGCATCGGTCGCGGCATCCCGCACCTCGTTCGCTGCCCCGCGATTGCCGGTCGCGAGGAACAGCAGGGCGGCGTTCTGCATGCGCGCCATGGCGAGCTGATACTCGGTCAGCGCGCTGCCGGCCGCGCTCAGGACCGTGCGCGGCGACGGCGACCTTGCCGCCCCCGGTAACGGCATCGACGCCGCTTGCGCTGACGCCGCCCTTGGCCAGCTCGTCGGCGAACGAGCTGAGGCTCTGCTCGAAGGTCGAGCGCATTTCGATCAACCGCTTCTGGCGGGTCAGTATCAGCGTCTTGCGCTGCTCACCCTCCTGGCGCAGCGCGTCGGCGAAGCCGGCCAGCGCGGTCAGCGCCGCCGAGGTCTCCCGTTCAGCCCGGTCGGTTTCCACCGTGCGGACCTGCTGCAGGATGCCGCGTGCCGCGGCGCCCGCCTGCTCGGCGCGGGCGAGAACCTTGGTCACGTCGGCGACGGTCTGGCGGGATTGCAGCTCCCGGCTGAGCGCGCGCATCTGCTCGGCGGCGAGTTGCGCCTGCTTGACCTGCCGTTCCGCACCGGCGGCGCTGCTGACCCGTTCCTGCACGCCGCCGAGCACCGCCATGCTGTGCTGTGCGCACCACGCGAGCGCGGCCAGCAGCAGCAGCGCGCAGGCCGCCGACATGGCGAGTTTCAGGCTGATCGAGCGATCGCGCAGGAAGCGCATGGCGGGGGCTCCGGAGGGCTGCCGGGCCTACCCTGCCGGGGCGATGGCTTAATCCGCCGTGAACGCGGCTGGACAGCGGCGCCAGTGGCGGCCAGCTTCGGGTGCTCATTCAGGGCCTGAGGGGATCGTGATGCTGTTCGACTTCGCCGACATCGGTGCGGAGAACGCGTACAAGCTGCTGGTTTCGACCGTCGTGCCGCGGCCGATCGCCTGGGTCACCACCCAGGACGTGGACGGCACGCTGAATGCGGCGCCGTTTTCTTTCTTCAACGCGGTGTCCGGCAATCCGCCTGTCGTGGCGATCGGCATCGGCGGGCGCGCACCCGGCGACGTGAAGGACACCGGCGGCAATATCCGCCGCACCGGGGAGTTCGTGGTGAACCTGGTCAGCAATGCGCTGGCCGAGAAGATGAACGTTACCGCCATCGATTTCCCGGCGCATGTGAACGAACTGATCGAGGCTGGGCTGACCACCGCGCCATCCGCGCGCGTGAAGCCGCCGCGGATTGCGGAGAGCCCGGTTTCGCTGGAATGCGAGCGGCTGGTGATCGTGGAGGTAGGCGTCGATCGCGCGGTGGTGCTGGGACGCGTGCTGGCGATTCATATCGGTGACGAATTCGTGCTGGATCCGGCTCGGTGCTATGTGGATACGCCGAAGCTGGAGCTGATCGGGCGGATGCACGGGCGGGGGTGGTACGCGCGGACGACCGACCGGTTCGACATGCCGCGGATCGATGTGCAGGACTGGCCTTTGCGGGGGCAGTGAGGCGGGGTGGTGGTCCAAATTCACGACGGCTCGCGAACGCGTTCGACTGTTGAACCGATGGCGGTGTGGATCGCCGTGCAATGGCGGACGAGATTGGCATGCGAGGTGACGAACTGCCTGAGCGGCGTATCGATCGGCAAGAAGAAAATATTCGCGATAAAACCGTAGATCGCCGCATCGACGCTGGTCGGGTTCGGTCCGTGCACGCAGCCGCTTGCCGGAACGAGGTTTGCCAGTACCTGCAAATCCGCGAGTCCGCGCGCGTAGGCGTCAGCGGGAGCAAATCGGCCAATGCCATGATAATAGTAGCGTTGGGAATTGAATTCCCGCGCTTTCAGCAGGCTTTCCTCCGTCAGAACCGGATGCTGCCGGCGCAGGGCATCGCGGAAGGACGGCCAGAACTGCTCGTCCTTCCAGCGTGAATAGGACATGACCCAATAGAGATCGTCGAGCATGCGGATGATCAGATGGCTGGTGTCGCGCTGCGCGACGGTCAACCCATCATCGATGGTCAAATCAAACTTGCGGATGAGATGCGCGATGATCGCATCGCTGTCACCGATCGCGTGGCCATCGTCGTCGATGTAGGGAAGCTGCCCGCGCGGTGCGGCCGAGGCGTCGAAGATGTGGCAATGGGTGAACGGCACGCCGGCCAACTTGAGGAACGTGAACACCTTGAGGCCGTAGCCATTGTTATCGGCCGCGCCCAAGAGCTCAGGGTAGGAATAAAGGGTGATCATTCCGGCGTCTCCCCGGATGGTTCGTCGCAGCCGATTTCGGCGTCCTTGTAGGCCTGAAATGAGGCTGGAGTAAGCACGTGCCGACGCACGCCGCGCCCCGTCCGGTGATCACACAGCCGGCTCCGCCAACACTCCCAGTTCCGCCGAACTGATCGGCTCGGCACGGATCACCACCAGATACATAAGCGCCGAGGCAACCCCGATCCCGGCGCTCAACAGCAACGCCGGAACGAAGCTGCCGGTGCTCTGCACGATGAACCCGGTGATCGTGGGTGCCAGCGCGCCGCCCAGGTAGCCGCCGAAATTCTGGATCGCACCCAGGGAAGCCGTGCAGTTGGATGGCGCGGCCACGCTTGCCAGTGCCCACGACATCCCGCTGGCACAGGCACCGAGCATCAGCGCCGCCGAAATGCAGGCCACCGCGATTGTGTTGCTCGGCGTCTCCGCCGCCACGATGGTGAACCCGGCCATGCCCAGCAACCCGACGATCACCGGCAGTTTGCGGCTGTTGACCGGCGACAGACCGGCGGCCATCAGACGGTCGGCGATCGCGCCCCCGCCTATGCTGCCCACCACGCCGAATGCGAACGGGATCGCGGAGACCCACCCGGTTTTCGGGATCGACATATGGCGCTGGATCTCGAAGTAGCCGGGCAGCCAGGCCAAGTATAGCCAGCCCATGTACACCACACCGAAGAACCCCAGGATCAACCCCCAGGTGGTGCGGAAGCGGAACAGCCGGCCCCACTCGGCGAGCGTGACGCGGTTCGCCGACGGGGCTTCTTCGCCTTGGCGCAGATAGTGCCGCTCATTGGCATCGAACGGGAACTCGGCGGCGTCACGGTATTTGACATACCACAGCGCGGCAACCGCCAGCCCGACGACGCCCATGACGATGAACATCCAGCGCCAGCCGAGCGTCAGCATCAGGGCGGTCAGGATTGGCGGCGCGATCGCCGGACCGAGCGAGGACGTGCAGTTCCAGATCCCGGTCGGCAGGCCGCGATCGCGCACGTTGTACCAGTCCCGCACCACGCGCACCGCGGAGGAGAACATCGGCGCCTCCCCCATGCCGAGGAACACGCGGGCAATGGAGAACTGCCAGAAACCGGTGACGAATCCGGCGGCCGTCTGCGCCAGCGACCAGAGACCGAGCCCCGCGGCGAGCAGCCGGTGCGGCCCGACCCGGTCCACCAGTGCGCCGCCCGGAAGCTGAGAGAATGCGTAGGCCCACAGGAAGGCCGAGAGCAGCAGCCCCATGTCCGCGATCGACAGGCCGAGGTCGTGGCGGATCAGCGGATTGGCGATCGACAGCGTCGAGCGATCGAGGTAATTCAGGGTACCGGCGATGACCAGGATGGTCAGCGCCGATCGTTGCGCCCGCCGGACGCGCGCCGGCGCCTGAGGGTGGTCCATCGTTGTTTCCTCCTTCGCGGGCAGCGCATCACGGCAGTCTTCCGGTGCGCGACGTTTGCGCCGGTGCGGTCCAATGATCCAGATGGGAGTTCAGGGCCTCGGAAGAGGCAATGCCTGTTGGTCAGTCAGCCACGCGCGTCGCATCCTGTCAATCGGCGGTGGAACGGGGGGCTTCACGTATTCGGCGGGCGCTTTCGGGTTACTGTGCTGTTGCGGGACGCGTGATCCGTTGCGCTGGTTCACTCTATGTCATGCCGGGACCTGACGATCCGAAAATGCCGCTGAACGGGGTCACGCTCCCGGAGGGGCGTGACGCGCCCCGACAGATCATTCAACTTATTTTCATTTGCTAGTGCTGCTCAATGGGCTCAACCTCTTTTTGGATGCTGGCAGTCGGCGAACGCGGCATCGTTTCCGTCCGGAACCGGTCCGGCTGAGCCGGCACAGTGAGCCGCAGCCGGGTTTCTCCATCATCAGACTGCGCGACGATTACAGGACGACGTTGCCGCGGGCGGAAGACACAATGCTGGCCGTCGAGGTTGCCAATGCCAGCGTGGACTACGCCGCAAGGTCAAGCTGGCGCTCTACGCCCGCAGCGGTATCCCTGAGGTATGGTTCGTCACCTGGCGGCGGCGGAGGTTGGAAATCTAACCGATCGCCTGTCGCCGACAGCTACACGTCCGTTGCGCGAGCCGGCCGTTCGGACGCCCTGACCATCGAGGCGATCCCGGGCGTGATTATTCCGGTCACCACGATATTTGTATAGGGCCTGCGTCGGAAGCTGCCGAAATCGGCGGCGAGCGAATGGATAAGCAGAGCAGTCACCGGCTGGCCACGCGTCAGCCGGCCAGCACGGTGCCCAACAGTTTGCCGAGACAAGCCCCGACCTTGGCTCGGTCCGCCGCCGAGAGTTCGCCGATTCGCGCTGCCAACCGCGAGTCCAGTGTCGTCACCTTGGCGGTCCGCACAACGCAGGCGTGCGATAGGCCGCCGGTGTGGAGATCGGAAATGGGGACATCCAACGGCCATCGCCCTCGCGCGGCACTGGTGATTATCAACACCCACAAAACGGAAAACGCTTCGATTGCCGGTGGTGCCGCGATGACCAGCGCGGGTCGGCGCCGCGTCGTGGCCTGATCCGCGAAGGGAAAATCGACGCGGACGATGTCCCACGGAGCGGCGCCCGAAAGCGGGACGACGGTGTTCATGGATTACAGGTCGGCGAAGGCTTCCTCGTCTTCCGGCGTGTCCCATTCCCAGAAGGTGGCGAATGGATCCTCGAACGGCGTGCCGCGGCGGAGCTTGGGCGGGACCGCCTTGGTCAGCAGAACGTGCCCGTCCGCGATGGCATATGCGATTTCGTCGCCCGGGCTGACGCCGAGCGCGGTGCGGACAGCCTGTGGGATCGTCGTCTGTGCTTCGCTGGTGAGTTTGCTGGTGATCATGCGGACATCTCAGGCATTAATCGCTTGGTAAGGAAAATCCTTGCGCCTGTCAAATCTGACCGAGTGGCCACCCTTTGGGGCTTGGCTGCATGCTGGCAATTCACATCGCCGATGAATTCGTGCCGGATCGGGCTGAAGCGGACCTGCCCAAGCGGCACCTCCAACTCGGTCCGCCGGTCGGACTTCGGAACGTCAAACCCAATGACAGCGATATTCAATCCGTCGCATTCTTTGCCGGTGTTTCGAGAGAACTAATCCATTGAACCGCCGAACAGCAGCAGGATTACGACGATGCCACGCAAGAGGAGCCCGGCCTTCTCGAGGTTCAGGCCGCCGGAGAAGCAGACGTATGGGCGGAAGACAGTCGAAGTCCGTCAATCTGTCGCTGGTATGGAAACACTGCATCACGACGTCATGATGCATAGCCCCGCTTGAGAAGCATGCTTGCCGCACGCTCAAACTCATCCGTGGTCGGCAGCGTGAAATCAAGATGCGTCGGCGTCACGCGTGACTATGTTGAAGATCGCGCCGACAGCGATTGCATCCGTCAGCGCATCTGCGCTTACACCTTTGCCAAGCACTTCCCTCGCATGCCCTACGTAGTTTCGTGGGCCGAAGCGTCATAATGTCCAAGAAAGCCAATGTTGCCTTCGAACTCTCCGCGATAGGCGCGGCACGGAAATCTGCGAGCGTCGCATCAACCGTTGGCCTCTGCATCTCCTTCGCGGCAACGGCGCCGTGGGTACTTTTTTACAAAAGGCGGTCGATCTCATGCAGGCGCATCGGTCGCCTATTCCAGCACCCTCATCGCTTCCTGCCAGCGGAGGAGACCTGCTCCCATCGCCGCGGCTATGATGATTTCGAAAGTGGCTTTCTCGCTGCCTGTCACTGCAAGGACGCCTGCCACCTGTGCATCTGTGACACCATGGGCGGAGTCGCCGATTTGCCGCGCGAGGTTATCGTAGGGAGACTGCGTCGATGTCCCGCCGGCGGCTCTTTGCGCCGCTGCCTGGCGCGCCTCGGGAGAAGAGTGGCCCGGCCCTTCAAGGATCCTGGCCGGAGTTCTGCGGCAAGGGCACGGTGGTTAGGTCGCGCTGAGGTCGTCATTGAACGCTCCTGAACGGATCTGCGGCGGGCGCTTGAGGCAGGCGCCGCTGTAATGAGGAGCATACCAGATATACCTTACAGTAACCGACGCGCGACCGTGCGAGAGGCCCTCGGGCAACATCGGGCAAATCGCGACGCATCGCGGCGCGCCCGCGCCCTGAATCGGAGCCGCTTCTCCCTGCTGTGCCGGCGTGGCCGGACGAGGCATGACACGTTTAGCCCCCGTGCCAACTGCCACCGGCCTTATCATGAAGTCTGTCACCATAAAGGCGGTACCACGCCAATATCGAAATGCAGTACCTCGTGGCGAACTCCATGCTTTTCATATAGCGCGATGGCCGCATCGTCGCCATGGTCGGCCTGGACGTAGATGATCCAGCCGTCGCGCCGCGCAGCAAGCTCGCGTACATATTCGATCAGGGCAGTCGCGACGCGATGTCGTCGATGCTCTGCGCTGACGGCAAGATCATAGATGTCGGTCCTTCACGTCGTGCCCTTTCGAATTTATCGAGACTCATAGGCAACGAGGCCGCCGACGACTTCTCCTTCTGCGAGAGCGACGATGACAACGACATGCTCCTTCGCCAGCAAGCCCTTCAAATAGGCGTCGGAGGGTGGCTCGCCGACATTAAGATCTTCGGGTCGTCGAACGCGTCGCCGAACACGATGTTCAGCTTGCGCAGGAGAAGGATGTCTTCGCGGTCGAGCCGGCGGAGCGTAAGAGACGCGGATAGCATCGCCCATGCATATCATGATTTCGCTCCAGACACAGGAAATGAGGGCCGAACTCAATGGGTAAGCCAAACTGGCTTCTGACGGGAATGGCCGGAACGGGTCGTCTCCCGACCCACTCCTGCCATTCAGCGTGCTGTCATGGCTGCGCCAAATCGGACATACAAGTCGAAGGCGCCGAGGTAGAATCGCCCGCGTGCTGGTGCAGCCCACAGCCGCCCCGGTCATAGGGGCGTCGCGGCATGTCGATCTTCTCAACAGGGTCCCCGGGGGCATGAGACGCGAAACCTCGCTCGGAGACTAGGAAGTCGATCAAGCAATTCGATCCCGGCGGCCTTTTGCTCGCTATGAATGTGTTATTGATTGATCTCGGGCTCGACGAGCCTTGCCAGGTTTCGCAGCGACTCCTGCCAACCGAGATAACAGGCTTCGGGTGGAATGACGTCCGGCAGGCCTGCCTGCACGATGTCCAGCTCGGTGCCGACCGATATTTCTTCATCGCCACCGTCACCTGAATCTCGCCGGGCAGGTTGGGATCGTCGAATTTGTCCGTGTAGCGCAGGCGTTCGCCCGGAACGAGCTCAACATATTCGCCTCCAAACACGTGGCTTTTGCCCGTTGTGAAGTTCCGGAAGGACATTTTGAACGGCCGCCGACTTTCGGTTCCAGATGATGCACAGTGCAGGCAAAGCCGTTGGGCGGAAGCCATTTCGCCAGCGCGTCCGCCTCGAGGAACGCGCGATAGACTTTCTCTGGGCTGGTTGCCAGAACGCGGTGCAAGCGTACGGTGTTGGGCATGTTCGTTTATCCTTATGAATTGACGGAACGGACCTTGCCGCCGATCAGGCGCCTGGTATCGGCAGAACGGGCATGACCTCCACGGACTCGCCCGGAAAGATCGTGAAATGCGGATGCTTCTCGAACAGCTTGGCGGCCGCCTCGTGCGAGTTCGCTCGCACGACCATGAAGGCGCCCATCTCGTTGCTCACGTCCTCGATGCCGCGTTCGGTGATTTTCTTCGTCTTGCCGAGCGGCCCGCCCATGGCGGATACCGCCGCTTGGTGCTTTTCGACCCAGGCTTTCCAGGCGGCCATGCCCTCCTGTTCCTTGGCGCGCCTTTCAGCTTCGGGAAGCGCCATCCACGCCTTCATGCGCGAACTTGTCTTGCTGCCGAGAAATACGGCAAGATAGGTATCGTTCGTGGTCATGCGGTTTCCTTCCCTCTCCCCCCCCCCCCCTTTTTTTTTTTTTTTTTTTTTTTTTTTTTTTTTTTTTTTTTTTTTTTTTTTTTTTTTTTTTTTTTTTTTTTTTTTTTTTTTTTTTTTTTTTTTTTTTTTTATCGTGATGTGCCAATATAGGCGGCAGGTTATGCCGCTGGACGGCGTCTGCCCAAGCTTCGATGAGTGCCTTGATCCCGGGTTCCGCGGTTCCGGCTCGTTGCGACATGACCCTTGCTCCCATGAATTGTCGATCCATACCCCGAGGACGGGCGAGAGCTTGTCAGTCCGACAGGAAGTTTTCGATTTTCTTGAAAGCGTCGGCAACGGTCGATCCGGCCCGCTGCAGCTGTCACCGCTGAAGCCCGCCCATGCGGCCAACGTCCCGTTCCTACGATGGTCCTCTCGTATCGGCGGGCCGCTTTCCACCCTCCCGACGTTAACCCGCGCCACCGCTCGACCCCCCAGTTGCACCCCACCCCGATCCGTGCTTAACGCCGCCGCTTCCCTGCCGGGGCACCGCCCCGGCTATGCCCAACATCCCCTTCGGGGTGTGGCCCATGCGGGCCGGGGCTGAAGCCATCCAAAGGGAGAGGTCATGCCCCTCTATGAATGCGTGCTGATCGCACGCAACGACGTCACGCAGCAGCAGGTCGATGCCATCGCCGACCAGATCGCCACCGACCTCGAAACCGACGGCGGCGCGGTCAAGAAGCGCGAATACTGGGGCCTGCGCAGCCTGGCCTACC
Source organism: uncultured Pseudomonadota bacterium (assembly GCA_963764525.1). Taxonomy (GTDB): domain Bacteria; phylum Pseudomonadota; class Alphaproteobacteria; order Acetobacterales; family Acetobacteraceae; genus DATDIC01. The sequence goes on along the minus strand of CAVXTC010000029.1, from coordinate 192,009 downwards.
GGATCAAGAAGAACCGCAAGGGCCACTACATGCTGCTCGGCCTGGACGCCAAACCGGCCTTCGTGACGGAAATGGAACGTCTGCTCGGCCTGAACGAAGACATCCTCCGCTTCATGACCATCCGCGTGGAGGAGATCGAGGAAGCCCAGTCCGCCATCCTGTCGCGCAAGGCCGACGAGCGGGAGCGCAGCTTCCGCGGCCCGCGGCCGCCCGGGCGCTTCGATAGCGGCCGCCGCCGCGGCTACGACGATCGCGAGGAATTCCGCGCCCGCGAAGGGGCGTCCGAGGAATTCCGCCCCGGCCCGGAGGAGTAAGCCGCCATGTCCGACACCACCGATGTAAATCCCGCCACCCGCCGCGCCGCGGTCGGTGCTCGCCGGCCGTTCTATCGGCGGCGAAAGTCCTGCCCGTTCTCCGGGCCGAACGCGCCGAAGATCGACTACAAGGACGTCCGCCTGCTGTCGCGCTTCCTGTCGGAACGCGGCAAGATCGTGCCGTCCCGCATCACCGCGGTCTCGGCCAAGAAGCAGCGGGAGCTGGCGCTGGCGATCAAGCGCGCCCGCTTCCTGGCGCTGCTGCCCTACATCGTGAGCTGACGGAGCCATCATGCCCGCCGTGGAACTGATCCTGCTGCAACGCGTCGAGCATCTCGGCCAGATGGGCGAGGTGGTGAAGGTCAAGCCGGGCTACGCGCGCAACTTCCTGCTGCCGCAGAAGAAGGCGCTCCGCGCCAACAAGGAGAACCGCGAGCGGTTCGAACAGCAGCGCGCGCAGCTTGAAGCGCAGAACCTGCGCCGCCGCGAGGAAGCCGAGCGGGTCGCCGAGCGCGTCGGCGGCCTGACCGTCGTCATCATCCGCCAGGCCGGCGAATCCGGCAGCCTGTACGGCTCGGTGTCGGCGCGCGACATCGCCGAGGCCGCCGCCGCGGCCGGGCTGACGATCGATCGCAGCCAGGTGGTGCTGGTCCATCCGATCAAGACGCTCGGCCTGTCGCCGGTACGCGTGGTGCTGCACCCCGAGGTACTTATCCCGGTCACCGTCAACGTTGCCCGCAGCCCCGATGAGGCCGAGAAGCAGGCGCGCGGCGAACGCGTCAGCGCCGAGGACGAGGAGCAGCCGGAGCTCGACGTCGCCGCGTTGTTCGAGCCCGACACCGAACAGCCGAACGTCTGAGAGTCCGCCACGAACTACCCGGCCGGCGCGATCCCGTCATCCCGGGAAGGCGCATAAGCGCCAACGTACCGTTGCTGGCCGGTAGTTTCATCGTCCCGCCTGTCCGGCTTGGCCCGGGAACCTCCAACGCAGCACCGAGCATCGTGGAATTTGCGTTGGATGCCCGGCTCAAGGGCCGGGCATGACGGTGAAATCGGCGAGGCATGACAACTGCCCTTGCCGAACACCCCAACCAGTCGCAGCCTGAACGGCCATCCGGTTGCGGGCGGAGGTCGGCTCATGCGTTACGTTCTTGCCATCCTGATTTGCCTGTCCGGCGGGCTCGTACCTGCGAGCCGCCGCGATCCCCACCGACGCGACCATCCCCGCCTATCACGGCGATCCCGCCCGCAGCGGCGACTACGTGATGCCGGGCCTGACCTGGGAAACGGCGCACGCCCTGCGCCGCGATACCAGCTTCGACGGCCGGGTCGATGGCCATGTCTATGCCCAGCCGCTGTACTGGAAGCCAGCCGGTGCGGCGCACGGCCTGATCATCGTGGCGACCGAGAATGACGTGGTGGCCGCGCTCGATGCCGAGACCGGGCGAAGCGTCTGGCAGGTCACGCTCGGATCGCCGGTCTCGCGGGCAGCGCTGCCGTGCGGCGACGTCAACCCGCTCGGCATCACCGGCACGCCGGTCATCGATCCCGCCACCGGGGCGATCTACCTGGACGCGGTGGTGTCGCGCGGCGGTGCGCCCGAGCACCTCGTGTTCGGACTGCGGCTGTCCGACGGGAGCGTGCTGCCGGGCTGGCCGGTCGATGTGCAACAGGCGTTGCAGTCGAAGGGCATCGCCTTCACGCCGCGCCAGCAGAACCAGCGGGCCGCACTGGCGCTGTTCGACGGGCGCGTGTTCGTGGCGTTCAGCGGCCAGTTCGGCGATTGCGGGACGTATCGCGGCATCGTCCTGGGGCTGGCCACTGCTCCGTCCCAGCCTGTCACCGCCTGGGAGACGCGTGGGCTGAAAGGCGGTATCTGGGCGCCCGGCGGTATCAGTTCCGACGGGCAGGCGCTGTTCGTCTCCACCGGCAATACCGATGGTGCGAAGGAATGGGCGGACGGCGAGGGCGTGTTCCGCCTTGGCCCCGATCTGGCTCATTCAGCCAGCCCGCGGGACGTGTTCGCGCCGGCCAACTGGAAGGCGCTGGATGACGACGACCTGGACCTCGCCGGGGTCAATCCGATGCCGATCACGCTGCCGGGCGGGGCCCGGCTGCTGCTGGCGCTGGGCAAGGACGGCAATGCGTACCTGCTGAACCGTGACGATCTGGGCGGCATCGGCGGGCAGTTGGCGATGCGGCGCGCCGCCGGCAGCCTGATCATCACCGGGCCGGCGTCGTATTCGTGGCAACGACCGCGTGCTGGTGGTCTATCAGGCGCGCCGCGCCGTCTGCCCGAACGGCCGGGAGGTCGGTGGGCTGGCGGCCATCGCCGTTACCGCGGCAGGGCAGGGCGGTCTGACGCCGGCTTGGTGTGCGCCGCTGGATGGGCGCGGCGCGCCGATCGTCACCACCACGGACGGCACCTCGGAGCCGATCGTCTGGGCGGCCGGCGCCGAGGGCGACGACCGGCTGCACGGCTTCCGCGGCGATACCGGCCAGGCGATCTACAGCAGCCCCGAGGCGCTCACTGGATTGCGCCATTTCGTGACCATCCTGGCGGCCGACGGGCGGCTCTATATTGCCGGGGATGGCCGGGTCTATGCCTTCACCGCCCCATGAGCTGATCGCCACGATCGTGGAGGATGGCATCCGCCGCTATTTCGCGGCGCGGCGGGCGCGCGTGCAGCCGTTCGTGGATCGGCACTTTTCGTTCCGCGGCAGCGCCGTAATCCATCGCGCCGCCCTCGGTGCCGATGTGCTGCGGGCGCCGGCCAACCTGCTGCTGGCCGCCCCGCATGCCGGGATGCAGGCGGCCGGAGCCGTTGCGGCAACGCTGGGAGCAAGGCGCGTGGGACGCCGCCTGCAGGCACGAAGCCTGCTCCTGCGCACCGACGTGTCGCGCCGGATCGAGCGGCTGGTCTGTACCGAACTGCTGGAACTTCCGGTGGCGGCAGGCGGGGCGGCGGCCGCGACGCGCTGGCCGAGACGATCCTGGACGACCCGCGGGTCGCCGAACTGGCCGAGCAGACGCTGGCGGCGATCGGGCGCCGGGGCGACGATCCGGCTTTCCGCGCCCGCCTTGCTGAGGCGATGACCAGCTATGCCGCGACCCGCGCCGCCGCGGCCGAGATCACCACGTCGTTGCTGACGCTCGGGTCGGGCGCGCTGGCGCTGAAGCAGCTCACGCCGGGCGCGGTGACGCTGGGCCCGGCGCTGGCGGCGCTGATGGCGCAGCAATCGGCGATCGCGGCATTTCCGTTGGGCGCCGGGCTGGGGGGCGTGTGGTATGCGATGTTCCCGGCGGCTCCGTCGCTGGTGCTGGTGGCCGGGCTGACCGGCGGGCTGATGGTCGGCGCCGCCTGCGTCGCGGCGTTTGCCGGGCTCGTATCCGATCCGGTTCAGCGGCGGCTGGGGCTGCATGCGCGGCGGCTGAACCGGATGCTGGACGCGCTGGAACGGCAGATGCTGGACCCCGCCGCGCCGGCCTTCGCGGTGCATGACCACTACGTGGCGCGGCTGCTCGATTTGTTCGACCTGCTGGGGTCGGCGTATCGGCTGGCGCACGGGTAATGGTCCCTGGTGATATCGTCGGGCGGGCCGGACTGGCGGCCGGCCGTTCATCTTACCGATGAACGACCGCGTATGCCGCACGCTCGCGAGCCGGCAAGGCAACATGCCAGTCCAACCACAGTCGGACTATCTTGCTTGCTTCCCCGCCAGCCGTTCATAGACCGGTCGGTAATTCGCGGCGCTCACCGGCCAAATTCGTTCGGCGGCGACGAAATCGCGGGCGGCTTGGCGCATTGCGTCGTGCCGATCGACGGCCGCGATCGCCTGTTGCACGCGGCGGGCCAGCGCGGCGAGATCGTCGGCGGCGAACAAGAAACCGGTCGTGCCGTCCTCGATCAGCTCGCGATGGCCGCCGACGTCGGAGGCGATCACCAGCCGCCCCTCGGCCATGGCCTCGACCGGCTTGAGCGGCGTCACCAGCTCGGTCAGCCGCATGCGCCGGCGCGGAAACACCAGGAAGTCGATCAGATCGTACTAGCGCCGCACCTCGGCATGCGGCACCCGGCCGGTGAAGTGGACGGCTCCCCCAAGTCCACGCCCGGCGGCACGCTGCGCGCAAGGCTTCCGCCATCGGGCCGCCGCCGACCAGCAGCACCGCCACCTCGGGGCACGCGCTCGCGGATCGCCGGCAGCGCTTCCAGCAGCAGGTCGAGCCCCTCGTAATGGTAGAACGAGCCGATGAACCCGAGCACGGTCCGCCCGGCCAGCCCCGTCCGTCCTCCAGCAGCCGGATCCTTCGGCTGCGGCGCGCGGAACAGCGCCGGTCGACCGCATTGGGCACGACCGAGATCCCGCTTCCGGCATGCCGCGGCCGGCCAGTTCCCGCCGCATGCCCTCGCACAGCGTCACCACCGCATCGGCCCGGCGCAACAGCCGCGTCTCGAGCGCGCGGGTCGCGCGGTAGCGCAGATCACCCTCGCGGGAATGGCCGAGATCAACCGCCGCGTCCTCCCACAGGCCGCGCACCTCGTAGACGAACGGCAGGCCGGCCCGGCGAGCGGCGCGCAGCGCCGGCCAGCCGACCAGAACCGGCGAGTGGGCATGGACGATGTCCGGGCGTTGGCGCGGATCACCTCCGTCAGCCGCGCGGCCAGCGCCCGCATTTCCAGCGCTTCCCGGGCGATGCGGCGCGCGCAGCGAGCGGCCGTGCGGCCTCGGGGTGCGATGGAAAGTCCAGCCGTCGACGGTCTCGGCCGGCGCGCGCCATTCGTTGTGCCGCGGACCGGTGAGCTGGATCGTGTCCCAGCCGAAACCGCGCTGCGCGCCAGGATGCCGAGCGAGCGATACACGTAGCCGCTTTGCAACGGCAGCGAGTGGTCGAAGACGTGCAGGATGCGCATCGCCTACCCCACCTCCCCTTGCGGGAGGAGGCGGGGGAGGGGTTGCCCCCGCCCACAAGGGGAGGGGAAACGCAGCCCCCTCCTCTTGCGGGAGGGGCGACGCGGCGCGGTCACCAGGCGCCGCGGGTGTCGATGACGAACTTGTCCTTGAGCACGTCGCGGTCGACCTGCAGGAAGCTCATGTGATCGACCAGCAGCAGCACCAGATTGGCGCGCTCCAGCGCGGCGTCGAAATCGTGCAGCTCCAGGCCGAGATCGGCCAGTTCCGGCGGCAGCCGGCCGACGTGCGGCTCCACCACCAGCAGCTCGCCAGATTTGCCTCGGCCAGCTTGCGCACGATCTCGACCGCCGGGCTTTCGCGCAGATCGTCCACGTCCTTCTTGTATGCCAGCCCGAGGCAGGCGATCACCGGCTGTTTCAGCGCCGCGGCCCGCTCGCGCACCTTGGCGACGACGAAATCCGGCTTGCTGTCGTTGATCAGCCGCGCCGCGCGGATCAGCTTCGCCTCCTGCGGGTTGGTGGCGACGATGAACCACGGATCGACCGCGATGCAGTGGCCGCCGACGCCGGGGCCGGGGCTCAGGATGTTGACCCGCGGATGCAGATTGGCCATCGCGATCAGGTCCCAGACGTTGATCCGCAGCCGGTCGCAGATGAACGACAGCTCGTTGGCGAAGGCGATGTTGACGTCGCGATAGGCGTTCTCGGTCAGCTTCGCCAGTTCGGCGGTGCGCGCGGTGGTCACCCGGCATTCGCCGCGCACCATGATCCGATAGAGGCTGAGCGCGCGCTGGGCGCATTTGCGGGTCATGCCGCCGATGACGCGCGGGTTGTTCACGACCTCCTCCAGGATGCGGCCGGGCAGCACGCGCTCGGGGCAGTGCGCCACCTGGATGTCCGCCATCTCGCCCTTCTGCTGCGGGAAGGTGAGGTCGGGGCGCAGCTCGGCCATGATCGCCGCCATCCGCTCGGTGGTGCCGACCGGCGAGGTGGATTCCAGGATCACCAGATTGCCGTGGTCCAGCACCGGGGCCACCGCTCGCGCCGCGTCCTCGACATACGAGATGTCCGGCGCCGCGCGTTCCCCGTGGCCGCGCAGCGGCGTCGGGACGGCGATGATGAACGCGTCCGCCGGCTCGATCTGCAAGGCGGCCCGCAGCTTGCCGGCCTCGACCACGCGGCGGACCAGCGCATCCAGGTTCGGCTCGCCGAAATGCGGCCGGCCGGCGTTGATGGTTTCGACCACGCGCGGGTTGACGTCGACGCCGACCACCTCCACGCCGTTCTCGGCGAAGACGGCGGCGGTCGGCAGGCCGATATAGCCGAGCCCGACGACGGCGATGCGGGCGAAGCTATCCATTCAGCAGGGCCTCCAGTGATGCGGGCGGCGGCGCGGCCGTCGCCATAGGGATTGTGGGCGAAGCTCATTGCCTCGTAGGCGGCGCGGTCGTCGAGCAGGCGGGTGGCGCGGGCCACCAGGGTTTCGGTGTCGGTGCCGACCAGCTCGACGGTGCCGGCCTCCACCGCCTCCGGCCGTTCGGTGGTGTCGCGGGTGACCAGCACGGGCTTGCCGAGCGACGGCGCTTCTTCCTGCACGCCGCCGGAATCGGTGATGATCAGCTCGGCGCGGCGCATCAGGTGGACGAACGGCAGGTAGTCGAGCGGCGGGATCAGGTGGATCGCCGGATGGGCGCCGAGCAGGGACTCGGCGACCCGGCGGACGTTCGGGTTGAGGTGGACCGGATAGACGATCTCCACGTCGCCCCGCGCGGCGAGGCGCAGCAAGCCGCGCGCGACCCGTTCCAGGCCGCCGTCGAAATTCTCCCGCCGGTGGCCGGTGACCAGGATCAGCCGCTTCGCCGGATCCGTGCGCGGCAGGTCCCGGTCGATCGCCGCGGCGCGGGCCGGGTCGGCGTCCAGGATGCCGACCGCATCCAGCAGCGCGTCGATCACCGTGTTGCCGGTGACCACGATGCGCGCGGGGTCGACGCCTTCGCGCAGCAGGTTGTCGCGCGCCTGGGCGGTCGGCGGGAAGTGCAGGTCGGCGAGCACGGTGGTGAGCCGGCGGTTCATTTCCTCCGGCCAGGGGGAGTGGATGTTGCCGGTGCGCAATCCGGCTTCGACGTGGCCGACGGGGATTTTGGCGTAGAACGCGGCCAGCGCGGCGGCGAAGGTCGTGGTCGTGTCGCCCTGCACCAGCACGCGGTCGGGCCGGAGGTCGGCATACACCTGGCCCAGCCGTTCGAGCACCGCGGTCGTGATGTAGGTCAGCCCCTGGCCGTCCCGCATCACGTCAAGGTCGCGGTCCGGGCGGATGGCGAACAGGTTCAGCACCTGATCCAGCATCTGCCGGTGCTGCGCGGTGACGCAGACGAGCGACGTGACGCTGGGGGTTTCGGCGAGGCGGCGGATGATCGGCGCCATCTTGATGGCCTCGGGGCGGGTGCCGATGACGGATAGGATTCGCATGCCGGGACGCAATTTCAGTGGATTGGGCAGTATCGGCGAAGGCAGGGTCGTGTGGGGGGGCTATAATCGACGATCATGACTGTTCTCTTTCGCCGGCCTGTGCGGGTGATTGGGAATTGATGTGAAGATACCTGACCGCAGTGGGGTGGTAGTCGGTGGTGCGCACGCCCCGCTGCCATCTGCCGGCGAAGTTATTACCAGACCCCGAAGAGACCAACTCTCCCGACGTCAAGCCGGCGAGGTCGGGCATCCACGGGCTGCTCCGGTTTTGCGAGCGGGGCCTGGATTCGCTTTGCGCTGGAATGACGAATTGAACGCCAGTGTTTTCGCCGCTTGGTGTTATACGAATTTCGTGTCGATTGCCAGCGCGACCTGTGCGGCCGTCCAGGGTCCGCAATGGGAGGATCCCAGGCCGAGGATTCGGACTTCTTCCGCTCCGGCGGCCGTCGTCATCAGGGCGACGGCCGGAGCCGCAGGCAGCAGAAATCGCATGATGCGTCGGCCTCAGACCGAATGTCTTGCGACCGGCTTCAGCCACACCCGGTCCACCCCTTTGACGGGCTTGGCGCTTTGGCCGTCCGCAATGCTCAGTCGATCCGTTCCGCTGACGCTGAGGGCACCGCAGTTCGGACGTGCCAGGTAATCATCCATCCGGCCATCAAGACTTTTGGGCGGTCGGGAGTGCGACCCAGACCATCCCCTGCCAGCCCTTGATGGGGTCGTAGTCTGCCGTGAAATCGCGCGACGGATCGCGGCGCAATTGCAATCGGCCCATTACCGCTCGCGACCTTAGGTTCTCGGGGGACGTGTAGGCGAGCACTTCGGCCAGTCTGACGCGGCAGAAGGCGTCATCCAATGCCGCCCTTGCAGCTTCGGTGGCATACCCGTAACCCCAAGCCCGCCGAACCAAACGCCAACCAATTCCGAAGTGCGAACCGAGTGGATGGCCCGGTCGCGAGGGCATAATGCCAACGTAGCCGAGAAAAGCACCGTCTCGACCGCTGACGGCCCAACGACAAAAGCCATGTTGATGATATGTCGCCACATAGCGATCAAACTTTGCGTCGCTTTCTCTCCGACTGATCGGGCCACCGTAATCATGCATCACCTCCGGGTCCGCGTGCATGGCAGCGAATGCGTCCCGGTCAGTTTGCTCCCAGCAGCGAAGCCGAGTGCGCGGCGTTTCGATTTCCACGCCGTATCCTACCCCCAGCCACCGCGATGGCACAAATCAAGCAGACTGTGTGAAAACTCCGGACCGTAACGGCAATGAGTAATTTTAAAATCCGCCGGCATTCGCGCAGGACATACACATGCCACGGAACAATCTTCGGTGAATCTATCTTGCGCGCTCTCCGTGCGCTTCCGTGTTTTCACACAGTCTGCAAGACTTTCGGATGTTCCGGAAGATATGCCCGTAATGGAGACGCAGCGAGTCTGCCGCCGTCCTCAGGGCGTCAGAGTCAACGCCCTGAGTTCCTTTCGAGCCGTGCCAAAGCTGCCAAGCTGATAGACTGATGCGCCAGCCGGCGAGAACGTGAACGACGCGAACGGCTCCGCCAACACCTTGTTCAATACGCTTCCGTTTCGACACCGATCGTCACGTGTGGATTGAAACGCTTGCCTGCCGCGTCTGTGACGAAATTGGCGACGTAGCTGATCAAGGCTCCTTGAATGTCGCGTCCGCCCTCGTTGCTGAAGAACGCCGCCGGGGTTCCGGTCCTCACAACGTAGGGTTTGACGGCGGCAATGAGTTCATCTTGCAGCCGATGCAGCTCTTCAGTCGGTTCGATGACTATCCCTGCGACGCCGATCGGCGAAGCCGGGATGTAGTAATACTTGATCGCCTTCAGCGTCCATGCCGTGGGCTTCTCTTTGGCCAGAACTGCGTTCGCCGCCGCATATACCTTGTCCAGGTCGTCCGTGCGAACGAACTGCTGCAACATGGAGATGTGCGGGTGGTGCGTCTCATCCAGAGCAAAGCCCTTCGGGAAGGACTTTCGGAGGCGAGCGTTGGCGGCCATCGCGTGCTGGACCATCGTTGCGTCGGCTTCGAGCGCGATGTCGATCGCAGTCACCGGATTCTGTTGTGCAACCGCGCCTTGGACGACCGCGACCGCCAACCCTAGCCCGAGCCCGATGGCCATAAAGACCTGCAAGTGGTCATGCATGTTCCGTCCTCCCTTGGGTGTCGACGTAGGGGTGGTTGGCACTAGCGGCCTTCTTGACTTGGTGTCAAACCACTCCTTTCTGTGGAGGCTTCGAGCCACCTCTGGACTGGAGGCATCAATGCAGGATGGTCAGTCACTCCTCTCGTGGAATGACAGCGCGGCGAAATCCGCGATCCTCGACTTTGTCGCGCGTGTGACAAAGCAAGGAGGCACCGAATATGTGCCGCCAGCCGGGCGCATTGCCACGTTTGACAACGACGGGACACTCTGGTGCAAGCAGCCGCTTCAGATACAGTTCTTTTTCGCCTTTGATCGCGTGAAGCAGTTGTCGGGCAAGGACCCGACAATGAGCGAGCGTCAACCATTCAAGGCCGTGCTCGAACACGATTACAATACGCTTTTTGGACTCGGCAAACAGGCGCTGTTCGAGCTGGCTTTCGCCACCCATGCGGGCATAACCGATGAGGACTTTGAGCAAGCTGCGAGCGGATGGTTAGCGACGGCGAGGCATCCCAAGTTCGGCCGGCTGTTCAAGGAATGCACCTAATCGGCCGCAGGTCGAGCTGCTCGCATACTTACGGGAGAACGGCTTCAAGACCTATATCGTGTCGGCAGGCGGCGTGGACTTCATGCGCGCGTTCGCGGAGGAAGTTTACGGCATCCCACGCGAGCAGGTGATCGGTTCCAGTGTGAAACTGCGCTACGATTTGAGAGACAACCGGGTTTCGCTCGTGAAGCTGCCGGAGCTCAACAGCTTTGGCGATCGGGAACGTGAAGGCACTGAACATCGGCCTGCATATCGGCCGTAGACCACTATTGGCGTTCGGCAATTCCGACGGTGATCTCGCCATGATGCGTTACACGAAGTCCGGCTCAGGGCCTCGGCTCGCGTTGCTTCTCCACCATGACGACGCAGCCCGGGAGGCGGCCTACGACCGAGAGTTCCGGTTGAGCCCGTTGTCCGAGGCGCTCGACAAGGCTCAGGACTACGGCATCACCGTCGTGAGCATGAAGCAGGATTGGAACGTTGTGTTTTGATCGCCGCAATGACGGCACTCGTCTTCGCAGATGGGTCTGCGCATAAATTAAGCAGACCGTGTGGAAACTCCGGACCGTAACGGCAACGAGCATTTGCGCTGCTTCGTGGGGTCCAGTTTTAAATCTTCCGTTCGTGCGCCCCCGGCGCGGCAAATCAATGTTTCGTCGCGCCAGGCGACGGTCGTGTTTTCACACGGTCTGCAAGGCTTGTGCACGCCCTCGTCCGAGTCCCGGGGGCGTGGCCGGGAGCATCGGCCTGATGACACTCCATTCGTGGTCGCTGAGTTCACGCCGCATGGCGCCTCTACTGACGCGGTGATACCGTATAAATTTGGTCCAGTATCTTTAGCATCAAGGTGTTGGCGGTTGGCAGGCCATCAAGCGACAGGGTCAGGCTGGTCCACACGATCAGCGTGACATCATTATCTGGATCGTAGCCCATGAAGGAGTTGTAGCCAGGCATCTCGCCACCGTGAAAATACACTTTGTTCGGCCCGAAGGTGATCAGAGAGATACCATAGCCATACCGTTGACCTTTAGGATTACTTGGATCCTGGGCTTTGGGGCTTTCCATCCATTGGCGCTGATAGTCGGCATTGAAAACCTTGCCCCCGACCAGCGCGCGCATCCAGGTCGCCAGGTCATCCGCGGTAGAGATGACCCCACCCGCCGCAAAGGCGTAGGAGGGATTCTGCGATGTATCGTCATTGGGCTTGAGCGTTCCCGCCTTGGCCGCAGCCTGAAGATCGGTTGGATAAGGCGCATCCACCAAGGCGTATGAGGAACTGCCGTAAAGGTAACCATGTGAGTAAGGCTCGGGGATGGCGTTCGACGTGCTGGCCGGCAGCAACGTGTTCTTCATGCCAAGAGGCCCGAACAAACGGTTCTGAAAGATGCTTGCCAAAGGCTGGCCTTCAACCTTTTCGGCAACGAGACCAAGCAGGAGATAGTTAGCGTTGCAATAGTCGAATTCCGCGCCCGGAGCGAATAGCGGCGGGCGTTTGAACGCGATGCCGCGCAGCTCCTCCGAGGTCCAAACCTTTCCTGGGTCATGATCAAGGCTTTCCGCAAGTTCCGGTGCGTTTGTGTAATCATAAAGGCCGCTCCGCATTCTAAGCAGCTCGCCAATGGTGATGTTGTCTCCGTTTGGAACGTCTTGAACATACTTCGAGATCGGATCGTCGAAGCGTAACTTTCCTTCCTGGGCCAGTTGCACGATCACGGCGGCCGTCATCGTCTTGGTATTCGAGGCGGCCCGGAAGTGCGTATTGGCACGTGGTCGATTCGTGATGCCGAGCTTGGTTGTGCCGTACCCAAAAACGAAATCACCCGGCGGAGTTTTCAGGAGAACCATGGCACCCGGCAGCAGGAGCTCCTTGGCCAGCCGTTCCACGGTGGCCTGAAGCGCGACCGGATCGATCGGCTTGAGAGCTGGCGCGGACGCGGCCATGGCGCTGCCGGCTGAGCAAGCCAGGACAACGACGACGCCCAGTATTCTCGCGATCATTGTCTCACTCCCTGGCAAGGTCGACGAGATCGAAGACTCCAGACTAATCCGGGACCGACACCGTGGCCAGCTCGGCACGACGACTTTCCATAAAGCGCGTTACTGGTCACGGCCGATCGTCCACCACAGACGCCGTCACCAGAGCCGGCGCGACCGATCGTCACCAAAGGAACCAGATCAGACCATGGCGGCGGAGTCGGGGCGGTGCCGCAGTTGACATCAGTCGCAGCCCGGGAAGTCCGAGCAATTCGGGGAGTCGATGCCTGAAACGGTCCCCATCCGCAGCCCAGACCCGAGCCGATTCCGGACCGGCATGCCCCGTCGGCAGCCGGCGCTTGCTCCGGCCCGCGTGAGAGCAATCAGCAATTCCGCGGGACAACCGGTCGCACGAGATCTGGGCCGAACCCGACACTCGTCCCCTTAAGGAGCGGAGTCCGGCGAGAGCGCCGATAAAAGATCCGATGCCAGTCCCGGGGGATTCACTGGTTGCAACCGGTGGACGTGACAGAGAACTTCGTTCCGAGTTCGGTAAGTGGGGAATTTTGGAGGGGGGTCGGTATCATGCACCCCGTTAACGGGCGGCCTCAGATATACATCTCGCCCCAACCATTCATCAGCCAGTGTTGAGATCGGCGCCGGCGTGCCTCATACCTGGGGACCCCACCCCGGGAAGGAGACCACCATGGCGCTGCGCTGCGACCTGATCATTCGTGATGCCACCGTGTTCGACGGCAGCGGCGCCGCTCGCTTCACGGCCGATATCGGCGTCACCGGCGATCGCATCGCCGCGGTCGGCGACCTCGGGGCGGCCAGCGCCGACCGCGAGGTCGTCGCCACCGGCCGCGCCGTCGCGCCTGGCTTCATCGACGCCCACACGCACGATGATCGCGCGGTGCTGTGCGGCCCGGCCTGCATGCTGTGCAAGATGTCGCAGGGCGTCACCACCGTGGTGGTCGGCAATTGCGGGATCAGCCTGTCGCCGGTACGGATGCAGACGCGGCCGATCCCGCCGCTCGATCTGCTGGGCGACGAATCGTGGTGGGTATTCGGCAGCTTCGGCGAGTACGCGGAACGGCTGGCGCGCGATCCGTCACCGGTGAACACGGTGGCCCTGATCGGGCACATGTCGTTGCGGGTGGAAGCGATGAACGGCGACACCAACCGCCCCGCAACCGATCGCGAAGCCGAACAGATGCGCCGGCGACTGACGGAGGCGCTGGCGCAGGGGGCGTCCGGCTTTTCCACCGGGCTGTATTATCCGCCCAGTATGATGGCGCCGACCGACGAGGTGATCGCGGTCGCCGAAGCACTGCGCTACTCCGGCGGCCTGTATGTCACGCACATGCGCGATGAGGCGGATGACGTGCTGGCCTCGATCGAGGAGACGCTGAAGATCGGCCGCTCGGTGAATGCGCCTGTGGTGATCAGCCACCATAAATGCGCGATGCCGGAGAATTACGGCCGCTCGGTGAAGTCGCTGCCGCGCATCGATGCGGGTGCCGCGGAGCAGTCTGTCAATTTCGATGTCTATCCGTACGCCGCCGGTTCCACCGTGCTGATGCCCGAGCGGCTGCGCCCGGAGGTGCCGGTGCAGATCACCTGGTCGGTGCCGCATCCGGAACTGGCCGGCCGGATGCTGGACGACATCGCCCGCGCTTGGAAATGTACGGCGCGCGAGGCAGCCGAGCGGCTGTTGCCGGCCGGGGCGATCTTCTTCCAGATGGATGAGGCCGACGTGCAGCGGATCATGGCGCACCGGCTGGCAATGATCGGTAGCGACGGCCTGCCGCACGATGCGTTCCCGCATCCTCGGCTGTGGGGCACGTTCCCCCGCGTGCTCGGCCATTACGCGCGCGAGCTGGGGTTGTTCAGCATGGAACAGGCGGTGCGCAAAATGACCGGCCACACCGCGGAGGTGTTCGGGCTGACCGATCGTGGCGTGATCCGCGCCGGCGCGTTCGCCGACCTGGTGCTGTTCGATCCCGGCACGGTGCGCGACGCCGCGACGTTTCAGGAGCCGACGAAACCAGCCGACGGGATATTGGAGACGTGGGTGAACGGTCAGTCGGCGTTCGTGCACGGGCAAGGTGCGACGGCGGCGCGCGGCGGGCGGCTGGTCACGCGCCGGGCGGGGTGAAATCGCCACGTGGCGGGCAATGGATCAGTCGCCAAACCACACGTTGGACACCCGCGGGATGCGGAACGGTTTGAAACCTTTCACGTTGGATCGCACCGCTTCCACCATGGTGATCGAGCCGAATGGCACCACATAAGCCTGATCGAGCGTTCGTTTCTGCATGCGCGCGAACGCGTCCTGCCGGCCTTCCGCCGTCGGCAGCATGTTCATGTCCTTGAAGTCGGCGACCAGGTCGCGGTCGTACTGCCCGGGCTTCGGCGAATAGACCGGATTCGGCGGCACCAGCACCTGCATGGTCGGGATCGGCCCCAGCGAAGGTTCGGTGCCCCAGCCGGTGTAGAAATAATTCCAGCCCGAAATCCGCCTTCTGGCGCATGGCGACCGCGGTCGGCCAATCCACCACCTTGAGCTGCGCATTGATACCGGCATCCTTCAACTGCTCTGCCATCACGACCGAGGCGTTATACATGTAGGTGTAATCCTTGTTGGTCAGCAGAGTGATCGGCTCGCCCTTGTAGCCGGCCTGCTGAAGGTACTGCTTCGCACGCGCCGGGTCGTGGATGTTGTACGTCGCCTTTCCGGCGTCGGTGTAAGTGGACTGGTTGGGGTACTGGAAGCCGACGTTCAGCCGGTAATTGCCGTCGGTGGCGGCGTCCATGACCTCGTCCATATTGAGCGCCGCCTGCACCGCCTTGCGAAACATCAGGTTGTCGGTCGGCGGCTGCGACAGGTTGGCATAGGCGATCAGGATCGACCAGTTCTGGATCGGGATCAGGGTGATGTTCTTGTCGTGCTTCAGCGTATTCAGCGCCTTGGCGGGAACGTCTTCCGCGCCTTGCAATTCGCCGGTCTGCAGACCGGAGACGCGGGCACCGGGCTCGGTGACGATACGGAACGCCACCGTATCGAAGCAGGCCTGCTTGTAGCCGCCGAAGCCGGTCCGGTCGTCGTAGTTGGTGTTCGGAGTGTAGTCCGCGAAGCGTTTGAGCTTCACGTAGCCGCCCGGCACGTACTCCACCATCTGCCATGGGCCGGTGCCGATCGTCTTCAGTTGCTGGGGCGGGTCATCCTTGTCCTCGGCGGGGATGATGACGATGGGGACGGCGAACGAACTCAGTTGCTCGATGAAGGTCGGCTGAACCTGTTTCAGATGGATCACGAATGTTTCCGCATCCGGCGCGTCCCAGTGATCGACGTTGTCGAACGTACTGCGCTGCAATCCGACCCGTTTGTAGCGGTCGTACCGAGGCCACGACATCGGCCGAGGTCATCACCTTGCCATTGTGAAACTTCACGCCTTGCCGGAGCCTGAACGTGAAGGTCAGGTGATCGGGTGATTCTGTTACGGAATCCGCGAGCTCCGGGATCGGATGGTTGTTGTCGTCGCGGGTGATCAGGGTCTCGAACACGTTCATGACGATGTTGCGCGTGGACACCGCGCTGGAGGTCATCATGTCCAGCCCGTTCACATTGGCGCTTTGGGCGAAGGTGAAATTGCCGCCGACACGCGGGCAGACGAACCGCGCCTGTGCCGGAGCGGCGCTGAGCGCGAGGGCGACGGCAACTCCGACCGTCGTTGCCGCAGTGAGACGTGGATGGTCGGCCTTCCATAACGCCAAGTCTGACCGTCCTGGATGCCTGCTTTCGCGGTCATGACAAAAAAGCACCATCGTCCGCGTCCCTATTGCTGTTGAGCGGACTTTCCGGCGGGTCCTTCAGGGCGTCAAGTTTCCGGTTGAGCTCTGCGGCGTGCTTTTTTGCGCTGGCACCGGCATGGGATTAACTGTGGTGGGGGTGCGGCGGAAATGTGCTGCGCCACGGAGCGGAGGACCCAGGAATGGACGGCAAGCGCCCGACGATCGCCTCGTTGCACGGAA
Source organism: uncultured Pseudomonadota bacterium (assembly GCA_963764525.1). GTDB lineage: Bacteria > Pseudomonadota > Alphaproteobacteria > Acetobacterales > Acetobacteraceae > DATDIC01. The sequence goes on along the minus strand of CAVXTC010000029.1, from coordinate 175,583 downwards.
TGGTTGCCGCAGCGCACCCGTTGGCCGCACAGGCGGGGGCGTTCGTGCTGGCCGACGGCGGCAATGCGTTCGATGCGGCGGCGGCGACGGCGGCCGCGCTGAACGTGGTGGAGCCGTACATGTCGGGCCTCGCCGGAATGGGAATGGCGAGCTGCTATGTGGCGTCCGAATCCGCGGTCCGCACGCTCGACTTCATCACCCGCGTTCCGGCGGAATTCACCACCGACCGATTCCGTCGGCGCGAGGATCTGGCGCACGGTCCGCTTGCCACCGGCGCGCCGGGCAATCTGGCCGGCTGGTGCGAGCTGGTGCGCGCGCACGGACGCAAAAACCTGTCCGCGGTGTTCGCGCCGGCGATCCGCCTGGCGCGCGATGGCTTCCCGCTGACCGGGTTCAATGCTGCTGCCATCAATGATGCCGGCCTGGAGATCAAGCCGCACGACGCACTGTACGCGGCGTGGTCGGGTACCTACACCGGCGGCGCCGGGCGGGTGACGGGCGGGGCGGTCCTGCGGCAACCTGATCTGGCGCGCACGCTGGAAGCGATCGTCCGCGACGGCCCGGCCCATTTGTATGAAGGCGCGCTGGGTGCGGCGCTGGTCGAGCATGTGCGACGGCTCGGCGGCTGCCTGACGCCGGCGGACCTGACAGCGGTGCGGCCCCGCTGGCTGGAGCCGGTCGCCGCTTGGTATCGCGGCCTGCTGGTCCATACGCTGCCACCGCCGTGTCAGGGCTTCCAGCACCTGCTGACGCTGCGCATCCTGGAAGGCTTCGAGCTTGTGGCGATGGAACGCGACGGCGTCGAGCACCTCGACACCGTGCTGCGAGCGATCCGGCTTGCTGCCGGCGTGCGGATCGCCAACGACAATCCGTCGCCCGAGCGGCTGCTGCACGTCATGTCAGACGAAACGGTCGCGCGGCTTCGCCGGCGTGTGCGGGATGGCGTGCCGATCGACGGGCCGACCGAACAGTGGATGGAATCGCAAAACGGCAGCACGCTGATGCAGCACACCACATCGCTGTCGGTAGCCGATGCCGAGGGCAACGCGGTGTGCATCACCCAGAGCCTGGGCGCCAAGTTCGGCTGCGGCGTGGTGGTTCCCGGCACCGGCGTTTGCCTGAACAACTTCCTGTATTGGGGGGAGATCGATCCGCGCGGCACGAACCACATGAAAGGCGGCGGGCCGCTCGCGCTGCCGATAGCGCCGACCATCAGCACGCGTGCCGGCCGGCTGGCGCTGGCGTTGGGGACGCCCGGCAGCTACGGCATCTGTCAGACGCAACCGCAGGCCATGGTGCAGCACGTGGATTTCGGTCTGCCGCTGCAACAGGCGATCGAGGCGCCGCGCGCGAGGTTGACCGACGGCCGCAAGGTGCAGATGGAAGCGCGGGTATCGGATGCAACGATAGCGGCGCTTCGCGCGCGCGGCCACGACATCGAGGCGCCGATGGCGTGGACCATGGCGGTCGGCGGGATGCAGGCGATCGCGGTCGATGCGGAAACCGGGGTAATGATCGGCGCGGCGGACCCGCGACGCGACGGCTACGTGGCGGCGGTTTGAGCCGGGGGGAGCCGAGACCGGCGATCTATCGTTCTGTTGGCAGCAGAGGATAGCACCGGTGGACGGATCGAATCACAATACCAAGCTTCGCGGGCATGACGTCGGGAGGTGTGTCCTGTCGGCGCCTGGTACGAGGTGCGGGCTGGCGGGATTGGTTTTCCGCCCGCAGAACCGAGCACGCGCGAAGCGCCACGAAAAAATTGACCGCAGATGCACACAGATGCAGCACAGATAAAACCGAGCCGCGCGATGCATCTGTGTGCATCTGCGGTCAAAACGTCTGACCAGCTTTCCTGGTCTGAGGCAATCCAGCCGGACGTCACACCTGGCGCGGGAAGGATCGACGGCGAAGGTCAGTAGCGGGTATCCACAGGCTGGTTCGGTCGTGCAGGCAAGCCTGGTTCCCGCTTTCGCGGGAATGGCGAGCGAGGGTCAGGGGTTACAAGCATCCGGTAGATGCGTCTGGAATGGGCATATCCGTGGCACATCCCGCAAGCTGGCTGAAGGTACTGCCGGCAGGCCTGTTCTGCGAGCCGGGCGGGTTTTTCATCGACCCGACCCGGGCGGTGGATCGTGCGGTGATCACGCACGCCCATTCGGATCACGCCCGCCCCGGCCATCGGCACGTGCTGGCCAGCCCCGACACACTCGCGTTGATGCGTGCCCGGCTCGGCGAAGCGGCCGGCGACGTGCAGCAGGCGGCGGCCTGGGGCGAGGCGCTGAACGTCGGCGGCGTCCGGGTCTGGCTGCAGCCGGCCGGGCACGTGCTCGGCAGTGCACAGGTGGTGATGGAGTTCGCCTCGGGGGCAACCCGCAGCCGCGCGGTGGTCAGCGGCGACTACAAGCGGCAGGCGGACCCGACCTGCGCCGGCTTCATTCCGGTCTCCTGCGACGTGTTCGTCACCGAGGCCACGTTCGCGCTGCCGGTCTTTCATCACCCGCCGGCGGAGCAGGAGATCGGCCGGCTGCTCGCCAGCGTCGCACTGTTTCCGGAGCGGACGCACCTGGTCGGCTGTTACGCACTGGGCAAGTGCCAGCGGCTGATCGCGCTGCTGCGCCAGGCCGGCTGGGACCGGCCGATCTGGCTGCATGGAGCACTGGCGGCGCTCTGCCAGGTCTATGAGGCACGCGGGATTGTGCTCGGCGAGTTGCGGGCGGCGACCGGGGCAGCCAAGGCGGAGCTGACCGGCGCCATCGTGCTGGCGCCGCCTGGGGCGATCGCCGATCGCTGGGCGCGGCGGCTGGCGGACCCGGTCGTGGCACTGGCTTCCGGCTGGATGCGGGTACGCCAGCGGGCGAAATCGCAGGGCGTGGAGCTGCCACTGGTGATCTCCGACCATGCCGACTGGAACGATCTGAATGCCACGGTCGATGAGGTGGGCGCCCCCGAAATCTGGGTGACGCATGGGCGGGAGGAAGCGCTGATCCACGCGGTCACGCAGCGCGGCATCACCGGACGGGCGTTGCGCCTGCTGGGATATGACGAGGAGGGGGAGAACGCTGTTGAAGTGGAGGCCGAGATGTGCTAAAAGTGCTCCACAATGGAGCCGAACTGGATCGTGCCATGCCCGTCAACCTGTCGGTGAAGAATGCCCCCGATGATGTGGTGGAGCGCCTGCGGCAGCGGGCGCGGCGCAACCACCGCTCGTTGCAAGGGGAACTGATGGCCATCATTGAAGATGCGGTGCGCCCCGACCGGAAGCTCACCCCCTTCGAATTCTGGGAAGAAAGCCAGAAGTTCGGCTACGGAACCCGCAGCGAAGCGGCCGAGCTGATCCGCCAGGACCGCGATCGTGGCCACCGGGACGGCAGTGGATCCGGTTAAGGTCGTTGATGCCTCGGCGATCGTCGCCCTTCTGTTGCAGGAACCCGAGGCGAGGTCTGTCGCCGAACGCCTGAACGAGGCAACCCTGGTCGCCCCGGCGCTTCTGCTGTTCGAGGTCGCCAATGCCTGTCTTTCGAAGTCGCGGCGCCACCCCGAACTTCGCGATTTCGTCTGGACTGCGTTCAGGCGCTGCGACCGGCTGCGGATCGAAACCGCCGAGGTCGATCATCCCGAAGTGCTGGCCCTGGCCGCGCGCACCGGCCTGACGGTTTATGACACGAGCTATCTCTGGCTCGCCCGGGCGCTCGGGGCCGAACTGGTGACGCTCGACCGCAAGCTTGCCCAGGCGGCCCCCAGCCCAGGATGAATGCAGCTTCCGGCCCGCCGTTGCGTTACCCTCGCGGCCAGCCAGGAGACAACCAAGCATGATCGAACCCGAGACCTTCACATTCGAAGATGATGGCGCGATCCCCAACTCGCGCCTGCCGCTGCTGGTATATCGCCAAGCGGTGCCGGCGGACCCGGCGGCGATCGAGCGGCTGTTCGCCGCCCACCGCTGGCCGCCGGCCTGGCGTGACGGGGTTCACCCGTTCCACCACTTCCACAGCACGGCGCATGAGGTGCTCGGGGTCGCGCGCGGGCAGGCGCAGGTGCTGTTCGGCGGACCGGGCGGGCGCGTGCTCGAGGTGCAGGCCGGCGATGTGGTGGTGCTGCCGGCCGGGGTCGGGCACTGCAACCAGGGGCAGTCGCCCGACCTGCTGATCGTCGGCGCGTATCCCGAGGGTATGGCCGCCAGGACCGATACGCGGCGCGGCAAGCCGGCCGAGCATGATGAGGCCGTGCGCAATACCGCCGCGGTGCCGGTGCCGCACTCCGATCCGGTGACCGGGGTGGATGGTGCGCTGCCGCGGCTTTGGGCGGGATAGCACGCCGGCGTTTCGCCGCCATGAAGCCGAGCGATGTGCATCGGCATTTCCGGGCCCTGCCGTTTGTCCCGCTTCGGGCAATCACCGGCGGTGCATCGCCGATGGTGCTGGCGCCGCACCCGGATGACGAAAGCCTGGGCTGCGGCGGAATGATCGCGGCGGCCTGCGAGGCCGGCACGCCGCCGGTTGTGGTGTTTGTGACCGACGGCGCCGCCTCCCACCCCGGATCGCGGCGCTTCGGTGCGACCGCCCGGCGCGACATCCGCGAGCAGGAGGCACGACGGGCGGCGGCGGCATTGGGGCTGGCGGAGGATCGCCTCGTGTTCCTGCGCCTGCCGGACGGCGCCGCCCCGCATGAAGGGCCGGCGTTCGATGCCGCCGTATCGGAGATCGTCCGGCTCGCCTATCGTCACGAAAACGCCAACGATACTGGCCCCCTGGCAACATGATCCGCACGGTGACCACGTGGCCGCCCATCGTATGGGCGCGGCGGCGGCAGGGGCGACCAGGGGACGGCTGCTGTCGTATCCGGTCTGGGGGTGGACTCTGAGCGATGCGATGGAGCTGCCCGATCCGCTCCCGTCAGGGGTGCGGCTTGATATCACCGGGCATTTGTCCGCCAAGCGCGACGCGATCGCCGCGCATGCGTCGCAGCATGGGATGATCATTACCGACGATCCGACCGGGTTCACCATGCCGGCGGATTTCCTGGATCTGTTCGATGTGGGGTATGAGGTTTTTCTCGGGGCGACGGTTTGACCACCTGACGCGCACCCCGCCCCGTCCTGTTGTGGGAGTGGGCCTACTTCGCGGTTATCGCAACAACCCCCGCCGGGCCAGATTGCGCATCAGCGCGCCGGCGCCGAAAATCCAGGGCTCGCAGGCATCGGTTGACGCCATCCGGTTGACCAGCCGCCCCAGCCCAGGCGCAGAAACCGTCACGATATCGCCAGACTTGTGCGTGAACCCCTTGCCCGGCGCGTCGCGGTCTTCGACCGGCGCGAACATGGTTCCCAGGAACAGCACCGCACCGTCCGGAAACCGGTGATGCGCGTTGACCATTTGCGCCACCAGATCGGCCGGGTCGCGGCTGATCTTCGCAATCGACGACCCGCCTTGCATGTGGAATCCGTCCGGTCCCTGCACGGTCAGCGACACCGTCATGTTCACGCACATCATCCAGCCCGAACCCCGCATCGAAGAACCGCAGCAGCGGCCCCACCGCGCAGGACGCGTTGTTGTCCTTCGCCTTGCCGAGCAGCAGCGCCGACCGCCCCTCCACGTCGCGCAAATTCACGTCGTTGCCCAGCGTGGCGCCGACAATCCGACCGGCCGACGACGCCGCCAGCACCACCTCGGGCTCCGGGTTGTTCCATGAGGACGCCGGGTGAATGCCGGCATCCATGCCGGTGCCGACCGCCGCCATCGGCTGCGCCTTGGTGAAGATCTCGGCATCCGGGCCGATGCCGACTTCCAGGTACTGGCTCCAGGCGCCCTGCTCGATCAGCACCTGCTTGAGCCGCGCCGCATCCTCGGACCCCGGCTTCAGCCGCGCCAGGTCGTCGCCGACCAGGCGGTTGACCTCCGTGCGGATGGCCGCGGCGGCGGCGGGATTGCCGCGGGCCCGTTCCTCGATCACCCGCTCGATCATGGAGACGGCGAACGTCACGCCGGCGGCCTTGATGGCCTGCAAATCGATCGGGGCGAGCAGCCAGGGGCGGGCGGGATCGCGCGTGTCCGTCGGGGTATTGGCCAGCACATCGTCCAGCCGCCCGATCGTCTCACCCGCGGCGGCACGCAGGGCGGCGGCGGGATCGGCGGCCTCGCACAGGTCGCGCATGGTGGGGAAGGCGGCGGTGATATCGACAAGCTCTCCGCCGCGCACCGCCGCCACGGACGGGCCGGCGGCATCCGGCCGCCAGACGCGTCCGGCCAGCGCGGCACCGGCGGCATCGTCCGGCAGCACCGGATGCAGCGAGTCCCTCAGGTCAGCCATCCCCATTCCTCCTGGCGCACAAACCGCCCCATATACTACCGGCTGACCCAAACCGAGCGAAGGACCATCGCCATGAAGCGGCTGTTCGGCGGCGCCACCCACGAAGCGCCCGCCCAGGATTTCCCGGTTGCGCACACCGAGCAGGAATGGCGCGCCGAACTGACACCGGCGCAGTTCAAGGTGCTGCGGGAACACGGCACGGAGCGCCCCGGCAGCTCTCCACTGAACGTCGAAAAGCGCGACGGCGTGTTCGTCTGCGCCGGGTGCGGCCAGCCGGTGTTCACCGCCGCGACCAAGTTCGAGAGCGGCACCGGATGGCCGAGCTTCTGGGAACCGATCGAGGGCGCGGTCGCCACCACCGAGGACCGCAGCTTCTTCACCACGCGCACCGAGGTGCATTGCAGCCGCTGCGGCGGCCATCTGGGTCATGTGTTCGAGGATGGCCCGCGGCCGACGGGGCTGCGCTATTGCATGAACGGCGCGGCGATGGACTTCACCCCTGGGGACTCCAAGCCTGGGGACTTCAAGCCGGGGGAACCGCCGGCCAAAGCATGACAGCGTGGACGTTGGCGTGTCTTAACAAACGCCGGCAACCTGTTAGGGTCAGCGAACCAAAGCAGGATCGCCGGGGCAAATCATGCTGTGGAGCCGCTCACGCCGGGATTTTCTGGGCATCGGCCTCGCCGGGGTCGGGGCGGTGCTGGCGCCGAGGCGGGGGCGGGCAGCCCTCACCAGCCTCACGCTGATCCATGAAACCTCCCTGATCCCCGCCTTCGACGCGTATTTCCGGACGATCCTCGGCCCGGCGTACGAAAAAGCGACCGGCATCAAGGTGGAGTATGAGCTGGTCAGTGCCGGTACCCTGCAAGCGCAGGTGGCCTCGGCGGCGGAGACCGGCTCCGGTCCCGGGCTGGCACAGACCTGCTCTGACTGGCCGGTTTTGTACGACGGCAGATATGTCGATGTCAGCGACATCGCCGGTGAAATCGGCGGGCAGCCGGGCGGTTGGTACGACGCAGCGAAGGACGCGGCTGTCGTCAACGGCAAATGGAGGGCGGTCCCGTTCGGCAATGTCGGCCAGCTCATGAACTGGCGCACGGATTGGTTCGGTGCAGCCGGCTACCAGACGTTTCCCGATACCTGGGACGAGCTGCAGGAGGCTGGGATCAGGCTCAAGGCAGCCGGCCATCCGTTCGGCTTCGCGCTGGGCGATGGTTTCGACGACAACCATGGCTGGCTGTATCCATTACTGTGGTCGTTTGGCGCGCATGAGGTGGAACCGGACGGCAAGACCATCGTGCTGGATTCGGATGAAACGGCCCGTGCGGTCGATTTCTGCCGCGGCTTCGTCGGGCAGACGATGTCCGCGGACGTGCCGGGGTGGACCGGCCGGGCCAACAGCCGCGCGTTCCTGGCCGGGCAGATCTCCTGCACCAACAACGCGGCGAGCATCCTGTATGTGGCGAAGAAGGAATTTCCCGAAATCGGCAAGGTGACCGGGCAGTCGCTCAACCCGCTTGGGCCGAAGGGCCGGTTCCACGTCCTGGCGCCGTGCAGCCACTCGATCTTCAGCCGCACCGAGGACCCGAGGCCGGCGAAGGATTTCCTGCGCTGGCTGATGCAGCCGGACCAGGCTGGCGGTTGGTACACCGCCGCGTCCGGCTACTACGCGCCGTTGCTGCGCGCCTATGACGACGCACCGCTGTGGCACGTGGAACCGCGCAACCTGCCGTACCGCGATTCGCTTGCGACGTCCCATTTGCCGGGCTGGCCGGCGCCGATCAGCCGACCGCAGGCGGAAAGCGTGGCGAAACACGTGGTGCCCGATATGTTCACCAAGGCCTGCGCCGGCGGATCGACCAGGGAGGTGATCGCTGACGCGGTGGGGCGGCTCCGGCAGATTTACCAGCCGGCGTGAGGTTGCAAGTCGTAAGCAAGTTTCGTCGCAAAGGGACGCAGGCGGTGCTCCTCCGCCCCGCTGCGCTTGCCTGCTCAATCCCCGCTCGCTGCCCAGCCGTGCGCGTGCACCAGCCCTTCGTCTGTACGCTTCCGGCCCGGCCGCCGCGCCGTTCCCATCGTGGAACTGCGCCGCCTCGGTGCTGCCAGATAGCGCCGTGGTCGAAGAAGTCCCGCCGGAAACCGCCACCGCGACCGCGTCGAAATATCCCACACCTACCTCCCGCTGGTGCCGCGTTGCCGTGTAGCCGTCCGGCTCGGACGCGAACTCCGCCTGCTGCAGTTCGGAATAGGCCGCCATGCCGCGCGCCGCGTAATCCCGCGCCAGCGTGAACATCGAATGGTTCAGGCTATGGAACCCGGCCAACGTAACGAACTGGAACCGGTACCCCATCCCGGCGATGTCCCGCTGGAACCCGGCGATCCGGTCCGGAGAAAGTTTCTTCTGCCAATTGAAACTGGGCGAGCAGTTATACGCCAGCAGCTTCCCCGGAAACTTCCGGTGGATCGCGTCCGCGAAGCGCTCCGCCTCATGCAGGTCCGGCTCGCTGGTCTCCCACCAGAGCAGATCGGCATAGGGCGCATAGGCCAGGCTGCGGGCAATCGCGTACTCCACCCCCAGCCCGGGACGGATGCGGAAGAAACCTTCGGCGGTGCGCGCGCCTGAAATGAACGGCCGGTCCCGCTCATCGATGTCGGCGGTCAGCAACTGGGCCGAGTGCGCGTCGGTCCGGCACAGCAGCACCGTCGCCACGCCCTCCACGTCCGCCGCCAGCCGTGCCGCGTTCAGTGTGCGGATGTGCTGGCCGACCGGCACCAGCACCTTGCCTCCCAGGTGGCCGCACTTCTTCTCGCTGGCCAACTGGTCCTCGAAATGCACGCCGGCGGCGCCGGCCTCGATCATCGCCCGCATCAGCTCGTAGGCGTTCAGCGGCCCGCCGAACCCGGCTTCCGCATCGGCGATGATCGGCGCCATCCAGTACGTGTCGTCCTGCGTCCCTTCGCTGCGGGCGATCTGGTCGGCGCGGCGCAGCGCCGCGTTGATACGTTTTACTACCAACGGAACCGAATCGACGGGATACAGCGACTGGTCCGGATACATCTGCCCGGCCGAGTTGGCGTCGGCCGCCACCTGCCAGCCGGACAGGTAGATCGCCCGCAGCCCGGCCTTGACCTGCTGCAGCGCCTGATTGCCGGTCAGCGCACCCAGCGTCGGCACATAGGGTTCGGTGCGCAGCAGGTGCCAGAGCCGTGCCGCGCCCATCTCGGCCAGCGTGTGGCGGATGCGGAAGCTTCCGGACAGCCGATCGACATCATCCGGCGTGTAATCGCGGCGGATCCCGGCGAAGCGGTCGGCATCGCCGTGCAAAGCCATGCCGTCGGGCGCGCGGGTGAGGGCAGGGGCGGGGCGCATCTTGGGTCTCCTGATCGACATCGGATGCGTCAATAATTGACATTGCAGGTGCGAAGTTCAGCAGGCATTCAGCATCGACGGATGCAATGGCGTCGCCGGCTTCACTGCCGGCGCCGGGTTTTTGTAAAGGCGGTCAAACATGACTCGCGCACTGATCGGCCGCACGGTGCGGCGCCTGCGGGCCGAGCGGGGGTTGACGCAGCAGGCGCTCGCCACCCGGCTGGGCATTTCCGCCAGCTATCTCAACCTGATCGAGCACGACCAGCGCGCGGTCACGGCGTCGCTGCTGATCAAGCTGACCGAGACGCTGCGGGTCGAACTGGTCGCGCTTTCGGGCACTGAGGAGCGGCAGCTCGAAATCAGCCTGCGCGAAGTGTTCGCCGATCCGCTGCTGGGCGCCGAGGCGGTGCCGGATGCCGAGGTCGGGCACCTCGCCGGCGGGGCGCCGAATGCGGCGCGGGCGGTGCTGGCGCTGTATCGTGCCTGGCGCGTCGCGCGGGAGGATGCGGGCGGCATCGCGCTGCCCTCCGGCCGCCGCATCCTGCTGCCGAACGAAGAGGCGCGTGATTTCTTCCACGAGCGTGCCAACCATTTTCCCGAACTGGAAGCGGCGGCCGAGGCGATGGCCGCGGAGCTGGCGGCGTCGCCGCACGAGATGAACCACGCGATCGCCGAGCGGCTGCGCCGCGCGCATGGGCTGACTGTGACGGTGCAAAAGCTGGCCGGTGCGCTGCGCCGCTATGACCCGGCGGCACGCAGCCTGGTGCTGTCGGAGGCGCTGCCGCGCGAAAGCCGCGGCTTCCAGATGGCGTTCCAGTTGGCGTTGCTGGAGGCGCGGGACGCGGTCGATGCGGTGCTGCATGTGGCGGCGCCGTCGTCGCCCGAGGCCGCGATGCTGATCCGCATCGGGCTGCTGAACTATATGGCCGGCGCTTTGCTGATGCCGTATGCGCCGTTCCTGGCCGCGGCCAGCACGATGCGGCACGATGCGGAGGCGTTGGCGGCGCACTTCGGCGTGTCGTTCGAGCAGGCGTGCCAGCGCTTGTCGTCACTGCAGCGGCCGGGCGCGCGCGGCGTCCCGTTCTTCTTTCTGCGCGTCGATCCGGCCGGTAACGTTTCCAAGCGCTTTTCCGCCGCCGGATTTCCGTTCGCCCGCTATGGCGGATCGTGCCCGCGCTGGGTCGTGCATACCGCCTTCGCGCGTCCCGGCGACATGCAGGTGCAGATTGCCGAGTTGCCCGATGGCGCCGCGTTCCTGTGCTTCGCCCGCACCGTCACACGCCCGCTGGAGTGGGGCGAGCCGCGGCCGACGCACGTGGTGGCGATGGGATGCGCGCTGACCCATGCGGCCGATGTGGTGTATGCCGACGGAGTGGACCTGGAGCGGGCGCGGGTCGGGATCGGCCTGTCGTGCCGGCTATGCGACCGCCCCGATTGCCGCAGCCGCGCCTTCCCGCCGCTGGAGCACCGACTGGCGCTGGACCCGCTGACCACCAGCGCGAGCCCGTACCGGTTTGAGAAGAAGTAACCAATGCCCGACTCCCCCTCCCCTTGTGGGAGGGGGTTGGGGGAGGGGTCGGTCGATAGTACCTGGCGCCGGCAGTAACATTAGGGCCGCCAGCTTCCGGGCCGCGGTGCCAAATGGTAGCCGTGACGTAGGGATTATACCTGCGCGAACGCGTTCTTGCACTGTGACCAGGGCTTGCCGACGATCTTCGCGCCAGGTATTGTCGGAAGAGATCAGAATTGAGCCTGATTGTTGCAGTATAACATTGGCGGTTCGTGATAGTGAGCGATGCAGATTCGGAAATATTGAAAGGATTCGCAAGGCTTGGAAGGACGCTATGTCCAGTCGAGACTTCCATGCCGCCATCGAGCAGGGTATATCGGCATATCGCCTCTTTGACTCTAAGGGGAATGAAAGCTACGCGAACGGAGCGCTTGGGTTAATTTCCGTGGCGATCAATTCGCTTCTGGAGGGTGCACAAACTCCGTCATCTTCGGTCTCATGTTCGTTCTGCGGCCGAGGCAGCCCCGGACTCCGTTAAGGCGCCGAGCCGAACGTGACTATTTGCTCGGAATGTGTCGCTCAGTTTCATGATATTTTTGCGGTTAAGGTGTCTTAGATTGCCAACGGCTCTTCTTGGTTCGCCCAAACTTGTGGTCACCAGGGATTTCGTGAACGAGCGCCACATCATGCTGTTAGCGGGACAGCTTTGCATCACCGCCGGGTAGGCCCCAACCTGGCTGCCGCGTGGTGCAGCCGCCCCCGGCATGCCACACTGGCCCGCCAGAAGGGACCCAGCCATGAAGATCGCCCGCCTGCAAACCGACATCCTGAGCATCCCGGAAGACGAGCCCCTCGCCAACGCGCCGGAGCGCGACGGCGCCATGCGCCCGATCGTCATCTTGCGCATGCACACCGACGACGGCATCGAGGGCATCGGCCTCACCTTCTACGGCGGCGCCCTGACGCGTGCGTTGCGCGAAGCGGTCGATGCGCTGGGCGCACTGATCGTCGGCGACGATCCGCTGCGCCCGGAAGCCGCCGCCAGGAAGCTGCGCGCCGCCGCCGCGGGCTGTGAGAGCGGCGGCATTTTCACGCTGGCCGCGGCAGCCATCGACATGGCGCTGTGGGACATCAAGGGCAAGGCGCTCGGCCAGCCGCTGTGGAAGCTGCTCGGCGGCGCGCGCGACCGCGTGCCGACCTACGCCTCGGGTGCGTTGCGGCGCGGCCTGACGCACGACAAGGCAGCCGCGGCGGCGGCGCGCCTGAAGCAGGCGGGCTTCAAGGAAATGAAGATGCAGCTCGCGCTGCCGGGCGCCCCGACCGTCACCGATGAAATCACCCGCGCGCGCGTGGTGCGCGAGGCGATCGGCCCGGACATCCGGCTGATGTGCGACATCAACCAGCGCTGGCGGCCGGAGCAAGCGATCGACATTGGCGCGTGCATCCAGGATGTCGGCCTGTTCTGGCTGGAAGACGTCACGGCGGCCGACGACTATCCCGGCCTGGCGCGGATCAACGCGGCGCTATCGACCCCGATCGCCGGCGGTGAGTATGTCTGGGGAATCACGCCGTTCCGCCACATGATCGAGGCGCGCTCGATCGATATCGTCATGATCGATCTGGTGCGCGCCGGCGGCGTGACGCAGTGGCTGAAAATCGCCGGCATGGCGGAGGCGTTCAACCTGCCGGTGGTCAGCCACGTGATCCCGGAGTTTCATTTGCACCTGATCGCCGCGGTGCCGAACGGGCTGACCGTGGAATACATGCCCTGGATGCTGAAGCTGTTCCAGGAGACGCCGGCGATCGACAACGGCGAACTGGTGCTGCCGAGCGCCCCGGGCTGGGGATTGCGCTTCGATCAGCAGGCGGTCGAGCGGTTCCGGGCCGGCTAGCGCTTACCCCAGGGCGGCCTGCGCCTTCCGCACGATCTCCGCGAAGCTGGCGGCGTCATCATAGGCGATCGCCGCCAGCACCTTGCGGTCGATCTCGATGCCGGCCTTGTTCAGCCCATCGATGAAGCGGCTGTAGGTCAGCCCGTGCTCGCGCACCGCCGCGTTGATGCGCTGGATCCACAGGCCGCGGAAATCCCGCTTCTTGTTGCGCCGGTCGCGATAGGCGTATTGCAGCGACTTCTCCAGCCGCTCCAGCGCCGCGCGATACGTCGTGGAACTGCGGCCGACGAATCCCTTCGACTGCTTCAGGACCTTCTTGTGACGGGCATGGGTCGTGGTGCCCCGCTTGACGCGTGCCATGGCGCTGTTTCCCTCTTACCCGAGCCCGTACGGCGCCCATTGCTTCACGGTGCGCGCATCCATCGGAGTCAGCACCTGCTGGCGGCGGTTGGCGCGCTTGGCCTTCTGCGTCCGGTTGATCAGGCCGTGGCGCTTCATGCCGGGACTGGCCAGCACCTTGCCGGTCGCGGTCATCTTGAATCGCTTCTTGACCGATGACTTGGTCTTCATCTTGGGCATTTTCCGTCTCCTTGTCCTTGCGGCCCGTTGCGTATGAACGAGCGTCGCGGCCGGGCATGCCCTTCCAGGCCCGGGCGCGCGATCCGAGGGGCGGCTCTATAACGGCCAGAGCCGCCCTGTGCAAGGCGGGAAACCGGGCGGGGCCACCACCCCGCCCGCATTGCTTACGGGGACTTGGTGCCCGTCGTGCCAGTACCCGTCGTGCCGGTACCGTCGCGCCAGTGCCCGTTCCGGGGCCCATCGCGCCGGCGCCAGTGGCACCGTTGCCGGTCGTGCCGGTCGTGGTGCCGGTTCCGTTGTCGGTTCCATTGGCGGGCATCGACGAGCCGTTCATTGCACCGGCGCTGCCGCCCATCGTCCCGTTATCATTGGACGCCCCCATCGAGCCCGGCGCGCCCCCCATGTGCATTGCCTCCAAGGTCGGCTCATCGAGGTTGCCGGTGGTCTGCAGGTTATTCTTCTGCTGATACTGGGACACCGCGCTCTGGGTCTGCGGCCCCCACACGCCATCGACGTGCCCCTTGTAATCGCCGTCCTTCTTCAGTGCCGTCTGCACGCGACGCAGCATCTGCGGCGACAGCTCCGTGGTCGGGGCGGGCGCCGGCGCGGTCGCTGTCGCCATCGGCGCCGCGGCTGGTGGCGGAGCCGCCGCCTGCTCGTGCGAGCCTCCCATGCCCATGGCCGAGCAGCCGGCCAGGCCGGCGAGGCCGCCGATCGCGGCGATTTGGGCGATGGTACGGACTTTCATCATCATGTCTCTCCTGTGGACGTCCAGCGATGCGCGGCGCGCGCCGCCGCAGGCCGGGGCGCACGCCAAGGTTTCGCACCTGATGCATTTCGTCGGGCCTTGCAATGCAAGCTTGCGTGGAATGCCGCCGGAAAAGCCGCCCTCACGCGAGCGTGATCAGTTCGCCGGCGGAGTCGCGGCGGGCAGTTCCGCCACGCTGAACCAGACCCAGCACAGATTGGCCAGCAGCAGGAATGCGGTGACCACGAACACCCAGCGCAGCCCCAGCGCCGCCGCCACGCCCCCGCCGGTCAGCGGCCCCAGCGAGTTGCCGAGGAACGTCGCCGAGGCCGTCATGCCATACACGGTGCCGCGCTGCGCCCGCGGCACCAGCCGCCCCACCAGCGCGTTGGCGGTCGGCAGGATGCCGCCGATGAAGCAGCCGACGCCGAACCGCTCGGCGACGAATTCCCAGTAATTGTGTGCGAACGCCTGCGGCAGGCTCATCATCGCCGCGCCGAACAGGCAGATCAGCAACACACGCCGATAGCCAATCACGTCGCTGCGTTTGCCGAGGAACGGCGAGGCGACCAGGTCGGCCACCCCGGTCACCGAAAACGCGAACCCTGCCAGCGTGGCGAGGCTGGCTCCGTTGCCGACCAGTTGCTGGACGAACAGCGTGACCACCGGCTGCACCGTGCGCACGCCGAACTGCGCCAGCAGCAGCACGAAGAACAGCGGCAGCAGCCCGGCCGAGCGGGTCAGCAGCCCGAGGCTGGCCACCATGGATCGGCTTCGCCGGCCCGGCGGGGGCGGGGTGAACTGCTCATGCACGAACGCCCAGGCCAGCCCCATGGCGCCGAAGCAGATCGCCGCGGTGCAGTAGAACGGCACGCGGTAGCTGCCGGTCGCATCCGCCAGCGCGCCGCCCAGTCACCGGCCCGACCAGCCCGCCCACCAACTGCCCGGTGCTGAGCCACCCGAGCGCATAACCCAGCCGCTGCTCCGGCACCTGGCTGGCCACCAGCGCGATCGCCGACGCCGAGAATCCGGCGAAAGCGCCCATCAGCGCGCGCGCGCCGAAGAACTCCCAGACGTTCGGCGACAGTCCCATCAACACGGTGAAGAACGCGATGGCGAAGCTGGACCGCAGCAGCATCAGCTTGCGCCCGCGCTGGTCGGCGACCCGCCCCCACAGCGGCGAAGCGAACGCAGCGACGAACGAGGTGGTGCCGTTCAGGATGCCGGCCCAAAGGTAAATCTGTCTGGCACCGGTCACGCCGAGTTGCGGCAGGAACAGCGGCATGATCGGGCTGAGGATGGTGAACGACATCGTCATGATGAACTGCACGCCGACCATGGCCCACATGGTCCGCTGCCAGTCGGGCGGCACGCTGTCGTGCATGTGCTGCGCCCGGCTGGTGCGCTGGTGCTCCATGGCGGCGAGGATTGGGGGTGGGGGGTGGGTTGTAAAGCGACGGGCGCGGTGATTGGGGGTCAGGACGGGTCACGTCCCGCGAAGTTCCGACCAGTCGGACGTAACGTCATTCCCGCGGGAGCCCATCATTCCGCGGAAGTGCCGTCATTCCCGCGGAAGCGCCGTCATTCCCGCGGAAGCGGGAACCCAGCGCGTCCCGGCGACTCCGCATGAAGTCGCTAAGATACGAAACAAGTTCTCAAAAACTCCTCGGTTCGGGACCCGTACGCAGCAATAAAGCAAGCAGAAGATCAACCACAGAGCCGCAGAGGCACAGAGACCCTTCTCCGCGTCCTCCGCGCCTCTGCGGTTCATATTTCTTTCTGTAGGACCCATGCGCGTTCAGGGCATGACGAATGGGCGATCCGCGCCGAAACAGTTTCTCTCGCAAATACAATTCTGTTGAACGGCGCGTCAGGGCGTGTCCAGGCGAGACAGGATAACCAGGCTGCGCTCGAGTGCCGCTGCGAAGCGCGCCGGGGTCTCCTGCGCCAGCCGGCGACGGATCTCCACCGCCTCGCGGATCGCCGCCAGCGCGCCCGCGCCGTCGCCGGCATCGCTCAGACGGAGCGACAGGTTGTTGAGGCTGGTCGCGAGATCGGGGGCGAAGCGCGCCGGGGTCTCCTGCGCCAGCCGGCGACGGATTCCACCGCCTCGCGGATCGCCGCCAGCGCGCCCGCGCCGTCGCCGGCATCGCTCAGACGGAGCGACAGGTTGTTGAGGCTGGTCGCGAGATCGGGGGCGAAGCGCGCCGGGGTCTCCTGCGCCAGCCGGCGACGGATCTCCACCGCCTCGCGGATCGCCGCCAGCGCGCCCGCGCCGTCGCTGGCATCGCTCAGATGGACCGACAGGGTGTTAAGGCTGGTCGCGAGATCGGGGGCGAAGCGTGCCGGGGTCTCCTGCGCCAGCCGGCGATAGGTGTCCACCGCCTCGCGGATCGCCGCCAGCGCGCCCGCGCCGTCGCCGGCATCGCTCAGACTGAGCGATAGGTTGTTGAGGCTCCTCGCGAGATCGGGGGCGAAGCGCGCCGGGGTCTCCTGCGCCAGCCGGCGATAGATGTCCGTCGCCTCGCGGATCGCCGCCAGCGCGCCCGCGCCGTCGCCGGCATCGCTCAGACCGGAGCGACAGGTTGTTGAGGCTCCTCGCGAGATTGGGGGCGAAGCGCGCCGGGGTCGTCCTGCGCCAGCCGGCGACAGATCTCCACCGCCTCGCGGATCGCCGCCAGCGCGCCCGCGCCGTCGCCGGCATCGCTCAGACGGAGCGACAGGTTGTTGAGGCTCATCGCGAGATCGGGGGCGAAGCGCGCCGGGGTCTCCTGCGCCAGCCGGCGATAGATGTCCGCCGCCTCGCGGATCGCCGCCAGCGCGCCCGCGCCGTCGCCGGCATCGCTCAGACGGAGCGACAGGTTGTTGAGGCTCGTCGCGAGATCGGGGGCGAAGCGCGCCGGGGTCTCCTGCGCCAGCCGGCGACGGATCTCCACCGCCTCGCGGATCGCCGCCAGCGCGCCCGCGCCGTCGCCGGCTTCGCTCAGATGATTCGACAGGTTGTTGAGAATGCCCGCTCGCTCCTCCCCAGCAGCGTCTGTTGCCGCCAGCAGCTCGTGGCCGATAGCTACGGAAACCGGGCTCAGCCGAAATCCACCCACTTCGGAATCAGAGAAGCCAGCCCACGCCCACGCGCGCGCAGCCTGGCCGGTTACCGCAGCAATCATGAGGCGCTGCAAAGTCCGCTCGTCCGGACCACGCAGCGTCACCATGTCGTGCATCCGGCGATCGAGCAACTCAATCTGCACGGCGCCGGGATCGGACAAGCAGGCCCACACCCATTCGTGCCCGCGATCCTCCGCAGCGACCAGCACCTGGCGCAGCAACTCGGCCGCAACGATGTCCGGGGCCGGCGCGGACAGACGCTCCGCGTGCCACCAGCCGGAATCCCGCAAGGCGTTGACAACCCGGCCCGCATCCGGCAGTCCGAGTTCAAGCTCCGGCGCGACCAGCCGTCGGATCGCCGGCGCATCGAGGCCGTCCCGCAGCGCCGACAGTCCAACCAGCCGCGACGCGCCAAGCTCACCCAACCCGACCGACCGACCGGTGCGGTCAAGCTGCGGGCGCTCCCGTTCGACCAACGCATCGACAATCCCCGCGGCGTCAAGTCCCAACGCGCGTCCCGGCCGGTCCACGAAATGAATTGCCGCGGCGATGGTCAGCAGCGGCAGGCCATGCAGGGCGGGATTCTGGTTGATCCAGGCTTCGATCGCGCTGTTGTCGATCCGCGGCGCTGCCAGCCGACGATGCGCCGCCAGCCGAGCCACCGCCCGGTGGAACACATCCGCGGCTGCGTCGCGATCCAGCGGGCCGATCCCGAGCTCCTGTGCATCGCACAGGGTCGAAGCGCCGCAGTTCAGGATTTCCTCCCGCCACTCGGCCAGCGGCCGACGGCTGAGCAGAAGAATCCGGATCGGCGCGGCCGGCTGGCCCGCGCGCGCGGCCTCTCGCAGCAGTGAGCGGACCGGTTCGCGCCAGGCCTCCGGATAATCGAGAATGACAAGCAGGCCCCGCCGCGACAGCGGCAGCGTCGCCCCGGTATCGAGCGGAACGAAACCCGCGTGCCATCCGGTCAGCGCTTCGGCGAACTCCGCGGCCAGCCGCGTCTTGCCCGACCCGCCCGGGCCTATAAGAAACCGGATGCGGACCCTCGGGCCGTTCCGCGCCCAATCGAGCAGCTCACGTTTCTCCGCATCGCGCCCGAGCAGGTCGCGCGCCAGCCGGAACTTCCAGGACAGCAGGTTGAACAGCTCGAACGGCGAGCCCGGCGGCGGCAGCGCCTCGGCCCAGTGCAGGGTTGGCGGCGCCGGTGGCGGGCCGTCGCCGGAAATCTGATAAATGATTCCGGTGTTGCCGCCCACCACGACGTTACCAACGAGATCACGAGCGCGCAGGCGATTCGATCGTCCGAACAGCCAGCCCAGCATCACTTGGCCCAGAATATGTCGTGCGCCAGTTGTGCCACGGCGACCAGCACGCCGATGATCAGGATCGCCCAGCCGACCCGATCAGGCTGCGCCTGCTCCCTGGCTGCCCCCGAGTAAGTCTGATTGATGGTTCCGGAATTATCGCCCAGTTGCAGGTTACCGGCGATCCGTTGCGCCCGCACCGAATACGCGCGCCGCCACAGCGCCCATGCGATCAGCGCCACAGCTATGACATATCCGATGATACTTCCGACGCCCATCCCCCAGCCGGCCGGTGCATCCGGTGGAACGCAGGTTACCCCCGTCGCCGGTCACTGGTCCAGCGCCCCTGGCGCGTGGCTCCCGGAAATCAGGCGCGGTGATAGGGCGCCGGCAAACCGGTGTCACGGATGGTGCGGGGTAGCCAGCACGCGGCGTTTGCGGCCACCATGAACCGGCAATCCGGGAGGGCGCATTGCAGGTGCAGTTCGGCGTGTTCGACCACATGGACCGCAGCGGCAAGCTGGCCGGCTTCTTCGAGGACCGGCTGCGGCTGGTGAAAGCCTACGATCGCGCCGGCTTCTATGGCTACCACGTGGCCGAGCACCATGCGACGCCGCTCGGCCTTGCCCCATCCCCGAGCGTCTGGCTGGCCGCCGTCGCGCAGCGCACAAGGCGGCTGCGCTTCGGTCCGCTGGTCTATACCCTGCCGCTCTATCATCCGCTGCGCCTGGTCGATGAAATCTGCATGCTCGACCACCTCAGCGGCGGGCGGCTGCTGCTTGGGGTCGGGCGCGGCATCTCGCCGATCGAACTGGGATATTGGGGGCTGGATGCCGACGCCGCGCCGGCGATGTACCAGGAAGCTCTTCAGGTCGTGCTGGCCGGACTGGCCACGCGGGAACTGACCTTCCACGGGAAGTACTACGACTACGACGCCGTGCCGATCGAGCTGGCGCCGGTGCAGATGCCGCATCCGCCTCTGTGGTACGGGATCGGCCGCGCCGACGGGGTGCCCTGGGCGGCGCGGCATCGGGTGAATGTCGTGGCCAACCTGCCGCCGGCGCTGATGCGCGGCATCACCGACCGCTACCGCGCCGAATGGGCCGCGCTGGGTCACCAGGCGGAGGAACTGCCGTTGATCGGCGTGAGCCGCCACGTGGTGATGGCCGAAACCGACCGGGAGGCCGCGCAGGTGGCGCGCCCGGCGTACCGGATGTGGCGCGACAGCTTCCTGAAGCTCTGGCTGAAGCACGGCAAGCTGCCCAATCCGCAGGCGATCTTTCCGGCCGAATTCGATGAAGCCGAGGCGTCCGGCCGGGCGGTGGCGGGCACTCCGACAAAGGTGCGCGACTTCATCAGGCGGATCGTGGAAGACAGCGGCATCAATTACGTGCTGTGCCGCTTTGCGTTCGGGGACATTTCGCCGGACGACGCGCAACGCTCCGTACAGCTGTTTGCTAATGAGGTGATGCCGGCATTCGACCCATGAAACCATTCCGGGAAACTGGCCGGCGGCCAAGAGTTGCGGACGATCGGGCCGGAGGTTAGCCTTTCCCGTGCAAGGAGGAAACCGCGTGCAACCAATCTGCGCATCTGCTTCCGTTGATGCCACCGGACCGACATCGCGCGTCGTCGCCCGGGGCTGAGCGCGTCATGGCCTCCCGCATCGGTCTGCGCGCTGCCGAACTTCCGTTGCAGCCGTCGCGTGACATCCCGACCCGCGCCTCGGGCGAACGGCTGAGCCGCTGGTTCGATCGCGGGTTCGCCTGGTTCGCCGTGTCGCCGACCGCGCTGACCATGGCCCTGGTGTTCGGGCTTCCGCTGGTCTTCTCGCTCTATCTGAGCTTCGAGGGTTGGAGCGCGGATGAGACGTTGTTCGGCGGACATCTCGCCGGGCTGGCGAATTATCAGAATTTGGTCACCGACCCGGTGTTTATCAGCAGCCTGTGGCTGACGCTCAATTACACCGCAGTCACGGTTGCCGCCGAGCTCGGGCTCGGGCTCGGCGTAGCGCTGCTGCTGAACGTCGATCTGCCCTGGATCGGATTTTTCCGCACCACGCTGATCGTGCCGATGATGATGACGCCCATCGTGGCGGCGCTATGCTGGAAGTTGCTGCTGGATCCGGATCACGGCGTGATCGACTTTTTCCTCGGCCAGCACATCATCTGGCTCGGCCGGCCAGGGCTGGCGCTGATCGCGGTCGGACTTGCCAGCGTGTGGCAGAATGCGCCGTTCGTCTGCATCCTGGTGCTGGCGGGATTACGGTCGCTGCCGTCCGAGCCGCTGGAAGCGGCGGCGATCGACGGCGCCAGCCGGCTGCAAAGCTTCTGGCATGTCACGCTTCCGCTGCTGCGGCCGTATCTTCTGGTTGCACTGCTGCTGCGCACGATCTTTGAGTTTCGCGCCTTCGACAACGTCTATGTGATGACCGGCGGTGGCCCGGCGAATGCGACCATGCTGCTGTCGGTGTACACCTATCAGGCCTCGTTCGTGCAGTTCGACCTCAGCCTGGGTGCCGCGGCGTCCTGGGTGATGCTGGCGATCGCGCTGGTGGTCTGCGGTGCGTTCATCGCGATGATCCGGCAGCGGGACGCCTATTGATGGCCCGGTATCGGTCCGCCGGCCGGCGCGCACGGTGGCGATTCGCCGCAGCGGTGTATGTGGCGCTGTGTGCGCTGCTGGTGTTCTTCCTGTTCCCGTTGCTGTGGATCGTCGGCCTGTCGTTCAAGACCCGCATCCAGACCTTCGCCGATCCGCCGCTGTTCTTCTGGAAGCCGACGCTGGAGAACTATGTCGCTGTCCTTGGTACCGGCGACTTCCAGACGGCTTTCGTGAACAGTCTGCTGATTTCCGGTTGGGCAGTGCTGTTGTCGCTGTGCGTGGGGGTGCCGGCCGCTTACGCATTCGCCCGATTCCGCTTCGCCGGCCGGAACTGGCTGTTCTTCTCGCTTCTGGTCATGCGCATGCTGCCGCCGATCGCGGTGCTGGTGCCGATGTACGTGCTGTTCAGCAAACTCGGCATCATCCAGACACGACTGAGCGTGGTGCTTGCCGACACCACGTTCAGCCTGCCGCTGGTGGTCTGGATCATGCGCGGCTTCTTTGAGGACCTGCCGCGCGAGCTCGAGGAAAGTGCCTGGGTCGATGGGGCAAGTCGGTTCGTCGCCTTCCGCTCCGTGGTGCTTCCGCTGGTTCGCCCAGGATTGGTGGCAGCCACCATTCTGTGCCTGCTGCTGGCGTGGAACGATTTCATCTTCGCTGCGGTGCTGACGACCGATGCAACCCGGACGCTGCCGGTGCTGATGGCCAGCTATTCCGGCGATGTCGGGGTGGACTGGGGCGCGATGACCGCCTCGGGCGTGCTCGTTGTGTTACCGGTGATCCTGTTCTCGTTCGTCGCGCAACGGCATCTTGTGGCCGGGCTGTCGTCGGGGGCGGTCAAGGGATGAACAGATGGAGGGAATGGTGACGATGCGCAGACATGCAGGCGGACTCGGCCGCCGGGACATTGTGAAGGGGTCACTGGCCTCCGGTGTGGTGCTGGCCGCCACCGCCCGCGCACAGCCGACGCGCGCCCAGGCCAAGCCGGCGAAGCTTGTCTATGTCGGGGACAACGGCCCCTGGCACCGCTGCCTGGTGCAGGAAGTCGCGCCGGCGTTCGAGAAAGAAACCGGCATCAAGATCGATTTCACGCTGCTGCCGATCGACGCACTCGTCGCGCGCCTGAAGGCCGAGCTCAGCTCGGGTTCGGGCGGCATCGACGTCGTGCAATGGGATGCCAGCATGGCCGGCTGGGTGTCGCGGCACATGAAGGATCATGCCAAGCTGTTGGCGGCGTCGGCGTCGCGCCATCCGGATTTCGATTGGGCCGATTTCCTGCCGGCCGTGCAGGGGATGGCCACCTACGAGGGCAAGCTGTCCGGCATTCCGTACCGGATCACGACGGGCGTTCTGTTTCGTCAGCCGAAGCTGCTGGAACAGGCCGGCATCACCAAGGCGCCGAGCAACTTCGCCGAATTTCTGGCCGCGGCCGAGGCAACCACCAAACAGGGGCTGCCGCATCGCTACGGGTTCGGGGTCATGGGACGGCAAGGGCCGGCCATGCTGGGCAGCTTCACCCCGTTCCTGCGCTCCGCCGGGGGGCGCTACTACGACGCCAAGACGGGCGAGATTTTCGTCAACCAGCCGGCCGGGGTCGAAGCGCTCCAGTTCTATGGCGACCTGATGACGAAGTACAAGGTCATGAACCCGGATTCGCTGACCTGGGAGTTCGACGGCATCATTGCCGGCGGCCAGAACGACCAGTTCGCAATGACCGTGACGCTGGCGCCGTACGGCGAAGCGATGAACGATCCGAAGCAGTCCAAGACGGGCGGGGACTGGGCGTGGTCGCTGATGCCTGGCAAGGACTCGCTCAGCCAGACCCGCAGCTATCTGGCCGGCTGGATGCTCGGGGTGCCGGAAGCGACCAAGAACACCGATTGGGCGTTTGAATTCGTGCAGACGGCGACATCCAAACAGTGGATGAAACGATCGATCGACCTGGGCAACGCACCACCGCGGGTTTCAGTGTTGGAGGATCCGACGGTGCTGCAGAAGCATCCGTGGGCGCCGGTGGCGGGCGAGGCCCTGAAGACGGCGGTGCTGGATCATCGCGATCCGGCCTGGAGCACGGTGCAACTGCCGCTGCGGACCGCCATCTCTCAGGTGCTGCTGGGGCAGACAACGGCCAAGAAGGCGCTGGACGATTGCGCCACCCAGTGGCAACGCAGTTTCCGGCTGGCCGGGCTGAAGGGGTAGAAAGCTCGGCAATCCGATGCTCGACGTCCGTGGGTACTTGGCGTAACGACCCTATTGCCGTCATGTGACACCATGGTTGCGACCGAACGACTTCCTGCCGACGGTGATCGGGATGGGCGGCTTGACATCCAGCGTTGTTTCCGCCGCTGGCCCGGGGTAGGATATCCGCCAGGCGCTCGAATTCGCTGCGCGGAATTTGGGCGAAAGCGTGCAACCGTTCGAAGCTGCGTGAAACGCCTGTTGCTGGATCAGGGTTTGCCGCGCTCGACTACCGCTTTGCTTGCACAGGCTGGCGGGGATGTGATCCATGTGTCCGAAATCGGCATGAGCGGCGCTGACGATGTCGACATCCTGCGACGAGGGCGGGCGGACGCGCGCATCTGCGTCACCATCGTTGCTGCAGAGCATTTGGCCAGGGATCGAGGACGCGCTCGATGGCGGTGCGATGGTAACGGTCACGGACCGATCGATTCGCGTTCGACGGCTGCCGATCGTTAGGCCCTGATTGGCTGTCGCTTCCGATCTCTCTGCGAAGCACTTCAGACAATTGCAATCAGCGTTTTGCCGCGCCGGTGCCGGCGGTGCCGGCTCCGGACAATGTGATCGATCCGACAAGCCTCCTGTTCTCGCGCCTCGGCCGCCGGTCGGGCAGCATCCGAACCGAAGCAACCGGAGGCAGGTTCGTGTCTGCGAGGGAGCAGGAGGGCAACCAACGCGCAATTGTCGGCCGGCCGGTCCCGCCGTTCGTCGAACGGCACTACACAACCTATCTTGTCTGCGTCGCACTCGCCGGCTGGTCGCTTGCCTCCTATGATTTCAACCTGCTGGTATTGACGTTTTCGGACATTGCCAAAAGCCTGCACCTCGCACCGGGAGCCATCGGGTTGCTCGGCTTCGTCATTTACGCGGCGATGTTCATCATCACCTTCCTGGCCGGCTACGGAATGGACCAGCTCGGCCGTAAATGGATGTGGATGTTCTGCCTGACCGCGGCGGCGGTGTTCACCGGGCTGACATATTTCGTACAGAACTACTGGCAGTTGGCCGTGGTGCGTGCACTGGCTTCCGGATTCGCCAATTCGGAACTTGCGATCTCGATCACGCTGGTGAATGAGCAGGTACCCTCGGCGCGGCGCGGCCTGCTCTACTCGATCGTGCAGGGCGGCTGGCCGGTCGGTGTGTTCCTGGCCTCCGGCGTCTATCTGCTGTTCAACAGCTTCGGCTGGCGCATGGTTTTCGTGTTCGGCGTGATCCCCATCATCTGCGTGATCGTCGGCCGCTATTGGGTGAAGGAATCCGACCGGTTTCTGCACCTCCGTGCGATCCGGGCGGCGGCCGCCGCCGGGGATCAGGCGGGCGTCGATCATCTGCTCGCGCGCTACAAGGTCAATGTCGCGGAGGCAACCAAGGTCACCCTGAGGCAGCTCTTTGCCAGCGCCGGCGTCGTCCGGCGGCGGGTCTGGCTGCTGACCGTGGTGTGGCTGTTCTATTCAACCTCCTGGGTGGCGACCAACGTCTATATCGCCTACTGGCTGACGCACTATCGGGGTTGGACCGGCGACCAGGCCGGGCGGCTGCTGCTGATCTGCGGCGGGATCGGTTTCTTCTTCTATATCATCGGCGGCCTGCTCGGCGAACGTTGGGGCCGGCGGGAGGTGCTGGTCTGGACCGGCATCATCACCGGCCCCCTGAATCTGCTGTTCATGTTCATGCACACCAACCTATCCGTCGCGATCGTGTACTTCCTGATCTACCAGGCGACCAACGGCACGTGGTCCGGGGCAGGCTATGCCTATTGGGCGGAATGCTTTCCGACGCGGGTGCGCGGCACGGCGGTCGGCTGGCTCGGCGCGATGTTCACGCTGGGCCTGATCATCGGCACGGCGCTGTGGACGATCCTGATCAGCGTCACCACGCCGGCGATCACCTGGTTTATCATCGCCGTGGTCCTGGGGTTCGGGCAATGGACAGCCTTGCTGTTACCGAAGATTGAGCCGGGCCAGACCTTGGAGGCCATCGCCACCTGAGCCGAATGGCGCGGCCGCCAGCGAATGCGGTGCCGAAGGCGTGCAACGGGCCGAGGCGCGCATTCGCGTTACGCTCGACACGGATTTCAATTCCCTGATTGCGGTCACCGGCGAGCACGGCCGATTTGTAATACGCACTCGAAAAGAGGGTGTGGGACGTGAGCCTGATGAAGTTGCGTGCTTTGCGCGAGCCGTAAAGTTTGACCTTCCCCCGCCGTAATTCTACCTTCGTTCGCATGGAGACACCACGATGAACGACCTCGCCGGCAGCAGCGTGATCGATTGCGATATCCATCCATCGGTGCCCGACGTGAAGACCCTGCTGCCCTACATGGATGAATTCTGGCAGGAATCCTTTGTCGCCCGCGGGATCGACGGGCTGGACCTGCAAAGCTACCCGCCAGGTGCGCCGATCACCTGCCGCGCCGACTGGCGGCCGGCGAAAGGAAAGCCCGGCACCAGCCTGGACGCGATGCGCACGCAGGCGCTCGATCCGTTCAATCTTGGCGTCGCCATCTGCAACACGATCTATGGCGGCCAGATCGCCGTCAGCGAATCCATGGGCGCGGCGATCTGCTCGGCGGTGAACGACTGGATCGCCGAACACTGGCTGGACAAGGAACCCCGCCTGCGCGCCTCCATCGTGGTGCCGGCGCAGGCCCCGTTGCTCGCCGCCGAAGAAATCGAACGCAAGGCGCCCGACAAGCGTTTCGTGCAGGTGCTGATGCCGGTGGCGTGCGAGATGATGCTGGGACGCAGCTATTACTGGCCGATCTACGAAGCGGCGGTCCGCCATAACCTGCCGATCGGCCTGCACGCCGGCAGCATGTATCGCTACACGCCGACCTCCACCGGCTGGCCGAGCCACTTCCTGCACGACTACGTCGCCCACCAGCAAACGTTTGAGGATCAGCTTCTCAGCCTGATCTCCAACGGCATCTTCGTGAAATTCCCGTCCTTGCGCGTGGTGCTGATCGAATCCGGCGTCACCTGGATGCCCGGCTTCATCTGGCGCGCCATCAAGACCTGGCGCGGCGTGCGCGCCGAAGTGCCCTGGGTAAAGGAATCCCCGGCCGACACCATCCGCCGCCAGATACGCCTGACCGCGCAGCCGATCGACGCGCCGCCGGACCCCAAATCACTTGACCGCATCATCAATCAGATCGGTTCGGACGAGATGCTGCTGTTCGCCACCGACTATCCGCACTGGCAGTTCGAGGGCGACGACCCGCTGCCGCCCGGGCTCAACCCGGGACTGATCCGCAAGATGCGGCACGACAACCCGCTTGCTACCTATCCCCGTCTCAAGGAGACCGTGCAGTGAGTATGACCGCGGACGTCCTGGACCGCCGGCCCGACGCAGATGCGCGCATCGGTATCATCGACACCGACATCCATCCTTACATGAAGACGCCGCGCGACCTCGATCCGTATCTGTCGGCGCGCTGGCGGAAATACCTGTCCGAATACGACAAGTTCGTCTGCGGCCCGTATGCGGCGCGCGGTACCTATCCGCGCTTCTCGCCGAACACCTGTCGGCGCGACGCCTGGCCGCCGGGCGGCGGGCTGCCGGGCTCCGACGTGGCGTTCATGCGCGAGCAGCACCTGGATGCCAACAACATCGCGTTCGGCGTGCTGGAACCGCTGCTGAACGCCAATATCGCCCGCAACCATGATGCCGCGGCGGCTTTCTGCACCGCCATGAACGAATGGCAGAAGCAGACCTTCTACGTGCCGGAGCCGCGGTTGCGCGCCTCCATCCTGGTGCCGCAGGACGACCCGGAAGGCTCCATCAAGGAGATCGAGCTCCGTGCCGGCGATCCCGCTTTCGCGCAGATCCAGCTTGGCTCCAAGACCACCGAGCCGCTCGGGCGCAAGCGCTATTGGCCGATCTTCGCCGCCGCCCAGGCCAACAACCTGTCGATCGGCCTGCATATCGGCGGCACCCAAAGCAGCGCGCCGTCGGCCGGCGGCTGGCCGCAATTCTACATCGAGGACCACCACATGCTGGTCCACTCGATGCAGAACCAGGCCGCCAGCCTGATCCTGGAAGGCGTGTTCGAGGCATTCCCCGGACTGAAGGTCGTGTTGATCGAGGGCGGTTTCGCCTGGGGACCGAATTTGGCGTGGCGGCTCGACAATCACTGGAAGAAGATGCGCGACGAAGCGCCGCTGAAGCGCCTGCCGTCCGAATACCTGCGCAGCAACATCTGGTTCGCCACGCAGCCGGTCGAAGAACCCGAAAATCCCGAAGACCTGCGCCAGGTGTTCGACTGGATCGGCTGGGACCGCATCGTCTATTCCAGCGACTACCCGCACTGGGACTACGACGATCCCAGGCAGGCGTTCCGCATCCGGTTCTCCGAGCAGGAGGAACGCATGATCCTGCGGGATAACGCGATGGCCGTGTACCACTTCCGCTGAACGGAGCCCCGCGCGATGAATGTCGAACTGCGCGACCTGCGGGCCGCAATCCCAGCAACCGCCAGCCGGGTGGCGATCGCCGATTGCGACCTGCATCTCGGGCCGCGTTCCATGCGCGACCTTTATCCGTACCTGCCGGCGCGCTGGCGGCAGCACATCGAGACCTACGGGATGGCGCACCGCACCGGCTATGCCGACGGCGCGCCGGCCTTCCCGAAATCCGCCCCCATGGCCGCCCGCCGCGATGCCTGGCCGCCGGACGGATCGCCGCCCGGCAGCAATCTCGACTTCACCCGCGCCCAGCACCTGGACGCGTTCAACGTCGAACTCGGCCTGATCAACCCACCGCAGCCGAGCCAGAACTTCATGAACGCCGATCTCGGCAACGCGGTCAGCCGGGCGATGAACGACTGGCAGATCGAGCATCTGGTGCGCCCGGAACCGCGGCTGCGCGCGTCGATCGTGGTGAACTACGAGGACCCGCCGGCCGCCGCCGCGGAGATTGAACGCTGTGCGGCGATCGATGGCTTCGGCCACGTCCTGCTCATGAGCCGCACCGCCGAGCCACTCGGCGCCCGCCGCTACCGCCCGATCTTCGAGGCCGCCGCGGCGGCAAACATCCCCGTCGCCATGCACGCCTTCGGTTTCGCCGGTCATCCGGCGACCGGTAGCGGCTGGCCGAGCTTCTACCTGGAAGACATGCTGGCGCACGCCCAGGCCTTCCAGGCGCATCTTGCCAGCATGGTGCTGGACGGCCTGTTCCAACGCCTCCCCGGCCTGAAATTCGTCATGATCGAAGGCGGTTTCGGCTGGCTGCCGGCGCTGTGCTGGCGGCTCGACAAACTGTGGCGGCGGATGCGCGACGAAACGCCCGAGGCCAAACGCCTGCCGTCCGACTACATCCGAACCCAGGTCTGGCTGACCACGCAGCCGATGGAAGAACCGCAGCCGCGCGAGCACGTGCTGGACCTGATCCGCTGGGTCGGCTGGGATCGGCTGCTGTATGCCTCCGATTACCCGCACTGGGATTTCGACAATCCCGACCAGGCGCTGCCGCTGCCGGTCTCCGACACCGAGCGGTGCCAGTTCTTCCGCGACAACGCGCGGGCGGTTTACGGACGGTAGGATCGGGCCATACTGGCCTGCTCCGGCCGATGGAGACCGCGGTGCCGGTCAGCAGGGACGACTATCGGGAGGCCATGGCGCGGCTCGGCGCGGCGGTGAACGTGATCACGACCGCCGGGCCGGGCGGGCGCGCCGGGTTCACCGCCTCGGCGGTGTGCAGCGTGACCGACACGCCGCCGACCCTGCTGATCTGCGCCAACCGCAGCAACGATTCGTACGCCGCGTTGAAGGCAAACGGTGTCGTTTGCGTCAATACGTTGACCGGTGGACAGGAGGACATGTCGCCGGTGTTTGCCGGGCTGACCAGTCATTCGATGGACGCCCGGTTCGATTCCGGATATTGGTACACATTGGCGACGGGCGCTCCCGTTTTGCAGGACGCGGCGGTGGCGTTCGATTGCCGGATCGACAAGGCGGTGGAGGTCGGCACCCACGACGTATTCTTCTGCATCGTCGAGGCGGTGCAATTGGGCTCCGTGCATGAAGGGCTGATCTACTACGCGCGCGGTTATCATCGCATTAGCCGGGGCGGCTGATCGGTGATATTCGCCGCCGATGCCGTGTCGCATGATTTGAGACGAAATCGTGGCGTTCGGCAAGCGATCGTCACGATACAGTGATTGCCTGCCGGTAATCTTCACTCGACTCCGGCGCAATCGCAGGCACTTATCGTGCGTCCCGGCCACGTTGCCGAAGCTTTGGAACCATGCCAGTCGTCTCGATCGTCGTTCCCCGCGCAGACGGGAAGGTAACGGCCCGAGCAGACCAGAGTACTCCCGAAACCGTTCTGGTGTAATATCAGGCGACGAAACGACATGACCCTTCCATCGGCATTCCCGCGAAAGCGGGAACCCAGGCTCGCCGGCAACATCGGAGCCGTACGCCTGGGTTCCCGCTTTCGCGGGAATGACCCGTGAGGGTCGCGGGAATGACGACTGAGGGTCGCGGGGAGTGACGATCCAAGCGTCAGAGGCCCGGGCGCTTGGTGTGAGTCAAATCATACCCGCGTTTCGCGACCGGAGCGACGTTCCCCGAACCCGCTTCCGATCACTGCAAGGAGACGCAACGACATGAACCACATCCGATCTGCCCTTGGTGCGGCTGCATTGCTGTCCGCCGCCGCCGGGTCCGCCCACGCCGCCTACCTCAACATCATCGACCCGCTGAACCCGACCTTCACCCAGGCGCTGGGGATCAATGATTCCGGCGTTATCGCGGGTTACGGCAACGCCAGCATCTTCAATGGCTTCGTGCTGCCTCCGCCATACGGATCGGCGAACTTCTCCCGCGAGAACTTCCCTGGCGCGACCGGCGGAACCCAGGTGATCGGCATCGACAGCGCCGGCGACACGGTTGGCTTCTACGTCGATTCCGCGGGCGTCAACCACGGGTTCTTCAAACCGTTCGGCGGAGCTTTCCACAACGGTCGATCAAACGGGATCGGTGTTCAACCAGTTGCTCGGCATCAACCACGCGGCACCGAAATCGCCGGCTATTCGTCGTTTACTGACGTCACCGGCGCGACCGGGACAGCAGGCATTCTCGATTGGCCGGCGGCCACCTACACGAATATCAACGCCCTGCTGCCGGCGAACTTCAACAGCCAGGCCACCGGTGTGAACAACGCGGGGACCGTCGTCGGTTTCTATCAATACGACGCGGCCGGCGATTTCTCGGCGTTCGAGGACAAGGGAGGTATGATCTCTTCCTTCCAGTTCCCCGGATCGGCGTCCACCCAGGCGCTCGGGATCAACGATCTGGGTGAGATCGTCGGTGACTATATCCTGAATGGCGAGATGTTCGGCTTCTTCGACAACGAACGGCGTCTTCACGACGCTCAACCCGCCCGGCGCCACCGCGACGACCGCCAACGGCATCAACGACAAGGGCCAGGTCGTCGGCTTCTATACTGCCGCAAACGGCAACACGATCGGCTTCCTGACCAGGGTGCCCGAGCCGGCGCCGCTGCTGGTACTCGGGTCGGGGCTGCTCGGTCTGGCGCTGATTCGCAGGCGCCGGCCGGCCGCCTGATCCCGCCGCCTCACGCCCGCAACGCCACGCCCGGCCATCTGCCGTTCCACCAGCCGTGCATAAGCGCCACGCCGGGCAACCAGCTCGGCGTGGCTGCCCGCCTCGATCACCCGTCCGGCGTCCAGCACGACGATCAGATCGGCGTGCCGGATCGTCGAAAGCCGGTGCGCCACCACGATCGTCGTGCGGTCTGTCATCAACGTATCCAGCGCCGCCCGCACTGCCTGCT
The DNA here is from genome assembly GCA_963764525.1 of uncultured Pseudomonadota bacterium. Classification (GTDB taxonomy): domain Bacteria; phylum Pseudomonadota; class Alphaproteobacteria; order Acetobacterales; family Acetobacteraceae; genus DATDIC01. The sequence goes on along the minus strand of CAVXTC010000029.1, from coordinate 144,127 downwards.
CGCTGATCGTGTCCAGATGCGAGGTCGCCTCGTCCAGCACCAGGATCGGCGCGTCCTTCAGGAACGCCCGGGCGATCGCGATGCGCTGGCGCTGACCGCCGGAAAGCTGCACGCCCCGTTCGCCTACGCGCGTCGCCAGCCCCTCCGGCAGTCCGGCAACGAAGTCGGCCAGCGCCGCCCGGCGCAACGCCCGCCCGACATCGTCCGGCGAGGCATCCGGGCGGGCCAGCCGGACGTTTGCCTCCAGCGTATCGTTGAACAGGTAAGTATCCTGCGCCACCAAAGCGATCCGGCCGCGCAGCCCGTCCAGCGTCAGGTCGCGCAGATCATGCCGGTCGATGCGGATGGAACCGGACTCCGGGTCCCAGAACCGCAGCAGCAGGTTGGCGATCGTCGTCTTGCCGGCCCCCGAAGGTCCCACCAGCGCAACCGTCGATCCTCCGGCAACATCGAACGTCACGTGATCCAGCGCCGCCCGCTGACGTCCGGGATAGGTGAACCGTACCGAGGCGAAGCCGACACTGGATCCGCCCGGCTGCAGCGGCGGCGTCAGCGCGCCATCGGTGATCAGCACCGGCTCGGACTCGACCACGTGCAGCCGGCGGGTCGAGGCGATGGTGTCGGCAAGCTGGCGCCCCACCTGGGCGATTTCCGAAACCGGCAGGAAGGCGGCAATTGAAATCAAAATCAGCAGCGGCAGCATTGCCGGGCCGATCCAGCCATGCACGACCAGCGGCGCCCCGATCGCGGCCACCGCAAGACCGCCGAGACCCGTTGCCACCTCCAGCCCGGCGGTCTGTCGCGTCAGGTCGCCCATCAACGCCAGCCGCATCTCCTGAGTGCGCCGCGCCAGGTCCATGAAGCCGGTGCGGCGCCGTATCGTGGCGTCGAACGCGGTCAGTTCGGCCAAGCCCTGGATCGTCTCGGTGGCATGGGCGCCCAATTCACCAAGTGCCCCGCGCGCCGCCGAGGCCAGGCGATCGATGCGCCGGCGCCCGCGCAGCGGCGAGGCACCGGCATAGGCCAGGAACGGCAACAGGGCGATCGCCAGCGGCCATGCGACTGCTGCCAGCGTCGCCAGCACGGCGGTAGGCACCAGCACCGCAACGAAGGCCGGGGCCACCGTGTGCGCATAGAAATATTCGACGGTCTCGACATCCTGGGTGGCCAGTGCAACGAGATCGCCGGACCGGCGCTTCAACAGATAAGCGGGCGCCAGCGCGTCGAGCTTGGCGAAAAACCGGATCCGCAAATCAGCGAGCAACTGGTACGCCATGTAGTGCGCGAGCCAGGATTCCAGCCAGTGCAGCAGACCGGTTGCCGGCGCCGCGGCCAGCAGGCCGATCACCAGTGCCTCGGTCGGCCGCCCGGCCCTCACCGCGCCGATCACCAGGGCACCCAGGACGCTCACGCCGATGAAGGTCGCGACGCGTCCGATGCCGCACAGGACGGTGATCGTCAGCGCGCCGCGCCACGGCCGGATGAACCCGAGCAGCGTGCGGATGGTATCCGGCCAGCCGATTTCGGCAGCGTCGTCGGCCAGCGCGCGGACGATCGGCTGGCTTTCGTCAGGCGCGGCGGGGTCGGCTCGCGCCAGGTCCGGCAGTTCGTCGGCAGCCTCACGGCGCTCGGAAACCTGCGGCCCCATCAGCCGCCGGTACGGGCCGTGGCGCGCCATTAGCGCGGCGTGCGTGCCGCTTTCCGCGACGTGTCCGTCCTCCAGCACCAGGATGCGGTCGGCGTCGATCACGCTGGACAGGCGATGCGCCAGGATCAGCGTGGTGCGCCCGGTCATCAGCCGATCGAGCGCCGCCCGGATCACCGCTTCGTTCTCGGCATCGACCGAGGACAGCGCCTCATCCAGCACCAGGATCGGGGAATCCCGCAACAGGGCGCGGGCGATGGCGATGCGCTGTCGCTGTCCGCCTGACAGGCGCGTGCCGCGCTCACCGATCATGGTGTGATAACCGTCCGGCAGTGCGGTGATGAACTCGTGGGCGTTGGCGGCGGCGGCGGCGGCGACCAGTTCGGCTTCGGTTGCGTCGGGCCGGCCGAGTCGCAGGTTTTCCTCGACCGTGCCGTGGAACAGATAGGTATCTTGTGCGACGACCGCGATCAGGCGCCGGATGGCGTCCGGATCGAGCGCGCGCAAATCCCGCCCGCCGATGCGCACCGCGCCGGATTGCGGGTCATACAGACGCAGCAGCAGCCGCACGATGGAGGATTTGCCCGACCCGCTCGGCCCGACGATGCCGACGCGCTCGCCGGCGGCGATGGCGAAGGTCAGGGCCTGATGCGCCGGCGCTCGACCACCGGGATAGGCGAAGGTGACGGAGTCGAAGGCGATGCTGGGGTCATCCACCTCGCCCGCTTCCGGAAGGGGTGAAACGGACACCTCGTTCGCCAGCACGCCAGGTGGACGTGGGGCGGTGATCGGGGCTTCCAGCAGCGCGTTGATGCCGGCAGCGGCCGATTGTCCGTTCATCCCCTGGTGCAGCACGGTGCGCAGATCGCGCAGCGGGCGGAAAATCTCGGTGCCGGCCATCAGCACGATCAGCAGCGCGGTCATGCTCATGTCGCCGTGCTGCACGCGCCAGGCGCCCAGGGCCAATGCGGCGGCGGCGCCGAGCGCACAGCCGAGGTCCGTGATGCCGCGCGTGACCACGCTGAGCGAAAGCACCCAGAGCGTGCTGTCCGACAGCGCCCGCGCGCGGGCGCCGAGCATCCGCCCGTAGGCCCCGCTCTGGCCGAACGCCTTCAACGTGGGCAATCCCTGCACCGCGTCCAGGAATTCTTCCCCGAACGCCTTCATCGCCCGCTGTCGCTCGGCTGAGGCCGTGCCGGTGCGGTTATGCGTGACCGCTGGCAGTACCAGTGTGAACAGGGCGGCGGCCAGCATCACGCAGGCGACTGGCAGGTCCCAGAACGCGATGAAGACGAAGATCGCCACCGGAGCGAAGGCGGCGATGGCGACCTGCGGCAGGTACTGGCCGAAGAAGGTCTGCAACTGCTCGACACCATCGACCATCGACAGCATCACGCCGCCGGTGCGCTCGGCGCCGAACCAGGCCGGACCGAGTGCGACGATCTTGTCGTACAGCCGTCCGCGCAGCACCTCCTGCACACGGGTTGCCGTGCGGTGTGCGATCATGGTGCGCAAATCGTCCAGCCAGGCGCGCAGCAGGATCGCCGCGGCGGCCGCGGCCAGCGGCCAGATCAGCGCAGTCGCCGGGGCGCCGCGGAACACACCGGCCAGAAAACCGCCGAGGAAAGCGAAACGGGCGATGCCAACCGCCAGCGCCAGCAATCCCAGCAGCACCGCCGCGGCGATCCGCCATCGCAGCCCGCGCGTGAGCCGCCAGAGCCTCAGGTCGAAATGCATACCGTGTCCTTGTTTCCGGCCGGGCTTTCGGCCGCGTTTTCGGCTGTCTGGCGCTGTTCGACCAGCGCCTCGATGCGCTCGAGCCCGCGGTCGCGCAGCCCGAGCGCTCGCATATGTCCGATCGTTTCCCGCAAATACTCAGCGCCGGTGCCGAGCGCGCCGCCGGCCGTGGCGAGCCGCGCCGCTGTCGCTTCGTCGGTCAGCGCAAGGTCGTAGCGCTCGTGTTTCGGGTTGGCGACGAACGTGATGGCGCGAATGGGTCCGTCCGCGGTGGTCAGCCGCACCCAGCGTGCCTGATAGGCGCGGCCGAACATCTCGCGCCGCCAGACCAGCAGCAGTTCGTGACGGGCCTGCTCCGCGGCGATCCGCCAGGCCACGCCGTAACAGGCGCCGCCGCGGGCCAGCGCCAGCATCAATCCCGGATGCTCGGGCGAGCCACGGCCCATGACCAGCCACAGGCAGAACCGCCGGTGCCAGCCGCGCAGCAGGGCGGTGCGATACCCGGCGGTGCGAATCGCCGGGTTCCACATCAGCGACCCGTAGGCGAACAGCCACAAATCCTGGCCGGCTTCCTGGCTTGCCAGCATCGAATCCAGCGACGCCTCGATCTCGGCATCGCTGCGCACGGTCATTCCCGGCAGCAGGTTGGCTCGCACACGGGCGAGCAGCGAGCCGTCGTCAAGGCCCTCCCGCGTGATCAGGATGCGTTCAAGCGAAGGGGCGGTTGCGGCGGGCCGATCCGGCTGCGTCATGCTGTGCAGTATCAGTCGGCGGCGATGCCGGATCAAATCGCCGGACTCCGACGCAGGCCGGGTGGCGCCCGCATCGGCAGGGTGGATGGACCGACATCGCGTTCAACGAGATATTGGCGAAACCCCGGTGGGGTCTCGTTGTTGTGGCGTGGGCGTGCTCCGGCACATCTCCAAAGACCCGGCCACTCGTGTTCCAGAGGAGGAGAGAATGGATACCCCCCAGACAACTGTCAGCACCCAGATCATCCCTTATCTCTTCTATGACGATGTGCCCGCCGCGCTCGATTGGCTGGCACGTGCCTTCGGTTTCATCGAAGAACTGCGGCACGCGAAGAATGGTGGGATGCACGCGCAAATGACGCTCGATGGCCAGCGGATCATGATGGGGCAGGGCAGCACAGAATGGCGCATGGTGAGTGCCAACCGTGCTCAGACGGCGACGCAGGGCATCTTCGTCTATCTCGCCGATGTGGACGCGCACCACGCACGCGCGCGGGATGCGGACGCCGAGATCGTCCATCCGCCGCGTGACGAGCCGTATGGCCGCACCTACACCGCACGTGACCTCGGCGGCCATCCCTGGTTCTTCACGACCCCGCCGGCCGAGGGCTGATCGCAGGAACGGCTGGGGTTGTCGAAATGATTCGGAGGTTCCTGAGAGCCGGCTTGAGAAATCCTGGAAGACGGGGTTTCGACCTGAAGGTCCGCCACAGGGAAAACGACACTGGCCCGGCTCTACCGCCGCTCTACCTTGCCCTTGAACGACTGGGTCGGCACGTCGCGGAACAGCGACATGTGGGTGTGCTGTGCAACCCACGGAGCGCCAGTCCCGTCCCGCACGAATACCACCGTGGCGCGCCCGGGGCGATCGTACGACGAACCGTCCTGACGGTAGCCGGTGGAATCGAACACGCCCATTCCGACCGCCTGCAACCGATCCGGCGAGACGATCACGCGAATGTCCGGCCGCCAGCGAAAGCCGTCGATATGCGGCCAGACATTCCGCCATTGCGCCTGCTCGGCGGCATCGCGCCCGGTCATGAAATCGGTAAACGTGCCGAACGCAACCATGTCGGCCGCAAAGATCGGCCGCGCCCCGGCGAAATCCACCGCCTGCACATGCGCCGCAAGCGTCTCGAACCAGCGGCGGACACCCGCTTCGTCATCGGGCATCAGGCGACCCCGTACTGCCTGAACCACGCCAGCGCGCGCTGCCAGCCGTCCTTGGCGTCCGCCTCGCGATAGCTGGGCCGGTAGTCGGCATGGAAGCCATGCGGCGCGTCCGGGTAGATTATGATCTCCACCGTCTTGCCGGCCTGTTTCGCCCGGGCTTCGGCCTCATGCACCAGCGGTAGCGGATTGCTCGCATCCTGCCCGCCATAAAGCCCCAGCAGCGGGCACAGCAGCTTGTCGGCCACGTCGATCGCTTTGACAGGTTGAATGTCGCTGGTCCGTCCATCGAGGATGCCGTACCAGGAAACCGCCGCCTTGAGCCGCGGATTGTGCGCCGCGTACAGCCACACGTCGCGTCCGCCGCGGCAGAACCCGTTCACCCCGAGCCGCGTCGCGTCGCCGTGACTGTTCGCCGCCCAGGCCGCCGTCGCATCGAGGTCGCTCATGATCTGGGCGTCCGGCGCCTTCCCGATCACGTCCCGCATCACCACGGCCTGGTCCGTCATCTTCGATAAATCGCCCAGCCGTGCGTAGATCTCCGGTGCCACCGCCAGATAGCCGGCCTTGGCAAACGGCGACAGACGTCCTGAAGATACGCGTTCACCCCGAAAATCTCTTCGATCACCAGGATGATCGCATGCTGATCGCCGGCGGATGGCCGTGCCGCATAGCCGGGCAGATGCCCATCCGAAACCGGGATTTGCACCTCTCCGGCGACCAGCCCCGTCGTGTCGGTGTGGATCGCCTGCGCCTCCACGGTGGTGGTCGCCAACGTGAAGCCGCTGATCAGCGAGGTCATCACGAACCCCCTCCGAGCCAACGGAAAGCGGCGCAGACCGGCAATCTCGGACGGATCGTTCATGGCGCTTCCCTTATGGCTACTTCATCGCCGTCTTCAGGTTGTCGTCGATCTTGCCGAGGAAAGCCTGGGTGTTCAGCCATTTCTGCTCCGGCCCGATCAGCACCGCCAAATCCTTGGTCATGAAACCGGATTCCACCGTTTCCACGCAAACCCGCTCCAGCGTGTCGGCAAATCGCGTCACGTCGGGCGTGTCGTCGAACCGCCCGCGATAGGCCAGCCCGCGTGTCCAGGCGAAGATCGAGGCGATCGGGTTGGTGGAAGTCTCCTGCCCCTTCTGATGCTGGCGATAATGCCGCGTCACCGTGCCGTGCGCGGCCTCGCTTTCCACCGTCCGTCCATTCGGGCTCATCAGCACGGACGTCATCAGCCCCAACGAGCCGAACCCCTGCGCCACGGTATCGCTCTGCACGTCGCCGTCGTAGTTCTTGCACGCCCAGACGTAGCCGCCGTTCCATTTCAGCGCCTGCGCCACCATGTCGTCGATCAGGCGGTGCTCGTAAGTCAGATGCCGCTTGTCGAAATCCGCCTTGAACTCGCGGTCGAAAATCTCCTGGAACAAATCCTTGAAGTAGCCGTCATAGGCTTTCAGGATGGTGTTCTTGGTCGATAGATAGACCGGCCAGCCGCGCTGCAGCCCGTAATTGAACGACGCGCGGGCGAATCCCTCGATCGACTCGCGCGTGTTGTGCATCGCCATGGCCACGCCGGCATCCTTGAAGTCATGCACATCCAGCGTCTGCGCCGGACCGCCGCCAGCCGGCTGATACGTCAGCGTCACCTTGCCCGCACCGGGGATTTTCATCTCGACGGCGCGATAGATGTCGCCGTAAGCATGTCGTCCGATCACGATCGGCCTGGTCCAGTGCGGCACCAGCCGCGGCACGTTCTTGCAGATGATCGGCTCGCGAAAGATGGTGCCATCCAGGATATTGCGGATGGTGCCGTTCGGGCTGCGGTACATCCGCTTCAGGCCGAACTCATGTACCCGCGCCTCGTCCGGCGTGATCGTGGCGCATTTCACGCCAACGCCGTACTGCGCGATGGCCTTCGCCGCATCGACGGTCACCTGGTCGTCCGTCTGGTCGCGATACTCGATGCCCAGATCGAAGTATTTCAGGTCGATATCCAGGTACGGCAGAATGAGTTTCTCCTTGATGAACCCCCAGATGATGCGGGTCATCTCATCCCCGTCCAGCTCGACGACCGGGGTTTTCACCTTGATCTTTGCCATTCTGTCCTCGTGATGACGCAACGGGCGCCAGCGCGGTCTGCGCCGGCCTGAAATGTGGCGCGACATTCGCGCCGGACCTTCGCATTGGTCAGCGGCCGGGGCAAGCGCCGCACCTGGTGATTGTCTTTCATCGACGCGTCTCGTTATGACAACGCCGGGCGCGACGTCCCGGCGCCGACACCCGAACCGGCGGGCCAATCCAGAATGCACCCACCCCGCCTCGCGCGTGCTGGCCGGTGACCGGGCGGCACGGATATGGGCTCCGCGTCGGCTCGCTGGCGATCGTGGCCGGCGCCGCGGCGCTGCTCGCGCTGGTCTGGCTCGACACGCTTGGTGTCATCCGCTCCGAACGGACCATTGCTATCCGCCACGCGGAAACCTTGGCTCAAGGCCGCGCCCTGCTGTTCGCCGAGGAATTGGGCCGGCAGCTTGCCGGGGAGGATCAGACGCTGCGGATTCTCACCGAGGAATGGCGGCAGGATCCGGCCGCATTCAGCGTGGTGGAATGGCGCCGGCGGGCCGCTCTGCTGCCTCGAACGGCCGCCCTATTCTTCACCGATGCGCGCGGGGTTATCGTGAAGTCCAGCCTCGGCCCGATGGTCGGCCGCGACATCGCGCAAACCGAGGCGTTTCAGGAGGCCAGCGCCCCCGGTTCCAACACCGATCGGCTCTATATCGGGCGCGCTGCTATCGGGCCGGTCACCGACAAGTGGCAGCTCAACCTGCTGCGCGGACTCCGCGACCGGGACGGACGATTTGCCGGCACGATCGGGTTGATGGAACCGATCGATGTGCTGACCGGCGGCTTCAATCTGGCCGATCTTGGGCCGGGCAGCCTGGTCGGCGTGGTTGGGTTGGCGGATGGTCGGGTGCGGGTGACCCTGGGGCCGGTCGCCGCGCCGCCCGACATCTCCATCGCGAAGTCCGGACTGTTTGCCGCGATGCAGGCAACGCCGGAAGGCGTGTGGACCGGTCGCGTGATACCGCAGGCGATCGAGCGGATCTACGGCTTTTGCCGCATTGCATCGCAGGGCCTGGATTTGGCGGTCGGCATCGATCGGGCCCAGGCATCGCGATGGGCGGCCAAGCCGGTGCGAGCGGTGATCCTGTTTGCCGGCGGTATCACCGCGCTGGTGCTGTTGATCGCCGCCACCTTGCTGTTCGAAGTACAGCTGGCCGCCCGGCGCGAGCGACGCCTGGTGCGCGATGGCGCCGCGCTTGCCGCCGCCAATGCCGACCTGCAAGCGGCGCGCAGCGGGGCCGACGCGCATACCGCCCAACTCGCCGCGGTCCTGGCTGGCATGTCGGACGGCGTGATGATGCTCGATGCGGAGCTGCGTGTGGTCACCTGGAACTACCAGTTCGTCGAGCTTGCCGGGATACCGGCCGACCTGGCTCTCGCCGGCCTTCCGATGGAGCAGCTCTTGCGGGCCCAGGCCGAGGCGGGTGAGTTCGGCAATGTCGATGTTGACGCAGAGGTCGCCCGCCGGATGGGGCTGCTGCGGTCGGGCGGTCTGCTCGGTACCCTCGAGCGCGTCCGACCCGACGGCCGGGTCGTCGAGCTGCACCGGAAAGCGGTACCCGGCGGCGGTTTCGTTACACTCATCACCGATATTACCGCGCGCAAGCTGGCCGAGAATGCGTTGCGCCACGCCCGCGCCGAGGCCGAGGCGGCAACCGCGAGCAAGATGCGCTTCGCCGCGATGGTCAGCCACGAGATCCGAACGCCGCTGCACGCCCTGCTGAACAGCCTGGACCTGCTCGCCGAGCCGGGCATGCAAGCTGCCCGATCCGCTGCGCTGGACGCGGCGCAACGCTCCGGCGACGCGTTGCTTGGCCTGGTGGATGACATCCTGGATCTGTCGAAGATCGAAGCGGGCCAACTCGCGCTGCGTCCGAACCGGTTTCAGCTCCGCCCATTGCTGGAAAGCGCGTTGACGATGCTGCGTCCGCGGGCGGAGCTGCGAGGTTCGCGGCTTCGTCTGGCGATCGCCGATGACGCGCCGGAGGTGCTGATCGCCGATTCCGGCCGCTTGCGGCAGGTGATCGTGAACCTGCTGGCGAACGCCGTGCAATACGCCGACCCCGGCGAAGTGGTGCTGCATGCCAGCCTTGAAATCCGGCGGCGCTGTCCGGACACTGCGGCTGTCGGTCAGCGATCCCGGGCCGCCAATTCCGCCAGGCCAGCGAGAGCGTCTGTTCGAACCGTTCACCCAGTTTTCCGTAACAAACGTTACCACTTCCCCTGCCATCATTCCCGCGAAGGCGGGAAATCCATGCCGCCGCACGAGAACTCCGAACCGGCTGAGCGCACGCCGCCGACTGTCTCCGGCAAACGGAGCGAGGCTCCGGACAATCGGCCTGAGACGCACCCGGGCAGCGGTCTTGGTCTCGCCATCTGCCGTCAGTTGATGATGCTGATGGGCGGTGCGATCGGCTGCAGCGCGGCACCGTCCGGAGGCAATGTATTCTGGCTGACGCTTCCCCTGCTTCCGGAGCCCGCCGAAAGCCGGCCAGCCGCACATCCGCTGCCGCGCACCCGTATCCTGTTGGTGGAGGACTCGGTATCCAGCCGACTGGTCACCACCCTGCTGCTCCGCCACGACGGGCACATGGTCGCCGGTGTGGGCGACGGAGCCACCGCGTTACGGGAACTGGCGCAGGCGCCATACGATCTCGTGCTGCTGGACCTGCATCTCCCCGACATGGCAGGCGCCGAGTTGGCGCGGTTGGTTCGTGCCATGGACGGACCGAACCATGCCACCCCCATGCTCGGGCTGACCGGTGATCGAACCGAAGCTGCGATCGCGGCATGCGTCGCGGCCGGTATGCAGGATGTCCTGCCCAAAGGCTTGCGCCAGCCGGAGCTGCGAGACGCTATTGCGCAATGCGTGTGGCGGCAGTCGTGCGCGGGTGCGGCGGTCGCGCTGTCGCCGCCAACAGCCGATACGCCGGTGCTGGATGAGGACCGGCTGGCTGAACTCCGTCAAACCGTGCCGCCCGCTTCACTGGCCCGGCTCGCTCAGGAATGCCTGTCAGCGATGTCGGAGCTCCTGGAGCAGCTTCGCCGCGGCGAGGCGTCCGCGGACAAGCCCGCCGCATCCGCGGCTATTCACGCCATGGCGGGGCTTTGCGCGAATTACGGGCTGGCGTCGCTGGGTCGCCGATTGCGTGAGGCGCCAGGTGCCGTGACGATCGATATCGAGCTGACGCGCACGGCCGAGGCCTTGCGTGCCGCGCTCAGGACGGAACTGGCCTGAGCGCGTCAGGCATTCGCTCAAGGTCCGAAAACGAATCCCGAAGCGCTGCCATTTGCGGCGGAAAACGCTCCCGATACGTCTGAGGATTGACTGATAACAGGCGCATGAAGCTTCGCCGCATCGTTTCTTCCGATCGGAAGCCGCACCGGCCGGCGATCTGCTTGATCGACAGCGCCGTATCGCTGAGCAGTTGGCGTGCTGCTTCCACCCGCAACCGTTCCACCATGCGCGCCGGAGTGGCGCCGGTCGCGCTTTTGTAGTGCCGCAGGAAGCTGCGCTCGCTCATGGCCGCTCGGGCGCTCAGCGCCGCGGCCGACAGGTCGTGGTCCAGATTGCCGCCGATCCAGTCGTGCAGCCGGTCGAAGCGCGGCTCGGCGCGCTGCAGGTTCAGCGCCGCGCTGAACTGGGCTTGCCCGCCAGGGCGCTTGAGAAACACGACAAGTTCGCGGGCAACGTCCAGCGCAGCCGATCGACCGAGATCCTGCTCCACCAGCGCCAGAGCGAGATCGATCCCCGCTGTGACTCCGGCCGAGGTCCAGATCCCCCCGTCCTCGATGAAGATCGGATCGGCTTCAACCTTCACAGCGGGAAACCGGCGGGCAAGTTCCGCGCACCATCGCCAGTGAGTTACCGCTCGCCGGCCGTCCAACAGGCCGGTCGCCGCCAACAGGAAGGCGCCGGTGCAGACCGAGGCAACTCGGCGCGCGTTCCGGGCGTGCGCGCCCAGCCACGGGACCAAGACCGGATCATTGGCAATCTCGTGCACCCCCGGGCCGCCGGCGATGATCAGCGTATCCACCGGGCCCGCGGCCGGCGGCAGGGGCGCCGCCCCCAGCGCCAGTCCGGCCGATGAAACCGGCGCCGGCCCCGGCGCGATCACGCACGGCGCATATGGTGGGGTTCGAACGCCGGCGCAGGCCAGTTCATTGGCCGAGGCGAACACCTGAAGCGGACCGCTGACGTCCAGCAACTGCACCGAGGGGAACGCCAGTATCTGGACAGTTCGGCAGCTTTTTGGCGGGGTTCGAGGGATCTTTGACATATCCGCCACACCCTGCACGACTATGCTCTGCCTGTCCAACAAACAAGGATGGCACGCATGAATATCGGCCTGCTGGTGTTCCCAAAGGTGCAGCAACTCGATTTGACCGGTCCTTATGAGGTATTCGCCTCGATCCCCGGCGCCACGGTCCGGCTGGTGTGGAAGACGCTGGACCCGATCACCTCATCGACCGGGCTGCGGCTGCATCCGGACATGACATTCGCCGACTGCCCGCCGCTGGATGTGCTGTGCGTGCCGGGTGGGGTCGGCGTGAATCCGCTGCTGGAGGACACCGAGACGCTGTCGTTCCTGCGTCGCCAGGCGGAGCAGGCGCGCTTCGTCACCTCGGTCTGCACCGGGGCGCTGGTGTTGGCGGCGGCCGGATTGTTGCGCGGCAAGCGGGCGACGACGCACTGGGCATCACATGATCTGCTGGGCATCCTGGGTGCGGTGCCGGAACACGGACGGGTGGTGCAGGACGGCAATGTGCTGTCGGGCGGCGGGGTGACCGCCGGGATCGACTTCGCTCTGACGCTCGCGGCCCTGATCGCCGGCCGGGCGGAGGCCGAGGCGATTCAGTTGCAACTGGAATATGCGCCGGAGCCGCCGTTCTATGCCGGAACGCCGGCGACGGCGCCGTCCGCGGTTGTGGAAACCGTGCGTGCACGTGGCGCCGCGCTGCGTCGCGAACGGGAACGCCTGGTGGAGCGGGTGGCGCACCGGCCGTAGGGCGGCGGGCGAAGCCCACCGGTCCCCCAGGGCGCTCCGCTTCGCGCGTCCTCTCAGCAGCCCGGATAAAATCATCGGTCCGGAGCAAAACGCATCTCCGGGGCTTGTCAGCCGGGGTTTAATGTGCCGGAATGTTCGCCGAGGTCAACAGTTGACCAAACAAAACTTTGGGACGAATGCACATGAAAGATACGCTTCTCGCTGCTGGTGCGGTCATCGCGGCGCTTGCCTTCGGGCCGCAGGCCCAGGCCAGTCTGGTTCAGTTCGGGTTCAGCGGGGCAGGCGTCAGCGGCTCCGGCTTCCTCAGTGTTACCCCGGACACGGTGGTCGGTGATCCCATCGGTGCCTACACGATCACCAACGTCACCGGGACCTTTTCGGATTCGAACATGGTATCTCCCACGCGGCGATCACCGGATTGGTGCCGATCAACCCCGTCAATCCCCCCGTCGGTGCGCCGGCTCCGGTGAGTCTGAGCTATCTTTTCGTGACCAATCCGCCACCCTTCGACACCGCGATTTCATACGACAATCTGTTTTACCCTGGCGGTTCTCCGATCACCTGCGCGGACTACCTGTTGTCTGGGGGGTTCCTGGACGTGTATGGGGCGCTGTTCACTCTCAACAACGGCGATGTCGTGGACCTCTGGAGCAACGGGGCCGGCCTAGATACGCCACTCAGTTACGGCGCTGGCGTCATAAACGCAGCCAACACGGTCATCGATTATCAATCCGACGGGGTCTCGATGGGGGTTCCGGAGCCCGGCTCTCTTTGGTTGTTCGGCAGCGGCCTGCTCGGTCTCCTGGCGTGGCGGAAGGAGCGCATCCGGAACAGCTAAGGACAAAAGCAGAAAATCTGGCTGCAGCTGTTCATCCGGAAGGCCGGTTTGCGCGGCACGTTCGGCTATACCGGAGTGGTGACTCGGCTGCGGTCTTGCCCCGCCGCGCTCAATGCCAGCGTAAGATCTGCGACAGAAACAGCTTCAGCCGGTCGGTCCGCCGGCTGCGAACCTCGTCGCTGACCCGACAGCCTTTCGCCTTGAATGCCAGCGGGAACCACGGATGGTTCACGCAATTGGACAGTGGTGATCGGACCGATATCATGATGGCTTACCGCCTCGGAGATTGGGATGCCGAATTGGACCCTGCCAGCCGGCTCGATCAAGCCGCTGGTTGTTTATCACGGCACCGATGACACGATCGCCGGCTCAACCATCGTACCTCCGGGCTCTCAGCTCTTGGGCTTCGGATCAACATGGCGCTTTGCCGGCCCAACACCGATTTCGGCCAGGGATTCTACGTTACCACGTCGGAGCATCAAGCAAAGCAGTGGGCCAACACGCGCTGGGTGCGCAATCCGCTTTCAGGGATAAAAGCGTTGGTGCTGCGCTTCGAGTTGGATCGCGATTGGATCGCCTCATTGGATACGCTGGCTTTTGCGAGGCCGATACAGGATTTTTGGGACTTGGTCACGGACTGCCGCAACGGCTTCCGTCCCCACCAGCGGCTGCCTCCGCACAATCCGCCATTCGATATCGTCTATGGCCCTGTCACGCTTTGGCCGCAGATCCTGGTCATTCAAGACTGTGATCAGATAAGCTTCCACACCTCGAGGGCGGCGGCGGGTCAGGGCCTTCGCGACCCCTGGATACACGCCGTAGGCTTCGCCTACCTTTTAACTCTCGTGCTCCAGCAGGAGGTTTGCGTGTCAGGTGAACGGCCAGATGGGACAGAAGCCTTCGGGGGCCGCTACAGGGTCATCCGTCCCGATCAGCCGCTGTCGCCGGAGTTCCGCGATGAATATTGGCTTCGTGTGAAAGATACGTTGCGCAAGGTGTTCGGCAAAGGCGGACGGTGCGCGGAGGAGGCCCGGAAAAAATTAGAGAAGCTCGAACAACAATCCCAGACGATCTTCTACCACGCCGAGCCGTTGGAGGTTGCCGCGGACCTGGCAGGACGCCGCCAGGAGCCGATTACAGCCGAGGAGAGGGCTCGCTATCAGAAAGAAGTGCTTGGCGGTCACGATCGGCCCCCGCAGGGTCATTTCGAGGCCGTCCATCCGGAAGACTGACCTGCGCCGCGATCAATGCCCGCGCAGGATCTGCGACAGGAACAGCTTCAACCGGTCGGTCTGCGGATTCTCGAACATCGCCAACGGCGGCCCGCTCTCGACGATCTCGCCGCGGTCCATGAACATCACCCGGTCGGCCACCTGCCGCGCGAACCCCATCTCATGCGTGACGCAGACCATGGTCATGCCGGATTCCGCCAGCTCGATCATCACATCCAGCACCTCCTTGATCATCTCGGGATCCAGCGCGGAGGTGGGCTCGTCGAACAGCATGATCTTCGGCCGCATGCACAGCGCGCGGGCGATCGCCACCCGCTGCTGCTGACCGCCTGAAAGCTGACCGGGGTATTTCTTCGCCTGCTCGGGAATGCGCACGCGGCGGAGGAAACTCATGCCGAGTTCCTCGGCCTCGGCTTTCGGCGTCTTGCGCACCCAGATCGGCGCCAGCGTGCAGTTCTCCAGCACGGTCAGATGCGGGAACAGGTTGAACGACTGGAACACCATCCCGACCTCGCGTCGGATCTGATCCAGCGCGCGGGTGTCGTCGGTCAGTTCGGTGCCATCGACCACGATGCGGCCTTCCTGGTGTACCTCCAGCCGGTTGATGCAGCGGATCATGGTCGATTTGCCGGACCCCGACGGTCCGCAGACCACGACGCGTTCCTTCTCCGCCACCGTCAGCGAGACGTCCCGCAGCACGTGCATCTGCCCGTACCACTTGTTGACCTTATCGAGAACGATGGCGGGCGGCGCATTGGTGTCGCCGGCGATCGGGCGGGTCTGGTTCAAGCTGGTGCTCATGCGACCAATTCCTTTCAGCGCCGGCGGGCGCGGTCAAGCTCGCGCTCCAGCCCATGACTGTATTTCGACATGGCAAAGCAGAAGGCAAAGTAGATCACCGCCAGCAGCACATAGATCTCGTTGCCGTAGCCCTGCCAGGGCGGATCGGCCACAGCGGTGGTGCCGGCCTTCAGCAGATCGAAGATGCCGACGATCAGCACCAGCGAGGTATCCTTGAAGAATCCGATGAAGGTGTTGACCAGCGGCGGGATCACCAGCCGCAGCGCCTGCGGCAGGATGATCAGCCCGGTCTTGCGCCAGTAGCCCAGGCCGAGCGCATCGGCCGCCTCCGCCTGGCCGCGCGGCAGGGCCTGCAAGCCGGCACGCACCACCTCGGCCAGATAGGCCGCGGCGAACAGGATAATTGCCACCTGGGCGCACAGCAGCTTGTCGATGTCGGCGCCCGGCGGCATGAACAGCGGGAACATGGTGGTGGCCATGAACAACAGGCTGATCAGCGGTACGCCACGGATCAGTTCCACATAGACGACGCACAGCATCCGCACCGCCGGCATCCCGGTGGAGCGGCGGCCGAGTGCCACGAACACCGCCAGCGGGAACGCCGCCGCCAGCCCGATCGTGGCGAGGATCAGGGTCAGTGGCAGCCCGCCCCACTGGTATTGCGGCACGTAGGGCAGGCCGAACACGCCGCCCCACATCAGCAGGCCGATGATCACCAGGGTGCCGATCCAGAACAGCGCCAGTTCCTTGCGCCAGAAGCTGCGCATGGCGGAGATCGCGTACAGCATAATGAACAGCACGATGCAGATCGCCGGCCGCCATTGCTCGGCGAACGGGTAGAAAGCGAACAGAATGAAACGGTACTTCTCCCGCACCACCGCCCAGCAGGCGCCGATGCCCTGAGCAGCCTGGCAAACCGCGGTATTCGGGCCGTGGGGTCCTTGCGGCACCGTCCACACCGCGTTCACCAGCGCCCAGTCGATGAAGCCCCAGGCGCCGCGCACAATGACGTAGATCAGCACCAGCGTGATCGCGCTCGACCACCAGGTGCCGAACAGATTGGTCCGCGCCCAGGATACCGCCCGCATGGTTCAGCGAGTCCGCAGCGCGATGCGCGCGTTGTACCAGTTCATGATCGCGCTGATCGACAGGCTGAAACAGAGATACACCGCCATGATGATGGCGATGCCCTCGATCGCCTGGCCGGTCTGGTTCAGCGTGGTGTCGGCGATCGAGACGATGTCCTGAAAGCCGATGGCGACCGCCAGCGAGCTGTTCTTGATCAGGTTCAGGTATTGGCTCGCCATCGGCGGGATGATCACCCGCAGTGCCTGCGGCAGCACGATCTGTCGCAGCACCAGGCCGCGGTGCAGACCGAGCGCCTCGCCGGCCTCCCATTGCCCCGTCGGCACCGCCAGGATTCCGGACCGCACGATTTCGGCGATGTAGGTGGCGGTATAAACCACCAGCCCGATCAGCAGCGCGCCGTATTCCGGGGTGACCGTGAGCCCGCCCTGGAAATTGAAGCCGCGCAGCGTCGGGACGTCCAGATGGAACGGCGCGCCAAGCGCCGCCCAGACCACCAGCGGCACCCCGATCAGCAACACCAGCGCAACCGGCCACACACGCGGACGCTGCCCGGTCGCCGCCTGCCGGCGATCGGCATAGCGCGACCACAGCGATGTCAGCACGATCCCGACGACAAACGCCGCCAGCGCCACCCAATGCGCAAACGTCCAGTCCAGCGCCGGCAGCTTGATGCCGCGGTTCGACAGGAACACGCCGCCGATCGGATGAAACGCCTGCCGCGGCGCCGGCAGCGCCTGCAGCAGCCCATACCAGAAGAACAGTTGCAGCAGCAGCGGGATGTCGCGGACAAACTCCACATAGACCGCGGTGATCTTCGCCAGCAACCAGTTCGGCGACAGCCGCCCGATGCCCACCACGGTGCCGAGAATTGTCGCCAGCACGATGCCGACGGCCGCGACCTTGATGGTGTTCAGGATGCCGATCAGCAGCGCCCGGCCATAGGTGGAAACCGACGCCGTGTAGGCGATCGGCGTCTCCCCGATCGGGATGGAGGCCGGCTGGAACAGGAACCCGAACCCCGTCGCGATGTGGCGCGCCGCCAGGTTGCGGTTGGTGTTGCCGACCAGGAACCACACGATGAGGGCAATCGCCCCGATAATAAGCACCTGCCAGACCAGGTTGCGGACGCGCGGGTCCGACCAGCTCAGTTGCAGCTTGCGCCGTGGCGCCGCTCTTGCGCCGGTCAGCCGTGGGTCCGCAATGGTGCCTGGCATGCCTGGATCACGGTTCGGGTGCGGTCATCCTGCGCCGCTTTCGTTGCGCCGGCAAGCAAGCAAACGGCCCGCCCCGGTCTGGTGCGGGCCGCCGGCGGGCCTAGCGAAGCGGCGGGGAATACATCAGCCCGCCATCCTTCCACAGCCGATTCAGCCCGCGAGGAATGCCCATCGGCGCCATGTCGCGGTCCCAGATCTCGGCGTAATTGCCGACCTGCTTGATCGCGTTGTAGGCCCATTTGTTGTCGATCCCCAGCTCCTTGCCGAGGTCACCATCGACGCCCAGCAGGCGCCTGATGTCGGGATTGTCCGACTTGACCATGTCATCGACGTTCTTGCTGTTGACGCCGTGTTCCTCGGCATCCAGCAGCGCGAAGCCGACCCAGCGCACCACATCGAACCATTTGTCGTCGCCCTTCCGCACCGACGGACCAAGTGGCTCCTTGCTGATCAGCTCGGGCAGCAGCACGTAATCGGCCGCCTTGCTGCCCTGGGTGAAGCGGGTCGCCGCCAGCGCCGAGCTGTCGGTCGAATAGACGTCGCAACGACCGGAGAAGAAGGCTTGCTGGATCTGTTGCAGGTCGGCGATCTCGATCGGGGTGAATTTCATGTTGTTGCCACGGAAATAGTCGGCGATCGCGAGCTCCGTGCTGGTGCCTGGCTGCACGCAGATCGTCGCGCCGTCAAGCTGTTTGGCCGCGGTGATGCCGGCCGATTTCTTCACCATGAAGCCGGTGCCGTCATAGAAGTTGATGCCGGTGAATTCGAGCCCCAGGCTGGCTTCCCGCCCGAGCGTCCAGGTGGTTTCGCGCACCAGCACATCGACACCGCCCGATTGCAGGGCGGTGAACCGGTTCTGCGTGGTCAGCGGAACGTATTTGACCTTGTTCTCATCACCGAGCACCGCGGCGGCGATGGCGCGGCAATAATCTGCGTCGATGCCGCGCATCACGCCCTGGCTGTCCGGCAGCGAGAAGCTGGGAACGTCGCCGCTGACGCCGCAGGCGAGCTGGCCGCGGCTGCGCACCGCGTCCAGCGTGGCCGAGCCCGAGGCGGGTGCCTGGGCACTGGCCGGGCCGGTCAGCGCCAGCGCTGCCGCCAGACCGGCCAGCAGGCTGAGGCCACGGGCGGACGATCTGTTCATGACGTGTGTCTCCTGTAACGGTCCGACGCTCTCTTTAACCATAGTTTCGGCCACGGCAAGATACCCCGATCACCGGCGGCCCGGTTGCCAGCGGTGTGGTCGCGTCCTAGGGTCAGGAACGAACGCAATCCGATGGCGGAGGGGACAATGAAGGTTGGCGCGGCGATTGCCGAGATCATGAAACGCGAGGGGATCGAGATCCTCTGCGGGTATCCGGTCAACCATTTGATCGAATACGCCGCCGCGGCCGATATCCGCCCCATAATGGTCCGCCAGGAGCGTATCGGTCTGCACATGGCCGACGCCATCTCGCGCGTCACGTCCGGCAAGAAGATCGGCGCCTTCTGCATGCAGAACGGTCCGGGCACCGAGAACGCCTATGGCGGCGTCGCCCAGGCCTACGCGGAATCCGTGCCGCTGCTGGTGATCCCGCAGGGCTTCGCCCGCCGCATCGCGCACATCGACCCGAACTACAGCGCGGTGCGCGAAATGCGCGGCGTCTCCAAATCAGCCGAGCCGCTGACCATGCCCTCCGAAGTATCCAACGTGATGCGCCGGGCATTTTCGCGGCTGCGCAATGGTCGCGGCGGCCCCTGCATCGTCGAGGTGCCGAACGAGTTCTGGGGCGAAGAAGCCGGGGAGCTTGACTATACGCCGGTCTATCGGGCCCGCACCGCGCCCGATCCGCAGGACGTGCGCCGCGCGGCGCAGGAGATCCTGGCCGCCAAACGCCCGGTGATCTACGCCGGCACCGGCATCCATTGGGCCGAGGCCTGGCCGCAGCTTCGCAAATTCGCCGAGCTGCTGGGCGCGCCGGTCACCACCAGCCTCGGCGGCAAGAGCAGCTTCCCGGAAAACCATCCGCTCTCGCTCGGCTCCGGCGGCGCCGCGGTGCCCAAGACGGTGCACCACTTCATCAGCAATTCCGACCTGATCATCGGCATCGGCTGTTCGTTCACCGAAACCAGCTTCGGGATCAAGTTCCCCAAAGGCAAGAAGTTCATCCAATCGACCATCGAGCCCAATCACCTGGCCAAGGACGTGCCGATCGTCGCCGGCCTGCTTGGCGATGCCGGCCTGACGCTGGAGGCGCTCACCGCCGAGCTGTCGCACTCGATCCGCTCACCGCGCGACGCGTCCGCGGTCGAGAAGGAGATCCGGGAAGTCCGCGAATCCTTCATGGCCGAGTGGAAGCCGTTGCTGACCTCCAACGAGACCCCGATCAACCCGTATCGGGTGATCTGGGAACTGATGCACACGGTCGATATCAAGAACACCATCATCACCCACGACGCCGGCAGCCCACGCGACCAAATCTCGCCGTTCTGGGTGGCCACCGAGCCGCTGTCCTATATCGGCTGGGGCAAGACCACCCAGCTCGGCATGGGGCTGGGGCTGGCGATGGGCGCCAAGCTGGCGAAGCCCGACAAGCTGTGCATCAACTTCTGGGGCGACGCGGCGATCGGTTTCACCGGCATGGATTTCGAAACCGCGGTGCGCGAGCGCATCCCGATCCTGTCCTGCCTGATGAACAACTATTCGATGGCAATCGAGCTGAAGGTGATGCCGATCTCCACCGAGAAATACCGCTCGACCGATATCTCCGGCAACTACGCCGACATGGCGAAGGCGTTCGGCGGCTATGGGGAACGCGTCACTGACCCGTCGCAGATCAAGGCGGCGATCCAGCGCGGGATCGAGCAGACCAAGGCCGGCAAACCGGCTCTGCTGGAATTCATCACCGCGAAAGAGACCCGCGTCTCCAAGTTCGGCTAACCGCCCTTAGCACTTCTCCCCCTCCCCCTTGGGGAGGGGGCTGGGGGAGGGGCCATAACAAGGGAACACGATGGCCACCGTCAACATCCGCAACGTCCGCAAGTCCTTTGGCACGACCGAAGTGCTGCACGGCGTGAATGTCGAGATCGAGGATGGTGAGTTCGTCATTCTGGTCGGCCCGTCCGGCTGCGGCAAATCGACCCTGCTGCGCATGATCGCCGGACTGGAGAACATCAGCGCCGGGGAGATTTCGATCGGCGGACGGGTGGTCAACAACGTCGCCCCCAAGCAGCGCGACATCGCCATGGTGTTCCAGAATTACGCGCTGTATCCGCACATGACGGTGCGCGACAACATGGCGTTCTCGCTGGAACTGGCCAAGGCGCCGAAGCCGATGATCGATCAGAAGGTCAACCGCGCGGCGGATATCCTCGGTTTGAAACCGTATCTCAACCGCTATCCGCGCCAGCTTTCGGGCGGCCAGCGTCAGCGCGTCGCCATGGGCCGCGCCATCGTGCGCGACCCGCAGGTCTTCCTGTTCGACGAGCCGCTGTCCAACCTGGACGCCAAGCTGCGCGTGCAGATGCGTGCCGAGATCAAGGAACTGCACCAGCGGCTGGCCACCACCACGGTCTATGTCACGCACGACCAGATCGAGGCGATGACCATGGCCGACAAGATCGTTGTGATGAACAGCGGTAATGTGGAGCAGACCGGCGCGCCGCTCGAACTGTACGACCACCCGACCAATCTGTTCGTCGCCGGCTTCATCGGATCCCCGGCGATGAATTTCGTGCGCGGCACGATCCAGGATGGAGCGTTCCGCGCCGACGGCGGCGTTGCGTTGCCGCTGCCGCAGGCGCTGGACCGGCGCGATTCAAACGGCACCGACGGGCGCCCCGCCCTGTACGGCATCCGGCCGGAGCATTTCCAGCTCCGCGGCGACGGCCTGCCGGCGATCGTGCATGTGATCGAGCCGACCGGGTCGGAAACGCAGGTGATGGCCGAATTCGCCGGTACGCCGATCATCTGCGCTTTCCGCGAGCGAGTCTCGGCGCGGCCCGGCGAAACTATCCGGGTTGCTGCCGATCCATCGCTCATTCACCTGTTCGACCCCGGCACCGGCCAGCGGCTGAACGCGTAATCCGACCGATCCAACTTCATTCGACAAAAGGGAGCAGAAACCACACCATGACCGGGATCACTCGTCGCGATTCTCTCGTGTTGGGCGCCGCAGCGCTCGGCGCTTCCAGCGTGCCGATCATCGGTGCGCGCGCACAGAACGCGGCCCCATCCGACGTTCCGACGGCGGACGTAAAGCCGCCCGATCTGCCGATCGAGAAGGGTGCCTCGCTCAAGTTGGTGCGGCCGGCAAAATTCGTCGATCCCGACCAGACCTGGTTTGACGCCAACACCAAGAAATTCACCGAGGCAACCGGCGTGCCGGTGCAGGTCAGCTACATCTCCTGGGAGGACCTGGGGCCGCAGACCGCGGTGATCGCCAACACCGGCGCCGGCGCGGACATCGTGATCGGATTCTCGATCGCGCCGTTCCTATACACCGAAAAACTGGTGCGGATGGACGATATTGCCGAGTATCTCGGCAAGAAATACGGCGGCTGGTTCGATCTGGCGCTGCTGTACGGGCGCAAGTGGAAGACCAACGACTGGATCGCGCTGCCGATCGGCGGCGGCACCGGTCCGACGGTGTATCGCATCTCCTGGGTCAAGCAGGCCGGCTACGACAGCATCCCGAACGATCTCAACGGCTTCATGACGCTGTGCCAGAAGCTGAAGCAGAACGGCCATCCCTGCGGCTTTTCGCTTGGGCATGCGCTGGGCGACGCCAACGGCTTCGCCGAATGGGCGCTGTGGACGCACGGCGGCAGCGTGGTCGATGAAGCCGGCAAGGTGATGCTGGATTCCAAGCCCACCATCGATGCTCTCAAATACGTGGCCGAGCTATACAAATACATGATCCCGGGCACTATCGCCTGGAACGACTCCGGCAACAACAAGGCCTATGCGGCCGGCGACATCGGGCTGACCTTCAACGGCGTGTCGATCTATTTCGTGCTGAAGAATTCCAAGGACCCGCAGCTTCAGCAGATGGCAGCCGATACCATGCACCAGAAGGTGCCCCAGGGCCTGGCCAAACGTTCCCCGATGTCGGCGGCCATCCTGAACGCGATGCTGTTCAAGCACAGCAAGTATCCGAACGCCGCCAAGGAGTACCTGCGCTTCATGATGGAGGCGCCGCAGTACGGCCCGTGGCTGTCGAACTGCCTGGGCTATTGGTCGGAGCCGCTGAAATCCTACGCCAAGATGAAGTTCTGGACGCAGGATCCGAAGCTGGGGCCGTATGCCAGTGCGATGGACACGATCTATTACGACGGCTATTCGGGACCGATCACGCCGGCCGCCAGCGCGGTGGTGGCCAACTATACCGTCGTCGATATGTTCGCCTCGGTGGCGACCGGCAACTCGACGCCGGAAGCGGCCGCCAAACAAGCGGCGAGGCAGGCCGAGCGGTACTACAACAAGGCCTGACCCGGAAACCTGGAAGGGCGGCGATACCGCCCTTCCACCGGCCTCTCCTCCACTGGCCTCTCGTTGCGGCCCCGCTTCGCCCCGCCGGGTGCGACTTTACGCCGCGCCCAAGGCGTCCGAAGATGCCGTGAATGGGCACGTTGAAGGCCCGGCAAAGGGCCCTGCGGCCGATCTCAATCGGGAGGTAGTTCAATGACTTCAGGTATCACACGTCGTGATTCACTGATTCTCGGCAGCGCCGCGCTGGGTACCGCCTCGGTGCCGATCATCGGCGCCCGCGCCCAGACCGCCGGACCGTCGGACGTGCCGATGGCAGACGTCAAGCCGCCCGAACTCCCGGTCGAGAAGGGCGCCAGGCTGAATGTCATCCGGCCCGCCAAGTTCATCGACCCCGACCAGGTGTACTGGGACATCAACACCAAAAAATTCATTCAGACCACGGGCATCCCGGTCTCGGTCAACTACATCAGTTGGGAGGATTTGCGGCCGCAGACCGCGGTGATCGCCAATACCGGCGCCGGCGCGGACATCGTGTTCGGCTGGGCGATCGATCCCTTCCTGTACGAGGCCAAGCTGGTCGGGATGAACGACCTGGCCGGCTATCTCGGCGCCAAATATGGCGGCTGGTTCGATATCGCCAAGCTGTATGGCACGAAATGGAAGACGAACGAATGGCACAGCCTGCCGATCGGCGGGGGCACCGGCCCGACCGTGTACCGCATCTCCTGGGTGAAACAGGCCGGCTACGACAAGATCCCCGACGATCTTGATGGGTTCTTGACGCTGGCCCAGAAGCTGAAGCAGATCGGGCATCCGTGCGGCTTCTCGATCGGCCACGCGGTGGGCGACGCCAATGGCTTCTGCGAATGGGCGCTGTGGTCGCACAATGCCAAGGTGGTAGATGAAAGTGGCAAGGTCGCGCTGGATTTGCCGGAAACCGTCGCCGCGCTGAAATATGTGGCCGAGCTGTACAAATATATGATCCCCGGCACTATCGCCTGGAACGATTCCGGCAACAACAAGGCCTATGCCGCCGGTGATATCGGGCTGACCTTCAACGGCGTGTCGATCTACTACGTGCTCAAGAATTCGCCCGACCCGACGCTGCAGGCGATGGCCAAGGACACCATGCACCAGGCGGTGCCGCAGGGCCTGGCCGAGCCGCAGCCCGATGACCGCCGGCCCGATGAACGCTATGCTGTTCAAGCACAGCAAATATCCGAACGCGGCCAAGGAGTACATCCGCTTCATGATGGAGGCGCCGCAATACGGCCCCTGGCTGTCGAACTGCCTCGGCTACTGGTCGGAGCCGCTGAAGTCCTACGCCAAGATGAAGTTCTGGACCGAGGATCCGAAGCTGGCGCCATACGCCGGTGCGATGGACACGATCTACTACGACGGGTACGCCGGTCCGGTTTCCGCCGCGGCCTCCGCGGTGGTCGCCAACTACACGATCGTCGATATGTTCGCCGCGGTGGCGACCGGCAACGCAACCCCCGAAGCCGCCATCAAGACCGCCGTCAAGCAGGCGGACCGCTACTACGGCAAGGCCTGAAACACCAACCGGCAGGGCCGCCCGATCCGGGTTGGCCCTGCCCGAAGGGCAATACCGCCATGGACGCCACAGTAGAACCGATCCTCACGTTCAAGCCGCGGGAAGACGGCTGGATCACAAGGCTGTTCGACTGGAAGCCGTTCCTGGCCGCGCTCTGTATGTTGCCGACGGCTGGATTGCTGCTGGTCTTCCTGACCTACCCGCTGGGGCTTGGGGTCTGGCTGGCTTTCACTGACACCACGATCGGCCAGCCGGGCCACTGGATCGGGCTCGAGAATTTCATATCGTTATGGAACGATTCTGTCTTCTGGATGGCGGTGTGGCAGACATTTTTCTACACGGCGGCGGCCACGATCGGGAAATTCGGCCTGGGCCTCTGGCTGGCACTGCTTCTTAACCACCACATCCCGTTCAAGGCGTTCATCCGCGCCATCCTGCTGCTGCCCTGGATCGTGCCCACCGTGCTGTCGGCGATCGCATGGTGGTGGATCTACGATCCGCAGTTCTCGATCATCTCATTCGTCGTGGTGAACGTGCTGCATCTGCAGAAGAACTATATCGATTTCCTCGGCACGCCCTGGCACGCCCGCTGGTCGCTGGTGGTGGCGAATGTCTGGCGCGGCATCCCGTTCGTCGCCATCACGCTGCTGGCGGGGCTGCAAACCATCTCGCCGTCGCTGTATGAAGCGGCACTGCTGGACGGGGCCAACGGATGGCAGCGCTTCCGCCGCATCACCGTGCCGATGCTGATGCCGATCCTCGCGGTGGTGCTGACCCTGTCGATCCTGTTCACCTTCTCCGATTTCCAGCTTGTCTATGCGATCACCCGCGGCGGCCCGTTCAACACCACCCACCTGATGGCAACGCTGGCGTTCCAGCGCGCCATCCCCGGCTCGGAACTGGGCGAGGGTGCGGCCATCGCGGTCGCCATGATCCCGTTCCTGGTGGTGGCGACGCTGGTGAGTTTCTTCGGCCTCGGCCGACGCAAGTGGATGCAGGGCGAAGCCAATGAGTGACGTAACCGCGACCGAACACGACCAACTGCCGCAGCGGACCACCGACGCGCCGGAGCGGCTGTCGTGGGATTCCGGCATGCGGCGGATGGTGACGATCTACCTGCCCCTGGCGTGCTTCACCATCGTGCTGCTGTTCCCGTTCTACTGGATGACGATCACCGCGTTCAAACCAGACTACGAGATGTACGACTACAAGAAGTACAACCCGTTCTGGGTGCATTCGCCGACGCTCGACAACATCAGGAAGCTGCTGTTCGATACCGCCTATCCGCACTGGCTGATGATCACCATGGGGATCGCGGTCGGCGCCACCTGCCTGTCGCTGTTTGCCAGCGTGCTCGCTGCCTACGCGATCGAGCGGCTGCGCTTCAAGGGTGCGCAGCATGTCGGGCTGGCGATCTATCTGGCCTATCTGGTGCCGCCCACCATCCTGTTCATCCCGCTTGCCACGCTGGTGTTCCAGTTCGGCCTGTTCGACAATCCGGTGTCGCTGATCCTGACATATCCGACCTTCCTGGTGCCGTTCTGCACCTGGCTGCTGATTGGCTACTTCAAGTCGATCCCGTATGAGCTGGAAGAATGCGCGCTGATCGACGGCGCCTCCCGCTTGCAAATCCTGTGGCGCATCACCTTGCCGCTGGCGATCCCCGGGTTGATTTCCGCCGGAATCTTCGCCTTCACGCTATCCTGGAACGAATTCATCTACGCCCTGGCGTTCATCCAATCCACCGACAAGAAGACCGTCCCGGTGGCGATCCTGACCGAACTGGTGACCGGCGACGTTTATCAGTGGGGCTCGCTGATGGCCGGTGCGCTGCTCGGCTCGATCCCGGTCGCCCTGTTCTACTCCATATTCGTCGAGTACTACGTGTCGAGCATGACCGGCGCCGTGAAGGAGTAACCGGCCCGGCTCCATGACAGTTTCCGGAGGAAGCATGAAGATCGAACGCCTGGAGACGTTGCGGGCCGATGCCGGCTGGCGGATGTTCTCCTACCTGAAGATCACCACCAGCGACGGCATCACCGGCTGGTCGGAGTTCAACGAAAGCTTCGGCTCCGCCGGCCTCGGTGAAGTGATCGAGAAGCTGGCGCCGGTGCTGATCGGCCGTGACCCGCGCCGCTACGAGGCGATCACCGCGCAACTGCACGTGCTGACCCGGCAGTCCCGCGGCGGCATCAACCAGCAGGCCATCGCGGCGATCGAAAACGCGCTGCTGGACATCACCGGCAAGGCGTATGGCGTGCCGGTCTGCGCCCTGTTCGGCGGCCCGGTGCGCGAGCGCATCCCGGTCTATTGGTCGCATTTCGGCACCTATCGCGTGCGCAGCGCGCAACTGATGGGCGTGCCGACGCTGCACAGTTACGACGACCTCGCCCGCCACGCCGCCGAGGTGAAGCAGCGCGGCTTCAAGGCGCTGAAAACCAACATCCTGCTGTCGGACGGCAATAACCTGACCAGCTTCAATCCCGGTTTCGGCCGCACCGCCGGCTGGCCGGAACTGAACTGGGACAACCGTGTGCATGACGCCGCACGCCGCCAGCTTCTGGCGATCCGCGAGGCGATCGGGCCTGAGATGGGGCTGATGCTCGACATCAACTTCCATTTCAAGACCGAGGGATTCCGCCGTATCGCCGACGCCGTGACGCCGGCCGCGCTGACCTGGCTGGAGGTGGACACGCACGACGCGCCGTCGCTCGCGCTGATCCGCCGCGACGCGCCCTGCCCGATCGCCTCGTGCGAGACGTTGCACGGCCGCCGCGAATTCAAGCCGTATTTCGAGAACTACGCGCAGGATGTCGCGATCATCGACGTGATCTGGAACGGGCTGGCGGAATCGCTGAAGATCGCCGCGATGGCGGATGTGTACGAAACCAACGTCGCCCCGCACAATTTCTACGGCCATCTGTGCAGCGCGATCAGCGCGCATTTCAGCGCCGCGGTGCCGAACTTCCGCATCATGGAGATCGACCTCGACAGTGCACCCTGGCGCGATGAATTTTACGACTCCGTCCCGGTGATCGAGAACGGCGAGCTGGTGTTGCCGATGAAGCCGGGCTGGGGCATCGAGGTGAACGAGAAAGCGGTGCGCGCGCGCCCGCCAAAGGGCTGACGGCTCGCAACATCAAGGAGAACAGCAGCGTGGCTAAATACAAGATCGCAACCCCCGCCGGGGCAAGCTTTACGGTCGCCGGTGGCGGCTATGACCACGAGATGGAAGGGCTTCAGGGGATCGATGCCGAGATCGTCGAAGGCCCCGCCAAGCCCGACGAATTCATCAGGTTCGCCCGCGATGCCGATGCCATCTACGTCAAGGGAATGAAATTCACCAAGCAGGTGATCGACGGGCTGGAGAAGTGCAAGGTCCTCACGCTCGCGTCCGTCGGCGTGGACAGCGTCGATATCGCGGCGGCTACCGCCCGTGGCATCCCGGTGACCAACTGCCCGGATACCTTCATCGAGGAAGTCGCCGATCAGGCGATGGCGCTGCTGCTGGCCGGCTTCCGCCGGGTGATCGAGCAGGACCGCATGGTGCGCGAGGGCCGCTGGAGCGAAGGACGCCCGGCGCTGCTGAAAATCCCCCGGCTGATGGGCCAGACGCTCGGCTTCATCGCCTTCGGCCACGTCGCCCGCGCGGTTGCCAAACGCGCCCAGCCGTTCGGTCTGCGCATGATGGCCTATGACCCGTATATCGAGGAACTGGTCATGGTCGATCACGGCGTGCTGCCGGCGACCCTGGAGGACGTGCTGCGCGAATCCGATTTCGTTTCCATGCATGCTCCGGCAACGCCGGAGGCCGAAGGCATGCTGATGGAAAAGCACTTCCGCCTGATGAAGAAGACCGCGATTTTCGTGAATGTCGGGCGCGGTCCGACCGTGCAGGAAGCCGGGCTGATCAAGGCGCTGCAGGAAGGCTGGATCTCCCATGCCGCGCTCGATGTGCTGGAGACCGAGCCACCCGGGCACAACAACCCGATGCTCTCGATGAACAATGTCACCCTGTCAGCCCACGTCGCGTCCGCCTCGGCTCGCTTCGATCCGGCCCGCAAGCGTCACGCGGGACGGGAACTGGCGCTGGTGCTGTCCGGCCGCTGGCCAATGAGCTGCGTCAATCCGTCGGTGCTGCTGAAATCCGACCTGCGGCGCTGGCAGCCGATCTCGATGGAGCGCGGCCCCAATAGCTGACAGATGCAACCGGCCGGTTCGGGCACTGCAGGTAGGGCGGAAAAGCGGAGCGCATTCCGCCGCACAAGGTGGCGGAATGCGCTTCGCTTTTCCGCCCTACGTTCCGACCGGCCGGTGCGGAGACCGCCGCGACCATGACGCAAACCGCGCCCCGTTTGACCGGCGTGCTGGAGACCTCGCTCTACGTCGCGGACCTCAACCGGGCGCAGGCATTCTACCAGCGGTTGTTCGGGTTCGAAACCTTTGTGCACGACGGACGCATGTGCGCGATGGGGGTGCCGGGTGCTCAGGTGCTGCTGCTGTTCCTGCGCGGCAGCACCGACGCGCCGGCGCCTGCCCCGGGTGGCGGCGTCATTCCGCCGCATCACGGCGAAGGCCCGCTGCATCTCTGCTTCGCCATCCCGCTGGGCGAACTGGCCGCCTGGGAGCGCCACCTCGCCGCCGAAGGCGTTGCCGTGGAAAGCCGGGTGCATTGGCCACGCGGCGGCACCAGCCTGTATTTCCGCGACCCCGACGACAACTCGATCGAGGTGGCCACCCCGGGACTGTGGCCGAACGCCTGAGAGGTGGGGGTTACCGCACCATCCGCCGCATCCACCCCGTCGCCTCGGCCATCGCCTGCCGTGATTTCTGCACGAACGCGGTCGCCCGCACGAAGCCATGCGGCACCCCGGCGAACACCTTGCTTTCGACCGGAACCGCAGCCTCCCGCAGCCGCCCAACCAGCGCCTGACCTTCAGAGCGCAGAACGTCCAGTTCGGCCAGGTGCACCAGGACCGGCGGCAGACCGGTCAGCTCGGCGCGCAGCGGGGCGGCCAGCGAATGCACCCGGTCCGCCGCGTGCGGCACATAGACGTTCCAGTAGAACGCCATCTTCTCCCGCGTCAGCCCATAGCCGGTGCCGAATTCCTGGTAGCTTGGCGTATCGAGCCGGCTGTCGCAGACCGGGTAGCTCGCCAGGATGCCACGCACCGCCGGGCCGCCGGTGTCGCGGAGCAGCAAGGCAGTGGCCAGCGCCAGATTGCCGCCCGCGGAATCGCCGCCCAGCAGGATGCGGCTGCCGTCCAGGCCCCACTCAGCGCCCTGCGCCGCGATGTGCCGCACCACCGCGGCGCATTCTTCCACCGCCTGGGGGAATTTTGCCTCCGGCGACAGCGCATAATCGACGTTAACAGTCGCGATTTCGGCGCCGGCGGCGTACCTCGCGCACCAGACGGTCATGCGTATCGACCGAGGCCCAGACCCAGCCGCCGCCATGGAAATACACCAGCACCGGCAGCGGCGCGTCGATGCGGGGGCGGTGGACCCGGCAGAAAATGCGCCGGCCCCGCGCCGCCACCCAGCGATCCCGGCTGTCCGCCATTTCCGGCCCGCCGGCGGCCATCCGCATAGCCAGCGCGTCGTTGATCAGGCGATGCGGATCGAGCGGGACCTCCAGCCGGATCGGCGGGTATTTGGCAGCCTCCGCCTCCTGCTCGGCCAGGAAGGCGCGCATGTCGGGGTCGAGCCGGTCGAAGCTGGCGCTGGTCATCGAGATCTCCCTGTCGGGTGGCTTGTGTGCGAGTGTGCCGCCCGGAGGCGGCGTCCTCAAGCAAATGAGGAGGGTTCCCATGTCGCATCCGGGTGCATATCCGGCCGATCTGACCGAGCAGTGGGAGACGGGCGGCGAACGGTTGACCATCCGCCCGATCCGCCCGGAGGACGCGCCGGCGCACGACGCTTTCTTTCACCGCCTGTCACCGGAGGCCGTGCGGCTGCGCTTCTTCGCGGCGTTGCGGGAACTGACCCCGGCGCAGCTCGCGCGCTTCACCCAGCTGGACTACGAGCACGAAATGGCGCTGATCGCGGTGCGCGAGGCGACCGCGGAGACGGTCGGCGTGGCACGGATTTCCCGTGCCGATGAACCGGGGGTGGGTGAGTTCGCCGTGGTGGTGCAGGCGGACATGCAGGGACGCGGGCTGGCCACGCATCTGCTGCAACGGCTGCTGGACTGGGCGAGGCGGCACGCGGTGCGCGAAGTGGTGGGTGAGATCCTGGCCGAGAACGAGCACATGCTGGAACTGGCCCGGCATCTGGGGTTCCACCTGGAGCATTCGGCGGCCGACGCGGCGGTGATCGAGGCGCGGTTGCGGCTGGACCAACCGGCGCCCGACTAGGCGGCGCCCGACTGAGCGGCGGCAACGCAACGAATTCGTCGGTGCGGTCGCCTCGCATACAGGCCAGCCGTGTTGCACCCCCACACCCCCCATGCTAGACGCCCGCCCGCCGGATAAGGGCGCCGGCGACAGAACGCCCGCGCCTCCGCGCGGCCTCACTGCAATGCGGGAACCCACGGCGTGGCCTCATCGGGCGGGACGACAATTGCATCCGGCGGCGGTCTGGCTGACCGCTATGCCGCGGCTCTGTATTCGTATGCCGAGGACGTCCAACGCGCTCGATACGGTGGTGGCCGAGATGGAAACGCTCGGCCGGCTGATCGATGAAAGCGCCGATTTCCGCCGCCTGCTGCAATCGCCGCTGATCGACATCCACCAGGCGCGCAAGGCGGCGCTGGCGGTGCTGGAGCGGGAAGGCTTCGGCAAGCCGGTGCGCGACATGGTGGGCGTCGTCGCCAACAATCGCCGGCTGCGCAACCTGCGCCAGATCGTCGCGGCGTTCGCCGCGCTGGTGGCCGAAAAGCGCGGCGTGGTCACCGCCTATGTTGCCTCGGCGCACGGCCTGAACGACGTGCAGCGCCAGCAGCTTCGCGCCCGGCTGATCGAAGCCGGCTTCGGCAACGTCAACATCGCCGAGCAGGTCGAGCCCGACCTGCTCGGCGGCCTGGTCGTGCGCGTCGGCGCGCGGCTGTACGACACATCATTGAAATCCCGCTTGCAGCGCCTGCAATACGCGATGAAGGGAGCCGTTTGATATGGAGATCCGCCCCGCCGAGATCTCGGAGATTCTGAAGAAGCAGATCGCCGCGTTCGATACCGAGGCCAATGTCGCCGAGACCGGCCAGGTGCTGTCCGTCGGCGACGGCATCGCCCGCATATTCGGCCTGCAAAACGTCATGGCCGGCGAAATGGTCGAATTTCCCGGCGCCGGCGTGCGCGGCATGGCGCTGAACCTGGAAACCGACAACGTCGGCGTCGTGATCTTCGGCGACGACCGCCAGATCCGCGAAGGCGACACCGTCGCCCGCACCGGCGCCATCGTGGAAGTGCCGGTCGGCGACGCGCTGCTCGGCCGCGTGGTCGATGCGCTTGGCAACCCCATCGATGGCAAGGGGCCGATCGACGCGCCGGAGATGCGCCGGGTGGAAGTGAAGGCACCAGGCATCATCCCGCGCGAGTCGGTGCGCGAGCCGATGCAGACCGGACTGAAGGCGATCGACGCGCTGATCCCGATCGGGCGCGGCCAGCGCGAACTGATCATCGGCGACCGCCAGACCGGCAAGACCGCCGTCATCATCGACACCATCATCAACCAGAAGTCGATCAACGCCGGCAGCGACGAGAAGAAAAAGCTTTACTGCATCTACGTGGCGATCGGACAGAAGCGATCCACCGTAGCGCAGCTGGTCCGCACGCTGGAGGAAAACGGCGCGATGGAGTACTCCATCGTGGTCGCCGCCACCGCATCGGACCCCGCACCGATGCAGTTCCTGGCCCCATATGCCGGCTGCACCATGGGCGAGCATTTCCGCGACCACGGCCGCCACGCGGTGATCTTCTACGACGATTTGTCCAAGCAGGCCGTGGCCTACCGCCAGATGTCGCTGCTGCTGCGCCGCCCGCCGGGACGCGAGGCGTACCCGGGCGATGTGTTCTACCTGCACTCGCGGCTGCTGGAACGCGCGGCGAAGATGAACGACCATGAGGGCGGCGGCAGCCTGACCGCGCTGCCGGTGATCGAAACGCAAGCCGGCGACGTGTCCGCCTATATCCCGACCAACGTTATTTCCATCACTGACGGTCAGATATTTCTGGAAACGGAACTGTTCTTCCGTGGCATCCGCCCGGCGGTGAATGTCGGGATTTCGGTCTCGCGCGTCGGCTCCGCGGCGCAGATCAAGGCGATGAAACAGGTCGCCGGACGCATCAAGCTGGAGCTGGCGCAGTACCGGGAAATGGCGGCGTTCGCGCAGTTCGCCTCCGACCTGGATGCATCGACGCAGGCGCTGCTGGCGCGCGGATCGCGACTGACCGAGCTGCTGAAGCAGCCGCAATACCACCCGGTCCCGGTCGAGGAGCAGGTGGTGGCGATCTTTGCCGGCGTGCGCGGCTATCTGGACAAGATCGATGTCGGGCGGATCGGCGCCTTCGAATCGCAGTTCCTGTCCGACCTGAAGTCACGCGAACCCGGCATCCTGGAATCCATCCGCACCGATCAGGAGATCAAGCCCGACGTGGACAAGAAGCTGACCGGATTTCTGGACGGTTTCACGAAGTCGTTCGGGTAGGACACGCTCGCCATGCCTAGCCTGAAAGCCCTCCGCACTCGTATCAACAGCGTCAAATCGACGCAGAAGATCACCTCCGCCATGAAGATGGTGGCGGCCTCCAAGCTGCGCCGCGCCCAGGCGCAGGCGGAAGCGGCGCGGCCTTACGCCGAACGGATGCAGCGCATGATGAGCGCGCTGGCTGCCTCGGTTGCCGGCAGCCCGACCGCGCCGCCGCTGCTGATCGGCACTGGCAAGGACCAGGTGCATCTGCTGATTGCGGTCACCGCGGATCGCGGCCTGGCCGGCGCGTTCAACACCAATGTCGGCCGCGCCGCCCGCACCCTGGCGCGCCGGTTGGAAGCGCAAGGCAAGACGGTCAAGATCCTCGCGGTGGGTCGTAAGGGACGTGACTATCTGCGCCGCGAGCTGGCCAGCCGGTTCGTCGGCGACATCACCTATGCCGGCAAGAAGCGGCTGGAATTTACCGATGCGGAAGAAATCGCCCAGCGCGCTGCCGCCATGCTGGCGGCCGGCGAAATCGATGTCTGCACGATCGTCTATAACCGATTCCGCTCGGTGATTTCCCAGGTGGTCACCGAACAGCAACTGATCCCGGCCCCCCCGCCGGAAGCCAACGCGACCGAGGACCTCGGCGGCGCCACCTATGATTTCGAGCCGGACGAGGAAACCATCCTGGCACGCCTGCTGCCGCAGAACCTGGCAATCCAGGTGTATCGCGCGCAACTGGAAAGCAGTGCCGGATTCTTCGCGTCCCAAATGACCGCGATGGACAGCGCCACCCGTAACGCCGGCGATATGATCAAGCGTCTGACGCTGAACTACAACCGCGCGCGTCAGGCCAACATCACCAGGGAACTGATCGAGATCATCTCCGGCGCGGAAGCCGTCTGAGATCCGCTCGGTCGTCAGCTCAAGGAGATTTCAATGGCAAGCAATATCGTCGGGCGCGTCACCCAGGTGATGGGCGCCGTGGTCGATGTGCAGTTCGAGGGCGATCTGCCATTCATCCAGAACGCGCTGCACACCAAGGTGCAGGACCGCCAGTTGGTGCTGGAAGTCGCGCAGGAACTGGGTGAACGCACCGTCCGCACCATCGCCATGGACAGCACCGACGGCCTGGTGCGCGGGCAGGAGGTGGTAGATACCGGCGGCCCGATCACCATGCCGGTCGGACCGGAAACGCTGGGCCGCATCCTGAACGTGATCGGCGACCCCATCGATGAGCGCGGCCCGATCCACACCGCCAAGCGCTACCCGATCCATCGCGATGCGCCGACCTTCGAGGATCAGGCTACCTCGGCCGAAATCCTGGTCACCGGCATCAAGGTGGTCGATCTGCTCGCGCCGTACCTGAAGGGCGGCAAGACCGGCCTGTTCGGCGGCGCCGGGGTCGGCAAGACGGTGCTGATCCAGGAGCTGATCAACAACATCGCGCGGGCGCACGGCGGCGTGTCGGTTTTCGCCGGGGTGGGTGAGCGGACGCGTGAAGGCAACGATCTGTATCACGAAATGATCGACGCCGGCGTGATCAAGCTGGGCGAGAACGGCAGCACCGAAGGCTCCAAGGTCGCCCTGATCTATGGCCAGATGAACGAGCCGCCGGGCGCCCGCGCGCGCGTCGGCCTGTCGGGCCTGACGGTCGCCGAGTATTTCCGCGACGAGGAAGGCCAGGACGTGCTGTTCTTTGTCGATAACATCTTCCGTTTCACCCAGGCTGGCGCTGAAGTGTCGGCACTGCTCGGCCGCATCCCCTCCGCCGTGGGCTATCAGCCGACGCTCGCCACCGACATGGGCGCGCTGCAGGAACGCATCACTTCAACCAACAAGGGATCGATCACCTCGGTGCAGGCGATCTACGTGCCGGCCGACGACCTGACCGACCCGGCGCCCGCCACGATCCTTCGCGCATCTCGATGCCACCACTGTGCTGTCACGGCAGATCGCCGAGCTCGGCATCTATCCGGCGGTCGATCCGCTGGATTCCACGTCGCGCTCGCTGGACCCGCGGGTGGTCGGCGACGAGCACTACCAGGTGGCGCGCGAAACCCAGCGCATCCTGCAAACCTACAAATCGCTGCAGGACATCATCGCCATCCTGGGCATGGACGAGCTGTCCGAGGAAGACAAGCTGGTGGTGGCGCGGGCGCGCAAGATCCAACGGTTCCTGTCGCAACCGTTCCATGTGGCCGAAGTGTTCACCGGCTTCCCCGGCGTGTTCGTGCCCGTCGCCGACACCATCCGCAGCTTCAAGGCAATCTGTGCCGGCGAATACGACCATTTGCCGGAAGCGGCGTTCTACATGGTCGGCACGATCGAGGAAGCGGTGAAGAAGGGCGAGACCCTGAAGGCCAACGCCTGATGCCCGTTGCGCTGGAAATCGTCAGCCCGGAAAAGCTGCTGCTGACACGGCCGGTCG
Source organism: uncultured Pseudomonadota bacterium (assembly GCA_963764525.1). Taxonomy (GTDB): domain Bacteria; phylum Pseudomonadota; class Alphaproteobacteria; order Acetobacterales; family Acetobacteraceae; genus DATDIC01. Next base: position 108,434 of record CAVXTC010000029.1, on the reverse strand, counting down.
ATATGGTGGTGATCCCGGCGTCGGAGGGCGACATGGGCGTGCTGGAAGGCCACACGCCGATGATCGTCATGCTGCGCGGCGGGATCATCGCGCTGTATGAGGGTGACCAGGTCACCGATCGGCTGTTCGTCGCCGGCGGATTTGCGGAAGTAACGCCGGAACGCTGCACGGTGCTGGCGAACGAAGTGATGCCGGTGGCTGAAGTGTCCCGCGCCGAGGGCGAACGGCGGTTGGCGGAAGCCGAGGCGGCCTATGCGTCAGCCGACGTATCCGACACCATGATCGAAGACCTCGCGCTGGATCGCATCCAGTCGGCGCGGGCGATCGTCGAGGCTGCGGACGCTCTGCTGACAGGCGGGTGATACGTCGCCGGGGAGGGGCGCGTGCTGGCGTCCCGGGGCGACTGCGATGACCGCAAGGCGGCGATTCCGCCCGAGTCGCTTCCAGCCGTTGGCGCAGCCCAAAGCCCGCCTTCCCTCTTATCGGGCCTCCATGGTTACCGACCGCGCAAGGAACCCATTACCATCCGGCTCGATGCGGACGTGGTGGCCTGGTTCAAAAGCCATTCCGAAGGCGGCCGAGGCTACCAGTCAGACATCAACCAGGTGTTGCGCCAGTATGTGGCGACCCGCACAGCGAAACGACGCGCGTGATGCGCTCCACCGGTCCAGACGGCCCGCTGACTACACGTTTGCCAGTTCAGCCAGCCAGGTCCGCTTTGCATCCTTGCCGCTGACGCTGACGTGCTCGGCATCGTCGCCCGTCTTCGTGTCGGGCTTGCGGTAGAAGCCCTGCGTCTTGCCACCGGCCAACTGCGCGGCAACCCGCTCGACCAGCGTCGCGGGATCGGCCTTCTTGTCCGCCGACATACCACCGAGAGACAGCGCCAGCTTGGCGATCATGTCCTTGTGCTTGTCGGGATCGACGCTCACGGCGACGGGGTGTGCGCCCACCAGGCCCCCGGCGTTCCAAACTTTGTCCTCCGCACGGATCACGATCGCCTCGGCGAGCGCAACATCGTCCGGCAATGTGCCGTCCTTTGCGGGACGGCTGCCGTATTCCTCCTTCGCCTTTCGCACCCAAATCGTCGCGAGGGCAGTCGCCGGCCCATCGATATCCTTGACGGATGCCGCACGTTGTATCTGGTCGCCCATCTTCGTGATCAGGTCGCGCAGACCGTCCGCCGACAGTTCAGGCGGAAGCCCTTGCTCGCCCAGCACCTTGCGCAACAGCTTCTCGACCCGTTGCATGCGCGGCTGGAAAGCTGAATTGTCCTGCCAACTCAATTCGAACTGGGTCGGCTTGTACGGCGTGGTGGCCACATCTGCTTTCGTAGCGCCGTGCACGGCTCGATAATTGTCGCGTATGCCGGCAAGCATCCGGTCCGGGGTGTCGGGCTGTGCCGCCACCCGGGTCGGCGGGGCCGCGGCGCGCGGCACCGCCGTGGCGATCAGAGCCGTGTTGTCGATCTTGCCGCGCGCCGTCCGGAAGCGCCGGTCCTGCGCCTTGTTATTGCAGGCGGCGGCAAACGGCCCACGGAAATACTGCGTCAGGCCCGGTGCCAGCTTGGCCACCTCGGCCGAGCCGTACTCCGCCATGAGTTGCGGCACCCCAACAATGAATTCCTGCATCAGTTTCGTTTCTGCCTCAGCCGCATACCGCAGCACGTAGGAGCCCATGCGGTCACTGATCCGGTCTTTGACCGTGTTCTCCATGGGATCGTCCGGGAACAGCAGCGTGGTCGCCCGAACATCACCCACTGCTGCTGCCTGATAGGCGCCCTTCTGGCCCATCCCGAAAGGCTGAGTGGTGTTGGCGCAGGCGATGCGCGCCGCGGCATGGGTGATCTCATGGATCATCTGGCCGGCGAAATCGCCGCTGGACTGCGAAGAAAACAGCGTGACGTGCGCGACATCATCGTAACCGGCATTCATCCGCTTTTCGGGATCGTTGTAGAGCCCGCTTACGTCGCCTGCGCTGGCGACAACCATGCGCAGCCCGCCGCCGTGGGCCGGGTCGCGTGGCGACAGCGAGTTGAGTGCCACAAGGTCCAGCACCGGTCGCAGATCCGGATTGCCGTAAAGCTCGGTCAGTGCGGCCTGCACCCTGGGCCCGTCGGTCGGGTCTTCGCATTTGACCGCCTTCATCAGCGCGTCAACGCTGCTGAGAGTCTGGGCTCGCCCCTGTTACCCCCGGCGAGTTGGCCTGTCCGTGATCGTAGAACCACTGCTCGGCTTGAACCTTGGTCGAGCCCACCGCCACGTCGTACGCCGTCCATTGACGACTGTCCGCGATATCGGTCCGACCGCCCGCTTTCTGCAACGCGTCGAGCGCCCCGGTGTTGTTGTTCAGGGCGGCCTGATGCATCGCGGTACGTCCGCCCACCCCTTGCACGTCCGGGTCGGCCCCTTTGTCGAGCAACCGCTCGACCATGCCGGCCTGCAGGGCCGCGCGCGGATCACCATGATCCCCCCACCGGCGGTGCACTGCCGCCATGATCGGTGGGTTGCCGTTTTCATCGCACGCGTTCACGTCGCCCGGGGGTACCAGCCGATCCACCAGATCACCCCGGCTGCGGCCGGCGACGTGGCGCAATGCCATGCTGCAAAGCGCCGGGCTTCCGGCGCTGGTTGCGGAAGCCACCATTTGATCCACCTCCCCTTCGGCGATGGTCTCGGGGGCCGCCTTGATCACGTCGGCATAGGCCTTCCAGCGCTGACGCACCTCCGGTTTAACCAGTGCCGCATCCACGCTGCCCATATCGGGAAGCTCGCCATTCGCGTGCAGTGTCGCGGCGAACGTCCGGGCGCTGCCGTAGATCTCACGTCCCAACAATCCGCCGGCGTCGCCCAGCCGGCCTCTGACATCCTTGATCTCGGTCTCAAGCGAATCGCAGTAGCGGTCGATGAATGCCTGCTCCTCGCGGCTTGGCATCGGCCGCTTGGTCGGGTCGTCCGGCCGTGGCACCAGCTTGCCGCTGGCTTCATCGACGGTGATGCCAGGAATGCCGAAAAGCTGCGCAATGCCGGGAATGCCGCCCTCGTGCGAGTTCATGTGCGCCGCGCCGACCGAGGCAACGAACTTTGCGCCCGGATTGTTATTCCGCGCCTCCGTGATCACATCCGCGGCCAGCTTGTTCATCCTGGCATCGCGCCGCTCCGGGAAGCCGGCGTGGAAACCGTCCACGCCCGCATCCGCATCCCCGCCGTCGATTCCGAAAACCTTGGCGTTCTGCTCCTTCGCTTTCTGCAGCAGCGCCGCGAAGTTGCGGGTCACTGGCTGGCCCGCGGTCCGGTTCATCTGGTCGTCAAGCGGTCGGATGTGCTTCATCAGTGCAGGGGGCATCGGGCTCGCGTTGTCGCCGTCCTGTAGCCAGTCGGTCAGCACCGTCTGCAAGGCGGTCGGGATCTCCTCGATGAATAGCAGGCTGTTGGCCAGCGTCCCGTTGTCCAACCCATCGCACAGCATGGCTTTCGATTGCAGGTCGTCATGGGCGGTTCCCAGGCAGAACCCGGCTCCCGGGTTCGCCATCAACGCCGTAAGCCCGGCCGCCTGATCCATGTTGGGGGTGATCGCGGTCGTGGTCGCCGGATCGATCGCCGCATAATCGGTGTCGCGAAACTCGTCGCGGGCGTCGTCCAGCAACTGCTTGCGGCGTGCTTCCAGCGCTGGCGTGCCGAAATCCTCGGCAACATAAACCGCTTTCTTGAACCCGACGATGACGTTGGTAATATCCGGATACACAAAGCGAATATCCTTGAAGTCCACATAGATGCTGCAGGTCTTCGCCACGTCGTCGAAGGTTGCCAGCGCGTGGTCGGCGCGCAGCCGCAGCAGTTCGTCCTGCAACGTCTGCCCCAGCCGGTCGAGACGGTTTCCGAACGGCACGATATAAAGGGGAACAGGCATTTCCTCGCCTCTTCAGGTCGAAAGTCTCAGGCTCCGCCGGCCGCGGCAAGCGCCTGCTGGATGTTGGATAACGGACTGAGCAGTCGGCCGGAGATGATGACCGGTGAGAATGGGTTTGTCTCGATATGGTCGATCAGCCCATCGTTCAGCACGTGATCGAAGGTGCGCTGCGCGATCGCCCGCGCGGCCGCCAGCACATCCCGGCGGCTGGCCGGATCGCTCGCCGTGCCGGCCTCATCCAGTCGAGCCTCCAACCCGGCCGCGAGTCCGGCAAGCACTTCATCGAGCCGGGCAAGATTTGCGGCCAGCGGGTCGTCGGCAAGCTCGGCCAGCGCGGCCGCGCGCAGCCGATCGAGGTCGGCCTTCACCGCCGCCAAGGCATCCAGCCAACGCTGCTTCGCGAACGGCACCTGATCGATTGCGTCCGGATCGACCGTATCCGATTGGCCAGATGCGGAGCCAGCCGTGCCAACAGCAAAGCCCAGGACGTCAAGGATCCAATCGGCCTGCGCTTGGCTCACGGCTTCGTGATCCAATCAATGCAGTGGCAGAATCAGCGTACAGGCGTCTGCCGTCGGCGGTCAAGAAATTGCGCATCGCTCAGGACCGTGACTGCGCCCCTCGCTGCAGAAGCACGCGGCCAGAGGTATCGAATACAACAATCGAGAACGCCGCGCCGGGGCGGATCCATTCGGCGCGGAAAGCAAGCACGTGACTCAGGCCAGACGCGCCGCAAGGATCGCCACCGGATAGGCGTACCGCAGCACTGCGCCCTCGCGCCGCGCTGGAATGCCCAGCCGCCCATCCTCTGCCGAAGCGGCGAACATCTCGGTGATCTTCTCCGCATCCCCCGGCTTCGGGAACGAACGCGCCAGCAGGTTGGCGACCGTATCGCCGAGTTCATAGAAGGTAGCTTCCGGTTCCGGCAGGCCCGCAGCGCCGAACAGCCCCCGCAGTTCCGTCAGGCTGAGGCACCGGACATGCGACGGATCGCGCAGCTTCTCCAACCGGTTCCATTCCGCCGCCTGGCCCGCATCCTCCGACGCGTACATATCGACCACGACCACGCGGCCGCCGGGGGCGCAAACCCGCCGCATCTCGCGCAGCACCGCCAGCGGTTCCAGAAAGTGGTGAAACGAAAACCGCGTGGTCACCACAGCGAACGCCGTGTCGGGGTAGGGCAGCGCGCCGGCGTCGCCTTGCTCGAAACTGACATTGGCCAGCGCCTTGTCGGCCGCCAGCCGGGAAGCCTGCGCCAGCATCGCCGGGGTCATGTCGATGCCGGTGGCGTGGCGGACATGCGGGGCGAATGCGGCAACCACGATGCCGCCGCCGCACGCCACGTCCAGCATCGTATCATCCGGCGAAGGCCGGCCCGCCGCGACGATCATGCGCAGCGCGTTCGCGTCGGTGATCGTCGCCGCGGTGCTGAACGGCGTCGCCTGACGGGTGAACTGGTCCAGGATCAGGCCGTGATGGGTTTCGTTCATAGGCGCCTCCTGCCGCTGCTGCCCGACCCATAGCAGACATGGTCATAGCAGACATGCGCGGCTTGATTTACGAGCGATCGCTCCAAAATGCCCGGCCATGGCGAGACCGCGCGAATTCGACAACGCCGAGGTCCTGGAGGCCGCCGTCCAGTGCTTCTGGGCCAAGGGCTACGAAGCGACCTCGGTGCGCGACCTCGCTGAGCGCATGGGGATCACCTGCGCCAGCCTGTACAACGCATTCGGCGACAAGCGCGCCCTGTTCCGTCGCGCGCTGGAACACTACGTCGGCGCCATGAGCGAACGCATCGCCCGGCTGGAAGAAACCAGTGCCCCACGGGATGCGATTGTCGCCTTCCTGGAAGGCGCTATCGACCGCGCGCTTGCCGACCGTGAACGGCGCGGCTGCATGCTCGTCAATTCCGCCCTGGAACTGGCGCCGCACGACGAAGAATTCCGTGGCCTCGTCGGCGACCAGCTCGGCGCGATGGAGGCGTTCTTCCGCCGCGCCGTGCTGGCCGGCCAGCGCGACGGCAGCATCGGCACGCAACGGCCGGCCGACGAACTCGCGCGGCATTTTCTCGGGGTCCTGATGGGCCTGCGCGTGCTGGCCCGCGCACGGCCGGATCGCGCGCTGCTGGAAGGCGTGATCCGCCCCGCTCTGTCGCTGCTGGATAAGGATGCTGTAGGGTGATCGACCAGTTCTACCGGCCGGCGCCGAACGGCCACAGGATCAAGATGTTCCTGGAAGAAACCGGCCCGAGTGCCGCATCGACAGGATCTGCGCGCGGCCGGGCACCCGACGCGCCTATGCGCGGGCCCAGTAAAACACAGGTTAAAACACAGGTCTGTAAAACACAGGAGGTCATCATGGACACTCATATCGACGCCGCGACACTGACCGGACTCGACTCCGATTTCTGGTATCTCGCTCCGGGAACGGAGCATCCGCACAACTACACCTACGACCCGCCGCCCGGCGTGGAACGCAGCAACGCGGTGTACGAACCGCACCGCATGCACGTCCGCAACGCCCGCCCGATCGCCGCCGACCTGTCGCTCGACAACCAGGGTTTCGCGCTGGTGCGGCAGACCAGCGCTGTGCGCGACTTCTACAACGAAGACGAACTTCGCCACACCTACTACCCTGAAGCCGAGCGGCTGGTTGCCGAGGCAACCGGCGCGGCCCGCGTTATTGTGTTCGACCACACGCTGCGCCGCCGCATCTGGGGCGCCGAGGACCGCACCGCCGGCACACCGCGCCAGCCGGTGGCGCGCGTTCACAACGACTACACGGAAAAATCGGCACCCCAGCGCGTGCGCGACCTGATGGGCGCCGACGCCGAGGCACTGCTGGAGCGGCGCTATGAAATCGTCAATGTCTGGCGCCCGATCACCGGGCCGCTGCGCGACGCACCTCTCGGGGTCTGCGACGCCCGCAGCGTCGCGCCGTCCGACTGGGTGCCCTCCGCGCTGATCTACCGCGACCGCCAGGGGGAGACCTATGCGGTCCGCTACAATCCGACGCATCGCTGGTTCTATGTGCCGGACATGATGCCGGATGAGGCCCTGCTGCTGAAATGCTTCGATTCCACCGCCGATGGCCGCGCCCGCTACGCGCCGCACTCGGCCTTCGAGGATCCCGCCGCACCGGCCGACAAGCTGCCGCGCGAGAGCATCGAGCTCAGGACGCTCGTGTTCCACGCCGCCTGAGGCACCCGGCCGGCGTTGCCATCGCGCGGCACGGAAAACATTGCGAAACGGATTTTCTTTCATTACACTCGCACCGGTGAACGCCGGTGAGCACCCCCAGAATGGCGAAGGCCGGGCCTGCTGGCCCGGCCGCACCGCCATCCTGGCGTGAAACCGATCTGATGCGCTCGCAGCGCCGCCAGCGCGCATTGACTGAGCTGTTTCGCCGGGCCGCCGTTCCCGATGCCGCTGTCAGGCAGGTGCGGCGCCGCATGAGCGCCCCAGGACGTCATTACCACGGCCTCGATCACCTGGCGGACCTCTGGACCCAGCACCGCCTGCTGTCCCGTGGCACGGCGTTCCGCGTGCCCCGGACCGAGCGCCTGATCGCCAGCGCCATCCTGTTCCACGACGCGATCTACGACCCCGACCGCCCGGACAACGAAGCCGCGTCGGCGCGTCTGTGGCGACGTCTCGCGCGCCTCGGCCCGTTGCCGCGGCATGAGATAGAACGCGTGGCCGCAGCCATCGAAGCGACCGCCGATCACGCCGCCGGCCACCTGGCGCCAACCAGGTCCGACCCGATGCTGCACTGGATGCTGGACCTCGATCTCACCTCGATCGGCGCACCATGGCACCGTTTCCGCGGCAACAGTTCCCTGCTGCGCGCCGAGTTCGCCGATCGCCCCGCCGCCGGGTGGCAGCAGCGCACCTGCCTGTTCCTCGGCGCGCTGGCAAGCCGGCCGTGCATCTATCACTCCCGCCGCATCGCCGTGGCGATCGAAGCGACCGCGCGCGCCAACATCGCCCGCGAACTGCGGGCCACACAGGACCCCATCTTTCGGTCCGCGCCGTAGCGATTCCGCGCCGCCCCCGCCGCGCCGGACAAGCGAAGCTGATATAACCCACCCCAGCTCGCCACCGGCCGAGGAAATCTATGTTCGTTGTCATCTTCGAGGTCGAACCCCGCCCTGAACACTGGGACGACTACCTGCGCTACGCCGCCGCGCTGAAACCGGAACTGGAGCGGATCGACGGCTTCCTCGATAACCGCCGCTTCCGCAGCCGCGGCCACCCCGGAACCGTGCTGTCGCTGTCGTACTGGCGCGATGAAAAATCGGTCGTCCGCTGGCGCACCCATGCCGGGCATCACGCGATTCAGGCCAAGGGCCGCAATCAGGTGTTCCGCGACTACCATCTGCGCGTCGGCGAAGTCACCGCTGAAAATGGTGCCGCCCTGCCGCAGCTTCGTTTCGATGAAACCGAAACCGGCACCTCCAGGGTGGTCAGCATCCTGGAGGAACCGGATGCCGACGCCACGCCGACGGCCTCTGGACTCACCGACTGTGACATGTTCGACGGGATCACCGTGGAAGGCAGCCGGCTTCTGCTGCTCGGCTGGCGCAACCGCACCGCGCTGGACGCCTGGGGCGGTCAGCCGGCCACGCTGCGCCGTGATGTCCGGGTCATCCGTGACTACGGCATGCAAGACCGCGCCGAGGCCCCCCAGTATCACCGGTAACTGTCCTGTCGCTCCGGCGATTCGCCATTCCGGTGAGCAACCGACGTGATCCGCAAGCAAGTAATACCAAGCGTCGAAAAGAGTGACTCTTCCACGGCCCGGTCATGCGTGAACGGTAGGGCGGAAAAGCGCAGCGCATTCCGCCGCCGTCACGGTGGATTGCGCTGCGCTGATCCGCCCTACATCGAGGCCGAACCTTTTCGCCGATTGCAAGCCAGTCTGACACGGAGGCACTGAGACGGGGAGGCGGTACCGAGAAGACATCAGCGCTGCTCACAGGCGCCGACCAATACCGAATGACTGGTGGATCACAAATCCGATAGACGGAGTCCCGGGCTGGTGGATTGAGACATCACGGTTTATCCTCGTTCTGTTCTGGGGAGGAACACGGAAATGACCGCAGCAAAGGGCTTTGTCATACAAGCGGGTGGCGGCAAGCGTTTCGAACTCGCCGACACCCGGTCGTTCCTTCGCGTTGAAGCTTCTTGGGCGCGAGACCAATGAGAGCCTCATGATGTTCGAGGAGACCCTGCCCCCCGGCACCGCGAGCCTGCATCATCTGCACCATGACAGTGATGAGGTCGCCTGGGTCATTTCCGGCGAATTCACCTTCAAGATCGGTGACGAAGTAACCGTTGGCGGGCCCGGGACCTGCGCGTTCATGCCGCGCGACATCCCGCATGCCTGGAAAAATACGGGCAAAGAGACCGGCCGTGTGCTGTTTCTCTACACGCCTGCCGCCGCCGGAGGATTTATCGAGGCGCTTGCAGAAAATCGTCCGATGAATGACGACGAGCGCACCAGGCTCTTGGAGCATCACCGCTGGGAGGTGGTCGGCGCAAACCCGCTTTGATAAAGCGCGGAGCTCGTCCCGCTCTGGCTGGCCGTGACCGGCCGGCCAAACCGGTCCGACGGCGGCCGAATTCAGGATAACAGCACCCGCCACCACCGCCACGTCAGCGCCAGCGCCAGCAGCGCCTCGATCCCGGTCACCGCCGTCGCCCATTGCGCGCCGATCGCATCCGCCAGCAGCCCCAGATGCACGAATCCGATCGGCCCGACGCCGATGCACACCGACAGCAGTCCCAGCATGCGGCTGCGCATCTCCGGCGGGGCGTAGAGATAGATCAGCGTCGTCTGCATGATGCTGTAGCCGGACCCGCCGATCCCCTCCAGCAGCAGCGCCGCCCCGGCCGGCAGTGGCGTGGGCGCCAGCGCGAATGCCGTCAGCATCAGCGAATAGATGACGATCCCGCCGAGATAGACCCGCCCGTACAGAAGCGGCCGCACCATCACCGCCACCGCCAACGCGCCGATGAACGCCCCGAGCCCGTCCATGCTGGCCAGCAGCCCGGTGCTGGCGGCGCCCAGTCCCAGATGCCCCTGCGCGATCACCGGCACCATGCTGGTGAACGGCCAGGCGAAGATGTTGTAGATCACCGTCACCACCAGCGTGGCGAACAGCCGCGTGTCCTGCCGCGCCAGGCGCAATCCCTCGGCAATTCCCGCCAGCACCGGAACCCGCGCCCGCATCGCCACGCTGTTGCGGTACCCAAGCCCCAACACCGCGACGAACGACGTGGCATACAGCGCCACCCCCAGCGCAAACACCCCGGCGATGCCGGCACCGGCCAGCATCACCCCGCCGATCGTCGGCCCCAGCATGCGGCTGCCGTTGTTGGCGGCGATATCGATCGACATCGCGGTGCCCATGCGCTCATTGCCGACCACCTCGCCCATCGCGACGCGGCGCACCGGATTGTCCGCCGCCCACGCCAAACCATTGACGAACGAACCCACCGCGACGTGCCACACCAGCAGTCGGCCCGAATAAGCCAGCGCGGCCAGCGCGACATCGGTCAGCAGCGTCATCGCGATCATCGCCAGCAGCGCGCTGCGCCGCTCGATCCGCTCCGCCCAGGCGCCGATGAAGGCGCCGAACAGCCCCATCGGCAGCAGCCGCAGCATGGTGGTCATCGCCACCGCGAACGGTGAGTGCGTGTGCCGGAACACGAATACCGCGACTGCCAGTGTCTCGATCCAGCGCACCGCGAACGTAACGAGCCCGGCATACCAGAGGCGCCAGAAATCGCTGCCCCCGAACGTCCATGCGCGGCCGGCGGCAAGCCGCGCCATGCTGATCTGGCTCACGGACGTTCCCCTGTAGCACCGCCGATCCTGCCGTCGCCCCGGCGTCCTCGCAACCACGTCCTCGCAACCAGCCCCGCCTTCAACTACGCTTTGGCTTTGCGTGAAGGAGGGCTGCATGGCACGCAGCATTGCCGCCGGCGTCGGTCTGGCTGAATTCCCGTTCGATGCCGCCCCCGGGTTCTGGCGTTTCGTGGATCTGTGCGAAGCGGGCGGCGTGGATTCGCTGTGGCAGACCGACCGCATCGTCAGCCGGGCGCCGATCCTGGAGTGCATGACCGCGCTGGCCGCAATCGCCGGACGGACGCGGCGGATCAAGATCGGCGTCAACGTGCTGTCGCTGGCGATGCGCGATCCGGTGCTGACGGCCAAGCAGTGCGCAACGATCGACGTGCTGTCCGAAGGCCGGCTGCTGCCGGGCTTCGGCATCGGCAGCCCGGTGGCGCCGGAATGGACCGCGCTGCACCTGGACACGCGCACACGCGGCGCGAAAACCGACGAAGCACTTGAAATCATTCGCCGCCTCTGGCGCGAGGAACGGGTGGATTTCGAAGGCCGGCATTTCCGCCTGACCGGTGCCTCGATCGCGCCGCGCCCGGTGCAGCCGGACCTGCCGATCTGGATCGGCGGCTCCTCGGACGCCGCGATCAGGCGCACCGCGCGCTTCGGCACCGGCTGGCAGGCCGGGCCGGAGACGCCGGAACAGGCCGGCCGCGCCATCGCCGCGATCAAGGCCGCGCTGGTTGAAACCGGTCGCTCGATCGATGAGGACCATTACGGCGCCGGGATCCCGTTCCGCTTCGGCACCGCAAACGATCCCGGAATGGCCACCGCGTTCGACGCCTACCGCGCGCGCAACAGACGCGACCCGCTGGCGTATTTCGCGATCGGCGACGCCGCCGCCATCATGGCCCGAATCGCCGCCTACGTGGAAGCCGGCGTGTCCAAGTTTATCCTGCGCCCCGTCGCCCGCGGCGATGCGGACGTGCTGGCGCAGACGCGTCGGCTGATCGAGGACGTGCTGCCCCGCATCGCCGTACGCTGGCCGCGAGCCAAGGCCGCGGCATGACCGCGAACACCACCCTGATGGCGGCATTCGGGCCGGCTGGCGTGCCGGTCAGCCGGATCGGCTTCGGCGGCGCGGTGACCGGCCTGACCAACTATCTCGCCCCCTACCATGCCGGCGATCCGGCGACCGCGCAGCCGCAATCGGTGCGATCCGGCGGGCGCTCGAGCTGGGCGTCAGCTACTTCGACACCGCTCCGGGCTACGGTGACGGTGCCTCGGAAGACATCTTCGGAGAGGCGCTCGAAGGCGCCTCGGTTTTCCTTGCAACCAAGGTGCCGCTCGAGTCCGCCGGGCGCGTTCGGCAATCCCTGGAAGCCAGCCTGCGCCGGCTGCGGCGCGACCGCATCGACCTGCTGCAACTGCACGGCGGATCGTACGGACCGGACCAGGCGGAGCTGGTGCTGCGCTCCGGCGGCATGCTGGATGAAGTGTTGCTGTTAAAACAAGATGGCCTGATCGGCCTGACCGGCTTCACCTCCGAGGACAACAACGACACCGTGTACCGCTTCATCGAAAGCGGCCGGTTCGACGTGATGCAGCTCTGCTACAACTTCGCCCATCAGCATCCGTTCGACCCGACCCGGCCGTTCGGCAGCCTGATCGAGGCGAAGCGCCGGCGGATGGCCACGGTCACCATGCGCACCGCGACCTCCGGCCTGCTGCAGCGCTGGGTCCAGACCGTCAATCCGGCCAACACATTCGACTACACCGAAGCGCTGATCCAATTCGTGCTGTCGAACCCGATGGTCGATGTTGCGCTGATCGGCATGCGCACCGCCGCCGAGGTAGAAGCGAATGCGCAGACCTGGCAAGATGTCGAAAACCGGATCGACATCGCCGCGCTGCACGCCCGGTATGTAGAACCGTAACCAACTTCACCTCTCCCGTTGGCGGAGAGGTCGTCGCGCGTAGCCCGCTGGCAGCCTCGATGTAGGGCGGATAAGCGCAGCGCAATCCGCCGTGACGGCGGCGGAATGCGCTACGCTTATCCGCCCTACCGTTCACGCACGACCGGCCGTGGAAAAGTCATCAAACCTGCGAATACCCCGACCCCTGGGTATCCACCCCCCGCCCGGACGCCGTCTCAATCACCCCATACTCCTTCAGGATTTGCTGGCTGTAAGTCACCCGCCCGTTCACCTTGCCCGCCGGTTCGGTCGCCAGCAGCAACACGGCACGCGCCATCAGCGACGGCGGCTCGCCACGCGGATCGTCCATGCCGCTCACCAGCTTGTGGAACACCGTCCCCGGCGTCGGCACCACACGCGACGGCGACACCGCGGCCACGGTGATGCCGCCGTATTGCGCCACCTCCTGCGCCAGCCCCTGAGTGAACCGCTCCAGCGCCGCCTTCACCGCACCGTACATGGTGCCGCCGCGCACCGCCTGGTCAGCATACGGCCCTCGCCCTGGCCCGATCGCCGCACCGGAGCTGATGTTGATGATGGCACCGGTCCCGCGCGGTATCATGTCCTTCAAAACTTCTTTTGCCAGAATGAACGGCCCATGCACATCGACCGCGAACGCGCGCATCCAGCGGTTGGCGGGAAACTCTGTGATCGGCATGAAATACGACAGCGCCGCGTTGTTCACCAGCACGTCGATCGGGCCATATTTCCCCCGCGCCTGCTCCACCAGCGCCAAACATGCCGGCTCGGTCGAGACATCGGCGGCAACCGCCGCGGCCTCGCCCCCGGCATTGCGGATGCGCTGGACGGTGCGCGCCAATGAACCCTCCAGCATCGCATGATCGCCCTCGTGCAGGGTCCGCGCCGCGCACACCACGCGCGCGCCTTCCGAGGCGAACAGTTCGGCGATCGCCTGACCGATCCCCCGCGAGGCACCGGTCACAATCGCAACTTTTCCATCCAGCTTGCGCATCGCGTCACGCTCCCTTGAATTCAGGCAGCCGCCGCTCCGCCATGGCGCGCACGCCCTCGCGGAAATCTTCAGTCTCGCGCAGCCAGTTCTGCTCCTGGTACTCGCGCTCGGTGGCCGCCTGCACGGCCGCCGCAAGACCCCGGCGCAGCGTCTCACGCGCAGATACGATCGCCAGCGGCGCCGACTGCGCAATCTCGGTGGCCAGCGTCACCGCCGCCTCGCGCACCTGCTCCGTCGCCACGAGCTGATCGAGCAAGCCGATCGCCTTCGCCTCCTCCCCGGTCAGGCGGCGGCCGGTGTACATCATCAACGCCGCCTGCTGCGGCCCGAGCAACCGCGGCAACGTGGCGGTCAGGCCGAAGCCGGGATGAAACCCGAGCCGGGTGAAATTCGCCGAAAACCGCGCATCCGGGCAGCCGACGCGGAAATCCGCCATGACAGCCAGCCCGAGGCCCGCCCCCACCGCCGCCCCCTGCACCGCGGCCACGATCGGCTTGCCGGTGCGCCACAGCCGGATCGCCTCCTTATACAGATGCCGTCCGCGCGCCACCGTGTCCCGGCCGTCCGGCCCACGATTGCCGAGATCCGCGCCAGCCGAGAAATGCTTGCCCTCGGAACACAGCACGATCGCCCGGCATTGCTGTTCGTTGTCCAGGCGTTCCAGTTCATCCGCCAGCTCGGCGATCATCGGCACGCTCACGAAATTATTTGGCGGCCGGCGAAGCTCCACAATGGCGATCGAACCGGAAAGACCCGTTCGCGTGAAATTCTCGTGTCCCGGCATATGCGTCCTCCTGCATCGCCGACAGCTTACGTCTCCCCCTTCCCGAGCGGGAGGGGCCCAGCTTACTTCCCCCCTCCCCTTGTGGGAGGGGCCGGGGAGGGGTCGAACCCGCCGCACCGGCCTGCCCACCCAGCACCTCCCGGTAAACCTTCAGCGTCGCCGCCTGCATCGCCTGCGTCGTGCACCGCGCCAGCACGCCGGCCCGCGCGCGGGCACCGGTCGCCGCACGCTCCCCCGCCGCCAGCCCCAGCACAAGCTCGATCGCCGCCGCCAGCGCGCCCGCATCGCCGGGCGCCACGCGCCAGCCAGTGACGCCGTGCTCCACCGTTTCCACCGGCCCGCCGAGGTCGGCGGCGATCACCGGGCGGCCCATCGCCTGTGCCTCGATCACCACGCGGCCGAACGCCTCCGGCCTGACCGAGGCGTGCACGACCACATCAGCCAGCTTCAGTGCCGCCGGCATATCGTTGCAATCGCCGGGCAGGCGGATGCGATCGGCGATGCCCAGGCGCTCCGCCTGGCGCCGCAGGCCGACGCCGTATGCCGTACGGCCCTGGTCGGCGCCGGCCAGCACGCCGATCACATCGCGCCGCGACATTCGGGCGATGGCATCCAGCAGCACCGCCTGACCCTTCCAGCGGGTCAGCCGGCCGGGCAGCACAATGACCGGCGCCCCGGCCGGCAGTTGCCACGCGGCGGCCAGTCGCGCCACCCGGTCCGCGCCGATCGCCGGATCGAACACGGCCGGATCAACGCCGCGCGGAATGATGCGGATTCGCTCCGGGTCGGTCCCGTGCCGGGCAACGATCAGCCCGGCAATAAAACCACTGGCGGCAATGACACGCTCGCCCTTCGCCATCACGGCGTTATAGTGGCGCTTGAACGGCAGGTCTTCATTGTAGGTGCCGTGCCATGTCGTAACGAAATGCACCCCCGTCCGCCGCGCCGCCAGCCACGCCGACCAGCCCGGCGCGCGCGAGCGGGCGTGCACGACATCGACTCGCCGGTCCCGGATCAGGCGCTCCAGGCTATCGGCGTTGCGCAACATCTGCAGCGGATTTTTGCTGCCGAGCGGCAGCGCGATATGCTCCCCGCCCGCACGCTCGATTTCGGCGACCAGCTTGCCGCCGGCACTGGCGACCAGCGCCGGCCAGCCGGATCCGGCGATCGCCTCGGCGATCTCGACGGTGCCGCGCTCGACGCCGCCGGTGACCAGCGCCGGAAGCACCTGGAGGATGACGGGGGGGCGCGGCATGGCGCCCCCATTCTATCACGCTCTCCGGTTCCGTGGTCTGGGCGGCACGGCGGGCCATGGCGTGGGCGGTGAAACCGGCCCCGTAGAACGAGGGAGACTGTATATCCGTGGGGACGCTGTTGGCGGAATTTGGGCCAGGCATTTGGATCGGCGAGGGGCCTGTCGTGCCATTCTACGGGTTCGCTTATCCAACCCGGATGGCCGTGATCCGCTTGCAGGATGGCAGCTTATTCGTGTGGTCGCGGACTGCCCTGTCGTCTGACCTCACGCAGGAGGTTGATGCGTTGGGAACCGTTCGCCATCTCGTCTCACCCAATTTGTTGCACCACCTCTTTCTGGGCGAATGGAAATCCGCTTACCCGCATGCTCGGCTCTACGCTTCACCTGGCCTGCGTAGGCGAAGGAAACTGCTGCCCTTTGACGCGGACTTACGTGACACACCCGATCTCGCGTGGGCCATGGACATTGACCAAGTATTCATGCGTGGCAGCCCCTTCCTGACGGAAGCAGTGTTCTTTCACCATCCCAGCCGCACGGCGATCTTTGCAGACCTGATCCAAAATTTCCCGCCCGACTGGTTCAAGGGTTGGCGCGGCCTTGTTGCGCGGCATGGTGGAATCGTCGCACCCAATCCCGGCGCACCGCGCGACCTTCGGGTGTCGTTCTTGAACCGCCGTGCGGCACGTGCCTCGCTCCAGCGCATTCTGGCCTGGCCGATCGAGCAGGTGTTGATGGCTCACGGCGAACCGGTCACCTCGGGCGGGGCGGCCTTCGTGCGCGCTGCCTTCAAATGGCTGCACGTATAACGACGCTGATGCGGGCCTCGCGCTACCAGCAAATATCAAGGCACCGGCCCAGCGGGGCTCTTCCCTCGGCCTTACCTGTGCGGCACGGAGTCCCGTTCGACAAAAAACATCCGCGCCAGCCTGTCCTCGCCAAGCGCCTCGCTGAGCACGCGGATGACGAAGTAGGGTATCAGCACCAAAAGCAGGATGAGGATGCCGGCGAGGGACTTGTCGAGCTTGGCACCGGTGAGTTCATCGAACGAGGCAGCGACCGATTGGTGGTGGAACAGGCCAACGACGATTTCCTCAATGATGGTCAGGACGACCAGCAGCACGAGGAAGGCGAACGCCTTATGCAGCGTCGGCCAGATCAGCGGGCGGGTGGAGTAGCGCTCACCAATCTGCATTGCGCGGCCGAGCAGCATGAATTTCGCTAGCACCGCGGCTTTGACGATGGCAACACCCCATGGGGTGAAGTCGATGCCCTGGTCGTGCAGTACCGATGCCTTCATCAGGATCACTGCCCCGAGGGTGATGTAGAGGTAAGCGGTGACGATCGCGAGCTCCGTGAATTCGTGCATGGCACGCTGACGCAGCGTCGCTTTTGCGTGGGTTTCGGTTGCCACGGTAATCTCCTGCGGCTTGGTTATCGATCCCTTGACGGCAGGCACTGCTGACGAATCTGACCGGATCACCACAAAATCGCAACCAGGCCGAATACCCCGATCAGCATGAGCAGGGCGGCAACCGTCATCGCGATCGGTCGCATGGCATCATAGGCAAAGTCCGGTCGCGACAGCCGTTTCAGGACGCGGGCATGCTGAACGATTGCGGCGAGCAACCCGAGGATACCCACGACAATGAAGCTGGCACCAACAATCAGCGTGCTGTGCGGGAGATCGAACCGTGTATGCAGGCCAGCCCCCTCGAGGTAAGCGTCGAGCTTCCCGATCCCGAACCCAAACCCGATCAAAGAAAGAGCGGTTCGGATCCACGCCATAAGCGTGCGTTCCGCGGCCTCGCGGTTGCGTTCTCTGGCCAGTTCGTTGGCAAGACTGGTGGCAGCCGGCTTGTCGTTCATCGGCGATGACCCCCGGTTTGTCCAAACGGGCCGGGTCGTTGGGTGAACCGGTGAGCATTCAGGTTCGGTGACGGGAACCACTGTGTCGTTGGCCCCATCACCGTCCCTCAATCGATTACTGCCGTGCCATGGCGATGCGGACAGCATCCTCCGGTGAGACGAGGTGATCCAGGCTCTCCGCCGCCGCGTCGATGGCGAGCTGCACCCCTTTGACCGTGCCGTTGAATCCGTTGCTGCGCGACCCGTAGTCCGGGGAAACAGGCGCGCCGCTGTCCTCGCCTACGTCGCACCCGTCATCGGCGGAGAAGACCATCGCCTGCGTCATCGCGACGGTTCCTTCGCCGACCTGTTTGCCATCAACATATAGCGTCACCTGTCCGCCCTTGCCGAGGCCGCCGCCGGCATAGGCGAACTCCATGCGCACCTGATGCTCGCCTCTTGGCAGCCGTTCCGTCGATTCAACGAAGAAGTGGTGCACGCCCGCCACGTTGTAACAGTATTTGAGCTTGCCGTTCTTCGCGTAGAGGCTCCAGCCGCCGATGTTCGCGCCCTGAGCAATGATAACGCCTTCTGCGCCGGACTCTGGCACCTCGATCTCGGCGGTCACGGAGTGCGACTTGTTTTTGATATTCAGGACGCAGTTTTCCGACAGTCGCCCCATGCCGCGGAAGAGTAGCTGCGTCTTCCCCTTGATCAGCACCGGGCGACCGGCAGTGTCCGGATTCATCTTCTCCACAACCCGGTCGTCGATCGGCAACACGTTGTAGCGCGTCGCCTCGATCAGCCACAACCGCTGCAGTTCGTGCAGCTTCTCCGGCATTTGCCTGGCCAGATCGTTGGCCTGGCTCCAGTCCTTGCTGGTGTCGTAGAGTTCCCAGACGTCATCGTCGAGCGGCACGGTCTTCCTGCCCATCAGTACCCAGGGCGTGCTGTGCTTCGTCACCGCGGTCCAGCCCTTGTGATAGATTCCGCGGTTGCCGAACATTTCAAAATACTGCGTCTCATGCCGCTCGCCGGCACCGGCGTCGTTGAACGAGTAGAGCATGCTGACGCCCTCGATAGGCTTCTGCTGCACGCCGTTGACCGAAATTGGCTCGGGCAGCCCGGCCGCCTCAAGGATTGTTGGTGCCACGTCGATCACGTGGTGAAATTGCGAACGGATTTCGCCTTTGGCCTTGATGCCGTTGGGCCAGTGCACAATGGTGCCATTGCGCGTGCCACCCCAGTGGGAAGCAACCTGCTTGGTCCACTGGTACGGCGCGCTCATGGCATGCGCCCAGCCCACGGCGTAATGGTTATAGGATTCCGGCCCGCCGAGCTTCCCGTATCGTTCCATGAGAAACTCCGGTGTCTCCAGGGCGGCCAGCCCATTGAAGTTAGCCATCTCGTTGTAGGCACCGTTCAACGTGCCCTCGGCCGAAGCACCGTTGTCGCCGATAATGTAGTAGACGAGCGTGTCGTCGAGGATGTTGAGCTTCTGCAAGCCGTCGAGCAGGCGTCCGATATGGTGGTCGGTGTACTCCAGAAAGCCCGCATAGACCTCCATCTGGCGGCGCAGGATCGGCTTTAGCGCCTCCGGCATGTCGTCCCACGCCGGAATCTCGGCGTGGCGCGCGGTGAGCTCGCAATCCGCCGGGACGACACCCAGTTTCTTCTGCCGGCCGATGGTCTCCTCGCGCAGCCTGTCCCAGCCCTGGTCAAACTTGCCTTTGTACCTGTCGGCCCGCTCCTTCGGCACGTGGTGCGGCGCGTGGGTCGCGCCGGGAGCGAAGTAGACGAAGAAGGGCTTGTCCGGAGCCAGCGCCTTCTGCTGCGACACCCAGACCATAGCCTTGTCGGTCATGTCGGCCATGAAATGGTAACCCTCTTCCGGCGTCCCGCTCGGCTCGACCGGCGTGGTGCCCTCGTACAGCGTGGGATACCACTGGTTCGCTTCGCCGCCGATAAAGCCATAGAAGTACTCGAAGCCGCCGCCGCCGGTGGGCCAAGCGTCGAACGGTCCGACCGGGCTCGTCTCCCACACCGGCACTTCGTGGCATTTGCCGAACTGCGCCGTTGAGTAGCCGTTGAGCTTCAAGGTGCGGGCAAGCGGCGAGATGGTATTGGGCAGCACCGAGCTGTAGCCCGGCGCGCCGGTGGCGATCTCGGTGATGCCGCCCATGCCCGCCGAGTGGTGGTTGCGACCCGTCAGCAGCGCCGCGCGTGTCGGAGAGCAGAGGGCGGTGGTGTGGAAACGGTTGTATTTCAGCCCGCCGGCCGCCAGCTTTTCCGCATTCGGTGCCTGGCAAGGGCCACCAAAGGCGCTCGACGATCCGAACCCGGCGTCGTCGATGAGAATGAGCAGCACGTTTGGCGCGCCCCTGGGCGGCCGTAACTGCTCGATGGGCGGGAATTTAGTATCCGGGTCCTTCGCATCGTAGGTGATCAGGCCGGTTCGTTCGGGAGTGGGGATCGGAAGATGTGAACGATGTTTCTTGTCTTCGCTGCTCATCGCCGGACCTCCTTTTGGATTGGGTGCGAATTCCACGCGCCCGCAGAGCCTTGCTCCTTAGAAATCGCTCTTCAGACCGAGCGCCGCGACCTTCACCATGTCGTCCGGGCTGATGGGATTCAACTGATTGGATCGGTAAGCTATCCCATACCGCACCATTGAACCGTCGCGCGTTTTGTAGCCCCCGATATCGCGCAGATTGGGGACCGAGGCGATACCCAGGCTCGTTCCCGGCGGATTTGTCGCGGCAGGCTGCTGCGCCATGGCATCGCCAGTGCGGGCACCGAACGTGACGGCATCGACAAGTACGCCGCTAAGGAAGCCGGCACGGGTTATGCGACAAGAGCGGGTGAAAATCTCTCCGTCATGGATTGCTCTCTCCGACCTCCGGCTTGGCGCTCCGCCCACCGGAACAGGCCTGGGGCTGGCTTTTGGCAGGAAATCGGAGCGGACGCTATGCAAGATTGGCAAGCCTGGGAGCCGCCGAACGTGGCGGCGCGTGAAAACCCGCGGGGCCGCCTCTGTGCAGCAGCCTTCCGAATGTCGCAAGGGCTTTCGCCTGTGCTTCCGTAACGGCCTGTTACGCCGGGGCGATCGATGTTGACGCGTGCGCCCTTGCAATGAGGAATCCAGGCTGGCTTGCTCGCTTCAGCTTCCGCCACCACGCCGAAGCCACGTCATCGACGCATAGGCCCCCACCCATGATCCAGCCGCCGCGAAGATCACATACACCCACGACGTGGTGTAAGAGATTACGGCAAATGCCGACAAAAGATACCACAGGCTGCTCCAGCTCGCCGCGCCGATCCGATGGCGCGACGCCACAGCCGCGTTGAACAGCACATACACGGCATCGGTCGCCGCGGTGGACGCCACCACCCCGGCGGCAAGCAGCGGATTGACTGGCGGCATGGCACTCTCCGGTGTTGCGACGGAACTGCCACTGCAACCGCCTCGGCCGGCTCAGGCAAGCGCCCCGCCTGAAATCCCGGGGCTGTTGCCGACCGGACCCGGACGGTGCCACGCTGCCCTGTCTGTCGGGAACCACCCAGCGTGATCCCTCGCATCGTCCCGGGCCTGTCGTTTGCCGTGCTGGCGTTGATCCTGCTGGCGCCGCCCGCGGCCCGCGCCAGGCTCGATCTTTCGATGGCCCCGCCGCCGCCGCGGACCGGATCCGGGCCGACGCTGTCGCTTGGCTCGGTCGGACCGGAGCTCTGCCCGGGCGGCCTCTGCCGAACCCCGCCGCACGGCAACCTGTTTTATTTCATGACCAAGGGTACCCATCCGATCGAGCCGGTGCCCGGGATCGTGCTGCGCATCCCGCTCGGCGGCGGCGGACGGTAGAACCCAACTCCAGGCCGCACAGGTCATTGCGAGCGCAGCGAAGCACTCCGGCGACGCCCGCCCGGATGGCTTCGCGGCGCTCGCACGCGGACAACACACGGCGTGGCCGCCTGGACGCAGTCTTCCGGCCACGATAACGTTGCGCGACGCTGCGCCCCTTTGATGGGTCAACATCAACGGCGGCTGATCGCAGGCTGCAGTGATTCCGAGGGGTTAGCTATGCAGATGGAAACCGGCTGAACGATATCGCGCAGCAATGATGGAACGGCGCTCCGCCGACCTGCTGGCCAGCCGGCCAAGGTCGAGCGCCGGTGATCCGGTTTCATCTGCGTGCATCAGCGTGCATCTTTCTGCAATCTGCGTAAAACCTGCTTGCTTCCTGACCTGTAACTCCCTGCCCCGTCCCACGGTGACCACGCGGCGGCGAGATTCCAATTCCGTTGGCATCGATACGGCCTCGCATGCCCCCTTGCAACATTGCCCAGGGCGGCGAGCCACGGTCGCACAAAAACCCTTGCCTGTCGTAACAAAGGAGGGATTTCCACGGCAATCCCGCGGCACCATCGACCGTGCGGGCCGGACATTGGCGCCGATGCCAAGCGCCTGACCGCACCTCAGAAGGTAAAGGAACGGTTGCCGCCAGATGTACATCGGCGCCCGGCCGCGCGCCCTGATGTACATCGCGGTCGGCATCCTTCCGCCATCCCATTGGACGCAAGACCATGTAATTGGAACCATGCAGGAGTGCATGGGCGGGACTTCCGTGCAAAAAACCCCATGCATTCTCGCCGGGGCTACGATTTATGGGAGATTGCCCTGCATTAGCAACCCGTGCTATTATCCACGGGTCAAACCCCATGGACCCCTCCATTGCGAATCCCGCTCTATGACGTGAATGCCCGCCGCAAGACCGTCAGCATCAGCGTCAATGCCGACCTCGCCGCCAGGGCCGTCGCCTGCGGGATCAATCTGTCCCGCACCGCCGAAGCCGCCATCGCCCAGGCCTTCACAGACCAGGAACGCCAACGCATCGGCACCGAACTGCGCGAAGCCGCCCGCTTCACCGCCGATTACGTGATCCGCCATGGCCATCCGTTTGCCGGTTGGACCATGGGTCCCACCCCCGACAGGCCGCCCGACGATGCAGCATGACATCTTCGTCAACCCCAATCGGCGTATGCGCGAGGCCTATCCGTTCGTTGTGATGCTGCAATCAGACGCCGCCGAGGGGCCTGACCGGATCGTCGCACCGCTGGCGCCTTTCGGCCCGGAAACACCGCCGCCCAACGGCCTGCCGGTCATTGATCATCAGGAAAGCCGCTATATCCTGATGCTGACGCTGCTGGGGTCGCTTCCCATTGGCCTGCTCGGCGGTGCCGTGGGGTCCCTGAGGCACCACGGCGACGAGATCGCGCACGGCCTGGACCGGCTATTCTTTGGCTTTTAACGGCGGCTTCTGACGGGGCGCACCGGCATGCAACAGACCGGCCGGCTGGACCGTGGCGACGGCGTGGAACTGGCCTGGGCGCAGAGCCCCGGCCGCTCCCCCACAGTGGTCTTTCTGCCGGGTTTCCGCAGTGACATGGGCGGCGACAAAGCGACCCATCTGGCCGCCCTGTGCGCCGCCGCCGGCCAAGCCTTCCTCCGCTTCGACTACTCCGGCCACGGCGCCAGCGCCGGCCGGTTCGAGGACGGCACCATCGGCATCTGGACCGCTGACGCCCTGGCGATCATCGACCGGCTCACCAGCGGTCCGCTGGTCCTGGTCGGCTCGTCGATGGGCGGCTGGATCGCCCTGCTGGTCGCCGTCGCCCGCCCCGCCCGCGCCGCCGGCCTGATCGGCATCGCCGCCGCCGCGGATTTCACGGAAACCCTGATGTGGGAGGCGATGCCCCCGCCCGAACGTCAGCGCCTGCTCCGCGACGGCGTCCTCCAGGTTTCCGGCGACTACGGCGGCCCCTACCCCATCACATCAGGCCTGATCGAGGACGGCCGCCAGCACCTGCTCCTGAATGCTCCGATCCCCTTGGCCTGCCCCGTCCGCTTGCTGCACGGCCAGCGCGATCCCGACGTGCCCTGGGAAACCAGCCTGCGGATCGCCGAACGCATCACCGGCGAGGATGTGCGCATCACCCTGATCAAAGACGGCGACCACCGCCTGTCCCGCCCGCAGGACCTCGTCCTGCTGGCCGAAACCCTCGTTGCCCTGGCGCCTTTACCTCTCCCGCCTGGCGGGAGAGGTTGACAGCAGCGCCGCCGCTACTCCGCGGCCATCCGGGTCTTCTCGTCGTGCGGGTTCACCGGAGCCGGCGGCAGCCCACCGCCCGGCTTCGGGTCGTTGACGTAGCGGAACCGAGGCTCCTGGTTCCACGGCCCGCGCTTGTCCTCGCCTTTCGACAGGTTGAACACCAGATCCACCGTGTCATCCGGGGGGATGGTGCCGAAATACGGGTCATCCAGTTTCCCCATCCCGGCCAGCGCCTGCATGAACATGCTGGCGTGGGTGATCTCGCGGGTCAGCAGATGGGTCAGCGCCTTGGTGGTGCCTTCGTCGGTGCTTGCTTTGATCAGCGCTTCATAGGTCTGCCGCGCCCCGGCCTCGGCGGCGATGTCGGCCCGCAGGTCGCGCACCACATTGCCGCCCTCGTTGATATAGGACGCCGTCCAGGCGCTGCCCTGGCTATCGACGAAATGCGGCCCCATGCCGCGGATGTGGAACAGCGGCGCCTCATACGCCCCGGTCTGGTCCACCTTGCTGGTGTGTTGCTCGATCAGCTTGCCGACGACCTCCAGATGGCTGAACTCCTCGATCGCGATGTCCTGCAGCATGTCACGGATGCCGGGATCGGTGATGTGGAAGGACTGAACCCAGTAGGTCAGGGCCGCGGTCAACTCGCCGGTGGCGCCACCGAACTGCTCGAGCAGGTACTGGCCGAAGCGGGCATCCGGGTTTTTCACCTCGACCGGGACGATGGTTTCCTTGCGGTGGAAGAACATGAGCGGCTCCTGTGCTGGTGCCGCATACAACGCCGGGAGCCGACCGGCAGTTCATCGCGCCGGCGTTTTAACCGCCCCCGCTTTTGGGGAGGTCGTGCGGGACGGGGGCGGCGTGCCCACACCCGCCACGCGGCGCGCGACGACCCCCGGTTCGGGGTCCGGGGGCAGGCTCTCTGCCCGCAGGGCAGGAGAGGTGGAAGGCGGCCATCGCCAGCGCGGCGCCCAAGTCCTATTCTTCGGTTCGGCAACAGCGGAACCCGGAGGGCGGGCCATGGCCATCACCCTGAACCACACCATCGTGCCGGCGCATGACAAGGACGCCTCGGCGCGGTTCTTTGCCGATATTTTCGGCTTGGCCTACGGCGGGGCGAAGGGCCACTTCGCCCCGGTGCAGGTCAACCCCGACCTGACACTCGATTTCGACAACGCCGACAGCTTCGAGAGCCACCATTACGCCTTCCATGTGGATGACGCGGCGTTCGATGCGATCCTGCGGCGGGTGCAGGCGGCCGGCATTCCGTACGGCAGCGATCCCTGGCATACGGAAAACCGCGAGCTGAACGCGTGGAACGACGGGCGGGGCTTCTACTTCCGCGATCCCAACCGCCACCTGCTGGAACTGCTGACCCGGGCATAACGGCGCGGATAACGGCAGCGATCGACGGATGGAGGCAGCAATGACCGGAACCGATGCCAGCCGGCAGGCGATCCGCGAAAATTCCTGGCCGGCCCTGCCGCTGCAGGAGTGGCAGGATACCTGTGACACGTTGCATATGTGGACGCAGGTGGTCGGCAAGATCCGGCTCGCGCAGGCGCCGCTGATCAACCACTGGTGGGAGGTGCCGCTGTACGTGACGTGCCGCGGGCTGACCACCTCGCCGATCCCCTACGGCGAGCGGACTTTCCAGATCGATTTCGATTTCATCGACCATCGGCTGACGATCCGGACCAGCGATGGGGCGACGAAGTCGTTGGCCTTGCAGCCACGCAGCGTCGCCGATTTCCATGCATCGGTCATGGAGCGGATGCGCGCTCTCGGGCTGCCGGTGCGGATCTGGACCACGCCGGTCGAAGTCCCCAATCCGATCCCGTTCGAGGCGGATCGCCAGCACGCCGCCTATGATGCGGACCACGCGAACCGGTTCTGGCGCATCCTGGTCCAGGCGGACCGGGTCTTCACGGCGTTCCGGGCGCGCTTCATCGGCAAGGTCAGCCCGGTGCATTTCTTCTGGGGCAGCTTCGATCTTGCGGTCACCCGCTTCTCCGGCCGTCCCGCGCCGTCGCAGCCGGGGGCCGACCGCATAACGCAGGAAGCCTACTCGCACGAGGTCAGCAGTTGCGGGTTCTGGCCGGGCGGCGACGGGATCGACAAGCCGGCCTTCTATTCATACGCGTTTCCGCAGCCGGACGGCTTTGCGGAGGCGCCGGTCCGGCCCGCCGCGGCGTTCTATGACCGAGGACTGGGGCAGTTCATTCTGCCCTATGACGACGTCCGGCAGGCGGAATCGCCGGACGAGGACCTGCTTGCGTTCCTGCAAAGCACCTACGAAGCCGCGGCGAATTTGGGGCATTGGGACCGCGCCGCGCTGGAACGCGCCGCGCCCTGACAGCCCGCCGTCGATGACCGCGACGATTCGCGAAGAGCAATGGCGCCGCCTCGACGCGATCATCCGCGCCGATCCCGATTTGATGCGTCTGCTCATCCGGCTGCGGAGCTTGCGGTTGCCGCAATGGCGGCTGATTGCCGGGTGCCTGTATCAGACCGTCTGGAACGCTCTGACCAGCCAGCCGCGCGGCACCGGCATCCAGGACTACGATTTGATCTATTTCGACGCCACCGATCTTTCCTGGGAAGCCGAGGATGCGGTGATCCGCCGCGTCACGCCGGCGCTGCGCGATTGCGTCGGCCCGGTCGAGATCCGCAACCAGGCGCGGGTCCATCTGTGGTTCCAGGATCGCTTCGGCAGCCCGTATCCGGCGCTGACCTGCGCGGATGACGCGTTGCGGCGCTATGCATCGGTGGTCCACGCCGTCGGGGTCCGGCTGCTCGACGACGACAGCCTGGATATCGCGGCGCCTTTCGGCCTCGATGACCTGTTCACCGGGACGATCCGGCCGAACCGAGCGCTGGACAATGCCGCCTCGCATGCCAGAAAGGCGGCCCGGGCCCAGGCGATTTGGCCGGGGGTTGTCATCATCCCGTGGTCCCCGGCCAGTTGACGGCCGGCCTTTCGGCGGCTGGTGGCGTTGAAACGCCGCCGCGCGGCTTCAGCGATCGATCCGTGCTTCCGCGGAGCCGCGCACGACTTCCTTGCCGTCCTGGTTGGTGGTGACCACGTCCAGTTCGACCAGCCCGTCCTTGATAGCGGTCACCGTCGCCGTGGACTCCAGCGTGTCGCCGGGCCAGACCTGGTTGGTGAAGCGGACGCCGAATTTGGTCAGCCGGCCGTCGCCGACATAGTTGGTCAGCATCTTGCCGGTCAGTCCCATGGTCAGCATGCCGTGCGCGAAGACGCTGGGGTAGCCGGCCACCCTGGTGGTGTACACTTCGTCCGAGTGGATCGGGTTGTAATCGCCCGAGGCACCCGCGTACTGCACGATCTGCGTGCGCGTAAGGTTGTCGGCAACGCGCTCGGTATGCGTATCGCCGACTTTCAGTTGGCTCGCCTTCAGTGCCATCGTTCGCTCCTCAGCCCTGATCGACGGGACGTTCGGTGGTCACGCCGACGCTGCGCGCGGTGATCACCAATTCGCCGTTCTGGTCGCGGTACTCGGCGATACGCTCGCGGAAGGTCAGCTTGCCGGCGCGCTTGCTTTCCTTCTCCCAGGTCTTGCCCGGTTTTGTTTCGACGCCAAGCACGTCGCCTGGGCGGAGGTGGCGGTGGTACTCGAAGTGCTGTTCCGCGTGCAGCCCGCCGGTGGAGGCCGCCTTCTCGACGCCGGACGGGGTCTTGCCGGAGCCGAACCAGGGCTCGTTGGCCTTCGGGCGCAGGTGGTAGTCGGGGTCGAACTGCGCCACCGCCTGCGGAAAGGTGGGCGGCGCGATGATGCCGCCCGCTTCGGTCTTCTGTGCCGCCGCGGCGTCGTGATAGACCGGGTTGGTGTCGCCGATGGCGCGCGCGAACATCATGATGTGCGACGCCTCGATGGGCATTGTGATTTTCGCCAACACTCCCTCCAGCTACGGTTTTCGTGACCATCCGAACCCTATCAGCCCGGCGGCAGCCGGAACAGGCCGGCGGGTAATGAGGCGTGTTGTGCGCCGGTCCCGGCCGCCGCGGGCCGCACTGGTGGCCGCCATGGTTCCGACCTGGAGCAGCCCTCGCGGAATCGCCGGGGATGCCGACGCGCTGACGTTCCTGGTTGCGCCAGGGCACCTGCCGCCCGGGCAGCGGATCTATGCAATCGGCGATGTGCATGGGGCGCTGACGGCACTCGCCAGCCTGCACGCGGCGATCAGCGCCGATCTGGCGGGCCGCCCGGTTGCGTCCGCGACCGTTGTGCATCTTGGGGACCTGATCGACCATGGCGAGGCCAGTGCCGCGGTGGTGGCGCGGCTCGCCGCCGGGCCGCCGGGTCCGGGCCTGCGCAGCGTGACGCTGCGGGGCGATCACGAACAGATGCTGCTCGACGCGCTGGATGGCGACCGTGCCGCCGGCACCGATTGGCTGCATGCCGGCGGGCCAGCCAGCCTGCGAAGCTGGGGCATTCCCGCCGATGCGCCACGCGAGGCCTGGCCGGGCCTGCTGCCGCCGGCACACGTTGCGTTCCTGCGCCGGCTGCCGCTGGTGTTCCGTGCCGGGAGCTATCTGTTCGTGCATGCCGGGATCCGTCCCGGGGTTCCGCTGGCGCGTCAGACGCGGGATGATCTGCTGACCATCCGCCATCCTTTCCTCACTGCCGAGCGGCCCGGAGCGGTTGTCGTACATGGCCACACCGTGACGGCGGCGCCCGAGGTGACCGCCGCCCGGATCGGGATCGACACCGGTGCCGGTCTGGGCGGCCGGTTGACGTGCGCGGTGCTGGAAGGCGACCGAGTTGCGTTTCTGTCTCCGCCTGCATCAGCGGACGCATGATAGTTTCCCGGACCGCACCGCGTTTAATCGCGAGGCCGGGCGAAAAGGCCGGGGCAGCAACGCTACGCTACGGTCCCTTCACCGGATCGCAACGCATTTATGGTGCGGTCGGGGCGATAAGGAGCGCCGTCAGCAATGCCCGACAACGCGGTTGAACCGTCCTCCGGCGGAGATTATCCTGCGGACATGGCCACCCGCCTCGCCATCCTGGAGACGATTGCCGAACGCAGCGACCGCACCCAACAGGCAGTCCTGGGAGAATTGCGCGACCTGCGGACAGCCATCGAAACGCAAGGACGGGACCTGCGGACAGCCATCGAATTGCAAGGACGGGAGCTGTGGACAGCCATCGAAATGCAAGGAAGGGACCTGCGGACAGCCATCGAAACACAAGGACGGGACTTGCGGACAGCCATCGAAACGCAAGGACGGGACCTTCGGACAACCATCGAAACACAGGGACAGGCAGGGCGAACCGGACCGGAATTACAGCAGCGCATTCACGACCGCGATTTCCGGCTGACCTTCGCAGCGATCATCACCACCGCGGTGGGGCTCGCCTGGCTCATCGCCCACGTCGGACATTGGCTGTAGCCGGGGCTGCAGGTCCGGTCCAGCCGATCGGCGGGAGCGTCTGGCCCGGCGCCCCCGCCAAAGTCGCCCGCTCCGTTACCGCGGCGGCGGCATCCCGACCGCCGGCCCCGGACCCATCGGCGGCCCACCGGCTATCATCTGATCCGTCATCGGGATGGTCTGCTGCACGATCTGCATCGCACCCTGCACGTCGTGCGACCCGAGCGCCTGCAGCGCCGAGTTGATGTTGCGCACCGCCGGGTTCTGGTCGGGCTGGTTTGTCAGGTCCGCCGGCATCGAACGGCTCAACAACTGGGTCTCGGCGTTTTCCAGCGCTTCCTGCGCCTGTCCGGTCCGTCGGGAGGCCAGAGCAGCCTGGGCTGCGCGCAGGTAGTCCGAGGCAGTGGCGTTCGGCCCGACACGCGACGGTGGCAGCGCCGGCGCGATCACCGAGCGGGTATTGGCGGAATTGATGTTGCTGGCGTGTTGCGACAGCGGCTCAACGCTCGGCAGCCCCGGTGGGCCGGTCACCACCTTGCCCGGGCCAGCCGGGACGACCGGGTGTGCCGGATAGTTTCCCTGGTAGCTCGTCTGGGCCAGCGCCGGGACCGCCAGCAGGGTCAACGCGGTGAACGACAGAAGCAGTGTTCGCATGACGGTCTCCTTCCGCAGAATGGTCTGGCTCTACAGATGGTCGCCCTGCCGATCAGGCTCATCTCACGGTACCGTTCCGCTCCCAAAGAGTTGAACGCCACCAGGCGGCTCGCACTCATCGCCAGCGCCGGTGAAACCAAAGCCACTGGTCGGGGTGTTCGCGGATCCAGCTTTCGACGATACCGGTGATCATCTGGGTCGCCGCCGCCACGTCCACGCGCCCCGAGCCGTCCCGCGGCAGCTCCAGCGGTCCGATCCCGGCGAGCCGGAACCGGCCTTCCGCCAAGCGGATCACGCGCACCCCGACCACCGGGCAATCGAACTGCCGGGCGAGACGGGCAATACTGGGGTTCGCCTTGCAGGGCCGGCCGAAGAACGTCGCATCGACCCCGCGCGAGAAGTGCTGATCGACCAGCATCCCCAGATGGTCGCCGCGTTGCAGCGCCGCCGCCATTTCCAGCGCGGCCTGCGAGCGGGTGCGGATCAGCCGGCCCATCAGGGGTTCCCGGATGCGCGTGATCTCGGCGGCGACCGCCCGGTTGTTCGGCATCCGGTACACCACCGCGGACGGCATGCCGTGCGCCGCCGCCATGACCGCCGGCAGTTCCCAGTTGCCGAGATGCGCGGTGAAGCAGAGCGCCGGCTTGCCGTCGTTCAGCAGGTCCTGGAACAACGGTTCGTCGTCGGTGACGATACGCCCTCGGTTCGGTTGGTTCGGGTCGTAGTCCCACAGCCGGCCGAGATGCACGAACTCGCCGGCGACGCGGCCCAGGTTTTCCCACGCGCCGCGCAAGACAGTCTCGATCCAGTTGGCGTCTTTGTCAGGATAGGCGGCGCGCAGATTGGCGCGGCCGATGCGGTGCGCCGGCAGCAACGGCCCCAGCCGCCGCAGCGTTGCGCCGCACAGCGCGGAGGCGCGGTCCGGGTCCGTCCGCGCCAGGCCGCGCAGCAGCGATGACACCAGGCCGCCCAGCAGCCGGTCGGGCAGCCCGCTGCGCACGGATCAGAGCGCGACGAGGATCTTGCCGAACACGTCGCGGCCTTCCAGTCGATCAAGCCCGGCGCGGAACTCGTGCAGCCCATACACCGTGTCGATCACCGGCCGCACCCCGCCGGCGATGCGCCCGAGCGCGCGCGACAGGGCGCTGATCGGCGCGCCGAACGAGCCGATGATCCGGTATTGCTGCTGAAAGAGCTGCATCAGGTTCAGGCTGCCGGACGGACCTGAGGTGGCGCCGCAGGTCACCAGCCGGCCGCCGCGCCGCAGGCTCAGCAACGAGCCGGCCCAGGTATCGGCGCCGACATGCTCGAACACCACATCGACGCCGCGCTTGCCGGTTAGCTTGCGCACCACGCCCTCGAACCGGTCCTCGCGGTAGTTGATCACGTGGTCGGCGCCGAGCGCCCGTGCCTTTTCCGCCTTGGCGTCGCTGCCGACCGTGGTGATGACCGTGCAGCCGAGCGATTTGGCGATGCGGATCGCGATGCTGCCGATCCCCGATCCGCCGGCGTGTACCAGCACCCACTCCCCGGGCTCGAGCCGCGCGTTGTCGAACAGCATGTGTTCGACGGTCGCATAGGCGACCGGGACGCACGCCGCGTCCTCCGGCGTGACCGCATCAGGCAGCTTCACCGTCAGCCGCGCCGGATGATTGACCAGGTCCTGGGCGAAGCCGCCGATATGGAAGCCGCGCACGCCGGATGGGTGCTCGCACAAATTCTCCTGGCCGGCGTGGCAGAACCGGCAAGTGCCACAGACGATGGCCGCATAGGGAACCACCCGGTCGCCCGGTAAAAATCCGTTCACGCCGTCGCCCGCCGCGACCACCTCCCCCGCCGCCTCTGCCGCAACGGTCAGCGGATACTGCCGCTTCGCGAAAGCCATGCCGCGAAAGCCCCAAAGGTCGATGTGGTTCAGCGCCACCATGCGGATACGCAACTGCACTTCGCCAGGACCCGGCGGAGGTGGCGGTTCGATGTCGCGCAGAGACATCTCCCGGTCGGCCAGCAATTGGAGCGCTTGCACCCCTATTCCCCCTCGCCACCCGCACTTATTCGCTCTCCACCCGTGCGTGCGGGGGGCGAGTGTTGGGGTGAGGGGGGCGCCCCGAACACCAGACTCACATTCTGCCCGCCAAAACCGAACGAATTGGAGAGCGCGTGCGCCACTGGCGCCTTCCGCGCCACGTTCGGCACGCAGTCCACCGGCAGCGCGGGATCCGGAAGCTCGTAATTGATCGTGGGCGGCAACACCAAGGTTTGGAGCGTCAACACCGTGAATGCCGCCTCGATCGCGCCGGCCGCCGAAAGGGTGTGCCCGATCATCGATTTGTTGGACGAGATCGGCAGCGCGCCAGCCCGCTCCCCGAACACCGCGGACACGCCCAGCCACTCCATCTTGTCGTTTTCCGGCGTGCCGGTGCCGTGCGCATTGATGTAGCCGATGTCGTCGGGACGCAGCCCGGCATCGGCGATCGCGCTCCGCATGCACGCAATGATCGGCTTCCCCTCTGGCGATGAGCGCGTTCTATGAAATGAATCAGCCATCTCGCCGCCGCCTTCCAGCACGCCGAGTATCGTCGCGCCTCGCGCCCGCGCATGCGCCAGGCTTTCCAGCACCAGTGCCGCTGCGCCCTCTGCCATCACGAACCCATCGCGGTCCTTGCTGAAGGGACGGGCTGCTGCCGCTGGGGGATCGTTGCGCGTGGACAAGGCGGACAGCAGTGAGAATCGGATCAGCGACTCCAGGTTTACCGATGCGTCGGTGCCGACGCACAGCGCCGCTCCGGTCTCGCCGCGGCGAATCGCCTCCAGCCCAAGCTGGATCGCCGTCGCGCCCGACGCACAGGCGGTGGAGGTGCCGATCGGCGAGCCCTTGGTGCCGAACCGATCGGCCAATGCGTCAGCCACCGAGCCGAACAAAAACCGTTTATAGCTTCCAGTGAAATCACCAGCTCCGGCGGCCCGCAGCAGGTCCGCGTAGGTGACCGGTGACGCCCCCGAGGCCGTCGCCAACGCCCGGCGCTGCCGCCATTCCATCTCGACCGGCGCCAGCGCGAGAAACAGCGGGCCGGGAAAATCGCCCGGCGCGCCGATCCGCGCGCCGTCGATCGCTTCGTCGATCGCCAGGGCCGCCATCGCCTCGGACAGCGCCGCCGAGGACGGGTCGTCCAGCGGCAGGAAATCGACCGTCCCGGCAACCCTGGTGCGCAGTCCATCCAACGGAAAGCGACTGATGCGCCGCAGCCCGGACTCGCCGGCCGTGAGGCGGCGCCAGTTCTCGGCCACGCCCTGACCAAGCGAGGTGAGCATGCCGATCCCGGTGATGACGACCACCGGCCGGCCGGCGTGATCCAGATCCGTCTCCATCGCGTCCCTGCCTATGCCGCCGTGACCAGCGCGAGCGCCTCGCCGCGGTGGTGCCCCCACCCGGTCACGAGGACCTGGCGCAGCGGCGCCGGCATCGGGGCCTCTGCCGGCTCCAGCGGCGGGAACAGACGTTCATCGCCGATCGCCAAGGCAGCAAGCGCAATGGCCGCGGGAAACGACGGCTCGATCGCGTGCCCGAATGCGGTTGCGGCGGCCCGCACCGGCAGTCCCAGGCCGCCGAAGAAATGCCTGCTCTTCGCTGGTGGCCGGCGCGGCGCCCGAAGCCGCCGAGACCGCCGCGGCATGGGTCGGGTCGAACAGCCCGCGCATCGCCTCGAGCTGACGGGCCGCGTTCGCCGCTGCCTCGCCAGGCCGGCGTCGGCTGCGGTCGGTGCCGATGGCGGCGATCGAGGCATGCGCTTTCGCGCCCCGCGCCTCGGCGTGCGCGCGGCTTTCGAGCACCAGAAAACAGCCGAGCGAGCCCAGGATCATGCCGCCCCCGGTTTGCTGCCGCGCCCAGACCGGCTGGAAAACACCTTGCCGCAGCATCCGGCCCATCGCGTAGTGCAGCAGTATCTCCGGCCGCTGCGCATTGTTCGAGCCGCCGACCAGGAACAAATCGCCCTGCCCGGCGGCGATCCGCGCGCAGGCGATCCGGATGGCGTCCGCGCCCGCCGCTTCCTCGCCCATGAAGGTGCGCGACGAGCCGACCACGCCATGCACGATCGAGATGTTGCCGGCCAGCAGGTTCGACAGTTGCGCCAGGAACAAGGTCGGGCGCAGCTCGTTCATCAGCCGTTCGTTCAGCAGCGCCTCGGGGTCGGCCGCGGTGGGCAGCGCGGACAGGATCGCGGCATCCACCGCCGGGTCACGCTCGCCGCCGCCGGCCGCCACGATCATGTCCATGCGCCCCAGCAGCGCCGGGTCGCCCTTCACGCCGGCCGCCTCCAGGGCCAGCCCGGCCGCATAGGTCCCGATCCGCTGCCACGGCTCCATCTGCCGCTGGTCGCCGCGCTTCGGGATCTGCCTGTCGAATTCCAGCGCCACGATCGGATGCACCGGGAAGGGTGCGAAGCTGTCGGCATCCACCACCGGCGTGAAGGGGCTCAGGGCGGCACGGTGCGCGGCAAGTCCATCGCCGAGACAGGAGACCAACCCGATCCCGGTGATCAGCGCGTCCCGCTCACGCGGCATGCAGGTACTCCTCGGGCACGCCCACCCGAGCTGCCGCTTCCAGCATCCTTGTCCGTAGCGCGTCATGCGGGAACGGCGCGAGGCGATAGGTCATTTCCGCCTCGGCCACGGTCTTGCCGTCGGCGCCTTCCAGCCGACCGGCCATGACCGCAAAACCCGAGCCGTCATGCACCAGCCGCGCCTGGGCGATCAGGTGCGTGCCCGGCGGCACGAAGGCGCGCAGTTTCGCTTCCCGCACCTGTACGAGGAAAGCCATCCGGGTGAAGCGCTGCATGGCCAGGATAAGCCAGCCGCCGGTCTGTGCCATCGTCTCGATCATCAGCACGCCAGGCAGGATCGGGTAATCCGGGAAGTGACCCTCGAACACCGGGCTGGAGTCCGGCACCAGGCACTCGGCGCGCACCACGCCGGTGGTCGGGTCCATCAGCGCGACCCGGTCCACCATCTGGAAATATTCGAGCCGCATCCCGAACGGGTCAGGCGGCCTTCGCCGCCACCAGCGAGTTGACGTTGGTGCAGAGGTCCTTCAGAACGAAGTAACGGTCCGACGAGACCTTGCCCTCGTTCACGTCCTGGGTCCATTGCTCGAGCGGCATCTTGATGCCGAACGCCTTGTCGATGGCGAAGGCGACATCGAGAAAGTCCAGACTGTCGATACCGAGATCGTTAATGGCGTGGCTGTCCGGGGCAATTTTCTCGCGCGGGATGTCGCAAGTCTCGGAAATGATGCCGGCAACCGTGTCGAACGTGGACGCCATCTATAGACCAGCCCTTGCAGCGGAGAGGGCACTAACACCACAGCGCCAGCGGCGCCGCAAGGGTGTCGGGGTCGTCAGGGTGGCTTGCTCAGGGCTTGCTGGGCGGCCCGGCAACGACGGCAACCGGCCGGTGCGGTTTGGCACAATGCTCCGGCGGTTACATCCAGTGCGCCGGCTGCCAAGCCCAGCCGGCGCTGGTCTGCTGCCAGTATCCGGGCATGAACATGTTGCTGTGGATGCCCTGCGGCACGTAGATGCCAGGCGACCAGACGTAGCCGGCGCCGGTCCAGTTCCAATACCCGGGCTGCCAGATCAGCGGCGTGGAGCTCACCGGCGGTTTGGGGATCGTCTCCGGTTGCAGTGGCGGGACCGGTGGATACGCGGCCGTCGTCGTGGTCGTGGCGCAGCTCGATAGAAGGCAGGCCGCGCCGATCAGCGCGGCAGCGATGGCAGGGTGCTTCATCCGATGTCTCCCTGATCCGTGCGAAGCCGCCAGAGATGGCGCCGGCGGCTCGGGCTGTCCATGCCCCGGGCTGTCGATAGACGTCTTGCGAGGCGGCGTTTCAGGGCGGCAACAGTATCGTCGTGACCGCCTGCGCGGCGATGCCCTCGCCGCGGCCGGTGAAACCCAGCCGCTCGGTCGTGGTGGCCTTCACCGAGACCCGCCCTGGCTCCACCCCCAGCAGGCTGGCGAGACGGGCGATCATCGCCGGGGCGTGCGGGGTGATCTTCGGGCGCTCGCAGATCAGGGTGACGTCGGCATTGGCGAGCAGGCCGCGGCGCGCGGCGATAAGCTGGGCGGCGTGGGTGAGGAAGCGGGCGCTGTCGGCATCCTTCCAGGTCGCCTCGGTCGGCGGGAAGTGCCGGCCGATGTCGCCTTCGGCGAGCGCACCGTAGATCGCATCGCACAGCGCGTGGATGCCGACATCGGCATCGGAGTGCCCGGCGAGGCCGCGCTCGTGGGGGATTTCAACGCCGCAGAGGATCAGGGGGCGGCCCGCCTCCAGCACATGGACGTCGAACCCCGTACCGACCCGCGGGACCAGGCGGTCGGACATGGCGCGTTCAAGGCGCATCAGGTCGTCCTTGTAGGTAATCTTGATGTTGTCCTCCGAGCCCGGAACCAGCCCGACAGCGAGTCCTTGCGCCTCCAGCACGGCCGCATCGTCGGTGGCCGACACGATCCCGGCCCGGTGTGCCGAGAGCAGCGCGTCGAAACGGAACGCCTGCGGTGTCTGGGCACGAAACAGGCCGTCACGCGGAACGGTCGCTGCGATGCGTCCGGCCACGGCGCGCTTGAGCGTATCGGCGACCGGCACCGCCGGGATGGCGCCGGGTGTATCATCCAGCGCGGCGATCAGCGCGGCGATCAGGCCCGGCGGGATCAGCGGGCGCGCCGCGTCGTGGACCAGCACGACATCCGGGGCGTGTGGGGCCAACGCCTCCAGCCCCGCGCGTACGCTGTCCTGGCGTGTGACCCCGCCCGGGACGGGCGGAAGATGGGCGAGGCCATCAAGCGCGACGGCGATCGGGCTCGCCTCGCCCACTGGTTGGAGCAGGGCACCGACATGCGCGACCAGCGCCTCGGCCGCGTAACGGATCACCGGGCGGCCGAGGAGGGGCAGGAACTGCTTGGGGGTGCCCGCCCCGAACCGGTTGCCCGAGCCGGCGGCAACAAGGATGGCCGCAATCTGCATGCACGTCAGGTTCGATTGTATTCGGAGGGCGGTCAACTTTGCGGGTGCGGTATATTTGCGGGCGACCAGGGCCTGTCGTCAAATCCCGGCCAACGGTTTGCCAATCCGCCGCTGGCGCGACCGGTTTTTCGATTCCTGGGCGGTCAGCTTTGGGGGCTGACCGATGTGTTAAGGGCTTCGCGACCAGTGGGACCGGATCAGGGACCTGTTGCCAGGACGGGAGGGTCCTGCCGACTGTGGAGAGCCAGGATAACGATGACCACAAACTTGATGATTGGGAGCACTTTTAGGGTTCCAACACGGAGGACGGGCGAGGTCCACGGGGGGCCACGGAGGTTGTCTCAAACCACGAAGCGGCGGAGACCGTCGATCAGGCGGGATGCGTTGAAGTTGAGGATCAGGCCGATCCTGATGCCGCTCATTCGCAAGTAAGTCTGCAATTGGGCTTCATGCGCCGGCAGAATGGCCGCGACCGACCGCCTTTTCCAGAATGACCTGGCGGTCTATAACGATATCCGCCCGAAAGCCTTCGGCGATCTGTCCTCCCTTGTAGGTGATCGGGATACCAACCTGCCGCTCGACTGCGAGACCGGCCTGGCGGAGTTCGTAACACAAGCACTGCTCATAGACCGATTCCAACAGGCCTTGCCCGGTATTACGATGAACTTCGATCGCAAGAGCGATAATCCGTTCGGTCAGATCAGCAGCGAGAAGCATGGCCTGAACTCCGGGGCCCCCCGTGGCCCTCGCCCTTCCTCCGTGTTAAAAATGGATAAAGCATAAATGCGCCGGCGCACCGGACAATGCTCAATCGACGGGACGCGCGGCCGTTCGTGCATCAGTCACGAAGACCGGCGAAGGTCATAATGAAGATGATGAGGCCACCCGCCTCAGCCACGCCGCACTGTCCTGCCGACTGTGGAGCGACTCATGATAACGATTACCTCAAGTTCGACCGTCGGGATTGTCCTTAAGCGCGAAGGCGCGATCCCGCCGATCCGATGATCGGGTTGGAGCCGTCGCGCAGAGCAGCCAGACGTTGCCGGCACGCAGCGATGACCGGCTGCATTTCGCACTCGGTCGCCAGGGCCAGCGCCTGCTCGAACAGCGGCTCGGCGCGGCCGCGATGACCACTGCTATAGCGCAGCGCATCCGCCAGCATGCGCAGCGCGTTCGCCTCGTTGCCGCGCTCCTTGTAATGCCGTGCCAGATCGACTGCCGCCTGCGCGTGTTCGGCGGCCTGGTCGGCGGCTCCGGCAATCAGGCACGCCTCCGCCAACCACGCGACTTCGGCCGCGTGGCTCACCATGATCCCGATCGCCCGGGTCTGCCGGATGGCTTGCCCGAGCAGGTCCTGTCCGGCGGCGACACGGCCGAGCCGCGCATAACAATATCCCAGGCTGGAGGCGAGATTGGTGAACCAGGCGGACAGGCCCCATTGCCGGCACAATTCCAGGCCGGCCTCGAGCGGGGGAACCGCTGTTTCGAAATCGTCGTTGTGCACAAGCCAGAACCCCTGGCTGTAGGAGGCGACCACGCGTGACAGCGGCTGGTCGGAGTCCGCGGCGTCGCGCAGCAGGTCGCCGGCGACGCGCTCCGCCTCGGTGAAATCGCCCAGCCGGGCCAGCGCCCAGACCAGCCAGCCGCGAAAGAAGATGTGACCCGGCTGCGGCAGCCCGAACGCCCGCCGATCGTGCGCCGGAACGTCGCTGACCAGTTCGCGCAGGGTTTCGGCTGCCTGCCGGTAGTTTCCCAACGCGTAATGCGCCTGCCCGGTGTACGATCGGACCAGCAGGCCGAGCTCCTTGTCGGCGATCTCATGGGCCAGCGGCACCACGCGCATGCAGGCTTCGAGCGCCTCATCAGGATTGCCGAGCAGCGCCAGATCGCGCGCCATGTATGCCGAGGTCCAGGCCAGCCGGCGACGGTCCTGCAACGCCTTCGCGAGGTCCTCGGCGATCCTCATGTGCTGCAGGTCGCGAGGGACTTCGCCGAGCGGGAACAGGGCGTTACGCAGCTCAAAGCGGATATCGATGGCGTCAGTGAGGGTGGCGTCCGAGCGCGGCAAGGCAACCAGACCGTTGAGCGCCTGCTCGAAATGGCGGACCGCCTCCCGATAAGCCGACTGGGCGGCGGCTTTTCGGCCGGACATCCGTCCATAGGTGGCGAGCTTGCTCCAGTCCTCGCCGCCGGCCGCGTGGAACGCCAGGGTCTCGGCCTGATCTATCAGCCGATCCGGATAAAGCGTCTCGATGGCCGTGGCGATGCGGCGGTGCAGCCGGCGGCGGCGGTCGCGCAGCAGCCCGTCATAGGCGACTTCCTGGGTCAGCGCATGGGTGAAACGATATTCCGGCTCGGGGTAGAGATCGCCGGCGTAGATCAGGCCGGCGCCGACCAGGCGATGCAGGTCGGCCTGAAGTGTTTCGGGCAGCAGATCTCGCATTACGGTTGACAGCAGGGTGACCGGAAACCGGCTGCCGATCGCGGATGCCACCTGCAGCAGGCGCTTGGCGCGGACAGTGAGGCGGTCGATACGGGCTTCGAGCACCGCCCGGACTGAGGCCGGCAGATATTTCCCGACCGGCTCGGAGGTCAGCCGCAGCGCGCCGGGTTGGCCGACCAGCACCCTGGCCTCAATGAGCGCACGCATGGTTTCTTCAAGGAAGAACGGATTGCCCGCGGTGCGTTCCACCAGTTCCTTTTGCAAGGCGACGATTGCCGACGGGTCGCCAAGCACCGTCTGGACCAGTCGGCCCGAGTCCGAGGGCGCCAACGGATCGATGACGATGCGGGTGATGCAATCCGCAGCGGACCACTCCGGCTCGTGTTCCGGGCGATAATCCACCAGGAGCAGTATCTTCTTTCCGGCGATCAGCCTGATCAGCCTGCTGAGCAGCTCGCGCGAACCGGAATCGGTCCAGTGCAGGTCTTCGACGACGATCAGTAGCGGCCTGTCGTCACTGAGGCGGGTGACGATCTCGATGAACGCGGCCATGACCGCTTCTCGGCGATGGATCGGGTCCATGCTGGCCCATGCCGCCTCGCGCGGCTCCAGCCCCAGCAGCGACTGCACCCCCGGCCGCACGCGATCCCATCCGATACCGATCGCGGCGAGACCGTCCGCCAGCTTGCGGTGGACCGTCGGCAGCGGATCGAGTTCGCCCAGCGTGAAATAATCCCTGAGCAGCCCAGCCATCGTATGATACGGAATGTCCTTTGCGTAGAACGCGCCTCCTGATTCCAGAACCCGCCAGGATGCCGTCAATGGCGAGCGCGTGAGTTCCCAGATCAACCGGGACTTGCCGACCCCGGCATCGCCGATCAGTTCGACGACCTGGCCGGCACCGCCTTGCGCACGCTGCAATCGCTCCTGCAGCAGCGCAATCGTGTGCTCCCGGCCGATGAACGGTGTCAGGCCGCGGTCAACGACGGCATGGAAACGCGTGCGCACGGTCCTGGCGGCGCGCAGCTCGAAGATGTTGATCCGATGGTCGAGCCCGCGCACCGCGGCGCTTCTGTGCAGGTTGACATCGATGAACCCGTCGATTTGGCGCGCCGTTTCAGCCGAGCAGAGTATCTGGCCCGGCCTGGCCAGGTGCTGCAGGCGGGAGGCGAGGTGGATCACCTCGCCATTGGCGTTGTAGCTTCGGTTGAGGCCGGACCCGATCCGGCCGACCAGGACCTCGCCGGAGGCGATTCCGATGTGCAGCCGCACGTGGTCGTTGGCCTGCTGCCGCCAGGTGCCGGGCTCCGATATCTTCTGCAATATGCGCAATGCAGCGTAGCAGGCGCGCAATGCGTGATCCTCGTGCGCGACCGGGGCGCCCATCAGCGCCATGATGCCGTCGCCCTGGATCTGATTGACGGTTCCACCATAGGCTTCGACCGAGTCGATCATGGTCTGGATCACCGGTTCCAGCAGCTTCCAGGCGTTCTCCGGATCCTTGCCGGCGATCAGCCGCGTCGAGTCGCAGATGTCAGCAAACAGCACGGTGATCTGCTTGCGTTCGGTGTCGTAAGCGTCGCTTATGAAATCACGCCGATACGCACCGTCCCACGGAGCGTGACCGCCGGTCCGCGACGGCGAAGACGTCTCAGGTAATTGGATCGCGTCCTGCGCCACGGTCCCCCCAGTGCCACCCAGGGCGTCGCCGCAACGCCAGCAGAACAGTGCCCCGAGACGGGCTTCGGCGTTGCAGCGGGGGCATTCCATTGTGCGGGTCTTTTCGGGGATCTGCCGGCGTCGCGGACCGGGACCGAGCGGGCGGTCGCTACCGTTTGGCGGCCCGTCGTTTGGCTGGTGCCCCTGTCGGGGGACGCCCGGGAGCCGCATAGCTGATCCGGCTGCGCGCCTC
Source organism: uncultured Pseudomonadota bacterium (assembly GCA_963764525.1). Lineage (GTDB taxonomy): Bacteria > Pseudomonadota > Alphaproteobacteria > Acetobacterales > Acetobacteraceae > DATDIC01. Next base: position 67,314 of record CAVXTC010000029.1, on the reverse strand, counting down.
CCGCGCGGTGCCCATCGCCTCGATCGCATGCGGGATCGGCACGAGCGGGGTGAGGTTCACCTGCCTGACCCCGGATTCCGCGGCGATCGCCATGGAAAACGCCTGAGCGGTCCGGTTGTCGGGCAGCGCCACGACCGTGATCACGTCATCTTCGCCGAACCCAAAAAACTTGTCCTCGATCACATGGCTCTGGCCGGCGGCGGCAAAATGCGGACCTTCGAAGAAGTGGAAGTGGGCGAACGATCCGCCAAGTTGCGCGACCAGCCCGCGCACCGAAGCCAAACGCGTGTCAACATCGGTTGCGGTGGCAACCAACTCGCTCCAGGCCGCGGCCTGATAGGACAGGCGGATCAGAAAATACTCCATGGTCGTCGGATCCTTCCGATGGCGGGCGCTGTGGATGGAGCGGCAATCATTAATTGGACATTGTCGGGCCGCAAATCCCGATTCGAGGGCCGAAGGAGCCTACGCCTGGGCTAGGTTCGGGAACAGCCGGCCAAAACCGCGGCGACACCAGGGCATCAATTCGACCCGCCGCCGGTATCATGCCGCCCGATCATGCCGCCCGGGTCAGCCGCTTCATCCAGGCGGAGATCCGGTGCCGGCGCAGTTCGCTGCGGGCCTTCGCGTCGGTGGCCATGTAATTGAGCTGAATGCTGGTGCGCTGGCCGGAAAACACCTTGTGTCCGTGCCATGCGGTCGGACCGTTGGGGAACACCAGCAGTGTGCCGTTCACCGGCGGCACCTCGACGGCGTAATCCTCCAGGTCATCGGGGCGGCGCAGCAACCGCAGGCAGCCCTGATGCTGGGCGAAGGCCGTGGTCGCCGGGTTGAGGTACAGCAGCACGGTTACCCGCTTGGCGCGCGAATCGACGTGGATGTGCCCGTCGCGATCCGTGGTCCAGCCGCGCACCGTCAGCAACGTCGGCGCCTGCGCAAGATCGATCCCGAATCGCGCCGCGATCGCCGCGCGCAAGGCCGGACCTTCCAACTCCTGCACCAGCGCCGCCGACGCCGGGCCGAGTTGCAATGCACCGGGCGGGATCGAGCCGCGCCGGCTGAGCGGCGGCAGATCGGCCAGCACGGCGCGCAGGCTGGCGGGCGGCACGAAGTCGGGGACGACCAGATGCGGGAACGGATCGGTGCCGACAGGCGCGGCCCGCAGCGCGGCGTAGTCCAACTCGATCATTCGCCTTCTCCTTGCGCGCCGGCGCTTTACCACGGAACGCGTTGCGTTGAAGCCCGGCGCACGACGCGCTAAGGCGGCGCGCCATCATGGACACACAACCCGATACGGCCGCCGGGCCGCTGCCAGCCTATCGGGCCAAGCTGAGAGCCGGGGGCTTGGCCCCCGATCCGTCCCAGGCCATGGCCGCCGAGCGGTTGCAGGGCCTGTGGGTCGGGCTGCGCGGCTACGATCCGCCGCCGCGTCCCGCCAACGGAAACGGCTTCCTGTCCCGCCTGCTGCGCCGCAAGCCGTTCGATGAGGCACCCGAGGGCGCTCCGAACGGGCTGTATCTGGTCGGCCAGGTCGGCCGCGGCAAATCCATGCTGATGGACCTGTTCTTCGCGGCGGCCCAAGTCCGGCGGAAGCGGCGCATTCACTTCCACCGCTTCATGCAGGACGCGCACGCCCGGATCCACGCATTCAAGCGCGCCAATCCGGACATCGACGACCCGATCCCGCCGCTCGCTGATGCCATCGCCGCCGAGGCGGCGCTGCTGTGTTTCGACGAGTTTCAGGTCAACGACATCGCCGACGCGATGATCCTTGGTCGGTTGTTCCAGGCGCTGTTCGAGCGCGGGGTGATCGTCGTTGCCACCTCAAACACGCGGCCGGACGATCTGTTCAAGGGCAGGCCGGGGCGGGATGCGTTCCTGCCGTTCATTGAGCTGCTGAAACGGCATCTGGACGTGCTGGAGATGGATGCCGGCCGCGATTTCCGGCGAGCCCGGCTGCGCGGCATGCCGACTTGGCACGTGCCGGCGGATGCGCGCGCCGACCTGGCGCTCGATCAGACCTTCGCCGAACTGACCGGTCATGCCACGGCGAAGCCACAGACGCTGACGGTGATGGGCCGACGATTGCTGGTGCCACTCGCCGCGGCGGGAGTCGCCAGGTTCGACTTTGAGACACTGTGCGGTGCCGCGCTCGGGCCCGGCGACTACCTGGCGCTGGCGACGCATTTCCACACGCTGGTGCTGGATGGAATTCCCCTGTTGTCGGCGGACAATTACGACAAGGCGCGGCGGTTTATCATTCTGGTCGATGCGCTGTATGACCACCGGGTGAAGCTGGTCGCCTCGGCGGAGGCGCCGCCGGACCGGCTGTACCAGCAGGGCGAGGGCGCGCGCATGTTCGAACGCACCGCCTCCCGGTTGGACGAGATGCAGAGCCAGGACTGGCTCGCGTTGCCGCATCTGACGTGAAATTCTTACTTCCTCTTTGCAACCGGTGCTGTACCGCTTGCTTTCAAAGGTCTGATACCGGCTTTTCTTGGCAAGCGCGTCGATATCGTCATCAGCGGCATGTACATCAATCCGCAGCGGCTGGAGGTGGCGGACTTCGTCCCCTACCTGCTGGTCGGCAACCAGATCGTCGTGCGCGCCGGCAATCCGAAGCACATCGACGGCGTGCGTCCCTGTGCGGGCTGCGCATCGCCGCGCCCGTCGGCACGGTGTTCGAAGCCTCCGCCAGCAAGGCCGGCGCAACCTGCCAGACCAGGGCAAGTCTGACGTCACCGTGCTGTCGCTGCCTGGTACCACCAATTACGCTTGGCGCTGACGCAGGATCGTGCCGATGCGATCATTGTCTCCACCGGTACGCTCGCTGCGCTGGTGCATGAAACCCCCGGCGCTTTCGCCCCCGGCGGCGCGCCGTTCGACACCGATACCAGCTTGGCATCGCGCTGCGGAAGGACAATCCAGGTCTGAAAGCCGCCTTGCCGAAGGCGCTGCAGGCCATCGTGCCGATGGAACCTATGCCGGATTGATGAAGAAATGGAACCTGCCGGCGGCCAGTTCGCTATTCTGACCGACGATGATGCTGTTCCAGCCGCATCTGCTGTTGCAATACCTGATCAGCGCCGCGTTCTTTCATGCTGCCTGCATCACCTTCTCGCTCAGTATTTCGTCGCTCGCGGTGGGATGGCGATCGGCCTGCTGCTGGCCATTGCCCAAGAAGCGTCGCGCGTCCCGTGCGCGCCGCTGTGCTGTTCTACCTGTGGCTGTTCCGCGGCACACCGGTGCTGCTGCAACTGGTGTTCGCATTCAACGTGCTGCCGAGCTTCGGCATTCTGCTGCCCGGTTTTGCCTGTGGCGTGCTGGCGCTCGGCCTGAACGAGGCCGCCTACATGGCGGAGATCATGCGCTCCGGCATCCGCGCGGTCGGTCCCGGCCAGCGGCTCGCCGCCCGGCGCTGGGCCTTCCGGATCGCCAGGTCATGCGCTGGGTCGTGCTGCCGCAGGCGCTGCGCATCATTATCCCGCCGATCGGCAACCAGTTCATCAGCATGCTGAAACTATCCGCGCTGGTCTCGGTATCGGCGTCCAGGAGTTGTTGTTGGTGGCCGATCAGACCGCATCCGGGAATTTCCGCTATATCGAGACATTGAGCGCCGCCGGCATCTGGTATCTCGCGATGACGACGCTGTTCATGGTGATCCAGTCTGTCATCGAGCGTCATCTGCGCCGCCGCCTGGGCCGCGCCGCGTCCTGGTCGCTGCCTCGGCCGCGGCCGGCAGCGGCACGGTGACCGCTCTGCTCAGCGCGTCCTGGATCTGGAAGCGCTTCGGTACGCTGGACGTGTTGAAAGGCATCGATCTGTCGGTCTCGGCCGGGCCAATGCCTGGTGATCCTCGGCCCGTCCGGCTCCGGCAAATCGACGCTGCTGCGCTGCCTGAACCTGCTGGAGCCCATCGTTTCAGGCAGCATCGTTTTCGAAGGCAAGGACATTGCCCGCACGCCACGCCGGCAGGCCGCGTTGTTGCGGCGCCGCATGGGCATGGTGTTCCAGAGCTTCGAGCTGTTCCCGCACCTGTCGGCCGAGGACAATATCGCATTCGGGCCGATCCGCGTGAAGCAGATGCCGCCGAAGCAGGCGCGCGAGCTCGCGCATGAGTTGCTCCGGCGCGTCCACCTGCCGGATAAGGCGCATGCATTTCCCGATGAACTCTCCGGCGGCCAGCAACAGCGCGTCGCCATCGCCCGAGCGCTGGCGATGGAGCCGGCGCTGATGCTGTATGACGAGCCGACCAGCGCCCTGGACCCCGAGACCGTCGGCGAAGTGCTGCAGGTGATGCGAGGAAGAATTTCACCGCAGGCGCAGGGTCCGCAGAGGACGGCGCAAAGCGGCGATCGCCTTGCCGGCTCGCCTGCATTGGGATAGCAACCCCCGGCCAGCCAACCGGCCTGGCGGCCGTTCGCCCTGTTTTCCGCATTCCATGAGGTCCGCATGGCCCGCAACAAGATCGCCCTGATCGGCGCCGGCAATATCGGCGGCACGCTCGCCCATCTGATCGGGCTGAAGGAACTGGGCGACGTCGTGCTGTTCGACGTGTTCGGCGGCGTGGCCGCCGGCAAGGCGCTGGACATCATGCAGGCCGGCCCGGTCGAAGGCTTCGACGCGGCGATGACCGGCGGATCGGACTATGCCGCGATCAAGGGCGCCGATGTCGTCATCGTCACCGCCGGGTTCGCCCGCACGCCCGGCATGTCGCGCGATGACCTGATCGGCAAGAACGCCGGCGTCATCGCGCAGGTCGCCGAGGGCATCCGCACGCATTGTCCGGACGCGTTCGTGATCGTCATCACCAACCCGCTCGATGCGATGGTCTGGGTGATGAAGCAGAAGTCCGGCCTGCCGGCCAATCGCGTGGTCGGCATGGCGGGCGTGCTGGATTCAGTCCCGGCTGCCGGTTGTTCCTGGCGCACGAATTCGGCGTATCGGTGGAGGATGTGACGGCGTTCGTGTTGGGCGGGCACGGCGATTCGATGGTGCCGCTGATCCGCTATTCCACGGTTGCCGGCATTCCGGTACCCGACCTGATCAAGATGGGCTGGAGCACGCAGGCGAAGATCGACGCGATCGTGACGCGGACGGCGAATGGCGGCGGCGAGATCGTCAAGCTGCTGGAGCGCGGCAGCGCGTTTTACGCGCCGGCGTCCTCGGCCATTGCGATGGCGGAGAGTTATCTGCGCGACAAGAAACGCGTGCTGCCCTGCGCCGCCTGGCTGACCGGGCAGTATGGCATCAACGATCTTTATGTGGGGGTCCCCGTCGTGATCGGCGCCGGCGGGATGGAGCGGGTGGTGGAAATCGCGCTGAACGCCGAAGAGCAGGCAGCGTTCGACAAATCCTGCGGCACGGTGCGGGAACTGATCGAGGCGTCGAAAAAGCTGGTCGGCTGACCCCGCCATGAACATCCATGAATACCAGGCCAAGGAACTGCTGAAGCGTTTCGGCGTCGCGGTGCCGGACGGCCATGTGGCGTGGACGCCGGACGAGGCGGTGGAAGCCGCCAGGAAGCTTCCGGGTCCGGTCTATGTCGTGAAGGCGCAGATCCATGCCGGTGGGCGCGGGGCGGGACATTTTGCCGACGACCCGAACGGCAACGGCGGCGTGCGGCTGGCACGGTCCCCGGAAGAGGCGCGCGCGGCGGCCGAGGCGATGATCGGCCATGTACTGATCACCAAGCAGACCGGGCCCGCCGGACGCAAGGTACATCGCGTGTATTTGGAGGCCGGTTGCGACATCGCCCGCGAACTGTATCTGTCACTGCTGGTCGATCGCGCAAGCGGACGCATCACGGTGATGGCCTCGGGCGAAGGCGGCGTGGAGATCGAGGATATCGCGGCCCACAGCCCGGAGAAGATTCTGCGCGCCGCCATCGATCCGGCAGCCGGATTCTCGCCGTTCCATGCGCGACGGTTGGCGTTCGGACTGGGGCTGACGGGCAGGCAGGTTGCGGCTTTCACCGGGTTCGTGCAGGCGATGTACGCCGCGTTCGTCGCGCTCGACTGCTCGATCGTCGAGATCAACCCCCTGGTGGTCACCGGATCGGGCGATGTCGTCGCACTCGACGCGAAAATGAGCTTTGACGACAACGCGCTGTTCCGCCATTCCGAGCTGGAAAAGCTGCAGGACGATTCCGAGGAAGACCCGAAAGAACTGGAAGCCGCCCGGCATAACCTCAATTACGTCGCGCTGGACGGGACGATCGGCTGCCTGGTGAACGGTGCCGGCCTGGCGATGGCTACGATGGACATCATCAAGCTGTATGGCGCCTCGCCGGCGAATTTTCTGGACGTGGGCGGCGGGGCGACGAAGGAACGGGTGACCGCGGCGTTCAAGATCATCCTGTCGGACCCCAACGTGGAGGGCATTCTGGTCAACATCTTCGGCGGCATCATGCGCTGCGACGTGATCGCGGAAGGCGTGATCTCCGCGGCGCGCGAGGTGCGGCTCTCGGTGCCGCTGGTGGTTCGGCTGGAGGGCACCAACGTCGATCTCGGCAAGGACATTCTGGCGCGATCGAACCTGCCGATCATCTCTGCCGACAACCTGGCCGATGCCGCCGAGAAGGTTGTCCAGGCCGTGCGCGAGGCGCCCTGATCATGGCTATCCTGGTCGATGCCGAAACCCGCGTGATCACCCAGGGCTTCACCGGGGCGCAGGGAACGTTCCATTCGGAACAGGCGATCGCCTATGGCACGAAGGTGATGGGGGGGGTGACGCCGGGCAAGGGCGGTACCACGCATCTGGACCTGCCGGTGTTCGACACCGTGGCGGAAGCGCGGGCGGCCACCGGCGCCACCGCGAGCGCGATCTACGTGCCGCCGCCGTTCGCCGCGGATGCGATCCTGGAGGCGATCGATGCGGGAATCCCGCTGATCATCTGCATCACCGAGGGCATTCCCGTGCTGGACATGGTGCGGGTGAAGCGGGCGCTGACCGGGTCAGCGTCGCGGCTGATCGGGCCGAATTGCCCGGGGGTGATCACGCCGGACGCATGCAAGATCGGCATCATGCCTGGGCACATCCACCGGCGCGGATCGGTGGGGATCGTGTCGCGGTCCGGCACGTTGACGTACGAGGCGGTGGCGCAGACCACCGCGGCAGGGCTGGGGCAGAGCACCTGCGTGGGGATCGGCGGCGACCCGGTGAAGGGGACGGATTTCGTTGAAGTGCTGGAGATGTTTCTTGCTGATCCAGAGACGAAACAGATCGTGCTGATCGGCGAGATTGGGGGACAAAGCGAGATTGAGGCGGCCGAGTTCCTGGCCAGCAGCAGTGTCAAGAAACCGACCGTCGGGTTCATTGCCGGTGCAACGGCTCCGCCCGGCCGGCGGATGGGACATGCGGGTGCGGTGATCAGCGGCGGGCGGGACACCGCGGCGGCGAAGATGGAGGCGCTGCGCGTGGCGGGCGTTCATGTGGCGGAAAGCCCGGCCGCGCTGGGCAGCACGATGGTGAAGGTGCTGCAGGGCTGACGCAGCGCCTGCATCCGGCTAAGCTTGCTCCATGGCACAGCGTCTCAGTCGTGAGCAGTACCGCCGGTGGGCTGAAGGCCAGCGGGGCCGCTATGAGCTTGTGGCCGGCAAAGCAGTCGCGATGTCGCCGGAACGCGTGGCGCATGCGCGGATCAAGAGCCGCGTCTGGGCAGCTCTGGATCGGGCGATCAGGGCCGCCAATCTTCCTTGCGAGGCACTCCCCGACGGGGTTACGGTCGAGATCGACGAAGACACCGACTACGAACCGGATGCCATGGTCAATTGCGGACCGCCCCTGCATCCCGATGCAGTCGCCGCAAACAATCCGGTGATTGTGGTGGAGGTGCTGTCGCCATCAACCCAGTCGATCGACGTTGCCGACAAGCTGGCCGACTACTTCCGGGTGACATCGGTGCAGCACTACCTGGTCGTGCGCGCCCGTCGGCGGGAGGTTATCCACCATCGCCGCGCCGGCGCGGAGATCATCACACGGGTAATTAATTTGGGCGCTATCGCGCTCGATCCACCTGGCATTACGATCGAAGTCGCCGATCTATATGCAGAGGCAGGTTGAGCACCGACCTGCCTGTCTCACAAGGCCACTCCGCTCATGACCGCCAGCCGACGCTGGCGTAATACGTCACTGCATGACCTGGTCCGGCCCCCCCAGCTTCGAACGCCGCGGCTACCACCATGGAAACCTCCGCGAGGCGCTCATCGACGCCTCGCTCGGCCTGATCGCCGAGAAGGGACCCGCCGGCTTCACAATCACCGAGGCGGCACGTCGGGCCGGGGTCAGCGCCGCCGCCCCGTACCGCCATTTCCGCGATGCCGAGGCGTTGCTCGCCGAAATCGCCCTGCGCGGCTTCGTGCGTTTTGCCGACGCTTTGGCAGCAGCCTGGAACGAGGCGCGCCCGGATCCGGCAACCGCCTTTCAGGCTCTCGGCCGAGCGTATCTCGACTTTGCCCGGACCGAGCCCGCCTATTACGCCGCCATGTTCGAAACCGAGCTCGCCACGGGCGCTGATCCGATGTTAGGCGCCGCCTCCGATCGGGCCTTCCGCATCCTGCGCGACGCTGCCGAGGTTCTGAGCGCCCGGCTCCCGAAGCCCGACCGGCCGCCGTCCCTGATGGTAGCGCTGCATGTCTGGGCGTTGTCCCACGGCATCGCGTCGTTGTTTTGCCGCCCCGAACGGGCCCGGCGGACCCTGCCGATGGCACCTGAGGAACTGCTGGAAGCGGGTGTGCTGATCTATCTCCAGGGCCTCGGCCTGATCGGCGGGCCGGCAACGAACGGGCGATGACCGGGCCTTGACAGCGTGGTGGCCGTCGCCTAATGTAAATGTGCTTCACATTCACATAGGGTGTCTCATGTCAGGCACGGCAAGCAACAGCACGTTCGGCGCTTCGCCCTGGAACCACGAACCGGGCAATGGCTGGGGCGGCTTTCCTCCCTGGCTCCGGCAGTTCGACATCAAGCCGGTTTGGATCGCGTTGACGGTCCTGGGTTTCATCGCCTGGTGGCCGATCGGGGTTGCACTATTGATCTTCCTGGTAGGGAGCAGACGCATGGGATGCGGATTCGGGCGCCGTCACGGCGATGGATATGGTCGTCACTGGCGCGGTTGGGCCTGCGGCAACGATGCACCGGCAGCGACACAGCAAACCAGTGGCAACCGCGCGTTCGACGAATACCGCACCGAAACGCTGCGCCGCCTGGAGGAGGAGCAGCGGGAATTCGCCGGCTTCCTCGACCGTCTGCGCTTCGCCAGGGACAAGTCCGAATTCGACACGTTCATGGCCGAGCGTCGCCGTCCGCCGGAGCAACCTGACCCTGCGCAACCGGACCCCGCGGCAGGCGCATGACTGCTTGAAATCAGTGCCGGCGAGCCGCATCTGAATAAGCGCTCGCCTCGTTGATCCCCGATCTTCGCTCGATGAGCTGACCTAAGCGCCAGGAGCCGCGGTTCCTGGCGCTGTTGGCGTCGAGGATCGCGGCGCGCGGGCAACCCGATCCGCGTCGCTCCGGGACTCCCACTCGTGCGCGGCGTTCTGTATGGACCGGCCAGCGAGCAGGAGGGTGAGTACGATGGCAGGCGTCGATATTCTGGCTTCGGCCTTCAATGGCGCCAACGCGGCATTCCTGGGCGAGCTCTATGCGCGCTGGGCCACCGATCCCGGCTCGGTCGACCCCAGCTTCGCCGACCTGTTCTCCACGCTGAACGACGAATCCCGCGCGGTGTTGGAAGACGCGACCGGTGCGTCCTGGGCACCGCGCCCGACAGCGTTCGGGAACGGGGCGCAGGCAGCGTCTGTCGTGCCGATTTCAGCAGATCAGATCCGCGCCGCCATCATCCCGTCGCTGCGCGCACTGATGCTGATCCGCAGCTATCGCGTGCGCGGCCATCTGGAGGCGCAACTCGATCCGCTCGGGCTGCAAGTCCCCAAGCCGCATCCGGAGCTCGACCCGGCGACGTACGGCTTCACCCAGTCCGACATGGACCGGCCGATTTTCATCGACAACGTGCTGGGCCGCGAGACCGCGACGCTGCGGGAGATCGTTTCGATCCTGCGGGAAGCCTATTGCGGTCATATCGGCGTCGAGTTCATGCACATCCAGGATCCGGACCAGAAGGCGTGGATCCAGCGCAAGATGGAAGCCGTACCGTGGAAACATGAGTTCGACGCCGCCGCCAAACTGGCCATTCTCCAGCAACTGACCGAGGCCGAGGGGTTCGAGGCGTTCTGCCAGCGCCGCTACGTCACCACCAAGCGCTTCGGCCTCGAAGGCGGCGAGGTTACCATCCCGGCGATGCACGCGATCATCGCGACCACCGCGGCCGACGGCGTGAACGAGATTGCCATCGGCATGCCACACCGCGGCCGGTTGAACACGCTGGTGAACGTCGTGAAAAAGCCGCTGACCGCGCTGTTCAGCGAATTCGGCGGTGAAAGCTTCAAGCCGGACGATGTGCAAGGATCCGGCGACGTGAAGTATCACCTGGGTACCTCGACGGACGTCGAGATCAACGGTCGCGATGTGCATCTTTCGTTACAGCCGAACCCGTCGCATCTGGAAGCGGTGGACCCTGTGGTGGTCGGCAAGGTGCGGGCGCGACAGGATCAAGCCGGTGACACGCGGCGTCGCAGTTCGGTGATGGCGATCCTGATGCACGGCGACGCGGCTTTCGCCGGCCAAGGGCTGGTCTATGAGACATTGGCCATGAGCCAGCTTATCGGCTATCGCACCGGCGGCACCGTGCATGTGGTGGTGAACAACCAGATCGGCTTCACCACGGTACCGGCGCACGCGTATTCCGGCCTCTATTGCACTGACGTCGCGAAATCGATCCAGGCGCCGATCCTGCACGTCAACGGCGACGATCCGGAAGCAGTGGTGTTCTGCGCCCGCATGGCGGCCGAGTTCCGCATGCTGTTCGGCTGCGACATCGTGCTGGACATCGTCTGCTATCGCCGGCACGGTCACAACGAAACCGACGAGCCGGCGTTCACCCAACCTATCATGTACCGTGCGATCGCCGAGCGGCAAACGACGCGTACGCTGTACGCCGAGAAACTGGTGGCCGAGGATACCATTTCTGCCGACGACGCCAAGGCGATGTGGGACGCGTTCGCGGCAACGCTGGATGCGGCGAACAAGGCGGCGCAATCCTACAAGCCCAACAAGGCCGATTGGCTGGAAGGCCATTGGTCCGGGCTGTCGCACGAAGAAGGCGAGGTGGAACGTGCCGAGCAGGCCACCGGTGTCGATGCCGGCGTGCTGAAACAGATCGGCCATGCGCTGGCACACGTGCCGGACGGCTTCAACCTCAACCCGAAGATCGCCCGGCAGCTTGAAACCAAGCGGCAGATGATCGACAGCGGCGAGGGGATCGACTGGGCGACCGGCGAAGCTCTCGCGTTCGGCGCGCTGCTGCTGGAAGGGGATCGCGTACGGATGTCGGGCGAAGACAGCCAGCGCGGCACGTTCAGCCAGCGTCACGCGGTGTTGATCGACCAGATCAACCAGAACGAATACGTGCCGCTGAACAACATCGCGCCCGACCAGGCGAAGCTGGAGATTTACAACTCGCTGTTGTCGGAAGCCGGCGTGCTGGGCTTCGAATACGGCTACACGCTGGCGGACCCGCGCACGCTGGTGTTGTGGGAGGCGCAGTTCGGGGATTTCGCCAACGGCGCGCAGGTGATCATCGACCAGTTCCTGGCGTCCGGCGAAACCAAGTGGTTGCGCATGTCGGGACTTACCTTGCTGCTGCCGCACGGGTACGAAGGGCAGGGACCGGAGCATTCCTCGGCGCGTATCGAGCGCTACCTGCAACTCTGCGCCGAGCACAATATGCAGGTCTGCAACCTGACCACGCCGGCCAACTATTTCCACGCGCTGCGTCGCCAGCTCAAGCGCAACTTCCGCAAGCCGCTGGTGCTGTTCACGCCGAAATCGCTGCTGCGGCACAAGCTTGCGATTTCGCCGCTGCACGAGATGGCGGCCGGCAGCGCGTTCCGGTTCGTGATCCCGGAGATCGACCTGATCGCCCCGGCCGAAGACGTGCGACGTGTCGTGCTGTGCAGCGGCAAGGTGTTTTACGACCTGCTGGCGCGGCGGCGGGAGGACAACGTCAATAACGCGGCAATCCTGCGGGTCGAGCAGCTTTATCCGTTCCCGGAGAAGACGCTCGGCCGCCTGCTGGCGCCGTATCGCAACGCGGACGTTATCTGGTGCCAGGAAGAGCCGCAGAACATGGGCGCCTGGTGTTTTGTCGATCGGCGGATCGAGGCAGTGCTGGGACGGCTGGACGGCACCGCGAAACGCCCCCGCTATGCCGGCCGGGCGGAGGCCGCCAGCCCGGCCACCGGGCTGTCGCGCACGCATGCCGCCGAGCAGGCGGCGCTGGTGGCGGACGCGCTCGGCCTGGGGTAACTGAGCCCGGCTTCAGCGGAGAGCGCAATGGAAATCAAGGTGCCGGCCCTGGGCGAAAGCGTGACCTCCGCCACCGTGGCGCGCTGGCTCAAGCAGGCCGGCGAATCGGTGGCGGCGGATGAGCCATTGGTTGAGCTTGAAACCGACAAGGTGACGGTCGAAGTGAACGCTCCGGAAGCCGGCGTGCTGAGTACCGATCAGCGCCGAGCAGGGAGCCGAGGTGGAAGTGGGTTCGCTGCTGGCGACGCTGGAAGCCGGCGCAGCGGCTCCTGCGCCGAAACCGGCACCGGCCGCCGCGCCGCAACCGGTGGCACCCGCCCCGCCGCCCGTCCCACGGGCACCGGAAGTTCGTGCGGCCGCCAATCCGCAACCCGGCGTCAACCCGCCGCCGCGTCCGACCGGACCGGTCTCGCGCCCGGCTACCCCGCCGGCTGATGTCGCGAGCCATGCGCCGCTGCCGTCGGCTGGCAAGATCATGGAGGAACAGCATCTGTCAGCGGCGGAAATCGGCGCCGGCACCGGAAAGGACGGCCGCATCACCAAGGGCGACGTGCTCGCGTTCCTGAACCGCCCGGCACCGGTGGCGGCGCCCGCCCCGAGCGCAAAAGCGCCGCGCGAGACCGAAGCCCGCGAGCAGCGGGTGCGCATGACGAGGCTGCGACGCACCATCGCCGCGCGGCTGAAGGAAGCGCAAAACACCGCCGCCATGCTGACCACCTTCAACGAGGCGGACATGTCGGCAGTGATGGGTCTGCGTTCCGAATACCGTGATGCGTTCGAGAAGAAGCACGGCGGCGTGCGGCTTGGCTTCATGAGTTTCTTCATCACCGCCTGCGTCGCCGCACTGAAGGAGTTTCCGGCGGTGAACGCCGAGATCGACGGCGATGACATCATTTACAAGAACTACGTGCATATGGGGATTGCGGTCGGCGGCTCGGCAGGGCTCGTGGTGCCGGTGATCCGCGACGTCGATCAGATGGGATTTGCCGAGATCGAGCGTGCGGTTGCCGATTTCGGGCGCCGGGCGCGCGACGGTGCGTTGAAGCTGGAAGAACTGACCGGCGGCACGTTCAGCGTCACCAATGGCGGGGTCTATGGATCGCTGATGTCCACGCCGATCCTCAACCCGCCGCAATCCGGTATCCTTGGGATGCACAAGATCCAGGACCGGCCGATGGCGATCGGCGGCACGGTGGAGATCCGGCCGATGATGTACCTGGCGCTCAGCTACGACCACCGCGTCGTCGATGGGCGGGAAGCGGTGTCGTTCCTGGTGCGGGTAAAGGAGGGCGTGGAGGACCCGCGCCGGCTGCTGCTGGACCTGTAGGAAGGTGGTGCAATGATTCTTGATCATGTCAGCTTCGCCGTTCAAGACTTCGCAAAGAGCAGGGCGTTTTATGCAACGGCGCTGGCGCCACTCGGCATCCGGATCGTCAAGGAAGGCGACGGATGGGCCGGTTTCAATCGAGACGGACGCGGCGGGTTCTGGATCGGCGGCTCCGGCACGCCGCCGGGGCCGATCCATCTGGCGTTTGCCGCCGAGGATCGGGCGCAGGTGAATGCGTTCTACGCGGCCGCGATCGCCGCCGGCGGACGCGACAACGGACTGCCCGGATTGCGGCCCCAGTATCACGCCGATTACTACGGCGCCTTCGTGTTGGATCCGGACGGCCACAACATCGAGGCAGTCTGCCGTGAAGCCGAACGCCGGGCCTGAATTGTGACATTCTCGCCCGCGCGCTAATGGTGCTGGCGGTCTGAGGACAAGCCATGGACGGAACGACCCAGGATCCCAGCCTCGAGGCGCGTGTCGGGCGCCTTGAAGGCGGCATGCACGAGGTCAAGGGAACGCTCTGGCGGCTGGAGCCCTTGATCGTCGCGATCCATGCGCGGGTGCGCGGCGAGACTGAAGCCAAGCTGGAGGGCGTTCGCGGCGGCCTGGAGACTGGTAACGAAGGACTTCGCGGCGAGGTGCGGGCTGGCCTTGCCGTCAAGCCCGGTTACGGCGCCTTGTGGAGCATGGCGATTACTCCGCTCGCCCTTGTCGTGGCCGCCATATCCGCCGGCGCCGCCTACCCTCCGTTGCTCGCCCGTTCCATCCACGCCGGCCCATGAGCACCGACAGCTTCGACGTTATCGTCATCGGCTCCGGCCCCGGCGGCTACGTCTGCGCATTGCGGGCCGCGCAGCTCGGCATGAAAGTGGCCTGTGCGGAGCAGCGCGCCACACTCGGCGGCACCTGCCTCAATATCGGCTGCATTCCGTCGAAGGCGCTGCTGCAATCATCCGAAAACCTGCATGCCGTGACGCACGACTTCGCTGCGCATGGGATAGAGATCGGTCAGGTGAAGCTCGACCTTGCACGCATGATGGCGCGAAAAGCCGAGGTGGTGACCGCCAATGTCAAGGGAGTCGAGTTCCTGTTCCGCAAGAACAAGGTGACCTGGCTCAAGGGGGCCGCACGCATCATTGCACCGGGCCAGGTGGAGGTGAACGGCAACACGTATGATACGAAACACATCGTGATCGCCACCGGCAGCGAGAGCGCCCCTTTGCCGGGCGTCGATGTGGATGAACGCCGGATCGTCAGCTCCACCGGCGGGCTGGAGCTGGACGCGGTGCCGAAGCGACTGGCGGTGATCGGCGGCGGCTATATCGGGCTGGAGCTTGGCAGCGTGTGGCGTCGCCTGGGAGCCGAGGTGACGGTGATCGAATTTCTCGATCGCATCGTCCCGGCCATGGACGCCGAGATCGCGAAGTCCCTCGAGCGCATTCTGGCCAAGCAGGGGCTGAAGCTCCGGCTCAATACCAAGGTGACGGGCGCGCGTTCGGGCAACGACGGCGTTACGCTGACGGTGGAGCCGGTTCGTGGCGGCGAAACACAGGAGATCACGGCTGATATCGTCCTGCTCGCCGTGGGACGCCGCGCCTTCACCGATGGGCTCGGGCTCGACGCGGTAGGCGTGGCGCGCGATGAGCGTGGCCGGGTGAAGACGGATCCGCACTACGCCACCAACATTGCCGGTATCTACGCGATTGGCGACGTGATTGCAGGTCCGATGTTGGCGCACAAGGCCGAGGATGAGGGTATTGCGATCGCCGAATGTCTAGCCGGTCAGGCGGGCCACGTGAACTACGCCGTGATCCCCGGCGTGGTGTACACATGGCCCGAAGTCGCCGCTGTAGGCCAGACCGAAGAAGAATTGAAAGCTGCCGGGATAGCCTACAAAGTGGGAAAATTCCCCTTCACCGCCAATGGCCGCGCGCGGGCGATGGGCAACACCGACGGGTTCGTGAAAATCCTTGCCGACAAGGCGACGGATCGTATTCTCGGCGCGCACATCATTGGCCCCGATGCTGGCACCCTGATCGCCGAGCTGGCCGCTGCCATGGAATTTGGCGCCAGCGCCGAGGACGTCGCCCGTATCTGCCACGCGCATCCCACGTTGAACGAGGCGGTGAAGGAAGCTGCGCTGGCGGCGGACGGGCGGGCGCTGCATATCTGAGAGCATGGGTTGCAAAGCCGAATGAAACCACTCGCCCTGACGATGGGTGACCCCGCGGGCATCGGCGGCGAGCTCACCTTGCGGGCCTGGTTGGCGCGACATAGCACGGGCCGCTGCTTCGTTGCGCTTGATGATCCGGTGCGACTTGGTGCGCTCGCGCACGCGTTGCGTCTCGAGGTGCCGATCCGGGAGGTGCTGCATCCGGATTTCGCTGGCTCGTCGTTTCCCGACGCGCTGCCGGTTCTGCCGGTCGGGCTGTGTGCGGCGCCGCGACCCGGCGTTTCCGACGCGGTCAATGCGCCAGCGGTGATCGGCTCGATCGAGCGAGCCACGCGGCTAGCGATGCAGGGCGCAGTGAGTGGTGTCGTCACCAACCCGATCAACAAGGCCGCGCTTTATAGCGCCGGGTTCGTTTACCCGGGTCATACCGAGTTCCTGGCCGCACTGACCGGCGCCACCGGGCGGCAGGTGATGATGCTGGCCAGCCCGGGGTTACGCGTCGTTCCGGTGACGGTTCATGCAAGCCTGCGCGATTCGCTTGCCATGCTGAGCACCAAGCTGATCCTCGCCGCGGCGCGTACCACCGCGGCTGCGTTGCGGGAGTCATTCGGTATCGCGCATCCGCGTCTGGCAATCGCCGGCCTCAATCCGCATGCGGGCGAGGGCGGTGCACTGGGTCGCGAAGAAACCACCATCATCGGTCCGGCGATCGATGCATTGCGCGGCGATGGCGAGGATGTTTCCGGTCCGTGGCCGCCCGACACGATGTTCACCGCGACGGCGCGGACGCGCTACGATGTGGCGATCTGCATGTATCACGATCAGGGGCTGATCCCGCTGAAGACGCTGGACATGGATCATGGGGTGAACGTCACGCTCGGGCTACCGATTGTACGGACGTCGCCGGACCACGGAACGGCATTCGACATCGCGGGAAAGGGATTGGCCGATCCGTCCAGTCTGATCGCCGCGCTCGATTTGGCGGCCGAGCTCGCCGCCCGGCAATGAGTGGCGCCGCGCGCGAGTTGCGGGGGCGGCGCGCTCAGGCGCTTGGCGTTGACGCGGAGGTGGCGGCCTGTGCCGCCCTGGAACGCGATGGGTGGACCGTGCTCGCGCGCCGCCTGCATACCAAGGCGGGCGAAGTAGACGTGATCGCCGAACGCGACGGACTGCTGGCCATCGTCGAGGTGAAAGCGCGGCCGACACTGGCCGGCGCGGCAGGTGCGCTGACCGCACGCCAGCGCGACAGGCTGCTCGCAGCCGCCGAAATCGTGCTGGCGGACCATCCCGATTGGGGCGGCAAGGGCGTCCGCTTTGACGTGCTGGTGGTCGATGCCACCGGTACGGTGCGCCGCATCATCGATGCATTTCGCGCCGAGTGAAACGAAAGCAGCAGTGATGGTCGCGATCGCCCTGACTCCGGCCCGACTGGTGGACCGTGCCGACGCAGTGCAGGCGAACCTGGACAGCCGGGACTACCACCGGCCCTGGGTCGAGCCGTTCATCGATGCCGCAGGGTTCGACGATTGGCTCGCCCGCTCGTTGACCGGTCCGAATATCGGCCTGATCGCCCGCGAGCAGACATTCGGCAGCATCGTGGGCATCGTGAACCTGAACGAGATCGTCGCGCGGGCTTTCCAGAGCGCGTATCTCGGATATTACGGAATTGCGCGGCACGCCGGCCAAGGCTGTATGACGGAGGCGGTCAGGCAAGCAGTGCGGCTGGCATTCGGTGAAGTTGGGTTGCATCGGATTGAAGCGAACATCCAGCCTGGCAATTCTCGCTCGATCGCTCTGGTGAAGCGGCTTGGTTTCCGAACTCGAGGGCTATTCTCCGCGTTACCTACAAATCGACGGCCAATGGCGGGACCATGAACGCTGGGCGATCCTGGCGGACGATCCGGTTCCGGCCTGACGGTGAAGGACAAGCGCCGGTTCGTCGAGACAAGACTGCCGCAATGGCGCGGGGCATGGATGCCAAAGCATCGGTACGCGGATCAGGCTGACCGGACAGCGCGCGTGTGACCATCACGCGGCTTGCTCCGCAAGCCGACCTCTGCCGCAAGCTGGAGAGGTGGATGCCGAACGGGATGCGTCCCGATCTCCAGCTCACGCGGGAACGGGGAACGGGTGTTGGTCAGCCGAGCGATCAATCCCTCATACGCCGCCAGATAGTCGGCCATGGAAAGGTTCTGCTCGGCGAAGCGCCGCGCCCCTTCGCGCAGCCGGCCGGACAGCGGCCGATCCTCCATCACTTGAAGGATCCGTACCGCCAACCGCTTCGGATCCAGGAACGGTGCCAGCAGGCCGTTGCAACCATCGTCGATGAACTCCTGCACCGGCGGGGTGTCGCTGGCGACCACTGCGCATCCCATCGCCAGCGCCTCCCGCAGGGACCAGGAAGCGACGAACGGATAGGTCAGATACACGTGCGCATCGCTTCGCTGCAGCAGCCGGACGTAGGTCGCGTAATCGAGCCGGCCGGGGAACATGACTCGATCCGGGTCCAGCGCCGTGCCCAATTCCGCCAGCATCAACTCGCGCCAACTGCGGCCCGGCGGCGCCTGGCCGTAGCTGACGCCGTCACCGCCGACCAGAACCACGTGAACATCCTTGCGGGCGCGCAGCAAATCCGGAATCGCCCGCATCATCGTATGGAATCCGCGATACGGTTCCAGGTCCCGCGCGACATAAGTCACTAACCGCTGCTTCGGGCCGATCCTTGCGTTGCCGATGGTCAGCGCCCGCCGCCGCGCCGCCGGGTCCGGCTTGCAGGTGTCGAGATCAACGCCCTCCGGCAGCAGCGTGATCCGCTGCTGCGCCCAATCCGGATAGCTGGAGAGCTGCCATTTTGTGGGCGTCTGGCCGTGCCCGCCGAGCTCCAGCGCGATCAGGTTGACGGCGTTCTTGGCGCGGATGCGCGGATGTTCGACAAGCCCGGTCGGAAATTCCGGATCGAAGCCGACATCGTAGCCGTCGATCCGGTAAAAGAACTCCATATAACCAAGCAGCGGCACATCGGGCCACACGTCGCGCAGATTCAACAGCTCGCCCCAGCCGTGATGGCCGATGATGATGTCCGGCTCGAAGCCCAGCGCCTTCAGCTTTGCTGAGGTTTCGCCGACCGCCGCGGCCCGCCGTCCCGCCGCATCGAGGTCGCGGGCGATGGGGTGCGTTTCGATGTGGCTCGGCAACGGACGCGCATAGGGAATCTTGCGTACACCCGCCAAATGGTTCCCGTTCGGCTCCGTGATGAACACCACGTCGTTGTCGCGGGACGCAGCCAGCCGGCGGGCGATATGAAGGAATTGTCCGGGAAAGTTCTGGTGAACGAACAGGTACTTCAAGGCACGCCGAACTCAGCTTGTTCGCCGGCCGCTTTTGCGCGAAGCGCCCGCCGGCCGGGGCGCGCCAGGGGATGCGCCAGAGGACTCGCCGGAGGGCGCGGCCCGCTTGTCGGCAGCGGCGCCGTTACGCCGGCGCAGCACGACCTGAAATGCCTCCAGCCCGGCGAGGCTTTCGGCCTCGCACGCCTCTCCGGCGGCGACCGGGCCGATGGTGGTGCCGTCCACGAACGTTGCCGCGTAGCTGCAGTCATAGCTGGCGGCGGCCGAGCCTTTCAGCCGTATCCGCATTCCGAGCAGCGGCAGAGCCATGCCGCGGCTGCCGCAGAATTTTCCGCCCTCAACCCAGGGCGACAGCCAGCCGCGTCCGAGCACCGCTTGGTACTCGATATCCTCGGCGGCAATTTCACGTTGCGGCGTGATGCCAAATCCCTCGATCCAGAGTTTCGAGCCGCGCGCGCCGACCCATTCGCCGATCGGTGCGCCGACATCGCCGGTACGCTGGACATGCGCGACCGCCTCGACATCCGGGGCGAGTGCCGGCGCAGCGGCTCGTCCCTGCGGTTGCTGAACCTGGCCGGGGGCGGGTTCTGCGGTCAGGCGCATCACCTGAAGCCGCGGCGCCGCTTCGGCCGGCGACCCCGGCGCCTGATAGACCGTCACCAGCACCTGCGCTGGTCCCTCGGCGATCCGGATCAGCGCGGCGCCGTCGCCGCCATTCATCCAGCCGTCCGGCCGGAACGTGCTGATGCTGACCGAATCGGGGCGACGGGTGGGCGCCGGCGGCAGCGACAGCCGCACACCGGGCAGGCCGTTGGCGCCGGCGGCCGGCGAGCCGGGAGGTTGGAACACGCAGAACAGGCCCGCTTCCAGCGTCATCAAATGGCCGGAGACTTTCAGTTCGGTGACGCGATTGGTGGCGGGATCGGCGGCGGCCGGCTTCGGCGCGGGGCGGCTGGCGACCGCTCGGGCAGGTTCGGACATTCGGGGTCTCGCTGTTTTGTCGGACCGCGGAATCCTCGCATGAAAGAGTATCCGCAATGGAATTTTCGACGGTTTTTCCTCAACGCTCCCATTCATGGGCCTGAGAGTGACAGTGCCGCAAGCAGGGCGTTGTTGATCGCCAATGCCGAAAGCCCAAGGGGCAGCAAGAAGCCGCGGCCGGTACCTGCGGATCCTGGCGGCCGGTGCGCCGATGTCGAAGGCGGCGACACGCAGGCCAGCACGCCAAGCATCGCTCAACGCGTAGCACCAGGTTTCCGGCCCGATCGACGGGAGCAGCGCCAGATCGGCGCGCTGCGCCTGAATCAGCGTCGTTGCCTCCTCCGGGCGGAACGCGCCGGTGACGAAAACCCGTCCGGTCGCCAGCAGCCGGCGATCGTCGATCGTGTGGCCCACCACCACGAATTCCAGCGGCAAGTCACGCAAGGCGGCATCACGGGCGCAATCCAGCAACACATCGTACCCCTTCGCCACGCCGATCGAGCCGATCACGCAAACCTTGCAACGGCTCCCGCTGCGCTCGTGCGAGGGGACCCGGGGGAGGGGGCCAGCCGGAATCAGCCCGACATCGTCCTCATGTGGTACCACCGTCACGATCACGCCTGGAAAGTGCCGGCGCAGACGAGCCGCTGCGTCGTCGGACGGCACCAGCACGCGTCGCGCGTCGGCCAGCAGCCGCGCGGAGCGTTGCCGCAGCGCGGCAACCGGGATCTCCTCGTTAAGTGCGCTGCCGGCGTCCGCCACGCAGGACTCGCAGATCGCCGCTTCCGGCTCGCCGCAATACCGCCGTGTCGGTCCGATCAGGATCACCCGCGGGCACAGCCAGACATAATCGTGTACATGCACGTCGTATGGCAGCCCGAGCTGCACGACCAACTCGTAAATCGCCGGCGAATGGCCGAGGACGTGATGCAGTTCGATGTGGTCCGGGGCTTCGGATCTTAGCAGCCGGAGCAGCGCGGCCATCTCGTCCGGCAGCACGTAACGCAGATTCGGGTACAACCCGGATTGCCCGTCGCCGACGATCACCGCCGGCTGAGCGCCATCGGTATCGTCGGGGCGCAGCACGATCGGCCGGCGCCCTGCGTCGCAATGGTTGCGGCAGGACTCCGTGATGCGCCGCTCCACGCCGCCGCCGTCGGCATGCGTAATCAGGATTGCTGCCCGCTGGCCGCGGCGCCGCGCACCACGCCAGCGTACGAGATCGAAACGCCGGCGTGGTTCGGCCAACGGATCCTTTGCCGTCCATTCGGCGATCAGGCGATCATAACCGGGGTGCAGCCGGTTCAGCACCGCCTGATTGCGCGCCTGCAACGCACGGCCGGCCGGCCCGAACGAGCGCCCGCCGGCGTGCGCCACGAATACGCCGGGAGCGGCGACATGGCGCCATCCAAGATGGCGGGCACGCAGGCAGAAGTCGTTTTCCTCGCCGTAGCCTTGGGCAAACAGGTCGGTGCGGAACAGGCCGACGGAATCCAGGCAGTCGCGGCGGATATACATGCAGAAGCCGACGGCCACCGGGATATCGACCACCCATCCGGCATTCGCCTTGTATGCCAGCATCGTCAGCCGCGCGGTGTCCGCGATATCCGACATGGGGTTGGCTTCGGGCGGTCCCGGATAGCTCAGGATCGACGCGCTGTTCGAGAGCGGTGTCGCGGTGCCGATGTCCGGTGCCGCATAGGCCGCCTGCCGCAACCGCTCCAGCCAGCCCGGCGCCACCAGCGTATCGCTGTTCAGCAGCACTGCGTCTCGTCCACGGCAGGCCAGCAGTCCGGCGTTCGCGGCGGCCGGAAATCCGAGTGGGGCTTCATGGCGGATCAGGCGGATGCGGCGTCGGCGCGCCAACGCGTCGAGCGCCGCGATCAGCTCCGGCTCGGGTGAGGCGTCATCAACCACCACTACGCGGCTAGGCTGCTTGATGACGGCGAGTACGCTGTCCAGGCAGGCCAGCGTCGTGGCGGACGCGCCATGCACGGGAATGACGACCTCGACCGGCGGGCGGCGTCGGGTGCGCGCTGGCGGCCCGCTTCCGACGATATCAGCCGGAATTGCGATCGTCTCGGGTGGCGTTGGGATCCGGCCGAGCGTCCGGCCGGCCGGAAATCGGTGCGCCAATGTTTGTGCGGCAGCAGATGCGATACGCGCATCCCGCCCTGGGTCGAGCGGGCTGCCGGACAGGTCGCGCCCGTCCGGGCCAAGCACGCGCAGCGGCCCGGGCAAGTCGGCCAGTGCCGCCGAGGGCAGGTGAAAGCCGCGAGCACGGGTGAAGCCAGCGTTGGCCGCGACAATCGTGAGGTCGTTGGCTGCCACCCGCATGGCTTTGCCCCCCGACACCGGGCATACGGTCAACACCGCGTCGGTGTCGGGATCGCCGGGATGCCAGGCCCAGCCCCTCAATCCGCCGTCGCATGCGGCGACGAAACCCTCTGTACGGCGTATGTCGGCGAGCCGGATTGGGCTCCCCAGCAGGTGCTGGCCGCCCAATAACACCGCCAGGTAACGCGAAATCAAAGCCCCGCGCGGCAGCCGGTGGGCCCGTTCCGCGGTTTGTCCCCCCGGTCCGGTCTGGATGCTCGGTCCCGCTAGCACGCCTGATTTCTTCCGCAGCACGCCCGAACTCGTCACTCGCGCGAAAGCGGGGATCCACGCCCCAAAATGCCCGGGACGGCTGGTGTGAAGTCCCGCTTTCGCGGGCATGACGAGGCCAGCCGCCGGAGGCTTGGGGCGGCCCGCGAGGATGTCCGGTTTCGCGGGCATGTCGGCATCTTTTGCACCTTCGGGCGCTTCCCAGAACAGTTCAGCCGTCGCGCCGGCATCGACGAGGTGAACTACAAGCTGGCCCCCGGCCAGTCCGCACCAGCCCGCTGCACCGGACTCCTGCGCAATCGCGTCGGCCAGTGGGTCCAGGCTGCGAACAACCGCGAAACAACTCAGCGCCGTCGCCAGCGCCGCTGCGGCCCCGGCGCGGTCGGCCAGGGACCGGCGGGTTCCGGCAAGACCCAGCCAGGCTTCGCGGACCGGATGGCATTCGGCGACCCTTGCGAACAACGCCGCCGCGCGGGCGTTATCCTGGCCCACACAGGCGCTCGCCAACGCCAGAGTCACCGTCGCATCATCCGGGAGTAGGCGGGTGGCGCGGTCCAGCCAGCGCGACGCATCGGCGGCATTCCCGGCGGCGAGGGCCACCTGACCCTGCTCGAAGGCATCGCGCGCCAGCTCATCCGCGGCGGGCGGGTCCGGCGGGCCGAACCGAAGCAGGTCGGGCACCGGCTACCGGCTAGCGGCTTGCGCTTCCGGCTCCGGCACGGGGGCCGGGCGGGGCAGCGCCGCGAGATCGCCGCGTGCCTCGTCGAGGCCCTGGGCGATGGCTCGCTCGAGCCAAAGGCGCGCCTGCTCCGGATCGTGCTCGCCGGCCAGCGCCCGGGCGAGATAGCGGCCGAGCATCATCTGCGCCCAGGCGTGCCCACGTTCGGCCGCGGCCCGAAACCAGCGCTGCGCCGTCGTCCGGTCGGTAGGAACGTCGTGGCCACCGCCATGCATGGCACCCAGCGCGAACATCGCCCCGACATGGCCGCGGCCGGCCGCGCGCTCGAACAGGATCAGCGCGCCGGCATGATCACGCGGACCGCCCCGGCCGTTCAGCAGCAGCTCACCCAATGCGACCTCGGCTTCCACCATTCCGACATCGGCGGCGCGAGCGATCCAGGCCCGGCCTTCCTCCGGGTTGGCATCGACGCCACGCCCCTCGACCAGGATGCGCCCATACCAGGTACTGTGCGTTGACGATGCCGTCGGCGGCCCGGCGCAGCCACTCGGCGGCCTTGCGCTCGTCCCGCTCGACACCGATTCCCTCGGCCAGACAGACGCCGAAATTGAACGCCGCCACCAGATCGCCGGAGGCGGCCGCCTGTTCGAACCACGCGCGGGTGCGGCTGGCGTCCTCGGCCCCGCCGGTGCCTTTCAGCAGCAGGTTCGCCAGGTCGACGCGCGCCTTGCTGTCGCCGGCCTCGGCGGAGATGCGCAGCCAGTGCGCCGCCTCCTGCTGGTCGCGCGGCACGCCGGCGCCGGTGAGATACAGCATGCCCAGCGCGCGGGAGGCGCCCTTGTGGCCGGCCTCACTGGCGCGGCGGAACCACATGGCGGCTTCCGCGTAGTTCGGCGGCAGTGGGCCGCCCTTGGCGTACAGATCGCCGACCAGTGCTGCCGCTTCCGGATCACCGGCGAGGGCGGCCTTGCGCAGCCAGGATTCGCCCTCGATGGGATTGGCTGGAACGCCCTGTCCTTCCAACAGCGTCAGACCCCAGCGGGCCTGGGCCGAGCGGTTGCCCTTCAACGCCGCCTGCCGGTACAGCTCGGCGCCGGCGGCTCGGTCGGCCGGGATGCCGATACCACGCTCGGTGACCACGCCGAGCAGATAGAGAGCGGTAGGCAGGCCGGCCTGCGCGGCCCGGCGCAACCATTCGCTGACTTCGCGGTGGGCGGCTTCGTCGTTGGCGTCGCGGGCGAGAGCCAGGGCGAACCCCAGCGCACCCTGCGGACATCCGGCCTCGGCCGAGCTGCGGTACCAGCGCCGCGCCGCATCGAGGTCGCGGATGCTCTCCGGGCCGGAGGTGAGGATGTAGCCCAGCACCGCCTGCCCATCGGCGGAGCCGCCGTCAGCGGCGAGCCGGGCCCATTTGAGTGCCGCGTCGTAATCCGGCTTGCCATCGACGTCGTTGCTGGAGAACAGGTTGGCTGCTGGCCGCGCACCGGGCTCGACCGCTGGCGCAGTGCCCTGGCGCGGTGCCGCCAGCCCGTGGATCAGCAAAGTCGCCAGCATCGACTGCGCCTCGACATACCCCCGGGTCGCGGCGCGTTCGAGCCAGCGGACCCCATCGGTACGGCTGGGCGGCACGCCGGCGCCTTCCAGATAGCACCGGCCCACCCGATACTCGGCTTCGGCGAGACCGGCTCGGGCGGCGCGCGACAGCAACCGAAAGGCGCGCGACAACCTGCCGCGCTCGGTCAGGCGCACGCGCGCGGCGCATCGCCGCGCGCGACGACAGGCGCCAGGTCAGTCCGCCAGGCACGACGGCTCGTTACAATACATTACGGCTCATGCATCGCCTCGGTTGCAACCGGAATGACCCGGTTCAGCAGATAATGCAGGACGGTCTGCTTGCCCACCTTGATCTCGGCGTTGACCGGCATGCCGGGAATGAGATGGAAACCCTCCGGCACGCCGCGCAATGCAACTTCATCGATTGTGATGCGGGCGCGATAGTACGGTTCGGTATCGTTGGGGGCGATCGGCACGGTGGCTGATTCGTTCGTGCGCTGCTGGTCCTGGCCGGTGAAGCTGTTGGCGCTGACGACGCGCAGCGTGCCGTGCGCTTCCCGTAGCGGGCGAACGGGAAGGTATCGAATTTGATCGCAACCGGGTCCCCGACACGGACATAGCCATCGTCGCGGCCGGAGATATTGGATTCGATCTCCAGCGGGGCGTCGGCCGGCATCAGCGTCAGGAACTGCTCGCCCGACTGCAACACTGAGCCGACCGAGGCCTTCGCGAGGGTCAGCACGGTCGCATCGCGGTCAGCCCGCAGCTCCACCAATTGCCGACGGAGTTGTGCCTTGCGTAATTGCTCGCGCGCATCGGACAGCTTTCCGGTCGCTTCCGCAAGCTTCTGTGATACCTCGGCGTGCCAGTTCTGCACGTAGCCGTCGCGCTCGGCGACCATGGCCGCCAATTCCCGCGCCGCCGCCTGAGCGGTCTGCACCGCGTTGGCGTAGTCGCGCTGCATCTCGGCGGTGTTGTCCATCGCCGCCAAGCGTGTTCAGCTTGCTGCCGACCTGAAGCTTCTCAAGGTCACGTCGCATCTTCTCGACGTTCTTCGCCACGGCAAGCCGGTCCTGGTAGCCTTCCGCGTCGGAGTTGGAGCGCTTGATCTGCGATACCAGTTCCTCGACCTTGGCGCTGTAGTTCTGCAGCTTGTAGTTGTACTCCGCCTGGCGCTGGGCGAAGATCGCCGCTTGCAGCGCGAGGTCGGGATTGAGCCCCGTATAAGTGAACGGCTTGCTGTCGGATTCCGCCTGCTCGCGGCTGACCTCCGCTTGCAGGCTGGAAACCTGGGCGACAAGGGCACCAAGGTCCGCGGTGGCGAACGTGGGATCGAGCCGCGCCAGCACCTGTCCGGCCTGCACCTTCTGGCCGACATGCACGTCGATCTCGCGCACGATTGCGGTCTCCAGCGGCTGGACGACCAGCACCGGGGACTGCGAAACCACCACCCCACGGGCAGTGACGATCCGATCGACCTTGATCAGACCGATCGTCGCGAGAATAGCTGCGAACAGCGAGCTGATGATCCACACCGTGCCGCGCGCCGAACGCGGGATTGGGGTGCTGAGGATCGCCGTGGAGGGTGACTGGAACTCGAGCAGGACCGGCAGCGCGGGATCGTCCCGCTCGACCAGGTCAGTCGCCTTGGACGAGCGTGGGAGCGAGAGCTGCATGTCGGTGACCTTGGCGTTTCGAGATGGCGGTTTTGCTGTGCCCAGAGCTGGCGATAGACCGAGCAGCGCTCGAGCAGCGTGCGATGTGGCGCCATGTCCATCACCTTGCCCTTGTCCAGCACCAGCGTCTGGTCGCATTCGGTCAGTGAGGACAGCCGGTGGGAGACGATCACCATGGTCCGGTTACGGGCGATGCGCAGCAGGTTGGCGTTGACCAGGGCCTCACTTTCCGGATCGAGCGCACTGGTCGCTTCATCCAAAATGAGGATACGCGGGTCCTGGATCAGCGCCCGGGCGATCGCCAGCCGCTGCTTCTGGCCACCGGACAGGTTGGGCGAGCCTTCCTCGATGTAAGTTTCGTAGCCGTTCGGCATGCGCTCGATGAATTCCTCGGCGCCCGCCAGTCTTGCGGCGCGCACCACATCTTCCAGCGTCAGGCCCGGGCGTCCGGCCAGAATGTTGTCGCGGATCGATCCGCGGAACAGGAAATTATCCTGCAACACGACGCCGAAACTGGAACGGAGATGCCGCAGGTTGATTTCCCGCAGGTCGGAGCCGTCAATTTTTAGGAATCCAGAATAGTCTCGGTTGATGCCTTGCAGCAGCCGCGTGATGGTCGATTTGCCGGAGCCGCTGCGTCCGACGATGCCGAGCATCGTGCCGGCGGGAATCGCAAAGCTGATCCGGTCCAGCGCCGGCGTCTTGGTCCCGGCATAGGTGAAGGTCACGTCGTCGAAGGCGATGGCGCCAGCGAAGCGCGGCCGCAGCCCGCCTGATGCGGCGTCGGCCTCCAACGGCCGATTGAGCACTGCCGCCGCCTCACCGATCGAGCCGCCGACCTCTTCGAAATCCTCGATCAGCCGGGCGAGGCCGACCAACGGCTGGGCGACCCGCTGCGACAGCATCATGAACGCGAACAGGGCGCCGACCGCATAGCCTTTGGTGTCGTCCAGCGCGATATAGACGCCGATCATGACGACGCCGATCCACATGAAGCGCTCGATGGGCGTGACCAGGGTTTGCGGCCAGTTGGCGAGCCTGCCGAACGCCATGCGCCAGCGGCCCACCTCGGCCACCCGCTCGTCCCACAGCGCTTTGCGCTGCGGTTCGAGAGCCAGCGATTTCACCGTGCGGACACCGAAGATGGTTTCTCCAAGCACCGCCTGCTTGTTGGTTTCGGCGGTGATGACCCGCTGCAGCATCACTCGCAGCGGACGCAGGAACGCGAGGATGATAAGCATGATCACGCAGGCGGAAGCGAGCACGATCCAGGCCAGCGTGCTGTCCAGAAAGAACAGGAACGGCAGCAATACGATCAGCGTCATCATGTCGAGGAAGGTGGTCAGCAGCTTTCCGGTCAGGAACTCCCTGACACGGTGGATCTGGCTGATTCGGTACATCGTTTCACCGGCCGGGTGACGCTCGAAATAGTCGAGCGACAGTCGCACCAGACGGTTGAACACGTGAAGATTTAGCCGGGTGTCGATGCGTACGCCGACGGTCAGAACGATCAATCGCCGGGCGAAGCCGAGCAGCGTTTCATAGCCGACGAAGATCACCATCAGCACCGAGAGCAACGTCAGGGTCGAATAGCTGTGGTGCTGCAGCACCCGGTCCACCACCGTCATGACGACCAGCGGCGGAAAGATGGCCAGGAAGCTCATGGTCAGGGAGGCGATGCCGATGTCGCGCAGCGCCTTGCGTTCGGTCAGCACCAGGCCGGCGAGCCAGCGGATGGAGAACGGGGCATCGGCTTCCAGAAGGCCGCGGTTGGCGCGCAGCAACACCGCCTCGCCGGACCAGACCTCGGCGAGCCGCAGTTCATCAACGGGGACGGCCGCTTCGCCTTCGGGAGCGGTCGGGTCTTTAATGAAGACGACCTTGTGCTCGGAATTGGCACCGACCAGCAGGCCGGCGCTGCCGTCGTTGAACAGCAGCACGGCGGGACCGCTGTCGTGGAACCGCAGCAGGTGCCGCCAGCGCAGCCGCACGGCACGCGACCACAACCCGGCACCGCGGGCCCAGGTTGACAGCGATCCGGCCGACGGGATCGCGGTCGTTTCGATGCTACGGAATTCCGTGGGATCGAGTTCCATGCCGTAGTAGCGGGCAGCCATGATGACCGCCCGCAGGCGCGGATGCAGCATCGCGTCAGCGTGCGAGTCGGGAACCGCCAGTCCGCTTCCGGCGGAGTTTGCGACAGAACCGGACGGGCTGCCGATTTCGTTCGTTAGGTCCACGCGCGGTCCCTCTCAGCGGTGCGCCGAACGGTTCGGCGACAGATCACTGCCTTGAGCCCGGCCGAAGCGAACCGAGCCTGCTTGACCTCAGCCCGCTCCGGCCCCGGATCTGGCTTGTTGAGGCGTCTGGTCTGTTAGGCCATCGCCATTATGCCGCCAAACGGCAACAAAGAGCAAACAAACGGTCGGACAGCGTTCAAAAATTGTCTTCGACCGGCAGGAGCGAATTTCCTATGACATATTCGCTGCTTCACAGGGAAGCGATTTCGCCTGCGGTGACTGGCTGATCCGCCGGCGAGACGATAGTATTCGGAATGCCTCGCATGTCAGTGCGCGAAGACACCGTCGGCGCCTTCATTCCCGGCCCCCGCGTACAGCGAGAGCCGCTCGGAACCGGCCGGCTCTCCGGCCTAAGCTTCGCGGTCAAGGACCTGTTCGACGTGGCGGGCAGCGTTACCACTTATGGCAACCCCGATTGGGCCCGCACGCATCCGCCGGCAAACGCGACGGCACCCATCATCACGGCCCTGTTGCAAGCCGGGGCGTGTCTGGCCGGCAAAACCAAAACGGTCGAGCTGGCCTATGGCCTGACCGGAGAGAATATCTGGCACGGCACCCCGACCAACCCGCGCGCGCCGGACCGATTTCCCGGCGGATCGAGCTGCGGTTCGGCGGCGGCGGTGGCCGCGCAACTGGTGGATTTCGCGCTGGGATCGGACACCGGCGGATCGGTGCGCATCCCGGCCAGCTATTGCGGCCTGTTCGGCATCCGGCCCAGCTTTGGCGCGATCAGTCTGGCCGGGGTCCGGCCGCTGGCGCCGAGCCTGGACACCGCCGGCTGGTTCACCCGCACCGCATCTCTGCTCGCTGCAGTGGGTGAGGTACTGCTGCCTGGGGGGCCACCGGAGCTTGGCGGCCCGTTGTTGCGGGTCGAAGAGGTCTGGGTCAGCGCTCAACCCGAAGTTGCCGAGGTGCTGCGTCCCAAACTGGAGCTCCTTGAACGCCTTCGCGGCCGGGCGATCGGGATCCGGCTGGCGCCTGAGGGGATCGACAGCTTCTTCGATCATTTCCGCACGGTGCAGGCCGAGGAAGCCTGGGTCGCGCTCGGCGGCTGGATCGAGGCCACCCAACCACGGCTGGGCCCGGGCGTTGCCGAGCGCTTTGCCGCTGCCAAGTTCGCCGAGCCGGCGGCGGCAGCTCCCGGGCGCGCGTTCCGCCGGACGCTGGCCGCGCGCGTGCGGCCGCTGCTCGCCGGGGGCGCTGTGCTGGTTTATCCGACCAGTCCGTGCCCCGCCCCGCTGCTGACCGCCGCCGCCAGTGAGCAGGAGGCGATCCGGCAGGCTACCGTGGGGACCACGGCGATCGCCAGCCTGTGCGGATTGCCGGAGGTTACCCTGCCGGCCGGTACTGTGAAGGGAGTGCCGGTCGGGCTATCGCTGGTGGCGGCGCCCGGGCGCGACGCAGCCTTGCTGGGATTTGCCTGCGATGCCGCCGCCGTGCTCGGCTTGCCGGTGTGACACCAGACGGAACCCCCATGCAGATCCGAGCCGCGACCGAGGCCGACATACCGGACGTCCAATCGATCTACGCCCATCACGTGCTGACCGGCACCGGCACCTTCGAAGAAGAGCCCCCGTCGGTCGAGGAGATGCTGGAACGTTACCGCAAGGTGGCCGTGCACGGTTGGGACTGGCTGGTGGCGGTCGATACGACCGGCGTGCTGGGCTTTGCCTACTACACGCAATTTCGCGACCGCTCGGCCTATCGTTTCACGGTCGAGGATAGCATCTATGTCCGTGAGGACGTGCGCGGCCAGGGTGTCGGCAAGGCACTGGTGGTGCGGCTGGTTGAGGACGCCACCGCACAAGGGTTCCGGCAGATGATCGCGGTGATCGGGGACTCCGAAAACGTCGGCTCGATCGGGGTGCACGCCAGTCTCGGCTTTCAGATGGCAGGGACGCTGCGCGCCGCCGGACTGAAGTTCGGGCGCTGGCTGGACGTGGTGACCATGCAGCGCCCGCTGGGCCGCGGCAGCGCCGCTCCGCCGCTGGACTGAGCCGCGCACCGGAGCGGGCTACAGCCCGAACAGCAGCTTCGCATTTCCTCCGGCAATCATCGCGGTGGCGACCGGGTCGAGCGACGCGGTCGCGGCGAGGTGCCCCAGGGGATCGTATTCCCCCATGTCGTAAGGGTAATCCGTGCCCATCAGAACGTGTCCAGGGCTGAGCAACTTCACCAGGGCCTCGAGCTGATGCGGGGTGAAAACGATGGAATCGACATAGATGCGCCTGAGATAGGTCGTGGGCGGCTGCGGAAGGTCGCCGTGACTGTCGCTGCGCGCACCCCAGGCATGGTCGATGCGCCCGGAATAGGACGGCAGATAGCCACCCCCGTGGACCGCGATCAGCTTCAGTTCCGGATGTCGCTCCAGCACGCCATCGAAGATCAGGTGATGCAGCGCCATCGTGGTGTCGAGCGGATTGCCGATGACATTGTTGAAGTAGTAGCGCCCGAAGCGGCGGGTCTCGGTAAAGCCGGCCGGGTGGATCATCACCACTGCACCCAGCGCCTCCGCCTGAGCCCAGAAGGCCGCGAAGCATGGATCAGAAATCTCCTGCTCGGCGACATGGGCGAGTATCTGCACGCCCTTACAGCCGAGCTGGCGCATGCAGCGCTCCAGCTCCACAGCAGCCGCCTCGCCGCCGGCCTGCAGCGGCACGGTGCCAAGTGACGCCAGGCGGTCGGGGCGCGGCGCGACGAAGGCGGCCACGCCGTCGTTGACCATCCGGGCGGCCTGGACCCCGATTTCGTCCGGCACGGTGTAGTAGCATTGGCCCGGTGCGGGGGAGATCACCTGGATGTCGATGCCCATCGCATCCATGTCGTTGAGCCGCAGGTCGAGATCGGTCAGGTTGGCGCGTCGGTCGTGGTCCTGCTTGCGACCGAGCGCGCGGGTTTCGTCACTGTAAAACCGGGTGCGCGGGTCCGCCGGAAGATGCGGGGCGACGAAGCGCTCGGCCTCGGTCACCAGCATGTGCGCGTGCATGTCGATCGTCGTGCTGCGCGGACGCACCTTCCGCCCCGGAGCGCCCAACTGACGCGCGGTGGTATGCTGGTATTTGTTCCACAAATCCGTCATCCGGCGATCCCCTTTGCTGCGTCATACAGGATAGCAGGAGAACCGCCCGGAAATCCGATTCCATCTCAGCCCCCGCGGGGTGGAGAGGGATAGAGAGGAGGGTGAACGGGGTGCTTCGGGCACCCCGTTCCAGCTATTGTCAGCGTTGTCGATGTCTGTCCGCTCCGATAGGCGTTGTTACCCTTGAGTCATGGTCAGGCCGGGTAACAAGATCATGCCGGCTACGATCGCCATGCCCTGTATGGAACTCTTCTACGAAGGCGGTGCATGCCGCCTGACTGAGGAGCAGCAGCACAAACTGAAGGCCTGGATCACCGAGACGCTGCCGCAGACTACGCGCGAGGTTGGCGCCTGGATCGAGCAGGAATGCCGCATCGAATATCAGGGCCGCTCTGGTTTGATCGCACTGCTGCACCGCCTCGACATGGAGCATCGCTAGCCAAGAACCGTATCGCGCAAGCTCGACCCGGAGAAGCAGGCGGCGTTCATCAAGGTCTATGAGGCGCTGCTGAACCGCCTGGAGGCCGATGAAGCGGTGCTGTTCGCTGACGCGGTTCATCCGACGCACGCGGTGCGACCGGTCGGATGCTGTGCGCCGAATGACACGCCGATCGCTGTGGCGCAGACCAGCGAGCCTCAGCGGCTGAACATTCACGGAGCGATCGACCTGCAGACCGGCCACACCCGGATGTTGCAAGTGGAGACGGTCGATGCGGCCAGCACAATCAAGCTGATGATGGCATTGCTGGCGTGCCCGACGCCGCCGATCTGAAACATCGCCCATTCCCGACAGGCGTAACGTCAGGCGGGATCAGTCTCTGGCAGGACGCAGTTCACCGCCTGAGAGCGGGTCAGCTTGCAACGGTATCGGGCGCCGGTTCACCAGCCAGCAGCCAACCGCCGCCACCGCAAAGCCCAGCAGCGCCAGGGGCCGCAGCCGCTCGCCCAGCAGTAACCAGCCGAGCATCGCGACGGTGCCAGGGATGAGATAGAAATTCGCCGTGGTCCGTGCCGCGCTGCCGCGTGCTAGCAGAAAGAAATACAATGCCATGCCGCCCAACGAAACCGCGGCGGTGTTCCACGCCACCGCGGCGACAGCGGCCAGCGTCCAGTCGGCGCGCGGGGTTTCCAGGAACAGCGCGCCGAGCGCGCTGAACAGGGCGGCGGCCACGAACTGCGCAGTGGCTCCCGGCAGCAGCGGGATGCCGCGGCAGAACCGGCCGAAATAGAGCGTGCCGGCCACCAGCCCGAGCACGCCCATCCCGCCCAGCAGCAGCCCATCCAGGCGCGCCTCGCTTTCAGCCGCGGCGAGGCCCACCACCAGGGCAACCCCGGCGAACCCCAGCAGCAACCCAAACCACTGCGTCCTGTGCAGCCGCTCCTGCAGCACCACCACGCCGAGCGCCGCGGTCAGCAACGGAGTCAGCGACTGCACCAGCGCGAGCGGGGCCGCCGCGACCAGGGTCAGCCCGACATGGGGCGCCATCAGTCCGACCGCGTTCACCAGCACCCCGGCAATCGCACAATGCAGCCAGCGCCGCCTGCCCAGCGGTCCCCAGGACCGCCGCAGCACCAGCATCGCCAGCATCAGCACGACCGCGCAGCCGGTCAGGCGAATGGCGACAAACAACAGAGGGCTAAGGTGCCGCAGCCCGGTCTTGGCCGCGACGAACGAGGAGCTCCAGAGCAGGACGAAGCCGAACGGGGCGAAGCGGGCTAAATCCAGTCGCGCGTGATTCAACCGGGCCAGGGCCAGCCGGCTCATTGCGACCGATTCCATCCGATATCCCGCACCGCTTCCCTCCCGACCGGCGATTTTTTCCCCCTCCCGGTTGCGGGTAAGCTAAACTGTCGGTCTGGCGCGTCGGACGCCGAACGCGGAGCACGAGCAAACGGATGACCGCACGCATCCTCATTGTCGATGATGTGCCCGCCAACGCCCGTCTGCTGGAGGCGAAACTCTCCGCGGAATACTACCAGGCGACGATTGCCCGTGACGGGTTCGAGGCGCTGGCCCTCGCCCGAAGCTGGCAGCCCGACCTTATTCTGCTCGATGTCATGATGCCTGGAATGGACGGGTTCGAGTGCTGCCGCAAGCTGAAGCAGCAGCCGCAGACCCTGCACATCCCGGTGGTGATGGTGACCGCCCTCGGTCAGGCCCGGGAACGGCTGGAAGGTCTGGAGGCCGGGGCCGACGATTTTCTGACCAAGCCGGTCGATCATGCGACCCTGATGGCGCGCGTCCGCAGCCTGATCCGGCTCAAGCGTCTGCTCGATGAATGGCGTGCCCGCGGCGATACGGCGCGGGCGCTCGGGCTGGGGAGCGAAGGACTGGCCACCCCCTCCATCAGCGGCGCCCGCGCGCTGGTGGTCGATCACAGCGACCCGTCCGCGGGCCTGATCGAGGCGGCGCTTTGCAGCGAGCAGCTTGTCCCGACACGTGCCCGCTCGCCCGCCGAGGCCACCACGCTCGCCGCGACGCGGCCGTTCGATCTGATCGTCGTCAGTCTGAGCGTGAGTTCCGGTGATCCGCTCCAGCTTATTTCCTGCCTTCGCGCTACCGACGCAGCGCACCAGACTCCGATGCTGCTGGTCGGCGAACCGGGTGACCGGGACCGCATCCTGCGCGGCTTCGAGATCGGTGCCAACGACTGGCTGATCCGGCCGCTGGACGTGAACGAGCTGCGGGTACGTGCGCGCAATCAGGTACGGCGCAAGGTCTATCAGGACCGGCTGCGGTCCGATCTCGGCCACGCACTCAAGATGGCGATCACCGATCCGCTGACCGGGCTCTACAATCAGCGGTACCTGCTCTCCCATCTGCGCGGGCTGCTCGCGCGTACGCCGGTGCCGCAAGTCGCTTTGCTGATGATCGACGTCGATCATTTCAAGGCGGTAAATGACGCGCTCGGCCACGCCGCCGGGGATGAAGCGCTGGTCGCCGTCGCCGATACGCTGCGCCGCCATGTTCGCGCTTTCGACACGTTGGCCCGCTATGGCGGGGAGGAATTCGTGGTGGTGATGCCGGGTGCCGGGCCGGACGACGCGGTCGCGGTAGCGGAACGGCTGCGCATCGGGGTGGAGGCGGTCCTGATTGGGGGGCCCGGAGCGGATACCCAAAGCTCACGGTGAGCGTCGGGGTGGCGTCCGCCACCGATTGCGTCGGCGCCGATGCGCTGCTGCGCACTGCCGACGCAGCGCTCTACGAAGCCAAGCGGGCCGGACGGAACCGGGTCGAACTGGCCGATTGCACTGTTGAAGTTGAGATCGCCAGGGGCGAAATCGCGTCGGGCGTCACTTGATCTTGGCTTCCTTGAACGGCACGTGCTTGCGCACGACTGGGTCGTATTTCTTCAGCTCCAGCTTGCCAGTCTGGGTCCGGGCGTTCTTCTTGGTGACGTAGAAGAAGCCGGTGTCAGCGCTCGAGATGAGCTTGATTTGAACGGTGTTGCTCTTTGCCATGATCGGGATCCTCGCAAGTGGGGAAGATGCGCAGCCGAGGCGATTGCGTCAAGCCGGGGCTGCGTCAGCCGCCCCGCTTCGCCTCCCGCCGCCGCGCGTGCAGGATGAACTCCGTATAACCGTTCGGTTGTGCGCGGCCCTTGAAGACCAGATCGCACGCGGCCGCGAAGGCAGGGCCATCAAAGCCGGGCGCCATCGGCCGGTATGCTGGGTCGTCCGCGTTCTGCCGGTCCACCACCTCGGCCATGCGGCGCAGCGTCGCCGTAATCTGTGCCTCCGTCGTGATACCGTGGCGCAGCCAGTTGGCGACGTGCTGGCTGGAGATCCGCAATGTCGCGCGGTCCTCCATCAGCCCGACATCGTGGATATCCGGCACCTTGGAACAGCCAATGCCTTGATCGATCCAGCGCACCACGTAGCCCAGGATGCCCTGGCAATTGTTGTCCAGCTCCTGCTGAATGTCGTCGGGGGACCAGTTCGGGCGATCGGCGAGGGGAATAGTCAGCAGGTCCGATAACGGCGCGCGTTGCCGGCCGGCGATCTCCACCTGCCGCGCGACGACATCGACCTGATGGTAGTGCAGCGCGTGCAACGTCGCGGCGGTGGGCGAGGGAACCCACGCTGTGCTGGCCCCAGCCAGCGGATGCCCGATCTTCTGCCCGAGCATGTCAGCCATCCGGTCGGGGGCGGCCCACATCCCTTTGCCGATCTGCGCCCGTCCGCTCAAGCCGCACGCCAACCCGATCTCGACGTTCTGGTCCTCATAGTTCTTGATCCAGGCGGTGTCGCGCATGTCGTTCTTGCGCACCATCGGGCCGGCTTCCATCGACGTGTGAATCTCGTCCCCGGTGCGGTCGAGGAAGCCGGTGTTGATGAACACCACGCGATCGCGCGCCGCATGGATGCACGCTTTAAGGTTCGCCGAGGTGCGCCGTTCCTCGTCCATGATGCCGAGCTTGATTGTGTTGCGCGCGAGACCGAGCAGGTCTTCGACGCGGGCAAAGATCGCCTCGGTGTGTGCCACCTCCTCCGGTCCGTGCATCTTCGGCTTAACGATATAAACCGACCCGGTGCGGCTGTTGCGCAACCGGCCGGTGTTCTTCAGGTCGTGCAGCGCGATCAGTGTGGTCACCGCGGCGTCAAGCATGCCTTCGGGGACCTCCGCGCCGGCAGGGTCGCGCACTGCGTCGGTGTACATATGGTGGCCGACATTGCGTATCAGCATCAGGCTGCGGCCGGCCAGTTTCAGCGAGTCGCCGGCTGGGGCGCGATATTCGCGGTCGGCGGCGAGCCGGCGGGTCATCGTCCGGCCGTCCTTCTCGAACGTGTCCTCCAGCGTCCCGCGCATCAGCCCGAGCCAGTTGCGGTAGGCGCCGACCTTGTCAGTCACATCGACCGCAGCGATCGAGTCCTCGCAATCCTGGATCGTTGTGATAGCGGCCTCCAGCACGACATCGGCGAGCCCCGCCGGGTCCTCCTTTCCGATCGGGTGGGTCCGGTCAATCAGCAACTCGATGTGCAGGTTGTGGTGGCGTAGCAGAACGGCGGTGGGTGCGGCAGGCTCGCCATGATAGCCGACGAACTGCGCCGGGTCGGCCAGCGTGGTGGTTACGTTTGCCTTCAGAGCAACCAGTTTGCCGGCCTCGATACGATAGCCGGTCGCGTCGGCGTGCCGGCCGGCGTCGAGCGGCACCGCTTGGTCCAGAAACTCGCGAACCTTGGCCACCACCCGGGCGCCGCGGAGCCTGTTGTAGCCGCCGCCCCGTGTCGCTCCACCATCCTCCGGGATCGCGTCGGTTCCGTAGAGCGCGTCATACAGGCTGCCCCAGCGCGCATTGGCGGCGTTCAGCGCATATCTCGCATTGGTTACGGGAACAACGAGCTGCGGACCGGCGATGCTGGCGATCTCGGGATCGACGTTCTGTGTCCCGATGACAAAATCGGGTGGCTCCGGTTGCAGGTAGCCGATACTGCGCGAGAAATTCCTGATAGCCTTCCGGATCAATCGGGCGGCCGCGGTTCTGATGGTGCCATGCATCGATCTGCGACTGCAGCGCGTCTCGCCGATCGAGGAGCGCGCGGTTGCGGGGCGCCAGCGAGCGGACCATGTCGGCGAAGCCCTCCCAAAACCGCATGGGATCCAGCCCTGTGCCGGGGATCGCCTCGTCGTTGACGAAGTCGTACAGCATCCGGGCGACGAGCAGGCCCCCGGCATCGACGTGATCCATCCTCATCAACTCCCGCTCCCGGCGCGCCAACAGCGGCGGCCGCCCCGACAGTCTCCGGGGGCTGGGTGCTTCTTACTTGGCTTCGCGGCAGCCGCAAGGTGCGGGGTGAGCAACGATTGCCGGGGCCGGGGGCAGACGCGTGGAACGAACGCATGACCGACGTCATGGTGGCGGCGGGCGCCGATTGCGGCGGGGAGGTGCTGGTGGGTTTCAAACCCTGATCCAGGTCTCCGAAAACGCCAGCATCGCCGTGCTGATCATGCGCCCGGCGATCTCCCGCGGGATTGGCTTACCGGGCAACGCCTTCTCGTTCACTTCGATGGTCGCATCGCGACAGCCGACGAACAGGCTCGGCATGTGGTGCTTGCCGGTCGCAGATTTGTCGGGCGGCAGCGCAAAGCAGAACGGGTCGCCGAGGCCGCTCCATGTCAGGCGCACGGTTATTGCGCCGGCCCGCACCGTCTCGCTGTAGCTGCTGGCAGGATCGCCGGCGGGTTCGACGCTGTCCAGTCTGCGGAACGCGACATGCTGCAATCCCGGCAGCCCCTTGAACGCTCCGAAGTTCGATACGAAACCATCAATCAGGTAGCGAGCGAGTGGTTCGTTGTCATGCAGGCATACATTGGTCCGCTCGGCCGCCGGATGGGCTTCCTGCGGCGACTGCAGCAGCACCAAAACGTGCCCACGCCCGTGTGGAGACAGCACGACGCGAAAGAAGCTGGCGATCGCGGTGAACGGACCATCCAGCCGTTCCTTCAGTGAAATGCCGGGATTTTCCCCGGACCACTCTACGGTTCCGGGAAAAACGATCGGATCGGCCATGATGTTCTCCTGTCTCTCTCAGATCCGGGTGACGTGCGGCTCGCCGACGCCATAACGACGCAGCACATTGGGGTCTGGATCGAGTCCCAGCCCTGGCTCGTCTGGCACCGTCACCGAACCGTCGCTTGCTGTCACCGCATCGTGGAACGGGCTGGCCTCCAGGTCGATGAAAATACGCTCGAACGGCGAGTCCGGCGATACCGCCGCATTGACGTGCAGCGACGCCAGGTAGCCCGGTCCGAAATACGCGTTGTGTGGAACCAGCCGTACGCCGAACACTTTCGCCAGCGCGGCGATCTCCAGCATCGCCGAGGGACCGCCGATCTTGATCACGCTCGGCTGCGCCACATCAATCGCCCCCGCCTCGAACTTACGCCTGAAATCATGCGGGCCAGCAGCATTTTCGCCGGCGGCGGTCGGGACGCCGCCTTCGGAACGGACGCGCGCCAGGCCGGTATCATCCTCCGGCGGCCAGACTGGTTCCTCCAGCCAGGTGAGGTCGCAGCCGCGCAGCCGTTTCGCCATACGCAGCGCTTGCTCGACGGTCCAGGGACAATTGGCATCGACCATCAGCCGCGTCTCCGGCCCGATCGCGGCGCGCGCGGCTTCCACCATGGGCGCTTCGATCTCGTGCAGCTTGATATCGCGATAGCCGCGCGCCAGGGCCCGCTCGCAGGCCGTCACGACACAGCTCAGGCGTGCCGTAGCGCAGCAGACTTGCGTAGGCGGTGAGCTGCCGCGGCGCCGCCCCGAACAGCCGACAGAGGGGCAGGCCGGCCGCCTTCCCCGCCAGGTCCCACAGCGCGATGTCGAGCGCGGACAGCGCATAGACATGCGGACCGTTGCGGCCATACAGGTGGAACGCCTTTGACATTCGCGCCCGCAACCCGGCGATGTCGCGCGCATCCTGCCCGAGCACGGCCGGGGCAAGCTGGCTATCGACCACGGTGCGCGTGACCGCAACGCACGCATGGCCGAAGCCTTCGCCCCAGCCTTCCAGTCCCTGATCGGTGACCACGCGCACCCATAGCGTGTTCAGCGCATCCCAGTGGGTGCCGATGAACGTGACAGGTTTGGCCCCCATGTCGAACGGGATGCGCGTCAGGCGGCTTTCAACGGCAACGATCTTCATGGCGCTCTCCCTCGGGCCGGATGCATTTAGTCGGACGAGATGATAGACTGTGCGCCATGCAGCGTGTCCATGCTTGGTTGATTCTGGCGCTTTGGCTGTTGTGGTGCGTTTTTTGGCTGGCCGCATCGCTGCGTGCGAAGGCCACGGCGCGGCGCGAGAGCCCGGCGTCGCGGATGTCGCATTCGGCACCGCTGCTGATCGCAGTGCTGCTGTTCATGGGGGGCACCTGGCAGGGGGGATGGCTGCACGCCCGTTTCCTGTCGCACAGCGATGCGCTGTTCTGGTTGGGCACGGCCATGGTGGCCGTCGGCCTCGGCTGGTCGGTTCTGGCGCGCGCCCATCTCGGCGGGAACTGGAGCGCCGAGGTCACTGTGAAACGCGACCACGTGCTGATTCGCACCGGCCCGTACCGGTGGACACGGCACCCGATCTACACCGGGCTGCTGGTGGCCTTCGCCGGATCCACGGTCGCGCTCGGTGAATGGCGCGGGCTGATTGCGCTGGCGCTGGTGATCGTGGCGTTCTTGCGCAAGATAAGGATCGAGGAGCGCTTCATGATGGAGCAGTTCCCAGGCGAATATCCGCGCTACCGCGCGGAGGTGCCGACGCTGATCCCTCGTCCCTTTTTGTATCCGCATCATCGGCCTTGAATCTGCGAGCTGTTCACCCGGGCGTCCGCCGCGCCTCATGCGTTTGCAGATGGCACCACGCGACCCGCAGCATCGGTGCCGGCAGACCGGCATCCCGCGCGCGCACCAGCATATCGCCCACCACGTGCGCGGCCTCCGTCGGGCCGCCGCGTTCCACGTCACGCAGCATCGATGCGGCGAAGCCCGATCCTCGCTCGGTCAGCATGGCGCGGGTGCGGGCGAGGAACTCCGGCCGGCAGCGATGGCCGGCGGCGTGCGCCACCCGGTCGCATTCCTGCAGCATCTCCAGCATCAGCGCTTCGCCGTCATCGGCCTGCACGATGTCGCCAATGCTGCCGCGCATCAGGCAGTTCATGCCGGCCATCGTCGCAAGCATGGCGAATTTCTCCCACATCTCCTGGATCACGTCGCCGCTCAGCCGCAAATCGAACTTCGCACCTGGCGCGCACGCGGCGAAGTCGGCGGCCACACGATCCTGCGCGGTTTCTCGTGGGCCGAAGATCAGTGCGCTGAACCGGTTGAGGTGCTGCACCTCGCCTGTCGGCGTCAGCGTGGCGGCGATCTGGCACATGCCGCCCATCACAGCGGCACGCCCGAATGCGGCGTCCAGCCGGTCGAGATGGCGCATCCCATTCAGCAACGGCACCACCGCGGCGCCGTTGGCGATCGCCGGGGTCACCGATGCGATGGCGGATTCCAGGTCGTAGGCCTTGCAGGTCAGCAGCACGACATCGTGGCGTCCGTCATCCACAAGTCCGTCCGATGTGACGAAGCGCACCGCACAATGAATG
The DNA here is from genome assembly GCA_963764525.1 of uncultured Pseudomonadota bacterium. Classification (GTDB taxonomy): domain Bacteria; phylum Pseudomonadota; class Alphaproteobacteria; order Acetobacterales; family Acetobacteraceae; genus DATDIC01. Next base: position 26,071 of record CAVXTC010000029.1, on the reverse strand, counting down.
TCGCCAAGCGGGCTTTTCACCACCAGCCCGTCGCGAGCGAGCTGCGCGGCCCGACCCGGGCGGACCAGAAACGTGACATCGGCTCCCGCTTCCAAAAGCCGGCCGCCGAAATACCCACCGATGCCGCCGGCGCCGAGCACAAGGATGCGCATTGCCGCTCAGTCCCAACCGGGAGGCGGTTCGAAGGCACGCCACGATTTTTCCAGCAGCCCGGCCGCAGCGATCGTGGTGCGGTCGCCATGGAGCGGGCCGACGATCTGCACCCCGATCGGCAACCCGGCCTGCGACACCCCGATCGGTGCGACAGTGGCGGGAAGATGGAAGGCGCAGGTGATGCCCGGCCAGAACAGCATGTCCTGGTAGGCGACCGTGCGACCGTTCACCGTCTGCGTCCGCTCCCACGGGTTGCCTTCCTGCATGTGCGGCAGTGCCGGGGTGGCGATCACCGGGCAGAGCAGCACGTCCCAGTCTCGGAAGAAAGCATTCCAGGCGCGGCGGATCTGATGGCGCCGTTCGTTCAGGCGCAGCCACTCGCGGTGCGTCAGATCAACGGCGCGGATGAACAGCGCATCCGTGCTCATGTCGTCGGGACGGAGCTTCGCCCTGGCGTCCCGCTTGCGCGCCAGCGCGTCGTCGGGGCACGCGCGCTGAGCGCCGCATCGAGCAGCGTGATATACAGCCGGAACGCCTCGCCAACGTCGAAATCAGGCCGCGCGGTACGGCTGACCCTGGCGCCCTCGGTTTCCAGGTGTTTTGCCAGGTCTTCGATCAGTGCAACGGTCTCGGCGTCCGTTTCGTGGCCTTGTTGCTGCGGCCAGACTGCGACGCGCAGCTCCGACAGACGAGTGGCGCGGGGCGCCGGCAGCGCGATGGCAAGATCGGTATCCAACGGATCGGGCATGGCGATGGCATCCAACGCCAGCTCCAGGTCGCGCGCCGAGCGTGCCAGGGGCCCGATCACCGAGATGTCGGTGATGGCCGCCGCGTTCGCCAGCGAATGTCCGCGCGGAGGACAGAGCGCCCAACTTGGTTTGTGGCCGAACAGCCCGCAGTAATGCGCCGGCACGCGGATCGAGCCGCCGATGTCGCTGCCGAGCTCCAACCCGCCGAATCCCGCTGCGCAGGCCGCCGCTCCGCCGCCGGAGGACCCGCCCGGCGTGTGCGCGGCGTGCCACGGATTGTTGGTGGTGCCATAGACCGGGTTGTAGCTCTGCCAGTCCGCGAGACTGACCGGTACGTTGGTCTTGCCGAACACCACGGCACCGGCCTTTTCCAGCCGTTGCACGGCCAGCGCGTCGGTTTCGGCGCGATGCGACTTGCGATCCTCATGGCCCCAGGTGGTGGGCAGGCCGGCGAGGTCGAAGCTCTCCTTCACCGTCATCGGCACGCCGAACAGCGGGCGTTGAGCCGCGGGACCTGATCGAGTTGCCGGGCGCGTGCGCGCCCCGTTCGAAGTCGCGCACGACCACGGCGTTGATGCGCGGATTCAGCCGTTCGAGCGAGCAATGAAATGATCAAGCAGCTCGAGACAGCCGATCTCGCCGCTGCGTGTCAGCTCGGCCAACCGCCAAGCCGGCAGGAAACTCGGGTCCATTTGATACCCTTTCAGGCCCATCCCGGCGGCGGCACGAACGCCTGCCAGGATTTTTCCATCAGACGCGCGAACTGGATGGTGGTCCGGTCGCCGAATTGCGGTCCGACGATCTGCACGCCCACCGGCAGGCCGGCTGGCGCGAAACCCAGCGGAGCCACCGTTGCCGGCAGCAGGAAGAAGCAGGAGATACCGGCCCAGAACATCTGGTCGGTGGTCGGAACACGGTGCCCGTTCACCTCGATCGAACGTTCCCAGCGTTCGCCGGCGTGATCGTGCGGTTGCGCCGGACTGGCCGCGGCGGGACACAGGAACACATCCCAGTCTTTGAAGAACGCTGCCCAGGCACGACGCATGCGCTGGCGCCGCTCGTTGCCGACCAGGAAATCGCGGTGACTGAGCGAGTTGCCGCGCGCCATCAGCGCATAATAGCTGGTGTCGCCGTCGCCGAGCCGTGCCGCCTCGGTCCGCCAATGGGTCATCGCAGCATCATCCAGGCGCCCGCTGGTGGTGGCCCGCAGCATCGTGATGTAGAGCCGGTGCGCCTCGGCAAGATCGAATGCAGGCCGCGCTGTTGCACTAACCTTGGCTCCCTGTTTCGACAGGAACGATGCAAGCTCGTCGAGCTTGCCGGTGATCGAGGCATCCACCTCCGATAATTGGTGATCCGTCATGACAGCGATGCGCAAACCGTCGAACCGCGTGGCCCGCGGCGGCGCCAGATCGAGTTTCCAGCCGGCCGCTTCGATCTCTTCCGGTCCGGCGATCGCATCGAGCGCGATCTCCAGGTCGGCGGCCGAGCGTGCCAGCGGCCCGATCACCGAAATATCCGCCTGGGCGACATTGCCGTGCAGCGCTTGCCCCAGCGGTGGGCAGATTCCCCAGGTTGGCTTGTGGCCGAACACACCGCAGAAATGAGCCGGGTTGCGAATGGACGAGCCGATATCGCTGCCGATCTCCAGCCCGGTCATTCCCGCCGCCAGCGCCGCAGCGGAGCCACCCGATGATCCGCCCGGCGACCGCGACAGGTCCCACGGATTGTTGGTCGCTCCGTAAATCGCGTTGTAACTCTGCCAGTCAGAGAGCAGTAGCGGCACGTTGGTCTTGCCGAACACCACGGCGCCGGCACCGAGCAGCCGGTCGACCGCCAGCGCGTTGCGTCCGGCTATAGAGTTGCGTTCGGCCGGCACGCCCCAGGTGGTCGGCAGGCCGGCGATGTCGAAGCTTTCCTTCACCGTCATGGGCACGCCGAACAATGGCGCCGATTTGTCGAGCTGATTGTCCAGCGCCTTCGCCCGTTCTTGCGCCCTTTCGAAATCGCGCACCACGACCGCGTTGATGCGCTGATCGAGCCGCTCGACACGGGCGACGAAATGATCGAGCAGCTCGCGGCAGCCGACCTCGCCTGCGCGCACCAGCGCGGCGAGCCGGTGCGCCGGCAGGAAGGACGGGTCCATCACGCGATCGACGAGTTGAAGGCGCCGCCGTCCAGCAGCAGATTGTGGCCGACGATGTAGCCTGAGCTGGCAGCGCACAGGAACGCGCAAGCTTCGCCGAACTCGGCCGGGTCGCCGATGCGGCCGGTCGGGTTCTCCCGCCCGCGCAGGGCCAGTTCTTCGTCCATCGTGCGCTTGTTGCGCTGCGCCAGATGCGCGGCCCCGCTACGCAGCCGATCGGTCAGGAACGGGCCCGGAAGGATATTATTGATGGTAACGTTGTGCTTCGCGATCTGACGCGCCACGCCGGCAACGAAGCCGGTCAGCCCGGCGCGGGCGCCGTTGCTCATGCCAAGTTGCGGGATCGGTGACTTCACTGAGGCCGAGGTGATGTTGACGATGCGGCCGAACTTTCGCTCGATCATGCCATCGACCACCGCCTTGATCATGAAGATCGGCGCCAGCATGTTGGCGTCGAGGGCGCGGATCCAGGCATCGCGGTCCCAGTCGCGGAAATCGCCCGGCGGCGGTCCGCCGGCGTTGTTGACCAGGATATCCGGTGCCGGGCAGGCGGCGAGCGCGGCGGTCCGGCCCGCTTCGGTACTGATGTCGCCGGGGACTGCGGTCACTTTTACACCGGTTGCCTTACGGATTTCATCGGCCGTCTGCTGCAGCATGTCGGCGGTGCGCGCGGTGATCACCAGCTCGACGCCTTCGCGGGCGAGCGACATGGCGCAAGCACGGCCAAGTCCCTTGCTGGCGGCACAGACGATGGCCTTGCGGCCCTTGATCCTGAGATCCATGGCGTATTTCCTCCTGTTCAGGCGGTGATTGTTTCGAGCACCTTGCGTGCTCCCGTGGGGATCGGCACCGGTGTCTGGCTGCCCCGTTCGACGAACACATGCACGAAGTAGCCCTCTGCCGCGGCGGCGTCATCGTCGTTGCGGAACACGCCGAGTTCGTACCGCACCGAGCTTTCGCCGATGCGCGCCGTGCGCAAGCCGACGCTGATCCGGTCCGGCCAGGACACGGAGCTATGGTAGCGACACAACACCTCGGCGACCACGCAGTGTATCCTGCCTTCCAACAGATCGACCGCGCCCGTTGTGGTTTCCCAGTACGTCACCGCAGTGTCGAACCACGACAAATACACCACGTTGTTGACATGGCGGAACACATCGTTGTCCATCCAGCGGGTGGTGAGATCGTGGAACCAGCGATAGTCGGCGCGGCGGCCGGGCGGGGGGCGGCTCATGGGCCGCCATTGGACCGGGTTTGCTGCGCGGCGTCCACCACGCCCTCATGGAGCCAATGCCGATCACCGGCCCGATCGAGGCGCTGACCGTGCCCGGGTATCCGGGCCAGCTCCGGACGTTATCTCCGGCCCGTCGCCCCGCTTTCACGAGACGTCTCCAGGCCGTCATTCGGGAGGCCTTCGACGCCGTCGGGCCGGAGTTGGTCATTCCATCGCCGCTTACGCCCGCGCTTCGCGACCTGGCCGTGGCCGCCGGTGCGACCTGCGGAGGCCATTGCTACGCCCGTGGGGGTGAACCCGCCTATGTGGACGAGGACACCTTCACCGGCGGCAGCACCATCGACCTCAATGTCAGAGCCGGTGATGGCTGGAGTACGGCAACGACCTGCTCGAGCTCTGGCAGAATGGAAAAATGATGGACGATATGCGTCCGGCCTATTCGGGGGGCGCTGCATCGCTCGCCGTGTTCAGCCGGTCCGGACTTACTGACGTCGCAGCGATACCGGCTGCTCCTTGTACAACGATGGATGATTGACCAGGGGGGGCAGCGCATCTGGCCATAGCCATCGCTCCGGCGAGAACAGCCCGCGCATTTCCTGGATCGGGCAGTTGAAGGGCGGTCCGCCCGGGCGGTCGGTTTGCATGAACAGGGAAAACAGCGCACCGCCCGGACGCACCCAGCACGCCAGACGCAGCTCGTAGGCGGGCAGCAGTGCCGGCGGCAGCGCGCACAGACATGTCTGATCGTATACGGCGTCGAACGGGGCGTCTGGGTCCCAGGCGAACAGGTCCTGCTGTACCACCTGTGCTCGCGTCCCGAGCCGCTGACGCTGGATCTCGGCCGCGCTGGGCGCCCCATCCAGAACAGTAACCGCGAACCCGGCTTCGAGAAGCGCCATTGGCTCCGCACTGCGCCCTGCGCCCGGCACCAGGATTTGGCATGGCGCCAGTTCGCCCGACCGCCGCCAAGTCAGAAAAGCAGGGTTAAGCGCCGGGCGCTCCCATCCGGTCGTGCCAGCCTGGTAGCGCCCTTCCCAATCCAGGGCCTGAGTGCCGCTCATGACACCGGCTCCGGCAGGTGCATCCAGTCAGGAATGCGCGGGAGCAGACTCGCCTCATTGCACGACAGACGATCGCGCAGGGCATCAAGCCGCAGGACCGCGAGCCCAAGCCGGTCGCGGCCGGAGCGCATCGTGCCCACCTCCGCGCCGTCCCGCAGTACCCGGCGATCCCGGCGGCGGCATCGCTCCCTCGACTTCGACTGGCACAAGCCGCCGTTTCAGCAAGCCGCGGTACTTTGTCCGCGCGGTCAGCTCCTGGCCCATGTAGCAACCCTTGCTCCAGGAAATACCGTTTAGCTCGTCGAATCCAGCCTCCAGAAGCACGGTCTTTTCCGCCTCGAGGTCGCGCGTACCGTCCGGCAACCCCAACGCCAGGCGGTGACAGTCCCAACCTTCGGCAGTGCCGGTTTCGGCGAGCGGTTCGGTGGAGAGGATACGCCAGCCAGCCTCCGGCAGGCGGGGGTCCGGTGCCATGATCGCGCCGGGCGCCGGAACACCGTCCCAGGCTGCGTGCACAAGCTGGTCGCCGGCTGCAATCGTCACTTTGGACCGTAGTCGGAATCGCGACAAACGTTGCTCCAGGGCTGCGGTCTGCGCACGCTGGCAATCCAGCAGCAACCGTTCACCATCCGCCTGGATGAAAAAATCCGCGAGCCATTTGCCCTGCGGAGTCAGCAGGGCCGCCCACACTGCGCGGCCGGGTGTCGCCTCGGTCACATCGTTGGAGACCAGGCCCTGAAGAAAGGCGACACGGTCATCCCCGCCGATCTCGATCACGCCGCGGTCAGGCAATCTCGCAAGCTGTGTCATGGCAGGATTATTCGAGTGCAGCGTCGAGCGTGATCTCAGCATTCAGCACGCGCGAAACCGGACAGGTCGCCTTGGCCTGATCGGCGAGCCGTTTGAACTCCTCGGCGCCGAGGCCTGGTACCTTGGCACGCAGGCTCAGGGCCACCGCGGCAATTCGCCAGCCGGCGCCCTCCTGCTCCAAGGTCAGGCGCGCCTCAGTGTGCAGGCTGTCAGGTGCGTGGCCGGCCCCGGCGAGCTGGAAGGCGAGTGCCATGCTGAAACACCCGGCATGAGCAGCCGCGATCAGCTCTTCCGGGTTGGTGCCCTTGGCGTCGCCGAACCGAGTTGTGAAGGAATAGGGTGTGTTGGAGAGCGTGCCGCTTTGTGTGGTGAGCGTGCCCTGGCCATCCCGGCCGCCGCCCTGCCACTGCGCCGTTGCGGTGCGTCTGATGCTTGCCATGCGCGGGTCCTCCTTGATCCGCAAGGTGGCCCCGGGCGGTGTGACGCTCAAGGCTTTCGTCAAGGTCGGCCCAGGATTTCGGCTTGGTCAACTGGCCAGCTCCCGCATGGCTGCGTAAAGGTCCGACTTCGCCTCGAAGCCGAGACCAGGCAGGTCTGGCAGCGTGATGTATCCGTCCGCCACCACGGTGCCATCTGGGAAGCCGCCGTACGGCTGGAACACGTCGGGATAGCTTTCGTTGCCGCCAAGACCCAGTCCCGCAGCGATGTTCAGCGACATCTGGTGGCCGCCATGCGGGATGCACCGTCGCCAGGACCAGCCAGCGTCTTTCAGCATCGCCAGGGTACGTTGATATTCGCACAGGCCGTACGACAGGGCGCAGTCGAATTGCAGCCAGTCGCGGTCCGGCCGCATCCCGGCATGCCGAATCAGGTTCCGGGCGTCCTGATGGCTGAACAGGTTTTCCCCGGTCGCCATTGATGGTGGGTAGAATTCCGCCAACGTTGCCTGTAGCCGGTAATCCAACGGATCGCCGGGTTCCTCGTACCAGAACAGCGGATACTCGCGCAGCATTTTCGCGTAGGCGATCGCCGTCTCCAGGTCGAAGCGCCCATTCGCATCCACCGCAAGCTGCGCGTCGCCGCCGAGCTCCGCCAGCACCGCCTCGATCCGCCGCCGGTCTTCGTGGATCGTCTCGCCGCCGATCTTCATCTTCACCACGGTATAGCCGCGCTCGAGATAGCTGCGCATTTCGGCGCGAAGTGCGGCGAGGTCCTTGCCTGGGTAATAATATCCGCCGGCGGCATAGACGAAGACCCGCGGATCGGCAGCGATCCGGTGACGCTCCGCCAGCCAGCGGAACAGCGGCTTGCCGGCTATTTTCGCAGCGGCGTCCCATACGGCCATGTCAATCGTCCCAACCGCAACCGAGCGGTCGCCGTGCCCGCCTGGCTTCTCGTTCGTCATCAGCGCCGTCCAGATGCGGTCCGGGTCCAGGTTCTCGCCGGTACCGTCGAGCAGCGAGATCGGATCGGCCTCGTTTAGCCGCGGGGCGAAACGCTCACGGATCAGCCCACCCTGGCCGTAGCGCCCATTCGAATTGAACCCGTAACCGATCACTGGCTTGCCGCCACGCGTCACGTTGGTGATGACCGCAACCAGGCTCGACGTCATCTTGCTGAAGTCGATGTAGGCGTTGCGGATCGGCGAGCTGATCGGTTTTGTGATTTCCCGAATTTCGGTGATGCGAACGGGCATTGCGGTTCAGCTTTCGGTGTGACGGTGCAGATCGGCAGTCCCGAGCTCGTCCAGCAGGTGCTGCGCGAGCGCACGCCAGGCGAGCGCCGGATCGCGGCGTGGCATGGCAGCTAGGGCGGGCGCCCGCAACACCCCAAGCAGTGCCGCCGCGAGGCTGGTGGCGTCAGGTTCGCACAAGCTGGCCAGCGGCTCGTCGCCAAGTTGCTCCACCAGCCCGCCCACCCGGGTGGAGATAACCCGGCGTCCGGCAGCCAGCGCCGCCGCTGCGACGCCGCTCTGGCTCGCCTCCCGGTACGGTATCACCAGCGCATCCGCCCAGGACAGCAGCGTACCGATCTCCGACTCGGCAACCCAGCGATTTTCCACGCTGACGCCGGGCAGCATGCGCAGCGCGCGGAGCGCGGAGCTTTCCGGACCGCTGCCGACCACGCGCAACCGCAGGTTCGGATGGGGCGTCAGAAGGGCCAGCGCCTCGGCCAAGAGATCAAGCCCCTTGTATGGCAGTAGCCGGCCGAAAACCAGCAGCCGCGAGGCGCCGCCATGCTCGAAGGTTGGCGGCACGATACCGAAATCAAATGGCGGGTGCGCAGCGATGATCAGCTTGCGGTCGCCACGCATCATGCGCCGTTCCCGCAATCGCTCGGCCACATGCGAAGACAAGGCAACCACGGCGTCTGCCCGGCGGATCAGTTGCCGTTGCAACGTCATGAGGAGGGGAAAGCCGTCGCCCGGATGAGCTTCGGCGTCATGCACGATGATCGCAGCCGGCACACCGGTCCGGCGCAGCGCCGCCAGAAACAGCAGATCGAGCGGTCCTGGCATCGCGCCGATCGCGAACGCTGGCCGCAACGCCCTGATTTGCCGAGTGAGTTGGGTCACTAGTCCGGGCGATCGGAGTACGCGGCAGATCAGTCCGGCCGTGCTCGCATAGGTGCGCATCGGAAGGTCGCAGCGCGGTGCATCGGGGCCGTGCAGCAGTTCCGCTCCACTCGACAGCGACAGCAGCCCGGATACGCCCGGTAACCGATCGAACCCGTCCGCCAGATGTGCGGCGAAACGTGGTCCGGCGCCGCGGCGACCCCATTGCCAGACAAGCACCCTCATGCTGGGCCGGGTTTCAGCCCGAGCGAACGCACTGCGGCGGCCAAGGGGAGGGTGCCCAATCGATCGGCGGCACGCTCCGCGCGCGCACCGAGCTCGGCGCGCATGTCGGGATGATCGGCTAGGCGGCGCAGCATTGCCGCGGCCTGCCCGATATCGGGCTCGGCCCATAGCGCGCCGGGGACCGCATATACGCCACGCGGGTCGATGGCCGCAGTGAGGTGGTACGGCACGAGCATCGCGTTGGTGTTGTCCATGAAGTCCATATTGCCTGACCAGCCGGTAGCAATCACCGGCTTGCCGAGCAGCATCGCTTCGGCGAGGACCAGGCCGAATCCTTCACTTCGGTGCAAAGACAGCACGATATCGACTGCCGCGGTCAAGGCGTGTGCATCGGCGGTCGGGAGCGTGCGGGTTTCCAGGCGAATGTTCGGGGCGTCCGCCACCGCATCAAGGATGCGGGCAAAATCCGCCGGAAAATGATTCGGGTTGCCGAGCTTCAGCAACAGCACACGGTCCGGCCGTTCACCGAATGCGGCTCGAAAGGCGGCAATCGCCCCAAGCGGGTTTTTGCGGGCGAAGGACGACGCGAGATTCGCCGAGGCCAGCACGATCACCGCATCCGGCGGCAGGCCGAATGTTCCACGGTCCGGTCTTGCCACTTTCCTCGGCGCGATCGCCACCGGGTGCGCGACCACGCGCACACGTCCAGGCAGCAACGTCTCGATTGCGGCAGCGGTGAAGCGCGAGGGCACCCACGCCTCATGCACGAACCGAGCCCCTCGCCAGTCTTGAGACAGCACCGACAGCTCCCAAGCCCAATAGCCGATCACCCGCCGCCCTCTGGTGAGATCACGCGGCAGGCGCAGCAACACGAGGGGCAACATCGGTGCGTTGACATGCAGGATGAGTGCCGCACCCGGTGGCGGCTGCGCGGCAATAGCCGCCGGCATGTCCTCTTGAGGTGCCGGCAGTAGCGGGCCGATGTCCAGTGGCCAGCAAGGAATTGAGATTCGCTCTAGTGCCTGCAGCATCAGCCGCGCACCTTCGCCAAGCCCTGAGGCTCGGGACAACTCGCCCGCCACCACAATGCCCGATGTCACGCGTGGAGGCGGGTGGGCAATGCGTGGTGCCATGAGGCCCGTCGCACGGTTCAGGATTTGCCGTCGGCCACTCGCCGGCAGCAGGCGCCAGGCACGATGCAGCAGTGACAAACGGGAAGAAGCGTCGCCCATGGGCGCTGGTGAGCCTGTCGGGAGTGCAATGACGTTCGATACAGCGTCAAGGCTCGCGGGCGCTCCGGTTGCCGCTCGCCGAGGTCCGTATAGACTGTCGCCATGACCGGACCAACCATTGCCGCCCCATCGCTCAGCACGACAGAAATGCTCGCCCGGCTGGTGTCCTTCGACACCACGAGCCGCAATTCGAACCTGGAACTGATCGGATTTGTTCGCGCCTGGCTGGATGCGCACAACGTGCCCTATCGGACCAGCCTGAATGGTGCGGGCAGCAAGGCGAATATCCATGCCATCATCGGCCCGCAGGCACCGGGTGGGATCGCCCTATCGGGGCACGTGGACACAGTGCCGGTCGATGGACAGGCCTGGACCGGCGATCCGTTTACGTTGCGCCGGGGCGACGGCCGGCTCACCGCCCGAGGCGCCTGCGACATGAAAGGCTTCGTTGCGTCGTTCCTGGCAGCGGTGCCGGACTTCCGCCGTCGGGCGCTTGTGCGTCCCGTGCACCTGTTCATCAGCTACGACGAGGAAGTCGGCTGCTTCGGCGCGCGGCGACTAATCGAGGATCTGAAGCAATCCGGGCTGAAACCCACGTTGTGCGTGGTCGGCGAACCATCCGGGATGCAGCCGATCCTGGCTCACAAAGGCAAGCTCAACGTCATGGTCCAAGTGCGCGGTCGGCCCGGGCATTCGAGCGATCCCGCCAAAGGCGTCAATGCCGTGCATGCGGCCGCCGAGGCGATCGCTTATGTTGCGGCGGAAGCCCGTCGGTTTGCCAAGAGCGGACCGTTCGAGGATGGCTTCGACCCGCCCCATACCACCATTCATGTCGGCACTGTGAAGGGCGGGACGATCCTGAACATCATTCCTGAGCGCGCCGAGTTCCACATGGAATGGCGCAACATCCCGGCCGACGATCCGGCGCGTGAACTGGAGCGAATGCGGGGTTTTGTCGCTACCACCATCGAACCGGCGATGCACGCAGTGCACCCCGATACCGGGTTTACCTACGAGGTGAACGTAAAGATGCCTGGTTTGTCGCTGTCGCCGGATCATGAGCTCACCGGGCTGATCAAGCAGCTCACCGGCTCGAACAGCACTGGCAAAGTCAGTTACGGGACCGAGGGCGGCTTCTATCAGGATGCCGGGATCGCCACGATCGTTTGCGGTCCGGGCCATATCGGCCAGGCCCATCAGCCAGACGAGTGGATCGCCGAAAGCGAGCTGGCCGCCTGTGACAGCTTCATTCGGCGACTGGTGGATCACGTGGCGGGGTAATCCAATGCCGGAGCCGGTGCAGCCGCCTTTGCCGCAGTTCGACGTTCGCTTGACAGCACCGGACATCACTCCCTGGCGTGCCGGCAATACCGGAATTGCTGGCTTCACGACGCGCGTTGCCACCCGCCCTGGACCCCATCTTGCGCTGATCGCGCTGGCGCACGGCAATGAGCTGGCCGGCGCCATCGTGCTGGACCGGTTGTTGCGCGACTCGCTGCGCCCGACGCGCGGACAGCTCACCTTCGGCTTTCTCAATCTGGCTGCCTTCGATCGCTTCGATCCGCGCCAACCGACCCTGTCGCGCTTTGTAGATGAGGACATCAACCGGGTTTGGGACGATGCGGTGCTGGACGGTTCGCGCCGATCCGTCGAGCTGGACCGCGCGCGTGAGATCCGGCCGCTGATCGACACGGTCGATATGCTGCTCGACCTGCACTCGATGCTGTGGCCGTCTGATCCGCTGATCCTCTGCGGCGGGTCCCACAAGGGCAGGCGGCTCGCGGGCGGAATTGGCGTGCCGGAACTGGTTGTTGCCGATCACGGCCATGCGGGCGGGCGCCGTTTGATCGACTACAACCGGTTCAGCGATCCGGACACGCCCTGCGCCGCCAATCTCATCGAGGCCGGTCAGCACTGGGAACCGGTGACCGTCGAGACGACTCGGGCCGCTGTCGTTGGGCTGCTCCATTGGTTGCAGATGGCACCGGCGGCTCTTCCGCCACCGGCCCGACGGGTACAGCGCTTCGCCGAGGTGACGCTGGCGGTCACTGCGGCCACGTCGGGTTTCTCGTTCGTGCAGCCCTGGCGGGGCGGGGCGGTCGTGGCGAGACGCAACACGCTGATCGCCTTCGACGGCCCAGAGGAGATACGCACGCCGCATGACGACTGCCTGCTGGTGATGCCCAGTCTGCGACCTAGCCGGGGCCACACGGCGGTGCGGCTCGCGCGCTTTGCCTGACGGGCCAGGCGTCCTATCGTGCCCGGCACCGGCAGAGCACCGAGGAGACGCATGCACCTTAACGTCGCTACGGACCGAATCCTTGCGCGCTCGCCGCGGCACGGGGCAGGAGAATATGCTGGCCGGTCACGACCAACGGCTAAAGTAGCACTCGCTGTCCTCGCCGGCTTGGCCGTTGTTGCGGGTGCGGTGCCGCCGGCCCGCGCGCAACAATCCACCGGGCTGCCGCAGGCGTTCCTGCTGGGCTCCTGGACTGGCGGACTGTTTCCGGCTCCCGGCGTCGTCTCGGCCGAGCAATGCCTGGCGCAGCCGACCGTCATCTTCACCCGCGACGTCGTGCTACGGGCGACCGTTACGGATCAATTCTATATCGAGCGTCTGATCGAGACGGCGCGCGGGACCGGCAACGGCGTGGAGTTCCACTTCAACGCGGCGCCCCCGGCCTCGACCGCGGCGGCGCTGCCGGGACTGGCGACGACCGGCGCGAGCGGCTTCGGTTGCGAAAATCCCGACGCACTGCATGTGCAACGCATCAGCCCGAACGAGATCCGGTTCCCCGGCTGCACCGACTTCCCGTTCCCGCTGATCCGGTGTCCGGGCGGCTGAGAAGCGGCGACCAAGGAGGCTCGTGAGATGTCCCGCACCGTTGCTCGCCTGCTGGCCGAGAGCCTGGAAGCGCACGACGTCGATCAGATCTTCTGCGTGCCTGGCGAGAGCTATGTCGGCCTGACCAATGCGTTGTCCGACATGAACGCGATCCGGATCGTAGTGTGCCGGCACGAGGGCGGCGCCGGGTTCATGGCGGCGGCGGACGGGCGGATGCGTCCGAGAGCAGGCGTGTGTGTGGTCTCGCGCGGGCCGGGCCTTTCGAATGCCATGGTATCGCTGCATTCGGCGTTTCACGACGCAACACCGATGGTGATGCTGGTGGGCCAGGTGGAGCGCGCCGATTTCGGACGCATGGCCCTGCAGGAGCAGAACTACTCGCGGCTGCTTTGCGACGTAACGAAAGCAGTGATCGAGGTCAACGAGCCTGTACAAGCTTCCGAGGCGATCGCCCGCGCCTTCCACCTCGCGGAAAGCGGCACGCCGGGGCCGGTCGCGGTGATCCTTCCGGAGGATATTTTCGACGAGCCGACAGACGCACCGTTGGATCAGCCTCGTCCGCGCGCCCTGGCTGGCCCGCGCGCCGCTGACCTCGACCGCTTGGCGGAAATGCTGGCGCGGTCCGAGCGGCCGCTGGTACTCGTCGGCGGCGCGCTGGTGACGGATTCTCTCTATGAACCGTCGGCCACGGACGATCTGCGACGGTTGGCCGAGCAGTGGGTGCTACCGATCTCGCCAACCCATCGCCGGCCGCAACTCTTCGATTCGAAACATCCTAACTACGGCGGCTATATGGGCATTCGCGTGCCGCCGAAGCACATCGCCGAGATGAAGCGTGCCGATCTGATGGTGGCGTTGGGGGAGCGGCTGACCGACACGGTCAGCCAGTCGTACAGCTTTCCCGCCGCGCCGCAGCCGCAGCTTCCGCTCGTGCATGTGTGGCCCGATGCGAACGAGATCGGCCGGATCTGGCATGTCGATCTCGGGATCGCGTGCCTGCCGCATGAGGTGATCCGGGGGCTGCTCGCGCGAGGAGTGCCGCCTGATGCAGAGAAGCGCCGGGCCTGGGTGAGCCGGCTGCACGGGATCCATCGCAGCCTTATGGAGCCGGTCTGGGAGCCGACCGAGGATGGGGTAAACTTCGCCGCAGTCGTGGCCGAGGTGAACAAGCATTTGGCACCGGACGCGGCGGTGACGTCGGATGCCGGAAATTTCGGCAGCTACATCCACCGTTATATCGACTTCAAACCGGGGCAGGTGTTTCTTTCCTCGGTTGTCGGCGCGATGGGCTCGGGCATGCCGATGGCGGTCGCGGCCGGTTTGCGGCGGCCCGGCAAGCAGGTCGTGGCATTCGTTGGCGATGGCGGCGCATTGATGATGGGCAACGAGATCGCCACGGCGTGCCAATATGGCGCAACGCCGATTATGGTGATTTCCGATAACCGGATGTACGGCACGATCGGAATGCACAGCTACGTGCGATACCCGGACCGTCCGTTCATGGCGGCGACGCGACTCACCAATCCGGATTTCGCTGCCTGGGGCCGGTCGTTTGGCGCCGAGGGCATAACGATAGCCGACGAATCCGAAGTGGCTGACGGTATCGCCCGCGCGTTTGCCGTGAGGACCAGGCCTGTCGTGGTGCACTGCCTGACCTCGGCGCTCCAGATGAGCGCCTGGCGGCGGTTCGATCGGGGAGAGAGGTTGCCGTGATGGACATCGACGGATTCCGCGCGACACTGGCGGCGGATGCGCCTCCGGCAGAGTTCAGCCTGGCCCTGCAGACATTGTGGTGGGATGCCAAGGGCGACTGGGATCGCGCGCATGCCTGCGCGCAATGCGACGAAGGGCCGACCGGCTCGATCGTGCATGCCTATCTGCATCGCAAGGAGGGCGACCTATCGAACGCACAAGGCTGGTACAGGCGGGCGGGCCGATCGCCGGCTGAGGGCGCACTGCAGGCGGAGTGGGAGGCGTTGGCGACTGAGCTACTGGCGGCACATTGACGAGACGTCTGCCAGTGTGATCCGGCGTCTTGTTATCAGGGTAACCGGACCACGCTGGCAGGAGTTTAATCCGCGGCTTCGGCGGTGTCAGGCTCGTCGATTGCCTGGACGTGAGCACCAAGCCGGGCCAACGCTTTCTGTAGCGCCGCCCACTCTGATCGGCTCAAGCCGTTGGCAAGTTCGGATTCCAAGGAGCGGGCGAGCGGGATCGAGCCTGAGTGGACATTTGCTCCCTTCCGGGTCAGGCGAAGCAGCCGTCCGCGGCCGTCTGTAGGGTCCTGTGTCTGCTTGATCATGCCGCGGGCCACCAGGCTTGCCGCCGCACGGCTCACCTTGACCTTGTCCATTGCCGTTCGCTCACCGACCACACTGGGCGACAGCGTGCCGTATCGGCCCACCATCGACAGCACTCGCCATTCGGCAATCGAAATGCCGTAAGCATCGGTCAACCGGCGTGCCAGCAGCCGGGCCACGCTCGACGCGGCGACCGACAGCCGGAACGGCAGGAAGTCCTCCAGCTTGAAGTCATCGTTTACGATCTCCGGGTCGGAGTTGCGGCTGGCAGGTTTCGTGCTCATCGAGAGATCATTACCCCCCCATCTCAAAGTCCGGCGCGCCCCCCGAATTGGCCCGCGCGCGATCGAACCAAAGCTTATATAACCGTCTTCCTTAGCAGTGAAACCTCCTATTCGCAATCGGTGGCAATATCTGCACACCGCCGGATTCCAGGTTTTGCCGCGGCCTGGCAGCCTCGCTTTGGTGCCGCCGCCCCCGCCGTCCGGGCCTTGGATTGTCCGTGATCCTGTCAAATGACAGTTTTCATCCTGGAACCCAATCGGGATCACCCGGGAAGCTGAGCGTTATACGATCGGCTGCACGGACGCGGGGTCAACGACCTTACGTCTCGATTAATCGTTGATTTTCCCGTTATACAGCTGTGATTGAAACGAGAATGCCCGCTGAGCGCGGCTGTTCCGCGGCGATTGCGAATTTCTAATCGAAACGAACCATTGCATGGTGGTAGTCGGATAACGGACCGTTCGCTCGGCCGGTCACGCAGTCGATCGAGAGTACCTGTGTCGATTGCCGAAGGTCGTCACCTAACGGTGCCCATCCATGATTTCATCACGATCTCGCGAGCCGCCACATGGGCGCGCCTCAGGTCTCGCAAGCGGGAGCTGGTCACGACTCGCGACCGTGGGTTCTCCGGCGTACCATGTGGCGCGTCGGCCACATTGCCCGACATAGCGGGGCGGAGCGAGGCAGCATGAAGCTCTACACCTATTTCCGATCGTCCGCGGCGTGGCGGGTGCGCACCGCGCTGGCACTGAAGGGGCTCCCGTGGACGCCCGTGTCTGTCCATCTCCTCAAGGACGGCGGCCAACAGTTGCGGCCCGAGTACCGCACCAGGAACCCGACCGCGCTGGTCCCTACACTGGAAACCGACGATGGCACGCTGATCCTGCAATCGCTGGCGATCATCGAGTGGCTCGATGAGATGCATCCCACGCCGCCCTTGCTCCCAAGGATGCGCTCGAGCGGGCACGCGTGCGGGGTTTCGCCCTGACCATCGCCTGCGATATCCATCCGCTGAACAACCTGCGGGTCTTGCGTTATCTCAAGCGTGAGCTTGGTCAGACGGACACGGCTCGGGATACCTGGTATGCGCATTGGATCGGTGAGGGTTTGACGGCGCTGGAAGCCATGCTGCGCGGCGTTCCAGGCCCATTTTGCTTTGGCGAGGTGCCGGGTCTTGCCGACATTTGCCTGGTGCCACAGATGGCCAATGCGCGGCGCATCAACTGTCCTCTCGATGGTTATCCGTTGTTGTTGCGTGCGGAATACGCCGCGCTCGCGCTGCCGGCGTTCCGCGATACCGCTCCCGACCGGCAGCCGGATGCCTGCTGATCCGCTCGGGCTCTGATCGCCGCCGCAATCCTTGTGCGCCGACCGACACCCAAACTTTCGTGCGTTGCGCATGCTCAACCCGGTGCACCGGATGCCGGCACTTGGTTTCTGATGCGGCATGCCGACTGCGTGGAGGTTTATCGCGAGGCGAAGAGGTTCAGCTCTAACAAGACGATCGAGTTCCGGCCCCAATACGGCGCTACCCCGCTGTATGAGCACCATAACAGCAGCCTGGTGTTCAACGACCCACCGCTGCACACGCGCGTTCGTCAGCTTATCATGGGTGCGCTGACTCTGCGGACGGTCGAGGCGATGGAGCCGGCGCTGACGCCACTGGTTGACCACCTTCTGGATGCGGCGGCAGCGAAGGACGACTGCGACCGGATCGAGGATTTCGCCGCGGCGAACCCACTCGAGGTGATCGGCAACCTGCTCGCCATGCCGGATGGTGACCGAACCCCCTCGCGGCTGGTCGGTAGCCATTCTTGCGGCGCTTCAGCCGGCGTTGACCTCAGCTCAGTGCGAGCGCGGCAACCGTGCACTCGTCGAGTTCACCACCTATCTTCGCGAACTCGTTGCCGACCGGCTCCAGAATTCCGGCAATTTCTCGAAGGACATATTGACGCGCCTGATCCACGGCGAGAGTGGCGACGACCGATTGAGCGAAACGGAGATGCTGCACGATTGTATCTTCATTCTCAATGCCGGGCACGAAACGACCACCAACCTGATCGGCAACGCTTTGCACGCGCTGATCAAGTGGGCATCCGAACGGCAGCGCCTGATCAATAATCAGATTCGGATTCGCAATACGGTCAAAGAGCTCTTCCGGTTAGAGGGATCGAACCAGGTCGGCAACCGGATCAGTACGTCGGACGCGGAGATCGGAGGTGTGCCCCTGTCGTCCGGGGCGCTGATCCAATCTGCATCACCGTCGCAAATCGCGATCCCTCGGTGTTCCCCGGTCCTGACCGCTCGACCTGGGCCGCATAGCCAACCGCCACCTCGCTTTCGGGCTCAGCATGCACCATTGTGCCGGCCTGCCGCTGACGCGGCTCAGGGGAGGGTGACAATTGCCCGAGTTCCCGCCCGATTTCCGCCATGTAGCCGTACCGCGATAACCGGTGCGCGGCGGCCCGGCCCGGTTCCGCGGATTTGGTTTGGTCCCAGCGAGGCTCTCATGAACGAACTCATCTATCTCACAGGTTTTGGCAACCAGTTCGTGACCGAAGCGATCGCCGGCGCACCGCCGATCGGGCAGAACTCGCCGCAGCGTCACCCACTCGGTCTGTACACTGAACAGGTGACCGGGACGCCATTCACCGTGCTGGGGCGGGGGGCGCGGCGAAGCTGGCTATACCGGATCCGGCCGCCGGCCAATCATCCGCCGCACCGGCGCATCGACTGCGGTCTGCTCTGCACTGCCTCGGCCGAGCCCACACCGAACCGGCTGCGCTGGGACCCGTTGCCGATTCCAGATGCGCCGGCTGATTTTCCTGCAGGTCCGGTCACCGCGGCGGCGAACGAGCTAACCCATGGCACGGGGGTCTCGCTGCATTTCTCGCCCTGGATAGTGGCCGCCGAAGCGCTGGCGTCGGTCCGTGCGGCACAGCCGCTTCGTC
Source organism: uncultured Pseudomonadota bacterium (assembly GCA_963764525.1). Lineage (GTDB taxonomy): Bacteria > Pseudomonadota > Alphaproteobacteria > Acetobacterales > Acetobacteraceae > DATDIC01. The sequence continues at coordinate 7,505 of CAVXTC010000029.1, read as the reverse complement.
CGGCC
>CAVXTC010000029.1:0-2500 GCA_963764525.1 uncultured Pseudomonadota bacterium | reverse complement strand
GAAAAAGTCGGGGATGAGCTGTGGCTAGGGGTGAAAGGCCAATCAAACTCGGAAATAGCTGGTTCTCCGCGAAATCTATTGAGGTAGATCGTCGTGTGTTGACCTGCGGGGGTAGAGCACTGGATGGGCTAGGGGGCCCCAAAGGCTTACCAAACCTAACCAAACTCCGAATACCGCAGAGTTTAGCGCGGCAGACAGACGGCGGGTGCTAAGGTCCGTCGTCGAGAGGGAAACAGCCCAGACCGCCAGCTAAGGTCCCCAAATCGTGGCTAAGTGGGAAAGGATGTGGGAATTCCAAAACAACCAGGAGGTTGGCTTAGAAGCAGCCATCCTTTAAAGAAAGCGTAATAGCTCACTGGTCTAATCAGAAATCCTGCGCCGAAGATGTAACGGGGCTCAAGCCACGTACCGAAGCTGCGGATTTGGTGATCGGTGAGCACTGATCACTGAGTGGTAGCGGAGCGTTCCGTAGGTCTGTGAAGCCGTGCGCGTGAGCGGCGGTGGAGATATCGGAAGTGCGAATGCTGACATGAGTAGCGACAAACGGAGTGAGAAACTCCGTCGCCGAAAGTCCAAGGGTTCCTGCGCAAGGCTAATCCGCGCAGGGTGAGCCGGCCCCTAAGGCGAGGGCGAGAGCCGTAGTCGATGGGAACGGGGTCAACATTCCCCGGCCTGCTGGAAGTGACGAACGCCAAGGATTGTCCGGGCTTATCGGATTGCCCGGGCTGCGGCGGCGTTCCGGGAAACAGCTCCAGCGACGAGACCGTACCCGAAACCGACACAGGTGGACTGGTAGAGCATACCAAGGCGCTTGAGAGAACGATGCCGAAGGAACTAGGCAAATTGCTCGCGTAACTTCGGGATAAGCGAGACCTGTATCCGGGCAACCGGGTGCGGGTGGCACAGAGCAGGGGGTAGCGACTGTTTAGTAAAAACACAGGGCTCTGCGAAGTCGAGAGACGACGTATAGGGTCTGACGCCTGCCCGGTGCCGGAAGGTTAAGGGGAGGGGTGCAAGCTCCGAACCGAAGCCCCGGTAAACGGCGGCCGTAACTATAACGGTCCTAAGGTAGCGAAATTCCTTGTCGGGTAAGTTCCGACCTGCACGAATGGCGTAACGACTTCCCCACTGTCTCCGGCATCGGCTCAGCGAAATTGAATTCCCCGTGAAGATGCGGGGTACCCGCGGTCAGACGGAAAGACCCTATGAACCTTTACTGCAGCTTTGCAGTGGCACCAGGAGAACTCTGTGTAGGATAGGTGGGAGGCTGTGAAGCCGGGGCGCCAGCTTCGGTGGAGCCACCCTTGAAATACCACCCTGAGTTGTTTTGGTGTCTAACCGCGACCGGTCAGCCCGGTCCGGGACCCTGCATGGCGGGCAGTTTGACTGGGGCGGTCGCCTCCCAAAAGGTAACGGAGGCGCGCGATGGTGGGCTCAGGCCGGTCGGACATCGGCTGCTGAGTGCAATGACACAAGCCCGCCTGACTGCGAGGGTGACAGCCCGAGCAGAGACGAAAGTCGGCCATAGTGATCCGGTGGTCCCGCGTGGAAGGGCCATCGCTCAACGGATAAAAAGGTACTCTAGGGATAACAGGCTGATCTCCCCCAAGAGTCCACATCGACGGGGAGGTTTGGCACCTCGATGTCGGCTCATCACATCCCGGGGCTGGAGCAGGTCCCAAGGGTTCGGCTGTTCGCCGATTAAAGTGGTACGTGAGCTGGGTTTAGAACGTCGTGAGACAGTTCGGTCCCTATCTGCCGTGGGTGAAGGAGACTTGCGAGGCGCTGTCCCCAGTACGAGAGGACCGGGATGGACGCACCTCTGGTGCACCGGTTGTCGCGCCAGCGGCACCGCCGGGTAGCTATGTGCGGACGGGATAACCGCTGAAAGCATCTAAGCGGGAAACCCTCCTCTAAACCAGGTCTCCCAGGGGGAAACCCCGAAAGGGCCGTGACAGACCATCACGTCGATAGGCCGGGTGTGTAAGCGCGGTAACGCGCTGAGCTGACCGGTCCTAATCGCCCGACAGGCTCGAGCGCCAGTGATCAGCGGCCAGTGATCGGTTCTCCCGGGTCAAGCCCCGGAGACCTCGATCAGTGGCACCTGGCCCGCCATGCACAGAAATCATCTCCAGCAGCGGCACACAACCCACCAGAACCTGCCAGCCGGTGGTCCCCTATGGGTTCATCGATCAGCGGGCATTGATCAGCCGCGGACAGGCTGGACGACCTGGTGGCCATGGCGGGGAGCCCGCACCCGATCCCATCCCGAACTCGGCCGTGAAAACCCCCAGCGCCCATGGTACTGTGGCTCAAGCCACGGGAGAGTAGGTCGCCGCCAGGTCTTCCAGACTGTCCAAACCCCCCGGTACCCCCGTGGTGATGCCCATCACCCCGCGACGAGGCCGGAGGACCCAAGCAATTCATCGCGGGGTGGAGCAGCCCGGTAGCTCGTCAGGCTCATAACCTGAAGGTCAGAGGTTCAAATCCTCTCCCCGCA
>CAVXTC010000028.1:0-61438 GCA_963764525.1 uncultured Pseudomonadota bacterium | reverse complement strand
GCTCGACGGCAAAGCCGACGCGAAGCAGCGGCAGGCGGTCGATGAGTTGGAAGCGGCGGGACATCCGGTGGCGCGGATGGTGCTGCCGGACATCTGGCATATCGGCCAGGAATTCTTCCGCTGGGAGATGGCGACGGCGGTGGCGGGCGCGGTGATCGGCATCGACGCGTTCAACCAGCCCGACGTGGAGGCGAGCAAGATCGCGACGCGCGATCTCACCGCGCAATACGAGAAGGACGGCCGGCTGCCGAACGAGGCGCCGGTGTTCCGCGCCAACGGCGTCGCGATCTTCGCGGATGCGAAGAACGCGAGCGGGCTCGGCCAGCAGAACACGCTGACCGGCTACCTGAAAAGCCATCTCGGCCGTGCCCATGACGGCGACTACGTGGCGCTGCTCGCCTACATCCAGCGCAACGCCGCGCATATCGACGCGCTGCAGGCGATGCGCACGGAAATCCGCGACGCCAGGAAGACCGCGACCTGTCTTGGCTTCGGCCCGCGTTTCCTGCACTCGACCGGGCAGGCCTATAAAGGCGGGCCGAATTCCGGCGTGTTCCTGCAGATCACCTGCGACGATCCGGCCGACATCCAGGTGCCGGGCGCCAGATACACGTTCGGCGTGGTGAAGGCGGCGCAGGCGCGCGGCGATCTGCAGGTGCTGGAGGAGCGCGACCGGCGCGCGGTGCGCGTGCATCTGAACGATGTGGAATCCGGCCTCAGGGAACTTGCCCGCGCCGTCACCGAAGCGCTGTCCTGAACGAAAGAGAGCAGAATGCCGGACGATCAGACGAAGCCAGGGCAGAGCCAGCCGGCGCAGAGCCAGCCGGCCGCGCCGCGGGCGCAGCAGGTGACGGCGCCGCCGCGCACCGCGCCGAAGGCCGCGGACCCTGCACCATGGTGATCTTCGGCGCCGCGGGGACCTCACCAAGCGGCTGGTGTCCCGGCGCTCTACAATCTCTCGCGCACCAGGTCCTGCCGGAGAATTTCGCGCTGATCGGCGTCGATCTCGCGCAGGGAAGAGCGCGAGAGCTGGCGCGACCATCTGTTCGCGGCGCTGCAGCAACTTCGTCGGCAACCCGGCCGCCGAGTTCCACGTCGACCGCATCGACGCAGGATGCCTGGGACCGGCTGGCCGCGCGGATGCACTACGTGCAGGGCGACCTGACCAAGCCGCAGCTCTATGACGACATCAGCGACGTGCTGCATCGACCGAGCGCGACCACGGCACCGGCGGCAACGCCCTCTTCTATCTCGCCGTCGCCGACCGCTTCTTCGGCGCCGGTGGTCGAGCAGCTCGGCGAGGCCGGGCTCAGGAGAGCAGGAGAAGGACGGCGCCCAGGCGTTCTGGCGCCGGGTCGTGATCGAGAAGCCGTTCGGCCACAGACCTCGATCCGCCAGGGAGCTCAACGCGCAGCTTGCTGAAGGTCCTGAACGAGGACCAGATCTTCCGGATCGACCATTTCCTCGGCAAGGAGACGGTGCAGAACATCATGGCGTTCCGCTTCGCCAACGGCCTGTTCGAGCCGATCTGGAACCGCGACCGCATCGACCATGTGCAGATCACGGTGGCCGAGACCGTGGGCGTCGAGGCGCGCGGCAAGTTCTACGAGGTGACCGGCGCGCTGCGCGACATGGTGCCGAACCACCTGTTCCAGCTGCTCGCCATGGTGGCGATGGAGCCGCCGGTCGGCTTCGACGCCGAGCGATGCGCGACAAGAAGGCCGAGGTGTTCAGCCGCGATGCCGGCGGTGAAGCCGCGAGAACGCGGTGCGCGGCCAGTACGGCGCCGGCAAGGTGCTCGGGCAAGACGGTCCGCGGCTATCGCGAGGAGCCGAACGTCGCGCGCGGATCGAACATCGAGACCTATGTCGCGCTGAAGCTCGAGATCGACAACTGGCGCTGGGCCGGCGTGCCGTTCTACCTGCGCACCGGCAAGCACCTGGCGCGCCGCATGACCGAGATCGCCATCCGCTTCAAGCAGGCGCCCGTACGCCGCGTTCCAGGACACGCCGGTCGATCGGCTGCGGCCGAACTGGCTGGTGTGCGCATCCAGCCCGACGAGGGCATCTCGCTGCAGTTCGAGGTCAAGCGGCCCGGGCCCGGTGATGCGATCTCGCGCGCGGTGAAGATGGATTTCGCCTACGACGACTGGTTCCCGCCGGAGCCGAACGTCGGCTACGAGACGCTGCTCTACGACGTGATGATCGGCGACGCGACGCTGTTCCAGCGCGCCGACCATGGTGGAGGCGGCCTGGCGCGTCGTGCAGCCCGTGCTCGATGCCTGGGCGCAAGGACAGGCCGACTTCCCGAACTACGCCTCCGGCAGCGACGGGCCGCGAGCCGCGGACGCGCTGATCGCGCGCGACGGCAAGCGCCGCTGGCGGCCGATCGACGGCGCCGACGAGCCCGCACGCACGAGCGACGGACGCGTGAGCGGAGCCGCACAGATCTCGCCTGCTGCTCGCCGACGTCGACGGCACGCTGGTGACCCAGGACAAGGTGCTGACCGACGCGGCGACGCCGCGGCGCGCGACGCTGCGCGACGCCGGCATCAGGCTCGCCATCACCAGCGGCCGGCCGCCGCGCGGCATGGAGATGCTGATCGAGCCGCTGCGCTCGACACGCCGATCGCCGGCTTCAACGGCGGCGTCTTCGTCAAGCCCGACCTGTCGGTGATCGAGCAGCCACACGCTCGACCCCGAGGCGGCGCGAGAAGACGCGTCAAGCTCATCCTGACAAGGGGCTCGACGCCTGGGTCTACACGCGGCGACGACTGGCTGATCCGCGACACGGACGCGCCGCATGTCGCGCGCGAGGCCTGGACGGTGAAGTTCGACGCCAAGGTCGTGGCGTCGCTTCACCGACGAGCATCTGGCGCAGGCGGTCAAGATCGTCGGCGTCTCCGACGATCACGAGCTCGTGGCGCGCCTGCGAAAAGGCGGCGCAGACAGGCGCTCGGCGAGCAGGCCAGCGCGGCGCGCTCGCAGCCCTACTATCTCGACGTCACCCATCCCGAGGCCAACAAGGGCGCGGTGGTCGCGACGCTTGTCGCAGCTCCTGAACATCCCGCCGGAGCAGATCGCCACCATCGGCGACATGCCGAACGACGTGCTGATGTTCCGCAAGAGCGGCTTCTCGATCGCCATGGGCAATGCCAGCGACGAGGTGAAGGCGCAGGCGAGCGCGGTCACCGACAGCAACGAGCACGACGGCTTCGCCAAGGCGGTGCGAGCGCTTCATCCTCGGGGAGAGCGGATGATGGCGCCGGCGCGCGGCACGCTGCGCGTGTTCGACGACCCGCGTCGCTGGCGCGCGGCGCGGCCGAGTTCCTGTGCGAGCGGCGCGCGCGCAGCGCATGGCCGCTTCGTGGTCTCGCTTTCCGGCGGCTCGACGCCGAAGCCGCTCTACGAGGCGCTCGCCGCGCGACCGCTGGTCGACCGGTTTCCCTGGGACGCGCGTCGCAGTTCCTGTTCGGCGACGAGCGCTTCGTGCCGCACGACGATCCCGCCAGCAATTACCGCATGGCGCGCGAGGCGATGTTCTCGCGCGCGCCGGTGCCGCGCGTGGACATCCACCCGATGCCGACCGACGGCACGACGCCGCGAGCGAAGGCGCCGAGCGTATGAGGCGACGCTGTGAACGCTCTATGGCGGCCGACGCGCTCGCCCCGACCGGCCGCTGTTCGACGTCACGTTGCTCGGCCTCGGCGATGACGGCCATACCGCCTCGCTTATCCCGGGCGAGCCGGTGCTCGACGAGCGCGACGCGCTGGGTGGCGGTGGTCGGCCACGGCCGGCCGGAGGTGCGGATCACGCTGACCTATCCGGCGCTCGAAAGCAGCCGGGCGTCGGTGTTCCTGGTGCCGGCGAGGGCAAGCGCGCGATCCTCGACCGGTTGCTTCCGGCGGCGGCGACGTGCCGGCCGCGCGGCTGCGGCCGCATGGCGAGCTGTTCTGGTTCGCCGATCGCGCGCGCCGCCGGGCGCTGGGCGGAGTGAGCGGGGCGGTCGTCCGCGAGGATGCCGGCAAGCGCGCGGCGGCGGAGGCGGCGGTCGCGCTGATCGAAAGCGGGATGCGGCTCGGGCTCGGCACCGGCTCCACCGTGCATTTCGTGCTGCAGGCGCTGGGGCGGCGCGTGCGCGAGGAAGGCCTCGCGGTGACCGGCATCGCCACCTCCCTGCGCACCGAGGCCGAGGCGCACGGGCTCGGCATCAGGATGACGGATTTCTCGGCGCTCGACGCGCTCGACCTCGCGATCGACGGCGCCGACGAGGTGGAGCGCGGCAGCCTGCGGCTGATCAAGGGGCTCGGCGGCGCGCTGCTGCGGGAAAAGATCGTGGCGCAGGCGGCGAAGCGCTTCGTCGTCGTCGCCGATCCGAGCAAGGTCGTGGACGTGCTCGGCGCGCGCGCGCCGCTCCCGGTGGAGGTGACGCGCTTCGGCCACGAGCAGACCGCGCGCCGGATCGCGGCGCTCGGCGGCGCGCCGGTGCTCCGGGCGCGCCGGCGGGCGCGGCAGCGCCTGGGAGCGGCCGCCGCGTTCGTCACCGATGGCGGCAACCTGATCTATGATTGCGGCGGCTTCGCGCCGATCCGCGACCCGTTCACGCTCGAACGGCGGCTGTTCGCCATCGCCGGCGTGGTGGAAACCGGGCTGTTCCTGCAGATGGCGGAACGCGCCATCATCGGCAGCCCGGATGGCGGCAGCGTCACCCTGGAGCGGACGGGACGCTGACGGCCGATCGGCGGGAGGGAATGGATGAGCGACTTCTCGGAAAAATTGCGGTCCTGGCGGCCGGCCGTGAGCCATGTCATCACCCATCCGACGGTCGCGGTGGTGATGGGGGTTTCCGGCTCCGGCAAGACCACGGTGGCCATGCTGCTCGCCGCCGCGCTCGGCTGGAGCTTCATCGAGGGCGACGACCTGCATCCGCCGGCGAATGTCGACAAGATGCATGGCGGCACCCCGCTCACCGACGCCGACCGGCTGCCCTGGCTGCGCAAGATCGCCGAGGTGATCGACACCTGGCGGGCGGAGGGCAAATCCGGCGTGCTCACCTGCTCGGCGCTGAAGCGCGGATACCGCGACATCATTCTGGGCCAGCGGCCGGATGTGCGGCTGGTCTACCTGCAGGGCTCGCGCGAGCTGATCGGCCGCCGCATGGCGTCGCGGCACGAGCATTTCATGCCGGTGGCCCTGCTCGACAGCCAGTTCGCCACCCTGCAGGAGCCGACCGAGGACGAGCACCCGGGACCGTCTCGGTCGGCGGCAAGCCGGAGGAGATCGTGACCGAGATCATCCTGGAACTGGAGCAGCGGGACCAGGACGTGGCTTGAGGCCGGCCCGGCCAGGGGCTTTGCTCGTCACCAGAGGCCGGGAACCAGCCGGAACCTGACCCGCCGCGCGTAGTCGTCGTAGCCCGTGAGCTCCCGGCGCAGCATCCGCTCCTCGCCCACGGCCCGGAGGCCGATGCCGACGGCGCCGACGGGAACGAAAGCCAGGCCCCACCAGGAGCCCAGGAGCAGGGGCGTCCCCACGAACATGAGCAATGCGGCGGCATACATCGGGTGGCGGACGATGCGGTAGGGGCCGCCGGTGACGACACGTTGCTGCCGATCGGGCTGCATCCGGATCTGCGGGGCGGCGAAGGTGTTGAAGCGGAACGTCTGCCATACCCCGATCATGCACAGCGCGATCAGCACGGCGCCCAGCGCCTGCGCCCCGAGCGGCACCAGCGACCACGCGAAGCGCCGTGCGTCGAGCGCGCACAGCACCAGCCAGCCGACGAAGACGATCGCGCCGGCGGCCATGAAGATGCGGTCCCAGGGACGCTGGTCCCGGTGCACCGGCGCGGAGAGCCGCGACGCCAGCAGGGCCGGGTCGTGTCGGAGCAGCCAGGCGTTCACGGCGAAGGTGGCAACCGCGACCTCGCCCAGGAACGCCCAGGCCTGCGGCCATTCCCAGTCGCCGGCCGCGAGGCACAGGATGGCCGCCATCGCCGCCAGCCCGCTCGTGGTCTGAACCACCATGCGCGACATCAGCGAGCGGAGAGCTCCCCGGCCGGATGCGGGAGCCGGCGGCGGGATCATGGCCGTTCCCCCGCGGCGGCCGGACCGCACGTTGCGTCGTAACAACCCTGCGCTGGACAACCCGGCCCCGGACGCTCTCTCATGCGCGCCTGATCGGATGGACGGCGGAGGTGATGGTGCGCGGCTCGCGTCTTCCGGCGCGTCTCCTGGCGCGTCTCCTGGTTCCGGCGGCGGCGCTGCTCGCGCTGGCCGGATGCACCCGCAACACGCTCGTGCTGGTGTTCCAGGGCGGCCCCCCGCCGGCCAGCCTCGCCTGCGCGATGGGGCCGGACGGGGAAGCCGGCCCCCGGCCCGGCCCGCAAGGCGGCTTGATGGGCGGACCGCCCGGCCCCGGCCCGCAAGGCGGCTTGATGGGCGGGCCGCCCGGCCCCGGCCCGCAAGGCGGCTTGATGGGCGGGCGGCCCGGCCCCGGCCCGCAAGGCGGCTTGATGGGCGGGCCGCCCGGCCCCGGCGCGCTGGCCTTCCCCGCCCAGGCCCTGGCGTCCCCGGCGGAGCCGTCGCCGGTCTCCGGCGGCTGCGCCGGCGTGCTGTTCCGGCTCGGTCCGGACGGCCGGCCGGTGGATCTGCGGGTCGTGGTGGAAATCCCGCCCGGCTTCGGCTTCGGGGACGCGGCGGAGAAGGCGATCGCCGCCACGCGGTTCCGGCCGGACGGCGCCGATGCGGGCTGGCATTACGTCACCGTCACCGAGGACTATCCGGCGCCCGCCCCGCCGCCTCCGCCGGCCGCCGACGAGGCGAAGCTGCATACCTAGAGCACTTCACGCGCCAATCAGCGCGGGAGTAGCGCTCTACTACGTTGTTTTCCAGAGCATTACTCCCGGCCGGGTGATTCCACCCGGTCGGAAAATGCTCTAGTGTCCTATTCCGATCGAAACCGACCGGAACCTGCGCAGGTTTCGCTTCCTGGCGAGCATCGTCATCCGATCGACCAATTCCGCTCCATCGGATGATGCTCCGGGGGCTTTGCCGACCACCGGGCCGGGAATCCCCTAGCGCGCCTGGTCCAGCACGATGATCCGGCGCGTCGCGGGCAGGTCGATCGGGTTCGATCGTCAGCGACGGAGCGTTGCGGCGCGTGACCATGTCCTCGGGATGGCGCTGCAGGAAGCGTTCGACCGGCTCGATCCTGAGCACGCCGCGGGGATGCCAGTAATGCATCGGGATCACGATGCGCGGATCGATCGCCGCGATCGCATCGTCGAGATCCTCGAGGGCGAGCGTGGCATGGGCGCCGGCGAGGGCCAGCAGGACATCGACCTGGCCGGCCAGGGCCGCCCGGACGTCCGGCGCGATGGCGTTGCCGACATCGCCCATATGGAGCACCCGCACGCCGCCGACGGTGAAGTTCCCGGTAACCCGTCGCTTGCGCATGCTGCGCAACTGGGGCGGCATCGTCGATGTCACGCCGGACCGTTCGCCGATCATCGGGCTGACGCCGGTACCGGGGCTGTACGTGAATTGCGGATGGGGCACCGGCGGCTTCAAGGCGACCCCCGGATCCGGGCACGTCTTCGCCGCCACCATCGCGCAGGACGAACCCCACCCGATCGCCGCCCCGTTCAGCCTGGATCGTTTCCCCACCGGCCGCATGATCGACGAGGCGGCGGCAGCGGCGGTGGCGCACTGATGCTGCTGATCCCCTGCCCCTGGTGCGGACCGCGCCCGGAAAACGAGTTCCACTACGGCGGCGAAGCGCATATCGCCCGGCCGGCCCGCCCCGTGGAACTGGACGACGCCGCCTGGGCGGAATTGCTCTACATGCGCTCCAATCCGAAAGGGGTGCACGCGGAACGCTGGCGCCATCTGCATGGCTGCGGGCGGTTCTTCAATTGCCTGCGGGACACCGTCTCCGACCAGATCCCGGCCACCTACAAGCCGGGCGAACCCCGGCCGGCGAAACCATGACCGGCACGTTCCGCACCACCGAAGGTGGCCGGATCGATCGGGCGCCCCAATACGGTTCAGTTTCGATGGCAACGAATAGTCGGGTGTGCCGGCGACACGCTGGCCTCCGCGCTGCTGGCCAATGGCGTCCATCTGGTCGGACGCTCGTTCAAGTATCACCGCCCGCGCGGCATCCTGTCCGCCGGGTCGGAGGAGCCGAACGCGCTGGTAGCGCTGGTGCGCGATGCCGGACGTACCACGCCCAACCTGCGCGCGACGCAGATCGAACTGTATCCCGGCCTGCGCGCATACAGCCAGAACCGGTTTCCGTCGCTCGGTTCGATCTGGGCGCGGTCGCCGGATTGATGTCGCCGTTGCTGTCGGCCGGGTTCTACTACAAGACGTTCCTGTGGCCGGCATCGTTCTGGCAGCACGTGTATGAACCGGCAATCCGTCGCGCGGCGGGCCTTGGCCGGGTTCCGCGCGCACCCGATCCCGACCGCTATCTGCACCGCTACGCGCATTGCGACGTGCTGGTGATCGGCGCCGGAGCGGCGGGGCTGGCAGCGGCGCTTGCCGCCTCGCACTCCGGCGCGCGCGTGATGCTGTGCGACGAACAGACAGAATTCGGTGGCGCCCTGCTGCACGAAACCTGCGCGGTCGAGGGCAGCGCGGCGGCGGATTGGGTGGCGGAAGCGGTGGCGGAGCTGGCAGCGCGCGGAGTTGTTCTGCTGCCGCGCACGACCGCTTTCGGATGGTTTCCCGACAACATGATCGGACTGCTGAACGCGTCACCGATCACCACGCCGATCCCGATCCGCGTCTGCCGCGCGAACGTCTCTGGCAGGTGCGCGCGAAGGAAGTGGTGATCGCGGCCGGCGCCATCGAGCGCCCGCTGGTGTTTCCCGGCAATGACCGGCCGGGCATCATGATGGCCGATGCGGCGCGCTGCTATCTGCTGCGCTACGGCGTGAGGGTCGGCGACCGCGCCGTGATCGTCACCAACGACGACACCGCTTATCTCGCCGCGATCGACTTGCATCGCGCCGGCGTAACCGTCGCGGTGATCGCCGACCTGCGCCCCGACAGCGAAGCCGCGACTGAGGCGCGCGCCGCCGGGATCGACGTACGGAGCGGTACCATTGTCGCCGGCACCTCCGGCCGGTTGCGGGTGCACAGCTGTCCGGCTGCACGGCAGCGCGGCAGACACGATCGCCGCCGACGTGCTGCTGATGTCGGGCGGCTGGACACCATCGGTGCACCTGTTTTCCCAGTCGCGCGGCAAGCTGCGTTTCGACCCGGCGTTGCAGGCGTTCGTGCCCGATCGTGTCCGCCGCGCGCGAGCGGAGCATCGGCGGTTGCGCCGGTACCTACAGCATCACCGACTGCCTGCACCAGGGCGCCATCGCGGGCGAACAGGCGGCGCGCGGCGTGCGTGAAACGCCGGCGCCCAGGATCGGCAAACCGGCGGTGGCACCATCCGGCGTTCCGCGCGGCAAGGCTTTCGTCGATTTCCAGAACGACGTTACCGCCAAGGACCTGAAGCTGGCGACCAGCGAAGGGTTCCGCTCGATCGAGCACGTCAAGCGCTACACCACCACAGGCATGGCGACCGATCAGGGCAAGACGTCCAACCTGAACGCGCTGACCGTCGTCGCCGGCATCCTGCGCCGTCCGGTTCCGCAAGTGGGCCACACGACATTCCGCATGCCGTACACGCCGGTGACATTCGGCGCCTTCGCCGGACCCGCGCGCGGCGACCTGTTCGATCCGGTGCGCTGCACGCCGATCCACACCTGGGCCGCGGCGGCGGGTGCGACATTCGAGGATGTCGGCACCTGGAAGCGCGCCCGCTATTTCCCCCACACGGGTGAAGACATGCACGAAGCGGTGGCACGCGAATGTCGTGCCGTCCGCAACAACGCGGGAATATTCGATGGCAGCACGCTGGGCAAGATCGAAGTGGTCGGGCCGGATGCCGCCGCGTTCCTGGACCGGATCTACACCGGCAGCTTCTCGAAGCTTGCGGTCGGCCGCTGCCGCTACGGACTGCTGCTGAATGAAGCCGGCTTCGTCATGGATGACGGCGTGGTGGCGCGACTCGCACCGGACCGGTTTCATGTGACCACGACGACCGGCGGCGCCGCATCCGTGCTGCACCACATGGAGGACTATCTGCAAACCGAATTTCCGGAGCTGATTGTCTGGCTGACGTCGATCACCGAGCAATGGGCGGTGATCGCGGTGCAGGGACCTCGCGCACGCGATGTGGTGGCGCCGCTGGTCAATGGCATCGATCTCCCCGACCGCAATGCCGCACATGAGCCTGCGTGAGGGCCGCGTGGCCGGCGTTGCCTCGCGCCTGTTCCGCGTCAGTTTCACCGGGGAACTCGGGTACGAGATCAACGTCCCGGCAGAGCACGGCCTGGCCGTGTGGGAAGCGACCTGCGCGGCGCCGGGGATCGTCCCGTACGGCACCGAGGCGATGCACGTGCTGCGAGCGGAAAAAGGCTACATCGTGGTCGGCCAGGAAACCGACGGCACGGTGACGCCGGATGATCTCGGCCTCTGCTGGACGATTGCGCGGAAGAAGCATGATTTCGTCGGCAAGCGCTCTCTGGCGCGGCCCGACATGCTGCGTGCCGATCGCCGGCACCTGGTCGGCGTGCTGGCAGCGATCCGGGGGTGCTGGAGGAAGGCGCCCAGGTTATCGCCGATCATGGAACGGTCTCACTCGGCCATGTGACGTCTGCCTATTGGAGCGCGGCGCTGGGCCGGTCGATTGCGTTGGCGCTGGTGTCCGGCGGGCGCGAACGGATCGGCAAGACGCTGATGGTGCCGATGCCTGACAGAAATATCCCGGTGAAGGTGACCGATCCGATCTTCTACGATCGCGACGGGGGCCGGCTGCATGGCTGAACCAGCGGTGTCCTTCTCGACGTGCCCCGCACGACGCGCCTGTCGGTCCGCGCCGGTGCGGATGCGGCCGCCGCGATCGGCCGCGGGCTGGACGTGGTGCTCGGCAGCAACCTTGCCGCGCGAACCGGAGCGGGACTGCGCCGCGCTTTGGCTGGGGCCGGACGAATGGCTGCTGCTCGCGCCCGACGAAGCGGCAGTGGTCGCCGCAACCGCCGCCGCATCGATTGCGTGCTGCCGGCCAGCATCGTGGACGTGTCACACCGCACCGTCACGGTCGAGCTCAACGGCGCTCGCGCCACCGATGTGCTGAACGCGTTTTGCGCGCTCGACCTGGACCGACGCGTTTCCCGTTGACTGTGCACGCGCACAGTGTTCGGCAAAGCGGAGATCGTGCTGTGGCGGACGGCAGCGGACACGTTCCGGCTGGATGTCCCCCGATCCTTCGCGCCGTATGTGCAGGGGTGCCTGGTTGAGGCGGCGCGGGAATTCGTGGACTGACCTTGGACGATCTACCGTCGAGGCGCCATGATATTCGTTGCCGGCCCGGCTCAATACATGCCTTTGCCCGAACCGCCTAAATCAATCGCACATCGCCTCCCGCCCCTTTACGCACTTCCTCCCCGCCGCCTACCCTTCGGCCAACGCACGGAGGAAACGCGATGGACTTCAACGGCAAGGTCGCGCTGGTCACAGGCGGCGGCAACGGCATCGGCCGCGCCACTTCGATCGGCTTCGCCAGAAATGGCGCCAAAATCGTGGTCATCGATCGTGACCAGGCGGCCGGCGAAAGCACCGCCGGCATCATCCGCCAGCAAGGCGGCGAAGCGATCTTCGTCGCCGCCGACGTAACCCGATCCGCCGACGTGCAGACTTATGTGAAAGCCGCCCTGGACGCTTTCGGCTCGATCGACTGCTTCCACAACAATGCCGGAATCGAGGGCAAGGTAGCGCCCACCGCCGAATACGACGAGGGCATCTTCGATGCCGTGATGGGCGTCAACGTCAAGGGCGTGTTCCTCGGCATGCGCCACGTGCTGCCGGTCATGTTGCGGCAGAACAGCGGAGCCATCGTGAACACCGCCTCGGTCGCCGGGCTGATGGGATCGCCGGGGATGTCGGCGTATGTGGCGTCCAAGCACGCGGTGATCGGCCTCACCAAGGTCGCGGCCGGTGAAGTCGCACGGGCCGGCGTGCGGGTGAACGCCGTGTGTCCCGGCCCGATCGACACGCGCATGATCCATTCGTTGCATTCGATGGTGAACCCGGACGATCCCGCCTCGGTCGGTGAGCGCTACCAGGCCGGCATCCCGATCGGCCGCTACGGCACGGCCGATGAGATCGCCAATGTGGTGATGTTCCTGTGCTCCGACCTCGCGTCCAACATCACCGGCGCGCAATACGTCGTCGATGGCGGCCGAACGGCGACGCCGGGCGCGGTCACCGCGGCGATCCAGCGCTGATCATGCGCATCGAGATCCTCTGTACCGGCGACGAGGTTCTCACCGGCAAGATCGTCAACTCCAACTTCAGCTACATCAGCCAGAAGCTGGAAGATGTCGGTCTGGCAGTGATCTGGGGCACCACGATCGGCGACGATCGCGCCCGCTTGCTGGAAGCATTCCGCCTCGCCGCCGGCCGCGCCGACGCGGTGATCGTCAACGGCGGACTCGGCCCCACCATCGACGATCTGTCGCAGGAAATCGCCGCGCAGGCCGCCGGCGTGGAACTGGTGCTGCACGAAGAATGGCTGGCCCGCATGGAGTCGTTCTTCACCCGCCGCGGCCGCGCCATGCCGCCCAACAACCGCAAGCAGGCGATGCTGCCGGCAACCGCCGAGATGCTGGACAACCCGGTCGGCACCGCCTGCGGATTCGCCCTGGACATCGGCCAGGCGCGGTTCTTCTTCACCCCCGGCGTGCCGCGCGAGCTGCGGCGGATGCTGGAAGAGCAGATGATCCCCCGCATTCTCGCCCGCAGCGGCGCCCCGGCGACGATCTACCTGAAGCGGTTCCACTCCTACGGGCTTGGGCGAATCCCATGTCGATGCGCTGCTGACGGGGATCGAATCGCTGGTGCCGGACGTCAAGCTCGGCTTCCGCGCGCATTACCCGCAACTTGAAACCAAGCTGACGATCCGCGGCACGGATCTGGACGATGTGCGCCACAAGCTGGCCCCGGTCGAAGCCGAAATCCGCAAGCGCCTCGGCAATTTCATCGTTGCCGAAGACGACCAGACGCTGGAAGGCGTGGTGCTGGCCAAACTGATCGGCGCCGACGCATCGCTCGCGCTGGTGGAAACCTTCACCGCCGGACAGATCGCCGCGCGACTCGCGCACCTGCCCGGCGCCGAGCGCGTGTTCCGCCGCGGCACGGTGGTGCGCGACCTTTCGCAACTGACCCCGCACCACGCCGGCGAGCTTACCCAGGACATCACTGAAACCAGTCGCCGACACCGCACGCCACCAGGCAGGCGCGACCCACGCGCTGGCGGTGCTTGATCGAGCTGGACGAAGGCTCCGACCGCATGGATCTCGGCGGCACCATCCGCATCGCCGATTGCCACCGAAACAGACACTGCGTTCCGCCGCTCGCGCATCCTTGGCGGGCGCGACTGGGTGCGGCTGGGCGCGGTCGAGCTGGGGCTCGATTGCCTGCGCCGCTATCTGCTCAACCTGCCGGTGGTCGAGCGGATCGACTTCGAGAAGGTCTGAACCACCATGCCCGTCCGGGCAGTCAGCCTCGCCGGCCAGCGCCCGCGGCCGCGCAGCACCTCACGCAAGCTGGGAACGGCTGCTGCCGGTGCTGGAAGCGTACGCCTTCCTCGTGCCGTTGCTGGTCGTGCTGATCGGACTCGCCGGCTATCCGCTGATCAATGGTGTGTGGACCAGCTTCACCAACCGGGAGGTAGCAAGACCTGGCCATTTCGTCGGGCTGGCCAACTTCATCGGGTTGTTCGGCGATCCCGTCTATCGCGGCGCGGTGGTGAACTCGGTGCTGCTAACCGCCGGCGCGGTCGCCACCAAGACCGTGCTGGGCCTCGGCTGCGCGGTGCTGCTGACGCAGCGCTTCCCGTTGCGCGGCGTGGTTCGCGCGCTGGCGTTCCTGCCCTGGGCGGTGCCCGGGCTTGGTCGCGGCGCTCGGCTGGCGCTGGCTGTTCGATGAGCAGGCCGGCGTGTTCAACGCAGTGCTGCTGATGACCGGGATTGCCGCCGTGCCGGTGTCGTGGCTGTCGGACCCCAGCATCGCGCTGGTTTCCATCGGCATCGCGACGGTGTGGCAGGGGCTGCCGTTCTACATGCTGATGTTCATCGCCGCGCTCGCCACCGTGCCGGCCGAGCTGTATGAGGCCGCGGCGATCGACGGCGCCGGTGGCTGGGCCCGGTTCACCCGCATCACGCTGCCCTCCATCGCCGACGTGATCGGCGTGACTGTCATGCTGTCCAGCATCTGGACATTCAACAACTTCAACACCGTGTATATCCTCACCGGCGGCGGCCCAGCCGACCGCACGCAAATCCTGCCGACGCTGGCTTATGAATTCGGCATGCGGCGCAATCTGCTGGGCCAGGGCGCGGCGGTGATCGTCTCGGCGCTGCCGGTGTTCCTGGGCATCATCTTCCTGCTCACGCGGCGGATGCTGCGCGAGAAAGGCGTGCGCTGATGGTCGTCGGCCGGCGCAACCGAACGCTGCGCAGCATCGGCATCGGCGCCGGCATCGCCGTCCTGCTGCTGTGGTCGCTGATTCCGGTCTATTGGATCCTGGTGACATCGCTGAAGACCGAGCAGGAAATCTACGCCTATCCGCCCACCTTCATCCCGCATCGCCCGACGCTGCAGCAATACGCAACGGTGCTGTTCCACACGCCGTTCCCGCTGTTCATCCGCAACAGCTTCATCGTTGCGGCGTGCGCCACCGCTGCTTCGGTCCTGGCCGGCGCGCTGGGGGCGTATGCGATCACCCGGATGCGCTTTCTCGGCCGCGCGACGGTGGCGCGCCTGATCGTGGTCGCTTACCTGCTGCCGCCCTCGCTGCTGTTCATCCCGCTGTTCATCGTGCTGCAGCGGCTGGGGCTGATCGACACGCTGGCCGGACTGATACTGGCCTATCTGACCTTCACCGTGCCGTTCTCCACCTGGATGCTGATCGGCCACATCCGCACCATCCCGTCGGAGCTGGATGAGGCGGCGCGGATCGACGGAGCAACCCGCTTGCAGATCCTCTGGCGCATCATGCTGCCGCTGGCGCTGCCGGGGCTCAGCGTTGTGGCGCTGTTCGCGTTCACGCACGCCTGGAACGAGTTCCTGTACGCGCTGGTGTTCGTCTACAACAACAGCGCGCGCACCATCACCTCCGGTCTCGCTTCGATGACCATGGGGGACACGTTCATCTGGGGCCAGCTCATGGCGGCCTCCATGCTTGCCATCGTGCCGGTGCTGCTGATCTATCTGGCGGCGCAGCGCTACCTTGTCGCCGGCCTGACCGGCGGCAGCATCAAGGGATAGACCGGGAGGGATACAACACCCATGCGCCTTCGCATCGCCCTGCTCGCCGCGTCGGCCTGGCTGGCCGTCGGCCCCGTTGCCTCGGCCGCCGACCTCACCATCTGGGGGCTGCAAACCTTCAACACCGCGGCCGACGAATGGCTCGGCAACGAAGTGAAGGCATTCGGCAAGGCCAACAACATCGACGCCGAATACGTGGTGGTGCCGGCCAACGTGCTGAACCAGCGCCTGGCCGCGGCGTTCGAGGCGCACACCCCGCCCGATGCGTTCATGCAGGGCAGCAGCGCGATCCAGTTCTACATCTCGCGCGGCCTGACCGTACCGCTGGACGACGTGCTGGACGCGATGCGCAAGGTGCCCGGCGGCATCTTCGAGAATCTGGCGACTGCCGGCACGTATCAGGGCACCATGCAATCGGTGCCGCTGGAAGTGGACGTCATCGCCGATCTTCGCCCGCAAGGACCTGCTGGACGAGATCGGCAAGCCGTTGCCCACCACCTGGGAAGAGCTGCGCGCCGACGCCAAGGCGATCCAGGCGAAGCACCCGATTGTCAGCGGCTTCGGCATGACGGTCAGCAACTCCAACGACGCCGAGGCGGCGATCCGGGTGGTGATGTGGTCGTTCGGCGGCAAGGTGATGGACAAGGACGGCAAGACCGTCGTGTTCGACTCG
Source organism: uncultured Pseudomonadota bacterium (assembly GCA_963764525.1). Taxonomy (GTDB): domain Bacteria; phylum Pseudomonadota; class Alphaproteobacteria; order Acetobacterales; family Acetobacteraceae; genus DATDIC01. Next base: position 45,374 of record CAVXTC010000028.1, on the reverse strand, counting down.
CCTGAAACGCGGGCGGCGTATCAGTTCGTCGCAGACATGTTCCTGAAGGACCGCATCATCCCGCACAGTGCGCTGACCTGGGACGATGCCGGCAACAACGTCGCCTACCAGACCGGGCGAGCGGCCTTCGTGCTGAACCCGCCGAGTATCTATCAGTGGTTGCAGGAGCACGACCAGAAGCTGCTGGCCGGCACTGTCATGATCGGCGTGCCGAAGGGTCCGGGGCCGAAGGGACTGAACGGCAACACCGTCGGCACCTGGGTCTGGGCGGTGTCGAAGGACTTGAAGCACCAGGACCAGGCGAAGGCTTGGCTGCGCTGGTTCTACGATCCGGCGCACTATCGCACGGCGATCGAGAAAGTGGGCGGACGCTGGGTGCCGATCTATCCGCAAATGCTGCAGACATGCCGATGTTCGCCAGCAATCCGGCCACCAAGGACTACGGCACGATGGCGCGCACCGGCATCATCGATGGCTATGCCGGCCCGCCCAACCCGCTGGCCGGACGCGTGTGGGACGCCAACGTGCTGACCAAGGTGCTGCAAAAAATCCTGGTTGACCGCATGCCGGTCGGCCGATGCTGTAAGCTGGGGTCAGAAGCAGATCGAGGGACTGGAAAACGGGGGCTGACCGCGCAGCGCTTCATCACAAAGGGAACCCGAACCGATGATCCACCACGTCTCCATCTCCGCACGCGACCCGCGGCATGTCGCCGAGGTGCTCGCCGAGATCATGCACGGAAGCTGCCACCCGTTTCCGGGCCAGATCGCCGAGTTATTCATGGCGGTCAGCGGTGATGAACACGGCACCATGATTGAGGTGTATCCCGAGGACACCACGCTGCAACCCGGCCAGCGCGACGACCAGCAGGTGACGGGCTTGCGCGGCCAGACCGCGCCGGCAACGTCGCCTTTCCATTTCCTTCTTTCGGTACCTGCCGACCGTGAGGATATCGAGCGCATCGGCGCGCGCGAGGGCTGGCGCACCCGGCTGTTCGGCCGTGGCGCTCCGGGGCAGAAGCCGCTCTTCCATGTCATCGAGTTCTGGGTGGAGAACCGGCTGATGATCGAGCTGGCGCCCGAAACGATGATCGGGGAATACACAAATCGAATGCGTCCGGAGCAGGTCGAAGGCCACCTCGCCGGACGCGCGGCGCACTGAGCGCGCGGATGCAGCGGACCACCCGCACCGCAACGCTGGAGATCGGGTATCTGGAAAGCGGTCCGGCCGACGGCACGCCGGTCATCCTGTTGCACGGCTTTCCTGACGATCCGCATTGCTACGACGAGGTCGCCCCGCCGCTTGCCGCGGCGGGACACCGCGTCCTGGTGCCGTGGCTGCGCGGCTATGGACCAACCCGCTTCCTGGACCCGGCAACGCCACGCTCCGGCCAGCAGGCGGCTCTGGGGGCCGATCTGCGCGACTTCATGGATGCGCTCGGCATCGCACCGGCGATCCTTGCAGGCTACGACTGGGGCGGTCGCGCGGCCTGCATCGTCGCGGCGCTCTGGCCGGAGCGCGTGCGCGGCCTGGTCTCGGTCACCGGCTACAACATCCAGGCGATCGCCACCGCCAACCGTCCGGCGACCGCAGTGCAGGAATATCGCAATTGGTATCAATGGTATTTCCACACCGCCCGCGGTCGCGCCGGATTGGAGCAGAACCGCCGCGAGATATGCCGGCTGCTCTGGCAGCTCTGGTCACCGAATTACCGCTTCGATGACGCAACGTATGAAACGACGGCAGCCAGCTTCGACAATCCGGATTTCGTCGATGTGGTGATCCAGTCCTATCGCCACCGCTACGGCAACGCCGCCGGCGATCCGGCGCTCGAACCGATCGAGCAGCGCCTCGCCGCACGTCCGCCGATCACCGTGCCGACGATCAATCTGCACGGCGAAGCCGACGGCGTGACCCCGCCGGATGCCGCCGATCCCGCAACGCACGCAGCTTCACCGGCCCGTATCAGCGACGCCTGATTCCCGCGCGCCGGCCATTTCCTGCCGCGCGAGGCGCCGACGCGATGGCGCGCGCAATCACCGAGCTGCCCACGGCGTGATTGATCCCCGCGCGGTTGCAGGCTCCGCTCAAACTCCGGCGCCGAACCATCGGGAGGACCCCAAATCATGACCGCATCCCTGTCCCGCCGTGGCCTGATCGCCGGCTCGGGCGCGCTGGCCGTTGCCGCCCACCCCGCCTGGGGACAGGAAGCCAAACCGCAATTCGGCACCCCGCCCAGCGTCATCAGCATGCCGCCGCGCGCCTGGGGCCGCTTCGCGCCGCCGGAGATCTACCCGGACCCCGACATCCTGGTGCTCGACGACAGTTTCAATGCAATACTTGGTCGGCCTGGTGGCCATCCACCGGCTCGGCACCGGATTCCAGTGGGCGGAAGGCCCCGCCTGGTCCGGCGAGGGCCAGTATGCCGTGTTCAGCGACGTGAAGGGCGATACCCAGTATCGTTATATCTGGGAGACCGGGCGCGTCACACACGTTCCGCAAACCGTCCTACAACAGCAACGGCAATTCGTTCGATTTCCAGGGCCGGCAGCTCTCCTGCCAGGACTTCTTGCGCCGCGTCGTGCGCTGGGAGCCGGACGGCTCGATGACGGTGCTGGCCGACTGGTTCGAGGGCAAGCCGCTCAATTCCCCGAACGACATCGTGCCCCATCCCGACGGCAGCGTCTGGTTCACCGACCCGCCCTATGGCGACCAGATCTCCGAAGGCCACCCGGACGTCGCGGGCGGCCGGCCAACCCGAACGGGCTCTACGATGCCAGGGTCGGCAACGGCGGCTTGGGCCGGTGGGCGGCTCCGAGCGCGAGCTGCCGACCAACACCTATCGCTGGGACCCGAGCGGGAGCCTGAGTGTGGTGGTTCCCGGCAGCCAGGTGCCGGACCCGAATGGTCTCTGCTTCTCGCCCGATTACAAGACGCTGTACCTGATCAACACCGGCCCCGGGCCGGGTGATACACGGCCAAGGCGGCAAAGGCGTGATCTACGCGTTCGACGTGCAGGGCACGACACTGAGCAACATGCGGTTGTTCACCGATTGCATGATCGACGGCGTGCATTGCGGGCCGGACGGCATGCGCGCCGACCGGGCCGGCAATCTCTGGGTCGGTTCAAGCGCGCCGCTCGGCTATTGCGGGGTCACGGTGTGGAACTCGTCCGGCAAGGCGATCGGCCGCATCCGGCTGCCGGAAGTCTGCGCGAATGTGTGCTTCGCCGGACCGAAGCGCGATTTCCTGTTCATGACGGCCAGCCAGTCGATTTACATGCTGCGGGTCAACGTGCAGGGCGCCGCGCCGGGGTGAAGTTTCGGTACCCCCTTATTGTGGAGGGGGCACGTGGAGGGATCGGGCGGTCAGCAACAGGCGACCCGTGTCAATTGTTGGCATCGCTGAATGGTCCGATCCCTCCCCCCGGCCCCCTTTGGTTACAAAAAGAACGCCCCGAATGCCGCCAGCATTGCCTGCGGCGCTTCCTCGGCATGTAGTGCCCGGACTTCACCGCGTGCCGCCGATCTCGGCGGAGCAATACCCGCGCCCACATCCGAAAGCGGATCGTACCACTGCCCGATGCGGCCTGCGCGCGCCCCATAGCACCAGCATCGGGCACCGCACCTTGTCCCCGGCGGCCCGGCTCGCCCGGTCGTGTTCCAGGTCGATGCTCGCCGCCGCGCGATAATCCTCGCACATGCCGACGATCGTGTCGGGCGGCGCGCGGCATCCAGATAATCTGCCAACGCCTCCGGATCGAACAGATCCGACGGCCGCGGCGAGCGGTTCGTATGCGCATGAAACCATATCTCCGGCGCGGCGCTGATCAGCGATTCCGGAAACGGGTGCGGCTGGGCGAACCAGAACCAATGATAATAGCCCATCGCGAACGCCATGTCGGTGCGCTCGAAATGCTCGAGCGTCGGGATGATGTCGAGCACCGCCAGCCGCTCCACCCGCTCCGGGTGATCCAGCGCCAACCGGTGCGCAACGCGCCCGCCACGATCGTGACCGGCCAGCAGGAAGCGCGAATGCCCAAGCTGCTCCATCACCGCAACCATGTCGGCCGCCATCGCCCGCTTGGCATAGAGTGCGTGATCCGCGCTGGCCGGCGGCTTGAACGATCCGCCATAGCCACGCAGATCCGGGCATACCACGCTGAACCGGTCGGGCCAGCGCGGGCGCGGTCACGAGGTGCCACATCGCATGCGTCTGCGGGTTGCCATGCAGCAGCAGAAGGGCGGTCCCGATCCGCCATGGCGCAACCGGATGCGACCGCCGGGAACATCGATCTCCGTCAGGGTGAATCCCGGGAAACAACATCGTCAGTCCCCTTCGCATGACCGCTGGAAGGCGACGACGTTGAACCCGACGCCGGCCGGATGCCAGCACGGCCCGGCAAAGGCGGCGCGCATCAGCGGCACGACGGCGCGACTGTCGGCATCGGGCCCCAGCAATGCCAGCACCACACGCGGAACCCCGGCAGCCAGCGTGGCAATGCGGTCCGCGGTGGCGTCGCGGCCGACCAGCAGCACGCGCATTCCGTCGGGCGCCTCCGCAAGGAATGGCCCGGGCACGCCGACCCCGTCGTTGCCGCGCGGCAGCACGACCAGCGCAAGCGGTCCGGCAAGCCTGGCGGCGGCTGCCGCCGTGGCGTGGGCGGGCTGCATCGTCTCCGGCCGGATCAGCAAGCCGGCCAGCGCGAGCGCCTGCAGCACCGTCAGGCCGCCCCCCAGCGACCAGCCAAGGCGCCGGGGCAGGCTGTCCAAGGCGCCGGCGACCAGCAACCCGACGAACGGCGTGGCAAAGGCGAGGTAGCGCAGCTCGATCGGTGTCGTGTCGAAGACCAGACCCAGCAGGATCAGCCCAACCGGCGGCGCACCGGCACAGAGCCCGAGCAGAAGCCGCGACCCCGGCCGCCCGATGCCCCGCCAGCGCCACGCAACCATCGCAACCAGCGCCGCCAGCATCCAGGGCGAGCGTACGCGGCAACTGCTGACTGCAACGCACCCGGCACATAAAGCGGCAGGCCGCCGAGCACCGCGCCGGCCGCGCACCGTGCCAGACGCGCCAGCCCCGGCAGCCACTCGAACGGCGGGAACTGGCCCATGCGGGTGCCGCGCTGCGCCAGGAAGAACCAGAGATCGCCTGGCAGGAACAGCACGAATCCGCCGGCCCCCGCCAGCCAGCAGCGCCATGCAGCCGGGCGGACCAGCAGCAGCCACAGCAACACGGCCGCCCCGACGAAGCTCGCGAGGTAGTTGGCGAAGCTGGCAGCGCCGAGCAGCACGCCGGCGACCAGCGCGATCCAGGCGACGCCACGTCGCGCCGCGATCAGTGCCAGCAGCACCCCGCACAATGTCAGCAATTGCGCCAGCGCGAAGCCGCGGGCGATGGCGCTGGTGTAAGCAAATCCGTAACAGCCAAGGCTGAGCAGCATCGCCGGCGCCGCCGGAATGCGAACGAGCCGCGCGACCCCGGCAATGGCGGCCAGCGCGCCCAGCCCGAACAGCACCGAAAGCATGCGTGCGGCAAACAACGAGCTTCCCACCGCGCGGCGCCAGACTGCGAGCGCCCAGAAATAAAGCGGCGGATGCACGTCGGTTTGCCGCAAGGCCCGGGCAACGGCGGACAGTGATGCGTCAGCCTGATAGGCACTGCGCACCGACCCGGCGCTGAACGGGATGACCGGCCAAGCCGGTCGCGGTGCCGCGGACGTGACAAAGATGCTGTATGCCTCGTCATACTCGAAGCCGCGCAACGCCACGGCGCCGGTCAGCACGGCGGCCGCCAGCAGCAGCACGAGCGCCACGGCGGCGTGTGGTTGCCTCGAAAACCATCGACGAACCCCTCCCCCCCTCGCGCAAGGGGAGGTGGAGTCACGCGGTAACTCCCCCTCCCCTTGTGGGAAGGGGCCGGCGAGAGGAGGCCGGCCGGCCGGAACAACGTCATTCACCTCGGCGCAACTCTTTGCTGCTTCGCTGCGCCCCACCATACGCTCCAGGAGATTGACAATCCGCTTCGCCGTCACGCTTGGCGCGCTGCTCATCCTGCTGCTGGCGACCAGCGCCGGACCGGCCAGCGCCAAACCGCCACCGGAACGCACCGCCGCGCTGCTCCGGGGAGTCAACCTGACGAACTGGTTCCGCTTCCCCGCAAGCAGCGATCCTGCCTCGATCCGCGCCTATCTCGGCGATGCCGCGATCGACGACATCAGGCGCGCCGGATTTCAGCTTTGTCCGCCTGGCGGTGGACCCGGCCTATCTCGGCGTGGACCCGGCCCGCCAGGCCCTGCTGATCGAGCAGATCGCTCGGCTGGAGCGGCACAAGTTGGCCGTCGTGGTCGCGCTGCATCCGCAATCATGGCATCTGGAAACCGAACCCGCGGACCGCGCCGCGCTGCTGGCAACCTGGAAACGGCTTGCCCCAGCCCTGCGCACGCAGCACCCGCGCCTCACCTTCCCGGAAGTACTGAACGAGCCGGTGTTTCCCGGCGATCCGGACGGGTGGGGCCGGCTGCAGGATGCCGCGCTGGCAGTGATCCGGGCGGCCCTGCCGACCAGCACCATCGTGCTCACCGGAAACGACTGGGGCAGCATCGGCGGACTGCGCGCGCTGCACCCAGCAGCGGACCCGAACGTGGTTTACAGCTTCCACTTCTATGAGCCGCCTGAGCTGACTTCCCTGGCCGCATGGCGACCAGGACTCGACCTTACGGCATTGGCGCGGCTCCCCTTCCCTGCCGCGGATGTATCGGCCTGTCAGGCCGGCCTCGGCGCGACCGACCAGGCGACCGGCGATCTGGAGCGATTCTATTGCGCACAGCGTTGGAGTGCTGCCGCGATCGCTGACCGGATCGCCAAGGCTGCCGATTGGGCGCACCGCAACGATGCCGTTCTGATCGCCGGAGAGTTCGGCGCGACGGCTCGGCTGAATCGGGCTGCCCGGCTGGCCTGGCTAAACGCGGTGCGTCGCGCCTGCGAGGCGCAGGAGATCGGCTGGGCGCTGTGGGGGTACGATGACGTGATGGGCTTGGCCGTGCCGCGTCCGCCTGGGTCGCGGCCTCGGCTGGATGCGGGCGTGCTGCGAGCGCTGGGTTTGAGCGAGCGGCAGTAGCGGCAGGATATTGGCAACGCCGAAATGGAATTCCCCGAAGGCCGGCAAGACAAGCCGCACCGTCAGCCCTGCGTTAATACGCTGTTAAAAAGAAAAAGCCCTCGGTCCGGAGACCGAGGGCAAGTAAACAGGGAGGCTTCACGTCTGGGAGACGCAGGGGTCAAAGACCCCTTTCCGACCGCTGGGGCCGGAAGACTGGCGGCAACGCCGCCGTAACCACTGTCCAGACAGTAATTCCTTGGTCAGCCGTTTTCCACTACCAAAAAAGCGGATGCCGCCATGCTGCTCGTGCATGACGTGCGTTGGCTGCGGTGTGACCCTCGCTGGCCGTACCTGAAGGGATTGCGGTGTACGGCGAGCGTAAACCCAACGACTACATCAACAAAATCCGCACCAGGGTGGCCGCATGGCGGGCGCTGGGCGATGCCGGGCTGCGCTCCACGGTTACACCGGTGACTGCCAGGCTGTTGCGGCACTGGCGTGGCCCCGACCGCGGTCGCCGGCTGTTCTTCTGCCAGATCGAGGCGGCAGAGACCGCCATCTGGCTGGCCGAGGTCGCGCCGAAGCACGAATTGGACCGGCTGCGGACGCTGAACGCCGACACGAACCCGGAACTGTTCCGCTTTGCCTTCAAGCTCGCCACCGGCGCCGGCAAGACCACCGTGGTGGCGATGCTGATCGCGTGGCAGGCGCTGAACGCCGCGCGTGCCCGCAACTCCAGCCGGTTTGCCGATGCCTTCCTGATCGTCGCCCCAGGCATCACCGTGCGCGACAGGTTGCGGGTCCTGTGGCCGTCCGACCCGTCCAACACCTATCTGCTGCACGACGTCGTGCCGCGCGACATGCGCGACGATCTGCAGCGCGCGCGCATCGTCATCACCAATTTTCACGCCTTCCAGAAGCGCGAAACCCTGGAGGCGCCGAAGCTGGCGAAGGCAGTCCTCGGCGGCCGTGACGGCCCGGTGGTGACGCTGGAAACCGACGGCCAGATGATCCAGCGCGTCTGCGGCGAACTGCTCGGCCGCCGGCGAATCCTGGTGCTGAACGACGAAGCCCACCATTGCTACCGGGAGAAAGTGCAGGACGGCGACAAGCTGGATGCCGAGGGTCGCGCCGAAGCGAAACAGAACAACGCCGCCGCGCGGCTGTGGATCAGCGGCATCGAGGTGTTGCAGCGCGTGGCGAAAAAGCCCGTGCAGGTCTATGATCTGTCGGCCACGCCGTTCTTCCTGCGCGGCTCCGGTTATCCGGAGGGCACGCTGTTTCCCTGGGTGGTGTCCGATTTCTCGCTGATCGACGCGATCGAATCCGGCATCGTCAAGGTGCCCCGCGTACCGGTGCAGGACCTGCCCGGCGCCGACGAGCCGATCTATCGGCACGTCTATAGGCACGTCCGCGACCGGCTGCCCAAGGCCGGCCGCGGCAAGCAGGCCAGAGCGCTGGACCCGGAACAACTGCCGAGCCAGCTCGTCGGCGCTTTGCAGGCTTTGTATGGCCATTATGCCAAGGTATTCGCCAACTGGCAGGCGAAGGGCGGCCAGACGCCACCCGTGTTCATTGTCGTCTGCAACAACACCGCGACGTCCAAGCTGGTCTTCGACTGGATCGCCGGTTTCCCCCCACCCAACCCTCCCCAAAGGGAGAGGGGGAAGCGGACACCTTCCTACGGGAAGCGGGGGCCGCGCGGGCGGCGCCCCTCTCGCTTGCGGGAGAGGGTCGGGGTGAGGGCGAAACCAAGACACTCGTTCCCGGCAAGCTGCCCCTGTTCTCCAACATCGAAGACGGCGGCCCCGGACAGCGCCGCATGGCGCAACGCCCCGTCACCATCCTGATCGACAGCGAAGAACTCGAATCCGGCGAACCGTTGTCCGACAGCTTCCGCAAACTCGCCGCCCCCGAGATCGACGCGTTCAAGCGCGACCTGCGCGCGCGTGGCCGCCACGCCGAGGCCGACAAGATCGCCGAATCCGACCTGCTGCGCGAGGTCATGAATACCGTCGGTCAGCCGGGCCGCCTCGGCGAGCAAATCCGCTGCGTCGTCTCCGTCTCCATGCTGACCGAAGGGTGGGACGCGCGAACGGTCACGCATGTGCTCGGCGTCCGCGCCTTCGGCACGCAGCTTCTGTGCGAACAGGTGATCGGCCGGGCGCTGCGCCGGGTGTCCTACGACCCGATCGAGCCGGACAAGACGATGTTCGAACCCGAATACGCCGACGTGCTCGGCATCCCCTTCTCGTTCGTGCCCGCCAACTCGGCATCCGACTACAAGCCGCCGAAGCCCACCACCCGCGTGGAAGCCGTGCTGCCGGCGCGGGCGGCGCTGGAAATCCGCTTCCCTCGCGTGCTCGGCTACCGTGTCGTGCTACCGCCCGGACGGCTGACCGCGAGTTTCACGCCGGAAAGCCGGCTGTCGGTGACGCCCGAAATGGCTCCGCCCGATGCCATCAACGCGCCCTTCGTCGGCGAGAACATCAAGCTGTCGCTGGACGAACTGAAGGGACAGCGCGAGGCGGCGATTGCCTTCCACCTCGCCGGCTACACGCTGGAGCGGTGGTTCAGGGATTCCGAGGGCGACCGCAAACCTTGGCTGTTCCCCTGTCTGCTGGCGATCACCCGGCGATGGATGACGGAGTGCCTGAGCTGCGTCGGCGGCACGTTCCCCGCGTATCTGCTGTGGCGCGACGTGGGCGACAAGGCGGCCGAGCGCATCTACCGCGCCTGCATTCCGGACCCGGCCGGCGAAAGCGTGCTGCGGCCGATCATGGACCCGTACAATCAGGAAGGCAGCAGCCGTTACGTCGGCTTCAGCACGACGAAGGCGAATTTCTGGACAACCGATCCGATGCGTTGTCAGATCAACCTTGTTGTCTGCGATGGCAACTGGGAAGCCGCGTGCGCCCAGCAGTTGGAGGCGATGCCGGAAGTGCTCCGCTACGTGAAGAACGACCGGTTGGGCTTCGAGGTGCCGTACGAACATGGCGGGCAGGACCACCAGTACCGCCCGGACTTCATCGCCGTGCTGGACGACGGCGCCGGGCCGGACGATCCGTTGCATCTGGTGCTGGAAGTGAAGGGCGAGCGCGACGCACAGGACGACGCCAAGCACGACACCATGCGCGCGCTCTGGGTGCCGGCGGTGAATGGCGCGCGGCGTTATGGGCGGTGGGATTTCCTGCGTCTCGATGGGCCGTATGGCGTTGACGCCGCGATTCGCGACCACCTCGCCGGACGGCCGGCGAAGGCGGCGGCATTTGCACTGACCGCTGGTTTATCCGGAGCCACTGACTGATGCCGCCCAGGAAGAAGACCGAGACGATCGCGCCCGCGACAGAGGTGGAAACGCTGCGCCACCCGGCCGACGTGACCCGCCGGAACATCCCGACCGCCGAGACATCCTCGCTGATGGCGGACGCGGAGAACGCGGCGCCGCCGATGCTGTATCCGCGCAACCCGGATCTCGATCCGCAGCTTGTCTGGCGCGGCAAGGATGCGCTGGACGCCGTTGCGCTGAGCGTGCCGACGGTGCCGATCTACATCCAGGAAAAGCTGCTGCCGGAGGCGCTGATCCGCGACCTCAGGCGGGTGGCGGCGGGCACCGAGCCGCAAGCCGATCTGTTCGGCGGCTTCGACCGGATCGCCGATCCGGAGACCAAGCTGGAATTTTACGAACACGCGGAGAACTGGTCGAACCGGATGATCCTGGGGGACTCGCTGCTGGTGATGAACAGCCTGGCGGAGAAGGAAGGACTGCGCGGCCAGGTGCAGATGATCTACCTGGACCCGCCTTACGGGATTCGTTTCGCGAGCAACTGGCAGCCGAGCACGCGGTCGCGCGACGTGAAGGAAGGCAAGGCGGAGGGGCTGAGCCGCGAGCCGGAGCAGATCAAGGCGTTTCGCGATACGTGGAAGGATGGGGTGCATACGTATTTGTCGTATCTGCGGGACCGGTTGGTGGTGGCGAGGGAGTTGTTGGCGGAGAGCGGAAGCATTTTCGTTCAGATTGGGGATGAAAATGTCCACAGAGTGCGTGCTCTTATGGACGAAGTGTTTGGAGCTGAAAACGGTCTATCACTCATCGCAATCCAGAAAACCGGCTCCCAACCTGGAGACATGATTGGGAACGTGGCCGATTTCCTTGTCTGGTATGCCAAGGACCAAGAGCGTGCGTTCGCGGCAGGAAAAGTTCGACCACTGTTCACCCCGATGACGCAAGGCGTGGGGGCAGGCAGTGGGGAACGCTACGATCAGCACGATGAAGATGGCCGTTGGTTTCAACTTACTTCTCTGACGTCAGCAAAACCGCCCGGATATTTTGAATTCAGATTTGATGGGAGAGTCTTTACGCCTGGTACCCGATTTTGGACCTACAGCCTAGCGGGATTGGGACGTCTGGCACGATCTGGTCGTGTCCGAGCACCCGGACGTACGGTTCGCTTTGCGCGCTACCTTGACGATTTTGCCGCCAACCCGTTGACGAATATCTGGAATGATACGGCCGGTAGTGGCGGCAAGGTTTACGTGGTTCAGACATCTGCGCTAATAGTCGAGCGCTGCCTGTGGATGACAACAGATCCTGGAGATCTCGTGCTCGATCCGACATGCGGCTCTGGCACGACAGCTTTGGTTGCCGAAGCCTGGGGACGCCGATGGATTACTATCGATACCTCTCGGGTTGCCCTTGCGCTTGCGCGTACTCGCCTGATGGCCGCACGGCATCGCGCGCATCTCCTTCGCGACAGTAGGGAGGGCGCGGCCAAAGAAGAGGAGGTCACCGGCCACGATCACGCCGACGGACCATTCTCCAGGGACATCCGGCAGGGCTTTGTTCTTGAGCGGCTGCCGCGGATTTCTCCTGCAACAATCGCCAACAACGCCGAGATCGACGTCATCCACGACAAATGGCAACCGGCACTCGACGCCGCCCGCGCCGCGCTGAATGCCGCCCTCGGCACCGCGCATGAAGAATGGCAGGTGCCCCGCACACTGCCCGAAGACGCACAAGCCACCGCCCGGCAGGCCCACGTCGCTTTCTGGAACGCCCGGCGTGAGCGGCAGACGGAGATGGACGCCTCCATCGCCCGCAACGCCGACACCGAATACCTGCACGACAGACCGTATCAGAAGAAATCGACCGTCCGCGTCACCGGTCCGTTCACGGTAGAAAGCCTTTCACCGCATCGCGTCCTGCCCACGGATGAGGAAGACGATGTCGCGCTGCTGGAAGCGCTGGGGGCGGAAATGCCGGTGAAGGGGAAGCCCTCACCCCAACCCTCTCCCGCAAGCGGGAGAGGGGGTTCTTCCCGCGGCAACGGCAGCGATGATTTCGTTACCGCCGTGCTGGACAATCTCGCCAAAGCCGGCGTGCAGAACACCCGCAAGAACGAGCGCCTCAGCTTCGCCACCATCCGTCCCTGGCCCGGCAAAGGCTACGTCGCCGCCGAGGCCACCTACGAAGAATCCGGCCAGCAGAAACGCGCCGCCATCGTCATCGGCCCGGAATACGGCACGGTCGGTCAGGAACTGGTGCGCGAAGCCGCACGCGAATGCCGCGACTGGGCCGACGCCATGGTGGTCTGCGGCTTCGCCTTCGATCCCCAGGTCGGCGAGACCACCATGAACCTCGGCCGCCTGATCGTGCTGAAAGCGCGCATGAGCCAGGAACTGCACGCCGCCGATGCCTACAAGCCCGGCGGCGGCAATCTGTTCGTGGTGTTCGGCGAACCCGACATCGCACTGCACCGCGATGCTGCCGGCGCCTGCATCGTGCAGCTTCGCGGGGTGGACATCTTCGACCCCACCACCGGCGAAGTGCGGTCCTCCGGCAAGGTGGAAGACGATGTCGCCTGCTGGTTCGTCGATACCGACTACGACGGCGACAGCTTCTTCGTCCGCCACGCCCATTTCCTCGGCGGCAAGGACCCTTTCGAGAGGCTGAAATCCGCCCTGAAAGCCGACATCGATGAAGACGCCTGGTCCGCGCTGTATAGCACCGAAAGGCGCCCTTTCCCGCCTCCAAAATCCGGCCGCATCGCGGTGAAGGTGATCAACCATTACGGCGATGAGGCGATGCGCGTGTTCCAGGTCGGGTGAGACCAGACGCCGAACGAATCGACTCCTCGACCCCGTAATTCCCGCGAACGCGGGAATCCATGCTGCCTTACGCAACACCGGAACCGCCGTGGAATCGCGCTTTTCCGGGGAGCCGAACCCGCGGAAGATATCGAAACAATGCAAATGACCGGGCCATCGGATGCGAAGTAATATCGGCCGGCAAGAAGATCGACCGTTGCCCGGCTGGACGCAATCTTCCAGCGTCATGGCCGGCGCAATCTCTGCACGGTTGTCCATAACGTATAGGAAAGAAAGGTTTTACGCAGATTTTCAGGAGATGAACGCTGATGGACGCAGATGGAAATCGGTTGAACGATCGGTCCAGGGCATCAATACGCCCGCTTGTGCGTGCCCGCCCGCCTGTGATCCAAAGCCATCTGCGTGCATCCGCGTTCATCTCCTGAAAATCTGCGTAAACAACTTGCTTTCTTGCTGACTTGCACGCCGTCCTCCCCCGCCCTGCGACAAGAGGTCCCGCGACAAGAGGGAAGTCGGGAACCGCAGTCATCCGGCCCGGCGGGTGTGATAGTCTTCCTCATGGCGTTCGTTGCACGTCTTCGATTGCCCGCCAGACGCTGATGCGCGCCGCACCGTACCGCCGCTCGGTCAGCAGCGGCATCCGCGCGTCAGCCAACTCGTTACCCGCGGTCTCCGCTACGATCAGCGTCGATGCGGCAATCCAGCCGCGCGCCGCCAGCGCATTCAGCGCCTTACTCACCAGCCGCAGCCCATATGGCGGGTCAAGAAACACCACGCCGCAAGGACCGCCCGACAGCGAGTTCAGCGCATCGCCGGCCAGCACCGTGCAAACACGCTCCGCCGAGCACGCCGCAATGTTGGTGCGCAGCGCCGCCAATGCCGATCGGTCCTGCTCCATGAACGTGACGTGCGCCGCGCCGCGCGAGAGCGCCTCCAGGCCCAGCGCACCGGTCCCCGCGAACGCATCCAACACGTGCGCGCCGTCGAAGACATCGCGGCCAACCCAGGGCGCGTGCAACAGCATATCGAATAGCGCCTGCCGTGCGCGGTCAGACGTTGGCCGCGTCGCCATGCCGGAGGGCACGATCAGGCGACGACCGCGCCACGCGCCGGCGACTATACGCACCAGTCAACACGCCAGCGGGGCGCTGCCCCCCTGCACCCCCCCGCCAAGGGCATTGCCCTTGGAAGCCTTCACTCTCGGCGGAATGTCACGACCAGGACGTCGCGAGAGCCGGGGACCGACGGATCGATCGGTTCTACCGGCGTAACGCCGTGCATCACGCGGTTGTCGTCCACCAGCGCGGCGTCGCAGGGTTCCGTCAGGGTGAAACTGCCCAACTTGTTGCGTGCAAGATCCGTCACAGTGGTGACGCCGCTGCGGATGTTCTGCCGTCGGATCAGCAGCACCAGCACATGATCCACGCCGTCCTGGTGGGTGCCCTCCGGGGTGGGCTGGCCAGCCTGGTCCGCGCGCGCCTCAATGCGGAACTGGTGCACTTCGATGTGCCACACCGGAGACGGCGTCAGCGCGTCGAACAGCGTGCGGCAGGTCAGCAGGATCGTGGTCATGCTGGGGCCGGCGCCGATCTCCGGCAGCACCGGATCGAACCAACGGGCAACCCCGCCGTTCAGCCGGTTGTAGTCGCGGCTCTGGTAATGCGGCTGATGCGGCTTGCGGCGGATGCCGCCCGCGTCGGCGGCAAAGGCAGCGTGGCGCCGCTTCCGATAGCGCCCTCCATCGGCCATGTAGGTGTCAAGGCCCAGATCGTTCCAGCTCGCCGCGAAAGCATCCCAGTCGGCCAGCGGGCCGTGCTGCAGCAGAACCACGCGCATTGCCGGCCCGCGCACGAATGCGTAGCCGGCGGCCTGCACGGTGTCCGCCAGAGTGCTCAATCCGCTCATTCGGCTGCCGCCTCCCGCGGTGGAGCTATGGCCGGCCGGCCGGCGACCGCGGCCGGCGGGACGATAAACGTCTGTGCAGGGTTCCATATGGCAATCCCCATCTCCTGGAAGCGCAGCTTCACCCGCCGGTTGAACTCCCGCTGCACCGGCCAGCGGCCGGCATCGGTGCACGGGATCTGCCCGGTCAGCGTCACCGAGGCGCCGTCCACCTTGTCCACCCCCCAAAGCTGCAGATCGGTCAGCATCCTTCCGGAATACTCCGGCTCCTTGCGCATCCCGGCGGCAATCTCCGTCAACAGGCGGCCGACCCGGTCGGTGTCTTCACTATAGGAAACGGTGACGCTCACCGCCGCGTTGCCAAGCCCGCGATTTGTGTTGGTCACGCTGGTCACCGAACTGAACGGAATGATGTGGACCGATCCGTCCCCGGCGCGCAACCGGATGGTGCGGACCGACAGGTTCTCCACCGAGCCGGACAACCCGGACACCGTCACCCAGTCGCCCACCTGCATGGCATTCTCCAGCAGCAGGAATATGCCGGTGATCAGGTCCTGCACCAGCTTCTGCGAGCCGAAGCCGATCGCCACGCCGATGATGCCGGCGCCAGCCAGCAGCGGGCCGATGTTCAGCCCGATCTGCGACAGCACGGCCAGCCCGGCGATCACCACAATGACCACCAGCAGCGCGGTGCGCAGCAGCGGCAGCAAGGTGCGCAGCCGGGCCGAGCGGGTCGCCTGCTGGTCGCGGGCCAGCCGCGCGAGATGTGCCTGGATCGCCGCGTTCGCGCCCTCCCAGACCAGCAATGCAAGCACCATCGTCAGCACCATCGTTCCCAGTCCGCCGACAACCCGGCGGCCCAGGTAGCTTCCGATGAGCCATCCGAACAGCGACACGCCCCAAAGTTCCAGCAGCACGAGGGCAGCGCCAAAATAGATGATGCCGCGGATCACACTTTGCATCGTCGGGTAATAGGCGCGCAGCCTGGTATCCAGGCCGGGATAGCGCTCGGCCAGCTCAGGCCCGACGCGCAGCATGCGGTCCAGCGAGCCGAGCAGCACGATGCCGACCAGTCGCGCCGCGACCGCCACGACGACCAGCGCCACGAAGAAATGCATCACCTTGGCGACGCCGTTGCGGACCTCCACGGCCCAGACGAACCAGAGCGCGGCCAGGAAGAACAGCGCGACCCAGTGCCAGACCGGGGCGATCGCGTTGCGCAGCCGCGCCGTGACGCCGGTTGCGCCGGCGGGCGCGCGGATGCGGCGCATCACCGCCCGGCGCTTCTGCACCACCATGATCGCCAGGAAGATGTGGTTGATCAGGGCAGCGATCTTCAGCAGCCCGTCATGCGCCGGCGCCGACATGCCGAGCAGCAGCCCGACCTCGGCAATCGCGTAGCCGAATACCCCCACCACGGCGAGGCCGCGAATCCAGCGTGTCGCCCAGCGAGCGCTGGCATCCGAGATCCGCACCAGCCGCAGCTTGGGGAGATCCGGCGACAGCATCATGCGGGCGAAACAGATGATCGCGCTGCAGAATGCGTAGGCATCGACCATCGCCAGGACGATCAGCCGGGTCTGCTCGGAGCCGCCGACCGATGTGCCGGCAACCACGTGGCCGCCGATCGCGAAGCCAAGCACCGGCAGCAGGTCCAGCAGGAATCGCAGGAATACCAGCGGCAGCCGACGCAGCAGCGTCAGCGCGGCGATGCGCCGGTGCCGTGGCATTTCGGTCTCGCCGGCTTCGGCGCGTTCTTCGGCAGCGTCGATGCCGGCGGGCGGCGGAGCGGGCTCCCCTTTGGCCGGCCGGCCCTCCAGGATCAGGATGGGGCGCCGGAGCAGTCGGCGAATTCCGAACTCCAGAGCAAGGCCGCAGGCGAAGGCGATGGCGACGCGCCAGGCGGCCGCACGCAGCAAGGTGTGCGCCATCGGGTTGGTGGCGATCACCACGATCCACCCCCAGAGCAGCGGGAAACCCTGGATCGCTTGCGCCGTGCGGACCGCCTGGGCGGAGATCTGGCCGACGAACCCGGAGGCCCCCACCAGCAAGGCGGCGCCCAGGCTGTCCGGGGCCAGGGACACCTTCGCCGCTTCCGCGGCCCGCGGTGTTGCGGCTGGGATTTTTGTGGCCGGGGCTGCGGTGCCGGAAGCTGCCGGCGGAACCGCCGCTTGCGTCGGGGACGCCGGCCTAACGCCCTCGGCTTTCACGACTGCCTCGAGCGTGTCCGCGACTTGCGCGCGCTTCTGCGGGTCGTTCAGCACCTCCAGCGCCTGCTGCGCCTGTGCGGCGGTCAGTGCCGGGGGTGCGGGTGGGGAGGCCGCAAGCGATTGCCATGAGACTCCGAGCATGAGTGCCAGGGCGATCAATCCTAGGCACGGGCACGGCACCCTTTCCCCCTGGGAGTCACGCCGCGAACCCCCTCCGCTTGTGGGAGGGGGCTGGGGAGAGGGGTCGCGCGGCACTGGAACCGGTGGTATCATTGCGCCGAGTACGACCACGAGGTGCGTTGCGCGGTCAACTCCCCGGCGGGGCAAAATCCTATCGCGAACGTGTGGCGATCGCCGCATCCGATTTCTCGTTCCAGGCAACCTTGATACCGACCGGTACACCCGGGCCGCTCAGAAGGTGAAGCATTTTCGTTGTTCGCCACGCGGCGGCACCATGGCCGCGACGATAGAGGTCAACATGGAGGCAGCAACGGCCATGCCGGACGAAAACGGAAGCGGAGGGGACATGGCTCCGGAAACCGTCCGGTTCTACAACGCGGAACCTCGCCAAATCGCCGCCGGAGAAAGGGCGAAGCAAAGGATGCCTCCAGGACGGCACGCGCGGCTAGGACGGTCGGAGGCCGAATGCTGCGGGCGGATCAGCGGGCCGCATTTGAGCGCGCCATCGGGACCAATCGGCTGGCGATCATCCGTACTTAGCGTCAGAGGACGGAACTCGGCGCCCGGCGCGTAGGAAGGGAGGAGAGAAAAGTCATGAACACATCAACCACCAGCAGCGGGCCGATCAGCAGCGAGGTTCCAACGAATGGTTGGGCCCAGCTGATCATCGGCATCATTTGCATGGTGCTGATTGCCAACTTTCAGTATGGCTGGACGCTGTTCGTCCATCCCATGGCCGCCGCCCATCCGTGGTCGTTGGCGGGCATCCAGTTGGCCTTCAGCATCTTCGTAGCACTCGAGACCTGGCTCACACCGATCGCTGGCTGGATCGCCGACTCGCTCGGACCGACTCGCGGGCCCAAGCTGGTGGTCGCCGTAGGCGCCATTCTGGTGGCGGTCGCATGGGTCATCAACTCGACAGCGGGTTCGCTCGGGATACTTTATCTCGGCGCGGCGCTTTCAGGCGCCGGTGCGGGCGCGATCTACACCACCTGCATCGGCAATGCGGTTAAGTGGTTTGCGGACCGGCGCGGCCTCGCGGTTGGGCTGACTGCGGCCGGATTCGGCGCCGGTGCTGTCATCACCGTCATTCCGATTCGCCTCGTGATCGCTGCGGACGGCTATGCGACGGCCTTCTTCTGGTTCGGCCTCGTTCAGGGCATCTGTACCTTCATCCTCGCCTGGTGGCTGCGGGCGCCACTTCCCGACGAAGCGCCCGTCGCGGTCGCAAACCTCAATCTGCAGCAATCGACGCGCAGCTATCGGCCATCCGAGATGCTCTCCACGACCACCTTCTGGCTGCTCTACATTATGTTCATCCTGATCTCGGCGAGCGGCCTGATGGCAGTTGCGCAGATTGCGCTGATCGCGCGCAGCTATGGCGTTGCCAACGCAGTCATCTTCCTCGGCGGCTCGACCCTCACCATCGCATTGCTGTTCGACAACGCTATGAATGGGGCGGCCCGGCCCTTCTTTGGTTGGGTGTCGGACAATATCGGGCGCGAGAACACGATGGCGCTCGCCTTCGGCATCGGCGGCGTGGCCTACTGGCTGCTCGGTGCCTTGGGACACAGTCCATGGTTGTTCGTTCTGTTCGCCGGACTGATCTTCTTCACTTGGGGCGAAATCTTCAGCCTGTTCCCCTCGACCTGCACCGACAGTTTCGGTCCAAAATACGCAACCACGAATCTCAGCTTTCTGTATACCGCGAAGGGCGTGTCCGCCTTCCTGGTTCCGCTCGCCAACGTGCTTAAGGCGTATACCGGAACCTGGCACACCGTCTTTGTGATCACGGCGATCGCCAATTTCGTCGTGGTCGCACTGGCGCTCTTCGTGCTGAAGCCGCTGCGCGTGCGCGAGCATGACCACCCGTCGCATGGCGCACTCGTCGTACGCTCGGCTTAGTAAGGGAGGAGGGGCCACCGCAGTAGGTCAGCTGGAAGTGCTCCCGCCAGCACCCAGTGCTGCCCTCTCATAATTCAAGACTTTCGGGCATTTCCCGCGCCCTTGACATTTCAATGGTTTGCGCGTTCCGTAAGATATGACCGAAAAGAACCCGCAAAATCGCCCTATCGGCTATGCCCGCGTCAGCACCTACGGCCAGACCCTTGCCGCGCAGCGTGACCAGCTCCGGCTGGCGGGCTGCACCAAGATTTTCCCCGAGAAGCGACAGGCGCCGCTGGCGGGGCCGCAACCGACCTGCTCGTCTGGCATGGATTCGCAATGCAATAATAAATGCGCATCCAGGGAGACTGATCAATAGTTTGAGACTCGAAATCAGCGACGTGCACGCGCCCTTGCCGGGTTTTTCGCGGAACAGCGGCTGGATGAAATCGCGGCAACAAAGGTCTATCGTCCCACCGTCAAGCCCAGGTGGGTCAGATGCGCTTTCTCATCATACCGGTCGCCCTGCTGATGCTGGCGACCTTGGGGGTGCTGTTCGCCGGACTGATCGGTCTCGCCCGCGGCGGCGACCCGGCTCGGGCCAATCAGCTCATGCGCTGGCGGGTCATTCTTCAGGGCGCCGCCCTGCTGCTGTTCATCCTGATGATGAGCCTGCTGCGACGCTGACCATCAGGCGGCTCGCGATTTCGGCGCATTGCCTCCGGCCCGAACGGCCGCCGCGGCACAGCACGACACCGCCTCGGCAAGCGAGCTGGTAAAGTAGTCAGCCCCGACCTCGGCCTTGAGCTGCGTATCCTTCAGCGCCGAGTCCTCGACCGGCCACAGACCGACCAGGACAGGCGTGCCGTCGGGCAGCCGCCGGCGCAGCCGCTGCAACAGGTAACGCAGATGCGCCGGGCTGCCGCTGATATCGAGATAGGAAATGCAGGCCATCTTCACGCCGGTGATATCCAACGCCTCGATCCGCTCCCGCGAAACGTCATCGTGGGCGACCAGGCGTCCCCCAATTCCGTGCTTGCCCAGCAGTTGGACCAGCATCGCCGACGCCGCCTCGTCCAATGGCCCGCGTCCGGCGATGCACATGACGGGGCTTCCCTCCGCCCAGGGTGTGGCCCCGTCCGCTTCCGGCACCACGCCCAGCGGTTGCGGGTTCCGTGGCAGGTCGCGCTCATCTTCCGGCGGTTCGACAGCATTGTTGTCCGACTCGCGGGCGGACGGCTGCCTGTCATCGTGATCCTGCAGCCCGCGCACCAGGACCTTGATGGTGTTCTTCACCCGATCGAGCTGGTCCTGCTTCAGCACGCCGCGCTGGGCGTCGCTGGCGGCCAACTGCAAGGCTTTCAGGGCGACCTCATCGTAGTAGGTCGAGAGCGAGCGTTCCTTCAGCAGCAATTCGGCGTGGTCCTGCGCCTCGTCGGCATCACCGGCCAGGACGCGCTGATAGAAGCTCTCGACCGGGGTCAGCGCCGCGCGGTCGCCCAGCATCACGTCCAGAAATTCCAGCCGCTTGACGTGCCGTCCCATGACAACGAGACACAGCGTGAGCGGGGTCGAAAGGATCAGTCCGATCGGTCCCCACAGCCACGACCAGAAGATCGCCGCGACCACGACCGAGAACGGCGACAGGCCGGTGCTGTGGCCGTACACCATGGGCTCGATGATCTGGCCGGTCAGGGATTCGACCACCAGGTAAAGCCCGGCGGTCCACAGCACCATTGACCAGCCAGGCTCCACGGCGGCCGCCAGCGCCATCGGCAGCACGGCCGATATCAGCGATCCGACATAGGGCACGAAGCGGAGCAAGGCAGACAGGATCCCGAACAGGATCGGGTTCGGCACGCCGATCACCAGCAGACCGATGCCGATGACGATACCGAAGGCGGTGTTGATGCTGAGCTGGGTCACGAAATACTTGCTCAGCCGCCGCGCCCCGTCATCGATCGCCACCGTGGTGCGGTGCAGGTCGTCCGAACCGAGCAGCCGGATCAGTCGATCGCGCAGATCCTCCTGCTGCAGCAGAGCGAACACGGCGACGATGAAGACGATGCCGAGCGTCCCCAGCGGCGACAGTACCGGCGACAGATAGCGTTCGCCGAGGGCCAGCACGGTTGATCCCGACGGCGGTGACCCCGATTGCGGCGATCCCGATGGCGGTGCCGCTGAGGCCGCCGGGGCGCCCGATTGCCGTGCGCCGGAGGTCCCGACGGCGGGCGTGGCGCCAGTTGCGCGCGTCCCGCTCCCGCGGGCACCGACCTGATCAGCCAGTTCGGTGATCCGCCCGACCGTGTAGGCGCGGACCTTGTTCACCTTCGCCTCGATGGCGGGGGCGTAGTGCGGCAGGTCCCTGGTGAGCTCAGCGATCTGGGTTCCGATCACCGCGCCGATGGCGAAGATAACCCCGATCGCAACGATCACGCCGATCAGCACGGAGGGCACCCGTCCCAGGTGAAGCCGGCGCAAGAACGCCACCAGCGGGGCGAGCAGAAACGCCAGCAGCAGCGCCAGTGTGATCGGCATCAGGACGGCTTTGCCGAAGTACAGGGTGACGACGACCATTACGAACAGCGTCATCGCCTTCGATGCATCGGGAGCCGCGGCCTGGACGATGGGCTCAGGCGGTGGCGCCGCGCCGGCAGGGCGTAAGTCGGACATGACTATGGCTCGCGAAAGTTTTCAGTGCAAATCGTGCGACGTGTGTGGACGGCCCTTTCGGTGCAAGGTGTCGCGGGGAGAGATTTTCTGATCTGGTGCGATTGCGGCCGATGCGTCCGCCTGATTCGTGACGACCACCCGGCCACTGGCTCAGATGGGTTCGGTCGGTTGACCCCGACGGACAACCGCGGTCTTGAAGCCTCTACCGCCCTACCCCGGTTCTGTGGATCTGCCGAGCGCTTAATCTCGGTCATGGACGGCTCCGGATTGAGGACTGCAAGATCGCACCCTGGCACAAGATGCGGCGGAGGCGACCACCCGACGGAAAAAACGAAGCGTTTCGGCCCTACCCAAAGTTCCCGAACCGAGTATCATCGTATCGGTCAGGGTCCGGCAGACCAGGCCGCGCGCACAGGAGACCAACGGCCGGATTTCCGAAGCGACGCGACCGCGCAGCCCCCATCGGAGGACATCAGATGACCGCCATGCGCCAGGAAACCGATAGTCTCGGGCTGGTCGAAGTGTCGGCCGACAAATTATGGGGCGCGCAGACTCAGCGCTCGCTCGAGCATTTCAGCATCGGCAAGGATCTGATCCCGCGCGAGATGATCACTTCTTATGCAACCCTGAAAAAGGCGGCGGCGATCGCCAATTTCAACGACAAGCGGCTGGGCGAGCAGCAATACAAGCTGATCGTGCAGGTGTGCGACGAGATCCTCGCCGGGCAGCACCACGACATGTTCCCGCTGCATGTATGGATGACCGGCAGCGGCACGCAGTTCAACATGAACGTCAACGAGGTGATCTCCAACCGCTGCTGCCAGCTTGCGGGAACCCCGCTCGGCAGCAAGGCGCCGGTGCATCCGAACGACCATGTCAACATGGCGCAGTCATCGAACGACACGTTTCCCTCGGCGATGTACATGGCGGCGGCGGTCAACATGAAGTCCCGGCTGATACCGGCGGTGCAGGCGCTGCACGATTCGATTGCCGCGAAGGCCAAGGCATGGAAGGACATCATCAAGATCGGTCGCACGCACATGCAGGATGCCACGCCGCTGACCCTGGGCCAGGAATGGTCGGGCTATGCCGGGGTGCTGGCCGATAATCTGGTACGGATGGAGACGTCGCTGGACGGGCTCTACCAATTGGCGCTGGGCGGAACGGCGGTCGGGACGGGGATCAACTCGGCGCCGGGGTTTGCGGAGGCGGCGGCGGCGGAGATCGCCAAACTGACCGGACTGCCGTTCGTCACCGCGCCCAACAAGTTCACCGTTCAGGGCGCGCATGACGCGCTGGTGCAAGCGTCGGGCACGATGCGCACGCTGGCGGTGTCGCTGTATAAAATTGCCAACGACATCAGGCTGATGTCGTGCGGGCCGCGCGCCGGCTTTGCCGAACTGATGATCCCGGAGAACGAGCCCGGCTCCTCGATCATGCCGGGCAAGGTCAACCCGACCCAGGCCGAGGCGCTGACGATGATCGCGGTGCAGGTGATGGCGAACGATGTCGCCGTCGGGTTCGGCGGCGCCGGCGGGTATCTGGAGATGAATGTCTATAAGCCGCTGATCATCTTCAACGTTACCCACTCGATCACGATCATGACGGATGGCTGCACGAATTTCCGCAAATTCCTGGTTGAAGGGACGCAGCCGAACCTGAAGAAGATCAACGAGTATGTCGAGCGTTCGCTGATGCTGGTGACGGCGCTGTCGCCGGTGATCGGGTACGACAAGGCGTCAAAGATCGCGCATGAAGCGATGGACCATGACCTTACGCTGAAAGAGGCGGCGCTGAAGCTGGGCTTCGTGACCGAAGCGGAGTTCGACAAGGTGGTGGATCCGGCGAAAATGGTGACGCCGTATGTGGCGTGATCAATGAACGAACCCGAACCGGAGATCGGGCGCCGCGCACTGGCGATGCAGGTCGGTCAGCGGTTCTCCGCCGACTGGACGAGCGACGATCACCGGGCGCGGCGGCTGGTTTCGGAAGTGATCGGGACGTCCGGACTGACCTTCGTGCTGTCGGGTGGCGCGGCGATCCTGGCCGGGTATGGCGGCGCCTCGCTGGCGCCCTATCAATACGCGTTCATCCTGTCGGCCGAGTCCGCACTGTGGCTGGTGGCGGCGGTGTATTTTCTTGGCGACATCTCGGCGCACTTCAATCCGGCGATGACGCTGGCGTTCACGCTGCGCGGTGACATGGGCTGGCCGATGGCGCTGGCGTATTTCGTGGTGCAGTTCTCGGCGGCGGCGTTGGGGTCGTTGGTGGCGGCATCGCTGTTCGGACATGGCGGGAACCTCGCCGCGACTATCCCGCAACCGGGCCAGTTTTGGCAGGCGGTGGCGTTCGAGGCGATCATGACGTTCGGCATGGTGCTGTTGGTCCTGAGCATGGCGAACGGACCGAAGCTGAATGGAAGTTTCGTGCCGATCGCGGTCGGTGCGTATGTGATGGCGATCGGAACCATGGGCGGCCCGTACCGATGGGGCGGCGTTCAATCCGGCACGGGCGTTCGGGCCGGATATCGCCCGCGGCGATCTGACGACCTATTGGGTTTATCCGACGGGGGCGGTGATCGGGGTGGTCGCCGCTGTGGCGGTCGCGCGCTTTCTGCGCGGGCCGGCGAAGGCGCAGGAGGCTCGGGCGGCGATGGGCACCCCGCTGGATCGCGGAGCGTAGCCGCGCAGGTGCCGCCGCGACGGCAGGACGCCCTGGGACCGGATTGGGCTTGAAATTTGCGTAGCTCAGGTCTAACTACGTCTGTGTACTACAGAGACCGTGATCATGCCCGTATCTGTCCGCCTGGATGAAGACGTCAAGCAAGTGCTCGAGCAGGAGGCTCGGCACCGCCAGATGGGATTGTCCAGCTATTTGCGGCTGGTCGCCTCGGAAGCGGCGGAGCGGGTCCGGCGCTCCCGCATCCGCGATCAAAGCGAGGCGGTCGGCGCCTATGTGGCCCAGTCCGAAGAGGCGCGCGGCTTCTATGAAGACTGGGGCACGTTGCTGACCCCTCCCGGGCCAACGCCTGACCGCGACTGACGCTTGGGCCGGTTCCGCGCCGGGCAGATCGTCGTGGCCGATTGGCGCGACGCGCTGCCCAAGGAGCCGAACAAGCTGCGCCCGGCGGTCGTCATCGAGGATGACGCGCTGTTCGGACCGTCCTATCCCAATGTCATTCTGGTGCCGCTGACCGAGGACGGGCGGCTGGCCATCCCCGACCTGGCGATTGCGATCGACCCCACGCCGGAGAACGGATGCACGAAACGCTGCTGGGCGTTGTCGCATTGCGTGGCGACCACCTCGGCAGCGCGGCTCGCCCCGACGCGGTCCGCCATTTCGCCGCAGCAGCTCGACACCATACGCCGACAGGTGGCGCTGGCGATCGGGCTGACCGCGACCTCGCGGGCCATCCGTGAATGATCCGCAACCGTGGCGTGCCGCAGAACTGCCCCGGCCCGGGGACCCAACGGATGGCAGACCGTGAAGCCCCCCAGCCGTAACCGTCCCGGCCGCCTGCCCGAAACCGCCATCGTGCTGGTCACCGGCACGGACCCGGACGGCGACGCCCTCGCTCGCCCGGTGCAGTGGGACGACGACGGACCGCCGCCGCGCATCCTGATGGCGCCCGAACCGCGCGGCCGCCCTGCCCTCGCGCCCGGCGAGCGAGTGCTGGCCCGGCTGCGCCCCGCCGGTCCCGGCCGCTATGAGGGCCACACGATCAAGCGCCTCAGCGAAACCCCTGCCCGGGTGCTCGGCGTGTTCCACCCTGGTGCACCAGGTTCCGCGCGCGAAGGCCGGATCGTCCCCACAGACCGGCGCGCCAAAGCCGAATGGATCGTTCCGACGGGCGAATCCGCCGGCGCCGAGGCGGGCGAGATCGTGCTGGCCGAGCCCCTGCCCCACCACCGCCTCGGCCTCAAGCCGGCCCGCATCATCGAACGGCTCGGCCGCATGGGGGACGCCCGCTCGATCAGCCTGATCGCCATCGCCACCCAGGACATCCCGCACGTCTTCCCCCCCGAGGCCACGACGGAGGCGGAACGCGCCGGGGCGCCGACGCTTGGCAGGCGTGAGGATCTGCGCCCCGTTCCGCTGGTGACGATCGACGGCGAGGACGCCCGCGATTTCGATGACGCGGTGTTCGCCGAGCCGGACGGGTCCGGCTTCCGCCTGCTGGTCGCGATTGCCGATGTCGCCCACTACGTCCGGCCCAGCTCGGCGCTCGACCACGTGGCGCGCGAGCGCGGCAACAGCGTCTATTTTCCTGACCGCGTCGTGCCGATGTTGCCGGAGGCGCTGTCCACCGGCTGGTGCAGCCTGCGCCCGCAGGAAGACCGCGCCTGCCTGTTCGCCGAGCTCTGGATCGGCGCCGACGGACGCAAGACGCGGCACCGGTTCGGTCGCGGCCTGATGCGCAGCGCCGCCCGCCTCACGTACGAGCAGGTGCAGCAAGCCCAGGATCGTGGCGACACGCTGGGCCTGCCGCTGCCGGCGCTGTTTGGCGCCTACCGCGCCCTGCTGACGGCTCGAATGGCGCGCGGCACGCTCGACCTCGACCTGCCGGAACGGAAGGTGGTGCTGGATGCAAGCGGTCGCGTCACCGCCGTGGTGCCGCGCCCGCGGCTCGACAGCCATCGGTTGATCGAGGAGTTCATGATCTCCGCCAACGTCGCGGCGGCCGAGGAGCTGGAGCGTCGCCACGGCCCGTGCATGTACCGCGTGCACGCGCCGCCCTCGGTCGAGAAGCTCGAGGATTTGCGCGGCTTTCTGCGTGGCTTCGGCATTTCTTTGCCGGCGGGGGACCAACTCCATCCGCGCGACCTCGACCGTGCACTGCGCCAGGTCGCCGGCACCCCGGAAGCGCCAATGGTGAACGAGGTGATCCTCCGCAGCCAGTCCCAGGCCGCCTACAGCCCCCAGAATATTGGGCATTTCGGCTTGGCCCTGCCGCGTTATGCCCACTTCACGAGCCCGATCCGGCGCTACGCCGACCTGCTGGTGCATCGCTCGCTGATCCGGGCCCTCCGGTTGGGGACGGACGGTCTCGGCGCCGACGAAGCCGCCGGATTTGCCGAAACCGCCGAGCACATCACCCGCACCGAGCGTCGTGCCCAGACCGCCGAACGCGATGCGACGGACCGCTACCTTGCAGCTTTCATGGCGGATCGGGTCGGTAAAGTCTTCGCCGCCCGTGTCTCCGGGGTCACACGGTTCGGCCTTTTTGTCACGCTGGCGGAAAACGGCGCCAGCGGCATTGTTCCGCGCTCGGCCCTGCCGGATGATCTCTGGCAGCATGATGAGCGCGCACAGACGCTGACCGGCCGCCGCACCCGCTTGGTGTTCTGCCTGGCGCAGGAAGTCGAGGTGCGGCTATCGGAAGCCAATCCGGTCACCGGCAGCCTCGCGTTCCAGCTCATGCAAGGCATTCCGGCGGGCATTTCGGGTCGCGCCGGACAATCGGGGAAGCGATCGCGCTTCAGGTGAATCGCCTCGGCCTCCTGCTGGTGCTTCTGCTGATTGCCAGCGCGGCGCAGGCGGAGCCCCTCGTCAGCGCCCCGGGCTTCAATGCCGTGCTCGCCACCCAGGTCTATGCCACGGCTCTGGGCTTCATCGCCCCGCGCACGCTCGAGCCAATCGGCGTCCCGCAGCTCACGGTGTGGGGCCTGCGCGGACTGTCCGCGCTCGATCCCAACCTGGTGTCCGACGAAACCGCGGGTCAGTTCGTCCTCGGGACGGCTGGGCGCGTCATCTACGCCGGAGCGCCGCCGCCGGAGCCCTCGCCGCAGGCCTGGGCTGCTGTCGCGGTGGCGGTCACCCAGGCCGGCTGGCGTGCATCCCCGGCGCTTCGCCGGGCCGGCACGCAACGGATATTCCAGAGCTTTTTCGATGAGATGTTCAATCATCTCGATCCATACTCGCGTTACGTGCGCCCGGACCGGGCCGCCGAGGAAGAAGCCCAGCGGCAGGGCAGCGCCGGAGCTGGCATGACGCTCACCAAATTGCACGGCGCCGTGCTGGTGGACACCATCGATCCGAACGGTCCGGCGGCCGCCGCCCTGCGTCCCGGCGATCGCATCATCTCGGTGGACGAAAAGGCCGCCGCCGGGCAGCAGGCGGCCACAGTGGCCGGCTGGCTCGCCGGACCGGACGGCAGCACGGTGCAGATTGCGTGGCGCACGCGCGAGGGCCGGCTGCGGCAGGCCGACATCGTGCGGGCGGTCACGCCGCCGCGGACGGTGTTCCCGGCGCGGGTCGCCGACATGCTGCTGTTGCAGCTGACCGAGTTCAGCCGCAACACCGATGTGAGCTTCGCCGAGCCGATCGCGCAGGCACTCGATTCCCACCGGCCACCGCGGGGGCTGGTGATCGATCTGCGCGGCAACCGCGGCGGGCTGCTGATCGAGGCCGTTACCGTGGCCGATGCGCTGTTGCCGGCCGGGGTGGTGGCGATCGAGCAGGGGCGCGATCCGGCGGCAAATCGGGTCTGGCGCTCGGCCAGCGGGGAATTGGCGCGGGACTTGCCGGTCGTCGTCCTGGTCGATGGCCGCACCGCAAGTGCCGGGGAAATTCTGGCCGCCGCTTTGTCCGACCGCGGCCGCGCTGTCGTGGTGGGCAGCTCCACACTTGGCAAGGGATTGGTGCAGACCTTCACCACGTTGCCCGACGGTGGCGAGTTGTTCGTCACCTGGAGCCGGGTGCTCGCCCCGCTCGGCTGGCCGATCCAGGGCCTCGGCGTGCTGCCACAGGTCTGCACCAGCCGCGGCGAGGCCGCGCTGGATCGCCAGTTGCAATCGTTGTCCGGGGGAGCCCAGCCGATGGCGGCGGCGATCGAGCGCGCGCGCAACGCCCGCGCGATCGTGCCGCCCGCCGAAATCGTCGCGATCCGCGATGCCTGCCCGGCAGCCGAAGGAAGTGAGCTCGACCTGGATGCAGCGCACTTCCTGATCGACAACCCGGCCGCCTACGCCGCGGCACTGCTGCCGCCGATGGGGCGTTAAAGACAGGGTGGCTTTGCCCCTGGCTGTGCGCCAACGGAAATCCTGTAGAGTAGAAGGACGATGGACACCAACTTATTGATTTCCCGTGAAGTCCGCGCGAACGCAGCGGTGACGGGGCGCGACGCTTTGGCCGCTCGCTCAACGCGCCCGCCAGACTTCAAGCGTGAAAACCGCGCCCTGACGGCGCTGGTTGGGGAATTGTCTGAATCCCCCGCCAGCATTTTGGAGAAGCTTTCAGGGGAGATTCTCACCCTTCTCGGCGCGGGCTCGGCTGGCGTGAGCCTTTTCAAGGATGGCAGTGACGAGACGTTCTGGTGGGCCGCGGTCGTGGGCCAATGGGCGCCCTTTGTTGGGGGCGAGATGCCTCGCCACGCCAGCCCCTGCGGCGTCGTCATCGACACCAACGATGTTCTACTGTTCGAGAATCCGAAACAGATCTTCCCCGCCGCCGGTTTGCTTCAGCCGCCGATAACCGAGGTTTTGCTTGCACCGTTTCGCATCGACGGCGTTCCGGTCGGAACGGTTTGGGCGCTGCATCACGATCGCGCTCTCGCTTTCGACAAGGAGGATGCCCGGCTTCTGTCGAGCATCGCGCACTTCGCCAGCACCGCGTACCAAGCCATCGCGATGGACGCCGTCCGTCGGGAAACACAGGCGCGGCTTGAATCATTG
The DNA here is from genome assembly GCA_963764525.1 of uncultured Pseudomonadota bacterium. Classification (GTDB taxonomy): domain Bacteria; phylum Pseudomonadota; class Alphaproteobacteria; order Acetobacterales; family Acetobacteraceae; genus DATDIC01. The sequence continues at coordinate 15,643 of CAVXTC010000028.1, read as the reverse complement.
GCTGAGGCGCTGCCAAACCATGCCTGGACCTCCGGCCCGGATGGCATGCTCGATTGGTTCAACGCACGCGTTTATCAATACAGCGGCGTCGAAGCACCCTTCCTCGCCGGCCGGGGATGGGCGTCTATCGTCCATCCACATGATATCGACGCGGCCGCTGCACGATGGAGCCAAGCTCTGACCACGGGCGAGGTTTACGAGACCCAGTTTCGCCTTCGATCCGCCGACGGCAGCTATCGCTGGCACCTCGCGCGCGCCGTACCCGTCAGGGATGCCGACGGCACCATCGTGCGATGGGTCGGGACTAACACGGACATCGAGGACCAGAAGAAAGCCGCGCAGACCATTGATGACTTAAACGCGGCCCTTGAAGAACGTGTCCGCGACCGGACGGCGGAACTGCTAAAGGCCCAGGATTCCTTGCGTCAGAGCCAAAAGATGGAGGCAGTCGGCCAGCTCACCGGCGGCATTGCTCACGACTTCAACAACATGCTGGCCGTGGTGATCGGTGCACTGAACCTGGTCGAACGCCGTCGGAGCAAGGGACAGCCCTTCGACGATTTGATTACAGCCGCACATGAAGGTGCGCAGCGCGCAGCGGACCTGACGCACCGCCTACTTGCCTTCTCAAGGCAGTTGCCTCTCAATCCACAGACGGTTGACGTCGGAGGCATGGTCAAAACCATGTCCGAGTTGTTGCGGCGCACGTTGGGCGAGAACGTGCGCCTGGAGACCGTGTTGGCCGGCGGTGTTTGGCAAGCCAATACCGATCTCAATCAGCTTGAGAGCGCTATCCTCAACCTGTCGATCAACGCTCGTGACGCCATGCCTGGTGGTGGGCGATTGACAATTGAAACATCGAATGCACACCTGGATGACGGGTATGCGAGCGCTCACGAAGAGGTCGTGGCTGGCCAGTATGTGCTGATTGCCGTGTCGGACACAGGAATCGGCATGACGCCGGAAACGATCGAAAGGGTGTTCGAGCCATTCTTCACGACCAAGGCAGTGGGCAAAGGCACAGGGCTGGGCCTCAGCCAGGTGTTCGGCTACGTCAAGCAATCCCGTGGACACATCAAGATATACTCCGAAGTGGGGCAGGGCACGACGGTCAAGATCTATCTGCCTCGCGCCTTCGTGCAGACCGACCAGGTCCAAACTCCGCAGCGGCTGGCCGCCACACCCGCGGGTTCGCAGGAAGAGGTCATCCTGCTCGTCGAGGACGACGACAGGATGCGAGAGATCGCTGTCGCCAGCCTGCGCGAGCTGGGCTACACGGTCTTGCACACGTCATCAGGCGCTCGCGCCCTGCAGATGCTCGGGACGCATCCTCAGGTGACGCTTCTATTCACCGATATGGTGATGCCGGACATGGGTGGTCGCCAACTCGCCGACGAGGCGTTGAAGATGCGACCCGATCTGAAGATACTTTTCACCACCGGCTATGCCCGCAACGCTGTGGTCCATAATGAGGTGCTCGACCACGGTATGAACCTTCTCTCCAAGCCCTTCACGCTGGATCAGCTCGGCAAAAAGGTGCGCGAAGTCATCTCCCAGAGTTTGACAACCCGGCCTCAAGTCAGCGAACCCGGCAACTTCTGGGATCTCGGCCGAAGCCGCCGGGGCTGATTCCCGATCCAGACCGGCCGCGCCAATTTTGAAATCTGAAACTCACGCGCCCTTGGGGGCACGCTCCCTTTGCCTTTCTACTCCGCCGCAGCCGGCGCACGCCGCCCGGCACGTCGCAGCAGCAGCAGCAACAGCAGCGGTGGAATGACGATGAATGCCATCATGTGGAAATCGTTGTTGTAGGCGATGATCTGCGACTGCCGATTGATTTCCTGATCGAGCAACGCGGCGCCGTGCGGCGTAGCAGGGTTGTAATAATGCGCGACAGCCCCGCCGCCCTGCAGCAAGCGGTCGAACGGGGTGATGTTGGCCGCGAGATCGGCGTGCATCACCTGAGCGCTGCGCGACAGCGTGAATGTGGTCACCGACACCCCGATTGCCGCCCCCAGGTTGCGTGCCAGCGATTGCAGCGCGGTCGCCTCCCCACGCAGGCTCGCCGGCAGCGTCAGGAAGGCCACGACCGTCATCGGATTGAAGATCAGCCCGGTGGAGAAGCCTTGCACCACCAGGGTCAGCATCATCTGGTCCTGGGTGACGTCAGGGGTCCAGGTGCTCATTTGGTGCAGCGCCACGCCCAGCACGGTTAGCCCGACCGCCATGATCTTGCGCTGATCCACATGGTTGGCGAGCCAGCTCGCGAAGAACATCGCAGCCATGGTGCCGAACCCGCGCGGGGCGAGGGCGATGCCGGCGGTGAACACCGGGTAGTCCGCCAGTTCCTGCAGATACGGCGCCAGCAGCGCCGAGGTGGCCAGCATCACCATCGAGATGCAGAACGTCATCGACACCGAAGCGATGAAGTTGCGATCGCGGAACACCGCCAACGACAGGAACGGCCGGCGGGCGGTAAGCATGTGGATGACGAACAGGTAGAACCCCAGGCCCGACAGGGTTGCCTCAATGATGATTTCGCGTGAGCTGAACCAGTCCTGCTCCTGGCCTCGGTCCAGCATCATTTGCAAGGCGCCGACGCCCACCGCCAGCGCCGCGAAGCCCCACCAGTCGAACCTGAGTTCCTGCTTCGCGCTGGTCTTCGGCATGAACAGGATCAAGGCCGGTGATGGAGATGATGCCGAACGGCAGGTTGACGTAGAACACGTAGCGCCAGTCGTACATGTAGGTCAGGTAGCCGCCGAGCGTCGGCCCCATGATCGGGCCGAGCATCACGCCGGAGCTGAAGATCGCCATGGCGTAGGCACGTTTGTGGAACGGATAGATGTCGAGCATGGTGGCCTGCGACAGCGGCACCAGGGCGGCGCCGCACATCCCCTGCAGCAGCCGGAACGCCACCATCTGCGGCAGCGACTGGGCGGCGCCGCACGCCATCGAGGCGAGGGTGAAGCCGGTCAGGCAGATGATGAACAGCCGCTTGCGGCCGAAGCGCACGGCGAGCCAGCCGACCGGCGCGGTCATGATCGCCGCGGCGATGACGTAGGACGTCAGCACCCAGGTGATCTCGTCGCGCGATGCCGAGAGGCTGCCCTGCATGTATGGCAGAGCGACATTGGCGATCGCCGAGTCGAGCATCTGCATCAGCGTCGCGGTCATGACGCAGGCGGTGATCAGGCCGCGATGCCGGGTTTTTGGCTCCGTGCCGGGCATGGCGCCGATTGTGACGCTTTGTCGCGTGGCGCGCCAGCCACACCGGCGGGTGGCTGGACCGGATGCGGTTCAGCCCTTGCTACCGACCGCCGAACGACGGGAATGACGGCCGGGAGCCGCCAGCCACCTGGTAATCCCTGGCCTGCGGCTTTGCCTCTGGCCCGGACGGCCGTGACCCACTATGTGTGCGGCGCAACAAGCCCCACGTACAGGCCGCATGGACATTCGCAACATCGCCATCATCGCCCACGTCGATCACGGCAAGACCACCCTCGTGGACAAGCTTCTTCGCCAGTCCGGCGCCTTCCGCGAGCACCAGTTGGTGGCCGACCGCGCGCTCGACCGCAACGAACTGGAGCGTGAGCGGGGCATCACCATCCTGGCCAAATGCGCCTCGGTGCTGTGGAACGGCACCCGCATCAACATCGTCGATACGCCTGGCCACGCCGATTTCGGCGGCGAGGTGGAGCGCATTCTGAACATGGTCGATGGCGCGCTGGTGCTGGTCGATGCCGCCGAGGGCGTGCTGCCGCAGACCAAGTTCGTGGTCGGCAAGGCGCTGGCCCGCGGGCTGCACCCGATCGTCGTGGTCAACAAGGTGGATCGCGCCGACGCCCGCCCCGATGAGGTCCACACAGAGGTGTTCGACCTGTTCGCCGCGCTGGGCGCCACCGACGCACAGCTCGACTTCCCGATGCTGTATGCGTCGGGACGGCAGGGCTGGGCGGATACCACGCTGGACGGCCCGCGCCAGGACCTGTCGGCGCTGTTCGAACTGGTGCTGTCGCACGTGCCGGCGCCTGACCTCGACGCCGAGGCGCCATTCGCGATGGTCGCCTCGATCCTGGAATACGACAATTTCCTCGGCCGCGTGCTGACCGGGCGGGTCGAGCAGGGGCGCGCACGGCTCAACATGCCGGTCAAGGTGCTGCACGCCAACGGTGCCGTGGTCGAGACCGGGCGGATGACCAAGCTGCTGTCGTTCCGCGGCCTCGACCGCCTGCCGGTCGAGGAAGCCGAGGCGGGCGACATCATCGCGGTGGCCGGCCTGACCGAGGCCACGGTTCCCGACACGATCGGCGCGCCCGGAACTGGCCGCGCCGCTGCCGGCAATTCCGGTCGATCCGCCGACCCTGGCGATGACGTTCCGCATCAATGACGGCCCGCTGGCCGGGCGCGAGGGCAGCAAGGTGACGTCGCGCCAGATCCGCGACCGGCTGTTCCGTGAATCCGAGGGCAATGTCGCAATCAAGGTTAGCGAAAGCAACGAAACCGAGGCGTTCGAGGTCGCCGGCCGCGGCGAGTTGCAGCTTGGCGTGCTGATCGAGACGATGCGCCGCGAGGGCTTCGAGCTGACCATCGGCCGCCCGCGCGTGCTGACCCGCCAAAATGAAACCACCGGCGAGCGCGAAGAGCCGATCGAGGAGGCGCTGGTCGATGTCGATGAGCCCTATACCGGCGTGGTGATCGACAAGATGACCCGGCGCAAGGGCGAGCTGCGCGACATGCGCCCCTCCGGCGGCGGCAAGGTGCGGCTGACCTTCCTGATCCCGAGCCGTGGGTTGATCGGTTACCATGGGGAGTTCCTGACCGACACGCGCGGCACCGGCGTGATGAACCGGCTGTTCGCCGGATACGGTGCGTGGAGGGGAGCGCTGGAAGGGCGCCGGTCCGGATCTTGATCTCCAACGCCGACGGCGAGGCGGTGCATTATGCGCTGTTCTACCTACAGGAACGCGGCGCGCTGTTCGTGCATCCCGGCGAAAAAGTCTATGTCGGCATGATCCTGGGCGAGCATAATCGCGGCACGGACCTGGATGTGAACCCGATCAAGGAGAAGAAGCTCACCAACATCCGCGCCGCCGGCAAGGACGATGCGATGCTGCTGATCCCGCCTCGGCGCATGAGCCTGGAGCAGGCGATCGCATATGTGGAAGATGACGAGCTGGTGGAAGTGACTCCCGGAGCGGTGCGGCTGCGCAAGCGACACCTCGATCCGCATGCGCGCAAGCGCGCGGAGCGGCGCGGAGAGAGCGAGGCGGCCTGACGCTGCAAGCCACGGTTTTACTGCAACCGGTCAGTCGGCGGCATTACGTCCGAGGTAGCGGAACAGCGTCTGCTGCCACCATTGGCTGCTCAATGCGTCGAGAATTTCGACATCCAGTTCCTCACGTAGAGCGCTGTTGAGCGGCAGGGCAAGCGCATAGTTCTGGTGGTCGAGGCTTACCGGGGTCAAATCGAGACGTGGGTAATTCTGCTGCAGCATCCATGCGAGCAACGGCCGGTCATAGATGAAGGCATCGATCTGCCCCGACTGAGCCGCCTGCAAACCCTCCGCGGCTGTCCGGTATGGGCGGAATACAATCCGCTGCTCGGTCAGGAAGTCCACCGTGGACGTGTTGGCGACCGCGCCGACTCGCATCGCGCGGAGGTCGTTCACGTTGCGAACCATCCCCTGCAGCCGCGCCGTCGTCAACGCCGCAGTGATTCCGGCGATGAATACCCAGATGGCAACGACTGAAACGATCATCCATACTACAGCCACGGCGCGGCCGGGCGTTGATCGCGGCCCCTGCTGCGCCGCGCCCCCCTGGGTCATCGCGATGGCGGACCACCAAGCGCCGGCGATGAAGCCGCGCAGCGCACCGCCGCCGTAATGCTCGTTCTCGCGCCGCTCGAAGATCCAGATCAGCAGACCCACCAGCAACGCGATCGACAGCAGCGCCAGGATTGCCTGGAGGAAGCGGGTGGATAGGAATGTGCGGAGCACCGGAAGCCATGCGACGATGCCGCTGCGCGGAACGGCTGCGCCGAGACCGGTCTCGAAGAACGGCTGGGTGAACTCCATGCGCTTGCGCCGATCCGCCGTCACAGTCAGAGCCGCCGCGGCGACGTCCGCCTGTCCTGACGCGACAGCATCGAGAAGGTCTTGCACGCTTCCCCGTTCCTCGATGCGATACTGCAGATGCAGCCGTTCCGCGACATGCCGCCACAGATCGATGCTGATACCCTCCCAGGCGCCGTCCTGATCTTTCATGGCGAACGGGGGCGCCACTCGCGTGGCGACGACAATTTCACGGTCGGGTTGCGGTACTCCCGGCTGTGCGGCGCCATACACCGCGGTGGAAGTCACGCCGAACCACACCAACACCGTCAGGACACAGGCAATGGGGCCATGACAATCGATTTTGAAGTGCTCCCGACGACCTGCTGCGACCCACGAACGACATCGGCCGCTGTTTGTTGCAATTCCATGCCATTAGGAAGCCCGTGGCGGCTCTTCGTCAAATCAGCCGGTTCAGTTCATCAGGGGCAGACCGTCGCTTACCCCGCCGTGAGGCACTGCATTGTGCATGTTGCGCCCTGATTGGTCCAGCCTCGGACTTGCCTCCATACGACGAGATTCCAGGCCGCGGTTCCCCGAACATGCCAGCCTGCCGGACCGGGAAGAAAACAATAAGCCATCTGAAGCAAATCGCCTGATCACGCGCGCTCGGCGATGATGGTTCGCAAGCGGCCGGATTGAAGAATCAACTCACCTCGCGCAGGAAACGCGGATGGACGCCACTGCACCCGACCGCCAACGGGCGCTGCTCGCCGACCGCCGGCTGTGGCTGATGGCGGCGTATGGGTTTTTTTCCGGCCTGCCGTTGCCACTTTCCGGCTTCACCTTCCGGCTGTGGCTTTCGGAAGGCGGCGTCTCGCTGGCGCTGATCGGGCTCACCGCAAATGTCGGCCTCGCCTATTCGTTGAAATTCCTGTGGGCGCCGCTGCTCGATCAGGTGCGTCCGCCGGGGTGGCTGAGGCGGCTCGGCCGCCGGCGCGGGTGGTTGGCGATAATTCAACCTGCGCTCGCGGCGGCTGCCGTGCTGTTGGCATTATCGGACCCGGTGCGGGCGCCACTCGGCGCGGTTGCCGCGGCGGCGCTGGTCGCGTTCCTGTCGGCCAGCCAGGACATCGTGGTGGACGCCTGGCGGATCGAAAGCTTCCCGCCTCGCCGGCAGGGAGCGGCGATGGCGGCCTATGTGTGGGGCTATCGGGTCGCGCTGCTGGTCTCCGGCGCTGGCGCCATCAAATCGGCCGATATCGTCGGCTGGCATGGCGCGCTGCTCGGCGTCGCCGCGCTGCTCGCGTTCGCACCGGTCGTCACCCTGCTGGCGCCGGAGCCGGCGACCGCGCTGCGCCGCATAACCGCCGGGTTCGTCGCCCGCATGACCACGGCGGTGGTCGAACCGTTGCGGGAGATACTGTCGCGTCCAGGTGCGCTGACGATCCTGGGCTTCGTCGCGCTTTTCAAGCTGGGCGAGGCGATGGCCGGCGTGATGACCGCGCCGTTCTACACCCATCTCGGCTTCGACCGTGCCAGCATCGCGGTCGCCAACGGCCCGTTCTCGCTGGCCGCCACCTTCGCCGGTACCGCGATCGGCGGCTGGCTGGTAGCGCGCCTTGGTGTCGGGCGCGCGCTGCTGTGCACCGGCTGGGTGCAGACCGCGGCGATGGGCATGTATCTGCTGCTCGCCACGTCGGCAGGGGAACGCCACGTGCTGTTCGCCACCGTGGTCACCGAGGCATTCGCTGAGGGCATGGCCGACGCGGCATTCATTACGTATCTGTCGGGACTGTGTTCGCCTGCCTTCACCGCCACGCAATACGCGCTGCTGTCGTCGCTCGCGGCGATTGCGCTGCGCACGGTGGGCGGGTTGTCGGGCTTTCTGGCGCAGGCCACTGGATGGACGCTGTTCTACGCGTTGGCGATGTTCGCCGCACTGCCGGCGATGCTGCTGATGGTTCGGCTGCTGCATCGCTATCCGCCAGCTGAACGCGCGCCTGCCTGAGCCGTGGGAATGCTTTCGCCCGTGCCGCGGTCTGATCTCCGGGATGGCGGCGATGGTTCGCCGCCGCGAACATCAGGGAGATCGACGATGACGATCAGAATGCTGAGCATGGCCGCCATAATCGCGGCCGTGTTGGCCCCGACCGCGCAGGCTTTCGCCTGCGGCGGTCCGGAGGGCGTGCAATCCGAGGTGTCGGGCAATTCCGCCAAGGCGCAGATGGTTTCGCGCCTGCTGGCCGATGCCGGCGGCGGTGGCGGCGATGGCGGGGCAGGTTCCAACCGGTTCGCCGAGGAAGGCGGCGGAAATGGCGGGGCCGGCTCGCAGGGAGTGGCATAGCGGGTCGGCGGCACAGAGCTTCCTGCCGAGCGCGCGATGACGTGCCGTCACCTTGCCAGGATCAGTCCCGGACGAACGCCTGGTCCGGAATGTCCGTGGCGGCGAGCTGCGGCGGCACGATCAGCTCGCTGCCCGGCTCGACCACGCCCAGACGCTGCGCGCGCATGCCGGCGGCGAACAGGCCGCAGGCGCGGCTCCACAACTCGCCGATGGCGACATCGGCTTGCCAGGGGCCGCCCGGCAGCCCGACCACGGTGACGTTCATGCGCGGCGCGACGAACAGGCTTGCCTCCGTGCGGCCGGCCTGATCGCGCAGCTTGATCACCGCCGGCTGCTCGCCGCGATTGCGGATGACCAGGCGGGCGGTGCCTCCGGCGCCCCGGCGGGCGAGCAGCTCGGCATTCGCCGGTGGCGGGCCGGCCTGGTCGGCGCAGAACGCCTGTCGCGCGTCGGCGGCATCGCCGGGGAGCAGGTGTGCGGCATCGACGAAGCCGATGCCGCCGCCTTCCAGCGCCACCGCCATCAATCCGTGCTCCGGCACCAGACCCAGGGCGTGCACGCCGGTGAACGGTGCGATCCGGCCGGCCGGAAGCAGGCGCCTGTCGGTCGCATCGGGGCGCCAGAGCGGGGCCGGCCCGGACCCGGGCGCGACGTAATGCGTCGGGTTTCCGGCCAGCCGCACCGGCGGTCGTGCCGGCGCCCGCATCGGGGATGCGGCGGCATGGGGCCTCGGCAACGGAGGTCGATCGCCTGGACTGGCCAGTTGTAGCATCAGCGCCACTGCCACGATCGCTGGCAACCCGAGCACCGCCGCCCAGATGACCATCGGCAGGTCGAGCCGGCGAAATCGCGGCGGCGCAGCGGCTCTTTGGGCCGCTTGTCGGGCGGTCAGCGGATTGGAACGCCCGGACTCGTCATAGGCGGCGCGCCGCGACGGGTCGGCCAGCACGTCGTAAGCCGCCTTCAGCGCCACGAACGAGGCGGCATCGCCGGTACCTGGCACGTCCGGGTGCACGATGCGGGCGCGGCGACGAAAGGCCGCGGTGATCGCCTCCGCCGCCACACCCGGCACGACGCCCAGCAGCGCGTAGTAGCCTTTCGGATCCGCGTTCATCAGCGACATTATAGCCGGCGGACCCGATCGTTGGTGTGGATCAGCGCGCGCGACGCGAATTCAGGCCAAGCTCGACCGGCCGCCGCTTGCGGATCTCGGTAGGCGCCATTCGATAGACTTCGGCGAACACCGCGTTGAAAAGCCGCAGGCTGTTGAACTCTGCCCGCAGCGCTACTTCGGGCACCGGCAGACCAGTGTCATCGAGCAGGCGCTTGGCGCGTTGCACCCGTGCAGTCTTCGCCACCTGCGATGGGGTGGCGCCGACATGTCGGGCGAACAGCCTCGTCAGATGCCGCGCGCCCACGCCCAACCGCGCGGCCAGCGTCTCGACCGATCCGTCGTCGCCGTCGGTCGCCCCTTGCATGGTCAGGCGCAAGGCACGCTCGGCGGTCGTGCGTGTGCCGTTCCAGGCCGGCGCGCGCCAACGTTGGCCGGGTCGTGGCACTTGTTACCGCCATCAATCAAGCCGCTTTCGCCTTTGCTCCGGCAATTTTCGGCGCACCGCACGACCTGGCGGGTGGGAGTTCGGCGGCCATCGCGGCTACCGGGAGCGTGCAGATCGTTGCGGCGATGGTCGTGCTCGCCGGGAATCGAAGGCGAACATACGGCGCGGACGCGCGTTGCTGACCAGGTCGGTCAGCCATCGCTTTCTTGGCCGGCCTTCCACCACCCGCGCGCCGGCCGCCTCAAGCCCCAGATTTTCGCGCAGCGTCGCGCCGCTGTAGTCGCTGTGAAACATACCCCGGCGCTGCAGCTCCGGCACCGCGAAGCGGACGAAGTCCTCGAACGTGCCGGGCGTGTGCGTGCCGCCGATCACATAACCGTCGCAGGCGCGCTCGACGAACCACTGCTCGAAGCGGTCGGCGACTTCCTTCGGGCCGCCGACGATCGCCTGGCCCGGCCGGCCGCGCCGCGTGATCTCCAGGAAGTCGCGCGGGGTCGGGTGCGGCCTGATGCGGGTCACATGATCGCGCATCGCCTGCATGCCGCTCATGCCGGCGAGCTCGTCGTCGGTGACGACTTCATCCATGCCCTTGCTCGCAAAGTCGAAATTCAGCGCCTCCGCCAGCAGAGACAGCCCATCGACCTCGCGATAGCCACGCTCGATTACCGCCATCTTATCTTCGGCCTCGGCTTTGGTGGCGGCAACGACCGGATAGGCGATGGTATTCAGCGTGACGCTATCCGGATCGCGACCCTGGCGGGCGATGGCATCTTTCATGTCGGCGTACTCGCGCTTGGCAGCGTCCAGATCGTGATAGGCGACGAACACCGTCTCCGCCCAGCGCGCGGCGAAGCGCTTGCCGCGGCCGGACGAGCCCGCCTGGATCAGCACCGGATGGCCCTGGGGGGAACGCGGCACGGTGAACGGCCCACGCGAGCGGAAGAAGCGGCCCTGGTGATCCAGCCGGTGCACCTTCCCGGGGTGGGCGAACAGGCCGGCCTGTTTGTCCACCGCCAGCGCGTCGTCCTCCCAACTATCCCAGTGGCCGAGCACGACTTCCATGAACTCATCGGCGCGGTCGTAGCGGAGGTCGTGCTCCATGTGCTGCGCCAAGCCCATGTTGGCGGCCTCGCCGTCGTTCACCGAAGTGACGATGTTCCACGCCGCCCGCCCGCCGGTCATCAGATCAACCGTGGCGAACACGCGGGCGACGTGGAATGGCTCGTAATAAGTGGTGGAGTAAGTGGAGCCCAGGCCGAGCCGTTTGGTTGCAGCCGCCATCGCCATCAGGACGGTGACCGGGTCCATCTTCACGCAGCGGATGCCGTTCGCCACGGTGTGGGCGTGGTCGCCGCCAAGCATGTCCGGCATCGCCAACCGGTCGTCGAAGAAGGCGAGCTGGAACTTGCCGGCTTCCAGGATGCGGCCGATGGTCTGGAAGTAGTCGGCGGTCAGGAAGTCGGTGCGCAGAGTCCGGATGGCGCCAGGAACTGGCCAGCGTTGTGCAGTTCTGGGCTTGCAGGAAGCCGACCAGGACCATTTGGCGGTCGGTGTCGTAGGCACGGTCCCCTCCCCCTGCCCCCTCCCGCAAGGGGAGGGGAAGGTTTCTGTCAGAACTGATACCGCCGCAGCCCGCCATCCACCGGGATCACCGTCCCGGTGATGTAGCGGGCCAGCGGCGAGGCCAGAAACACCGCCAGAACGGCCAGGTCCTCCGGTTCGCCCCAGTAGCGCACCGGGATTTCGGTCTCGGCGAAATGCTTGCGGAAGTCCTCCGGGTAGTTGCGGCGGATCTGTTCGCTCATGATGCGCCCGGGCGGGATGGAATTGACGGTGATGCCGTATTTTCCCACCTCGCGCGACAGCCCCTTGGCCCAGGCGTGCACCGCGGCCTTGGCGGCGAAGGCAGCGTTCAGCCCCTCCGGCTCGCTCTTGCCGGTGATGTTGATGATGCGCCCCCAGCGCCGCTCGATCATGCCAGGCAGCAGCGCATGGGTGATCTGGCGCTGGCGGGTGAAATTCAGCGTCATCGCCTCCACCCACGCCGTTTCAGGCGCATCGACCGGCAGCGGACGGCTGCCGCCGGCGCAGTTCACCAGAATGTCCACCGGCCAAGCCCGGCCAGCGCCGCGTCGCGAACGCGCGCCGCCGCATCCTCCGCCATGATATCCTGCACCAGCAGGGCGGGCGCCGGCCCGCCGGCTGCGACGATCTCTTTCGCCAGCGTCTCCAGCAATTCGACGCGTCGCGCGACCGCCGCGACGCGCACGCCCTCGGCCGCGAGCCCCTTCGCGATTGCCCGCCCGATCCCCATGCTGGCGCCGGTCACCAGCGCCGTCTTGCCGTGAAGCCGCAGGTCCATGCTCGCCAATCTTCCGCCGTGCCGCCGGCACGGGTACGCTAAGCGCAGCCCCGGGCGCCGGCAAGGAACCGCCGATGTCGATTTTCGACCATGATCTCGACCGCACGCCGGCGAATTACGTGCCGCTCTCGCCGGTCTCGTTCCTGGTCCGCGCCGCGCGCGTCTATCCGGACCGCGTTGCGGTCATCCACGGCGACCGCCGCATCACCTACGCGCAGTTCCTGGACCGCGCGCGCCGGCTGGCGAGCGCCTTGGCGGCCGCCGGCATCGGCAAGGGGGACACCGTCGCCATCATCGCCCCGAACGTCCCGGAGATGCTGGAGGCGCACAACGCCGTCCCGATGCTGGGCGCGGTGCTGTGCCCGATCAACACGCGGCTGGATGCCGCCGCCATCGCGTTCATCCTGCAGCACGGCGAGGCGAAGGTGCTGCTGGCCGACCGCGAACTCGAGCCCGGTGGTGCGCGACGCGCTGGCGCTGGTGCCGCGCCAGCCGTTGGTGATCGACATCGACGACCCAGGCGCGCCGGCCGAGCCGATCGGCGCGACCGACTACGAAACTTTCATCGCCGCCGGCGATCCCGCGCATCCTGTCCGACTGCCCGATGACGAGTGGCAGGCGATCTCGCTGAATTACACCTCCGGCACCACCGGCAACCCGAAAGGCGTGGTGCTGCACCATCGCGGCGCCTACCTGAATGCCTGCGCCAACGCACTGGCGTTCCAGCTGTCGCCGCAGAGCGTGTATCTGTGGACGCTGCCGATGTTCCACTGCAACGGCTGGACCTACACCTGGGCAGTCACGTTGGCCGGCGGCACGCATGTCTGCCTCCGCCGCGCTGATCCGGCCCCGATCTTTGCCTCCATCGCCGAGCACGGTGTCACCCATCTCTGCGCCGCCCCGGTTGTGCTGAGCATGCTGATCCACGCGCCCGACACGGTACGGCGCAGCTTCCCGCAGACCGTGCAGGTCGCCACCGGCGGCGCGGCGCCGCCATCGCCGGTGATCGCCCGGATGGAGTCGATGGGTTTCGCGATCACCCACCTCTATGGCCTCACCGAAAGCTATGGGCCGGCGACGCTCTGCCAATGGCAGCCGGGCCTCGATGAGCTGCCGACGGAACGCAAGGCCGCCTTCATGGCCCGCCAGGGCGTCGGCCACCCGATGCTGGAGGCCGCCGCGGTGCTCGACCCCGTCACGCTGGTTCCGGTGCCGTCCGATGGAGCGACGATGGGCGAACTGATGCTGCGCTCCAACACGGTCATGATGGGGTATCTGAAGAACCCGCAGGCCACCGCGGAAGCATTCGCCGGAGGCTGGTTCCGTACCGGCGATCTGGGTGTCATGCATCCCGACAATTACGTCGAGATCAAGGATCGCGCGAAGGACGTCATCATCTCCGGCGGCGAGAACATCAGCTCGCTGGAAGTCGAGGAAGTCCTGTATCAGCACCCCGATGTCATGGAAGCCGCGGTCGTTGCCCATCCGGACGACAGATGGGGGGAGACGCCGCACGCTTTTATTGCGTTGAAGCCGGGAACCGAGGGCTGTGGACGCCGCCGATATCATCGCCTGGTGCCGTGCTCGACTGGCCCATTTCAAGTGCCCGCGTCACGTCACGTTTGGGCCTTTGCCGAAGACCTCGACCGGGAAGATCCAGAAATTCGAACTGCGGCAGCGGGCCCGATCAAGGCCTGATTTGGCGCCGATCCTCGCCGCCCCCTGCATACCGCGCTATGCTGCGTGACATGACCGTTGCACTGCGCCGCCGGATGACGCTGCCGGAGTTCCTCGCCTGGGAGGACGCGCAGGAGCTGCGCTACGAGTTCGACGGCTTCCAACCGGTCGCCATGACCGGCTGAAAAGCCGGAGACGAAATCATCTGTTACCGGTTGCGCGCACTGCTGTTTGCCCGGCTTGAAGGAAAGCTGGCGGCTCCGACCCGGGGGCGGCCGGCTGATCGGGCAGTTTTGCGGCTCGCTTGCGGCTGATGCCGCCGTCAATCCGGGTGAAAGCACACGAACGCTGACACGGCGCTGTCTGCCACGCGGGAATTCGGGTCGCCGCGATGTGGGTTCCCGGCACCGTGGCACGTCGTTAATTCGCGCCCGGACGGGGCGCCCTCTCGTGCCGCCGCCCTGGGATGACGAAGCCTTTCCGTGGGCCGATCCTGCCAATTCGGCAATCGCCCGGGCATTCGGGGTTGCATCCCGAGTTCAAACTCAGCAACATTGGGTAAGCCGGGTAGCCCACGATAATGTGGAGATAAACGAATGCTGCAAAAGCAGAGTGCTCGTGCCGTAGGGGCAGACAAGCGCGATCGTTACGATGGCTATGCCGGCCCGCGATTGGGCGCGGCGGCGGCTCCCTCGGGGGACTGATCGATTTCCCGGACTGTGCGGCGCGCATCCCAGAAATAGAGATTCGAATACTTGATCGCGTGCTGTCTCGTTTTGTAGGAGGACTGTTACGTTTGGCACTCCCCGGCTTGCTGGCCGGGGCGTGCCTCGCTGGCACGCATGGCAGCGCGCACGCGGCCCGCACACCGGCGCAGCAGGACGCGTCGTGGACCGGTGAGAAGGGCACCGCCAGCTATTACGGCCCCCGCCAACAGGGCCATCGCACCGCCAGCGGCGCCCTGTTCGAGCAGAGCTTGCTGACCGCCGCGCATCCCTGGCTGCCGTTCGGCACCAAGGTGCGCGTCACACTGGCCAACGGCCGCCTCCGTGGTGGTGACCATAACCGACCGGCTGCCGTCACGACGCCGAGTGATCGATCTGTCACTCGCCGCCGCGCGGATGCTGGGGATCGTCAGTCAGGGGCTGGCGCATGTCTCGCTGACGCCGGCCTGAAGCACGCGCGCTTCGACAAATGTAGATTCTATGGGGTAGGCGACGAGGAAATGGCACCATCGTCGCGGTCTGCAACGCGTTCGGTGGAGCCGCTCGGAGCTTTGCCGCCGATGCGAATGTCTGCATTGGTATCGATCCAACCGGATCGGCCGAATACAAGGTTGCCACGCGATTGCTCTGCGCGGCGCAGGGCACGCTCCCCTCCGATCGAATGGCACTGCCGACTGTTTGCCCGAGCGTGACGAGCCTGGCACCACGCTCGCCGGCGTCAAGGACGCTTCGCGCCGCCTCCGGCGGGTGAAACGTCACGTCAGTCGAACGCAAGAAACCGGAATCGACCGATGAAATAGCACTTGACAGAGGAGGCCCCACGCAAGGGCGGAACGGGCAGCGCATTCCGCCGGAGGAGGTGGCGGAATACGCTGCGCTTTGCCGCCCTACCCAGCCACTCAGCCGGCTGGACAGAGC
>CAVXTC010000027.1:0-30546 GCA_963764525.1 uncultured Pseudomonadota bacterium | reverse complement strand
TCTTTACTCCGCTGCCTTTGCGGCCCCGGTCACCCGGGTGCGCGTGCGCAGCGTCACGAACTCCTCGGCCGCGGTCGGATGGATCCCGATCGTGCGGTCGAAATCCGCCTTCGTGGCCCCCATCACCAGGGCGATCGCCAACCCCTGCATGATCTCCGGCGCGTCCTCGCCCAGCATGTGCGCGCCCAGCACGCGCTGAGATGCCTGATCGACGACCAGTTTCATCATCGACTTGCGCGCCCGCCCGCTGAGCGTGTGGCGCATCGGCGTGAAACTGGTCATGTACACATCGACGGGTCCGCGCGCTGCGGCGTGTTCCTCGGTCAGCCCCACCGTGGCGACCGGCGGGGTCGAGAACACTGCGGTCGGCACGTTCTCCAGCGAGATGCGGCGCGACTTGTCGCCGAACAGCAAATCCGCCAGCGCGTGCCCCTCGGCTGTGGCGACCGGGGTCAGGTTCAGCCGGTTGGTCACGTCGCCCATGGCAAAGATACCGGGGTGGCTGGTGCGCAGGTGCTCATCGACGATCACCGCGCCGGAGGCGCTGGTCGCCACGCCGGCGGCTTCCAGCCCCAGCCCCTGGGTGGCCGGCCGGCGACCGGTGGCGAAGAACACGAGGTCGGTGTGGATGGCGTGGCCGTCGCCGATGATCAGCCGCCGATGGGTACCGTCCGCCTCGATGCGCTGCGGCGTGCAGTTTGGGTGCAGCGCGATCCCCTGGGTGCCGAGCGCCTCGGCCAGCGCTTTCCGCAGATCGTGGTCGAACCCGCGCAGCGGCAATGGTTGGCGGAACAGCAGATCGACCTTGGCGCCGAGTGCCGCGAAAATGCCGGCGAATTCGACCGCGATGTAACCGCTGCCGAGGACCGCCACGCGCTTCGGCATGTGCGGCAGGTAGAATGCGTCGTCGGATACGATCCCCAGTTCGGCGCCGGGGATCGGCAGGCGCACGGGATGGCCGCCGGTGGCGATGACGATGCGCTGAGCCTGACCCGCTTGCCGCCGACCTTCAGCGTGTTCGGGTCGAGGAAGGTCGCGCGTGCGTCGAAGATGGTCGCCCCGGCGCTGTCCAGCAACCGGCGATAAAGGCCGGAAAGCCGTGCGATCTCGCGGTCCTTGGCGGCGATCAGTTTGGCCCAGTCGTGCGGTCCCTTGCGGATTTGCCAGCCGAAGCCGGCGGCGTCGTCGGCCCAACCGCCATACTCGCCGGCCTGCACCAGCAGCTTTTTCGGGACGCAGCCGACATTGACGCAGGTGCCGCCCCAGAACCGGTCCTCGGCGATCCCCACCCGTGCGCCGTGTCCGGCGGCGATGCGGGCGCAACGCACCCCGGCCGAGCCGCCGCCGATCACGAACAGGTCGAAATCCATGAGTGCTCCTGGTCTGTGCGATCGCCGCATTGTAATGGGGGCGCCCGCGGAATGTGGCAAGCCAGCCGCTTAAGCGGTCGTCAAGGGTGTAAGATTAGCCTGCCCGGATGCACACGTTCGCGGCACCCGCGATCGCCCCCGCCAGGCTGCGGATCCACTCGGGGTCGATGCCGCCTGGGCAATTGCGCTCGCCTCGGCCGTTCTGCTCGCTGCGACCGTTGTCGGCCCGGACGCAAGTTGGGACCTGAGGAACTACCACCTGTATAACGGCTTTGCCGTGCTGCACGGGCGGATTGGCGTGGACCTCGCGCCGGCGCAGATGCAGACCTTCAACGCGCCGCTGCTCGATATTGTCTACATATTGTTACTGGGCGCGTTCAACGACGCTCCGCGGCTTTTGGCGGCAATGCTGGCGGTGCCGCATGCGTTGACCGTGGTACTCGTGCTGGTGCTGGCGCGTCGGGTGCTGCCGCGCTGCGAGGCATTGGCCGCAGTCCTTGTCGGTGCAACGGGTGTGGCGGCACTGCCGACACTGGCAACCACCATGAACGAAATGGCACCGGCCGCCTGCATACTCGGCGCTGTGCTGCTTCTGCTGGGCGACGATGGGGCCGACGACCCGTCGCCACGGACCTGCCTTTGCGCCGGCTTCCTTGGCGGAGTGGCGGTGGGGCTGAAGCTGACATCGGCGCCCTATGCGCTGGGGCTGATTGCGATGCTGCCGGTGCGGACCACCCCCGAACGGGGCGCGCGGTTGCTGCTGTGGTTCGCCGGCGGCGGCCTGATCGGGGCAGCAATGACCGGCGGCTTTTGGTGGTGGATCCTGTGGCAGAGGTTCGGCAACCCGGTATTTCCATATTTCAACGATATCTTCCGTTCACCCTGGGCCGCGCCCATCGCCATGACGGATACGCGCTTCATGCCGCGCTCGCTCGCGCAGGCAGTGTTCTATCCTCTGTTCTGGGCCTTCGCTCCGGACACGCTGGTGACGGAGCTGCCGGTCCGCGATCCTCGCATCGCGCTGGGCTGGCTCGCGGCCCTGGCGCTTGCCGTCGGCGCGGCAAGAAGGCGCCAGCCCAACCGCGCCGCCGCGGTGCTGCCGGCGTTCTGGGCATTATCGTATGTCGCGTGGGAGCTGTGTTTCTCGATCCTGCGGTATCTCGCCGTTCTGGAACTGCTGAGCGGCGTGCTGATGATGATGGCACTGCGGCCGTTGCTCGTTCGGCTGACGGGTGTATGGCGGCGTGTCTGTGCGATCGCCGTGGTGATGGTGCTGGTTGCGGTCACCGTGTATCCCGACTGGGGGAGGGCCACGCCGGGCACTGCGGCGGTGCAGGTAGAGCTGCCGCCGATCCCGCCGGGCAGCCTTGTGGTGCTGCTCGATCCGTCGCCGATGGCCTACGTCGCCGCTTTCGCGCCTCCGGGCCTGCGCTTCGTCGGTGCCAATAACAACCTGGTTCATCCCGGAGATCGCACCCTGCTGGCGCGGCAGATTGCCGCCGCCATCCGTACGGCCACCGGCCCGCTCTGGGGTCTGGAAATGCCGGGCGAAAGCCCCGGCGTGGCCGACGTGACGTTGCGCGTCTACGCCCTGCGCAGGGCGGCGGGCTGCGTGCGCGTACGCTCGAACCTGGACGACGACGGGATACTTGCCTGTCCGCTGATCCGGCTCAGCCCCCAAGGTTCCGATCCGCCCTCGTGAGAATTTCGGGCATGACATACGCGGAGCCGGAAGCAAACCCGATGCACATAGCGCTGCGCTCTGCCGCAAGATTCAACGCAGCCGCAGCTGCGTGCGCGGGTCTAGTCTAGCCGCCGTCCTGCAAGCGGTCGGAAGCCTCATGCCGAGAAATGGGAGCCGGCGCCGATCAGTCCTGCACCTTGGCATCACCGCGAGCCCCAGCCCCCTCCAGGTGGCGGATCGGCCGATCCGCCGTGAGGACAGGCTCGATCGTTACCTTTACCTGCTCCAGGGTGTGTCACGATCAGCCCGCACGTTGCGACGCCCCCCGCTTTGCCCTACGCCTTCACACTGTCAGCGAGGTATCGCCCGCTAGCGTTGCCTGTTCGACAATCTCTTTCGCAGCCGGGAGCGCGTCTATTTCCTCCAGCGGGTGGTTCCCTCCGATACCAGTCCGCCGCAACTCTTCAATCAGCTTGAGCGCCCGTTCCGCATCCCGCAGGGCCTGGGGGAGAGCTTGAACTTCCCATTCAGGCGGGACGGCGAACGGTCCAACCAACTTCACGGTGTGGCGAGACGACCGCATTCACCCCCTGCGGACCTCCGCCTAACGTCGTCCGACGGTTTTTTACGATCCATTAATAGTTTCGCTGTCACATACAGGGCCAGCATCGCAGGAAAAAATCCATGCGCCACGAGGAAGAGGCTGCGGCCTACCTCCGGTCATCTCAGGCCCTCAGAAGCCCCGATCCGTCGATCCGCCGCCCCGCCATATCGGCCCTGACTGACCTCGCCCAGCAAGCCACCCCGCCCATCCGGTCCCGCGCCAGTGCCACCCTGATGAAGGAGTTTGGCCCGTTCGTCGTGATCGAGGGACTGTCCGGGTGTGCTGCCCCGATATCGGCAGTTCATGTGTGCGATGAGGAAGGGCGGGACTGCCGAGGGTGTGAGTGGCTTTGGAATCCTCCGTCTGGAGAGGCAGGGAAGATCGCTCCACCTGCGTTGGCTGAGCCGGGAGGGGTGGTCTATGGCTGACGACAACGACGAAAAAAGCCGCTGTGGTCTTACCTCTGCTGGGCCACTCGCAGCGTTCCCTCCGCTGCAAGCATCGTGTCGTCACCTAGCCGGTAGCTTCGGCTGGCCGACGATGCACGTCAGGGAGGGACCACGCTGCGATACACATCGGGAGTGGCCTGGGTAGGTGGGCGGAGTGGAGTTGACCCGGTTTGGTGGAGCCGTTCAGGCTTTCAAACTAGCGGGTCGTATCTGTGGCCGAACGAGTTGCATCGGCCGCCGTTTCCGTCCCGCTTCTATTGTCATCGGCCCAGTCTCGGCCAGTCCCCGCACGGCCGGCATGGTTGTAACCCCGGTGTCGGTCGGTCCTGGATCGGGATGGGGAGTCTTCGAACCATTGGTGGTGGAACAAGACGCCGATTGCATAGCCAAGCAATGCCATCGCTACTGACCCGGACAGCGGATATTCCTGTATGCTCCGGCTCGCGTAATGTACCGCATCTGCGCTGCGGTCGTACAGTTCCGGAGCTGCCGAACGGGCCGTATTGGCCGCCGCGTCCGTCCAGTCTCTATCGCGATTGGACCACCGCCGGCCATTCCGCCAGCGCCCGGATCGGGATGGGGAGTCTTCGAACCATTGGTGGTGGAACAAGAAGCCGACTGCGTAACCGAGCAGTGCCATCGCCACTGAGGCGGGCAGCGGATATTCCTGTATGCTCCGGCTCGCGTAATCTACCGCATCTGCGCTGCGGTCGTACATCTCGTAATCTACCGCATCTGCGCTGCGGTCGTACATCTCCGGAGCTGCCGAACGGGCCGTGTCCGCCGCCGAACGAGCTGTATTGACCGCCGTATCCGTCCAGCTTTTGCTCTCAGTCATCGCGCTTGTGCTCCCTTGTCAATATGGTTCGGATGCCGCCCTTGAGAGCAGCGTCCAACGTCCAACGACAGAAACTCCACGCCGACAGGACGGTTTGGGCAGCGCTGGATAACGTGACGACCGGGCTCCGGGTCGGGCTCAGGTTGGCGGCCCCTTCGGCAGCCAGTCGGACAGGCGGTGGGTCAGCGAACGGAAAGCGGGGCGCCGTCTACGACGGTCGCACCTGCGGCACCCGCCGCTCCGGCTACGCCGACAGCCCCCTGACGAACCACCGGCATTCCAAACAGGGCCGCGTAGATCGCCAGATCTGGGAATGATGGTATGCGGGCCTGCCAAATATCAAGGTCTTGCCAGACCGGCCCCTCCGAAACCCAGTCCACACTAGGCGCGACTCGGGCTACAGTTCTAGGCTGGCATAGGCATGCGGACGATCCGGACTTGGGGGCGATACGAATCTAACATGGAGACGACCTGGGTTATCACGGCCGCCGTTGTTCCGGCTGGGTTGCTTATCGGGGAACTCTTTCAAGTGCCCCCCTCGGGAGGCTACCACGTCGCTAGCCCGCATTATGCACCGTGCAAAGGTTCAAACAATCCGTTACGGTGAGCTATCCACCTGTGGTTGCGGCAGCCATGCGTCACCGCTGCAGCTTCGGCAGTGGGACGAGGCGACGGAGGCGGTTCGGGGTTGCGGGGAAAGTGGCGGAGCGTCAGGGGCACGCTGCCCCGGCAGTCAGCTGATCAGCCGCGTCATCCGCCCGAGCGCCAGGCCGAAGATCGCCTGATCCGGCGTGCTGGTCGGGAAGTGCAGCCTGATCTTCGATTTGAGCTCGACCACGCGGGTGGCGAGCCTGATCAGCCGCAGTCGCATGGTGTCGAACTGCGCCACCCGCCATGACGAACGGCGCGGCATCAGCGAGCGCAGGCTCCACAGCAGCCAGTAGGCGCCGGCATGCAGGAACAGGCGGAACTGGTTCGCGGTGGCCTTGCTGCACGAGGTCCGGTCAGCGGCGAGATGGCGTTTCCAGGCCTTGATGTGGTTCTCCGCGCGTCCGCGCTGGCAATAGCCGTTCTGGTAGATCGTGCGAGCCGAACCGCCGCCCAGGCTGGTGACCACGAAGCGGGTATCCACGCCGTCCGGCCCGGCTTCCACCCGGGCAATGATCCGCTCCACCCGCGCCCAGCTCGCGGCGCCATCATGGAATTCGGCGAACCGGCGCCACTTCTCGCCGCCGCCGGCCGCGGCAAAGCGTGCCGCCGTGCTGGTTTCCAACTTCTCGATATGGCGTCGCAGCGTGCTGGTGCTGGCCACCCCCAGCAGGTAGCCGATGCGGTTGGCCCGGCACCAGCTCAGCACTTCCGGGCAGCAATAATGGCTGTCGGCGCGGATCAGGATCTCGACCCGCGGCCAGTTCGCCCGGATCGCGCGGACCAGCCGGCGCAGCAGCGCGCGGATCTGCTGGCCGTCCGGCCGCCGCGCCGGGCGCAGCAGCGCGGTGACGAAGCGGCCCTCGCCGTCGAACACCACGATCGGCTGAAAGCCATATTCGTCGTAGTGCGCATTGAACAGCCGCAACTGCTGGCCGCCATGCACGGCGTCAAACGTATCGTCGATATCAAGCACAATCCGACCCGGCACCTGGCGGAACGCGTCACAATAGAGACCGACCATGGCGCGGCCCATGCGCAGCAGGCTCCGCGCGTCCGCCAGATTCTCCAGCCGTGAGATGGTGGACTGCGAGCACAGATCGTGCTGCGACGGCAGCCGGTCCATCGC
Organism: uncultured Pseudomonadota bacterium; assembly: GCA_963764525.1. Lineage (GTDB taxonomy): Bacteria > Pseudomonadota > Alphaproteobacteria > Acetobacterales > Acetobacteraceae > DATDIC01. The sequence goes on along the minus strand of CAVXTC010000027.1, from coordinate 23,824 downwards.
CAGCTTGAGCATCGGGTCGCTGCGCAGCGTGGTGGCGTCGTTGCCGTCCTCATAGCCGGCCGCGATCATCAGCAGGCGAAAGCGGATGATCTCGTCCAGCCGGTGCGTCACGCAGGTCGGATCGCGCGGGTCGATCAGGCAGCCGGCAAGTCGTCCGGCGACGCCCAGCCGCTGCTCCACCTCTCGCAGCAGCAGCACACCGCCGTCCGAGGACATCTGCCCGCCGTCGAAGCGGGCTTCCAGCGGCTTGTGCGCGACTGGTGACAGGCCAGGCAGCAACGGGGTAGATACAACTTCGACGGGCATGGTGCAGTGGATCCGATTTGGTTGGTGTCAGCTACCAAACCTTACACCGGATCAACGGGTTGTACCACGCCCGTCACAGCACGGTGCATAATGCGGGCTAGCGCCGTTTGGTTTTTGATATCCGGCATTTGGTTGGGGGTTGTAGGTATCATGTGGCTGGTCAATACACCGACGGCGTTGGGCTATCGGCTCCTAGCGGGTCTGGGGATCGGCGCGTTTGTGTTCGTCGTAGTTCCCGAACTAATGCGGATCGCATGGCCAGTGGATCAAGCAATTGCTCAAACTAGCGCACCTTCGGCAGGTAACTCGGAAGGCACCAACAACTCGCATCCGACCGTCAATGTCAAGGGGAGTGGCAACGTCGTCACCTCCGGTCAGACCGGAGGCACGAACGTCGGCACATACATCAATCAGGCCAAGGCCGATCTAAAGGTCCTTTCCGAGCATGAACAGGCGAATCAGGATGGGACATATACGACGATGATTGCCGTCGGGATCGAGGCACCCTTCTCACCGGGTAGGCTCGCGATTCAGGTTCAAGCCGCTGACCTTCTGAGCGTGGACATTCTGCCTCCGGCGGTCGGAGGTGTGACCACCATGGAGAAGTTTAACGTGAGGCAGGGATCGAATTTCTATTCGGCGGACATTCCCGCGCCCGGCAGCCAATACGAGATTGCCGTCCGGACAAAGGCCAAGACACCGATCAAGCTGGGCTACGGCTTCTGAGGGACCGTGAAGCCGGCGACTGTTCAACGCTGATTGTCGCCGTTAAGTCATCGGTATGGTGGGTTTTGTAGGAGCCTCCTCAATAGCGTTGACCGGCACTGATCGTGCCGGTTCCTGAGTATCAGGCACTCCCGGCGAGGACGTTCGCCATCATGCTGTCAGCATGGTGGACCGGTCGCCGCCCGCAGTCGGGGGATGCGCTGCTGCTACGCGCTAGGGTCCGTCGACGGCGGGCGATCTGTTTCCGGCCACCGAAAAGACCAGCGTTAAGCATTAAAGACCAGCGTTAAGCATTAAATACCAGCGTTAAGCATTCCGTAACGAATCTCCTATAATCGTGAACGAGAAATCCCCGGCAAAAAGCCAGGCCAACCGCCTGCAACTTGTCTGCTGGAGATCGTCGGTGTTCGACGCGAATATCAGGGAAAATCCTTGTGCCCTTGGCTTGACCGCGACTGAGCGGACGAGTGTCAAGGGAGCCGAGGCGTCGTTACCAAGCGGCTGGCATGTCGCCTTGGAGACGATAGACAATCACGAAATATATGCGCGCGTCATTCCTCCTTGGAATGCTAATCTTTCAGCGTTCCTCATCGACCGCGAGGCTCATGGCCTGATACTTACCGACAATATCAGCGACGACACGCATCCGGTGATTAGCGTTCTGTGTGATGTCCATGACGCCATTGATCGCGTTGTTTCTGTTGTGTCGGCGCAGAATTCGCCAGAGCGCGCTAGCGTCGTGAAGCGCCCAGTCTCTCGGCGCTGGGCCGGCTTGAGCCGCACCGTGGGCCGCCGACGGCAAGCCGCCGAAGTTCCGCCGCTGCCCGTCTATAATCGGCCGCCACGGCGGAAGCCGAAGCCGGCGTAATCCCGCCCGGTGCTGATCCTGACGCGCTCCGCAGGGGGGCAGCCCGTTCGGTGCCACTATGCCGGCACGCTCGGCGCCTGACCCGCCGGCTTCTTCATCGCCACGAACCCCGACCGCTCCAGGTGCGCCACCAGCCGCGCCATCACGTCATCCGCATGGTGGACCCTGTGCCCGGCCCTCACATTGGAGCGCGAAGGATAGGTCTGAGCGACTTCGTCGGGGGTGGCGGGGCGGAGCTAGTCGGGTTCGTCAGGCATGCTACGAGGCTACCCGGCTGGGAGAACAAGACAAGAACTTCTCCCGGAGTAAGGTCAATGACTTAGCGTTGGTGGAGGGGGTTGGATTCGAACCAACGTAGGCGTGCGCCAACGGATTTACAGTCCGTCCCCTTTAGCCACTCGGGCACCCCTCCGCGGGTGGCCGCACTAGGGCGAATCCGGCTTGCTTGTCAACGAACCCTGACCCAGCAGCGGCCTTCCCCTTGTCCGTAATTCCGAGCCGGCGAAAGCCTTTGCGCGGGCATGCCGGCAAAGTCGGTCTTTCCGGCGGCTGGCTATATTACGCCCTGTATTCGCCTGGGGCGTCCCGGCCGCCCTCCTGTGCAGCGGCTCCGGCCACCGCTATACCGCGACCATGAAGCCACCGCACAATAATCGCTCCGGCGGACCGGGCCGCCCAACTCAGGATCGCGGGCCGCGCCACTATGGCGGCGATGGCTCGCCAAGGGGAGACGTACCGGCAAGTCGCGGCCAGGTCGGACCGGGCCAAGCCGGTCGCCAGCCCGGGCCCGCCAGGGGTCACCCAGCCGGTCGGGGCAAGGAGCGTCCAGCCAGCCGCAATCCGGGCGCGCCCGACAGAACCAGCGTCCGTATGGGTCTGGCTCCGACGCGCCGGAGCGCCAAGGCCGCCCGGGCGGGTTCGGTCCGCGAAATTCCGATCCGCCGCGCGAGCGCCAGCAGCAACGCGGCCCGCAGTCCGGCGATCGGCAAAGCGGCGACCGGCAGGATCATCGCCCGTTCCACGCGCGTCCGCGCCGGGACGCTCAGCAACAGGGGCAGCGCGATGACCGGCCGCAGCTCGGCCCGCGCGCACCGGACTCCCCGCGCGGAACCCTCTGGCTTTATGGCCAGCACGCCGTCGCTGCGGCGCTCGCCAACCCGGGCCGGCGTCTGCGCCGTCTGCTGGTGACCGAGGACGCCGAGCTGCTGTTATCCCAGCGCCTGCCGCCGCCCTGGTCCCTGTCGGCGGAACGCACCGAGCGCGGCCGGCTCGATCACCTGCTGGGGCGCGACATCGTCCACCAGGGCGTCGCGCTGCTGGCCGATCCGCTGCCGCCCCCCAGCCTGGCGCATGTGCTGGAGCGGCCGGGGCCGATTCTGGTGCTCGATCAGGTCACCGACCCGCGCAATATTGGCGCCATCCTTCGCTCGGCGGCCGCGTTCGGCGTTGCCGCGGTGATCACCCAGGATCGCAACGCGCCGGAGGAAACCGGGGCGCTGGCCAAGGCCGCATCGGGCGCGCTGGAAACCATCCCCCTGCTGCGTGCGGTCAACATCGCCCGCACCCTGATCGCGCTGAAGGCCGCCGACATCTGGACGGTGGGACTGGACAGCGGCGGCACGCCACTCGCCGGCCCGGCGCTGGCGGGTCGCCGGGTTGCCCTGGTGCTCGGCGCCGAGGGCGCTGGCCTGCGCCGACTGACGCGGGAGACCTGCGATGAGGTGGCGGGGCTGGGAACCAGCGGCGCCATGGAGAGCCTGAACGTGTCGGCGGCCGCGGCGGTCGCCTTGTATGAACTGACGCGGACGAACGGAAAAAGGCTGGCATGACCGATTTCGATCCCGATTTCGACCCCTTGGGCGCTGCTGCCGCGCTGCTTGCGCTGCGTCGCGCACGTACACGGATGCGTGCGTTGCCGGCCGCGATTGCTCCGCGGACGGAGCAGCAGGGGGCGGCGGCGCAGCTTGCATTGGCCCGGCTGATGGAGGCCGATCCACCGGCCGGCTTCAAGATCGGGGCGACCGGCAAGCGGATGCAGGAATACCTGGGGCTGAATGGTCCGGCGGGCGGCTTCATGCCCGGTGCCGGGCTGCACACCTCGGGCGCGGCGCTGCGATTCGTCGATTTCCTGAACCCGGGGGTGGAGTGCGAGGTCGTGGTGCGGCTGGCGCATGATTTGCCCGGGCCGTGCTCACCGGTCCAGGCTCAGGCGGCGGTGGGCGAGTTCATGGCCGGCATCGAGATCGTTGAGAACCGGTACCATGACCTGGCCGCGCTGGGCACGCCGACGATGATCGCGGACCAGGTGTTCCATGCCGGTGCAGTGCTGGGGGCAACGATGCCCGGGTGGCGCAGCCTGGACATTCCGGCGCTGGCCGGCCGCATGAGCATCGACGGGGAACTGCGGGAGCAGGGCGTGGCCGCCGACCTGCTCGGCCATCCGATGAATTGCCTGGCATGGCTGGCGGGATCGTCGGTAGCGGCAGCGTTCGGCGGCCTGAAGGCCGGGCAAGTGATCATGCTGGGCAGCGTGACCCCGCCGATCTGGCTGACCGGCCCGGCACGCGTGACGGTCGAATTCGCACCACTGCCGGCGGTGGAGGTAACGCTCGGTTAACCAGACGAGGGCCAGTGTCGCAGCTTCGCCGCGTTTGTTCCGACCCGCGCCAAAGTGGCCTGATCCGCAAAGGGCATGCCGTGCTCGTTGAATGGAACCTGTTGTCCGAGGAGCTTCAGCTCAGCGTCTCGCGGGAAGCGTTGCGTCGTGCGGCGGAGACGATCGCGGAGCAGGCCGAGGTGATGGCGCGGGAGATGGAGGCAGGCGGGTTGGCGGATCGCGGCGGGACCGACGCGCTGCGGCTGTTCGCCGCGGTGGTGCGGGTGAACGCGCGGGATCCGCTGGCACCGATGGGGAGCGCGTGATCGCCCGCACCACCGCGACGAACAGCCGCAGCACCAAGGGGTAGGCTGTCCAGCCGGGGCTGGACAGCCCGACCCTACCGCTTCACAATGATCTTGACGCGGATTGACAAGACCACCATGATCAGTGGCAGGAGCCGCGGATGTGTTAGCATCTCGGTTCTCCCTTGAAGCGCCCGCCAGGCCAATCCTGGTGGGCGTTTCACGTTATCGGGATATTGGTTGACGCTTTGTGTCCTTGCCACCGGACGTGACAGCCGGTCAGGGGCGGGCTCCGAACGCCAGGGCACCCATTCCACCGGCTTCTCATGGCCTCTCTTGGCCCCCAGCCAGGGCCAGACCCCTCTCACAAACGAGAGGTCGCCTCCGATCCACTTCAGGCGGCCTCCGGCGGCCCGATCAGCCGAGCGCGGCGGCAACCCACTCGGCCCAGGCCAGCGTCGCCCGGTCCTCGTTGCGGCGACCGACCACCTGGATGCCGAGCGGCAGGCCATCCGGCCCGGTCCCGGCCGGCACCGTGACACAGGGCACGTGCAGGCTGGTCCAGAGGAAGTTGAACGCCGGATCGCCGGTCCATTCCAGGCCGGCCGGGGCCTGGCCCGGCGCGGCGGGCGTGACCAGGATGTCGAGACCCTCGGTGGCCGCCGGGAAAGCACGCTGGCACCGCTCGAACACCGCATAGGCGTGCGTCAGGGCGGCTTCGGTCTGCGACAACCCGAACTCCAGCCGGTCCAGCAACGGTGGGCTGATCTGGTGGCGGACGGTGGCCAGTTCCCAGCCCAGCGCCCGGGCGCTTTCGTTATTCATGACGATCGGATGCGCCTCGATCAGATCGGCGAAATCATCCGGCAGCTCGCGGTCCTGCACCTCGGCCCCGGCGTGCGCCAGTGTTTCCGTCACGCGCGGTAGCAGCGCCTGGGTTTCGGGCCGGGCGGCAGGCCACGACGGGGAGCGGCAAATGCCGACGCGGGGCGGCCGCGACGGCCGGCGCTCCGGATCGCCCAGGTCGCGCCCCGACACGGATCCGGCGAGCAGCGCGCAATCGGCCACGCTTCGGGCCATCACGCCGACCGTATCCAGGCTGCCGGCCATGACCTTCATGCCGAACCGGCTGATCATCCCGAAGCTCGGCTTGTAGCCGACCACGCCGCAATAGGCGGCCGGGCGGATCACGCTGCCGGCCGTCTGCGTGCCATAGGCGAGCGGGAAAAAGCCATCCGCCACGCCGGCCGCGGAACCGCTGCTGGACCCGCCTGGCGTGTGGGTCAGCCGGTGCGGATTGGTGGTCGGGCCGGGCTTGCGGGTGGCGAATTCGGTGGTGACGGTCTTGCCGATCACAGTGGCTCCCGCCGCGCGCGCCCAGGCCACGGCAGCCGCATCGGCCCTCGGCCGCCAGCCGTGCCAGATCGGCGAGCCGTATGCGCTCGGCATGTCGGCGGTATCGAGCACGTCCTTCACGCCCAGCGGCAGCCCGTGCAGCGGACCGGGGCGGGCAGCGGCGGCGGCCTGGCGGGCGTGATCGGCGTCGAACCAGGCGAAGGCGCGCACGTCCGCCTCACGCGACGCGATGCGGGCGAGACAGGCTTCCATCAGCTCAGGCGCGCGCAGGATTCCATCGCGGATCAGCGCGGCGGCCTGGGTTGCGGTCAGACGGGATGGGTCCTGCATGACTGATCCTCTGGGCTGATTGTCCGGCGCCGATTGTCCGGCCGCATGGGGCGGCGGGCGTGAAGATCAAGACTGGCGCGATGCGGATTGCCGGTCCATCCTTTCCGTCAATGAGCCTCGCCAGCAACCATCCGGGGGTGCGTGTCGGAGTCGGCCCGGACGGGTCGCGCACCTATCTGGTCGATGTTCCGCCGGAGGAATTGCCGGCTGTCCGCGGGCGCGATATCGAGCGGGCCTGGTATGCCGCGCGCGAGGCGGCGCTGTCCTCGGCCTGGGGCGCGGTACGTGGGTTCCGCTTCTGCCGCGCGGACGGCAGCACCACGGACCTCGCGCTTGCCGACCGCGACGCGCTGTGCTGGGCGGGGGCGGTCGATGGCACCATCGGGATGGGCAGCTTCTACGGGCTGTCGCTGTGCCTGCGGCTGCTGGCGCTGGTCGATCTGCTGGCCCGCGCGCCCTGGACCGCACCGTTCTTCCAGCTTGCTCGCGATGGCGCCGAGCTTGATCCGTCGCTGCTGCGGGCGGCTGCCACGGCGCCGCTGACGGCGGAGGCGCGGTTCGACGAATCGGCGTTCCGCGCCCGCATTTCCCCTTTCGCGCTGGAGCCGCCGGCCGTGGCGGCGCGCATTGCCGGAGTTCCCGCGTGATCCCCAGGGTGATCCCCCGCCTGATCCGGAGTTCTCGTTTGGCCGGCCCTGCTGGCTTTGGCCGCCTGCGCCGGCGGCGCCGCCACGCCTCAATCGGTGACCGACCGCGATACGGCGGTGGCCTGCCGGCAGCAGGCGAACACCACCTACGCCATGCAGAACCGGGACCAGATCTACCGGATCCGCGATCCGTTCACCCCGCAATCCAGCACCGGGCTGACCGACCTGCCGAGCCGAGGCCTGTCGGACAGCTTTGCCCAGCAGCAGATGATCCAAAATTGTATCCGCAACACCGGAACGGAAGGCACGCCCAGCAGCCCGGCGGCGGCGCCCGGAGCCGGCGCGCCGTCGGGCGGACTGCCGCCCAGCGGATCATTGAGCCGCTGATCCCTGGCGTGACGGAGGCTCGCACGCTGCGGGATGCGGATGCGCTGGTGGCGGCCGGTCTGGTGGCGCCGGGTGCGCGCGACGCGGTGGCGGCGGTCGAGCGACGCTATGCCGTGGCGGTGCCGGCGGCGTTGCGCGCCCTGATCGAGCGGCCGGACGATCCGATCGGGCGGCAGTTCATCCCCGATCCGGCGGAACTGGTGACGGCGGCGCATGAACGGACCGATCCGATCGGCGACGAGGCGTTCTCCCCGATCAAGGGCATCGTGCACCGCTATCCGGATCGGGCGCTGCTGAAGCCGCTGCTGGCATGCCCGGTGTATTGTCGGTTCTGCTTCCGGCGGGAGCATGTGGGGCCGGATGGCGGTTTGCTGTCCCCGGCGGAGTTGTCCGCGGCCTACGCCTGGCTCGCCGCCCGGCCGGCGATTCAGGAGGTGATCCTGACCGGGGAGATCCGCTGATGCTGTCCGCCCGGCGGCTGGGGGCGATCGTGCGGGCGCTGGCTGCGATCCCGCATATCCGGCTGGTGCGGGTGCATTCCCGGGTGCCGGTGGCCTCGCCTGACCTGGTAACGGAGGCTGTGGCAGACGGGCTGGAAGCCTCGGTTCCGGTCTGGCTGGTGGTGCACGCGAACCATGCGCGGGAGTTTACGGATGCGGCGCGGGCGGCGCTGCTGCACGTGCAGCGGCGGGCGGTGCCGGTGCTGGGGCAGTCGGTGCTGCTGCGTGGCGTGAACGACAGCGTCGAGGCGCTGGAGGCGCTGTTCCGGGCGATGCTGCAGGCTCGGGTGAAGCCGTATTATTTGCACCAGTTGGATGCGGCGCCGGGGACGGCCAGGTTTCATGTGCCGTTGGCGGAGGGGCGGCGGTTATTGGAGGGGTTGCGCGGGCGGGTTACGGGGCTGGCGTGGCCGACGTACGTGCTGGATGTGCCGGGGGGGTTCGGGAAGGTGCCGGTGGGGCCTTCGTATCTCGAGCCTGATGGGGAGGTGCGGGATCCGTTTGGGGGGCGGCACTCTGTTGGTTGAGGGTGGTTTTTGCGGTTGTACAACGGGCGGTTTTGGCAGGTCTGCGAGGCGGTCTGAAACGTACAACAGGGCTGCCGGCGGGATGATTGGTACGGGCCGAGTTGTACAATAAGCCTGTTTGGGGTGTCCGAAGTGACCGTTTGGGATGGGTAATTGGAACGGGTTGCGGGTGGTGGGATTTTGGGCTGACGGTGGGTCATTCGAGTGCGGCGGGGTTATTTGGGGGTGCATAGTAAGAGCCTCCTCCCGAGCGTTACCACTTGCGGTTGAGATTCAAATACTGTTGCGCACACCCGCCAGGGGGCTTCCGGACCGGCGGGATGCTTTAGGGGAGGGAGACCACGTTCCCGATCGCGCCTCGAAGTAGGTCTGAGTTCCTACGCACCAATCGGCAACACGGCCCGCGACTGGACAGCCGCTATCTCTCGGGAGTGGCCGTGAAGGCCAGGCTAACCAACGTAATATAGTCCCATATGTTACGTGGCGTGGGGATTGCGACCGTCTCATTTGTGACGAAGCGTCTGTTGTATGCTGGCTGGCGGTAACGGGCGGCCTTACGTGCCGGAGCTGAACCGGCGGGCATTCCGAGACGTGCCGCTGGTGGGGCGTGACGCACGTCATTGCTGGTGCAACCAAACAACTAACAGACGTGTCGGTGCCGCCTAAGCGCCTTTATGGAAAGTGGGCGCTGTCGTGTTGCTGCCGTCGAATCTGGATATGTTAAGTCAGCGTGGTGATCGGTTGCCTACACTTCGTCGTCCGGCCCAGTAGCAGCACGAACCCGCCCTATATCAGCAATGGCTCCATGCAGTTCACGTCGCCATTGCTCCTCAACCTTCTTTTGCTCGTCAACGAGGAAGCTGCTGAAAACGTCTAATATGATAGCGAAGCCGTGCATCAGGCTGAAAAAGTAGAACCGCTGTTGCTGGGAATCGCGCGAAAATTGGAAATATTCGTGCGTTGCCCATTCGACGCCGCTCTCGTCTCGAAACTCGCGCGCACGATGTGCGAAGGTTTCTACATCAGCATGACTCGCAAAACTGCTACACAAGTCGTGCATCTCAAGCAGAATGGGGACGTGGGGGTGCGGAAGCTTGTCGAGGCGTTTTGCCTTTACGAAATTACGTAAATGCCTGTTCAGCTTGTCGAAGGGCTTCTCCCGCTTGAAATATGCAGTCTGCGAAGGCCGGTCTTTGATGATCGAGGCAGCTACTAGCGCGCCGTCTATCGCGCACCGAAGCGAGTTAAACGCTTCCGCCATGTGACACCGTAGCTGGCACACGGTTCCGAGAAAAAAATGGTAGTGGGTGAAGCCGAGAAGCTGATACGCGATCAGATTAGCTCTGTTGGACAGCTGAACGCGCGAAAGGGCGGCGCTGTATAGCCCCTGTATATTGTTCACTGCCTTCATCTCGTCGCGCTTGTTGACGATGGCGATAAGAAACTGATGATGCTCATCAGACACAAAGCGCAGCAAGTTCGGCGGCTCGTCATAAACGTTTTCGGGCATGGCCGGGTAAGCTACTGGGTGAACCAGCAGAGGTCAAAGTCCGGTCGCGGCTGCGCCATCCGTCAGCTAAAGGTTACTCAGTCGATGCCGGTCGGAAAAATCAGTCCGTGCCCGTTTGAAAAGACACTTTTTCTCCCCGTTAGAAATGTCGCAGCGGGCAAAGTAGAGATGGCATCCCATTCCCCACCAGGGCAGCTTTCCAGTTCGGTTGAGGCGCCTGCTTTCCCGTCCCGGCCGACAACAGCAGGGCCGCGGCGCGCAGCGGAGGGGATGGGAGGAGCGGAGCCACCCGGAGCCACGCGCAGCGCCCACTTCGGCGCGAGCATGGCGAGGACGGCGAGCACCGGACCTTCCCCGCAGCGAGCACCGTGGCACGCTCGGCTCAGGCCGGAGGAACAGGCGGCGGGCGTGGTTCGCGCCGTCAGGGTTCAGCTGCCGCCTCGCGTTCTGCCGCCACCGCAGCCGCGATCTGGCGGGATGGCCGTCCCTTTGTCGGCTTCCCCGGTGCTTCCAGGTTGTTCGGCGGCCGCTGCCGCGCCGGGTGATAGCGACGCCGGTGCGGCTGGTAGCTGTCCTGGTGCTGCTTCACCATCGCCAGCGCCGCACCAAGCCGCTTGTTTTCCACGATCTCACCAGGTTCCACGGTCTGGATCTTGTCGAACTTCCGAAACGGCAACGAAACCCCTTCGTACTGAATCATGAACCGGCCGTCCGGATAGTTCACGACATCAACCGTCTTGCGCGCCAGACTGCGGGCAAGCGGCGTCGCATCCAGCATGAGCATCATGCGGTCATAATGCAGGGTCAGGTTCTTCGTGACCGTGCGTTCCTCCCGCCAGGCGAGAACCTCGCTCAGGTCGTCCGCCTCGGTCAGCTTCCGATGCAGGTCTTTGGCGTTCTCTGGATCGCGCCCAAACCGCGTGTTGTACTCGGCCATGAATGCCACCACCCAGGCGTTCGCCGCCTCGATCGTCGAAATGCCGGCAAGTCGCAACTCCTTCACCAGCCGATCCTGCAACGTGCCAAACGCGCGCTCGACGCGGCCCTTCGCCTGCGGGCTGTTGGCGCAGATGATGTCGATATTCAGCTCCGACAGCGCCCGGCCGAATTGCGTGACGCGGTCGCCGCCGATCGCGTCTTTGGCGTTGACGCGAAAGATGCCGTGCTTGTCGCTGTAGAACGCGACTGGCTTGCCGTGCGTCTCCAGGTAGTCCTTCGTCGCGCGGAAGTAATCGAACGCGGACTGGAGGTGACGAACCGCAGCCGCATCAATCGGCTGGTCGCGTCGTCGACAAACGCCAGCAGAGTGCACATCTCGCCGCGATCCTCGAACCAACGATGTTCGGAACCGTCGATCTGCACCAGTTCGCCCAGACATTCGCGTCGTCGTCGCGGCTGATGCGGGGAGGGCAGTTTGTGGCGGCGATCGATCCATAGCCTATCTGCCATCATCCATTGCCGCAGCGTCTCGACGCCGATCCGCAGACCGTGACGCTCAAGCAGTTTTTCCGCGGCCAGGGTGGGCCCGAAGTCGACGTAACGTTCGCGCACGAGGCTCAGCACCGTGGCCCGGAAGCTCTCGCCACGCTTGCGGTTGCTCGGCCGACCGCGTTTGCGCGACGCCAAACCGGCTGGGCCATCCGCCGAAAATGCCCGGCGGAGGCGGTAAATCTGACGCCGACCCAGCCTCGTCAACGTCGCCGCGGCATCAACCGTCAGCCGGCCATCTGCGAGCTCGATCATCACACGCAGCCGGGTCAGTTCCCGATCGCTCATCCGGATCACCGCCGCCACCGCACGTCACCCCGAACGTTCCGACGGCAGTGTGCCTCAGCGACATTTCTATCGGGGACGCGTGTGACGTTTCTATCGAGGGCTTACAAAATCAGGCCGTGTAAGATGCTTTATGGTAATACGTTAGGCTGCCCTTTACATGCTTCCTCGAAGCCGGAGTTCGGCCTCCCTGACCAGATTTCGATAGGCTTTCACACTCGCTGTGGCAGAATCGTTGATAGCTTCCTGCATTTGGCGGTGATGCGTCTCGTTAACGAAGTGCAGCTTACGCCTAAAGTCCCGAATGGCACCCTCTTCTTCGATTATCGTTTCGCCTTGAATAAATGTCTCCCTCGCGACCAGGTCTCGCCAAGCGCCAATATGTGAGATGAAATCCGCCCTCAAGCTTTCCAGATCAGCGTCAAAGAACTCGCTAAGAGGATTCTGCGCATCGAACAGAGCGTCATCGAACGGTTTAAGCAAGCTGTTCGGGAACGACGCTGCAAAGTGAAATGAATCGAGCCAAGTCATCGAGCCGTCCCACGGCAAGAGCTCAATTAGGCGGCGGTAAGCCAGTATGTCTGCGGGGAAGACCCGTGAGCCAGCAGAATTTTGCCCCGGCGTCTCTGCTACTTTTTGATACCAGTTACCTCGGTGTCTCTTTAACTCAGTCGGGGTATATTTTGTTCCCTTGGGGTGCTTAAAGTCATAAGACCGCATATCAGAATGACAGTCAAAGCACAGAGGAATACACGAAAGTATCCGGGCCGCCGTCCCTGCGCTCTATGATGTGATGTGCCTCTATTTTTATACCGCAGAATTTGTGACAGATACAACAATGCCGCCCGGACTGCACTAGGGCCTCTTCGCGAACTTCCTGCCAACTCAATGCCACTCCCTCCGGCTCTTTTAAGCTGCAAGCCTCGAAATCGTGCTGTTGTGGACGTTGTAGCTGCGGGCAATGTCGCGTATCGGCTCGCCGTCCGCGTCGCGCCGCTTGATCGCCTCGCGTTGCTGGTGCGCCGTCAGCTTCGGCTTGCGGCCCATCTTCACGCCGCGCGCTTTCGCCCGCTCGCGGCCTTCCGCTGTCCGTTTGCGAATTAGGTCGCGTTCGAACTCCGCAAGGCCGCCTAGCACGGTCAGCATAAGCCGCCCGTGTGATGTGGTGGTGTCGGCCCATGCATCACCTAAAGACCGGAAACCGGCCTTCTTGGCGGTTATGGCGGCGAGCGTATTCAACAGGTCGCGGGTAGATCGGGCCAGCCGGTCAAGCCGCGTCACCATCAGCACATCGCCCGCTTCAAGCGCCTCGATCACGCGGCGAAGCTGCGCGCGGTCGGTTTTCGCGCCGCTCACATGCACGTCGCGGAACACCTTGCGGCAACCGGCCTTGGTCAGTTGCCGCGCCTGGGCGTCAACGCTCTCGCTCTTGCCGCCCGGCGATACCCTTGCATAGCCGTATTTCATGCTCGTATTATGCAGCTAGGGCCTGTCGTCAATTCCCGCCGGACCGTCTTCCGATCACTGCCCGGTTGGGTTAGTCCGAATTGCAACATCCGGCGGTGAACGGTACGGAGCAACGCAATAGCCGATTCCGGCGCGGCGGGTTTTTCGATTTATAGGCGGTCAGCTTTGGAGGGCTGACCGATGCGCCGCTACGGACTTCGTGACGACCAGTGGGACCGGATCAAGGACCTGTTGCCCGGTCGAGAGGGTTCGGTCGGTGTGACCGCGACGGACAACCGCCGGTTCGTTGAAGCGGTTCTGTACCGCTACCGGGCCGGGATTCCTTGGCGCGATCTGCCAGAGCGCTTCAGCGATTGGAACAATACCCACCGGCGTTTCAGCCGTTGGGCGAAATCCGGTGTCTGGAAGCGGATGTTTCAGGTTCTGGCCGTCGATGCCGACAACGAATACGCGATGCTCGACAGCACCATCGTGCGGGCCCATCAGCACAGTGCCGGTGCTAAAAAAGACCCCGACGAGGACCAGGCGATCGGTCGCTCGCGCGGCGGATTGAGCACCAAGATCCGATACCCTGGCCGACGCACTTGGCAATCCGATTGGCTTCCACCTGACCGGTGGCGAGGTTCACGATCTGGTTGGGCCGACCATCTCCTGCCGGAAATGCAGGCCGACATGCTGATCGCCGACAAGGCATTTGACGCCGACCAGCGGGTCATCGAGCCACTCGCGGCAGCCGGCAAGACCGCGGTCATTCCGCCAAAGGCAAATCGCCGGGCGCCCCGCAAGTTCAATCGTCATATCTACAAGGAACGCCATCTGATCGAGAACTTCTTTGCCAAGCTCAAGCAATTTCGCGCTATCGCCACACGCTACGATAAGACCGCACGCAACTTCCTCGCCGCCGTTTATCTCACCGCCAGCGCGATTTGGCTGAATTGACGACACGCCCTAGTTTATGCAGCAAAAAAGCTCTTTGTTGTCAGCGGGCTAATTTTGCTGCGAAATTCTCGACTTTCGCACCGGATCGTGAGGCAGGGCCGCCCAGCGTGGCCCGCTCTTGAATGCCGAGCGGACAGGCCCCAATCATTGCGCGATCCGTAGCCGCTGAGCGAGACAATGCACGTCTATCGGCAATTTCGTCAGGTCGGTGATTGGCTAGGCCAATTCCCGAGTATGCTTTCTTTTGCTATCTACTTAGCCCTGATACCGTCGTGCGCCTTCCTGTATTATTGTATGCCATATGATTTTTATAGCTCGACAGTTGCATATGAACCGCAACTAAAGGCTGAGAAGGATGACATCTCAAAACGCTTAAGGCAGCACTTTCTGGATGATAAATCCAGCGAATATCAAAAGAGAAATCCGAGCAGCATCATTAACACGGCAAAGTTCGACATCCGGCCCTCTAAAGACGGTGTAGACGTGGTTGTCTGGCTGTTTGTTAAAAATGGCAACTACTACGGTGACATTTTAGTAGTTTCGCTGTATCTTAATCCATACTTTTTAACATCCCACCCAATCGACGGGCCTGAAAAGCTTGAATATGTAAGAGTAACCCCCACGGTGCGTTCTGACCATTCGGTAGAATTATCCGACTTTTTTCCATGCCACGACAAAGGATGGCAATCTTCAACTTGTCTTGGCATGACCTACAGCGAACTCTCGGAATTATTGTCGTTGTCGGCTACAGAACAGGGTCTGCCGACTGAAAAGCAGCGTAGCTATGCTCGCATGCTATATTTTAGCGCTGTAACGATGAGTACGTTGGGGTACGGCGACATCGTTCCTCTTACCGAGAGAGCTAGAATTTTGGTAACAATTCAGGTAGTTCTGGGTCCAGTTCTTATAGGATTATTTCTCAATGCCCTCGCCCGAGAAAGCCAGCATACTCCTGTCGAAAAGTCGTCATAGGGGGAACGCCACCCCTGGCATTGACCAGTTTGGGGTCCAAAAGTCCCCAATTTTCGGCCCAAATCAGCTCGTGCGGAACTCTTAAATTTCGCAACGCGCTGCCGGGTCGGTCTAGTGCGGCTTCGGGCGCTGATCCTGCGCGCGTAAATGATGAAGGTGGGGACCAGCACGGCGAGAATGACGCCGACAAAAGCAAGCAACACCGTGCAAAGGTTTTTGTGGTATCGTCGGTCACTTGCCGGACCTTGCGCCTTTCTGGCGGGATTTAATATCTTGTGGTTGGCGCTCGCGGGCGCGGCACTACAGATGCCGTATAAGAGCCATTATGGAACTGGCGCGGCTCATTAATTTTGATGGGGTGGACGACCCCCTCCCGGCATCCTGTGCCAAAACGTGGTCATCTTGAAACGCCACAACGGGGGGAACCGTCCGCCATGCACGCGGTGTGAAAGCCCGCTGCCCACCGAGATTGCGTATGATCCATTGTCCTGAGAACAGCCCCGGGTCTAACTCCGGCACCACGTCAGCCTGTTACACGGCTGGACAACCACGGGATCGACGAAAGCTGCCGATGCCGCCGAAGCGCAAGCTGCTCCAGACTGCCCCACCCCAAGGCGATGACGCCGTCGCGGCGATTTGCGCTGTAATCCGCCGCATCCCCAAGGGCTGGGTTGCCACCTATGGCCAGGTCGCCGCGATGGCCGGCCTGCCGAGGCGCGGCCGCCTTGTCGGCCACGTACTCCAGCACCTCGACCCGGCAACCAAAATTCCCTGGCATCGTGTCGTCAACGCCAAGGGCGAGGTGTCCTACAGCCTGTCCCGCAATGGCAGCGATGCCTTCCAGCAGCGCTTGCTGGAAAAAGAAGGCGTCGAGTTCGACGACAAAAACCGCTTCAACTTGGAGCGATTCCGCTGGCTCGATTAGTGTCGTCTGTCCCGGAACTTTGTGAGTCAATCGGTTAGCATGTTGGGGCCTGAAGCCATTGACTTCTGCTGCGATTTCATCGCCCGCACCGGAGTCGCGAGGTGTTTCCTGCTGCTGCCCCTCGCTCTCGCCGGTGACCTTGTCTCATCTATGCCTCGGCCCCGCTCCTTGCCATCCATCCCGTGTCCTAAAAAGGACGGACGGTGAACGAAGGAGGACATAATGGGTCTCGCGAGGATCGCCGTGGTGCAAGGGGCATCGAACGCGGCAATTCAGAACATCTTCCATACACTGGCCGGCTGCTGGGGCGCGTCCGCGCGGCTGGCTGGCGTTCTCGCGGAACCCATGGTCTTGCTGACCTGCGCGACGAATGCCTGAACGAAACGCTGTTCACCTCGCTGCCGCAGGCGCGCGCTGTGCTGGCCGCCTGGCAGCAGGACTACAGCGAGGTGAGGCCGCAATCCGGGCTGAACGGTCGGACCCCGGCCTCGATCAGGCTGCCGCCGTGCTCGCCTGCGTCCGGGCTGTGCGCGACAGCGCAGACGAAGATAGTCGGGACGGAGAAACGGTCCTTCCTGGCCGAACTGAGAAACCCCTATTCTGGGCCTGAGGACAACGTAGGACTCTATTTTTGACTGGAGGGAAGTTGGGGCTCAGGTCAGCGTAAATCACGGCGAGTGCGTTAACCATATATTATTTATTATGGATGAAAGCATTCCTCGTCACGGATTCTAAAGTTGTCGCTAAACGCATTTGAATTAAAGGTTTATACATGAACAGGTCAACTATCTCGACACTTGCAGCAATCGGTTTTGGGCTTGCTGCGACCCACACAACCGCACAGGCGAAGGCGCTTGATCCAACAATTGGTTTAGAACCACTCTTCGGCCTTGGCGGGCACTCCTGCCAACAAATGGACGATACAGGGAGACTAATCATCCGTAGCGACGGCCCTACGCCGCTTGACGTTGTGCTCTGGGAGCATGATTCAGATTATGGCAGAGCAGCCAATGTGCCGGTGCCCGATGATCTCGCGAGGGCATTGCCTTATATGAAGCCTTGCCTGCCGGGTAGACATCACTCGTAAAACACCGCGAGGGGGAAAATCTCGCTTGGCTAAAGCCTCGCAATCGTCGTCACCCCGACGTTGTAGCTTTCGCCAATTCCTTAAGCGTAGCGCCTTCCGCCCGCCGCCGCCGTGCTTCCCTCTGCTGCTGTGCCGTAAGGTTTGGCGGTCGGCCCTTATGCTGGCCGCGCGCCTTCGCTCGGCTGCGCCCTTCCGCCGTGCGCGTCCTGATAGGTCGCGCTCAACGTCCGCCAGCCCGCCAAGGACGGCAATCATCAATCGGCCGTGCTGGTGGCGGTGTCGGCCCACCGCTCCGCCAGCGACCGATGGAGTTGCTGCCGCAAACCATCATTTCGATCACCACCCGCTCTTGGGCATAGGTCAAAATTTAGGCGCGTTGGTATATGAGACCGGGGCGAAGATCAGCCTACCGCAACAGCGCCGCAAGCAGCGCGTCGAGCCGAAGCCGTCCCGCCGGCGTTGCGCGCAAGCGGCTATCGTCGCGATGCAGGTAGCCTTCCGCAACCGCACGGTCCCGGATGTCCGGATCGATCGCGTCGTTCAGTGCCATCCCGGTGCGCTGCACGAACCGCGTTGCTTCCACCCCCTCGCTCAGCCGCAGGCCCATCAGCAGCATCTCGCGCGCCCGTTCGACTTCTGAAACCGGGGTTTCTTGCGTGGTGCCATGGCCGAGGCGCTCGACGCGCTCCGCCCAGGGCTCCGGTGCGCGGTGCCGACGTGTTGCCAGGACCGTGCCATCGATCGTGATGCGTCCGTGCGCGCCCGGCCCGATCCCGGCATAGTCGCCGTACCGCCAATAGGTCAGGTTGTGCCGGCTTTCGGCGCCCGGTGCGGCGTAGTTGGACACTTCGTAAGCGGCCAGCCCGAAGCGCGCGGCGGCCTCGTTCGTGGCTTCATACAGCGCCGCCGCCGTGTCGTCGTCCGGCAGCACGATGTCGCCGCGCCGATGCAGCGCCTCGAACGCGGTGCCCGGTTCGATGGTGAGCTGATACAGCGACAAATGATCCGCGGCGAGTTCCAGCGCCTGCCGCAGCTCGGCCTGCCAGGCCGCCGGCGTCTGCCCCGGGCGTGCGTAAATCAGGTCGAACGACAGCCGCGGAAACACCCGCCGCGCCGTCTCCAGCGCGGCCACCGCCTGCGCCGCCGAGTGCTGCCGCCCGAGCATCCGCAGCGCCGCCGGATCGAGGCTCTGCACACCCAGCGACACCCGGTTCACCCCGGCCGCACGGAACCCTGCAAGCCGCCCCGCCTCGACGCTGGTGGGGTTCGCCTCCAGCGTGATCTCGATGTCCGGCGCCGGCCGGAACAGGCGCGCCGCATCATCGATCAGCGCCGCCACCGTTGCCGGCTGCATCAAGCTGGGCGTGCCGCCGCCGAAGAAGATCGAGGTCAGCGACCGCGGCCCCAGCCGCCCGGCCTGCCACGCCAGCTCGGCCCGCAGCGCCGCGGCAAACCGGTCCTGCGGGATGCGTTCGCGCACGTGGGAGTTGAAGTCGCAATACGGGCACTTGGCCAGGCAGAACGGCCAGTGGATATAAAGGGCGAGCGCATCCATTCCTGGGGAACATAGTCGCAATGCCGCCTTCCGACACCGCGGGCTCTGTCGAGCGGGTCCGTGCCGCGCTGGTCGCGGCCGGTCACACCGACAGCATCACCGAATTTCCCGCCGGCACGCGCACCGCGGCTGACGCCGCCGCGGCGGTCGGCTGCACCGTGGCGCAGATCGCCAAGTCGATCGTGTTCCGCGCCGGGGAGCGGCCGGTCGTGATCATCACCTCCGGCGCCAACCGCGTGGATCCGGCGAAAGCCGAGGCGGCGCTCGGCGTGAAGCTGGCGCGCGCCGATGCCGACTGGGTGCGCGAGGCCACCGGATTCGCCATCGGCGGCGTCGCGCCGCTCGGCCATCGCACGCCACCGCTGGTGCTGCTGGATGAAGATTTGCTGGCGCTCGATCCGGTCTGGGCGGCGGCGGGGTCTCCCAGCCACGTGTTCCGCACCAGTGCTGCGGAGCTGCGGCGGATGACCGGTGCCGCGGTGGCGGCGGTGCGGCAGGACGGGTGAAGGGGGCGCGGTGATGCGGTGAAGGCGGAAGTTACACCAAACGGCGAAACGGCTGCCCCTTCCATCGTCGTTCCCGCGACCTCGTCATTCCCGCGACGATGGAAGGGTCAGCCGTTTCGCCGGTTGGTAGTATGTCACCTTGACTCCAAGGGAGTGCGGGGCGAGCGGCCGAGGATGTTTCTCACGGAGAACCACGAAGAACCCACGGAGAGCCCGAAGGTCGGGAACTGTGCTCGATCGCGCACCGACCATAAGATGGCCCGCGGCGCGGCCGATCGGCGAGCGTCCGTGGCGTTTCGTGCACCTTCGCGGCCCTCTGTGGGAACCTTTTTTGGAGGAATAGCGGGCGTGCCGGGCGCCCGATTCCCGGCGGATCATCACGGCACATTTCAGGTGGGGCGTCGAATTAAACGCCAGGTTTGTCGCGAGAAGCGGTATCCCCGCCATCGACAGGATTTACCCTCGATCGTCATTCCGGCGAAAGCGCACAGGCGCAAACTTACGAAACTATATGGGATGGCGGCACTCTGCCGGTCATTCCCGCTCATCCATCATTCCCGCTTTCGCGGGAATGACGAAAACTGGGCCGCTACCGCCGCCATGAGTTCAGCGGTCCGACGGCGGGCCGCCCTGATCGCCGGCTCAACGACATAGCTGCGGACCCGAACGCCAGGAGAACCGGTCACCCGCCGGCCGGTGCGGACTTGCTCCTGCGCGTGGCCCTGCGGCGCGGTCGCCGCGCCCGTCCAGCCGGAGCTTCGCCATTCTTCCATCCTGGCGTCGAAATCGACCGGATCGAAGCTCTCCAGCAACTCGATCACCCGGTGCCGGGCATCGGCGGGCGGTCGGACCACCAGTACCATGTGGCCACGCCGCAATCCTTCGGCATACCTGCCCCGCTCCTCCGCCGGCACGAAGAAGCGCCGGATGAAGCCCCAGGCGCGATCGTCGCGTTGCCCAGGTGGCGCCGTATCGTCCCCCCCGGCGTGATGGACAATGTCCATGTCGGCGGCGGGAATTCCTTCCTCGGCCAGCCGATCGCGCGCCGTGCGAGCACGATCGAACGTTTCGAACACCGCCACGATCTGGCGCTCCTGGTCTGTGCCTTGCCCGGCGGTCATCGGTGTCGCGGCCATGGATCGAACCTCCTCGGGGTCATGTTGTGTTCCGTCAGCCGATCGCACGAACAGGCCGCAGCGCCATCATTGGCAGAAGGGCGCGGAAAAGCGCAGCGCATTCCGCTGCAAAGGTCGCGGAACGCGCTGCGCTATCTCTGCCTGACGGCGGGCCGCGCCGACATCGGCGCGCATCGGTCGGCTGCCGGTCAACCGCAGCGCGTAGTCCACGGCCTCGATCAGGCTTTCCTCGCTCGCGACTGCCCTGGCCGGCGATGTCGAACGCGGTGCCGTGATCCACCGAGGTGCGGATGATCGGCAACCCGAGCGTGATGTTCACGCCGGACAGCGCCCGCCATCTTCCGGTGGCGGATCGACGTCGAAGCCCAGCAGCTTGACCGGGATGTGCCCCTGGTCGTGGTACATCGCGACCACGGCGTCGAACTGCCGGGCCCGCAGCTTCACGAACACCGTGTCGCCGGGGACGGGCCCGGTGACGTCGATCCCGTCCGTGCGGCAGCGGCGACGACGGGGCGGTGATCTCGTCGTCCTGGCGGCCGAACAGTCCGCCTTCGCCCGCGTGCGGGTTGAGTGCGGCGACGGCGATTCGCGGCTCGGCGATGCCGAGGTCGCGGCACCGCCTCGTGCGTCAGCTCGATGGTGCGGCGCAGCCGCTCGGGCGTGATCAGGCCGCGGCACGTCGGCCAGGGCGACATGGGTGGTGACGTGGCCGACGCGGATGTCTCCGTGGGCCAGCAGCATCACCGAGCTTTTCGTGCCGGTGAGCTCGGCCAGCATGTCGGTGTGGCCGGCGTAGTGGTGGCCGGCGAGGTTCAGCGCCTCCTTGTTCAGCGGCGCGGTGACGATCGCATCGATCTCCGGCCAGGGCGAGCGCGACCGCCCGTTCCACGGCCAAGATAGGCGAAGCGTCCGGCTTCGGCCGACCCGGCCGAGGCGGATCGCTTCGCGTTCCTCGCCGGCGGGGAGGATGGCCAAGGCCGGCCAGGCAGTCCGGGTCGGCGATCGACGGGGATTTCGACGGCGGCGCCGGACGGCGGCGTGCCGCTTCAGCGCGGTGCGCGTGGCCGATGACGAGCAGCCGCAGCTCGCCGGCGGCGATGCGGGGGGCGAGGCGCGCCAGGCCTTGACGACGATCTCGGGGCCGATCCCGCGGGTCGCCCATGGTGATGGCCAAATGCGGAATGTGATCCATCATGCCAGGGCTCCGGCAGATCGTGAGATCATCACCTTTGAAGGGGGCGTCACAACCGATCGCCGCCCTTTTCCGCAATCCGGTTCACGATCCGCGTCGGCGAGCAGTGAATGCCCAGCAGCCGCAGCTCGCCATCCCCGGCGTTGCGAAATACCATGCGGAACCCCAGCGGGCAGCGCGATCATGTCGCCGGCGTTCAGCCGCACCGGGCGGTGCGCCTCTGCATCCAGCCAGGCCTCGGCCGCGCCTTCGAGCACGAACAGGTATTCGACGTAAGGATGCGAATGCAACGGCGTCTGATACCCCGGACGACAGGTCTGCACGCCGGTGAACACCGGCAGCCCGTCATCCCCTGTCAGCTTCCGATACTCCGCCAGCGGGCCGAACGACACTGGTTCGGCGTCCGCAAGACGAGCGACCTTCGCCGTGGCGTCCATGACCCGATCCTCGTTCATTCCAGCCCCCATGAGCGCAGCCGGAACACCGGCACGTGCGTCTCCGCCAGCCGTTCATCCGGGCTCATTGCCAGCCAGGACTGCAGCCGCCCGATCACCTTGCGCGTCGGGTGGGCGAGGTCGAGGGCGAGCGCCTCGGCGACGGGATAGAACCGCAACGCCTCCAGCTCGCCCGACCCAGCGATGGCCCCCGCGCGGCGCTACCGCCCCGACCAGCAGAAAACGAGCGTTGAAGCGGATCGGGCTTGTCTGGCGGGGTGATGAGGCGACAGAGATAGTCGAGCCCGTCGAGCGCCGGCGGGTGGCCGAGGGAAAGTCCGGTCTCCTCCTCCAGCTCGCGCGCGGCGGCGATCCCGAGCCCGTGCGCGAGACGCGGATTGGCCGCGCGTTCGAAGCCGCGCGCGCGTGAACGAAGCAAGCGGCGTGGCGCAAGGCGCCGCGAGGTCGGCGCGATCGACGGCACCGCCCGGGAACACCAGCCGGCTCGGCATGAAGCGGGCGCGAGCGCCGCGCATCCCCATCAGCGCCTCCGGGCCGGACGGCCCCTGCCGGAGCACGATCAGACTCGCGGCGTGGCGGGGCCGCACCGCCCGCCGCCGCGCGCGGGGGCGAGCAGCTCGAGCGTGTCCGGACGCGCGGAGTTGGGCGGTGCGTCAGGCAAGATCGAAGCCCCGGGTCTTGAGATAGGCGGCGAAGCCGAACCGCTCGGGCACGGAAAGCTGCCGAGCTGTGTTCTCGCTCCAGCCCACGCCCTCTCTGGGCGGGTAGACGTCCCGGTTCTTCTGGCTGGCCTGAGCGACCGGCTCGCGGGCGTGGCGCCGCGCGTCGTAGGCCCGCACCTCGCGCTCGAGCGCGCCGTCGTCGTAGCGCTCCCGGTGCACCACGACGGCGGGCGGTAGCCGCATGGAGGTCGGCCGGCGCCCATCCGGCCAACCCACCGTCAGGCCCGCGACGGGAAACACGCCCCCGGGCAAGCCGAGCAGCGGCGTCACTTTCTCGATGTGGCTGCGCACGTAGCTGATCGGGCAGGTGCCAAGCCCGGCCGCTTCGGCGGCCGCCATGAACGCGCCATCGCCAGCGCGCAGTCGACCGCCGCGTTGAGGAACGTGTCGAGGTTGTTGTTGGCGTGCGGCATCCCGTGCAGGTCGCACAGGCGCTGGCCGCGCCGCATGTCTGCGCACCAGACGAGAAACACCGGTGCAGACGAAATCCAGGGCATCGTTCCGATCCAGCCGGCGATCCGCTCGATCCGCTCCCGGTCCCGCACCACGACCACCGAGTACCGCTGCAGGTCCGACTTGCTTGGCGCGGACTGCCCGGCGGCAAGCAAAACATCGAGCAGGCGATCGGTGATCGGCTCCGGCTTGTAGCGGCGCGTCACCCGCCGATCGAGCAGCGCGGCCACCCCATCGGGCACCGCGGCGCCCGGCACGTCCACTCCGAAACGCGCGTGCAGCAAAGCCGCGCTGTCAACCTCCGCCATGAACATCCTCCGGGGCCGGCCGACGACAAGCGTTGCCGGAAGCCGGGCTGCGCGCAAGGCCGCGGGTCCGCAATCGGTCGAGCAAGCGTGCTCCGCCGGAGGGTTATCGCGTCTTGGCTTCACGAAGGTTGGACAACCCGCTGGTTATCTGCTGCCGCGTCATGCCGGCGATCATGTCGCGACCGCCGGCATCTATGGGCTGCTCCGGCCGTGGGAACGGGAAGCGTCGGGCTTCCGGCTTTCGCGGGAACGACAATGGCGGACGAAAGCGTCACG
>CAVXTC010000026.1:0-161262 GCA_963764525.1 uncultured Pseudomonadota bacterium | reverse complement strand
TGCTCGGCCTGCCGCCGATCGTGATGACGCTGGCGATGAACGGCATTCTGCAGGGTGTGGCGCTGATGTACTGCAACGGTACGCCGTCCGGGTTCGCCTCGTCGGCGGAACGCTGGTTCATGACCGGTCACTTTGCCCGACCGACCCCTGTGGTGTGGCTACTGGTGGCGTTTGTGATCTTCTCGTTGTTACTGCTGAACCGGACGGTATCCGGCCGGTGCATCTATGCGGTGGGCAACAGCACGCTGGTCGCGCGGCTGAGCGCCGTGGGGGTCGGCGGCACGCTGATCGGCGTCTATGCGCTTTCGGGGTTTTGCAGCGCGCTTGTTGGCATTCTGCTGTCAGGCTTTTCCGGTCAGGCAAGCCTTGGCATGGGCGACGATTATCTGTTGCCCTCGATCGCCGTGGTGGTGGTGGGCGGCACGCTGATCACCGGCGGGCGCGGGCATTATTTCGGCATGCTCGGGGGCGTGCTGCTGCTGACGGCGCTGTCCACGCTGCTGGCCGGCACCACGCTGCCGAGCGCGGTGCGCGACATCATTTTCGGCCTCGTTGTGCTCAGCGCCGTGCTGGCGCTGCGCGAGCCGGCACCTGATGGGAGGGGCGGGGATGGCGGAACTCTCGGCCAAAGGGCAGAGGGTCGTGGTGACGGCCGGGGCCGCAGGAATCGGGCGAGCCATCGCTTGAAGCGTTGGTCGCAGCCGGTGCGAGCGTGCATGTCTGCGACGTGGACGCCGAGCGCTGCAAACCTGCGCGCCGGGCGTTTCGATCGGCACCACACTGGCCGACGTATCGGATGATGCACAGGTCGATCACCTGTTCGAAGAAGCAAGCGCGGCGCTCGGCGGGCTGGACGTGCTGGTCAACAATGCCGGCATCGCCGGGCCGACCGGCGGGTCGAGGAGATCACCCCGGCGGACTGGCGCCGCACCATCGATATCTACCTGACCGGGCAGTTCCTGTGCGCCCGCCGCGCCGTACCGCTGTTGAAGGCAGCCGGTGGGGGCGCGATCATCAACATGTCCTCCGCCGCCGGGCGCCACGGCTATGCCTTCCGTACGCCGTATTCGGCGGCGAAATGGGGCGTGATCGGCTTCACTCAGAGCTTGGCCAAGGAACTCGGTCCCGTCCGGCATTGCCGTCAACGCCATCCTGCCCGGCATCGTGAAGGGTCCGCGCATCGAGGGCGTGATCTGCTCCCGCGCGCAGCAGCTCGGCTTGTCCTATGCCGAGATGGAGAAGCAGTATCTGGACAAGGTGTCGCTGCGGCGGATGGTCACGGCGGAAGACGTCGCGCACATGGTGCTGTTCCTGGTCTCGCCGCTCGGCCGCAACATTTCGGGCCAGTCGCTCGGCGTCGACGGCAACGTCGAGACATTGTGAGCGGAGCAGGCGGATGTTCCGGATCGAATTATTGGTCGATGCGCGGAACGAGCTGAGGGAAGGCGCGCTCTGGGATGTGCAGGAGGAGGTTCTCCTATTGGATCGACAGTCACGGTGGCATCATCCATCGCACCGATGCACGCGGATAAGATCTGCGTCGCTGGGAACTGCCCGAGCATATCGCCTGATGTGTCTGCGTGCCGGGGGCGCCGCTGTGGTGGCACTACGCGACGGCCTGCATTGCTTCGACTTCGAAACCGGCTCCTTGACACCGATCGCTGATCCCGAGCGTGATAACCGCCGCACGCGGATGAACGACGGCAAGGTGGATCGCCAGGGCCGTTTCCTAGTCGGCTCCATGGATTACGAGGAACGAGAGCCGCTCGGGGCGCTCGCTCTATAGCCTGGACCCTGATCGCGGCGTGACGAAGCTGGAAGAGGGCATCATCGTCAGCAACGGCCGTGCTGGAGCCCCGATGGCGACGTTCTACTTTGCCGACAGCTTCCGACGCTGCATCTGGGCCTATAAATACGATGTCGCGACGGGTGATCTGCTAAGCCGCCGCCTGTTCGCCAGTGTTCACGATTTACGACCTGGGCGTGCGCGGCGTGCCCGAGCCGCGCTTCGCCGGCTGAGCGTGCGGCGGATGGAGTGCAACGAAACGGACGGAGAGGCAAGATGGCGATAGCACCTGCCAGGCAGCGCAAGGTCATCATCACCTGCGCGGTGACGGGGTCGATCCACACGCCCGCGATGTCGCCGCATCTGCCGGTGACGCCGGAGCGAGATCGCCGAAGCGGCGATCGGCGCCGCCGAGGCTGGCGCGGCGATCGTGCACCTGCACGCGCGCGATCCCGACGACCGGCAAGCCGGACCAGACGCCGGAGGCGTTCGGCGCGTTCCTTCCGCGCATCAAGCAGCGCTCGGACGCGGTGGTCAATCTGACCACCGGCGGCGCGCCGTACATGACGGTGGAGGAGCGGGTGCAGCCGGCGGCGACGTTCAAGCCGGAGGTCGCGTCGCTCAACATGGGATCGATGAATTTCGGGCTGTTCCCGATGCTGGCGCGCTTCAAGGAGTTCAAGCACGACTGGGAGCGGGAACATCTCGAGAACTCCCACGATCTGCATCTTCCGCAACACGTTCAAGGACATCGAGTTCGTGCTGAGCACCTTGCGGCGACGCCGGCACGCGATTCGAGTTCGAATGCTACGACGTCGGTCACCTGTACAACCTGCATCACTTCCTGGAACGCGGCCTGGTTCAAGCCGCCGCTGTTTGTGCA
This sequence comes from uncultured Pseudomonadota bacterium, assembly GCA_963764525.1. GTDB lineage: Bacteria > Pseudomonadota > Alphaproteobacteria > Acetobacterales > Acetobacteraceae > DATDIC01. Next base: position 158,593 of record CAVXTC010000026.1, on the reverse strand, counting down.
GACCGTGTTCGGGATACTGGGCGGCATCGGCCCGCATCCCGAGGACGTCATGCACATGAAGCGCACCGCCGACCGGCTGTTTGGCGACCATACCAGCTGGTCGGTGCTCGGCGCCGGCCGCAATCAGTTGCCGATCGCGGCGATGGCGGCGGCGATGGGCGGCAACGTGCGGGTGGGGCTGGAAGATTCGCCTCTGGATCGGGCCGGGCCAGCTCGCCGAGTCAAGCGCGCAGCAGGTGCGCGCGGCGCGCCAGATCATCGAAGGGCTGGGGCTCGGCATCGCCACGCCCGACGAGGCGCGGGAGACACTTTCGCTGAAGGGCGGGGACCGGGTAAATTTCTGATTGGCAATCGTGCGCCCTAGCCCGCTGCCTGTGAGCCAGCGGGGTTGACGCCGGGATCGGCTTCCGTAGGACCTCTTCGGCGACAGACGAACGGCGCGCCACCGGGCACCAAGGTCGGCTTCAAGGCTTTCGCCGGTGATTTTCCCGCCGAACAGTGACAGTGCACTGTTTTCTAGTCGGCGGTCCCTCCCACCAATACCGCGAGCCGCGGTGCATGCGTCAGGCTTGCCATCGACAGCCATTGCCCGACGTTCCCGTGTGACCTGCCTGCCGGGTACGCCAAGAGGCATTCGCCGCAACCCGCCGGCGACACGCAGCAATCCGTGCACCTCGGCGGCCGTCAGGCCGAGCGGCCCGCGTTCGCGGACGACGCACACCGACTGGACGTGGAGGGCGACGTTACGTGCCACGGCACCGTTGGAGGGCAGGGTGTCGGTTGTCCTCTAGACAGCGCTAACCCGCATTTCTCACCGGCGCATCCAGCAAGGATCGAAATAGCAGCGTAATCGCGATTTCGCGCTGATCCGCCATCCCTGCATCGCATGGCCGCCGGCGAGTTGCACGCATGCCGCGCCACGCCGGACCGGGCGACGTTGCAGGTGACAGCGTATCGCCTGTGCGCGGTCTGGTCCGTCTCAGCCGGCGGCCGCGCTGAGTGCGGCATGGGCAGCGGCAAAGTCGCCCTGATACGGGCACGCCGACGCCATCGACAGTTTGCCAGATCGGGATGCTGGAGGCCCTCAAAAAGACCGTGCCGGGCTTCACCGTGATGCGCAATCTCGCCATGCGTTTCCGAGGGTTGTTGCGTGGTGACGACGTTGGGAAGCTCAACGGCTGGATCAACGACGCGCAAAACTGCGGCATCCCTTCGATCATTCATTTCGCGCGAACGCTGATGCACGACATCGGACGCGGTACGGAACGCGGTCACCTAACCATGGAGCAACTGACCGACGGAAGGGCGCATCAACAAGTCAAGGGCTCGCGGAGAAACAGAGGGATCATGCTGGGCTGAAGAACGCAGGAATAGAATCGCGAATAGGTCAGGTGCGACGGGGGATAGCGGAGCTAGCCTGGCTGGGTGATCGACATTGACGACATTCGTAGCCGGTATCGGCGAGCGGCAGAATTTCTCGACCAACGCGGTCGTCGGCTGTTCGCCGCCAACGAAGCGTTGGCACAAGGCTACGGTGGCGTCACGGCGACATCGGTCGCGACAGGTCTCGCCCGCAGCAGGATCAATGATGGCCTTCGGGAACTTCGGTCAGGACACCATGACATCGGCGGCCGGATCCGCCGCGGCGGTGGCGGGCGCAAGAGCGCGGTGGCCCACCAGCCTGGCCTGCCGGCGGCGCTCGAGGCACTGATCGAAGATGCGATGCGCGGCGATCCCTGCTCGCCGCTGCGGTGATCGACCGCCTTGGCTTGTATTTCAGCCCTCGCAGCAGGCGCTTGAAGAAGCGTTTGGCTGCCGCCCCGTTCCGCCGCTCCTGAACGAGAATGTCCAGCACGATCCCATCCTGGTCGACCGCCCGCCATAGATAGTGCAGCACGCCGTTTGATCCGGATGTATATCTTTCGCACGGGATTTCTGTTTTACCGGTTCGACTATGCCAGCGCCATGGCGCTCGGCGTTGTCGTCGCCATGGCGATCCTCGCCGTTCTGGCCATGCGGGCCTTGAGCGAGCGCAGCGCGGCCGCTCTGGCACCCGATGAGGCGGGGCGCCTGTATCGGACCCTACCGCCTGACCATGTGAAAGCCGGGCGACGTGATCGTGTTCGACCGTAACCATGACTATTTCGATACCAAGCCGGCGATGAAGCGCCTTATCTTCCAGAACATCCCGGAATCGGGTGCCCAGCGACTCCTGCTGGAGAAGGGCGATGTCGATGTGGCGGTCAACCTGAATGCCACCGACCAGGCGGCAATAAGAGCGGGAACGGCGGCACGGATTCACGCCTCGCTCAGTGACGAATTGATGCACCTTGGGTTCAATCAGGGCCGCAAGCCGTTCAACGATCCCCGGGTGGTGGCCGCGCATTTCTCACCGGCGCAGCCAGCAAGGATCGAAATAGCAACGTAATCGCGATTTCGCGCTATCCGCCATCCCTGCACCGCATTGCCGGCGAGTTGCGTGCATGCCGCGCCACGCTGCACCAGGCGACGTTGCAGGTGACAGCGTATCGCCTGTGCGCTGTCTGGTCCGTCTCAGTCGGCAACCGCGCTGAGCGCGGCCATCGGCGCCTCGCGCGTACAACCGGAGTCCGCCCGCAGCAGGATGCGCGTCTTCGGCCAGCGCTTGCGGATCTGGGCGACGATCCGCGCCACCTCCCCGACCGCCCCGGCCGAAGCGTCGATGTCGGCCCGCCGCAGCCTGGCCGCCAGCAGATGCCGGCCACAGAACACGTAGAGCGGCAGATAGCAGTAGCAGTTGTAATAACCGTGGAAGAACCGCCCTTCCTGATCTCCGTGCAGCGGGTCATCGGTGGCATCGAGATCAAGGATGATCTGCTGTGGCGCCTTGTCGTGCGCATCCAGGAACAGATCGACAAACAGCCGCTCGATCGCCGCGGTATCGGCGCTGATCCTGGCATAGCGCGTGGGTTCCGGCTGGCTCAGCTCAGCCGGTTCAGCGTCGATTTGCCGGCCAGTGGCGCACAGTCCGGGCGGCGCGCCTCGAGCTTGCCTGCCAGCACCACCAGCACCGGGTCATGGCGCAGCTCGTCGTGATCGATCAGGTCCTCGTAGCCGAGCGCGATGCCGACGATCCGCTGGCCGACCAGGGTTGCCACTTCGTGCTCGACGAAGGCCGGGTTGCGGGCATCGCGGAAACACCCGGCAAATCGGCGGCTCAACCCGATCACCCGGTCGGTGGCGCCGAGCAGCAGCGCACCGGCGTCCGAGGTCATCATCCCGCCGTCAAACGCGGCCACCACCTCGCGGCCTTCGACGCGCGCAAAACCGAACAGGTCCGCGCTACACTCTGTCTGCATCGGGGAGTTCCTCCGTTCCGCGAAAGCTCTTGTTCACAGAAGAACCTTCGCCAATTCGGAGCCCCGATGCACCTGATTTGGTGAGAAATGCGGGCTAACACCCACCACGCCCTAACCCAGCGCGGGATTATGATAGCGCAACGCGAAGAATTTGCTTAGCTGGTGCGGTGTGGGAGGCAACAATAATGATTAGACGACGGGCGCTGCTGCAGGGGACGACCGCGCTGGCGTTAGGGGAGGCGGCTTCGGGCAAGGTATTTGCACAGCAGCCAGTTGCGGATGCTGGCGCATTCGACATCGACGCCGAGTTCACGAAGTTCATGCAGGGCGCCGGCGGCAGTGCGGACGACGGTGGTGGACACGTCACCTTCACGGGGAGCGACCCGTTCGTTCAGAGCCGCTTCCGCACCGGAGCCTGCATGGCCATCCCGGCAATGGGAGCGGGCGTCGGCGCGGCCGCGATCTGGCGCGAGCGAACCGGGCAGACGCAGGACCTCGGCGTGGACCTTCGCCAGGCCGTCTATGCGGTGGCGCCCTGGGCCCGCCTGCTGGTCGAGGAGTTGCGGGCGGTTGGGATGCTGCCGGGCGATCCGCTTCCCACCAGCTGGACCTGGCAGCCGACCTTGAACGACCGACCGCTTCAGGCGCCGCTCGCGATCGGCAACCCGCTCTCGTTCGCCATTTTCGAGACGAAGGACGGCCGCCGGGTCACACCCACCGGACTCTACCCGCAGCATTTCATAGGATTCTTGCAGGTTATCGACGCCACGCCCAATACGGCCTCGATTGCCGCTCGGATCCGCACGTTTGACAGTTCCGACCTCGAACAGCGGGTTGGAGAGGCGGGGATGATCATGGGCATCCACCGCACACCGGAGGAATGGGCGGCGCATCCGCAGGGGCAGGCGGTCGCCGCGACCCCGCTGGTGGAAATCATCAAGGTGGGCGACGGCACGCCAGCGCCGTGGTCGCCGAACCCGACCGCACCTCTGTCGGGCATCCGCGCACTCGCCTGCACCCATGTGATCGCCAGTTCCACGGTGGCGCGGAACCTGGCCGGACATGGTACCGAGGTCCTGCAAATTGCCCGCGCGCAGAGTTTCGAACACAACGCGATATGGCAGGACGTGAATGTCGGCATGCGCTCGACCATAATGAACCTAAGGCTCTCTGGTCCTGCGCGCCGCTTGGCGCGGCCCGGTCGGCAACAACCCCTGGCCGGCGCCGTTCGGGCCGGCCAATCTGGGCTCGGCCTGGTCCGCTTACGAATTTACCTCCTGGAAGTCTCGTTACGAGATCGAGGACCTGTTCTGGGACCAGAGGATCGGACCGACCTTCAGCTTCCGGATCGGCAATCAGGGCCCGCAGGCGACCATCAACACGTTTCGCTTCAAGGATGCGCGGACCAGCTTCACCGCCAGCCCGCTCGCGTTTTCCGAAACGATCCCCTATCCCGCCTTCGGCGCGGGGCTGTCGTTCCGGTGGCGGCCCGTCGAGGGTGGCGGGACATTCGTCAACGGCGTGCTGAACGACATGAACGGCAACCCGAGCCAGGGAAGCCTGAATTGGTCGCATCTGGCCCTGAAGCAGGTGTTCGTAGGCCTCGAAGCCGGGTACCAGTGGCGGCGGCCCAACGGCGAATACGACCAGCTTGCGCTGGACGTATTCCATGCTGGCACGCGCAGCATCTTCTCGCCGGACACGACGCCCAACAAGGCGGGCGGCGAATTCAAGGTGCTGGGCGAAAAGCAGTTCGGTCGGATCGTGACGTTCGCCGCTTACACGTAGATACGGCGCAGGGTGGCGGCATTTCCACGACCTTTTCGGGCAACACTGCCGTCGCCGGTGCGGCGCTGTTGCGTCCGTTCGGCATCAGGGGCGAGGTGGCGATCGCGGGCATGTGGTCGCAGCCGTTCAAGAATATCTTTCCGGGCAGCGGGCAGCGTGACCAGTGGGGGATCGACACCTACTGGAACATCGCGCTTACGCCCAACAGCACGATCGCACCCGGCATCCAGCTGATCGCCAATCCATCCTTCAACCCGAAGGTGGATTTCATCGCCATCCCTGACCTCAAGTTCAGAGTATCTTTGTAGACCGCGTAGCCCCCGTGATCCGGGCGTGGTCCCTGGGTCAGCGAGGCTCAGCACGCCGGTCACCGCCTCGAGCCTATCCCGTTGTGCGATGGAGGCGGCGTGGCAAGGCGGGCAGATGCGGGAGACCCTGCCCCTCCCGCCCGGCCGGATCCGGCGCCATGATCCCGCGCCTCTATTATCTGAACTGCTGCAGGCGCAGACCCCGCTTGGCGCGCCGCTTCCGCTCCGATAAACCGGGTCCCGACCTGACAAAGCGAGTCGATGACCTGGGTTGACGTCGTGATTCTCGCGGTTCTCGCGATCTCCGGGCTGCTCGCCTTCCTGCGCGGGTTTGTTCGGGAGGTGCTGGGGATCGGTGCCTGGGTCGGTGCGGCGGCCCTGGCAATCTGGGCCACGCCGCGCATCCTGCCCACCTTCGAGCGATGGCTGCGCGGCCAGCCCGGCATCGCCCAGCCGGCCGCTTTCGGCGTGGTGTTCGTCATCGCGCTGGTCGTGCTGCTGCTGATCTGCCACGCAATCGGCAAGGCAGTGCGCCGCTCCGCGCTGGGCGGCCTTGACCGGACATTGGGTCTGCTATTCGGTCTGCTGCGGGGTGCGGCGGTGGTGGTGCTCGCTTATATGCTGGCTGGGATGGTGATCCCGGCGGACCGGTGGCCGGAGCCGGTCCTCAACGCCCGGGCCATGTCGCTCGCTTATGAAGGGGCGACCTGGACCGCACATTGGTTGCCGGCCGACTATCGCCCGCGGCTCTATCCGCCGCCGGCCGGCCGGCCGACCACCGAAGAAGCCTTGCTCCGCGCCGTGCCGCAAGGACGCGCGCTCAGCAAACCGCCGGTTCGCGAGTAGGAGATACGGCATGCACGTCGCCGAAATGGCGGAACCCAGCGGAATCCGACGACGACAAGCTGCACGAAGAATGCGGCGTGTTCGGTGTCTGGAACGTGCCTGACGCGGCCGCGGTGACAGCGCTCGGCCTGCACGCGCTGCAGCATCGCGGCCAGGAAGCCACCGGCATCGTCACCTTCGATGCCGGGCGGTTCCATTCGCACAAGGGAATGGGCTTGGTCGGCGACAATTTCGGCGACGCGCGGGTGATAGCGTCGCTGCCCGGCAGCAATGCCATCGGCCACAACCGCTACGCCACGACCGGCGAAACCATCCTGCGAAACGTCCAGCCGCTGTATGCCGATTTCGAGTTCGGCGGCTTCGCGGTGGCGCATAACGGCAATCTGACCAACGCACACGTGCTACGCCGCGCGCTGGTCCGCCGCGGCTGCCTGTTCCAATCGACCACCGATTCCGAAGTGTTTGTCCACCTGATCGCGATCAGCCTGTATTCCACCGTCGTCGATCGGCTGATCGATGCGCTGAAGCAGGTTGTCGGTGCCTATTCGCTGGTGGCGCTGTCGAATGAGGCGCTGATGGGCGTGCGTGATCCGCTCGGCGTGCGCCCCCTGATTCTCGGCCATATCGGCAGCGACTCCGGCAGCGGCTGGGTGCTGGCGTCCGAGACCTGCGCGCTGGATATCGTCGGCGCCGAATTCGTCCGCGACGTCGAGCCCGGCGAGATCGTGGTGATCAACGACCAGGGGGTGCGCAGCATCAAGCCGTTCGGCCGCTCGCGCGAGCGGTTCTGCGTGTTCGAATACATCTACTTCGCCCGCCCGGATTCGGTGATGGAAGGCACCCCTGTCTATGCCGCGCGCAAGCGCATCGGGGCGGAGCTGGCGCGTGAATCCGGCGTGCCGGCCGACCTGATCGTGCCGGTGCCGGATTCCGGGGTCCCCGCGGCGATGGGCTACGCGGCCGAAAGCGGCATCCCGTTCGAGCTAGGTATCATCCGCAATCACTATGTCGGCCGCACCTTCATCGAGCCGACTGACCACATCCGCAATCTCGGCGTGAAGCTGAAGCACTCGGCCAACCGGGCCATCCTGGATGGCAGGCGGGTGATTCTGGTCGATGATTCGATCGTCCGTGGCACCACGAGCCGTAAGATCGTCGAGATGGTCCGCCAGGCCGGCGCGCGGGAGGTGCATATGCGCGTCTCGTCACCGCCGACCACGCATTCCTGTTTCTACGGCATCGACACGCCGGAGCGTGGCAAGCTGCTGGCGGCGCAGCACACGGTTGATGAGATGGCGGCGCTGATCGGCGTCGAGAGCCTGGCCTTCATCTCGATCGACGGGCTGTACCGGGCGCTCGGCAAGGACGGGCGGGACGCGGCCAAGCCGCATTATTGCGATGCCTGTTTCAGCGGCGACTATCCGGTGGCGCTGCCCGACCAGGGCGACAACGCCGAGCGCCAGCTCAGTCTGCTGGAAAGCCATTGACGCCACGACCGCTGGACGGAGCCGTTGCGCTGGTCACCGGTGCCAGCCGCGGCATCGGCGCCGCCGCGGCGATCGAGCTGGGCCGGCTCGGCGCGCAAATGGTGCTGACCGCGCGCACTGCGGGAGGATTGCAGGAGACCGATGATGCGATCCGCGCCGTCGGCAGTGCGGCGACATTGCTGCCGCTCGACCTGCACGAGGGGGAGTTGCTGGATCGGCTGGGCCCGAGCCTGCATCAGCGGTTCGGCCGCCTGGATGTGCTGGTGCATTGTGCCGGGACGCTCGGGCGCCTGACGCCGGTCGCGCACTTGATGCCGCATGAATGGGCCGACGCGGTCAGCGTGAACCTGGATGCCGCCATGCGGCTGATCCGGACCTGCGAGCCCTTGCTGCGCGCCGCACCGGCCGGCCGGGCGGTGTTCGTCACCGCGGCGCGGGCGCGGGCGCCGAAAGCGTACTGGGGCGCCTATGGCGCAACCAAAGCGGCAATGGAGCACCTCGTGCTGACCTGGGCTGATGAGGTCTGCAACACGGCAGTTCGGGTGAACCTGTTCGACCCGGGTCCGGTCGCCACCCGGCTGCGGCGCGACGCGTTTCCGGGCGAGATCCCAGACCGGCTCCGCAGGCCCGCGGATGTCGCCCCCGCGCTGGCGGGGCTCTGCCTGCCGGCGGAGCAACGGCATGGGGTTCTCGTGGCCCGTTGAGCATGGCCGCCGGCGCGTCACCGCTTGGGATTGTCGTTGGCCTGGCAGCGGAGGCGCGGATCGCGCGGCGGCTCGGCGGGTGTGTGGAAATCGGCGGGGGCACCGCCGCCGGTGCGCGTGCGGCGGCGCGACGTGTTGCTGATTCGGGGGCCTGCGCACTGGTGAGCTTCGGGCTCGCCGGCGGACTCGATCCATCGTTGCGGCCGGGGGATGTCCTTGTGCCCGAGACGGTGCTGACAGGCGGCCGAATTTTATGCACCGACCCCGGATTGTGCCGCTCGCTCGGCGGAGGTACGTCTCACCTGTTGCTTGGCGGTGATCGGATCATCGTGGACCGATTGGCGAAGCAGGCACTCTGGGAACAGACGGGCTGCGCGGCAGTGGATATAGAAAGCGGCGCGGTAGCGCTTGTTGCAGCCGAACGCGGCTTGCGGTTTGCCGTATTGCGCGCCGTCTGCGACCCCGCCGCTCGGTCGTTGCCGTTGGCCGCGCTGGCGGGGCTCGATGCGCATGGGGCGGTTGCACTCGGACGCGTGTTGCGCGCCGTTGCCGCCCACCCGGCGGAACTTGGCGCACTGATTGCCCTGGCCGGCGATGCCGTGCGTGCGCGGCGCGCGTTGCTGCAACGCGTCGGGCGAATCGCCGCGCACGGTCCGTTCACCATTTCGGAGTAGCGTCGAAAAGCAGTTTCGAGGCGCGTGTGAACTCCAGTCATAGGTGCCGCGCGGTCGCGACCGCGAAACTCCGGCCCACGGCAACTCAGGGCGGGATCATCCAAATGCCAGCAACGGCAGCACAGAACGAGTGGGTCGAGCGGGTGCTCGGCTTTAGCTTCGCGGGCGCGGCGCTGCGTGGTCGCCCGAAGACCGCCGATGTGCCGGCGATTTGGCGCGTCGCGAAGGAGGCCGTGGATATCGGTCTCGGTAAGCTCGCAGACAAACTGGGTGCCTCCGGCGACCCCGATCTCGAGCGCATCGGCGGGTTCGGCCTGTACCGGCATCGGCCGCAATGAGAACGTCTCGCTGAAGCGAGCGCTGTTCGAATTCGCCACCGCGGCACCGGAGCGCCGTATTGCCGCAGGCGCAGGGCTTCGCAAAGCCGTCAGCGCCTATCGCACGCTGCTGACGCAGCAGCCCGTTGTGTCGTTGATCGACCGCAATCCGTTCGGCATCCCCGTCGGGCTGCAGGACAGGCTAGGCGCAGCACTCAACGAGATCGAGCGGGCGCTCACGTAATCCGCTGACCACGCCGCAGGCAACGACAACACGGGAGACGTCCGATGGGCGGGACATTGCAATCAATCACCAAGGGGCCAGAGCGCCCGAAGCTGCAGCGCCAGCCGGCGCTGCGTGTGGACCTGTCGCAATCGTCCGGCAAGAGCGAAAAGCTCGTCGAGTGGACGAGTAACTTCATGCAAGAAATGGGGTGGTCCAGCAACCTCCCGCAGCAGAACGCACTGCACGCCGACATGCTACGCCACGTGACCGAATATAAGTCAGGGTGCTTACCTGCCAGCAATCTCGAGAACCCGTATTGCCACAAGGTGGTTGCGTTTGAGTTCAGCAAGTCGGGCCAGCAGCCAGGGCCTCAGTTCGAGACTTACATGACGGCGCTGAAGAAATTCGAAATCACGCCGAATTCCGCGCCCGACCGAGGTGGTGGACGCGCTGCGTGCCGCGGCGCAAGGCTACATCGACCATTACATCAAGCAGCCCGCCTCCATCCAGAAGCAGGCGCAGAACGAGCGCAGGAAGTTTCTTTGCGAGAATACGTGTTCCGAGTTGCGCGGCTATGCGCTGTGCGACGAGATCACGTCGCTGCACAACCCACCCTGGGACAGCGGGACCGCGATGAAAGCCGCCTCGCTGAAGGCAACGATGGACTTCGAGTCGCTTCGCCCGGGCACCCGCGCGGAGGTGCTCGGCGGCCAGCACGCCTTCCCGGCGTTCTGGGTCAAGAAGGCATCGGCCAACGGCGCCCCGGAGACGACCTTCATCTTCAAGCCGAAAGCCACCGACCTGCAGGCGCATGGTCTGCCCCCCGGCGGGGAAATAGCGCGTGAGGCCGCAGTGGCGCGCCTGGCTGACTTGCTGAAGGGCGCCACCGGCCTGGATCTCCGCGTGCCGGACACGCATGTGGTGGCACTGCCTCGCAGCCGCTTTCCGGAGGAGGCTCTGGCCAAGGCCGAAAAGACCGATCCGCTGCTCGGGTCGCTGCAGCAATTTGCCCGCACCGATGGCGACCTGCGCGGCCAGAAAGCGGCGGTGCGCTACAGGATCCCCGCAGAGGACTGCCAGAAGCTCGCCGTTCTCGACATGCTGACGCTCAACACCGACCGTCACGTCGGCAACCTGCTGGTCAGCGACCGCAATGGCAAGGTTTCGATGACGCCGATCGATCACGGGCTTGCCTTTCCCGCCTCGACCGAGGTGAAGAAGATCGTCACCAACATCGGCGATATTTTCAACGCGAACCTGTCGCTGCCGGGCGCGCATGAGCCGTTCTCGGAAGCGGTCCTGAAATGCATTGAGCGCATCGATCCCGACTCGCTCGCGGCCGCCCTGAAGAAGGAGTTGGCGGCGCTTTCCAAGACCTTCCCCGGCGTTGGTGACACCATCACCGGCGCACAGGTGGAGATGTCCCGTCGCGCCGCGATGTTCCTGAAGCTGGCCGCGCCCAAACTGTCGCCGGCGGCGGCGGAAGTGGCACTGGGCCAGAACGCGGAGGAGCTGTTCGATCCCGGTCTCGACGACCTGACCTTCGAGCGGCGGGTGCGTGAGATCGTCGCCGGTGCTGCCTTGGAGCAGGATGGGCTGAAGGAGTATTTGCTGCTGACCCTGGCCGAACGCTGCGAGATGGAGGCAACGCTGCAAGCGAATGGCTGGGAGATTAGCGACAAATGGCTGCTGACCAACGCGCAAAAGGCCGTGTCGCTGCATCGCGGACAAGTGCGCAATCCCGTGCTGATGAATGAGTTGGAGGGGAAGCTGGGGGCAAAGACCCTGCGGGAGCTGCTCAAGACGAACTCTCTGCGGGATGTCAGTATCTTTCGCGATCGGATCGAGAAGCTGGCGCCGGACCTCTCCGAGGAAGACCGAAAAAAGGCGCTCCGCGCGCTCGAGGAGGCTTTTCCGCTCTACAAATACAACGATGACTCCGCGGCGATCCGCAAGTGGCGGGAGTTCACGGCGGTCGGCGGCAGGACAGCGTTGGATCAAGCGATCAAGCGGCTGCCGCTGGATGATACGGCCACGGCGCGTGCGCTGAACGACCTCGACAATGCGCTCCGGTTGGTAGGCGAGGCAGCACAGCTTCCACAACTGGACAAGGTGACCTGGGACCGCACGCTAGATGCGATCGCGGAGGCCTTTCCGAACGATGCGCCGGATCGCAAGAATGTTCGCGCCTGCGCAGCGGCGATCAAAGTTTGGCAGGAACTCGCCAGGCTTGAGTACCAGGGGGAGGAGGGCGTCAAAGCAGTCCTCCGGACCCAGACGAAGCCGGGAGCGACGAAGTTCCCCGAGACGATCGCCGAGGCTGTCGAGCGCGTGCGCACGGCGCAAAAAGTATCGGTGCTGCAGACCGACGTGGCGGATCGGGAACTGAAGGCGCTGTATGCCGTCTGGCCGGGGACACGCAGGATCCGACGGTCAAAGTCAGCGGCGCCATCATTGACCTGAAAGAGTGGCGGGCGTTCAACAAGCTCGGCGGCGAGAAGCAACTGGCCAAGGATGCTGCCTTGCTGCACATCGGCCCCACCGGGACCAACGCGGTCGCCAAGGCCGTCCAGGCGATGCAACTGGCCGTGGCAATCCGGGCGGGGGGTGAGGAGCTGTGCTCGCGGTCCCCGGAGGTCACCGAGAGCCTCGCATGGGAAACGAGCGTGAGCGTGCTGCGCAAGATGGCGAGTCGCAATCTGCCGCCGGAGCACGCGACCCGCAAACAGATCGAGGCTCTGTCCAAGCCGCTCAAGGTCGGCAAGATGGAGGTGGGCGAGACCGAGGACATCCAGCGACACTTGCGCGGCATACGTTTCGCGCTGGAGGAGGCGATGACCGAGTTTCTCGCGCCAAAGGCCGCCGAACTGTGGCGCCGCTGGGAATTCGCCAGCGGCGCCGCAGGAGTTGACCCGGAGGGTGACAGCGCGAGCCAGTTGGTGCGCATGCCGGGCCGCAACGTTGCGGATAAGCGGTTCGACACGGATGTGATGGCCGACCTGCGCGCTGCCGTGCCGCTGGTGCAAAACCGATGGAAAGAAGGACGGGCGAAGCAGTCTTCGATCGGCGGCTGGCAGGCCTTTGATCTCTGACCGACGCCGCACGAAGGCGGCGGCAAACGCCCCGTTCTATGGGGCTGGGCTGGCGGCGATCGCGCTCTGCTGATCGCTGCTGCCCGCTCCTGCCATCGCCCTTACCTGCTCTGGCGACCGGCCTTCATTGCGAAGCGCGCGGATGCCAGCCGCGCGGTCCCGCTTGGCCAATCGCCGCCCCGTTGCATCCGTCAACAATTCGTGGTGGGCATATTGGGGCGTCGGCCAGCCCATCAGCACCTGGATCAACCGCTGCAGATCGGTCGAGGGCTTCAGGTCCGTCCCGCGCGTGACCAGCGTCACTCCCTGCGCCGCATCGTCATGGGTGGCGCAGAGCTGATAACTCGCCGGCGAGTCCTTGCGGGCCAGAACTGCGTCCCCGAAACGTTCGGGGTGGCACCACACCAGGCCTTCGCCAACTTCCTCGAAGCTCAGCGGCTGCGGCACGTCCGCCAATGCCCGGGCCATGTTCAACCGCAATGCGTATGGTTCGCCGGCAGCTATGCGGACGGCACGCTCGGTCGGCGGAAGACATCGGCAGGTGCCGGGATAAATGCCGGGGTAATTGCCGCTTAACGTGTGCGGAGCGGCGGCGGACTGTATCACCTCCCGGTCGATCGCGGCGCGCGTGCAGAAACAGGGGTATAGCAGCGACCGGGCGGCCAGGTTGTCGAGCGCCGCACGATACTCGGCCAGATGCTCCGATTGCACACGCAGGCCGTCCCAGTCCAGGCCCAGCCAGGCAAGGTCTTCAATGATGGCCGCGGCGAACTCCGGCCGGCAGCGCCCCGAGTCGATATCCTCGATCCGCAGCAGAAAGCGGCCGCCGGCATCCCGTGCCCGCTGCCACGCGAACAGCGCTGCATGGGCATGCCCGAGATGCAGGAACCCTGTGGGGCTCGGGGCGAAGCGTGTGACAATGGACATCCGCCAAATGAAGCGGCTACCGCGCCGCCGAACAAGAGGAGCCGCGCATGACCGAGCAGGATGGCCGCCCATTGGATGGCCCGCGCTGGGGACCTGCATCGAAAGGCACGCCGCGGCAATTGGTGGTGATCTGCCACGGCCTCGGTGCTGACGGGCACGACCTGATCGACCTCGCTCCGTCCTGGGGGCATGCGTTGCCAGATGCCGTGTTCGTCGCGCCGGATGCGCCGTTCCCGCACGATTCAGGTTTCGGCCGCCAGTGGTGGAGCGTGGCCGACCGCACGGCGTCGGTGATGGCCGCCGGAGTGCGCCAAGCCGCGCCGTATCTGCACCTGTTCATCGATGTGGAACTGACGCGGCTGGGGCTGCCGGCCGACGCATATGCCCTGGCGGGGTTTAGCCAAGGGGCGATGATGGTGCTGTTCACCGGTTTACGTCGGACGGTGCCGCCGCGCGGCATCCTCGCCTGTTCCGGTGCATTGGTGGCACCAGATGCGTTGAGGGCGGAGTTGACGCATCCATGCCCGGTGCTGCTGGTGCATGGCGAGATCGACGACGTGGTACCGGCGGAACGTTCCCGCGACGCCGAGCGTGCATTACGCGACGCAGGGGTGCCGGTCGAATCCGTGTTCGTGCCCGGGTTGGGTCACGGCATCGACGAGACCGGCATCTCGGTGGGTGCGCTGTTCCTGCAACGGGTTTTCGCAACCGCGTAGCGGTCTGATTCGTGGCATGCAACAAAACGTAAGGCGGAATGCAGAGCGCTGTTCCGCCCAAAATTCGACTAACCGTCCAATTGCTGTTTCAAAGCCATCCACCGGTCAAGGATCGGCAGGATTTCGTCTTCCCGCTCAGCCGGCAGGCTGAACACCACGCGGTCGATGCCGATTTGCTGGCAATAGCGCAATCGCTCGATTTGCTCCGGCACGCGGAAGATCGTGATCGGTAGGGACTGCGGGTCGCGCCCCGCCTCTGTCGCCATCTGCCGGAAGCGTTCGATCAGGGTGCCTACGCCGTCCCGTTCCAGCCGGTCGGCGCGGGGAATCCACCCATCGCCGTAGCGGATGGCACGGCGTGCGGCATAAGGAAACGCGCCACCAACGATCACCGGGGGATGCGGTTGCTGCGCCGGCTTCGGCCATTGGTTCATCTTCCCGAAATTGACGAATTCGCCGTGGTACTCCGCTTCGTCCTCGGTCCAGATGATTTTCATCGCCTCGATCCGCTCACGTGCCAGCTTGTGTCGCGTCGCGAAAATCGTCCCGTGATCTTCCATCTCGTCCCGGTTCCAGCCATTGCCGACGCCGAACAGGAAGCGCCCGCCGGAGAGCTGGTCGATCGAGGCAACGCTTTTTGCCGTGTGGATCGGATCGCGCTGGTTCATCAGGCACACGCCGGTGCCAATCTTTAGCCGTGCCGTTACCGCCGCCGCCGCGTTCAGCACCAGGAACGGGTCCATGATGTCGTAATACGGCGCGATCAGCGGTCCGCCGGACGGATAGGGCGTCACGCGCGACAGCGGAATATGGGAATGTTCAGGAACCCAGAGCGACTCGAAGCCGCGTTCTTCCAAGGCCCGACCGAGCGCGGCGGGGGTCATCGAATACGCAGTGAAAAACATGACCGCACCGATCTTCATTTTATTCCCGAACAGTCGTCTCATTCGGTTGCATAGCGCCACCCGGCGCGGCTCAGCTACCCGCCAGCACCTTGGCGCTTGCCCCGGACAGGTCGCCTAGCTTCGCCCCGCCCGCCACCCTGGCCTGCAACGCCACGCCGCTGTCCTGGCGGGCGATGGCTTGGCGCGCCTCCGCCTCCGCCTCGTGCGAGCCGAGGATCAGCACGCCGCTTTCGTCGCAAAGCACCGCATCGCCGGGCATCACCACCGCGCCGCCGATCGCCACCGGATGGTTCAGCCGGCCCCCAAGGTCGTAGAGCCGCGTGGTAACAGGCGCGAGTCCGCGGCACCACATGGGAAAATCCGAGGCGGTGATCTCCTCCAGATCAGTGCAGGGTCCATCGACCACGCCCGCTTTCGCCCCGGCAGCCCTGGCGGCGACGGTAACACCGCCGCCCCAGCAGGCGTACCGGTCGTCGCCGAGCCGATCCACCACAAGGATGTCGCCGGGCCGCAATAGGCCCAGGGCGTGGTGCAGCAGCGTCGAATTCAGCTCCCGGGATCGCCAGGGTGACGGCGGTACCGGCCACCCGGCGGCCCGGCAGCAATGCGTGAATGGCGCGGCTGCAGAACCCCCACTGTCGCCAATGCCCGACCGTGGCGGTCTCCGTCTTCTCCAGCAACGCCACGATTTCGGCGCTGATCTGTGCGGGCATCGGTCCGATTTCGTATTTCGCCACTACCTTGCTCCTGTCAGGCGGCGCGCACCACCGGCGCCGCGACGTCCTGCGGCAGCTCCAGCCGCCGCTCCGGATGCACAAACAGCCACAGCACCGCTCCGCACAGCCCGGCCAGGGCGATGCCCAGCAGCGCGCCGGACCAGCCGCCGGTCCATTTCACCAGCAGCGCGATGACCACTGGCCCGACGAACCCGGACGAGTTGCCGAGGAAATTGGTCCAGCCGGTCACCACGCCCGTCGCCGCGCCTCCCAGGTCCTGGCACGACGACCAGATGGAAACCTGCGTCAGCCCGATGGCACCCAACGAGATGCACAGGAACGCCATCATCAGCGCGACGTTGGCCGTCTCCGCGGCCAGGATCAGCCCGCCGGCGCTAACCACGAATCCGGCGATCGCTGCCGGCACCCGTGCCTTCCAGACCGAACCCGTGGCCCGCAGCAGCCGGTCCGCCAATCCTCCGGCGATGAACACCATGCAGAACAGCGCCACCCAGGGCAGCGAGGCATAGATGCCCATAGATTTCAGCGAGAAATTGCGTGCCTGCACCAAGTAGGTCGGCAGCCAGGACGTGTAGAAACTCTGGATCAGGATAAGGAAGAAATACTCCAGCCCGATCGCCCAGAACTGGACGGAGCGGAACAGCACCGGCCACGCGCCCTTCGGCGTGGCCGGCACCTCGGGTTCGCGTTCCGCGGCGATCAGCGCCGCTTCCTCGGCAGAGACCCAGGGATGCTCCGCCGGGTTGTCGCGAAATACGAACCACCATGCGAACCCGAGCAGCAGCCCAAGGATGCCGAAGCCATAGAACACGAACCGCCAGCCGAAGCTCAGCATGACCGCCGTGGTGATCGGTGCGGCGATGATCGGACCCAGGTACAGGCCGCCCAGCAGCACGGAATTGCCCTTGGCCCGCTCGCGCTTGGGGAACCAGCGCCGCAGCGCCAGCACCGAGGCCGGCCAGTCCGCCGCCTGGCCGACGCCAAGTGCAGCGCGGATGGCGATGAAGGAGCCGAGGCTGAACCCCGCCGGGGTCAGCGCGGTCAGGAATGACCATAACAGATTGGCCCAGTACAGCGCGCGGCGCGGCCCCGCCCGCTCGGCAAGCCATCCTGCCGGCACCTGAAGGAATGCGTAGGTCCAGGAAAAGCTGGTGAGGATCAGCGACATATCCACCAGCGAGAAGCCATACTCTTTTTGGATCACCGGCGCTGCGACCACGATCGCGGTGCGGTCGAGCGACATCACGAAGGTGATCGGCCCGATCAGCAGCCACACCATCCACCAGCGGAACCGCCCGGTTTTCATCTTCCCCCTTCCACTCTGTGACCGCACTATGGTGGCACGACAGGAACTGTCAAAGCTGCCGGGCTGTGTCCTGAACCGGCGTGGCCTGCGCTCTTCCGGCCGACGTGTTGCCGCCCGTACCGTCCTAATCCGGAACACGCAAGCGCACCGAGACCGGGCAGTGATCGGATAGCCGCTCTTTCCAGTCGCTACCGGTTTCATGGAATACCAGTACGCGTAGCGTGTTTGGTTCCACCCAGGCGCCGGCGGCGCCCCCGGCGATGATGTGGTCGATGAAGTGCTCGCCACCCCAACAGGGACTCGCGACGCCTTCGGTGGCGCGTGTCAGCGGGCCAGCGGCCCGCAGTGCCGACCACAGCGCGTCGGCGCCTTTCGTGTTCCCGTCCATCCAGCGGTTGAAGTCGCCAAGAACCACGAAGGGCACGTGTTCGGCTTGGCGGGCGCCGATCCATGCGGCCAGCGGCGGCACCTGTTCGGCCAGCTCGCGGCAGGCGCGTCGGCGGCTTCGAACCAGCGGGGAGTCCCGGCAACCGGTCTTCAGATGGACCGCGAGAAGGCGCAGTGGCCCCTCGGTCAAATGCAACGTGATGTCGGCGCCGCTGCGCAGGTGGCTCGACGGCGGGTCGAGCGCGGTCACGTCCGGGTTGACGGTGAATGCGATGCCGCGACGAACGACCAGCCCGACCCGTTGCACGACGCGGTCGTGAGTCATCCGGATCACATAGCGATCGGGCGGAAAGATTCGCGCGGCGACACCAGGCCCGTCCACTTCCTGAACGGCGATCACGTCGGCATTCAGGTCCGCCGCGTAGCGCGCCAGCAGGGCAAAATCCTCCGGATGCCGGGGCTGCACGTCACCAGGCAGTTCGGGGTCGCCGGCCGGACGGTCAGTAAGCCATTCAAGGTTCCAGGTGGCGAATTTCAGCTCCGCCGCCTGGGCGAGAGACGGGAGGAGCAGCAGCAGAAGCGCGAGGGCGCGGATCATGGCCGTGCTCTTGCCCTCGGGTTAGAAGCAGGGGATGGGCCTACACGAAGTTGGGACGCTGCGCTCATAGCAGCTCGGGCTGCAATGCCGGCACAGATGGCTCAGGCGGGATCCCGTTGAGCAATTCTGCGCCGCATCGGCAGAGAAACCCAGCGATTGCATCGAACTCAGCGGGGTCCCGGGTCGCGTCATTTGAATCGCCCTCCGGCACCCAGATGATCGTTTCGTAACGGGCGCGAGTCAGCAGCACGCGATAGGTATTGACCACGTACGCAATTCGGTCCTCGGCGCGTAGCGCCTGCCAGCCGGTCCCCACGAATCGACGCGGCAACCAGCTCTGGTCGCACCGGATCAGATCGTTGCCCCAGGCCAACCCCGTATAATCGAGTTCGAGACCCTGGCAGGCGAACTGGGTTGCCGGTAATTCGAGCGCATCGGAGGCACGGACATCGGGCCAGCGCCGAAGAAACCAGTTGGCAACCGCGTCCGGCGCCAGATGCATACACAATCCATCGGCGACCAGACGCTTGGCGCCGGCGCTGCACACCAGGCCGGCGCGTCGCTTCCCACGCGCGAGCCGCCGCAGCACTTCACGCATGACAACCAGCGAGCGCGTGACCTGGAATGGCAGTTGGCCAGCGGCAGCAAGCGAGGCAGCACGATCAGCCTCGCCAGCTAGTAGCCGCTTCCACCCATGGCGCGGCGAGGGCCGAGCGGATGGCGCGAACCGAGATTTCCAAATGAAGAGCCGCATCAAGGGTGAGCGTCGCCGGCGGGACGTCGAACAGACGCTGGCGCGGATCGGCCGCAGTCAACGCACCCGGCGGGGCGACGATGCCCCATTCTGGCCTTTGCAAGAGCGCACGCCCCCACTCGGCAAGACCAGTCTCGCCCGTATTGATTTCCTGGCCCCCGCCGACCAGCGCGACGACAACCGCCCAGTCCTGATGCCGGTGCATGATGTCGAGAAACAGTGCTGCTTCGCTCGCAGCATGACCGAACTTGCGCCGACCGTAACTCCGCATCCCAGGCCCGCTGCGCCTCATCGAAGACAATCACATGCTCATGCGGAGGCAGCGGCCGATCGCGATTGTCATTCAGGAAGCCGTTGACGGGCTGAATTGCAGCCTCGGTTTCCTGGCGTGCCTGGACAATGCTGCGCCCATGGTCTCTGGCGTCCTGCGCGAGCGCCTCGCGCATAACGTGCACAAGCGGCAGATTTCCGGTCAGGAACGCCGCCCCAGTCTGGTCTCCAAAAACGGCATTCAATCCGCATAGCGTCTTGCCCGCCCCAGGAATGCCCGTGACAAACAGCACCAGATGCCGACGCTCCCGTCGCGCCTCAGTGATCGCGCGGAGAATTGCTGCGGTTGTGTCGCGCAGATTTGGCACATCAGCCCGAAAATCAGCGATATCGGCGACGCCGTGGCGCCGATACAGCATCTGTGCGGCCTCGATGATCGTCGGTGTCGGGCGATACGCCGCTGCCTTCCCACGCCGGATGCGTCGATGGGGGTCGGTGGGGCCGGCACGCGGGCCTCGATCTCCTGCAGAAGGGGTGCCGAGCGTCGCGGCTGAGGCATCGAACACGTCGACCAGCGCGTGCCAGACACAGGGCCAGTCCGTCGGTCGCGGTACGCCGTGCGGCACCACGAGAATCGGAACGATCGGGATAATCGCGGCTGCCCGAATGGAAGTCACGGAGATCGAGAGCATAGTCGTCAACCTGCGCCCGTCGCACTACCGGTGAAGCGCGACTTACCGGTCTTGAACTCCAGGACGAGAATAGCGCGGTCTGTCAGAATGATAGTGTCAATGAAGCGCCCGAGCCTGAGCAGTGGATACTCCAGCACAACCCGCCAAGTCTGAGGTGCACCGGATAGCGCTGCCTGCAACAGAGGGATCTGCTCCCGCCAGGCCCGAAGCTGGGTGTCGCGGTTCAGGTGATGCGTTTCAACCAGCCGCAACGCCAGTTGCCGGACAATCGCCTCCGGCTCCGTGGCGCAGCAGCGTCGCCGTATCTCCTGACCACCAGCCTCGCATGGCTCAGGCTAGCAGCGATGTGCTAACCGCGTCCTACCGCGGCCCATCGACGACGATCATCAGATCCGTATCCCCGGTCGGCTGGCCGCACGCGGTGATCATCGCATGCGCCTGGCCGCGATGGTGGGTCTGGTGGTTGAAGAAATGCGCCACCAGGAACACCAGAGGCGCCCGGCGCTCTCGCTGGCTGGCCCCGCTGAACCAGATCAGGTCCTCGGCCAGCCAGGCATCGGTGACGCGCCCGGCCCAGGCCTCGATCGCGGCATCCGCCTGCACCCGCTCGACCGCCAGCCTGTCGAAGTCGCCGATCATCCCGGCGCTGTCCCTGATCTGGACCGCCGGCCGCTCCCACTTATCGAAGCGCGCCATCCAGACCTTGTCGCCCCACAGCAGGTGAACCAGCGTGCCGTGGATCGATTTCCAGAACGCGCCGCGGTCGGCCTTCCGCTCGGCATCGGGAATGCCGGCGGCAGCGGCATAGAGCCGCCGGTTCATCTCCGTGTTGTAAGCCGCCATCGTACGCACATAGGCTGGCGTAATCATCGCGGGATCCCTGTCCGACGGGGTTGATTTACGGCAGAACATGTTGGATTTTCCCGCCGCAAGCCGGTCCTGGCCTGCGAATGGCCGTCGCCCCGCCGGATTACTCCCGTCGGGCGGCCGGGCCGAAGCGCTGCCTGCAACGGAGTATACGAGCGATGGCTTCGACGACAACCGCCGGCCTGCCCGGTTCTGCCGGCCCTCATGGCGAACCGACCGGAGGAGAAACGCGGCGCGACTTCCTGAGCCTCGTCACCATGTCATTCGCCGGCCTGGGGTCGATCGCCGTTGCCTGGACGCTGGTCGATTCGATGAACCCGTCGGCCGACGTGATCGCGGCCGGCGCGCCGATGGACATCGACATCAGCAAGATCGAGGCCGGGCAGGAGATCATCGTGCGCTGGCGCGGCGATCCGATCCTGATCGTCAACCGGACGCCGGAGGCGCTGAAGGCGCTGCAGGAGCCCAGCATGATCGCGCTTCTGTCCGACCCGAATTCCACGGTCAACCAGCAGCCGCCTTACGCGGAAAACTGGCACCGCTCCATCAAACCGGAATATCTGGTGCTGGTCGGCATCTGCACGCATCTTGGCTGCCTGCCGCTGTACCTGCCGCAGCCCAACCCGACCGATCCGGTGGCAAACTGGAAAGGCGGCTATTTCTGCCCGTGCCACGGATCGAAATATGACCTTGCGGGTCATGTCTATAGAAACGTGCCGGCGCCGTACAACCTGCCGGTGCCGCCCTATCACTTCCCGAACGACAAGACGCTTCGCATCGGGCAGAACCCGACGGGGGCGACGTTCGAGCTGAGCGAAGTGGTGCAGATGTAGGCGTGTCGCCGGTGGCGGCGGCACAGCCACGGCGACTAACAGAACAGCGCGGCTGCAAGCAAGGCGAAGCTTGACGGTTCGGGAATCGAACCAGCATGCGCGGTTCAGCGGTATCAGAAACGGCGGATTGCCGCCGGTCAGGCCGGCGAACGCGAAATCGACCCGTCCCATTGCATGGAAACTCTCGTGCTCCAGCACCGACGTGAAGTCGTGGTCTTTTTGGGCGGCATACCGCCGGTAAAATCCCCGATGTTGTGGCTGTTGTAACCGGTGAAAGCATCGTCGCATCAGCGTCCTGGGCGATCCCGGCAAGTGCTTTGTATCCCGCATCGGTGATGTAGAAATCGGTGGATTGCGTGCCGTTCGGATATGAGCGAGGCAGGTGAATCACCGCGGTTGCCAGCGCCTGATTGTTCGGCCCCGACAAGCGGTCCCCGGATGTATTTGCCGCCCATGCGCGGCTCCTCATGGCCGTGACAGTTGCACGGATGACACAGCGTAGCGCGAATCGGATCGCGTTCAGTTCACGAACCGAGATTCTTGTAGAAAATCACCGTCTCGCTCAGCTTCCCTTCGGCGGTCAACGCAAATCCGGGTATGCGGCCGGCCTCGGTCCAGCCACACTGCCGGTACAGCGTGTCGGCCACCCCGCCGCCCCATGTATCGAGCGTCAGCAAGCTTCGCCCAGCCGCGCGAGCCTCCTGCTCCGCCTGCACCATCAAGGCTCGGCCAAGCCCGAGCCGGCGCGCCGCCGGATGCACCAGCAGCTTCTGCACCTCTGCCCGGTGCGGTTGGTTCGGCGGCATCCCCAAATCCAGCATCACCACGCCCGTCAGCACCCGGTCGGTCCAGCCGGCCAGCAGGACCCGCGTCCCCGCCGCCACCTCGGTCGCGGCGCCCCGCCAGAAGGCACGCGCCACGCTGGGATCGAGCGGCGGCAGATACGACACCGACGCGCCCGCATCGACACAGGCGACCAGCAGCTTCGCCAATTGCCGTTCGGCGGATGCAGCGGCGGCGGCATCCAGCCGTTCAATCCCGCGGACCGGCTTCGCGTATCGGAACTCGATCGAGTTGGAGAGGTCGTCCAGCGCGCGGATCGGGCCGGCGCGCACATAACTGCGCTTCTCGTAGAACCGGTGCGCGCGGTCGAACCTTGTGTCGCTCCACAACTCCAGCCGCATTGCGCCGGCAGCGCACCCATGTGCCTCCGCCACATCGAGCAGCCGATGGCCAAGGCCGCCGCCGCGTTGATCCCGCAGCACATAGACCCGCGCGATCTCCCAGCTTCCGCCTTCGTGCGGCAGCGCCGCGATCATGCCGACGATCTCGCCTGCCGCCTCGGCAACCCAAAGCGCGCCGTCCTTCGCCGCGTAATAGGATGCGAGCGCCCGCAGTTCCGGCATCTCGCGGTCCACGTCCACGACGATGCCGGGGTATTCGGACCAGCACGCCCCGATCAGGGCGATGATGCCACCGGCGTCTTCGTCCCGTCCGCGCCGGATGGTCGCCGGCTCTTCGGTCAATGCAGCCCGGCGCAGAACGCGGCAATGCGGCGGCAGCCTTCGGCGAGCGTCTTATCGTCCGTGGCTGTGCTGATCCGCACATAGGGACTCATGCCGTACGACGCGCCCTGCACAACGCCGACATGCGCTTCTTCCAGCAACGCCAGGGTGAAATCCTCATCGGTGGCGAGCGTCCGCCCGCCCGGCGTGGTCTTGTCCAGGCACCCGGCGACGTTGGGAAACAGATAGAACGCGCCTTCCGGTTTGTGGCAGACCATACCGCGGCAGGCGTTGATCATCTCCACCGCCATGTCGCGCCGGCGCTGGTATGCGGCGACCATCTCAGCCACGCTTTCCTGCGGGCCATCCAGGGCCGCCGCCGCCGCGGCCTGGCCAACAGTGGAAACGCCGGCCGTCACCTGGCCCTGCATGTTCACCATCGCCCGGATCAGCGGCTTTGGCCCTCCTGCAAAGCCGATGCGCCATCCGGTCATCGCGTAGGTCTTGGACACGCCGGTGACCGTCAACGTCCGGTCGCGCAGCTCGGGCGCAACCTCCGCGATGGTGGCGTGGCGGAATCCGTCATAGACCAAGTGCTCGTACATGTCGTCCGACAAGATCCAGACATGTGGATGCCTGGTCATGACATCAGCGATCGCCCGCAGCTCGTCGCGCGAACAGGACGCGCCGGTTGGGTTGTTCGGATTGTTCAGCACGAGGAACTTCGTGCGGGCGGTGATCGCTGCGTCGATGTCCTCGGGCCGCGGCTTGAAGCCGTTGTTCTGCGGCCCTGGAACCAGCACCGGTTCGCCGCCCAGGAATCGCGTCATAAGCGTGTAGGCGTTCCAGGAGGGGACCGGGATCACCACCTCGTCACCCTGGTCCACCGTCGCGGCCAGCGCGTTGAATATGCACTGCTTGCCACCATTGGACACCGAGATTTCGTCATAAGCGAAATCAAGCCGGTTGTCGCGCCGGAACTTGCGCTGGATCGCCTCTTTCAGCGCTCGGGTGCCGTCCTGCGGCGGATATTTCGTCTCGCCGCGCCGCGCCGCCTGGTAGCCCGCCTCGATCGCCAGGGACGGACTCGCAAAATCCGGCTCCCCGATCGTGAGCTGGACGACATCGACCCCCTTGGCGCGCAGCTCGCGGGCGCGGATGGTCATCGCCACGCTGGCCGAAACCTTGACCCGGTCCAGCCGGGACGCCAGCGCCGGCATCAGGTCAGGCCCTGGCAGAAATGCTGGATGCGCCGGCAGGCTTCGCGCAGGCTTTCGGTGTCGGTGGCGTAGCTGATGCGGAAATGGCCAGGGTAGCAGAATGCCGCGCCGTGTACCGCCGCGACGTTGTCTTCTTCCAGCAGCGCTGTCACGAACGACTCATCATCGTCGATGCGGGCGCCGCCGCGCGAGGTCTTGCCGATGCAGCCGTGAATCGCCGGAAACACATAGAAGGCACCTTCGGGCTTGTGGCAGGTGATCCCCGGCGCGGTGTTCAGCATATCGACGACCAGGTTGCGTCGTTCCTGATAGACGTCGCGCATCGCGTGGATCGAGTCCTGCGGACCGATCAGCGCCTCAATCGCCGCGGCCTGGCTGATCGAGGACGGGTTCGAGGTCGATTGACTCTGCAACTTGTCCATCGCCTTGATCAATGCAACCGGCGCGCCGGCAAAGCCGATCCGCCAGCCCGTCATCGCATAGGATTTGGAGCAGCCGTTCATGGTAACCGTGCGGTCACGCAGGCGCGGTTCCACCTCCAGGACGGTGGCCGGGCGGAACCCATCATAGGCGAGTTTTTCGTAGATGTCGTCGGTGAACACCCAGACCTCGGGGTGACGCAGCAGCACGTCGCAGATCGGCCGTAGTTCGGCGGCACTGTAGGCCGCGCCGGTCGGGTTGCAGGGGTTGTTCAGCATGAACCACTTGGTGCGCGGCGTGATCGCCGCTTCCAGATCCTCGGCGCGCAGCTTGAAGCCGTGGTTCTGGCCGCATGGCACCAATACCGGCTTGCCATCCGCCAGTGCCACGATATCGGGATAGCTGACCCAGCACGGGCTGGGGATGATGGCTTCATCGCCGGCATTCAGGGTGGCGAGCATGGCGTTGAAGATCACCTGCTTGCCGCCAGTGGAGACGATGATCTCCTCCGGTTTGTAGTCGATGCCGGAGTTGCGGCGGAACTTCTCGGTGATCGCGCGGCGCAGTGCCGGGGTACCGGCGACATCGGTGTATTTGGTTTCTCCGGCCTCGATAGCGCGGATGGCCGCGTCCTTGATGTTGCGCGGCGTGTCGAAGTCGGGTTCCCCGGCGGACAGGCTGATCACGTCCCGCCCGGCCGCCTGAAGCTGGCGGGCCTTCGTGGAGATCGCGATGGTCAGGCTGGGGCTGATCCGATCGAGGCGGTCGGCAGTGAGGTGCATGGCGGGTCACTCGGTGCAAAAGAGCGCCGGACCCTATCGGAGCGAAGCGGGTCCGGCAATCGACCGCGAGAGCCCCCCGTGGGCTCAGGCGCCGGGGGCAATTACTGTACACGGGTCCGGCGCTGACCCCTTTGGGACACCTGCAACCGCGTGTTGGCGACATACCGGTGTAATTATATTCAATTTTTCCTATTTTTTAGATTGTCTTTTGGCGGGGAGGGAATTAACGGTCGGACACACACAATGAAGAAGGCGTTAAAAATGTCTCGATCCGTCATTGCCGCTCTGGCGACCTGCGCCATCGGATTTGCGCTCGTCGCCGGCAGTGCCCGTGCAACGACAACCATCAACGCGACTGTGGGCGGTGCTCCGACAGGGGTCAGCTACGTCAATTTCGACGCCTTGTCGCTCGGGTCCGCCGGCGGCACCAGCGACGGCATCGGCGTGACGTTCACAGCCGATGGCCAGGCGGTACAAGGCTCGGTTAGCGACCGGTATGCCGCCCCCTTTCTGTCCAACAACAATGGGATGCCGTTCGGAGATCCGACCAATGGCCCGGATGCCACGACCTACCTGGCGACCGGCCTCGGAAGCGTCACGCTGAGCCTGCCGGAACATGAGAAATACCTCGGACTGCTGTGGGGATCGGTGGACGGCTACAACACGCTCGACCTGTATGATGGCGCGACACTGGTCGGCAGCATCACCGGCTCCGAGGTGACCGCCGGCGCGAACGGCGATCAGGGCGTGAACGGAACCTACTACGTCAACATCAACTCGACACAGGCATTCGACAAGGTAGTTGCCCGCAGTTCCCAGTATGCGTTCGAGTTCGACAATGTGGCCTTCAACTCCACTCGCGTGCCCGAACCCGCAGGAATGGCGGTACTCGGGATGGGACTGATCGGCCTTGGCTTCGCTCGGCGCTGCAGGTCAGCCTGATAGCCGGGACGACCGGGGCACGCCGGCTCGGCGTTCCCCGGTCTGAGCGGTGGAAGGAAGTCCGCTTCGGGGATCGCGGCAGGGACGACGATGCCGTACAGGTCGTCGATGCCCATCTCAATGTTTCGGTTCCCTTCCCTCGGCCATTTAACCCTCAACGTGCCGGAGGGCAGGGAATCCCGCGTGCTCGGCATTGGCCTTGGGTTGCTGGCCTATGCGCTGTTCTCGGTCCACGACGCGACCATCAAGTGGCTGGTCGCCAGCCTGCCGGCGTGGGAAGTCCTGTTCTTTCGCAGCCTTGCAATTACCGTGGCCTGCATCGCGATCGGCCGGCGCCGATTGCTGGAACGCGCGGTCGCCACGCCGATGAAAGCGCCGCTCGCGTTCCGCGGCATGATCACACTCAGCGCGTGGCTCTGCTTTTATTCCGCGGCGCGCGCATTGCCGTTCGCGCAACTTTGGAGCCTCTACTTCGCCGCGCCGCTGATGGTCACGGTGATGGCGACGCCCCTGTTGGGGGAGCGGGTGACACGGTCGCGCTGGCTGACGATATGGGTCGGTTTTGCCGGCGTGCTGGTGGTGACCAACCCGTGGGGCGTGCCGCTCTCGGTGCCGACCGTGCTGGTGCTGCTCGCTGCCGCCCAATGGGCCTATGGCGTAATCCTGATGCGCCAGATCGCCCGGCGGGAGAGCTCGCTGCTGCAGATTTTCTTCATCAGCCTGATCTTCGTGGTCGGAACCGGCGCGGCCTGTGCATTTGGCTGGCGCACCCCCACGCTTGGACAATTCGCGTTGCTGGGCGTGGTCGGGCTGTTCGGCGGGATCGCCCAATTCTTCCTGTTCGAGGCGGCGCGGCACGCCCCGGCCTCGGTCATGGCCACCGTCGAGTATTCGGCGCTGATCTGGGCGTTCCTGCTGGGCTACGTGATCTGGGGCAGCATCCCCCGGCCAGCAACCTTCGCCGGGGCGGGGCTGATACTGGTGGCCGGCGCCATGCTGTTCGTTGCCGAACGGCGGGCCGGGCGATTGCTTTCCGCCCGATGATCCCCGAGGCTTTCGGCAGGCATCGAAGGAGCCAGCCATGAAGCCGATCGTCGCGGTGATTTCCCCGGGCGCCATGGGCAGCGCAATCGCCCGGCGGCTGACCGAGAACGGGATCGAGGTCCGCACCTCGCTGACCGGCCGCAGCGAAGCCACCGCGGCACGCGCCAAATCGGCCGGGATGCTCGCGGTCACCGACGAACAGGTGGTTGCCGCCGACATCATCCTGTCGATCCTCCCGCCTGGCGATGCGCTGGCCCTGGCCGAGCGACTGGCCCCGGTGATGGCCCGGGCACCGCGTCGTCCGGTCTATGTCGATTGCAACGCCGTCAGCCCCGAGACGGTCCGGCGTATTGCGGCGGTGATCACCGCGGCGGAGTGCCCGTTCGTGGATGGCGGAATCATTGGCGGGCCGCCACGCACCGGCACCCGCACGAAAATCTATTTGTCCGGCCCGGAAGCTTCGCGGGTGGCGGCGCTGGAGCAGTACGGGCTGGAAATGCCGGTGCTGGCGGGCGCGGTCGGCGTCGCCTCGGCGATGAAGATGTCGTACGCCGGGATCACCAAGGGCTTCACCGCGCTCGGGGCGATGATGATGCTGGCCGCAACGCGGGGCGGCACCGCCGAATATCTGCGGCGCGAACTGGAAGCGAGTCAGCCGCAGCTTCTGGCGTGGCTGACCCGCCAGACGCCGAACATGTACTCGAAGGCGTATCGCTGGGTTGCCGAGATGGAGGAAATCGCCGGTTTCGTGGAGAACGACCCGGCGGCTCGGCAATCGTTCGACGCCGCGGCACGCTTTTACGAACGGATCGCCGAGGACCACGCTGGTGAGCACCAGGAGACCGACAGGCTTTCGGCATTCTGCGGCTGAATGTCTCGACAGGAGGCAATCATGCATCCGGGCGTCCATCGGTTTCCCAATATGGATCGCGTCATCTATGGCGCGGCGTTCGCGGAGTCGCTGACCGGGGAAGTTGAACGGCTCGATGCGAGCGCGGTGTTTGTGCTGGCGAGCGGCACGCTGGCCCGGGAGACGGACACGCTCGATCTACTTCGCGCGGCGCTCGGCAATCGACTGGCCGGCGTGTGGTCCCGGATCGGCGCCCACACGCCGCGCACCGATGTGGTGACCGCCTCCAACGCAGCGCGCGCGGTCAAGGCGGACCTGCTGGTGACGATTGGCGGCGGCTCGGTGACCGATGCGGCGAAAATGGTCGGGCTGTGCCTCGGCAATGATGTCACCGATCCCGCCCAGCTCGACGCGTTGCGGGCGCGGACTGAGGCAGATGGCAGCACGCGGCGGCCACCCGCCCGGGCGCCGGCGGTTCGATCCATCGCCGTCCCAACCACGCTGTCCGCCGGTGAGTTCACCGCCTTCGCCGGCTGCACCGATACCGAGCGGGAGGTGAAGGACAGCTATGGGCATCCGCTGATAGTGCCGGTTGTCGTGATCCTGGATCCGGCAATCACCCGGCACACGCCGCAATGGCTGTTCCTGTCCACTGGCATCCGCGCCGTCGATCATGCCGTCGAGGACATCTGCTCGATCGGCCCGCAGCCATTTTCCGATGCAACGTCGTTGCATGCGCTACGGCTGCTGGCGCGCGGCTTGCCGGCCGTGAAGCGCAATCCCGCCGATGCCCCGGCCCGGCTCGACTGCCAGATTGGCGCCTGGCTATCGATCGTCGGGTCGCAAAACGGCGTGCCGAAAGGCGCGAGCCACGGGATCGGCCATGTGCTCGGCGGGACCGCCGGCGTGCCGCACGGGTACACATCCTGTGTAATGCTGCCGCACGTGCTGCGCTTCAATGCGGCGGTGAACGATGAACGTCAGGCGTGGGTCAGCGAGGCGCTTGCGCGGCCCGGTGCGCCGGCCGGCGACACGGTGGCGGACCTGGTGTCGCAGCTTGGGCTGCCGGGACGGTTGCGCGATGTCGGCGTAAAGAAGGAACAGCTCGACACGATCGCGCGGGAATCGATGCACGACCGGTGGGTACACACCAACCCGCGAAAAATCGACGGCCCGGCGGTGGTGCGGCAGCTTCTTGATGCCGCGTGGTGAAGCTCGTCAGCGGCGCTTCGCCATCTCGTATCGCGCCTTGTTCTCCGCGTTTGGGGGATAGAGGCCGGGCAGTTTCTCGCCGTTCTCCACCTGATCCATAATCCAGGCCTCGAGCCGTTCCTGTTCGGGGCCGGCAGCGGCAACCTGCTCGGCCAGGGCGGCGGGGATCAGCACCGCGCCGTCGGTATCGACCAGAACGAAATCGTCAGGGAACACAGCGACCCCTCCGCAGGCAATCGGCTCCTGCCAGTTGACGAAAGTAAGCCCGGCGACCGAGGGCGGGGCGGCCGCACCCTGGCACCAGACCGGTAGCCCGGTGCCGAGCACGCCAGCCAGGTCGCGCACCACACCGTCGGTCACCAGCGCCACGACCCCGCGTTTGGCCATGCGCGCGCACAAGATGTCGCCGAATATCCCGGCATCGGTGACGCCCATCGCATCGACCACGGCGATGCAACCCGCCGGCATGTCCTCGATCGCGGCGCGAGTGGAACGGGGCGAGGACCAGGAGTTCGGGCGTGGCCAGGTCTTCCCTCGCCGGAATGAAACGCATGGTGAAAGCGCGGCCGACAATGCGCGGCTGGTCCGGCCGGATCGGTCGGGTGCCGCGCATCCAGACATTGCGAAGCCCATGCTTCAGCAGGATCGTGGTGATGGTTGCCGACGAGACGTCGTGCAGCGCTTCGATGAGGGCGTGGTCATCCGGCATTTGCACACTCCTTCTCGATCACTCGACCGACGTTCGATCGAACCCAGGCAACGAACTCCGGCTCATCGACGTCTCCCGCCGCCAGCCGTAAAGTCATGATTACCGCATCGGCGTCGCTGACCGGGAAGCGAATGCCGTTCAACCGGAGGAACAATTCAAGCGCCACGTAGGCGGTCCGCTTGTTCCCATCGACGAACGGGTGATTCTGGATCAGCCCGAGCGCGTAAACGGCAGCAAGCTCGGCGGTATCGGGATCGCTGTAGCCGGATCGGTTGAGCGGACGCGCCAGCGCGCTTTCCAGCAGTCCTTCGTCGCGCACACCGATAGCGCCGCCATGTTCGGCAAGCTGCTCGTCGTGCACCGCCAGGATCAGTTCCCGCGAAAGCCAGACCGTCACTTCGCGAGTTCGCGCAGGACGGCTCGGCGTTCCTTCATGATCCGGCGGGCCACCGTCATCTGTGCCTCGAACTCTGCATTGGCCGCAGTCAGGCGAACGCCGTCAGGCATTTCGATCGCATTGAGGATATCGCCCTTTTGCAGACCGAGCTTCATCAGCAGCTCCTTTGGCAGCACAACGCCCACCGAATTGCCGATCCCGATCAGCTTCAACTCAGCCATGACCCACCTCCGGCCGATGTTCTAACACATGTCCGAACGTGGAGGCAAGCCAGAGCCTCGGAACCGGCCGGTCACAGAATAAACCGGCTCAGATCCCCCTTCTGCGCCAACGGCGCCACCCGCTCGTTCACGTAGGCAGCGTCAACAACGATCGTCTCGCCGGCTCGGTCGGTGGCGGTGAAGCTGATGTCGTCCAGCAGCCGTTCCAGCACCGTGTGCAGGCGGCGGGCGCCGATATTCTCGACCCGGTCGTTGATGTCGGCCGCAAGTTCCGCAAGGGCATCGACCGCGTCGTCGGTAAACTCCAAACGTCACCGATTCCGTGCCCAGCAGAGCGGCATACTGTTTCACCAGAGAGTGTTCCGGTTCGGTCAGGATGCGTCGCAGGTCGTCGCGCGACAGCGGCGCCAGCTCAACGCGGATGGGCAGGCGCCCTTGCAGCTCCGGCAGCAAGTCCGACGGCTTGGCCAGATGGAATGCGCCGGAGGCGATGAACAGCACGTGGTCGGTCTTCACCGGCCCGTATTTCGTGTTCACCGTGGTGCCCTCGATCAGCGGCAGCAGATCGCGCTGCACGCCCTCACGCGAGACGTCGCCGCCGCGGAATCCGCCCTCGGTCGTGCGGGCGCAGATCTTGTCGATCTCGTCGATGAACACGATGCCGTTGTTCTCGGCGTGCGCCACCGCGTCCTTGGCCAGCCGGTCGTTGTCGAGCAGCCGGTCGGCTTCTTCGCGCTCCAGCGCCTGGCGGGCGGCGGCCACCGTCAGCCGGCGCTGCTGCGGCGGGCGCCCGAACATGCCCTTCATCATCTCGCCCAGGTTGATCATCTGGCCGGGCGGCATGCCGGGGATATCGAGCTGGCCGATCGGCATGCCGGACGGCGGCTCGGTGATCGCGATCTCGATTTCCTTCTGCTCGAACTCACCGTGGCGCAGCATGCGGCGAAACTTCGAGCGCGTGTCGGCCGCGGCTCCTTCGCCGACCAGGGCGGTGATCAATCGCTCTTCTGCCGCCAGCTCCGCTTTCGCCTGCACTTCCTTGCGGGAGGCGTCGCGCAGCATCACAAGGCTGGCCTCGACCAGGTCGCGCACGATGCTTTCGACATCGCGGCCGACATAACCCACTTCGGTGAACTTGGTGGCTTCCACCTTCAGGAACGGCGCCTGAGCCAGCTTGGCCAGACGGCGGGCAATCTCCGTCTTGCCGCAGCCGGTAGGGCCGATCATCAGGATGTTCTTCGGCACCACTTCTTCACGCATCACTTCCGGCAGGCGGTGGCGGCGCCAGCGGTTGCGCAGCGCGACGGCCACGGCGCGCTTGGCGTCGTCCTGGCCGACGATGAAGCGGTCGAGCTCGGAGACGATCTCCCGCGGGGAATAGGTCGGAATTTCCATCAGATTGTCTCGATGATGACCTTGTCGTTGGTATAGACGCAGATCTCGGCGGCGATCTGCATGGCGCGCCGGGCGATCGCTTCGGCGGACATCCCGTCCACGCTCAGCAACGCGCGCGCCGCGGCGAGGGCGTAGTTGCCGCCGGATCCGATGGCGATGACGCCGTCTTCCGGCTCCAGCACGTCGCCATTGCCGGTCAGCGTGAAGCTGCGGTCCTTGTCGGCGACCGCCATCATCGCTTCCAGCCGCCGCAGATAGCGGTCGGTGCGCCAATCCTTCGCCAGCTCCACG
This sequence comes from uncultured Pseudomonadota bacterium, assembly GCA_963764525.1. Lineage (GTDB taxonomy): Bacteria > Pseudomonadota > Alphaproteobacteria > Acetobacterales > Acetobacteraceae > DATDIC01. The sequence goes on along the minus strand of CAVXTC010000026.1, from coordinate 125,833 downwards.
CAGGCGCGTTCGAGCTGGCTGGGGAATCGCTCCAGCTTGGATTCCAGCCGCTCCAGCAGGGTGAACGCATCCGCCGTCGCCCCGGCAAAGCCGGCGAGGATCGACCCCGACGGGCCGATCCGCCGCACCTTGCGCGCGTTGCCCTTGATGACGGTCTGTCCAAGGCTGACCTGGCCGTCCCCGGCCATGGCCACGTGCCCGTCACGGCGGACGCACAGGATCGTCGTCCCGTGCCAGCCCACCGGATCGGGCAGAGTGAAGGGTGTGTGTTGCATTTGTGCGCCAGATGGCGCGTCGGACGCGAATCAACAAGGACTTGCACTTGACGCGACGCGAAGCGCTGGTCTGCATACCCGGAATAACCGGCCGCCGGATCGTGTGGCGGCAGGCATCGGGGGGATCAGTGAATGCCCAACACTCCGGCCGCGGACCTGGCGGCGCGACTCGATCGGCTTCCCACCAGCCGGCACGTGTGGCGCCTGATCACGCTGATATCGCTCGGTGCCTGCTTCGAGCTGTATGACTTGTTCCTCACCGCCTACATCGTGCCTGGTCTGAACCTGGCGGGCATGTTCAAGCCCGAGTCGCTCGGTGCGTTCAGCGCATTGAGCGGGCTGCATGTCGAGGGGGCCGGGACGTTCGTGTTCGCGCTGTTCGCCGGTCTGTTCGTGGGCACGATCGCCTTCGGCTGGGTTGCCGATGCCTACGGACGGCGCACGATCTTCACTTTCTCGCTGATCTGGTATTCGATCTTCACCTTCATTATGGCGTTCAGCACCTCTGGCTTCTGGCTGGATATCTGGCGGTTCATCGCCGGCATCGGCATCGGCATCGAGTTGGTGACAATCGATACCTATATCTCCGAGCTGATTCCCCGGCACGAGCGCGGCCGTGCGTTCGCGTTCAGCCAGTTCGTCAGTTTCTGCGCGGTGCCGATCGTTGCGTTCCTCGCATGGCGGCTCGTGCCAACCGGCGCGAACGGGTTCGAGGGCTGGCGCTGGGTGGTGATCATCGGCTCGGTCGGGGCGGTTTTCGTGTGGTGGCTGCGGCTCGGTCTGCCGGAATCGCCGCGCTGGCTCGTCCGTCACGGCCGCCTGGTCGAGGCCGAGGCGGTGGTCAGCGCGATCGAGGCCAAGGTGACGGCAGAAAGCGGTCCGTTGCCCCCAATCGGCCCGGCAATCGAGGAGGAGGGCGAGGGCACGTTCGGCGAGATTTGGCAGCCGCCGTACGGCGGGCGGGCGACGGTCATGTCCATCTTCAACTTCTTCCAGACATACGGCTACTACGGCTTCGCTGCCTGGGTGCCGACCTTGCTGATCGCCAAGGGCGTCCATGTCACCCAGAGCCTTCAGTACGCGTTCATCATCGCCATCGCGAACCCGTTCGGTCCATTGCTGGGCATGCTGATCGCCGACAAGATGGAGCGGAAATGGCAGATCGTCTGCGCTGCCATCGGTATCGGCGTGTTCGGGCTGATTTTCGCTTCCGGGACCACCGAGGGGATGCTGATCGTGTTTGGCGTGCTGATCACGCTGTCGAACAATTGGCTGTCCTTCTCGTTCCATAACTACCAGGCAGAGCTGTTTCCCACCCGAATCCGAGCCCGAGCGGTCGGCTTCGTGTATTCCTGGAGCCGGCTGTCGGCGGCGCTGTCGGGCCTGGCCATTGCGTTCTTTCTCGGTATCGGCGGAGCGGAGGCGGTGTTCGTCTTCATCGCGGTGTGCATGCTGATCGTGATCGTCGTCATAGCCGCGTTCGGCCCGCTGACGCGCGGCCTCGCGCTGGAGGCAATCTCCCGCTAAAACCAGCGGCCCGGGGCAACCGCAAGGAGGCACCCCGCCCCTGGCCGTACGGGAGTATTTCATGACGCTGCGAGTCGCGGTCCAGATGGACCCGATCGAGGGCATCAACATCGATGCCGAACTCGACCTTCGCGCTGATGCTGGAGGCGCAGGCGCGCGGGCATGCACTGTGGCATTACGAGGTGCGGCACATGTCGCTGCGCGAGGGCGTCGCCCGACAGGGCGGCAAGCGGGAGGAGCGGCTGTTCGCCCGGGCGCGCCCGGTCACGGTGCAGCGCACGCGCGGCGCGCATTACCGGTTCGGCGAGTTGGCGCTGTTGGACCTCGGCACGATGGACGTGGTGCTGATGCGCCAGGACCCGCCGTTCGACATGGCGTACATCACCGCGACGCACATGCTGGAGCACATCCAGCCGCGCACGCTGGTGGTGAACGACCCGGCCGCGGTGCGGAATGCACCGGAGAAAATCCTGGTCACCCATTTCCCGGAGCTGATGCCGCCCACGATGATCACCTGGGACCTTGAAGCGATCCGCGACTTCCGCGCCGAGCACCGGGACATCATCGTGAAGCCGCTGTTCGGCAACGGCGGCGCCGGCGTGTTCCGCATCAAGCCGGACGACGAAAACCTGGCGGCGCTGCTTGAAATGCATTTTGCCCGGTCGCGCGAGCCGCTGATGTTCCAGCGCTACGAACCGGCGGTCCGCCGCGGCGATAAGCGGATCATCCTGATGGATGGCGAGGCGATGGGCGCGATCAACCGGGTACCGGCGGAGGGCGAAGCCCGCTCCAACATGCATGTCGGCGGCCGCGCGGAGAAATCGCGAGATGACGCGGCGCGATCGGGAGATCTGTGCTGCCATCGGGCCGACCCTGCGCGAGCAAGGCATGATCTTCGTCGGCATCGACGTGATCGGTGACTGGCTGACCGAGATCAACGTCACCTCCCCGACCGGCATTCAGGAGATCGCCCGATTCGACGGCGTGCATTTGGAACGGGCGATATGGGACCGTATTGAGTCGAAGATCGCTGCTTCGGCGTGACCGGCTGCGGACAACACCATTGCTGCAAGAACCGTCGGCAAAAAAGTAGCCGCGTGCGCTCGCGGTTTCCCGCTATCTGCTAATACTCGAACTGGTAGGTGATGCCGACACTAGCGCCGGTGCTCTGGCCGGTCGCGCCGATCGCCGAGGTGGTTTCGCCTGTGCCGGCCGTGGCGTTCAGTTTCAGCCCCTTGGTGAGATCGTAAGTGATTTTCCCCTGCGCCCCGGAGCCGCCCGTGCTCTCCTGAGCGCCGACATAGAACCGACGGCCGATATAGCGTCCGGCCTGCAACGTCGGACTGCCATTGGCGCTGCTGCCGATGCCCAGTTGATCCAGCCCAAGCGCGTTCTGCACATTCTCCAGCGGGTTCGGAAAATTGGAGGTGGTGCCGGACAGCTCGGCCAACCCGGCCGCGATCGAGGCAAGCTGGAAGGCGCTGAGCTGGCCGGTGCTGGTGTGGAACAGCAGTTGCGCGAGGATCTGATCCTGCGGCAGTTCCGGCACGCTCGACAGCGTGAGCTTGGGATGACTGGCCGTGCCGGCCACGGTCAGAGTCGCGGTGGACCCGCCGCCATAAGAGTTGGCGACGAGATGGATCGCCGGATCCGTCAGGCTGCCGCCGTTGAAATCGATATCGCCTGACGTGAAGGTCAGCGTGCTGCCGACCAGGTTGAAGGTGCCGCGGCGCAGCGTGAAGCCGCCGCGCGGCTGCATCTGTTTCGTGGTTCCCTGGATTCGGATCGTCCCGCCCAGTTCGGCGTTCAGCCCCCGTCCGCGCAGAAACACCTGCTCCGGCGCGCGGATCGTCAGGTCCATGGCAATCACCGGTGCCAGCGCCGGCTTCGGCGGGGGCGGCGGAGGTGCCCCGGCAATGCGAACCGGAATGGTCGCGACCGTGGTCGGCAGCTTCGAGGGAATCCGCACTATCGCCTGCCGCACGTCCACCGTGCCGCCGAGCGTCAGACGATTTTGCGCCTGACCACTGATCGCAAGGTTCGCGTCGGCCGTTGCCGTCACCACACCGCCGGAAAGTGGCGTCGCGTTCTTCGCCGTGATCACCAGGTTCACCGGCATGCCCTGTGCCAGCACGCCGATGGTGCCGCTGCCGGCGATGGTGCCGTTGCCGGCCCGACCGGTCAGGCTGTCGATCCGCAGCGTGTCGCCGGCGGCGATCATGCGGGCGGTGACGTCGCTGAGGTGGATGCCCTGCACGTAGTCCCGCACGTCCCCGCCGCTGAGCTGCGCCGTGCCGGTCAGACGCGGCGCCGTCACGGTGCCGGTAATGCCGGCAGCGAGCGTAAGCGTGCCCGCCAAACGCTGCGCCGTTTGCCGTCAGTAGCGGGTCGGTCATCGCCAGATCGATGGCCCCCGTGGCCCGGAGGTCGAGCGGCTCGGTGGTTTTGAACGGTGCGCGCCCGGCCAGCGCCAAATGGGATTTTCCGGCAATGACGCTGCGTGTCGATGCGGGCCGCGGCTCCGTCCAGTGTCGCGGTTGCGGTCATGCTGGCCGGCGGCAGCGCGCGACCGATCTCGGTCAGCAACCGCACGTCGGAGGCCTGGACGCGGATCGTCACCGGCCGGACGGGTGATGCTGCCGGCGACGTTTGCCGCGAGCGTAACCCGACCCGCCACGCCGCCACCCTGAGGTGCCATCAGCGGCCCGGCGAGGGCGAGATCGATCAGCCCGTTGGCACGCAGGTCGAGGGGCGCGGTGGTCGTGAACGGCGCACGCCCGGACACCACGATATGCGACGAGCCGGCGGTCAGACGTGCGTCGATCCGTGCTGCCATTCCCTCCAGCGTGGCGGTCGCGGTCAACGATCCTGTCGGCAGATCGTGCCAAGCCTGGGTGTTCAGCCGGAGCCCCGCAGCCTGCGCACGAATCGTGCCTCCGGGGTTCCCCGGCGTGCCGGTGAGTCTGGCGTCGGCCGATATCGTTCCAGCCGCGGCAAATCCCGGCGAAACCAGCGAGGCCAGGCTTGCCGGTAGGTTTCGCGCACTTGCTGTCAAATCAAGGGTCGAACCGATCCGGCCATCGGCCTGCACGACCGCATCGCCCAGACCGAGGCGGAGATGGCGTATCTCGATCCCGGCGGCAAAGCCAAACGCGACGGGCGCAAGCAGCCGCAGAGTCTGCTGCTTCCACTCTGCGTTCAGGGTGGCAAGCGTCAGCGTCTTTCCGGTGACATCGGCAATACCCCGTGTGGTCAGCCGGGCGGTCGCTCCATTCAGGGCTGGAAGCGTGGCGGCAAGGTCGAGGTCTATCCGGTCGGCCGGTCCCTTTGCCGCCAGACGAGCCGAGCCGGCCAGCTTCCCGACGGAAACGCCCGTCAGGACCAGTTGGCCATCCACAACTGGTGCGGTGGCCGGGTCAGTGACGGTGGCGTTGAGCGCTGCATCGGCAATCGAGGCCATGCCCGGCAGCCCGGCGCCGTGCGCGGCAACGCTCAGCACAGCGCTGGTTGCCGTGGCGTCGAGGCTGCCGTTTGCGCTGCCGGTCAGCGATCGCCCGATCAGCGGGCCGAAATCGGACAATGCCTGCACTGTAAAACGAAGATTGCCGACCGGCAGGGCCGCCGCCGGTGGCAGGAGAAGGTCGCCCTGTGCCGATGCGCTCTTCCAGTTGGCTTTTCCGATGGACAGCTGCACCGCGCCATCCGTCTGTTTCTCCCCCGCGATGGAGAGCTGTAACGGCGAGCCGAGCAACGAGCCCTGGGCGGTAAGCTGGCCGCGCGGCGCATTCGGCAGGCCCTGCGCGTCCAGATGCGCGGTGAACGGACCCGATGTCTGGCCTTTCGCGTTGACACTGCCGGTCAGGTCGGCCGCGAGCGACAGGGCCTGCTCCGCCCCGGTGACATGCCCTTGCGCCCGCAGCGCACCGTCGAGCCTCGGGTCGATCGCTGCGATGCTCGCCAGGGTCATCGACCAGCCAAGGTCGGTCTTCTTCGGCGAAACGGTTCCGTTCGCGGCAAATGAAACATCTTGTGCATCGACGGCCAACCGGGTCAGCGAGATCGTTTCTCCGGACACCGTCCCTGCCAGGGCGATCCGCGCCGACGGCCCGACCAGCGCAGGGGCCGGCGCCCTGCCGCCGGTGATCCCCAGCGTGCCATTCAGAGAGACCTGCGTCGTGCCGGCCTGGCGTGTCGCGTTAAGGGCAAGCCCAAGATTGCCCTGAAGATCAACGCCCACGGCAGCGGCAACCGGGCCGAGTTGCGGCACGCTTAGCCGGATATCCGCCTGCTCCACACCTGCTGTCCGAATGGTGCCATCGGCATCGATCATCGGGTGATGCAGGCTGAAGCTCACCGGACGATCGGGTGCATCCAACCGGGCATCGGCGGTCACAACCACCGGCGCGCCAGCCAGCAGGTCCGGCTGCGCGCCAGGAACCACCACGCCGTCAAGCTCTCCGCTCAGACGTGCCTGCCCCTTGTTGCCGGAAAGCTGAAGCGCAATTCGCCGGATCTTGGCACCGGCTGCGGCGAGGCCCTCTATTGTCAGCGAGCCGGCGGCATCGGGGCTGGTGAACCGCCCCTTCACATTCGCCGATAGCGCGATCGATTCCCACGACAAGTCAGGCCGCGGGGCCATGGCCGGGGCGGTGGCAGAAACGGTCAGCGCGAGCGTGCTGCCATCCAGGTCCACCTGACCGCTTCGCGTTCGCTTGCAGATTGCCGGCATTCACGGCGAGTTGCGTGGCAAGATCGCTGCGCGGCCCCTGCGCATGGAGGCGTCGATCGAAACCGCCCCCAGATTTGGCAGCCCGGCAAGGTTGGCGAGCAAGCCGCCCGCCGCCTCCTTAACGGCAAGTTGCGCATGGATGCCGGCCGGATCGATGCTTCCCTTCAGGTCATAGAGGCTGCCGCCGTCGATGCTCTCGGCATCCAGTGTCGCTTCGGCCTGATCCGCCGCGGTGGTCTGGCCGGACCCCTGCACCTTCAACGTAATAGCCGTGCCGGCAATCGCAGCTGCGATCTCCAGCCGGTCGAGTTCCAGCTTCTTTACTGCGATCTTCTTCGGCAGGCTCGATCCGCCGGAGGAAGAACTCCGGGGCAGCCGCAACACCGAGGCGGTTTTGGCGAGCAGCAGCCTGACGTCGATCTCGCCGTGGATCAGTTTCAGGGGCGACCACTGGACCGTGACGTCATCCAGCGTCGCGTAGGTGCCGGCGGGATCGCGCAGGGCGACCTGGTCGGCGGTCAGTTCACCACCCCAGTGGATCGCCAGCCCCTTCGTCTCGACCGAGCTGCTGCCCCAGGACAGCAGGCGGTCCAGAATTGAAGCCTGAGCGCCGCCGCAGCCGGCCATCAGAAGCACGAGGGCAAGGAGCCAGCGGCGCATCAGAAGGCCTGTCCGATCCCGACATACAGCTCGAAGTTCCCGCTGTTCGGCAGCTTGACGGCCGGCAATGCCACCTGCGCCCGCAGCGGCCCGATCGATGTGAAGTAAAGCACCCCGACGCCGGCCCCGACGCCGTATTTGGTTGGAAAATCGGCGTTGTGGGCGGTCACCTCGGCGGCGTCAGTGAACACGGTGAAGCCCCAGTTCTGCAGGATGCGCTGACGAAACTCGATGCCACCGGCGGTGATCTGCGTGCCGCCGATCGGCGTGCCGTCGGGAAATTGCGGGCCGACCGACTGATACCGATAGCCCCGCACCGTTCCGCTGCCCCCGGCATAGAAGCGCAGATCGGGTGGCAGGCTGAACTGGTCGGCGCCGAACGCATCCCCGACCAGACCGCGCAACGCCACCACGCTACGGCCGCTCCCGCTGAGATCGAAATAGGTGGATCCGGCGAGTTGCGCGATAACGAAAGTCGTGTGCTTGCCAGTCAGCGACTGGGTCGGCGTGAGGGTCAGCGCGGCTCGGATGCCGCGCGTCGGGTTCAGCAGGTTATCGGTGTCGTCGAAGCGCGCGGTCAACGGCAGGCTCAGCAGGTTGAATCGGCTGGTGACGCCTTCTTGAGTAATCCGCTCTTCCTCGCCGCCGACCCCATAGCCCACCGTCCATTGCGGCGAAAGTTTGCGGGAGAGCAGCACCGACTGCATCAGGGCCTTCTGCGTGTATGGCAGCAGACTCTGATCTACCGCCCCGACATTCATTTCAAGCGACTGATCGCGCGCCAGGAAGTCCGGCTTGATGAATTGCGCGTTCACCTTGTATCCAGGGTGCAGTTCCGAATTGCCGCCGCCCTGAAAGGCTGCGGTCAGATTGAGCTGCTCGGCGTTGCCGAACAGGTTGCGGTGATGCCAGCCGGCGGTCAGTCCGACGCCAAGATCGGTCGAATAGGACGCCCCGAAATCGACCGCATGCACCGGGCGCTCGGCGAAATCGAAGGTTACCGGCAGCCGGCCTTGCGGATCGAGCTGCGTGGCAGGCTGTGCGTGGACATAAGAAAACACCGGCAGTGCGGCGAGGTCGGCCCGCGCCGCTTCGATTGAGACCGGGCTGAACTGCTCGCCGGGCCGCAGGGTCAGGCGGCGGCGGACGAAGGACGCGTTGACGCCCTTCAGGCCCTGAAACGCGATCGGTCCGATATCGACGCGCGGCCCAGTGCTGACCTTGTATGTCACGTCCATCGATTGGTCGTGCGGGTGGACCGTTGCAGGCTCCAGCTCCACGGTGGCGAGCGCATAGCCCTCGTTGCGAAGCTCGGTCAGCAGCCGCTGCCGTGCGGCCAGCACGTCGCCGGCGACGGCGGGCGCCCCGGCGCTGAGGCCAAGTTTTGCCGCCGCGACAGGCGGAACCGGCCCCTGCAACATGACCGTCCCGATGTGGAATTGCGGGCCGGGAGCGAAAGTGACGGTAACCTTCGCCGGAGGGTTCGCGGGTACCTGCTCGAGCAGGTTCACCAGCGACGGGTCATCGATCGGACGGTTATCGATCCGGATGTCGGATGCGCCTTTGAAATAGCCGAAGCTTTGCAGCGCAGTGAGAAAGCGCCTCCGGTCGTTGCGTGCCCGGGCAACCAGGGCGAACGGACCGACCGGGGCGGTCTGCCGCAAAGACACCAGGTCGGACGAGCCGGTCAGGGCGGCGTCCAGAGCGCTGTTGCCGGTCTTGCCGATGGTGACCGTGTAAGGTTGAGGGTCGGCTGCGCGGGGCGCCGGTCCGGTCATCGTGATCGCCGAAGCGATGACCAGCACGGCGATCGCGCGACCCGGAAAAGGGGCGCGTGGCATGACCCGGAAGCTAACCACACATTTGGTCGGGTCGATGTCAACCGACGGTCACGCTTGCGCCATTGTTCGGACACGGGCCTGGGGTATCGACTGGCCATGCGCCATGCGCCTCGCCGACTTCGTCTGCGCGCCCCAACGACCGCGGCTCGCGCCCGACGCGTCGCTGGCCGACCTTACCGGCGATGCCGTGTTCCGCCGGCGCAGCCGCCCACACTTCGTCGGCTCGCTGCGCGCGGTCAGGCGGCTGGTGTGCGTGCTGGGCTGGACGCTGCTGGCGATGCCGGTTCAGAGCGTCTGCCTGCTGCTGCCCGGGCGGCCCAAAGTGGCCTTCGCGCGCTTTTACTGGGCGATGGTCTGCCGGCTGATCGGGATGAACGTCCGGATGCATCGGCGCCCGGACCGAGTTGGGCCGTCGGTTGGTGTTCGTGTCGAACCACTCCTCCTGGCTCGACGTGCCCGTGCTGGGTGGGCGGCTGGACGCCTGTTTCATTTCCAAGGGCGAGGTCGGCTCCTGGCCGCTGATCAACGCGGTCGCCCGGCTGGGACGCACCCTTTACGTCAGTCGGCAGCGCGGCTCGACCCGGCGCGAGACGAACGCCATGCGCGCCCGTCTGGCGTCCGGCGACAACCTGTTCCTGTTCCCCGAGGGTACCACGTCGGACGGATCGCGGGTGATGCCGTTCCGATCGTCATTCTTCGCCATCGCCGAGGGCACTGAGCCGCCACTGATCCAGCCCGTTTCGGTGGTGTATGACCGCTTGGCCGGACTGCCGACAGGCCGCGCGACGCGGCCGCTGTTCGCCTGGTACGGCGACATGGACATCGCGTCGCATTTCTGGCGATTAGCCCGGCACCGTGGGTTGCGCGTCAGCGTGCTGCTGCACGCGCCGATCGATCCGGCCGCGTATCCCGATCGCAAGGCGCTGTCACAGGAGGTCTGGCGGATGGTCGCGGACGGTGCGGCGACCTTGCGGCAGAACCGTCCTGCGTACCCGATCGGCGCCGCCAAGCCGGAATCGGCGTCCCGGCCGGCCCACACCGTCTATGCATGAGCCCTGCGTGCAGGGCGTAACGGCGGAGAAAGACGCTTTTGTTTGACATGCCCTCGGTTGCTGCTGTCACAGTGCGGCACGTGACCCGAGGTGACCCACCGAGCTTGCGCTTGACCCTTGGAACAGGGCCGACGATTCCTCCTCCTTCGTGCGCCGGGCTGGTCCGGTGCGGCAGGGCGGAGCGTGCTCGATAATGGCGGCCACCAGAGAAAGCACCGGGAACCCGGACCGCAAGCGCCTGCACGTGATCACCTGGGGCTGTCAGATGAACGTCTACGACAGCGCCCGGATGGCCGACGTGCTGGCCCCGATTGGCTATGCCCCGACGGCCGCCCCCGACAACGCCGACATGGTCATCCTCAATACCTGCCATATCCGGGAGAAGGCAGCCGAGAAACTGTTCTCGGAACTCGGACGGCTGCGCCGTATGAAGCAGGCCAAGGAGCGGGGCGGAGGGCGCATGATCCTGGCCGTGGCCGGTTGCGTCGCCCAGGCCGAGGGCGCCGAAATCCTGGCACGTGCCCCTTATGTCGATATCGTCATGGGGCCGCAGACCTATCATCGCCTGCCGGAGATGGTCGCCCGCGCCTCCCGTTCTGGCGGGGCCGTGATCGACACCGCCTTTCCGGCCGAGGACAAGTTCGATCACCTGCCGGAGGCCGCCGCGCCCCAGGGCCCCACCGCGTTCCTGACCATCCAGGAAGGCTGCGACCGATTCTGCAGCTTCTGCGTCGTCCCCTACACGCGCGGCGCCGAGCAGAGCCGGCCGGCCGGCGCAATTCTGGCGGAGGCGAGGCGACTGGCCAGCCAGGGCACCCGCGAGATCACCCTGCTCGGGCAGAACGTGAACGCGTGGCACGGCCAGGGCCTGGACGGCGGCACCTGGACCTTGGCGCGGTTATTGCGCGCTTTGACCGATGTCCCCGGGCTGCTCGAGGCTCCGCTACACCACCTCCCATCCCGGCGATATGACCGACGAGTTGATCGCCGCACATCATGACATCGGCGTCCTGATGCCGTTCCTGCACCTGCCCGTGCAATCCGGCTCCGACCGCGTCCTTGCGGCGATGAACCGGCGGCACGACGCATCCGGATACCTTAAGATCGTGGACCGGCTGCGGAGGGCTCGCCCCGACATTGCGCTGTCTTCGGACTTCATTGTCGGTCACCCGGGCGAGACCGAGGCCGATTTCGTCGCCACCCTGGACCTTGTTGGTCGCGTCGGCTTCGCTCAGGCTTTCAGCTTCAAATACTCCCCGCGGCCGGGCACGCCGGCGGCCGGAATCGGTGACCAGGTGCCGGATGCCGAGAAAGACCGCCGGCTGCAGGAGCTGCAGACACTCCTCCGCACCCAGCAGGCGCGGTTCAACGTCGCGTGCGAAGGCTTGGTCCTGCCGGTCCTGTTCACCGGACCCGGCCGCCACCCCGGCCAGATCGCCGGCCGGTCACCTTATCTTCAGCCGGTGCACGTCGGCGGCCCCAGGGATCGCCCCCGAGATCGACGCCGCAGGGCTGATCGGCACCGAAACCCCGGTGCGGATCGTCGCTGCCCTCCCCAACTCCCTCTCGGGTGTCATCGTGCCAGATCGCGAGGGGCCACGCCCGCCGGGCGCTGGCTCCAGCGCGTGAATCTGGCATACAACCACTTTAACGGAGCGAGCCAGCGCTTGAGCCACGCCGCCATCATCCCGACCACCGCATCCCGCCCCGACGGCAAGGCCGTCACCCTCCAATTCAGCGACAACACGTTGCTCCCGCTGTTGCTCGGCGATCACGACCGGCACCTCGTGCGCATCGAGCAGGCGCTAGGCGTGCGCCTGTCGTGCCGAGGCAATCGGCTGGCAATCGCCGGCGATCCGGCGCGGGTCGATGCGGCGCAGGCGGCGCTCGAAGGTTTGTGGGGTCGCCTGGAGCGTGGCGAACAGGTCGGCCGCCCGGAAGTGGAAACGGCGATCCGTTTCGCGGATGCCGAACAGGACCCGCGCCTGCCGCTGTCCGATTTGCCAGCGATTCACACCCGCCGCGGCGCGGTCGGACCGCGGAGCGCTGGTCAGGCGGCCTATATGGACGCGCTCGCCGGACACGAGATGGTGTTCGGCGTCGGGCCGGCCGGCACCGGCAAGACCTATCTCGCGGTGGCCCAGGCGGTGGCGATGCTGCAGGCCGGCCGCGTCGATCGCATCGTGCTATCGCGGCCGGCAGTGGAGGCCGGCGAACGGCTCGGTTTCCTGCCCGGCGACATGAAGGAGAAGGTCGATCCCTATCTGCGTCCGCTCTATGACGCGCTGCACGACATGATGCCGGCCGAGCAGGTGCTGCGACGACTGGGCAATGGCGAGATCGAGGTGGCGCCGCTGGCGTTCATGCGTGGCCGGACGCTCGCGCATGCCCACGTGATCCTTGATGAAGCGCAGAACACCACCGCCGTGCAGATGAAGATGTTCCTGACCCGCATGGGTGAGGGCACCCGCATGGTGGTGACCGGCGATCTCAGTCAGATCGACCTGCCGTCGGGTGTGCGCTCCGGCCTCAAGGATGCGCTGGAAACGCTGGAGGGAGTTTCGGGCATCGCGGTCGTCCGGTTCGACAAGCGCGACGTGGTGCGCCATCCGCTGGTGGCCCGAATCGTGGATGCCTATGAGCAGCGGGAGGCAGCGGCCGGAGAGAAGCGCCGGGAGGCGCGCCGCGAACGCGATCCGACGGCGGCGGAAGCCTATCGATCCACGGACAACGGCCAATCGTGATGGATCCTCCGAGTACCGTTCCCGCAAACGCGGGGGCCGTCCAGGAACCTGAAGTCATCGTCGCCGATCCGGCATGGCACCGACTGGTGCCGCGCGCCCAGACGCTCGCCGCGCGCGCCATGTGCGCCACCGGCCACCGCGGGGTGGTCGTGCTCGCGGATGACCGCACAGTCCATCGCCTCAATGCCCGGGACCGCGCTCGTAACAAGCCGACCAACGTGCTGACCTATGAGCCTTCGGGCCCGGGTCTGCCCGGGCAGATCATCCTGGCAGCCGGGGTGGTACGGCGGGAAGCGATCGCCGCATCGCGCCGTCCGGCGTATCATATGGCGCATCTTGTGGTGCACGGCGCCTTGCATCTGGCCGGCCACGATCATCTGCGCGTTGGCGAGGCGCGCCGGATGGAAATGGCCGAGGCTCGCATTCTGCGGCGGATCGGCGTTCCCAACCCGTGGCGGCGCGGATGAGCGGCGCGCTGTCGCGCCTGGGACTGCTCGGCCGCGTGCGGACGCTGCTGCAGCGCCGCGGCGCCGAGCACAGCGTCCGCGAATCAATTGCCGAGCTGGTTGCAGGAAGCCGCCGCGGCTCCGCAAACCCCCGGCGTCGTGCCGGAACTCGACCGCCATGAGCGGGCGCTGATCGCCAACGTCCTGCGGCTGCGCGGCACCACGGCCGGGGATGTGATGGTGCCGCGCGCCGATATCGTGGCGATGCGCGCGGACCTGACATTCCAGCAGGCGGTGGAGCGAATCCGCAACGATGGCCATTCCCGCCTGCCGGTCTATCGCGAGCAGCTCGATGACATCCTCGGCATGGTTCACATCAAGGATGTCTATGCCTATGTGGGCCGACCGGAGGAATTTTCGTTGGAAGCGATCCTGCGCCGGCCGCTGATGGTGGCGGCGCAGATCCCGGTGCTGGACCTGCTGCTCCAGATGCGCCAGGCGCGCATGCACCTCGCGCTGGTGGTGGACGAATATGGCGGCATCGACGGGCTGGTCACCATCGAGGACCTGGTCGAGACGATCACCGGCGATATCGCCGACGAGCACGATGAGATCGAGGGGCCGATGGTGGTGGACCGGCCGGATGGCGCCCTCGACATCGACGCAAAGTTGCCGGTGGAGGCGTTCGAGCAACGCATGGGTGCGGTGCTGACCGAGGATGAGCGGGATGCCGATATCGACACGGTCGGCGGCCTGGTGTTCACGCTGGCCGGTCGTGTGCCGGCCCGCGGCGAGGTGATCAGTCATCCATCCGGGCTCGAGTTTCGCATCCTGGAGGCGGACCCGCGCCGGATCCGGCGGGTGCGGGTTCGGCGGGCGACCGCCTCCGCGCCGGCGCAAGCCGCGGCATAGCCGGCGCCCACGCGCTTCGTTCGGGCGATTGCGCGTGCCGGCGCCGGTCTGTAGGATTCACCTCGCCATGCGGGTGTAGCTCAATGGTAGAGCCCCAGCCTTCCAAGCTGGTTGTGCGGGTTCGATCCCCGTCACCCGCTCCATCCCATACTTGACACCGGCTCCGCCGCGGCCTTTCTACGGCCTCTGCGCGCGCCTCCTGCCGGCAGTCCGGGGGCGCTGCGCGGCTGCCCGCAGGTGAATGCAGGGGTGTAGCTCAATTGGCTAGAGCGCCGGTCTCCAAAACCGGAGGCTGGGGGTTCGAGACCCTCCACCCCTGCCATTTGCAGGGAGAGGGATCACATCATAAAGGTTCGATGAAGGTGACTGGCGTGGCGGTGAATCCGGCGAAGTTCCTGCGTGAAGTAAGAGCCGAGGTGGCGCGTGTCACCTGGCCCTCGCGCAAGGAAACCATGGTGACCACCGGACTGGTCCTCGGGATGGTGGCGCTGTCGGCAGTGTTCTTCTTCTTCGTCGATCAGGTGATCGGCATCGCCGTGCGTGCCTTGTTCGGCGCCTGGGGCTGAGGGAGACGCAGCGGTGGCAAAGCGCTGGTATGTGGTGCACGTCTATTCGGGCTTCGAGAAGAAGATCGCCCAACAGCTGAAAGAACAGGCGGCGCAGAAGGGCTTGGCGGACCAGTTTGACGAGGTCCTGGTGCCCTCGGAAGAAGTGGTCGAGCTGCGTCGCGGGCAGAAGGTGAACGCCGAACGCAAGTTCTTTCCCGGCTACGTCCTGGTGAAGATGGAACTCACCGACGATGCCTGGCACCTGGTGAAGAACACGCCCAAGGTCACCGGCTTCCTGGGCAGCCGCACCAAGCCGTCGCCGATCACCGATTCCGAGGCGGAGCGGATCATGAAGCAGACCCAGGAGGGGGTGGAGCATCCCCGTCCCTCGGTGCTGTTCGAGGTCGGCGAGCAGGTGCGCGTCGCCGACGGCCCGTTCACCAGTTTCAACGGAACCGTGGAAGAGGTGGACGAAGAGAAGGCTCGCGTGAAGGTCAGCGTCTCGATCTTCGGCCGCTCCACGCCGGTCGAACTGGAGTACAGTCAGGTCGAGAAGGTGTAGCGACCGGCACTGCCAGCCGATAACCGGTCAGCGCGACGCATCCGGCGGAGAGTGGTCGGCGGGCAAGGTCAGCTCCACGCCGTCGTAGAGATCGGTGGGGGAATTCGATGCCGATCTCCGGCATATTAAGGATGGCTCGTCCGCCAGAATGTGTCCGATCCAATCGTCGCCGCTACGCTCGAACACTTCGCGGCAGTGCTGTCCTGCTCCAGTACAGCGCGGGACCTGCGGCGTCGCAGCCGGACGCACGCGCCGGCGAGGCCGGGCTTCGATCCGTCCAGCGCGTTGGTCAGCTCGGCCCGACGGTCCCAGAGCGAACGATACCACGCGATTCGCGAAGCAACCTGGTAAGCCAGCATCCGGTGCTCCGTGACATACTCCCGCGCCGCTTCCCCCAGGGCGCGCGCGAGGTCGGCCATCGACAGCAGGCGCAGCAGCCGGTCACGCAACTGCTCCGCATCGGCAAACAGCAGCCCGGTGCAGCCATCCTCGATGCTATCGGCATAGACGATGGGGCTTGCCAGCGACGCGACCCCGCAGGCACCCGCCTCGACGAACTTGAGGTCCGATTTGGCGCGATTGAATGGCGTGTCTGACAACGGCATGAACGCGATCTCACTCTGCCCCAGCAGGTCATGTAGGTGTCATGGTCGCAGGTTGGGGTGAATTGCTTGTGCGGCGATTTCGAGCGCGTCAAAGAAAGCACGGTCGTGCACCACCTGAAAGCGCAACCGATCGCCGACCGCCCCGCCACGGCATTCAGCGCCGGCATCAGCTTTTCCCAGTCGGCCTCGCGGTTGAGCGCGCCGAAGAACAGCGTCATCGCAGCCGGATCGCGGAAATTGCGCGGCTCCGGCAGCGCGTGGATGGCATTGGGAAACACCATGACTTCCGGGTTCCGCGTCCGCAAAATATCGGCGAGCGCCTGGGTGCTGGTTTGCACGGCGTGGACGCCCCGGAAGGTCAGGTGCTCGTCGCCCTGCATCGAGCGGAAGAAATCGGGATGGTCGTCGAATTCGGTCACGATCACCCATCCGTCGGCCAGCAAGCCGCAGATCTTCGCCAGCCCCTGCGGACCCATCAGCACGGCGCGATGCAGGATGCAGACGTGAGGCGCGTCCGGTTCGGTGGCCGGCATCTCCGACCGCACGATATGCGTGATCACCGAGGCGTCGCCGGCCATCGCCCGCAGCGGATAGACCACCCGCACGTGGGAGACGCCACCGACCGGATCCAGCATCGTCGCGGCGACGGTCAGCCTCGGTCGTGGCTGCTTGCGGGCGCGCCACACGTATTGCAGCGCCGAGGAGCGGGTCAGGTATTCCTGCGGATCGGTGCCCAGCGCCAGCAGCGCCGGCGTCATCGCGGTGACGAATGCGCGCGCCTTTTCAGGATCGAACACGCTCGGATGGACGTCGCACAGGGAGAGCCCGGCCGCGAGCAGGCTGCGGCGCATGCTGTCCAGGCTGAACCAGCGCAGATGCGTTTCGTCCAGCAGTCCGCTCGGCTCGTACTCCCAGGTGCCGTGCAGCAGCCGGGCGGCAAAGCTCCAATGCTCCACGTTCGGGATGCAGATCAGGATGGTGCCGTCGTCGTTCAGCGCGGCGATGTGGCGGTGCAGCACCTGCCAGGGGTCCGCGAGGTGCTCCAGAATATCGCCGTAAATGATGCAGTCGATCCGGGAGTCGAGCTGGAATGGCAGCGGGTCGGCCTCCACGTCCACGTCCGCCACCTGGTCGAGCCGCTCGGCGGCAATCGCCGCGGCGGCCGGGTCCCTGTCGATGCCAAGCAGCAGAGCGCGCGGGTTGAGCCGGCGATAGGCAGCGCCAAGCGAGCCGGTGCCGCAGCCGACATCGAGCACCACCCGGGCATCGAGCGGGATGCGCTGCAATAGATCGGCATTCGGCACATCAGGGTAGGACGACACGCAGGACTCCGGTCGGGCAGGGCAGGCGGGCCCAAGCTGTCAGCGCACCGGCGATGATGCAAGCGACGCAAACACCTGAACGTCAACACCGGCGGCACCAGCGTCCCGGGCTGGTTTCCGGCCATGCGTTCCTTGCGCTTGCTGGCAGAAGGCTTTCTTCCTACGGTGGATTGACGGCGCGCGGCCCCGGCCCCACAAGAACGGCCCTCGCCGGAGATGGGAGACTTCAGGTTTGCAGCCGACCGATATTCGGGACCCAGAGTATTTCCACAAGGTCGTGGACTGCCAGTGGGCCTGCCCGGCACATACGCCGGTACCGGAATACATTCGGCTTATTGCAGCGCAGCGATATGCTGACGCTTATATGATCAATTGGCAGTCGAACGTCTTTCCGGGAATTCTGGGCCGCACCTGTGATCGCCCTTGTGAACCCGCCTGCCGCCGCGGCCGCGTCGAGGAAGAACCGGTGGCGATTTGCCGCCTGAAACGGGTCGCGGCGGATTACAAAGGTGACATCCGCGACCGCCTGCCGCGGCCTGCTGAACGAGCCGAACGGCAAGCGCATCGCGCTGGTCGGCGCCGGCCCGGCATCGCTGACGGTGGCACGCGATCTCGCGCCGCTCGGCTACCATTGCGTGGTGTTCGATTCGGATCTCGCGGGCCGGCGGCATGATCCGCAGCCAGATCCCGAAATTCCGCCTGCCCGAGCACGTCATCGACGAAGAAGTGGGCTACATCGTCGATCTCGGGCATCGAGACGCGGCTCGGGCAGCGGATCGACAGTCTGAAGGCGTTGCTGGCGGAAGACTACGACGCGATCTTTATCGGCTCCGGCGCGCCGCGCGGGCGCGACCTGCCGATCCCCGGCCGGCAGGAAGGCGCGGCCAACATCCATATCGGCATCGACTGGCTGTCCTCGGTCTCGTTTGGCCACATCGACAGGATCGGGAGGCGCGTGATCGTGCTCGGCGGCGGCAACACGGCGATGGATTGCTGCCGTTCGGCGCGGCGTCTGGGCGGCGAGCGACGTGAAGGTGATCGTCCGCTCCGGGTTCGAGGAGATGAAGGCGTCCCCCTGGGAAAAGCAGGACGCGATCCGCGAGGACATCCCGATCCTGAATTACCTCGTGCCGAAAGAATTCACCCACGCCGACGGCCGGCTGACCGGCGTCCTGTTCGAGAAGGTGAAGGCCGAACGCGACGCCAAGGGGCGCCGCCGGCTGGTCCCGACCGGGGAGCCGGACCAGCATTTCCCGTGCGATGACGTGCTGGTGGCGGTCGGGCAGGAGAATGCGTTCCCGTGGATCGAGCGCGGATATCGGGCTTGAGTTCGATCAGTGGGACATGCCGGTCGTGGACCAGGTCACCATGCAATCCACGCATCCCAAGGTGTTCTTCGGCGGCGACTCGGCGTTCGGCCCGAAGAACATCATCTGGGCGGTGGCGCATGGGCACCAGGCGGCGATCTCCATCCATCAACTTTGCAACGATCAGGATGTGAATAACCGCCCGCCGCCGATGGTGACGCTGGCCAGCCAGAAGATGGGCATCCATGAATGGAGCTACGACAACGATATTTCGCTCGGATCTCCGGTATGCGGTGCCGCACAAGGACAAGGCGCTCTCGCTGCGCGACATCAAGGCGGAAGTGGAACTCGGGTACGATGACCGGCTTGCCTACAAGGAAGCCGAACGCTGCCTGAACTGCGACGTGCAGACCGTGTTCAGCGACGCACTTTGCATCGAATGCGATGCCTGCGTGGATATCTGTCCGGTCGATTGCATCACCTTCACCGAGAACGGAACCGAGGCGGAGCTGCGCATCCGGCTGAACGCACCGGCACAGAACACCACGCAGGCGCTGTACGTGTCCGGCCCGCTCAAGACCGGGCGGGTGATGGTGAAGGACGAGGACGTCTGCCTGCACTGCGGCCTGTGCGCCGAGCGCTGTCCCACCGGCGCCTGGGACATGCAGCGTTTCCTTCTCGATGTGGCACAGGCGGAGCATGCATGCTGCAGTCACTGACACGCGTTGACGGCCTGCAACGAGTCAACGACTTCGTCATCAAGTTCGCCAACGTGAACGGCTCCGGCTCGGCCAGCGCCAATACGCTGTTCGGCAAATCGATCCTGCGCATGGGCGTCCCGATGGCGCCGCGCAACATCTTTCCGTCCAACATCCAGGGCCTGCCCACGCTGGTACGAGGTGCGGGTGTCCGAAGCCGGCCATCTCGGCGCGCGGGGCGGTGTCGATCTGATGGTGGCGATGAACCCGCAGACCTGGGACAAGGACGTGGCGTCCATCGAACCGGGTGGTTACCTGTTCTACGATTCCACCAAGCCGCTGCCGGAGTCGAAATTTCGCCGCGACATCGTGGTGATCGGCATGCCGCTGACCGAGCTGTGCAACCGCGAATACACGGATCCCCGGCAGCGCCAATTGTTCAAGAACATCATCTATGTGGGCGCGTTGTCGGCGCTGCTCGACATAGAAATCGGCGCGGTCGAGGCGCTGGTCAGCGAGCAGTTCCGCGGCAAGGACAAGTTGATCCAGCCCAACATTCATGCGCTGCACATGGGCCGCGACTACGCTCTGACGCATCTGCAATGCCCGATTGGGCTGCGCGTGCGCCGCGCCGATGCGGTGGGCGACCGCATCTCGATCGAGGGAAACAGCGCGGCGGCACTCGGAGCGCTGTACGGCGGGGCGACGGTCGCCGCTTGGTACCCGATCACGCCGTCTTCCTCGCTGGCCGAGGCGTTCGCACGCTACTGCCATCGCTACCGGGTGGACAAGGACACCGGCCAGCACCGCTTCGCCATCGTTCAGGCGGAGGACGAACTGGCGTCGATCGGCATGGTGATCGGCGCCGCGTGGAACGGCGCGCGTGCCTTCACCGCCACCTCCGGTCCCGGCATTTCGCTGATGCAGGAGTTTTTCGGGCTGGCGTATTTCGCCGAGATTCCCGCTGTTATCTTCGACGTCCAGCGCGCCGGGCCTTCCACCGGCATGCCGACGCGCACCCAGCAATGCGATGTACTGACCTGCGCTTATGCGTCGCATGGCGATACCAAACATGTGCTGCTGTTCCCCGAAGACCCGCATGAGTGCTTCGAATTCGGCGCACTGGCGTTCGATCTCGCGGACCGCTTGCAGACGCCCATCTTCGTGCTGCTGGACCTCGATATCGGCATGAACGAGCGGCTGTGCGCGCCATTCGCCTGGGACGACGCGCGGCGGATGGACCGCGGCAAGGTCATGACCGCCGAGGAATTGGAGGCCGGCAAGGATTTCGGCCGCTACCTGGACGTTGATGGCGACGGAATCCCGTACCGCACCTATCCCGGTGCGCACCCCACGCGCGGCGCCTACTTCACCCGCGGCACTTCGAAGGACCGCTACGCGCGGTACACCGAGGAAGGCCCCGCCTACGCCGACAACATGCAGCGTCTGCTGAGGAAATTCGATACGGCGAAGGAGCTGGTTCCGCATCCGGTGCTGCGACCCGCCACGGAACCCACCCGGCTCGGCGTGATCTATTACGGCTCCTCCAGCCCGGCGATGGACGAAGCGGCCGACATTCTCGCCGGCGAGGGTATCGCGCTCGACATGCTGCGGGTCCGCGGCTTTCCGTTCCATCAGGACGTACCGGCGTTCATCGCGGCGCATGACCAGGTGTTTGTGGTCGAGCAGAACCGCGACGCTCAGCTTCGCATGCTGCTGGTCAACGAGCTTGAAATCGATCCGGCCAGGCTGGTGTCCGTGTTGCACTACGACGGCACACCCATCACCGCGCGCTTCATCTCCGGCGCGATCGCCGACAAGGTAGGCGCGCTCAACGTCATTCCGTTCCGGAAGGCCGTGCCATGACGTTCATCCCGAAACCGAAGCTGCACCATCCGGAGCTGCCGAAGAACACGCTCGGCTACACACGGCGCGACTACGAGGGCACGATTTCGACCCTGTGCGCCGGCTGCGGGCACGATTCGATCAGCGCCGCCATCGTGCACGCCTGCTTCGAGCTGGACCTGCCGCCGCACCGGATCGCCAAGCTGTCCGGCATCGGCTGCTCCTCGAAGACCCCAACGTATTTCCTTGGCGCCTCGCACGGGTTCAATTCGGTGCACGGACGCATGCCGTCGGTCCTGACGGGCGCCAATCTGGCGAACCGCGATCTGATCTATCTCGGCGTGTCCGGCGACGGGGATTCCGCATCGATCGGGCTGGGGCAGTTCGCCCATGTCATGCGGCGCGGCGTGAACATGCTGTACATCGTCGAGAATAACGGGGTGTACGGGCTC
This sequence comes from uncultured Pseudomonadota bacterium, assembly GCA_963764525.1. GTDB lineage: Bacteria > Pseudomonadota > Alphaproteobacteria > Acetobacterales > Acetobacteraceae > DATDIC01. The sequence goes on along the minus strand of CAVXTC010000026.1, from coordinate 104,308 downwards.
ACCAAGGGCCAGTTCTCCGCCACCTCCGACAAGGGCGCGAAATCCAAGCGCGGCGTGCTGAACAGTGATGCGGCGATCGACCTGGTCGGACTGGCGTTGCAGCTCGGCGCCACCTTCGTGGCCCGCAGCTTCTCCGGCGACAAGGCGCAGCTCGTGCCGCTGATCAAGGCAGCGATCAAGCACGAAGGCGCCGCCTTCATCGATTGCATCTCACCCTGCGTGGCGTTCAACAACCACGACGGCTCGCACAAAAGCTTCGATTATGTTCGCGCGCACAACGAGGCAGTGAACTACCTGGACGTAATAACCGGGCGCGATGAAATCACCGTCGATTACCAGCCTGGCTCGGTGGAGATCGTGCGGCAGCACGATGGTTCGCTGATCAAGCTGCGCAAGCTGGCGGATGACTATGACGTGCAGGACCGGGTGGCGGCGATGAACCACCTCCAGCAGCGTCGAGGCCGCCGGGGAAATCGTGACCGGGCTGTTGTACCTGGACCCGCAGCCGCACGATCTGCATCGGCACATGAACACGGTCGAAACGCCGTTCAACGAACTGGATGAAGCGGCGCTGGTCCCAGGCGCGGCGGCGCTGCAAAAGCTGAACGCGAGCCTGCGGTAGAACATCGCCTGACCCCAGGGGCCAAAGGCCCACGCGGTTCCGGCTGCTCCGGTTCTGCGAGCGGCGCCTGGATTCCCGCTCTCTGGCGGGAATGACGGCCGGCTTCGCGGCGGCGCGCCACGGAACCGTTCACAACCCCGCGCCGACACGCCCATCTGATTCGACGCCTTCCGTCCGCTGATGGCTCCTGGCCGGATCATCATCGGATCGGGAATGACCAATGTCGCGTCGGTTCGGGCTCGCCTTCCTTCTGATGCTGTTCGGCGCGCAGGCCCGTGCCGAACCGCTCATTGGCCGGTTGCTCGATCCGGTCAGCCCGGCCTGCGTCTCCTCCCCGTTCGGTCCGCGCATCCTGCCGGGCAAGCCGTTGGCGGGAACTTACCATTACGGCCTCGATCTGCCGGCCGCGCTCGGCAATCCCGTGCGCGCGGTTGCGCCAGGCACATTGCTCCGTGTCGAGCGCGGCGGTCCCGGCGGGCTGGAGATGCTGATCCAGCATCAAGGCTTCATCGGGGTGTATAGCCATCTCGGCAGCATCGCCCTGCCGTTCGCGGACGGGCAGCACCTGATCCTCGCCGGCCAGGAGATCGGGGTTGTGGGGCTAACCGGGGTGACCTATGGCAGTCATCTCTATTTCGAGATGAAGATCGGGGACCGCGCCGTGGACCCGCTGCCCTATCTGCACGTCCCGTTGTGCCGGGCCGAGCACCACGACGGCCGATCAGTGCTGCTGGCCGCTGACGGCCGCATCTTGCCGTCCCGGTTCTACGGCGCCGCGGTCGGGAAGACCGCGCGTCTGGCCCTGCGCTGATCCGGTTTCCCCTGCCAGCAGCCTGATGGCCGGCGTCGATGGCCCGCTCCAGCGCAACGCGCCGGCCGTGCCGCAGGCTGGACAGGTCGGCTGCCACGCGGTGTGCGGCGTGTGGCAGACGTTGCAATACCAACCCGGGTCGGGCTCGGCGGTCGCCGCCTGACGCAATGCCTCGCGCTGTGACAGCCGGCCCGCTTCGGTGTCCCCGTGTTCTTCCTCCTCGATGCGAGCCAGCAGCAGCCACATGCGCCGCTGGTTCAGCCCGCCTTCGCGCGCCGTCTCGAGGTGCCGCCGCGCCTCCCCCAGCAGCCCGGCGTCCAGCGCCGTACCGGCCAGCAGTATCCGGCTTTCAGGATGGTTCGGGTTGGGTTTGGTCAATTGTTGCGCGGCCTGCACCCGGGCCAGCTTGTCCTCGATCGGCGCCAGCGTGAACGCGGCAAGGTCCGGCTGAGGCGCCACCGCCCAGCTCTGCCGGATCACCGCCAGGGCACGCCTCTCCCGGCCCGCCTCTCGCAGCCGGCGCGCGTAGGCAAGCGCCGCCGGGGCCAGACCTGGGTCCTCCTTCCAGGCCAGCCGTGCCAAGCGCAGCGCCTGGGCCGGATCCGGTTCGGCATTGGCCGCGGCGGTGGCCAGCGACGCCTTTGGGGCATCGGCATCGACCAGCGCCAGCGCGTCCGACCAGGCGGCGGTACGGATGGCGAGCCGTGCGCGTTCTTCGCGCAGCCAGGCGGCGCCGGGATGCGCTGCTTCCGCCTGCCGGGCGAGGTCCGCCGCCACAGTCCAATTTTCGCGCTCCACCGCCTGACGCAGCAGGCCGCGATAGCCCAGGAACGCCGCATCGGGCCGAGCGGTCAAAGCGTGCCACGCCCCCTCGGCCTCATCGGTCCGTCCGGCCAGCCGGCCCGCCTCGGCGGTCAACAGCAGCGTTTGCGGCGTGTCACCCAGCAGGCGGCGGGCGCGGGCCGCCTCGCGGCGCGCATCCGCCACTTCCCCGGCCGCCAGCGCCACCAGGGCGCGCGTGGTCGAGACTTCCCCGGCCCGGCGGCGGCCGGCAGCGCGGCGGGCACGCAGGCCGCCAGGCAGCCGGATCATGCCGCCGACCAAGAGCAGCAGGCCGTAAAGCACCAGAAAGCTCGCCAGCAGGCCGACTGCGACCACCGAGACGGCAGCCTCGAACGTCACATTGCCGACATGCGCGGTCACCGTACCCGGCAGTCCGCCCAGGTACCAAGCCAGGGCAACGACGGCTGCGGCGACGACCAGGGTAACGAGGACGCGGCGCATCAGCTCGCTACGGCCATCGTGTCGAGCGTGGTTCGAGCCGCCAACAGTGCCTTGGCCTCGGCCAGCCAGCCCGCCATGGCCTGGGCCGCCGGACCGGTCAGAGTCGAGGCCGCGGCGACGGCCCCGGCAAGATCGCCCGCGTCCAGCCGGTTCTGCGCCTCTGCCAGCGGCCCCGCCGCCGGGTCGCCGACGATCACCCGGTCGCCCTGGCGGATGGTGATCAGCCCCTGAGCCCGTTGCCACAGCCGTTCGCCGAACGGTTTTCCGGCGCTGTCGGGCTGGCTCGCGCCAAGCGCGGCGCGCGCGGCAGCGGGAAAGCCAAGGCGCAAAGCTGCCTCGGTGGGTGGCTTCGTCTCGGCAAAGCGGGCAAGGGCAGGCGGCGCCCCCTCCAGCGTACCGATCGGCCGTCCCTCGGCCAACGCGGCGCGTGCGGCCTGCACCCGAACCAGCCGGGCCGTCTTGTCGGCTGCCGCCGCCGCGGCGCTCGCCTGTTGCTGCACCGTCTGCAGCCGGGCCGAGACGCTGCTGTCCTGCGACTCGAGCCGTGACGCAAATTGCTGCTGGTCGGCGGCGAGTTGCGTGACACGCCTGCCGAGATCGGTCTGTTGGGCGGCAAGCTGCTGGCGCAGCGTGTCGAGCTGCGCGCCGAGCGAGCTCAGGTCCTGGACCTGCTTCTCCAGCCCGCTGACCTGTTTTTCCAGCGGCGCCAGGTCCTCTGGGCGCCCCAGCGGAGGCCGGGATCGCGGCAACCTGCGCCTTCAGCGCCGCGATCTGCTGTTCCAACGGGGCGATGTTCGGCGCCGCCGGGCGGCGGCTTTCCAGGGCGGCAACCCGCTGTTCGAGGGGTGCCAGGGCCGGTACCGCCGGTGCCGGACGGGTAGCAAGCTGCGTCACCCGCGCGTCAAGTGCCTGGATCTGCTGTTCTACTGCATCGACCTGCTGCGGACGAACCGCGCTCGGCGACAGAGTCGGGTTCTGCCAAATCCACAGCAGCGCCAGCACAAGCACGACAAAGCCAAGACCATACACCCACGGCACCAAGTTCCGCCGGTCCGGGGGCGGCGGCGGGGTAGGCGGCGGCGGCTCGGCCGTATCGGGGGACGGCAGGGCAAGCGGGTCGTTCATCGCAGCAATGCCAGCATCTCGTCATGGGTGGGGCGGGCGGCGATCCGGATCCGCCGCCACGGAAGCTGCTGTAATGCCACGACGATCGGCGGCCCGATAGCGCACGCGTCCGTGTCCCGTATTGTTTCACGCAGGTCGGCCCTGGCCGCCAGGCGGACGAAGCAGCGCGCCGATCTGGCAGAGAAGAACAGCACCGCGCGTAAGGTGCCGGCAGTCAGCGCGTCCCGTGCCGCGCCGGGCAGCGTGGCGACCGCGACCGCCTCATAAACTTCGCGGCGGGTCACCGGCCGGGAACCGGCGCGCAGCCTCCCGGCCAGCGCCTCGCCCTGTCCCTTGCCGGTCAGCAGCAACAGAGGCGCCGATTGTGGCAGCATTCGGCGCACCAACTCCGCCAACGCGGCAGCATCGCCGCTGGCGCTGCGGACATCCTGGAATCCGGCCGATCGCACCCGCGCCGCCGTGGCGTCCCCCACCGCGAAAACGGGCCGGTCGCGCGCCCAAGCCGGCAGACTGCCGATCGCATTGCGGCTGGTGACCAGCACCGCCGCTGCATCGGCCGGTAGCTCGGCCGGTAGTGTCTGGACCTCCAGGAGTGGCGCTAGAACTGGATACAGTCCCAACGCCGCGACCCCTCGCGCGGTCTCCGTAGCCCCTGGAAGCGGGCGGGTGACTAGAACGGACGACCGGTCAGCCAAGGCGGCCGGTCAGGCAAACAGATCGATGGGCGAGTCGGCCCGCAAGCCGGCACCCAGCTCGGCACCGAGCCGCGCCGCTTCGGCGGCCGGTGCTTCCAGGCTGCGCCGAAGCAGGAACGAGCCGTCGGCGCGCGCCACCAGCCCGGTCAGCCGCAGGCGCCCATCGCCCAGCGAGCGCGCGTATCCGCCGATCGGGGTACGGCAGGACCCGTCCAGCGCCGCCAGCAAACCTCGCTCGGCCGCCGCGACCGCCTTGGCTTCCGGGTCCTCGATGGCGGCGAGCAGCTCCCGCAGCTCCATTTCATCGGTCCGCACGGTGATCCCGACAATGCCCTGGCCGGCGGCCGGCACAATGATCTCCGGGTCGAGTACCACCGATGCGGCACTTTCCAGCCCCAGCCGCCGTAGTCCGGCGAGTGCCAGCAGGGTTGCATCGCACGCTCCGGCCGCAAGCTTATCCAGCCGCGACTGCACGTTGCCGCGGATCGTGGTGACGATCAGGTCCGGCCGCAGGTGCAAAAGTTGCGCCTGCCGCCGCACCGAAGCCGTGCCGATCACCGCGCCATTTCGTAGTTGCGGGAGTGCGCCTTCCCTTGCGGGAGGGGGTGTGTCAGCAGCACGGTCTCGCAGGATCAGCGCATCCCGCGCATCCTCCCGCTTCAGCGTGCATGCGAGCACGATACCGGCGGGCAGCGTCGTCTCCAGGTCCTTAAGACTGTGCACGGCGAAATCGATGCGGCGGTCGAGCAGCGCCTCGTGGATCTCCTTGGCGAACAGCCCCTTGCCGCCGATTTCGGCCAGTCGCTGCCCGGAAGCCTGGGTGGCGTCGCCGGATGTGCGGATAGCGTGCTCCTCGAACACGTCCATGTCGCGCAGGATCGGGCAGAACCGCCGAAGCAGCTCAAGGAACCCGCGCGTCTGCACCAGCGCCAGCGGCGAGCCGCGCGTGCCGATCCGCAGCGGCAGGGCACGACGGTGCGGCGTGACTCGCGGCGGCTGGGTGGCGGCGTTCATGGGGTGGTCCTATTACCGCGACGGACGGAAGGAAAGTGGCGGATGCGCCCGGGTCCTGGGAATCGAGACCTCGTGCGACGAGACCGCCGCGGCGGTGCTGGACCCCGCCGGCCGCGTCTTAGCTGAGGCGGTGGCAAGCCAGACAGCGCATGCGGCCTATGGTGGGGTGGTACCGGAAATCGCCGCGCGCGCACACTTGGCGCTGTTGCCTGACATGCTGCGGGACGTGATGGGGCAGGCCGGGTTGGATTTCGGCGATCTCGGCGGCGTCGCGGCGACCGTCGGGCCAGGGTTGATCGGCGGGCTGATCGTCGGCAGCCAGATCGGCAAGGGAATCGCCCTGACCGCACGCGTACCGTTCGTCGCTGTCAACCACCTGGAGGCGCACGCTCTGACCGCGCGGCTGCCAGGATTGGTGAAAAGCGGCGCTGGCTTCCCGTATCTGCTCCTGCTGGTCTCCGGGGGACACTGCCTGTGCGCGATAGTGGAGGGCGTCGGGCGGCACGTCCGACTCGGCGGCACCGTCGATGACGCCGCCGGTGAGGCGTTCGACAAGGTGGCGAAGCTGCTTGGGCTGGCCTGGCCTGGCGGCCCAGCATTGGAGCGGCTGGCAGCCGCCGGCGATCCTGCACGATTCCGTTTCCCCCGGCCGATGCTCGGGCGACCGGGGTGCGACTTCAGTTTCTCAGGCCTGAAGACGGCGGTGGCGCAGGAGGTGGAGCGGCACGGCGCTCGGGCGCTCCCCGGCTCGGTTGCCGCCGACATCGCGGCGGGGTTCCAGGCTGCTGTGGTGGACGTGCTGGCCGATCGCGCCGGCCATGCGATGGCATTATTCACGCAACGCCATGGGGCAGGCTTGCTCGTGGTAGCCGGTGGCGTCGCGGCGAATGGCGCGATCCGGACGACGCTGGAGCGTGTCGCGGCTCGCCATGGGTTCCGGTTCGCCGCGCCGCCGCTGCGGCTTTGCACTGACAACGCCGTGATGGTCGCCTGGACCGGGATCGAGCGGCTTCGGCTGGGGCTTGCCGACGGATTGGACGCCGCCCCTCGCCCGCGTTGGCCGCTGGAGACGATTGGCGAAGGCAAACCCGCAGCGGTAGCTGGGGAAGCGGCTTTGATCCGTGCCGGCGGCGACGAACGACAAAGGCTTTCCTGATGCACATGCCTGGATTGCATATTTTCACCGACCGCCAGCAAGAAATCATCACGCTTGCCGAGCGACTTGCCGCGCGCTTCAGCGAACGAGCGGCAAAAAACGACCCTCAGTCGATTTTCCCGTTCGAGAACTACCGCGACCTGCACGAGGAAGGTTATTTACGGCTCGCACTGCCGCCCGCCTATGGTGGCGACGGCGCCGATCTGTTCGACATGGTGCTGGCGCAGGAAGTGCTCGCCCGCGGTGACGCCTCTACGGCGCTGGTCACCGGGATGATGCTGGCGCTGCTTGGCCGCGTGCAGGAAGCAAGGGCGTGGCCGGAGGATGTGTTTGCGGATATCTGCACCACGGTTGCGCGTGACGGCGGAACGGTAAACAACTGCGTGACCGAAGCCGAACTGGGCAGTATCTCGCGCGGTGGTTTGCCCGCGATGCGCGGCGAGCGTGTCGAGGGCGGCTGGCGGATCAGCGGTCGCAAGATTTTCGTTACCGGGGCGCCTGTGCTGCGGTTTCTGGCGACCGCGGTGGTGCTGCCGCCGAGTGATGACGCGCCGGATGGCGAGCTGGTCAGCGCCATCGTCGAAGGTGGATCGCCTGGGCTGACGATAGAGGACACCTGGAGCGGCGCACTGGGATTGCGTGGTTGCGGCAATTACGCGGTGAACTACGATGGCGTCTTCGTGCCGGACGTCCGCATCATTGAGCGCATGAAAATTGGCGGTGAGCGCAAGAATCCCGGCGCCAGCGTCTGGGCGCTGCCGCTGGCGGCCGTTTATCTCGGGATCGGCCAGGCAGCGCTGGATGCAGCATGCCATTACGCCAACAACCGCGTTCCGGCGGCGCTTGGAAAGCCGATTGCCAGCGCGTCCCATATCCAGCAATGGATCGGTGACATGGAGGTGCGGCTGCACGCCGCCCGCACGGTGCTGCACGATGTCGCGCGCGCCGCCGTCGCTCAGACAATTCCCGCCGCTGCTCTGGGCCCGGCGATCGCGACAGCGAAATATCTCTGTACCAACGCGGCCTGCACGGTGACCGAGACGGCGTTGCGCGTTGCCGGTGGATTCAGCATGACACGCGACCTGCCGCTGGAGCGGTATTTCCGAGATGCCCGAGGCGGGTTGTTCCAGCCCCCGCAGGATGACCTGGCACTCGGTATGGTCGGTCGCGCGGCGCTGGATGCGGAGCGGCGTCGGGTTGGGTGAAGGGAGGCGACTGTTCTCGCCGGTCTCCATGGCCGCACCGGCAATGGGCGGCGCGACATGTTCGGCTATATGAGGTATTTCGGGAAGCTGGCGCAAAGCCCGCTGGAGGACCTGGAAGACGCATGGTGGCACGCATGATTGCCGAGCGGCTGGAGCGGATAAGCCCGAGTCAGACCATCGCCATGCGCCAACGCGCTGCCGCAATGAAACGAACCGGGCGCGACGTGCTGGCGGTATCGTCCGGTGAGCCGGACTTCCCGACGCCGCGCCACATCCGCGATGCAGCGATCCGTGCGATCGAGGCAAACGCAACGAAGTACACTGATGTCGCCGGTACGCCGGCGCTCCGGTATGCGGTCGCCGCAAAGTTCTGGCGCGATTCCGGCATCGATTACAAGCCTGAGGAAGTCATCGTCTGCACCGGCGGCAAACAAGTCATCTTCAACGCAATGCTGGCCACGCTCGATCCGGGAGACGAGGTGGTGATCCCCACGCCGACCTGGGTCAGCTATCCGGACATCGCCGGCCTGGCCGGCGGCGTGCCGGTGCTGGTGCCGTGTTCGCAGAACCATGGCTTCAAGCTGCGGGCCGTGGACCTGGAAGCCGCGATCACCCCGCGCACCAAATGGTTCATCCTGAACAATCCGTGCAACCCGAGCGGCGCGGTGTACACCGCCAACGACCTTCGCCCGCTGTGCGACGTGCTGCTCCGTCATCCCGATGTGTGGGTCTTTACCGACGACATCTACGAGAAGCTCGCCTATGACGGGATCCGCCCGGCTACCGTGGTGCAGGCGGAACCCAGGCTGAGGTCCCGTACGATCACAATGAACGGCTGCAGCAAGTCTTATGCGATGACGGGATGGCGGATCGGGTTTGCCGGCGCACCCGTGGCGCTGATCAAGGCGATGGACAAGTTGCAGAGCCAATCGACGTCCAATCCATCATCGATCAGTCAGGCGGCGGCGCTGGCGGCATTGACCGGACCGCAGGATTGCATCGCCGAGATGGTGGCGACCTACCGCCAGCGGCGCGACATGGTGGTGGAGATGCTGAACGCCGCTTCTGGCCTATCCTGTCATAAGCCGGAAGGAGCGTTCTATGTCTTTCCGTCGGTCCGCGGCTGCATCGGAAAGATGACGTCCGTCGGGACGCGCATCGAGAACGACGAAAGTTTCGTGCTGGCGCTGCTGGAAGAAGCGGGGGTAGCAGCGGTGCACGGTGGCGCGTTCCTGGCGCCCGGCCATTTCCGACTCAGTTACGCCGCTGACACCGAACTGTTGCGCGAGGCGTGCCGGCGTATCCAGGTTTTCTGTGGCGGACTGCGATGACTATTGTTGCTGATTGGTTCCCGGTCACCCAGGGTTCCCCACCAGGCGCATGATCAGGTTGCCGAACGCATCCACTTCGACCTGCGCGGCCGGACCGATCACCGCTGTCGATTCGGCCTCCTCGATCAGTGCCGGACCATCGATCCGTGTCCCGGGGGCCAGCGCCGCGCGGGCATAGACCGGCGTGGCGATGAATCCGCCCGCTTCGGCGAAATAAGCTGGCCGGCGCCCGATCAATGCCTCGCCTGAAGTTACCACCTCGGCGAAACGCAACTCGGTCACGGAGGGCGCGGCGACGGCGCGTACGCGCCAGGACACCAGTTCCACTGGCATTCCTCCAAGGCTGCGGGCGAACCGATCACGATAGTGATCATCGAAGGCGCGGCGCAGCGCGGCGGTATCGCGTGTCGCGAGCGCCGTGGCGGAAACAGCTATCGAGACCTCAAATCCCTGTCCGGCATAGCGCATATCGGCGGTGGTTTCGAGTGTGATTTCCGCATCCGTTACGCCGCCCTGGTACAGCACCCCACGGCCGCGGAAGGCTAACCCTGCCAGGATCGCATGAGCCTTGTCCCAGTCCAACTGGTCCAGCGTGGAGACGAGGCTGCGGGTGAACTCGACGCTGCGCGGTGCCACCAGCATCCCGATCGCCGAAGCCACGCCGGCGCCGCGCGGGAAGATCACCTCCCGGACGTCAAGCAATCGGGCCAGCTCATAGGCATGCACCGGACCAGCGCCGCCGAACGCCACCATGCGATAGCTTCGTGCATCCGTTCCTGCTTCGGCGATATGCACGCGCGCGGCGGTCGCCATGTTGTTATCAACCACTCGGGCAATGCCGGAGGCGGTTGCCACCGCATCGAGACCGAACCGTCTGCCGAGTCCGGCGATCGCGTGCTCCGCCCGGGTGCGATCAAGCCGCATCCGCCCGCCCAGGAATTGCTCAGGCGACAAATATCCCCGCAGCAGGTCGGCATCGGTGACGGTCGGTGCGTCGCCACCGGCGCCATAGCAGGCAGGTCCGGGTACCGCGCCTGCGCTGCGCGGCCCGACCGCCAGCAGCCCGAGCGTATCAGGCGCAGCGATGCTGCCCCCGCCAGCGCCGATCTCGATCAGCTCGATCGCCGGCAGACGCAGCGGGAGCCCGCTACCCTTCTTGAAGCGAGCCAAGCGGGCCACTTCCAGCTCATGCGTGCGATGCGGCTGGCCGCCGTGGATCAGGCTGAGTTTGGCAGTCGTGCCGCCCATATCGAAGGCGATGACATCGTCCCATCCGGCTTGGCGCGACAGGAAGGCCGCGCCCATTGTGCCGGCAGCCGGGCCGGACTCCACCAGCGCGATCGGTTGCCCGGTGGCGGCCCGTGCGGTGGTGATCCCGCCATCGGACAGCATGACGAACAGCGGCGCTGCCAGGGAATCTTCCAGTTCCACCAGATACCGGTTGGCGATCGGCGCGATATAGGCATTGGCGACACAGGTGGAGAACCGCTCGAATTCCCGGATCTCCGGCGCGATGCCGCTGGAAGTGCAGACCGGGATGCCCGGGCATTCCGCCTGCACGATAAGCTGCGCTTGATCCTCGTGGGCCGGGTTGCGATAGGAGTTGAAGAAGCCGATCGCGATCGACTGCACGCCCGCCTCCCGCAGCGCGCACGCCGCCGCGCGGACGCCGGCTCTATCGAGCGGCAGGACTTCTTCTCCGTCGGCGCCCAACCGCTCACGCACGGGAAGCCGCAGCCGACGTTCGACCAGAGGGTTCGGCCGTTCTATCTGGAGATCAAACGAATCATAACGCAGCTCCGAGCCGATCTCGAGCACATCGCGGTAACCCTCCGTGGTGATCAGGCCGGTCGTCACGCCGCGCCGCTCGATCAACGCATTGGTCACCAGAGTGGTGCCATGCACGACGACATCGGCGTGCGCAGCCATCACGCGCAGCCCGTCGATGATTGCGCGTCGCGGGTCGTCCGGCGTCGTCAGCAGCTTGTTCAATGTCAGCGTGCGATGCTGATCGTCGTATAGCACGATGTCGGTGAACGTACCGCCAACATCGGCGCCGGCGAGGTACCGGATCACAGGCCGTACTCCTCCCGCGCCGCGCGCGCGGAAATGCGCCCGGCGTCCAGGTCTGCCTGCACGGTGGCACGGTCACGTGCGAGCGGTTCGCCGAAACCGCCGCCGCCGGGATAGCGAACCACCAGCCGGTCGCCGCCTGATAGCCGGCTGCGACCCTTCAGTGGGAAGCCGGTTTCGCGTCCGTTCCACACCATGCGCGAGGGCGCACCTGGCAGCCCGCCCAGTGCACCCAACGCCGGGTGCCGTACACGTTCGACGAACAGCGACAGGTTGGCGGATTTAGTGGTGGCCAGCTCGATTTCAACATCCTGGCCGAGGCCGCCACGGAAGCGCCCCGGGCCACCTGAATCGACTGCGAGTTCCTTGCGCCAGATACGCAAGGGCGCCTGAGTTCTCGATTATTTCCATGGAGCCACAGATCACGCTGGACGGAAAGCACGTCGCCGAAAGTCCGTCTCGCGCCGCACGCGCACCCATGCCGCCGTTGATGAACAGAATCGCGCTGTAGCGGCGCCGGTCCTGACGCCCTCCGGTAATCACCACGCGCAATGTCGGGGCGCTGCCGGATTCGGCAATGACGCGCTCGCCCAGCACCGGCGCCAGCGCCTTGTAGATCACCGCGGACAGGCAGTGGCCAACAAGCTGGCGGGCATTGACGGGCGCCGGAAAACGGGGGTTCAGGATGCTTCCTTCCGGCGCCTGCACATGGATCGGTCGATACGATCCCTCATTGCGTGGGGTTGTCGGATCCAGCGCGCATTTCAGCGGATAGCACGAATACGCGACAGTGTAGTTCGTAACCACATTCAACGCGCGGCCAACCTCGGGCGAGGTGCCCGAGTAATCCAGGAACAGCTCCTGGTCCTGCTTGGTGATGGCAATCTCGATGTGAATGTCCTCCTCCCCGGTGCCGTCGAGGTCTATCGCGGCGCGATAGACACCGTCGGGGATATCGGCGATGGCACGGCGCATTGCCTGCTCCGAGCGTTGGCAGACCGCGTGCGCAATGGGCGCCAGGTTGTCAATGCGCTCGCGCCGCAGCAGATCGCGCAGTCCCCGTGCGGCGGCATCACCAGCCGCGACCTGCGCCGCCACATCGCCCATGACGTGATCGGGCAATCGCGAATTGGCCCGAATGAACTGCTCCACTTCAGGAACGATAGTTCCCAATTTCATGAATAGCAGGGGCGGGATGCGGATGCCTTCCTCGAACACGTCGCGCGCATCCGCGGCCCAGCCGATGCCGCCAAGGTCCGCCTGGTGTGCAACGCTGCCGGTCCAGCCGACCAGACGGCCATCCGCGAAAACCGGAGCCAGCAAAGTGATATCGGGTAGATGGCCGGAGGTCAGCCACGGGTCATTGCAGATTCCCACGTCGCCATCGCGCCACTCGGTCGCCGGTCGGAGCGACAGGAAATGCGCCAGCGTGCGTGACATGGTCATGTTGAAAGAAGGTATGCCGATCGTGTTCTCGGCCATTGCGTTGCCCGCGGCATCGAAGATCACGCAGGCGAAATCGTTGGATTCGCGCACCGTGGGCGAGAACGATGTACGCCGCAGCGTGACCGCCGCCTCGTCGGCAATCGCGATCAATCGCCGCCAGATAATCTGCAGCGCGACAGGGTCTTCGGCAACGGAATGGGCGTTTCGGCTGACGTCGCGATCCATGAACTCCGGTTCCCTTTGTCGTCCGTGCTGCGAACCGAAAATAGGCGGCGGGCAGTCTGCTTGTGTCAAGCGCAAGCCCGCGCCAAGCTGCCAAAACAACAAACCTCAGGGGGAGCAACAGATGTCGAACTTGACCCGGCGTGGCGCCATCCGTTTGACCGGAGCGGCCGCCCTGGCATTGCCGGCGTTGCATGCGCGCGCGGAGACGAAGACGCTGGCCATCGGCATGAGCATCCCGCTGACCGGGGAATTGGCCCAGCAGTCCCGCATCGTACGCGACGCCACGCAGTTCGCGATCGACGAAGCGAACGCGCAAGGTGGCGTGGCCGGCTACAAGATCGGCTTCCTGCTGCTGGACGACGGCTCTCCCACCACCGGGCAGTATGATCCGGCGCTCGCGGCCACCAATGCGCGCCGCATGGTGGCAGATCCGAGCGTGATCGCCGCGGTCGGTCCGCTGAACAGCGGATCGGCGAAGGCCGCGGTCCCGGTGCTCAGCCAGGCGCAAATGGCAACGATCAGCGGCAGCGCCACCAGCCCCGACCTGAACAATCCGAAATTCGCCGGGGTGTATCATCCGGGCGGCAAGCCGAATTTCTTCCGTACCGTCACCACCGACGCGTATCAGGGACCAGGCCTGGCAAACTATTTCGGCAAAGTCCTCAAGGTGCAGAAGGTGGTAGGACCTGGACGACACCGGTGCCTATGGCGTCGGCATGGCCAACGCCTTTGCGGCCCAGGCCGCGAAGATCGGGATGACCGTGCTGATCCGCGACAGGCTGGACCCGTTGAATGCTGATTACAACGCCGTGCTGACGCGGGCCAAAAGCCTCGGCACGCAAGCGCTTTATTACGGCGGCGATCCTCTGGCAGGAGCCAAGGTGGCGAAGCAATCCTACGACATCATTCCGGGCGTGGTGAAAGGCGGCGGCGATGGCGTGCATACCCCCGATATGCTGACCGGCAGCGCCATGCCGGCGATTCAGGGCTGGTACGCCACGTCAGCCGCGACGCACGTGCTGGATCAATCCGACGTGCAACACTGGGTCGAGGCATTCAAGGCCAAAATGAACCAGAATCCAGCCGATTATTCCGTTACCTACTACGACGCAACGCGGGTGATACTGGATGCCATCAAGCGGGTTGCCGAATCCGGCAAGCCGGTCACCCGGGATGCCGTGCGCGAGGCAATGCTGTCCACCAAACTGAAGCTGGTTCAGGGCGAAGTCTCGTTCGATCAATACGGTGATCTTGCATCGACGGCGGTGTCCATCTTCCAGGTGCAATACAACCCGGCGTATCCGATGGGCGATACCACGCATCAATTCCATTATGTGGGTTCTGCGCCGGAGGTCTGACCGACCAGCGCGGAAAGACGTTGCTTTCGGTCTCTGGGCTGGAGGCGGGTTACGGCGACAGCCAGGTGCTGTTTGGTGTCAGCTTCGCGGCCGATGCTGGTGAGATCGTCACCCTGCTGGGCCGCAACGGCATGGGCAAGACAACGACCGTGCAGGCAATCATGGGAATGCTGCCGCCCCGCCGGGGTGAGGTATGGCTCGACGGGGTGCGCCTGAACGGGCTGGCACCCCACCAGATCGCGCGAGCCGGCCTGGGACTGGTGCCGGAGGGACGGCAGATATTTCCCAATCTGACGGTACGGGAGAATCTGGTGGCGACCGCGTCGAATCGATCCAGGACCGGCGAGCCATGGACGCTCCGGTCCGTGCTCGAGTTGTTTCCCGCACTGGCCGAACGCCTGTCGAGCGCGGGCGGCCTGCTGTCGGGCGGCGAGCAGCAGATGCTGGCCATCGGACGGGCGCTGATGACCAACCCGCGGTTGCTGATCCTGGATGAGGCGACCGAAGGATTGGCGCCAATAGTCCGGCGAACAATCTGGGGAGCGATCGCCCACTTGAAGACGCTCGGGCAGGCGATCCTGCTGATCGACAAGAATCTGGAAGCTCTGACCCACATCGCCGACCGACACTCCATACTGGAAAAGGGCATTGTCGTGTGGTCAGGCAGCTCGGCAGAACTGCGAAACTCGACAAACGTCGCACACCGGTACCTGGGCGTGTGACACTATGCGTCGAACAGAGTGACTCTTCCACGGCCGGTCATGCGTGAACGGTAGGGCGGAAAAGCGCAGCGCATTCCGCCGTCGTCAGGGCGGATTGCGCTCCGCTTATCCGCCCTACATCGAGGCCGCGAGCCTCTCGCGTACGTCAACCTTTTCGCCGATTGGTTGACACGCTGTCGCGGGACGGCCGTGGCAAGGCCGTGGTCACATCAATCGTGCAGTTTCACGTATTCGAAATCGCCGGGCTTGCCGTCAATGCCGGCTCGCGGCGGCGCGATCCAGGACGCGAAGGTGCCCTTTTCATATGCGGGTTGCATCAGCGAGGCGATGAACGCCGCGTCATCGGCAGAGGGCAAATAGGATTCCCGATCATGTTGCCAGGCCTGTTCGGACAGCAGCCGGCCATCAGGATCGGCATGCGTCGCGGAGAACTCACCGATATGCCGGTGGAACGCGACGTGCGGCAGCTTCAGGCGAAACGGCACGCCCGACTTCTCAATGATCCTGTTCCAGCGTTCCACGCCGCCCGCCGCATCAGCAACGAAATCATCTCGCAGGCGCATGTTGAGCGACAGCAGGGCCGGCACGTCCTCCCGCACGATTTGCCCATCCTTGAACCGCAAGACCGGATAATTATCGCCGGCCAATTGGTGGTCGTCGGCCAGTTTTGCCTCGCGAAAACGCCCCTTGACGCCGGCATTGAACGCGTTGGCGGCGTTGGTGCTGATCTCGTTGCCGAAAAGGTCGAGGGTCAGCGAGAAGTGCAGGTTCGCCTTCTTCTGGATGGTCGGAAGGTCGATCACACCGAGTGCGCGTACCCGCTCGACGTCGGTCGGGTCGTCGATGTTGGCCGCACGCATCGCCTGGCAGGTGCGCTCGATGACGCGGCCGACTCCGGTCTCGCCCACGAACATGTGGTGGGCTTCCTCGGTCAGCATGAAACGGCACGTGCGCGACATTGGATCAAAGCCCGATTGGGCCAACGCCTCAAGCTGCATCTTGCCATCGCGATCGGTGAACGTGGTGAACATGAAGAAGCTGAGCCAGTCGGGAGTGGCCTGATTGAATGCGCCCAGCATCCGCGGGCTGTCGGTGTGGCCCGAGCGGCGGCGCAGCAACTCCTCGGCCTCGTCCCGCCCGTCGCGACCGAAGTACTTATGCAGCAGATAGACCATCGCCCAGAGGTGCCGGCCTTCTTCGACATTCACCTGGAATAGATTGCGCATATCGTAGAGTGAGGGCGCGGTTCTGCCGAGGTGGCGCTGCTGTTCGACCGAGGCGGGCTCGGTATCCCCCTGGATCACAAGCAGGCGGCGCAGCATGGCGCGATATTCGCCCGGCACCTCCTGCCAGGCCGGCTCGTTTTTATGCGCGCCGAACGGTATCCTGCGGCCCTCGACGGCGGTGGCCAGCAGGATGCCCCATTTGTATTCGGGCATGCGCACATAGCCGAACCTTGCCCAGCCCTGCGGGTCTATGCCGATCGCGGTGCGCAGATACACCGGCCGTGACTGGAACCCGTCGGGTCCCATTTCGTTCCACCAGTCGATGTAACCTGGATGCCAGGACTCCAGGCCCTTTCGCACGCGGGCATCGTTGTTCAGCCCGACGTTGTTCGGGATCAGACCGCTGTAGTCCACCGTCGTGCCATCGGTCATTGTCAACTCCGTACACAGGTCTGGCTGCGGCGCTCAAATCCGTTCCGTCTGAAATGATGGGCGTGCACCACTGCCGTAAAGCTTGAGTGCACCGGCCTCGCCCACAGCGTTTGGACGCTGAAAGATCCAGTTCTGCCATGCCGTGAGGCGGCCGAAGATCCGCGTCTCCATCGTCTCCGGCCCGGCGAAGCGCAGATTGGCCTCCATACCGCTGAGGGCATCCGGCGAGAAGCTTGCACGCTCCTCAAGCATGATACGGACTTCTTCGTCCCAGTCGATCTCCTCGACGCTGAACGTGATAAGCCCAAGCACCTCGGCCAGCGCGGCATCGATCGGCGTTTCGATATGTTGGCGGGCGCGTTCGACACTGTCCGGCTCGCCCAGAAAACGCGTGGCGAGCCGCGTCAGGCCGTTGCCCATTGGATAGCTGCCGAAATTATGCACCGAGAGACAGAGCGTCGCCGGTGGTCCGTTGTTGGCGGATCCGGTACCGGCGAGCATTACCGCGCGGTCGGCAGCGAACGCCAGTTCGGCCAATGTACCGGCGAAGCAGCTTCCCGGCTCGATCAACGCGATCAGGCTGCGTGACGTCATGTCGAGACGCTTGAGCACGCGTTTGAGCAGCAACCTGATCTCATTTACCAGCCAGTCGGTCCGGTTGGACTCAAGCAGGGCATCGGCGGCGAGCACGCGTCTGCGGATCACCCTCGGTGCGCAGCACGATATCCCCAGCTCCGGCTCGTTCAGCCGGAGATGCAGAATGGCATCATCCAGTTCCCGCGCCATCGCCAGCGGCCAGAAGCTTGCGCCGGCTGCATGGAGTGCGGCGAGATCGGTCGGCAGCTTCGCCGGGCCAAGGACGGTCACGATCGCGCGCCGACGTGTCCGGTCCAGTTCTACCCGCACGTTCGGATACGTCACGCCTGAGGCGTCGAACTTACGGGCAAGAGGAGTCAGAACAATTCCAGTATCCTTCTTTGACCGTTTTGACTTCTCCGCCAAGTCCAGCGCGCGCTCGCGGAGCTTCGGCTCCCAGGCAGACGGCGGGACGATCTCATCCACCAACCGCCATGCGACCGCGCGTTGGCCGCGAACGCCTTCTTCCGTGGTGCAGAAGAAATCGGCGCGATCCCGGCGAACCTTGCGCTTGTCGGTGAGGCGGGTGAGCCCGCCGGTGCCGGGCAGCACGGCCAGTAATGGCAGTTCCGGCAGCGATACCGCCGAACGCCGATCATCGACCAGCATGATCCAGTCGCAGGTCTCGGCCAACTCGTAGCCGCCGCCGGCGCAGGCGCCGTTGACCGCGGCGAGGTATCGCTGTCCGGAATGCGCGGACGCGTCCTCGATCGCCAGCCGCGTTTCGTTGGTGAACTTACAAAAATTTACCTTGTGCCCGTGCGACGCTTTGCCGAGCATGCGAATGTTGGCACCGGCGCAGAAGACATTGTCCTTGGCGGATCGGAGCACCACGGCGCGGATTTCCGGATGCTCGAAGCGCAGGCGCTGGACGGCGTCGGCCAGTTCGATGTCCACGCCGAGATCGTACGAGTTGAGCTTCAGCTCGGTGCCTTCGAACAGGCCAGCGGCCGG
The DNA here is from genome assembly GCA_963764525.1 of uncultured Pseudomonadota bacterium. Lineage (GTDB taxonomy): Bacteria > Pseudomonadota > Alphaproteobacteria > Acetobacterales > Acetobacteraceae > DATDIC01. The sequence goes on along the minus strand of CAVXTC010000026.1, from coordinate 85,993 downwards.
GTCAACGTCCATGGTGAGCGTGGCAACTGGTTCGTCAAAACTGAGCCGCCAATGCCGGTAGCGACTGGGATCGGTTTGAAAGTCGATCGGCGTCATTCGGCATCCTACCCGACGGGCGGGCGCATCATAGCGCGGCTGGTATCGGATTCCCAAATGCTGCCGCAGTGGTCGTGGCGCGAAATGAAATTGGTAGCGGGCACACGCTGCCCGCTTGTACCGAACTCGGTTCGCCGCCCCGATCACGGCGACAAAAGGGGGGGATACGGTCGCCGACCTGCCTCGTCTGCGGTAGCAACGCGGTCGAGGCCGTCGAGGACGTGTTCGAAGTGGCGATCGAGCAGACGCTGCATGCGATTTTGCTGCAACGGCCGTTCAGTGTCGGCCTATTTTGTCGGACCGGCGAGTCGAGCAACGACATCCGCCAGATGCCCGATCTCCTCCAGACGCAACCCGTCCGGCGCCGCCGGCGCCCGCCCGCCACGCGCAAGCCGGCGCGGCAGGCACGCCGCATCGAATCCCAGCTTGAAGGCTTCCTTCAGCCGGGCCTCGGCCTGCGTCACCTGGCGGATCTCGCCGGACAGCCCGACTTCGCCGAAATAGACCATCCCCGCACTGGTCGGCCGATCGCCGGCCGCGGAAGCGATTGCCGCCGCCACGGCCAGATCGGCGGCCGGCTCGCTGACCCGCAGTCCCCCCGCTACGTTCAGGTACACATCCGTCGCATTCAGCCGCAGCCCGCACCGCGTCTCCAGGACCGCGAGCAGCATCGATAACCGCCCGCCCTCCCAGCCGATTACCTGCCGCCGAGGTGCCCCGCCGGGATTGGGCGACAGCAGCGCCTGCACCTCCACCAGCACCGGCCGCGTCCCCTCCAGTCCGGCAAACACCGCGCTGCCGGCGATGTTGCCGCGCCGCTCCGCGAGGAACAGCGCGGACGGATTGGTCACTTCGGCCAACCCACGCTCGGTCATTTCGAATACGCCGATTTCGTCGGTGGCGCCGAACCGGTTTTTCACCGCGCGCAGGATGCGGAACTGGTGGCCTCGCTCGCCTTCGAAATACAGCACCGCATCGACCATGTGCTCCAGCACGCGCGGGCCGGCGATGGAGCCATCCTTGGTCACGTGCCCCACCAGAACCAGCGCGAAGCCGCGCGACTTGGCCAGCCGGATCAACTCGAACCCGGCGGCGCGGACCTGCGCCACCGTCCCCGGCGCGCTGTCGATCGAATCCAGCCACATGGTCTGGATCGAATCGATCACCACCAGCGCGGCCGGCGTGCTTTCCAGGCTGGCGGCGATGTCGCGCAGGTTGACCGCGGCGGCCAGGCTGATCGGCGCCTCCGTCACCCCGAGCCGGCGGGCGCGCAGGCGCACCTGCTCGATCGATTCCTCGCCCGACACATACAGGACCTCGCGTCCGGTGCGGGCCAGCGCGGCGGCAGCTTGCAGCAGCAGCGTGGATTTGCCGATCCCCGGATCGCCGCCGACCAGCACCGCGGAGGCCGGAACCAGCCCGCCGCCCAGTACGCGGTCCAGCTCGGCAATGCCGATCGCGGCCCGCGGTGGGGGCTCGGCAGTGCCGGCCAGGCGGACGAATTCCACCGCCCGTCCGGGCGATGCCCTGGCCGCCGGACCGGGGCGGGGCAGTTCCTCCACGATCGTGTTCCACTCGCCGCACGCCTCGCAGCGGCCGGCCCATTTCGGTCCGGCCGCCCCACAGGACTGGCACACGAAGCGGAGAACGGGTTTGGCCAAGCGCGCGCGATCAGGGATTGGTGGTGAGTATGGCCGGTCCGCCGGCCGAGTCCTTCACCGTGCTGACCAGCATGTGCCAGCTCCGCTGCTCCCGTGAGGCGGAATACTCCCGATTGTTCAGGTCCTTTGTCTGCGCATCGGGTGCATCATCGGCAGTGGTGAAGGCGATGTTCGCCGCGCGCAGGGTCGCATCCAGGCTCGTCACCACGTCGGCTCCCCGGGCGCTGTCGGCGATCACCGAACAGGAGCCGTCGTCCTGCGAGACCAGCACCAGCGCAAGCGTCCCACCGGAGGCGTCGTAGGCCGCGCCGGGCAGTCCGTTGAGGAACTCGTCGGTATGGTCCGCCGGCACCTCCGGAAGGTTGGTCCGCGCCACCCATTGCCGCAGGCCCGTCGCGTCGGCGACGAACGAGACGCAGCTTCGCATGAACAGGGCGACCAGCGGGGTCGCGCTGTCGGCCACCGGATTGGCCGGTGCCGGCGGACCGGCCAGTGCCGCAACAAGCAGAATCGGGAGCGCGTGATTCATCCCTGTTCCTGTAATGCAGACGGTCCCCGCCTGTCACGTTCACACGTTTACACGCCTAAGCGCAGGCCGCGCGCCACTTACCGAGGCTGCCGGGACGCACGCACACGACGGACGGTGCTTTCGGCGAGAATGACCACGAGCCCGCCCGACAACGCCGCACACTGCCCCACGCCAACGACGCCAAGGCGCGGCAGCACCCATCCGACGATCGCCAACCAGACGATGACGGCGACAGCAAGATAGCCATCATCGACGAACAGCCTCAGCAATTCCCGTGCGGCCGTCCTGACCCAGTTCATCGGTCGTCCTCATTTGCCGATGCGGGACAACCGGTCCCCGACCGCGCCGGATCGGCAGCCGGTCGCGATCAGCAAGGCCGCCACGGCATAGCCGGCGATCAGCCCAAGAAGCGACCAGTCGGCACCCGGCCATCCGAGGTCCATCCCCTCGCCCACCCAGAACGTGCCGAACGCAGACAGCAGGATGCCGACCGTCAGCTTGAGCGCATTCTCCGGGATGCTGGCGACCGGACGGTGCAGCAGCAAACCAAGCAGGACCACCACCGCCAATGCGGCGAGCGCCCCGAGACTGGCCGGCACCAGCAGCCCACGCCCGGCGGCGCCGATGGCCACGACAATGAACACCACCTCGATGCCCTCCAGCATCGTGATCTTGAACGCCGTGGTCATTGCCAGCCGATCCCAACCCGGGTCGGTGCGCGCGAACCGCATCAGGGATTGTCTCTGCTCGGCGTAGGCTACTGCCTCGTCGTGCAAGGGAATCGTCCCCGCCGCCCGCAGCATAGCCTTCCGCAGCCACCGCAGGCCGAACAGCAGCAGCAGCGTGCCCACGCCAAGCTGCACGGCCTGCAGCGGGATTTGCGTCAGTGCCGGACCGAGGATCGCGATCAACGCAAGCAATACCAGCAGCGCAAGACCGCTGCCGCCGAGTGCGCCCCGCCAGCCCCGCACCGCGCCGACCGCAAGCACCACCGTAAGCGCCTCGATGAACTCGACCAACGAGGCCAGGAACGCCGCGAGCATCGACGGCCCCACGTGAGTCCAGCTCATTGGGCAGGTTCCTCCTGCATGATGTGAGGATCGTCGGCTGTACCGGCGACCGATTGCGGCGCTGTTTCAGGCATCGCCAACGCAAACACGCTGACCGCCACCGCCGCCGCGACGCCGGACGCCAGGAACGCGGCGGAATAACCGAAGTGCTGCACCACAATCCCCGCCACCATGCCGCTGACCGAGGCGCCGATGCCCTGGCATGTGGCGATGGCGCCCTGCGCCAAATTGTAGCGTCCGGTCCCGCGCATGAGGTCGGCAATAACCAGAGGCGCCAGCGCGCCGAAGATGCCAGCCCCAACGCCGTCGAGCAACTGCACCGAGATCAGCCAGACGCTGTTGTTCGACAGCGTGTACAGCACCGCCCGGATCGGCAGAATACCGAAGCCGACCAGGAACAGCTTTTTGCGGCCCCAGCTATCCGCGGTGTGCCCGACCAGTAAGGCGATCGGCAGCATCACCCCCTGTGCCGCGATGATGCAGAACGACATCATCGCCGTGGCCCAGTGCGGATGCGCCAGCGCCAGCTTCTGCCCCACCAGCGGCAACAACGGCGCGTTGGCGAAATGGAACAGCAGCACGCAGCACCCAAACACGACCAGCGGCCGGCATTCCAGCAGCACCTTCCAGCTCGACGGCGCGTCTGCGGCCGCCGTCTCCGGTGTGCCGGTCCGCGCCGCGCGCCCGACTGTGGTCGATCGCCGAGGCCGGGATGGACAGCACAGCCGCCGCCGCCAGCACGGTGAACACCGGGACCAGCAGAAACACGGCCCGCTGCGAGAACGCCCAGCCGACCGCGCCGGCGGCCAGCGCTATGGCGACGTTCCCGGCATGATCGAACGCGGAGTTGCGCCCCATCCGCCGTGCCAGCAGCGCACGGCCGACCAGACCAAGCGTCAGCGCCGCCACCGCCGGCCCGAACACGTCGCCCACCACAGCCATCAGCGTGTTGGCAACCAGCACCGGCCAGAACCACGGCGCCGCGAAGATCACCGTGGCGCCGACGGCAAGCACCGCCAGCGCCAGCACGATCAGACCGCGCTTGGCCCGCGTCGCGTCGATCGCCGCCCCCACCGGCGTTTGCACCGCCAGCCCGAGCAGCCCGCCGATCGTGGTGACCAGACCGACCGATTCCTGGCTCCAATGCTGTTGCGTCACCAGGAACACGTTCAGGTACGGCCCCAGCGCGCCGCGCACGTCGGCCAACAGGAAGTTCACCGCATCGAGCGATGCCGGATGGAACGTGCGGCGGCCCTTGGTCACAGCCACAACCAAAGCGTCCCGATCAGCGATGGTCAGCACGGTCAGCGGCGCGCCCACCTTGAAATAGTCCCAAAAGCTGATCACCACGCCCCGGGCCGCCGCCTTCTGCACGACGATCAGATTGGCGATCGACCCCAGCACCGTGAAATTCCCGGCCAGCGTGGAGGACATGGCGACCACCAGCCAGGCGGTGTCGCGGTTCCGCAGCGGCTCGATGAACGGCTTCAGCACCAACACCGCCGGCACGTTGCTGACCAGGTTCGACAGCACCGCTGTCACCCCGCTCAGCACCGGCACCTGGTCGAGGTGCAGCCGGCCCGCCGCGGCGATCACGCCAGGCGTCAGCAGCGCGTGCTGGGCACCCGCCACGATGATGAACAGTCCGGCGAACATCAGCAGCAGCGACCAGTCGATCTCGGCATAGACGCGCTCGCTTTTCAGCCGGCGAGTCAGCAGCAGCAGTCCGCCGATGATGATCGCCGCCTTGGCCGGCGCGGTACCGGCGAAGAACAGCGCGACCATGACCGCGGTCGCCAGCAGGGCCCGCACCACCAGCGCGGTGTGCACGTGCGGAATCGGAACCCGGGCCTCCAGCCGATCGCGGTTGATGAACTCGGCGCGATAGACAAGCGCCAGAAGCAGCGACCGTCAGCACCAGCCCGATCGCCGCGACCGGCGAAAGCGCCAGGGCGAACCGCACGTAGGGCATGTGCGAAAAACTGCCGATCATGATGTTCTGCGGATTGCCTGTCATGGTCGCGGTCGAGCCGACATTCGAGGCCATCGCGACCGCCAGCAGGTAAGGCGTCGGCCGACGCTTCACGCTGAGCGTCAGTTGCAGCACCAGCGGCGCCAGCACGAGGCAGATCGCGTCGTTGACCAGGAACGCGGAGAACACGCCGGAGACGGCGGTGATGGCGATCAGCAGTACGATCGGCCGGTGGGCATGGCGCACCACCCATGCATTGGCCAGCGCGAAGAACCCCGACAGCCGCAGATTGGCCACCACGATCATGATGCCCAGCAGCAGGGTGATCGTATCGAAATCGACCGCTTTGTAAGCGTCGTCCAATGTCAGCACGCCGGCGCCGACCATCAGGCAGGCGCCGACCAGCGCGACCCCGGCCCGATCGATGCTGAGGTCCTGGCACTTTGCCGATCGCCAGCGCCAGATAGCTGGCGACGAAGATCGCCACCGCTGCGGTCTTCACCGCATCGCCGCGCAATGCGCTGGCCGGCAGCACGAAAGTCGCGATCGCCGCTGCCAGCGCCAGCACGACCACCAAGCCGACGGCGGTGATGCTTGCCGCCGTCAGGCCGGTCCGGCGCCCGGGCCGTGCCTCGGACATCAACTTGTCCCCGCCTTCAATCCGTCACGGCAATTTCTTCCGCCAACCTCCTCCCACAAGGTGAGGCGCTGAACAAAGCCCCCTCCCTTTGTGGGAGGGGGGGTGTGGCACGCCGGCGCGTGCTCACCCACCGGTCGCGCCGTCTTTCCTCCACAGAGACGGCCGACAGCCGCTACCGCCGCAGCTCCATCTGGATCGGCCCCTCTCGCCGGCCGTGGGTGAACTGGTCCACCACCGGATTGCCACTCTCCATCAGCGCCGAAGGCGGGCCGCTCCAGATGATTCGCCCGCGATACAGCATGGCGATCACGTCGCCGATGCGCCGCGCGCTCGCCATATCGTGGGTGATCGCCACCGCCGTGCTGCCCAAACGTTTCACGCAATCGACCACCAGCCCGTCGATCACCGCCCCCATGATCGGATCGAGACCGGTCGTGGGCTCATCGAAGAACATGATATCCGGCTGGGCGGCGATGGCCCGCGCCAGCGCCACCCGCTTCTGCATCCCGCCGGACAGTTCCGCCGGATACAGCTCGCCGACGCTGGGTTCCAGGCCGACCTGACCGAGAATCGCCCCAGCGCGGTCGCGCGCCTTCCGCCTTATCACCTTGCGTTGCGCTAGCAGGCCGAAGGTGACGTTCTCCCAAACCGGCAGGCTGTCGAACAACGCGCCGTTCTGGAACAGCATGCCGATCTGCGAGCGCACCCGTTCACGGTCGGCGCGGCCCATGCGCAGGATGTCGTGCCCGTCGATCTCGATCACGCCGTCATCCGGCTCGATCAGCCCGAGCACGCATTTCAGCAGCACCGATTTGCCGGATCCGGAGCCGCCGATCACCACGGTGGAGGTGCCCGGCATCACGTCGAGATCCAGGCGGTCCAGCACGAGCTTGTCGCCGAAGGATTTGCTGAGGTTGCGGATGCGGAGCTTGGGGAGCGACTCCTCCCCCGACCCCCTCCCACAGGTGGAGGGGGCTTTCTGCTCCCCGTGATGATGGAGGTCAGACGCAGGGGGCCGCGCGCTCATCGGGCGAAAAACAGCTCGGTGAGCACATAGTCGAACGCCAGGATCAGGATCGATGCCGATACCACCGCGGCCGTGGTCGCGGCGCCCACCCCCTGCGCGCCGCCGCGGCTGTGATAGCCTTGGTAGCAGCCGAGCAACGCGATCAGCAGCCCGAACACCGCCGCCTTCGCCAGCCCGGACACCACATCCATCGGCTGCAGGAAGTTGAACGTGCTCGACAGGTACGCCGTCACCCCGAAGCCGAGCGTCAGGTTGGCGACGATGAACCCGCCCATCACGCCGAGGATATCGGCGACCACGACCAGCATCGGCAACGCGACGATCCCCGCCAGCAACCGCGGCGCCACCAGGTACTTCATCGGATTGGTCGAAAGCGTCGTCAAGGCATCGATCTGGTCGGTGACTCGCATGGTGCCGAGCTCGGCCGCTGTCGCGGCGCCGATCCGTCCTGCCACCATCAGCCCCGCCAGCACCGGGCCGAGTTCGCGGGTGATCGAGATCACCACCACGTTGGCGATCGCGCTTTCGGCGTTGAAGCGGGAAAATCCAGTATAGCTCTGTAATGCCAGCACCATGCCGGTGAAGATCGCGGTCAGCGCCACCACCGGCAGGCTGAAATACGCCATCTCGATCAACGCGCGCACGAACATCCGCCAGTAGAACGGCGGGCGCACCAGATGCGACAGCCCGGACAGCGCGAACAGCGTCACGGATCCGGCGACACGGCACGCGCCGATGACGCCGCGCCCGAGGACGGCGATACTGTCCAGCACCACGCTCACGCCGGGCGATAGGTCCGGTGGAACCGTCGCCCAAGCGAAGTCAGCACCTCATAGCCATTGGTGCCGCCGGCCGCCGCGACGTCATCCGGCGTCCGCGCCGGGCCGATCAGCTCGAGCCAGGCGCCCGGCACGATGCCCGGATGGTCCGTTACGTCGAAGGTGGTGAGGTCCATGGAGACACGCCCTACCAGCGGGACGGGGCGGCCGTCAAAGACGGCCGCGCCGCGGTTGGATTGGGCGCGCTGCCAGCCGTCCGCATAGCCGATCGCGACGGTGGCGATGCGGGTCGGTCGCGCCGCCGTCCAGGTGGCGTTGTAGCCGACGGTTTCTTCGGGTTCGAGGTCCCGCACCGCAACCACACGGGCCCGAAGCCGCACCGGCAGGCGCATCGGGTTGGGCTTCGCCGGTGTCGGGTTGATGCCGTACAGCGCCGCGCCGGGGCGGGCGAGGTCGGAGCCATACGCCTTCCCCAGAAAGATCCCGGAGGAGTTGGCAAGGCTGCGCTGCGCCGGCGGCAGCCCGGCGCAGGCCATTTCGAAACTCATGAGCTGCGCCAGGTTCATCGGGTCGTCGGGGATCTCGGAACTGACCAGATGGGTCATGACGTAGCGCAGTGGGATGCCGCGCAGCCGCGCATGATCCTCGTGCAACGCCCCCAGTTCGGTGATGCTCAGGCCAAGGCGGGACATGCCGGTGTCGATGTGCAGGATCGCGGGTAGCGTCCCGCTGGCGGTACGGGCCGCGGCGGCCCAGGCATCGATCTCGGCCAGCGATCCCAACACCGGGGTGATGTCGTGCGCGACGTAGTCCGGCTCGGTGCCGGCGAATGGGCCGTTCAGCACGGCCAGCATGGCGTCCGGCAGCAGCGGGCGGAGCGCCAACGCCTCATCCAGCAGGGCGACGAAGAAATGCCGGCAGCCGGCGGCGTACAGCGCCGGCGCGACAGCCTGCGCGCCCAGCCCGTAAGCATCCGCCTTCACCATGCCGGCGACCGGCCCGGACGGATGAAGCTGACACCAGCAGCTTCCAGTTGGCGACGATGGCGCCGAGATCGACCTCCAGGACCGCGCCGGCCCTGGCTTCGGCTGGACCCGCGTCAGTCATATCCGGCGTGCGTCTGGTCGAGGTCGCGGAACCGGGTGAACTCCGCCTCAAAGAACAGGTCGATTTTGCCGGTGGGGCCATGGCGTTGCTTGCCGATGATCAGCTCGGCCTTGTTGTGCACCGCTTCCATGTCGCGCTGCCATTTCTCCAGGCTGTTCTGGAATTTTTCCTCGGAGTCGAAGGCCATCTGCTTGGGCGCGCGCTGCGCGAGGTAATACTCGTCGCGGTAGAGGAACATCACCTGGTCGGCGTCCTGCTCGATGGTGCCGGATTCGCGCAGGTCGGACAAGCTGCGGGCGCTTGTCCTCCCGGCTTTCGACGGCGCGGGAAAGCTGCGACAGCGCCAGCACGGGAACCGCCATCTCCTTGGCGATCGCTTTCAGCCCCTGGGTGAGCTGACTGATCTCCAGAACCCGGTTCTCCGGCCGCGTGCCGGCCGCCGGGCGCATCAACTGAAGATAGTCGATCACCACCAGCGCAAGCCCCTTGGTACGCTTGAGCCGCCGGCAGCGTGTCCGCAGCGCCGAAAGGGTAATCGCCGGGGTGTCGTCGATCTGGATCGGCAACGCGGCGATCTCGCGGCTGACCGCGACGAACTTATCGAAATCCTTCTGGCCGATATCGCCGCGGCGGATGCGGTCGCCGGAGATGCGGGCTTCTTCCGAAAGCAGGCGGGTGGCGAGCTGCTCGGCGCTCATTTCAAGCGAAAATATCGCCACGGATTTTTTCGCCAGTGCGTTGGGGTCTTCCCGCCGCGCCTCGGTCAGCAGCGCCTGCGCGGCGCCGTAAGCGATCTTGGTGGCCAGCGCCGATTTGCCGATACCGGGCCGGCCGGCCAGGATCACCAGGTCCGACGGGTGCAGCCCGCCGGTCTTGGCATCCAGGTCGCGCAGCCCGGTGGTCAGGCCGGAGACGTGGCCGGAGCGGCGGAAGGCGCGCTCGGCGCCCTGGATGGCCTCGGTCAGCGCCCGTTCGAATGAAACGAACCCCCCGTCGGAGCCGCCATCGGTGGCAAGCTGGAACAGCGCCTGCTCGGCCGCCTCGATCTGCAGCTTGCCGTCCAGTTCGGGCTCGGCGCCGAAGGCGTTATTGACCACCGTTTCGCCGACATCGATGAGTTGGCGGCGCAGCCAGGCATCGTGAATTGCCCGCCCGTACTCGCCGGCATTGATGATGCCGACCATCGCGGTGAGGAGTTGCGCCAGATAGGCAACGCCGCCCACTTCCTCCAGGGTTCCGGAATGCTCGAATTCGCCCCTCAGCGTGACCGCGTCGGCGAGCTGCTGCGCCTCGATGCGCCGGCTGATCGCCTGGTAGATGCGGCCGTGGATCGGATCGGCGAAATGTTCAGGGATCAGGAACTCGGAAACGCGCTCATAGGCCTTGTTGTTGGCCAGCAGCGCGCCAAGCAGGGCCTGTTCGGCCTGAATGTTCGACGGCGGCAGCCGCTGGGACAGACCGAGCAGGGGCGAATCGATGGTATTCACGCTTCTGTCATCATACGGCAGCATTCCGTGCGTCGATAGGCATGGTCGCCTGTGGACAGTGGGGATATCGGGGGCAACCCGGATTGCGGTGGCGGGCGAGACGGCGCAGCATCAACGGTGACGGAGGGGACGATGGCGGAACCGGCCTGGACGCTGTGCGGCGAGTACATGGAAAGCTGCAATTGCGACTACCTGTGTCCGTGCATCTTCACCAATCCGCAGGCCGAGGTGACCCACGACCATTGCACCGCCGCTCTGGTGTTCCGGATCGACCAGGGTCGGATCAACGGGGAGCGGCATGCCTCCGTCCGGCTGGACGGACTGAAGTTCGCGTTGCTGATCCGGTCCGGCAAGGTGATGGCGGACGGCAACTGGGTGTTTGCCGGCGTGGTGGACGACTTGGCCGATCCGGAACAGCGCGCCGCGCTTTCGTCCATCGTCAGCGGCGAAGCAGGCGGCACACCGGGGATGATCCGGCAAAACCTGGTGAGCGATTTCCGCGGCGTCGTTTACAAACCCATCGCATTCACCATGCAGGGCCTGCACCGCGCGGCCTCGATCCCAGACGTGCTGGAGTTCGAGATCGACGGCGTTGCCTCGCGCAACCGGTCAGGCGAGCCGTTTTTTATCGATAACACCGCGCATCCGGCCAACCGGCGGCTTGCGTTGGCGCGGTCCAAAAACACTCGCATCCAAGGTTTCGGGCTTGGCGTAGACATGGCGGGCAAAGGCAATAACGGGCATTACGCGCCCTTCGCCTGGGCGGCGTAGGCGTTATTACAGCGCTGCGGTGAAGCCGCCATCGACGGTAAGAACCTGCCCGGTGATGTAGCTCGCCGCGTCGGAGGCAAGGAACGCCGCCGCGGGATCCGAGTTCCGCCGCCGGATCGCCCCAACGGCCCATCGGAATACGCTCGTTCACCCAGGCGGCGAACACAGGATCCTGACGCATGCCGAGATTGGCGTCGGATGGAAAGTAGCCCGGCGCGATCGCGTTGACGGTGACGCCGGAGAGCGCGAATTCCACCGCGAGCGCGCGGACCAGTCCGTGCAGACCAGCCTTCGCGGCGATGTAGGCGGGGATCGTCGGGCGTGCCTGGTGCCCCATGATCGATGAGACCATGATGATGCGCCCGCGACCGCGCGGTAGCATCAGCCGGAGCGCCTCACGCGACATGCGGAAACAGGCGGTCAGGTCGGTGTCCACGACGCGCTGCCAGTCGTCATCCGTGACGTCCAGCGCTGGCTGGTGCGGATGGTCATTCCGGCGCTGTTCACCAGGATTTCGTCGGTGCTCGTCGTCCGATCAAGCTTCGCGATTCCTTTCCCTGACAGCGTCGCCCTCCGTGATACTCGAACGCAACCGCCGATCTGGCCGCTTGCATGTTGTCCGATCGCCGGCATCGGCGGATGTTTCCGCCAGCGCGGCGTCGAAACCATCCCGGAAATGCGGATCAACTCGATGTCCGCTCCAAAATCCGGAACGGCACCTGCACTTTCACCTCCACTGGCCCGGTCCCGGCGAGCCGGGCCAGCAACATCGCCGCAGCGTCGTGGCCAATACGCGCCGCCTCCACGGTCACCGTGGTGAACGCCGGCTCATTCGCGGCGCCCAGCTCGAAATCGCCGAACCCGCACACCGCCAAGTGCGCCGGCACCCCGATGCCGTGCTGCCGCGCCTCCACGATCGCGCCGAACGCCAGCAGGTCGGAGCTGCAGAACAGAGCGGTGCGTGGGCGGAGCGCAGGGACCAGTGCGCGCAGCGCGTCACGTCCGGCCATGATCGTGCTGGGTGCCGGCAGCACGGGATCGGCGATCAACCGGCCGCCGGCACATTTCACCCGGTCGGCGAAACCGCGCCGCCGCGCCAGCGCCCGCGGATCGCCGGCGGCAAAAACGGCGAATTGCTCGTGTCCGCGGCCGAGGAAATACGCCGCCACCGCCGCGCCGACCGCCTCATGATCGAACCCTACCAGCATGTCGATCGGCCGTCCGGCGTCGAACACCTCCATGACAGGGATGCCCGCCCCGGCCAGCATCTTCCGCGTCGCCGCCGCGTGTTCGGCGCCGGTCAGCAGAATGCCGTCCGGCCGCCGGCCCAGCAGCGCACGCACCAAATCCTCCTCGCGGCCGGGCGCATAGCCGCTCAGCGACAGCATCACCTGATAGCCGGCGCCGCGCAGCGCCTCGGTGAAGCTGCCGACCAGCTCGGTGAACATCGGATGCGCGATGGTTGGCACGATGGCGGCGATCATGCGCGACCGGCGCGACGACAGCCCGCCGGCGATCAGGTTCGGCACGTAGCCGAGTTGCGCGATGGCGGCCCGCACGCGGTCGGCGGTCGCCGCGGCGACGCGTTCCGGCGTATTGATCACACGCGAAACGGTCATCGGCGCTACCCCCGCCGCTGTCGCTACGTCGGTGATCTTCGCCCCGCGCATCGAACCGCGTTCCGAACCCCGTCCGAGTTGCGTCCCGTTGGCAATTTTGCCCTCCGTTGTGATTCGCGCGGGGCTATGGTAGCGGTATCACAGACTGCGCGTCACCCATCATCACAGCGCACCCAGGGGCAGGAGACCGGCATAAATGAACATCATCCAGACGACACGGCGGACGCTGCTGGGCGGTATGGCCGGGGTAACCATGCTGGGGACAGCCCGACGCGCCGGCGCACAAGCTGCTCCGGCACTCCCGACTTCCCCGATCAGCCTCAACATCATCGACGTTGCCGGAAACCTTCAGCTCACGCAGCCGGCGTTCGAGGATTACCGCAAGGCCAAATCGAACCTGGTCTCGGCGATCAATTTCACCCAGGCGACAGCACCGGAACTGCCCGGCAAGCTGAAGGCGCAGCAGGCGGCAAACCGGGTCGACATCGACATGGTGCTGACCGGCAACGACGGGCTGGCGGCGGGAATCGCGCAGAACCTGTGGGTGAAGCTGTACCCGGATTACGCCGGCAAGCTACCGGACCTGTCGGCGATCCTGGAGCCCGGTGCGCAGAAGATGCAGGCGCTGGCGCAGAACCAGGGCGTCTGCGTCAGCTACTGCCCGGGCGGACCGCTGCTGGAGTACATGCCTGACGCGGTAAAGACCCCGCCGAAAACCGCGCAGGAGCTGTTGGCCTGGACCGGCGCCCACAAGGGCCAGTTCATCTACGCGCGGCCGGCCAATTCCGGACCCGGCCGCGCCTTCCTGATGGGCCTGCCGTACATCCTGGGCGACCAGGCCCCGATGGATCCGGACAAGGGCTGGGACAAGACCTGGGCCTATCTGCGCGAGCTCGGCAAGAACATCGAATACTACCCGACCGGGACAGGCGCGGTGATGAAGGAACTTGGCGAGGGATCGCGCTCGATGACCCCGACGATGACCGGCTGGGACATCAATCCCCGGGCGCTCGGCGTGGTGCCGAAGGAAGCACAGATCGGCACCTTGCAGGGATTTCATTTCGTCACAGATGGTCATTACATGGCGGTCCCGAAGGGGGTGCCGGAGGCTCATCTGGCGGTGCTGCTCGATCTGATGGCCTACATGCTGACCCCAAAGGCGCAGGCCTATGCGTGGGACAAGGGCTATTTCTATCCCGGTCCGGCGGTGAAGGACGTTCCACTGTCCATGGCGCCCCCCGCCAGCCAGCAGGCGATCAAGGAATACGGCCGGCCGATCTACGCGAAGCTGCTGGCGGACACGCCGATGGACCCGCCGCTGGCGGCCGACAAGATGGTGTACGCGTTCCAGCGCTGGGACCAGCAGATCGGCGCCAATGTCGGGAAGTAGCCCCTCTCCCCGCAAGCGCGGAGAGCGCGTTTAGGTGGCGATCTCGTCTCGCGACTTCCGCGCGCTGCGGCTGGATCACATCAGCCGCGCCTTCGGCACGCTGAACGCGCTGCGCGACGTGACGCTGACCGTCGGGCGGGGCGAGTTCGTCGCCCTGCTCGGACCGTCCGGCTGTGGCAAATCCACCGCGCTGAACTGCATCGCCGGCCTGCTGACACTGAGCGGGGGGGCGATCTGGCTCGATGATCGGCGCATCGACCGGCTCGGGCCAGAAAGCCGCGGCTTCGGCATGGTGTTCCAGAACTACGCGCTGTTTCCGCACATGACCGTGCGGCGGAACATCGGCTTCGGGCTGGTGACGCAGCGGCGGCCCAAGGCCGAGATCGCCCGGCGCGTAGCCGAGGCGCTGGCCCTGGTCCGACTGGAGGCGCAGGCCGACAAGCTGCCCGGGCAGATTTCGGGCGGCCAGCAGCAACGTGTGGCAATCGCGCGGGCCATCGTGGTGGAACCGCCGCTGGTGCTGATGGACGAGCCGCTGTCCAACCTGGATGCCAAGCTCCGGCTGGAGATGCGCGCCGAGATCCGGCGCATTCACAACCTGCTCGGCTGCTCGACGATCTATGTCACGCACGATCAGGACGAGGCGCTCTCGCTCGCCGACCGTATCGTGGTGATGCGCGACGGAATGATGCGCCAGGTCGGCACGCCGCAAGAGCTGTACGCCCGACCGTCGCACCCGGACGTCGCCGAGTTCATGGGCTACCGCAACCTGCTGCGCTCGCGCGCCGACGCTGCCGGCGATGCAGTGATGGTGCAGGTGGGCGGGGCTCGGCTGACAGGCACGCCGGTCGGACCGGTGAATGGCGCAGCGCTGGTGGCGATCCGACCGGACGATCTGACGCCGGCCGCGGACGCACCGATCGCTGCGGTGGTCGAGGCGGCCGAGTACCGCGGCCGCGACTTCTACGGTTTCGCCCGCGCGGCTGACGGCGCCGAACTTTATTTCCGCGCCGAGCAGCGCGTCGGGCCTGGCGATGCCATCCGCCTCGGCGCCCCACCCGACCGGGTGCTGGTGTATCCGGAGGCTGGGTGATGAGCGGTTACCCCTCCCCCCGGCCCCCTCCCACAAGGGGAGGGGGAGCAGAAAGCCCCCTCCCCTTGTGGGAGGGGGTTGGGGGAGGGGTCGCTCCACTGCGCATCCGCCTGCGCGCCCGCGGCCTGGACGGAGTCACCCTGCTGGTGCTCCCTGCCGTCCTGTTCGTCCTGGCGCTGTTCGTCTATCCGTTCCTGTACGGCCTGTTCCTGTCGTTCCATCCGAAAGAGGGTGGCGCGCTGGCCAATTACGTAAAGTTCTTTGCCGACCCGTTCCTGTGGACGACCATCACCAAGACCCTGATGATTGCCGTGCCGGTGACCGTGCTCAACGTGCTGCTGTCCATCCCGGTGGCATTGCGGGTCCGGTTGCTGCGGCACCAGCGGCTGCTTACCGCCATCCTGGTGATCCCGATCACCCTCGGGACGTACTGGTGGCCGAGGGACTGCTGAGCTATCTCGGCCCGCGCGGTTGGGTGAATCGCGTGCTGCTCGGCGTCGGTCTGATCGATAGCCCGGTGCGGCTGTTGCACAATTACTGGGGCGTGTTCCTGTCGTTGGTGATCACCGGGTTTCCGTTCACCTTCCTGCTGACGCTGTCCTACGTCACCGGCATCGATCCGTCGCTCGAGAATGCCGGCGCGATGCTGGGCGCCCGGGCGCGCGAGCGGTTCAACCGCATCCTGCTGCCGCTGCTGGTCCCTGGCCTGACCATCACATTGGCGCTGTCCTTCGTGCAGGCGTTCTCGGTGTTCCCATCGGCGATCCTGCTCGGCGCGCCGGCCGGCCCCACACGGGTGATCTCGATCGCCGCGTATCAGGCCGCCTTCGAGCAGTACGACTACTCGATGGCCTCGGCGATCGCGATGTTGATGGCGGGTGTTCAGGTGGTGATCGTGGTGGCGTTGCTGGGCTTGCGGGGGCTGGTCTATAGCGGGCCGGCCGCATCAGGGAAGGGCTGACCCATGGGGCGGGATGACAGCCCGGGTGCACGTGCCTGGAACTTCGCTGTCTGGGCCCTGGTTGCGTTCTTCGTGCTGAACCTGCTGGCGATGATCGCCACCGTGGTGGTGGATTCGTTCGGCACACGCTGGTTCACCACCTGGCTGCCGGCCGGCTGGACCGCCAACTGGTATGCGATGGCCTGGACCGAGTTCCAGCTTCCCGCCATCCTGATCGTCACGCTGGAAGTGGTGGGCGCGGTGGTGCTGCTGTCCGGCCTGATCGGCGTGCCGGCGGCCTATGCGCTGGCACGGCGGCAGTTTCCCGGCAGGCGGGCCGCCCTGCTGCTGTTCCTGCTGCCGCTGCTGGTGCCGCCGATCACCTACGGCATCCCGCTGGCGACGGTGCTGTATCAGGCGCACCTGGCCGGAACGATCTGGGGTGTGATCCTGGCCAATCTGGTGCCCACGGTGCCATTCGTGATCCTGATCATGATCCCGTTCGTGGAGCAGATCGACCCGCGGATCGAGGCGGCCGCCCGGGTGTTCGGGGCGGGCATGGGACGGCTGTTCGTGCAGATATTGGTGCCGGTGCTGGCGCCGGGGATCCTGGCGGCGCTGCTGCTGGTTCTGGTGCGAACGATCGCAATGTTCGAGCTGACTTTCCTGACCGCCGGGCCGACCAGCCAGACGCTTGTGGTTGCGCTTTACTATGCGGTTTTCGCGGCAGGCGTGCGTCCGCAGCAGTCAATAGACGCGATGGCTGTAATATACATGGTAACTACCATGTTATGGTTGCTGATCACCCTTCGCTTTGTCAACCCCACCCAGCTCGTGGGTCGCGCCCGGAAGGCTTGACCAGGTTGACCGGCGCGACCGTCCAAGGCGGTGTGCTCGCCCCGTATTCCTGGCGCGGCGGGCATCGGCGGGTAATACTGCATCGCGTGAACACCGACAAACCGCACGCCAGCCGATATGCGCTGCTGCTGCTATTCTTGCTATGGGCGGCGCCGGCGCGTGCCTGCCAGATCCAGCCGCGTGTCACCGTGCCGCTGGACCTCGTCGGCCGCCATGTCCTCGTGACCCTGCTGGTGAACGATCAGCCGGCGCGTTTCATCCTCGATACCGGCGCCGAGCGCACGATCGTCACCGTGGCGGCGGTGCGGCGGCTCGGGCTTACCCTGGATCGCTGGGTCGGTACAACGGTAATGGGCATCGGCGGGCTTGAGCGTCACCAGAACGCGATTCCGCAATCGATAAGCCTGGGTGGCCTGGCGCTGCGACAGGCCACCTTGCTGCACGACAGCAGCGTCGCGGTGGGTGCGCTGCCGCTCGAGGGCTTCGGTGGCCGGATCGACGGGCTGCTCGGGCGCGATTTTCTGTCTCCGTTCGACCTGCTGCTCGATATCCCCGCCCGTACCCTGACGCTGTATGACGTCCGCGATTGCCGCGGCAGCTTCGTGCCATGGACGACGTCATACACAACGATCCCCGCGTTCCCGGAGTACGGCAAGGCACTGGTCATCGCGGCTTCGGTCGATGGACATGGCATGCGTGCGCTTCTCGACAGCGGCGCCGGCACAACGCTGGTCACCGCCCCGGGGATGGCGCGGCTCGGACTGACGCCGGAGGCTTTGGCGACCGACGGCGGGGGGCTGGCGCGCGGCATCGGCCGGGCGCAGGTCCCGGTCCGCCTGCACCGCTTCGCCACGCTCGGGGTCGGCACGGAGGTTAGCCGGAACCCGATCATGATGGTGGCGCCGGTTCATGTGGTTCCCATCGTCGATCTCGTGCTCGGCACCGACTGGTTGCAGTCGCATCGCGTCTGGCTGTCGTATTCGACGCTGCAGCTGTTCGTTGGCGGGACCTGATGACGATCGCCGACACCTCGCACGATACGACCTGATATACCGAGGCGCTGGTATGAAATCAGCCGTTTTCAAGGACGTGCTGGGGTAGTAACGGTCGAGGGTCACAGCAGCGCCAGCCGCGCAGCCAACGTCGCATCGGCCCGGCGTTGCGCCTGGGCGGCCATGCGGACGGCAGCGTTGGCCGCGCCGAACTGCTGGTAGCCGCGGCGCTGGACGATCTCGAAGAAGAACCGACTGTGGAAAGTCGCAGTATAGCACTGTAAATAGTCGCCGGCCTCGTCGCGGTCGTACATCAGGTCGAGCCGCTTCAGCGTGGCCAGCAGCGCATCGTCGATCTCCAGTCGTGCCAAAAGATCGTCGTAGTAGTTGGGCGGGATCGGCAGCATTCGCGCGCCGCGCTCCACAGCCACGGTCACCGTCCGCACGATATCATCGGTGCCCAGCGCGATGTGTTGCACGCCGGCACCCACATAGGCAGAAATGAAACGGCCCGTCTCCGTTTCCCGGCTTTCCGAAATGTTCAGCGGCAGGCGGATCGATCGTTCCGGGCTGACCATCGCGCGGCTGCGGATCAACCCGTAGGGATCGGGCAATTCCCAGAGCTGTTCGGGAACGAAGCCGAACACCGCTTTGTAGAAAAGCACGAAGCTATCCATCCGCCCGACCGGAAGCGCCTGCGCGACATGATCGATCTCCGTCAGGCCGTGCGGCGCCGGCTGCACCGGATCGAGCATGAAATCGTCGTCGTAGATGCTGTGTCCGTCACCACCGGGTTCGACCAGGAAGATCAGCATGCCGTCGGGGGCGCGGATTGCCGGAAGCTGGCGCTCCCCCGTGCCGGTCTGTTCATGCCAGGGGGGCGCCAGCAGGGCCGCGGCGCGCGCGCCGGCGCGGCCGGCATCATCGACGCGAAAGCCCATCGCGCAGACCGACGGTCCGTGCAGATGGAACTGTTCCGCCGCGGCGCTGTCGGGCTCGCGGTTCAGGATCAGGTTTACCTGCCCCTGGCGATACAGGTCCACCGACTTGGAGCGGTGCTGCCCGGCATGGGCGAAACCGAGCGTGGCGAGGAACCGCGCCAGCTCCTCGCCCGCCGCATCATCGACGGCGAATTCGAGGAACTCGAAGCCGTGATACGCGGCTGGTGCAGGCAAAGCCGCCGCCGGGACGGTCGGGCGCGCCGCGGCTTCCACCAGGATCAGGGATCGCAGCCCGTCGCGCGCGGTCAACTGGGCTGGCGCCGCACGCATCTCGTCGTTGAACACCTCCAGCGACAGCGGACCGCGATACCCTGCGTCCAGGGCCGCGCTCAGGAATGCGGCGACAGGGAGCTGCCCCTGGCCTGGAAAGTTGCGATGGTGACGGCTCCAGGACAGCACGTCCATCGACAGTGCCGGTGCGTCGGCAAGCTGGACGAAGACCAGCTTGCCGGGCGGAACGTGGTTCAACCCGGCCAGGTCATCGCCGACCGCGAGCACATGGAAGCTGTCGAGGATAAGCCCCATAGCCGGGTGCGCCGCCGCCGCGACAATCCGCCAGGCATGGCGCCATCGGTTGACCTGCCGGCCCCAGGCCAATGCCTCGTAGCCGACTGCCAGCCCGCGCGCGGCGGCGCGGTCGGCCAGCGCGTGCAGGTCGGCGGCAGCGCGCGAATCGTCGGCCAGCGTACCAGCCTGCGTGTTGCTGCACACCAGCATCAGCGGTGCGCCCAACCCGGCCATGACGTCGAACTTGCGTTCCGCGCGATCGAGGTTGCGCGCCAGCCGTCCCGGCTCCAACGCCTCAAAATCCCGAAACGGCTGCCAAAGGAAGATGCCGAGCCCGAGGTCCTCGGCCATCCGCCTGATTTCCTCAGGCCTGCCGTCGAACGTCAGCAGGTCGTTGTCGAATATCTCGACACCGTCGAAGCCGGCGCGGGCGACCGCGTCCAGCTTGTCCGAAAGGGTGCCGCTAAGCGAGACGGTGGCGATGGAGCGCGGAAGCCGGGCCCCATTGCCCGGATTGGCGGTCGCTGCGGACATGGAGCCTCGAAAAGGTTCGGCGGCCCACAGCGTAGGCCCGGAAACGCCCCAGTGCCAGCGAAGCCCCCGTCAGGACGCTGCCGCCGGGCGCGCAGCGGCTACCAGCAGGAATGGCGGGCGCTGACGTTCGTTCGCCCAGCTCCGGCCGTGACGCGATCTGCTGATTTGTCGGCCCCCATTCTTCAACGCGGGACAACGTGAACCCAGCCGATAGTAGCGTGTTGATGTAGGTCGCGACCGTCCGATGCTGCTTGATCACCCCCTTGGCGAGCCAGTCCGTGGAGCGGGGGCCTTCTTCCAGGTAGCTGTCGATTGGCCAGGTCTGGCGGCCATCGGCACTCCGAATCCAGCCCGGCTCGGCGGGAGACGTGAAAATCGGATGCTCGACCGAGAACACAAGACTGCCGCCAGGGACCAGCGCATGGAACACGCCGGACAGCAGGCCGTTCAGATTTTCTATGTAATGAAACGCCAGGGAACTGTACACCAGCTCGAACGACCGCGCGGGCAGGTTCAGATGTTCGAGGTCGGCCTTGGCGTAAGTGATCGCCGGGTCTTGCGTGGTCCCCCTGGCGCGGGTGAGCATTTTCTCGGATAGGTCGATCCCGAGAATTTGCGATGCTCGCTGTTGCCGCGCCCAGCGGCAGAACCAGCCGAAACCGCAGCCGAGATCCAGCACCCGAAGCCCATGCAGGTTGGGCAGCATGGCGCGCAGCACCGGCCACTCGGCAGCCCCGTCCAGGCCCTCGATCGACCGGCCGAGCCGGCTGTATCCCTCGAAGAAATCATCGTGATCGTAGATGTTCTGCGTCATCAGCACACGTACTCCGTAAGTCGCGGGAGGGAGCGAACAGCCATGGCCGCTATGCCACGGCCGGCGCCGGCAACCCCGCGCTGCCGTCCAGCCGGGGCAGCAATGGCAGCAACACGCGCAGGTCACGTTCGGCAACGCAGACCAGATACTCGCCGGACGGCGACGTCTCATTCGGCGACTCCGGCACCGGCAGCCCGTCGGGCCCCAGCGGCACCGCTGCAAGCCCGAGATCAGCATACACTTTCAGCAGGCCAGGCCCGGCCCGCCACACCGCAGGATGCATTCCCTCCTGTTGCGCCAGGTCGCGCATCCGCCAGATCGCCGACACCCGGTCGCTTGCGTCACCGGCCGGATCGCCCAGCCCAAGCAGCACCCGGCCGACCCGGCGGAACGGGATCGCTGCCCGCTCTGCTTCGCCCCATACCACTCCATCGACACGCGTCGGCGGGAACGTCCCCGAGCGTCTCCAGCCGCCGCCGCGCATCCGCATCCCATTTGTGCCAGGCCACCCGGCACGGCCGCACCAGGAACCAAACCGCGGCAAGCGCCAGCGCGACGGTGACCGCCACGCTCGCCCGCAGCCCCCACGGCATCTGGCCGGACAGCACGATTTCCCACCACGCGTTGTTCGCCACGCCATGCACGCGGCGGCGGAACCCGGCCAGCGCCAGCACGCAGACCACCAGCGCCAGCAGTGACACCGCGGTACCGGAATCGAGCGGGCCGCTGAGCAGCCGCGCGTGCCTATAGAAAAGGCTGCGGAACGGCGTCAGTAGCACCGCCGTCAGCACCAGCACGCCGGCGATCCAGGGCTGCTCGCCTTCGGCCACGATGAACACCGCGCCGCCGACCAGCAGCAGGATCGTCAGCCCCCAGGCCAGGTTCACCCGATGCACCAGCCCAATCGCCAAGGTGATCAGTCCGGCGCCGATCAAAGACGGCACGAACTGCCCGGTCTGAGTGGCCATCTCGGCCAGATCGGGGTCCGCCCAGGACAGGTCCAACGGATGTGGCGACAGCAGGCCGACCCCCAGCAGCAGCACCCCCGACAGCGTCACCGCTCCGGTGGTGGCCGCGACGGCGAAATCCGGCTCGCTCCAGCGGCCCATCGCGGCCAGCCCGGTCGCCTGCGCGACCCGGCCCAGCACCGTGCCGCCACGCAGCAGCGCCTCGTTCGCGGCGAACAGCGTGCCCGCCAGGAACAGCGGGATCACATAGTAATACAGGCGGAACACGACGATCGCAGCGACGATTCGGGGCGCCGGCAGAAACGGCGCCAAGCCGAACAGCAACGCGCTGTCGAACACGCCAAGCCCACCCGGCAGATTGGTGACCAATCCGGCGGTATAGGACCCGACATAGATGCCGAGGAAGATCAGCCAGGTCAGCCGCGGTGCGTGCGGCAGCAGCACCCAGAAGATGGTCGCGGTCAGCGCCACATCGACGGTCGCCAGCAGCACCTGCACCACCGCCATCCGCCAGCCCGGCAGCTCCGCCAGGTGGCCGAACACTCGGATTCTGCCGAATGCCCGCGCCAGAATCACGTAGGCGGTCACAATCCCCCACAACAGCGCGCCGGCCGCATACAGTGCCGCGCGCGGCAGGTGCTCGCCGACGAACGGCAGAGAGCGTGGCTCGACGAACAGGATGGCGCCCCCCAGTACCATCCCGCCCAGCCCGAAGGTCAGGCTGCAGAACGCCACGGTCTTGGCGATCTGCACCGAGGTCAGCCCCCAATGGGAGTACAGCCGGTAGCGCACGGCCGCGCCCGACACCGCCGCGAAGCCCAGATTGTGCGACAGCGCATAGGCGCAGAACGAGGCGAAGGCGACGCGGCCATAAGATACCTTGTGCCCGGCATAAATCGTGCCCAGCCGGTCATAGATCGTCAGCACGCCGTACGACAGCACGGTAAAACAGAACGACAGCCCCAGCGCCCACGGCGGGATCGCGTCGATCGCCTGCCCGATATCCTCCAGGCGCAGGTGGTGGAATGCCTTCTGCACCCCATAGATCGCACCGAACAGCAATGCCACGCCGAGCAGCGCCGGAAGATGGCGCAAGGCGTGGGCAAGTGACGCGGCCTTCTGGCCCGGACCCATGGATCAGGCCGGATCGGACGGCCGCGCCAGCGCCGTCTCGATCAGGCGCGATCGTTTCAGGCAGCCCATACAGCGCCACGAAGCCGCCGAACCGTGGACCTTCCTGCTGGCCGAGCAGCACCTGATACAGGCAGCCGAACCAGGCGCGCAGATCCGCGACGGCGTGCCGCTTGCCGACCTCATAGACGATGATCTGGATCGCTTCGGCATCGGCGCCTGGATCCATGCCGCGCAGCGTCTCGGCAAGGTCCGCCAGGGCAGCGCGTTCAATCTCGGTCGGCTGCCGGTAGCGCTTCGCCGGCCGGACGAAGTCGCGGTAATAGGCGATAGCGTGGCCAACCAGGCTGTCGAGGAACGGCTTGGTTTCAGGCGTGGCCTCAGGGGCGTAGCGGCGGATGAAGCCCCATAGCATGTCCGGCGTCTCCGCATTCACCACCCCGGCGAGGTTCAGCAGCATCGTGAAGGACACCGGGCTGCCGCCATGGTTCGGCAAGCCGCCGCCATTGATATGCCAGGCCGGGTTGCCGTGGCGCTCCGGCTCGGGCTGGTCGAGCAGCCGCGCGGCATTGGCCAGGTATTCGTCGGTGGCGCGCGGGATCACGTCGAAGAACAGCCGTTTGGCCCGCTGCGGCTGGTTGTACATGAACTGGCCCAGCGATTCCGGCGGCCCGTAGCGCAGCCATTCCTCCACCGACAGTCCGTTGCCCTTCGACTTGCTGATCTTTTGCGCGTGTCTCGTCCAGGAACAGCTCGTAGGTGAACCCTTCCGGCGGCGGCGCGCCCAGGATGCGGCAGATGCGGCCCGACAGCCGGACCGAATCGATCAGGTCCTTGCCCGACATTTCATAATCGATGCCGAGCGCGAACCAGCGCATCGCCCAATCGGCCTTCCATTGCAGTTTGCAGCCGCCGCCCTTCACCGAGGTCTCGAACGCTTCACCGGTCTCCGGGTCGCGCCAGGTGACCGTTCCGGCAACCGGATCGCGCCGCTCCATCGGCACCTGCATCACGCGGCCGGTACGCGGGTGCAGCGGCAAGACCGGCGAATAGGTCGCGCGGCGCTCCGGACCCAGGGTCGGCAGGATCACTGCCATCACCTCGTCGAAGCATTCGAGGACGCGGATCAGCGCGTTATCGAAACGACCAGACAGGTAGTACTCGGTCGAGGAAGCAAATTCGTATTCGAATCCGAACGAATCCAGGAACGCGCGCAGCCGCGCGTTGTTGTGCGCGCCGAAGCTGTCATGGGTGCCGAACGGGTCGGGGATGCGGGTCAGCGGCTGACCGAGATAGCCGACCAGCATTTCCCGATTCGGCACGTTGTCCGGCGCCTTGCGCAGACCGTCCATGTCGTCGCTGAAGGCGATCAATCGCGACGGCAGCCCGGTGAGTTCGGTGAAAGCATGGCGCACCCAGGACGTGCGCGCCACCTCCCCAAATGTCCCGATATGCGGCAGGCCGGACGGGCCGTAGCCTGTCTCGAACAGCGCCTGCTGCTTGCCGGAGGCGGCGAGCCGGGCGGCAACCTTGGCGGCCTCCTCGAACGGCCACGCTTTCGGCCGCGCGGTTTCGGTGATAGCGGGTGATTGCGGCATTGCCCGAACCTAGGAACCGCCCGATGGCCGGTCAATCGCGAGCCGGACGTGTCATGCCCTTCCATTGTCATCCCCACGAACGTCCGCCGTCATTCCCGCGAACGCGCAGGGCTGTCCGGTAAATATTTCGCTGAGCCAGGCGCATGCCCGGCAAATCCGACACGAATCGGATACCTTCTGGTTATCGAGACTCAGGAGGAGAGCCGGGCATGCGATACCACGATAGCGTCTTCGGGAAACTGATCAAGCCGCTCTCGCGGCGCCAGTTTGACGCAATCGTGGAGCGTCATGCCGGCAACGCCTACGACAAGTCCTTCCAGAGTTGGGATCATTTGGTGGCGCTGATCTTCGCCCAGTTGAGCGGGGTCGATGGCCTGCGCGGTCTGGAGGCGGTGTGGAACGCAAATGCCCATCATCACTATCACCTGGGCAGCAAGACGCTCAAGCGAAATACCCTCTCGGATGCCAATGCCAGGCGGCCGGCAGCGATCTTCGCAGAAGCCTTCGAACAGCTTTCCGCTCTCGCCGAGAGCTCCCTGAAGCGCGAAGGCAGCGCGGTGTTGCGGATCATTCATTCAACGCCGATCCCGCTTGACGAACTGGTCAGCTGGGCCGACTGGAATGGCAGGACGCGCGGCCTGAAGTTGCATGTGGCCTATGATCCGACGGCCGATCTTCCAAGGCAGATCGAGATCACTCCTGCCACCATCAACGATGTTCTGGTCGGCGAGCAGATTCCGCTGGAGGCAGGTGCCACCTACGTCATTGACAAAGGCTACTGCAAATATGAGTGGTGGACCCGCATTCACGCCGCCGGCAGCTGCTTTGTCACGCGGCCGAAATCCAACGTGACCTTCAAGGTCATCCGCCGACGCAAGCTCGAAGCCACGCAGGGCGAAGGCTTCACGGTGCTCGGCGATGCCGAAATCAAGCTCGCAACCCAGGGTCGCGCCAAGCTGGCCATTCCGTTGCGGCGGGTGCGCATCAAGCGCCAGACTGGGGGCATCCTTACCATCATCACCAATGATCTGCGACGCTCGCCGGTCGAGATTGCGGCGATCTACAAAACGCGCTGGCAAATCGAACTGCTGTTCCGCTGGGTCAAACAGCACCTCAAGCTCAAGAAGTTCCTGAGCCGGACCGAGAACGGCATTCGGCTTCAGCTGATTGCCGCCATGATCGCCTACCTGCTGTTGCGCATTGCCGCTCGGGAGAACCGCCTCGCTATTCCGGCAATCCGCTTCGCCCAGCTGGTCACCGGATGCCTGTTCATCCGAAAAGCGGTGGCCAAAATCGATCAGCCTCCTGATGTCCATCCGTCAAGGCCGCGCGGCTTCCCTCTCACCGGTCAGTTGCAGCTGTCCTATGCCTGATTTTTCCCGGACAGCCCTGCGCGAACGCGGGAATCCAGGGTCTGGCCGGGATGGCGAATCTGTGTGCTGTGGTCTGCCCGACTCTTTTCACGCCATGCCGGCGAAGGCGGCGCGAAGGCGGGCATCCACGGGCTGCTCCGGGCCCGTGAGCCCGTCCACGAATGATCCCCGCATGGCTGCATGAGTTGGCGATCGTGGTGCTGGTCCTCGGCGGCGTCTGTTCGGTGGGACTGCTGATCGATGTCATCAGACATCCACAACAGATGTGGATCATGAACCTGGTCTGGCCGCTGACCGCCCTGTTCGGCAGCATCTGGATTGTGTGGCAATACCTGAATTTCGGGCGGCAGACCGACCGAGGCAGTGCGCCGGCACCGTTCCCGATCATCGTGGCGAACGGCACGCTGCACTGCGGCAGCGGCTGCACCCTGGGCGACATCTGCGCGGAGTGGCTGGCGTTCGCGGTTCCCTCGGTTGCCGTGGGATTCGGTTGGCACAGCCTGTTCCGTCAGCGCATGTTCGCCGTCTGGATCATCGATTATCTGTTCGCCTACGGGTTCGGGATTCTGTTTCGAGTACTTCACCATCGCCCCCATGCGCCATTTGTCTTTGGGGCGAGGCATCATGCAGGCGATCAAGGCGGATACCGCTTCACTTACCGCCTGGCAGGTCGGGATGTACGGCTTCATGGCGGTCGCGTATTTCCTGCTGTTCAAACGGGCGTTGGGGGTCACGCTGGAAACCGACATGGTCGAGTTCTGGTTCATGATGCAGATCGCCATGCTGGCCGGTTTCGCGACGTCCTATCCGGTGAACTGGTGGCTCCTGCGGATCGGCGTAAAGGAGCCAATGTGACCGGATCAGAACCGCTCTTCGCCGCGCTGCCGGAACGGATCAGGGAAGTCCCGGTACAGCGCGAACACCACGTTGCTGGCCAGCGAGTTGACGTGGAAGTGGAATCCCTCGGTCGGCTCCCCTCGCGCGGCGACCTGCCGGAACGCACGGTCGAGCTGCCCCAGATCCGTCACCTCGATCATGATGTGGAACTCCCCAATCCCGGGCGCGCCGAGCCCGAGCTTTCGCCGGGTCAACCGCCAGCCCTGAATCAGGCCATCGGACTTCAGACGCTCCATGTAGCTGTGCACGTGCTCCGCGAAGGCGCTGTCGCGCACCCCCGGCTTCAGGTCGCACCAGACATGATAGATGTCCAACCCGGCACCCAGGCGTGGCCGCAACGGAACCCTATCGCTTGTCGGTCGATTCTCCCAGCGTGTCCGCCGCCGTGGCGCCGCGCTGTCCCATCGGCCGCGGCCGGCCCTTTGTGGTGTCGTGGCGGGTCTGCCGTTCCGATTCCGCGTTGATCTCGGCGCCGAACAGCACGACGTACGCCGACAGCCACAGCCAGGTCAGCAGCACGATGATCGCGCCGAGCGAGCCGTAGGTCTTGTTGTAGCTGGCGAAATGCGAGACGTACACGGCGAACAGGATCGACCCGATCACCCACAGCAGCGTTGCCACCACGGCGCCGGGCGAGACCCATTGCCAGCGTGCCGTGTCGCGGTCCGGGGCGTAGCGGTACAACACCGCGAGCACCGCTATCATGAAGATGATCAGCAACGGCCATTCAAGTATCAGCGCCAACCATCGCGTGTCCCGGTTAGCGCCCGATCGCGGCGACCACCGCCGGCAGCCCGGCGACCAGTGCGATGGCCACCAGCCCGACAATGATGAACCCGAGCGTCAGCACCAGCGCGACCAGGTTGAAACGGAAGAACCCGCGCCGCTCCGGCTGGTCATAGGCGATATCGAGCGCGGTGATCATCCCGCTCATGCCGCGCGAGGCGCTCCATAGCGCCAGCAGCAGCCCGAGCACCACGCCGATGCCCAGCGCGCCGCCCGAGGCGGAGACGAGCTGGTGCAATTCGTCGCCAATGAGCTGCCGGGCCGAATCCGGCAGCAGGCCGGACATCGCGTTCACCTGCTTCTCGACCTGTGCCGGGTTGGCGATCAGCCCGTAGATCGAGACCAGCGCCGCCAGCCCGGGAAACAAAGCCAGCACCACGGCATAGGTCACGCCTCCGGCAACCAGGGACAGATTTTTCTCACCGGCATCGCTCCAGGCCCGCCGGAGCACGTCCTTCCAGCCGCGCGCCGGAATGTCCTGTGGGCCGGTTTCGGCGTCGCGACCGCGCGCGGAACCGCCGGCGGGAGCTCTGGTCATCCGGCACGGGCATCACCAGTACGAGGTGTCCTGCGTTTAACCGAAACGGATACCGCCGGTTCCGCGATGGCCTGGAAAACCGGCGCCAGGCGCTGTCGTGCTCATACCGGCCGGGCTTCGTGCGCGCCTGTTCCAGCGGCGGCTTGCGGCCCCCGCGCCGCAGCGTCGCATAGGTCTTGGTGAACTCGGCCCCGAGCAGGAATATCTGGACGGAATAGTAAATCCACAACAGCAGAACCAGCAGCGACCCGACCGAGCCATAGCTCGAGGCGATCGCGCTGCTGCCGACATAAAGCCCGATCAGGTATTTGCCCGACGCCGAACAGCAGCGCGGTCGCCACCGCCCCGATGGTCACATCGCGCCCAGGCGATCTCGCGGTCCGGCAGCACCTTGTAGATCGCCGCGAACATGCATGGTGACCAGAACAAACGAAATCACGGCGTTGATGAATCTGGAGCAGCCCGCTGGCGCTGCTGCCCAGCCAGGCGCCGGCCGCTTGCAAGGCGGCGCTGGCGGCGAGCGAGACCAGCAGCAGGAACCCCACGCGTCGCGACCAGACCAAGCGAAAGCAGCCGTACCCGCACAATCGCGATCGTCACCGAACGCGCCGGCGCCACCTTCCAGATCGCGTTCAGCGAATCCTGCAGCTCCGCGAACACGCCGGTGGCGGTGACCGCGAGCGTTACCAGGCCGATGCGCGGTCGCGAGCAGCCCCGCCGCCACGGTTCTGGGCACCTTGCAGCAGCGCCTGCAACGCCGCGGCGCTGTCCCGCCCCATCAGCCCGCTCAGTTGCGCGACGACCGCCCCACGCGCGGCGCTGTAGCCGAAAAACAACCCGGCGACGGCGATCGCGATCAGCAGCACCGGCGCGATCGAAACACGGTATAATAGGCGATCGCGGCGCCCCGGCTGAGCGCGTTGTCGGCGAAGAACGCCGCGCCACCGTGTCGCTGAGCAAACCCCAGGCCTGCCGGACGAAGCGGCCAACCGATCATCCGGCTCAGTCCGGTTCCGAGCTTCGATCGCCCGCTCGCCTCGGATTCGCGGCGTGCCAGCATGTCCTGGATTTCGCCCACCTCGAGCTCGCTCGCCTCCCGCCCGTAGGTTCGGCGAAACCATTCGCGGATTGCCTCGGCCGATACCGGGTATCCCTCGACCGGCAAGATCACCTATGCCTCCATCGCGCTGCGCCGGGCGCGGCCCGGCGGCTGGCAGGGAACCTTCGTCGCCGGGGTTGGTTCCCGCGCGGCTTCGTGAGCCGCGGCCGCGTGGTCAGCGCAGCAACAGCACCGCCAGGCTGCCGGCCCCCACCAGCAGGCAATAATAGGCGAACGGGTTCAGCGCCCAGGCCTCGTGGCGGCGGAAATATCGCATCAGGAACGCGGTGCTGGCGAACGCCGTCACCCCGGCAATTACCGCAGCGATAACCGCATTCACCGCGACATCATGCGGAACGCCCGCATGCAGCAGTTTCGGCACCTCCAGCACGGTCGCGCCCAGGATGATCGGCGTGGCGATCAGGAACGAGAAATGCGCCGCGCCTTCGTGATCGATCCCGCGCAGCAGCCCGCCGACGATCGTGGCGCCGGAGCGCGAGATGCCCGGTATCAGCGCGGTGCATTGCCAGCAGCCGATCGCCAGCGCGTCGCCCATCCCCAGGCTCGACAGCGGCCGCAACCCTCCGTCGCGCCCCGCACTATGTCCCCTGGCGCGCAGGCGCTCCCCGACTAGCAGCAACAGGCCGTTGACCATCAGGAACGCCGCCGCGACGAGCGGACTGCCGAACAGGCCGCGGAAGAAGTGTTCCAGCACGAACCCGAGTACCGCGGCGGGAATGGTCGCCACCACGATCAGTCCGAACACCCGCCGGCTCTCGCGCACCTGATGCGCGCTGTCCAGACCCAGGACCCCGATTGCCAGCGCCCACCAGTCGCGCCAGAAGTACAGCAGCAAAGCGGTGGCGGTGCCGAGATGCAGCATGACCAGGAACGGCAGGAACGAGGCTGCGTGCTGGTCGATGTTCCAGCGCAGCAGCGCCGGCATGACCACGGCATGGCCAAGGCTGCTGACGGGGAACAACTCGGTCGCGCCCTGCACAAGGGCCATGAGAATCGGATTGAATCGTGTTCATGCCCCGGTTCCTTGCCTAAACCCGGAGTCGGTGCAACCGCTCAATCGTTTACGGGATACGCAGCCATCAGACGCTTTTGCCGGCGCAACAGGCGGAGCGTCTCGCCGATCCCGGTCGGACGATGGCCGCGGCGGCGGTTCGCGGCGCCGATCGCATAGGCTTGGCCGTAGTGGAAGAACTGCGCCCGCCAGGCGTTCCACAGGCTGGTCGCCGGGTCCCAGACGTGGGTCGCTTCGGAGCCAGCGCCGTTGATCTCGATGATGCGGAACCCCTCGCCGCGCGACAGTGCGGCGAGCGAGGAAAACCGCACATCGATTCGGCCGAAATGAAATTCCGGAAGGGCGCGGGCGATGCGTTCGAAACAAGCAGCCAGCGCCGGGGTTGCGTGGCGCGCCCCGTCCCGGAAGATCGACCCCTTGCAGTGGTTGCCGACGAACACCAGACGCACCCGCTCACCCTGCGCCGGGACCTCGTGCAGCCGGTGCGCCAGCCGCGGCAGGTAGAGCTGCGGCACCCGGCCGGCGCGGGGATCGGCCATGACCAGCTCGCGCAGCGTCGATCGGCCGTCGCCGGTCACGGCGGGGGCGTATTTCAGCGTGATAGAGGTGATCCGCCCGGCCGGCTGGTTCGGGTGACGGACGTAAAAGATGCCGGCTTCTCCGTCTTCCGGCAGATATTCCTGCAGCAAGACCCGCTCATTTCGCGGATAGGCTGCCAGGTAGCGATACAGATCCGCCGGGCCGGCGATCAGCCGCACCCCGGTGCCGTTGCAGCCGATATCCGGCTTGGCGACCACCGGATACTCCAGGCCGGAGGCTGTCAGCGCCTGCTCGGCAGCCGCCAGATCGGCATGCGCGTTCCAGGAATGCGTCGTCACGCTGGTGTAGCGGGCCAGTAGCGGACGCGCCGTCGCGCCGACCTGGTCGAGAATTTGCAGCTTCGAACTCGCCGCACAGCCCGCCGGCGGCGATCAGCGGGTTCGCCGCCGACAGTGCCAGCGGCGACCGGTAACGGATTCCGAGCGCGATGCAATGCGCGACCACCGGCGTATAGAACAGCCAGCCCGGCCAGAACTCGAAAAACGAGACCGGATGGTCGGCGGAGCGGGCCGGCTGAGCAAGCCGAAGCGCGGCGTCGAGCTTCATTCCTGATGGGCGTCCTTCCAGAATCGGGAGGCGAATTGGCCGGCTACCCCCAGGAAAACGATTATTCCGATTATGCCGGCCCAGCGCCACACGCCGAAATGGGCGATCAGCACGTCGCCGATCTTCATCGACAAGGCGAACAGCCCGGACGTCCAGAACACCGTCGCGCTCATGCTGGCCAGGATGAACTTGCGGAAGCTCGCGCCCAGGTAGCCGCAGGTCGTGTAGGTCGGCAGCCGCACACCCGGCAAGAAGCGGCTGACCAGGACCACGCTGAACACCCGGCCCTGCAGCCACGCCCGCACTACCGCGGTACGCTGGGGCGGCAGCAGGCGGTGGATCCATGGAATGAGGGTGGCCAGCCAGCCCAGCCCATAAAGTCCGGCGTCGCCGAGCACGATGCCGACATAGAGCGAGCTCAGCGCCAAGGGCATCGAGACCGCGCCGGCGGCGGCCTGCATCGCGGCCAGAACCGTTGCCGCGTCTTCCAGGATAAAGGTCGCCAGGATGATGGCGCCGGACTGCACCGCCGGATGACGCCCGGCAAAGTCCAGCAGCGGGCCGACGGAGACGCCGAACATGGTTTGCTGACCGTCGGTCCCTCAGCCGGTCTCGGGTGACCGGCGAACGGGCCGGATTCCGCGAGAAATGGGGTTGCGACCCGCCATAAGGCATCACCCCTCCGTGAGCAAGCCGCCGCGCTGGCGGGCTGAGGCGAATTTTCTAACGCTGATCTGGCGAAACGATCAGGTGACGAATGGCATAACAGAGTTGGGCGTAACAGCTCAGCGCACTCCGCCAACCGATCCGGCGGAATGCGCTAAGCTGTTGACGCCCGACGTGTTTCTGCCACACATGCCGCCTTCCCGCGCGTCAGCCCTGGCCTGATCGGACTGGTCCGCGCCGGCCGTTTTTCATCGCGGGACACCGTAATTTGGGTTCACACCGGGGGCGCGCCCGGTCTGTTCGCCTACCCGGCGATGATGGCAAGAGCGGCGGCCATGCCTTTGGATGCGACCTGGTAAGTGCTGGCGCGTCTGCAAGGAGCTGCGTAGCCTCCCGGCATGCCACACGACCACGCTCATGATCACGCCGCGCCCGGACACGCGAATGGCCACGGAACGGCTTTCGCGATCGGCGTTGCGCTGAATGCCGGGCTGGTCGCCGCGGAGGTCATCGGCGGGCTGGCGGCCCATTCGGTCGCGCTGCTGGCGGACGCGGCGCACAATCTGGGCGACGTGCTGGGGCTGCTGCTGGCCTGGGGCGCGGCGTGGCTCGGGCACCGGCCGCCGAGCCGGCGGCGCACCTACGGCTGGGGGCGAAGCTCGATTTACGCCGCACTGACGAATGCGGCCGTGCTGCTGATCAGTGTCGGCGCGATCGGCGTGGAGGCGATTTGCCGGCTGGTCGCGCCGGAGCCTCTGGTGTGGGTGCCGGTGGCGCTGATCGCGGCGGCCGGCATCCTGGTGAACGGGGTCACCGCCTGGCTGTTCGCGCGCGGACGGGAGCATGATCTGAACCTGCGCGCCGCCTTCCTGCACATGGCGGGGGACGCCGGTTTGTCGGCCGGCGTGCTGGTCGCGGCGGTTGTCATCGGCGCGACCGGCTGGTTGCGGCTCGATCCGGCGGTGAGCCTGGGGATCGCCGGTGTGATCACCTGGACCACCTGGGCCCTGCTGCGTGAATCGATCGATCTGGCGATGGATGCGGTGCCCGACGGCGTCTCGCGTGAGGCGGTGCATCAATACCTGGCCGCACTGCCGGGCGTGATCGAGGTGCATGACCTGCACATCTGGGGACTGAGCACGACGGAGACGGCGCTGACCGCGCATCTTGTCTGCGACGGGCAGGACGATCCGGGGCGGCTGCACGATGTCTCGGCAGAGCTGGCCGCGCGCTTTCGGATCGGCCACGCCACCGTGCAGATCGAGACCGGTTCTGAGGCGGCGCTGTGCCGCTTGCGGTCGCACGACGTGGTGTAGGCTTCAGACGTCCCGGTGGCGTTGCGGTTGCGGGGCTGATTGGCGGTTCCTATGATTGCCGGCCGCCCCGAAGAAGGCGGACGGACAATGCAGGAGGCGTCAATGTCGATCTCTCGACGGGCCGTTGTGCGAGGCGGGTTGGCAACGGGGATGCTGGCCCCCGGTTTGCCGATGATCAGGCGCGCCGCGGCGGCGCCGTCGGACGCCACCACGCTGCGCACGGTGATGCAGGGCGATTTGCGCGTGTTCGACCCGATCTGGACGACCGCCAACATCACTGCCTATTACGGCACCATGGTGTACGACGTGCTGTTCGCCATCGATGAACAGTTCCGGCCGCAACCGCAAATGGTCGGCAAGCACAGCCTGTCGGACGACAAGCTGACCTACACGTTTGAGCTGCGCGACGGCTTGGCCTGGCAGGATGACACGCCGGTAACCGCCGCCGACTGCGTCGCCTCGCTGCGGCGATGGATCGTGCGCAACGGCGGCGGCCAGGTGATGCAGAGCTTCCTGAAGGACATCTCGGCCAAGGACGACAAGACCTTCGTCATCGCGCTGAAGGAGCCGTTCGGCCTGGTGCTGGATTTGCTGGCCAGCCCGATCACGCCGGTGTGCTTCATGATGCGCAAGAAAGACGCCGAAACCGACCCGTACCAGCAGGTCAGCACGCGCATCGGCTCCGGCCCGTTCACGTTCAATGAAACCGAGACCCGTCCGGGCAACCGCTACGTGTACGACAAATGGACGAAATACGTGCCGCGGACTGACCCGTCCGATGGGCTTGCCGGCGCCAAGGTGGTACACCTGGACCGGGTGATATGGGAGAACATCGCCGACGAGCAGACCGCGACGGCGGCACTGCAATCAGGCGAGATCGATTTCTACGAATTGCCGCCGATCGATCTGCTGCCGCAGTTGCAGACCGATCCGAACATCAAAATCGCCGTGCTGAACAAGACCGGTAATGTCGGCATCGCGCGGATGAACTGCCTGCACAAGCCGTTCGAATCGGTCTATGCGCGGCAGGCCATGCTGCATCTGCTCAACCAGGCCGACTTCCTCAAGGCGAGTTTCGGCAATCCGAAATACTACCAGACCTGCCCTTCCTATTTTGGTTGCGACAACCCGATGCAAACCGATGCCAATACCGACTGGTTCAAGCAGGGCGTGGATCTGCCGAGCGCGAAGGCGTTGTTCCGGAAGGCGGGATACAGCAACGAGCCGGTGATCGTGCTCGACGCCACCAACATCGCTTTCATGAACAACTCGGCCCAGCTCATCGTCGGGCAGTTGCAGAAGATCGGCGTGAATGCCCAGCTCGCCACCAGTGACTGGGGCGGCGTGGTGACGCGCCGCGCCAGCATGGAACCGGACGACAAGGGGGGCTGGGACATTTTCGTCACCTGGGGCAGCGGCTACGCAAACGGCAACCCGATCTCGTTGAACGCGCTCGCCATGAACGGCAAGAAGGGCTGGTACGGCTGGCCGACCAACGAGGATTACGAAAAACTCCGGATGCAGTGGGCGATGGCGGCGGACGAAGCGGGGCGCAAGGCGATTGGGGTGAAGATGGCCGAGCTTGGCTGGGACGTCGTGCCGGAGGTGATCCTGGGACAATGGGTCGCACCGGCGGCGATGCGCAAGAACGTCAACGGCATGATCGGTATCCCCGAAATCATCCCGTTCTGGAACGTAACCAAAAGCTGAGCCGCGCGCCTGTGAACAGAGCGCGCGCCATTCATTCTTCCCTCCTCCTCCTGTGGGAGGGGACGGGGGAGGGGTCTGCCGCAAAATCCGCCGCGAACCCCTCCCCTAACCCCTCCCGCAAGGGGAGTGGAATTTAGCGATGGGCGCCTACATCGCACGCCGCTTGGCTTCCACGCTGGTCGTCATGGCGGTGGTCGGCGTCTTCATCTTCCTGCTGCTGCACATCGCGCCCGGCGATCCCGCCGCGGTGATCGCCGGCGACAACGCCAGCCCGGCGCAGATCGCCGCGATTCGGCATCAGCTTGGGCTCGATCTGCCGCTGCCGGTGCAGTTCGCCAGTTGGGCCTGGCGGGTGCTGCACGGCAATTTCGGTATTTCGATCTTCTCCCAGGCGCCGGTATTGACGTTGATCGAACAACGGCTGCCGCCAACGGTCTCGCTTAGTCTGCTGACGATCGGGTTCGCCGCGGTGTTGGCGGTGGGCGCCGGCGTGCTGGCGGCATGGCGTGCCGGCGGGCTGCTCGATCGCGGATTGATGGCGTTCTCCGCGCTTGGTTTCTCGGTGCCGGTGTTCGTCGTGGGCTATCTGCTGATCTATGTGTTTGCCATCCGGCTCGGGTGGCTGCCGGTGCAGGGCTATGTGCCGCTGGCGGGCGGCGTGTGGCCGTGGCTCAGCCATCTGTTGATGCCGGCGCTGGCGTTGGGAATGGCCTACGTCGCGCTGATCGCCCGCATCACCCGGGCCAGCATGCTGGAAGTGCTCGCCGAGGACTATATGCGCACGGCGCGCGCCAAGGGCGCCTCGGCGTCGTCGATGCTGCTGCATCATGCGTTGAAGAATGCCGGCGTGCCGATCGTCACCGTGATCGGCATCGGTGTGGCGCTGCTGATCAGCGGAGTGGTAATCACCGAAACGGTGTTCAACATTCCCGGACTTGGGAGGTTGACAGTGGATGCGATCAGCAACCGCGACTACCCGATCATCCAGGGGGTGATTGTGGTGTTCTCGGGCGCGTATGTGCTGGTGAATCTGGGGGTTGATCTTGTTTACACCGTGATCGACCCCCGGATCAGGTATTAGGCTTATCTGAAATGACAAATTCTGCTGTACCGACGGACCTCTTCAGAACATGCCGTCATTCCTGCGAAAGTGAGAATCCATCGGCGATCCGCGATGCCGTGGGCCTGGATAGCCACTTTCCCGGGTATAACGGTTTGGGGCGGCCGAGGTGTTTCGGTGATACAGGTTAGCCGATGTCAGACGCTGCACTTCGGCTCCGACGCGCACGACCGGCGACTGGCCTTGGTCGGTTCGTCCGGCGCAACCCGACGATCTACCTCGGCGGCGGCATCATTGCGGTGATGCTTCTGCTGGCGCTCGCCGCACCGCTCTATGCCGGCAATCCGTATCTGATGACACCGATGCACCGGCTGGAACCGCCGTCAGCGCTGTATTGGTTTGGCACCGACAATCTCGGCCGCGACGTGTTCGCCCGCAGCCTGTATGGCGCCCGCATCTCGCTGCTGGTCGGATTCACCGTCGGGATCGCCGCAATGGCCGGTGGGCTGCTGATCGGATTGCTTGCCGGCTATTATCGCCGGTTCGATGGCATCGTGATGCGCCTGATGGACGGGCTGATGGCGATCCCCAACATCCTGCTCGCCATCGCGCTGGTCTCGCTCACCCATGGCGGCGTCGGCATCGTGATCCTGGCCATCGTCATCCCGGAGGTGCCGCGCGAGGTGCGTCTGGTGCGCGCCGTGGTGCTCAGCGCGCGCGAGCAGCCCTATGTGGAGGCGGCGTTGGCCGGCGGCGCACGGACCGCGAAGATTCTTCGCCGGCACATCCTGCCGAGCACGATTGCGCCGCTGACCGTGCAGGGAACCTATGTCTGTGCGTCGGCGATCCTGGTGGAGGCCGGACTGTCCTTCCTCGGGGCCGGCATCCCGCCGAACATCCCGACCTGGGGCAACATGATCGCGTCGTCGCGGCTGTATCTTGGGATCGCGCCGTGGACGATCTTCTTTCCAGGCGTGATGATCGCGCTGGTGGTGCTGGCGGTGAACATGCTGGGCGACGGGCTGCGCGACCGGCTCGACCCGCGGCTCGCCCGCAGCTTATGAGCGGGATGCTGCTGGACATCGAAGGACTCACCACGCATTTCTTCGCCGAAGCTGGAATCACCCGCGCGGTGGACAGCGTAAGTTTTGCCATAGGTACCGGCGAAACGCTCGGTCTGGTCGGCAAATCCGGCTGCGGCAAAAGCGTCACGGCGCTATCGGTGATGCGCCTGCTGCCGAAGAACGGACGCGTTGTCGCCGGCACGGTGCGGTTCGACGGCACCGACCTGCTGACGCTGTCGGAATCCGGGATGCGGGCGATCCGTGGCAACCGGATCGCGATGATCTTCCAGGAGCCGATGACCAGCCTGAACCCGGTGCATACGATCGGCGAACAGATTGCCGAGGCTGTGCGCATCCACGAAGGCGCCTCGCACGCTGCGGCGCTGGCGCGCGCCGAAGAAATGCTGCGCCTGGTGCGCATCCCTGACGCCAACCGTCGGCTGCGCGACTATCCGCACCAGTTTTCCGGCGGAATGCGGCAGCGGGCGATGATCGCGATGGCGCTTGCGTGCTCGCCACGTCTGCTGATTGCAGACGAACCGACCACGGCGCTGGATGTCACCATTCAGGCGCAGATCCTGCGACTGATGCTGGAGCTGAAGGAGCGCATCGGGGCCGCCATCCTGATGATCACCCACGATCTCGGCGTGGTGGCGGAGACCTGCCAGCGGGTGATCGTGATGTATGCCGGCCGCGTGGTCGAAGAAGCGCCGGTGGAGGCTCTGTTCGATAGCCCGGCGCACCCCTACACACGCGGCCTGATGGGCTCGATCCCGCGTGGGGCGGACCGCCGGCGCCGGCGGTTGCCGGAAATTCCGGGCGTGGTGCCGAGCCTGAGCGAAAAACTGGTCGGCTGTGCCTTCGCGCCGCGCTGCGCACTGGTGATCGATGCGTGCCGCGCGGCGACGCCGCCGTTGCGCACGGTCGCGCCGGGGCACCGCGCCGCTTGCATCCGTGCTGGGGCGGCATGAGCGAACCGATTCTGGAATCGCAACATCTGTCCAAGCGGTTCCCGGTCGTGCGCGGTTTCCTGCGTCGCACCGTGGCGGAAGTGCGTGCCGTCGAAGATGTCTCCTTCACGATTCGGGCCGGCGAGACACTGTGCATCGTAGGCAAATCCGGCTGCGGCAAGACGACGCTGGGCAAGCTCGTGCTGCGCCTGATTGAGCCGTCCGCCGGCCACATCCTGATCGACGGGCAGGACGTGACCGACCTTGGCCCTGATGCCATGCGCCCGTTCCGCCGGCGCGTGCAGATGGTGTTCCAGGACCCGTACGCCTCGCTGAACCCGCGCCTCTCGGCAGCCGAGATCGTCACCGAGCCGCTGGAGAACTACGAACCACTCTCCGCCGCGGCGCGTCGCGAACGCGCATCCGACCTGCTGCCCCGTGTCGGGTTGCGCGCGGACCTGATCGACCGGATGCCGTTCGAGTTTTCCGGCGGGCAGCGTCAGCGGCTCGGCATCGCCCGCGCGCTCAGTGTGCAGCCGGCGCTGATCATTGCCGACGAACCGGTTTCGGCGCTGGACGTGTCGGTGCAGGCGCAGGTGCTGAATCTGCTGCTGGACCTGCAGGACACGCTCGGCCTCGCATATCTGTTCATTTCACATGATCTTGGCGTGGTCGAGCATATCGCCCAGCGCATCGCGGTGATGTATCTCGGCCGTATCGTCGAGCTGGCGGACCGGGACGCACTGTTCGCCGCGCCCCAGCACCCGTATTCCGAGGCGCTGCTGGCCGCCGCGCCGCTGCCCAATCCGCACGCTCGCCGCGCCCGTCCGATCATCGAGGGCGAAGTGCCAAGCCCACTCACGCCGCCCTCCGGCTGCGCCTTCCACCCCCGCTGCCCCTATGCGGTGCCGCGTTGCCGGGAGGAAACTCCGCTGCTGCGCCAGATTGCCGATGGCCGGTTGGCAGCGTGCCATCTGCGGTAATCGGTGGGGGTTTGTGTCCGCGGCCGCGGGTCAGACCGTGAATTCGCTCAGTTCACGGGCCAAATGCAACATCCTACGGGCAACAGAAAATGGTCACGTTCTGCGGATGGGGTGGCGCCGTGGGTAAATGGCCGTTTGGTGAACACATCTCGGCGGCCCTGGCTGAAGGGGCCGCTTGTCCACAGCGGATCGAGCTGCCCGCCTTCGCGGGCATGATGAGGAGCATCATGCCGGCCTCTGCCGCAGAAACGCCTCCCGTTCGGACGCGTGATCGATATGCAGCGCCAGCAGTTCCCACAATTCCGGCTCGCTGCGCGCACGAGCGGCAGCGCGCTTGACCAAAAGCCGCGCGATCGGGCCAACGTAACGGGTGAGTGCCGATTGTGCACGTTCCACCGCCTCGGGCGCGACCAAGCGAGCCGGCGCGCCACCCGTCCGGGTCAGTTCGCCGGACAGCGCGTGGCGGACGAAGCGGTCGCGTTCCGCTGGCACCCCTATAGTGCTGGCCACCTCAGCGACCAGCGCCTCGGGCGAGCGTGCGGTGCGAGCCGCGGTGCGTACCAGGCGGCGAGCGATTGGGCCAACATGCTCGGCCAGCCGGCGCTCGATCGTGGCCAGCAGCGCGTCGTCGAATCCCGCCACATCGCGGGTCACGAAAACCGTCGCGTCCGGATCGGGCAGCGGTGCCGGGTCGCCGGCGCCACCCCGAAGCGCCTCCATCATGGCAGCGGCCGAGGCGAACCGATCCTCAGGTCGCTTAGCCAGCGCCTTGTCAAGCACCGCGACGAGCCCGGGTGGCAGACCGGGAAGTTTCACGCGGATATCCGCTGGCGCCTCGGTCAGCAGTTGATGCACCACCTCGGTGAAGCTGCGCCCAGGGAACGGCCGCTCTCCGCTGAGC
The DNA here is from genome assembly GCA_963764525.1 of uncultured Pseudomonadota bacterium. GTDB lineage: Bacteria > Pseudomonadota > Alphaproteobacteria > Acetobacterales > Acetobacteraceae > DATDIC01. Next base: position 45,887 of record CAVXTC010000026.1, on the reverse strand, counting down.
AGCTCGTACAGCACCGCGCCCGCGGAAAACAGGTCGCTGCGGGCATCGACTGGTTCGCCGCGGCACTGCTCAGGCGACATGTAGCTCGGCGTGCCGATCACCGCGCCGGTCTGGGTGGTGCCGACGCTATCCAGCCGGGAGATGCCGAAATCGGTGACTTTCACCCGCCCGTCCGGCAGCAGCAGGATATTCGCCGGCTTGACGTCGCGGTGGACGACGCCGAGCGAATGCGCCCGCCCCAACGCCTCCAGCACCTGCACCATCACCTGCACGGCGGCGTCAGGCGCCACGCGGCCGGTGCGCGCCAGCACCTGGCTCAGGCTGGCGCCCTCGACGTACTCCATCGCCAGGAACGGGTTGCCCTCGTGCAAGGCGAAGTCATAGACGGCGACGATATTCGGGTGGGTGCAGCGCCCGGCGGCCTGCGCCTCCCGCTGGAAGCGGGCCAGGTAGTCCGCCCGTTCCTCGCCATCCAGCAGGTCCGCCCGCACCAGCTTGATCGCCACCGGACGATCGATCGCCGGATCATGGGCCTTGTATACGATGCCCATGGCGCCACGGCCGAGCACCGACTCGACCCGATAGCGGCCGATCTGCGGCGGATGGGCGGGACCGGCTTGTATCGCTTCAGGAATGGCTCAGCCTTCCAGCATCTTCATGGCGTTGGCCAGGCTCCGGCGCATGCGGTTGAACGACTGGGCGAGCGAGGCGATCTCGTCCCGCCCGCGCACCTCGAACTCGGGTGCATCGTGGCCCAGACTGATCTCGCCGGCGATCGCCGACATGCGCCGGATCGGCCGGATGATCACATAATGCAGCATGATATTCAGCAACAGGAGGGTAATGGCGAACACCACGGCCAGGCCGCCGAGATAGGTGTAGAACGTCCGGTCGGCACGCTCCTGCGCCACCCGCATTGGTACCGAGACGATCTCCGCCCCCTGCACGGAACCAAGCTGCCAGCCGAAGCCGTTGGCGGTGCCATACAGGTCGGTCATCGCGGCCGGTGCCGCCGCCGGGGTCGAATGGCAGGTCAGACAGTCCTTGGTGTCGATCTTGACTGGGTGGGACAGCGACAGGATCTCGCCTTGTGGCGTGGCCCGCGTGCTGACGAATTCAGCGAGCGTCGGGTTCTGGCGGAACTGGGCGATGATGTCCGCCTCCCAGTCGGCTGCCTTGTCGGCTGGATTGGTCGGGTTCAGCGCGGCTTCCTTGAAGGTGTAATCGGGAAACTGCTTGCCGAGGGCGCGAAGGTTGGCCTGGGCGGCGAAGAACGGCACGCTTTGCGGCAGGAAACGCAGCTTTTCCTGGCCAACCAGCAGCGGCTCGATTTCCGTGCCGGTGTAGTCGGCCACGGCGTGCGCCTCGGCCATCATGATGCCGGCTTCCTGCAGCACCTCGCGCCGGGCGTTGTCCTGCACGATGCGGTAGGACAGCGCCGCCGCCAGCCCGAGCCCGACGACGAAGGCGACCAGCAGCACGAGATTGAATTTTGCTCTGAGTCCCATTCAGGTCCCCGTTCGATCAGATTCCCTGTGTAGCCGGCCGGAGGGCCGCGAAGGAAGCCGAGACACTGGACCGGCGTTTCCGACAGGATCGGACTACTTGGTTCTCAGCTCCCGGAAGGCTCATAGGCGCTAACCTAAGTGGTGGCCGCCGAATGTCATTCCGCGAGACAACGTCATTACCGCGAAAGCAGAAATCCGCGGCAGTTCGGCGTGCGCATCGACAGCGGCAGCAGCGAAACTTGGATTCCCGCCTTCGTGGGAATGACGGTCGAGGGGCAGTCTTTTTCGTGGACTGATATCACATCGCCAGCCCGCCATCGACACGAAGTGTCTCGCCGGTGATATAGCCGGCGACGCGCGACGCGAGAAACGCTACGGCCGCAGCCACCTCCTCCGGCAACCCGACGCGACCCAACGGCACCGCGGCAAGTTGCTGTGCCAGCCGTGCCGGATCGACCGCGGCATGTGCCCCCGGGTCCTTGCGGATGAAACCCGGCACCACCGCATTCACCGTCACCCCGGCCGGCGCCAGCTCGATCGCCAGCGCCTTCACCAGTGCCTCCAGACCCGCTTTGGCGGCAGCAGACGCAGGAAAGACCGCGATGCCCGGACGGAACACATGGGCCACGAAACTCGACACCGCGATCACCCGGCCGGCCGGCGTCGCGGTGAGAAAGGGGATTGACGCTCGCGCCAGACGGAAGAAGGCCCCCAGAATCGCGTCGATTGATGTCCGCCATCGCCGCGTCGGTCAGCGCGGCAACAGTTGTGCGATCGGCGAACCCGGCGTTGCTGACCAGTATATCAAGCCGTCCGAACCGTGCGATCACGTCGGCAACCAGCGCTCCGGCGGTCGCCGGTACGATCAGATCGCCCAACACTGTTTCGGCTTGCGCGCCGGCGCCCCGAACGGTGGCGGCAACCGCCTCGGCGCCCGCCCGGTTGCGCCGTGTGTGCACGACGACACGACGCCGGGGGCAGCCAGCGCCCGGCAGACCGCGGCACCGATCCCGCTGGCGGCACCAGTGACCAGGATCGCGCGTTGTGGTTGCGGGTCGGCCATTGTCCAATCCGTTTGGCTGGCTTCGGTCAGTGGCATTTCGCTATGTCGCGTAGATCAGGCGGACCGTCACCAGGCCGCCGTGCCGCTTCGCGGACTTGCGATCAGCGGTTACGTTACGCAAGAAATCCTCCAGTCCGGCGAATGCCGCGGATTCCTCGTTCTCGATCTCGCGCATCGCCGGAGCGGGAACGGGAATGGTAACCGGAAGCGGCGGCAGGCGATGACCGTGGCACTTTACGATGACCCGGAAGTCAAAGCCGTTGAACGATATGCCCAACACGCCGCCGGGATCGTGCGGGTGGATCTTTGGGAAAGAACGCCATGATATTGTGTGCCTGGGTGGCGGCGACCGAGATCGTGCCGGCCGGAACCTTCCATTCCCGTGCCTTGCGGCGCACAAAGTCCAGGGCGGCTTCTATCGCCTCGGCTGATCCGGTCCACTCGGTCTCGCCACGCTGCCTGGTGCCCACGCGGAACAGCAGCGTGAGCAGAATTGCGGCAGTCAGGCCGAACGCGAGCGGATTGTCGGTCAGGCTGCGCGCTGTCGCCGACAGGTTGCGGAAGTAGGCGGGAAACACGTTTTCGCTCAGTGCCAGCAAGGTGGACAGGCTGATGACATAAACCCCGCGGGTATCGATCGGACGCGACAGCATGATCTGCATGCCGCCGCTGATCATGAACGAAGCGGTGAACACCAGCAGCGAGCCGGCCACTTCTGGCGGAATCAGCAGGAACAGGCCCGCCAGTTTTGGCGACACGGCAATCACGACCAGCACGCCGGAAGCCGCGAACGCAATCACCCGGCTGGTTGCGCCGGTAACGCTGGAAATGCCGACCAGGCTGGGCGAGATGCTCATTCCCGGCGCACCGATGATGCCGCCGACCACGTTGGCGAGCCCATCGGCCAGAACGCCCTTGCGGATGTTCGCCATGTCGGGCTGCTCCCACCCGGCGTTGTTGATGCGCTGGCACGTGGTGACGACTCCCACCGCCCGCAGCGCGGCGGCGACACCTGCCGCCAGGAAGGCGGGCAGCAGCTCGAGGCTGAAGCGGTGCTGCAGCAATGCCGGGCTTGGCAGCGCCAGCAGGTCGGCGTGCGCGATCGCCTGCACGCCAGCCGACGGGATCAGATGGATCGCGGTCGCCGCGGCCATGCCGACGATCAGTACCAGCAGCGTGCAGAGCAGTTTCAGTGTGCCGCGGCCCCAGATGCTGAGCCCGATGCAGACCGCGAGGGTGAGTATGGTGACCAGCAGATGCAACTGGAAGGACGGCAACGCCTCATCCGGCACGTCCAGCATCTGTCCGATACCGACCACGCCGAGCTGCAGGCCGACGATGAACACGCTCAACCCGCTAAGAACGGGGGTGATGACGATGCGCAGCCGGGTCAGCAGCAGCGCGACCAGCACCTCCATCAGGCCGGCGGCCAGTGTCATGCCGAACACCAGCGGCATGCCGCCGATCTGCGCGGCAAGCACGGACGGGGCCAGGAAGGTGGCGGAATAGACCGGTGGGGCGAGAAAGCCGGACCCCACCGGACCGCGAGGCAACGCCCGCAAGGCAGTGCCGATCGCCAGGGCGAAGCAGGCGATCCCCATCAGGTTGACGCTGTCGGCGGCGCTGATCTTCGCGCTGCGGATGATGATTGCGACCAGAACCAGATAGATCGCGTCCATGACGCCGTATTGCAGCCCGAGCAGCGCCAGCCGCGCGGGCGGCGGCCACTCGTCCAGGGCATACAGCAGCCCCGGTGGTCGCAGGGCGGCTCTGGAGACGGTCGTGATCGACATGTCCGTCCCAGAATGATGCGGTACCGGCAGCCTGTCCACGGAGGTGCGAGCTGCGTTGACAGTCCGCGGGGCTGGTGCACAGGTTCGCCGCGTGCGCGACGGCATCCGCCGCCCTGGCGGGATCCCGCTTGAATTTCCGCGGCACCCGATACGGGAAACCGGGAAGCGGCCGGCAAGACTCTGGCCTCAAAAACCCTCGTGAAGGAAATGAGAATCCACACCCAACACGGCACCCACGGTGGTAGCGCCAGCCGAACCGTCATGCCCCCGAAGGCGCGTATCCACGTTTTCGCCGCGAACGAGCGAGTTATTAGAACAAAGACGTAGATGGCCGGCCTTCGCCCGCCATAACGGGAACGATTGTCGGTCCCAGGTCAGAGGGGCTTTTTTTCCGCAGCCTGCTAGCCTCGAAGCTGAAGGCTATACCTCGCGACGCAGCCATGTAACCCAAGAGTGGAGTAGCGGATGCTGACATCTACCCCTTATCAGAATCTCACGACGTCAGCCGTTTGAGCTCGGCGTTTAACCTCCGATATCGATCGCTCCGCTCCTTCCTCCGGGCAACTGTCTTTCCAGCTTCCGGGTACGCCTCGGCAACGCGTTCCCTGGGGATACCAAGCCGGCCGGCTATGAACTGGATCAGGTCGGCTTCGGCTGTCTCTCTCGCGATTGCCTCCGCCCGTAGATAGCGCCTATTCGCGCGACTTCTGGTGGTTTCCGGCCAGTCAAAAAGAATGACCGGAACAAAGTAGAATGGTATCGCTATCCACACAAAGCTGAGGAATGGAAGCTCGAGTCCGATAAAAAGCAGTGCTGCAGTAATGGCAATCTGCGTGAGCTTTCGCCAAAGCTTCGATCTCAGATCCGACCTGAAACCCTGGCGGTCCAAATCATTTGGCATAAAATTCTGGTGTTCTGGCGCAAGCTGGGCATAGATTGATGGCAAATAGACACGCTTGGCGCCCTCGATGTGTGTCGCGAGAGAAGGCTCCGGCCCATCCTCTTGACTCTTCGAATTGAAACCCCTGGTGTACGATCCGAGTTGGTCGATCCAGTGCTGCTCCCGCGCGCGCAGGAGGGAAATGTCCATAACTTCTTCAATGAGCAAAAACTCAAACTGCTGTTGCCCATACAATCTGAGGCGTGCTTTGCGCGGGTGACTTCGCGGTTGGCGTTGGGTCAATACCGGAGAATACGAGCTGCCCTTCAGCGTGCCCAGGTATTTTCTGCTGGCGCCTTCTATAGGTCTGCTCCCATACGATCTTTCGGCTTTCAGTTTCGAGCTGTGCCTGGGCTTCCAGTGAGCGCGCGGCACGATCCTCACTGAAGGGTTTGTCAGTCATGACCGTGTGCGTGTGTGATTTGCTAACGGGTCGCGGCGGGATCTTGTCCTTATCTTGCGCGCGGGATGGATCGACCGCAAGCTTTATCGGTCGAGCGCGCGTGCGCTCTATTCGGTGCCTTCGCGTGAAGGTGGCACCGTGGCGGCGGCCGCTGTCGAATGGCGGCAGCCCAAAACGTGACGCTACACGCCTGCGTTGACAACGACCTTGGCTGCGGCACATTTTCCGGCCTCCGTGCAACGGAGACAGCTCATGGCAAAAGATAACGGCGACGAAAGCGGCTGCGCAGCCGGCGCTGGTTCGACAACCCGGCAGATCCGGCGATGACCGCCCTTTATGTCGAACGCTACCTGAACTACGGCACCACGCGCGAGGAACTGCAGGGCGGCAAGCCGATCATCGGCATCGCCCAGACCGGCTCAGATCTTTCCCCTGCAACCGGCACCACCTTGATCTGGCCAAACGCGTGCGCGACGGCATCCGTGATGCCGGCGGCATCCCGCTGGAATTCCCGCTGCACCCGATCCAGGAGACCGGCAAGCGCCCGACGGCGGCGCTGGACCGCAATCTGGCCTATCTCGGTCTCGTCGAAGTCCTGCACGGCTATCCGCTCGATGGCGTCGTGCTGACCACCGGATGCGACAAGACCACGCCGGCCTGCCTGATGGGCGCGGCCACCGTGAACATCCCGGCGATCGTGCTGTCCGGCGGACCGATGCTGGACGGCTGGTGGCAGGGCCGCCTGTCCGGCTCCGGCACCATCGTGTGGGAAGGCCGCAAGCTGTACGCCGAGGGCAAGATCAGCTACGAGGAATTCATGCAGATGGTAGCGTCCTCGGCGCCATCGGTCGGCCACTGCAACACCATGGGCACCGCGACCTCGATGAACAGCCTCGCGGAATTGCTCGGCATGTCGCTGCCGGGCTGCGCGGCGATTCCGGCGCCGTACCGCGAGCGGGGTCAGATGGCGTATGAGACGGGACGGCGCATCGTGGAGATGGTGCATGAGAACCTGCGTCCGTCCGACATCATGACGCAGCACGCGTTCGAGAACGCGGTGGTTGCCGCGGCGGCCCTGGGGGCTTCATCCAACTGCCCGATCCACATGGTTGCGATTGCGCGTCACATCGGCGTTGATCACACCATCGATGACTGGCAGCGTCTCGGCCCGGACATCCCGCTGCTGGTCGATCTGCAACCGGCCGGGCGGTTCCTGGGCGAGAAATTCCACCGTGCCGGCGGCGTGCCGGCGGTGCTGAAAGAGCTGCTGACGGCCGGCAAACTGCACGGCGACACCATGACAGTGACCGGCAAGACACTTGCGCAGAACCTGGAAGCCGTGCCGGAGCCGGACCGCGAGGTGATCCGCGCCTACGACAAGCCGCTGAAAGCCGCGGCCGGTTACGTGGTGATGTCCGGCAACCTGTTCGACAGCGCGGTGATGAAAACCAGCGTCATCGACGCGGAGTTCCGCCGCCGCTTCCTGTCCGATCCGGCCCACCCGAACGTGTTCGAAGGCAAGGCGATCGTCTTCGAAGGGCCCGAGGATTATCACCACCGGATCGAAGACCCTGACCTCGGCTGCGATGACCAGTCGGTGCTGATCATCCGCAACTGCGGGCCGGTCGGCTATCCCGGCAGCGCGGAGGTGGTGAACATGCAACCGCCGGCGTCGCTGTTGAAACGCGGCGTTGAAGCGCTGCCCACCATGGGCGACGGACGGCAATCCGGCACGTCAGGCAGCCCGTCCATCCTGAACGTTACGCCCGAAGCCGCGGTCGGCGGCGGCTTGGCGCTATTGTGTACCGGCGACCGCATCCGCATCGACCTCAATACACGCAAGGTCGATGTGCTGCTGCCCGCCGGCGAGCTGGAAACACGCCGCGCCGCCTGGACGGCGCCCAATCTCGACCACAAAACGCCATGGGAGGAGATCTATCGCGGCATGGTGGGACAGCTCGGTACCGGCGCCTGTCTGGAGCCGGCGACGCTGTACCTGAACGTCATCGAAGCCCGCGGCGAATCTCGCAACAACCACTGAAATCCTTCTCCCCTCCGCCTTTGGGAAGGGGGGCCGGTACACCTTCCCCTTCCCCGTGCGGGAGGGGGCAGGGGGAGGGGTCAAATGACCGCACGCCTCGCCAATAAGACCGCCTTCGTGACCGCCGCCGCGCAAGGGATCGGCCGGGCCACCGCGCTCGCCTTCGCCGCCGCCGGCGCGCAGGTGATCGCCACCGACGTGAACGAGTCGAAGGTGCATGAGATTGCCTCCGACATGATCCGCACCGCCAAACTGGACGTGCTGCACGCGGCGGATATCGGCCACGCCGCCGCGAATGCCGGATCCGTCGATATCCTGTTCAACTGCGCCGGCATCGTGCACCAGGGAACCGTGATGGATGCTACGGATTCCGAATGGGACCTGGCCTTCGAGGTCAACGCCCGGTCCATGTTCCACACCATGCAGGCTTTCCTGCCCGGCATGCTGAAGCGCGGCGGCGGGGTGATCATCAACATGGCCTCGGTCGCCAGCAGCGTGAAAGGCGTGGTGAACCGCTGCGTCTATTCCGCCACCAAGGCGGCGGTGATCGGGCTGACCAAATCGGTCGCCGCCGATTTTATTGCGCGCGGTATCCGTTGCAACTGCATCTGCCCGGGGACGGTACACACGCCAAGCCTGGATGCGCGGATCGCCGAGAATGCCGCGCAGGCCGGATCGGAAGAAGCGGCGCGGGCGGTGTTCCTGGCGCGTCAGCCGATGGGACGTCTCGGTACGCCGGAGGAAATTGCTGCGCTGGCAGTGTATCTCGCCAGCGATGAGGCGCAATTCGTCACCGGCCAGGCGATCGTGATCGACGGCGGGATGACGCTGTAAGGCGTTCCAAGGAGAAACAGCACATGAAACTTTTACGCTACGGCCCGCCCGGCGCCGAAAAGCCGGGTATGCTGGATGCCGGCGGCGCCATCCGCTGCCTGTCCGCGGTGGTGCGCGACATCGACGGTTTCGCGCTGTCCGACGCCGCGCTGGCGATGCTGCGCGCCATCGATTCAAACACGCTGCCTAAAATCGATGCCGGCGACCAGCCTAGGCCCCTGCGTGGGGCGGCCGATGAACTACGTCTGCATCGGGCTGAATTATGCCGACCATGCTGAGGAATCCGGCATGCCGATCCCCAAGGAACCGATCATTTTCCTGAAATCCCTCGGCGCGTTTTCCGGCCCGAACGACGACGTGAAACTGCCGCGCGGATCGAAGAAGCTGGATTGGGAGGTGGAACTCGGCATCGTCATAGGCAAAACCGCACGCTATGTCCCCGAGCACGAGGCGATGGAGCACATCGCCGGATATTGCGTTTGCAACGATGTGAGCGAGCGCGAATTCCAGCTTGAGCGGGGCGGCACCTGGGACAAGGGCAAGGGCTGTGACACGTTCGGCCCGACCGGCCCCTGGATGGTCACCAGGGACGAGGTCCCCGATCCGCAGAACCTGTCTATGTGGACCGAGGTGGATGGCAAGCGCATGCAGGACGGCACCACCAAAACGATGATCTTCGACTGCCGCAAGCTGGTCAGCTACACGAGCCACTTCATCACGCTTTATCCCGGCGACATCATTTCCACCGGTACGCCTCCGGGTGTCGGGTCCGGCAAGAAGCCCACGCCGATCTTCCTGAAGCCCGGCCAGACCATGCGGCTGTCGGTGCAAGGTCTGGGCGTGCAGACACAGCGCGTGGTGGAAGGATAGCCAAAGCTTGTCGCACGACCCCCTCCCACCTTCCGGGGGAGGGTCGGGGTGGGGGATCGCGCGGCAACAAGGCGGGTCGCTCACCCGCGAAACACGACTTGTTCTTTGGCTGATCGCCGCATCCACGCTGATCCGCCTCGGCTTTGCCTGGGCACTCGGCCTTGGCGTGGACGAAAGCTACATGGTCGCGGCAGGACGCAGCCTGCGGCTGGGTTATTTCGACCATCCGCCGGCCTCGTGGTGGATGCAATGGGGCGCGGCGCATCTGCTGGGCACCGACGCCCCTCTGGCGGTGCGGCTGCCGTTCATCCTGACGTTCGCGCTGTCCATCTGGCTGATGTACCGTCTCGGCAGGGCGCTTGCCGGTGAAGGTGCCGGGCTTTGGGCGGCGGTCGCATTGAACCTCGCGCCGGTGTTCGGTGTGACGAGCGCAAGCTGGGTGCTGCCGGACGGCCCGCTGGATTGCGCTTTGCTCGGTGCGGCGCTGTGCCTGGTCCACGCATTGTCGGCGCGCGGCACCGCCGGGTTCGCTCTGGTGGATCAGCGCCGGGGTCTGTGCCGGCGTGGCGCTGTTCTCGAAATACACCGCTGTGCTGACACTCGGCGGCGCGGTCCTTTATCTGCTGACCAGCCGGACCCACCGGCGCTGGCTGGCACGGCCGGAGCCGTACGTCGCCGGCATTTGCGCCATGCTGGTGTTCGCCCCGGTGGTGATCTGGAACGCAATGCACGGCTGGGTCTCATTTGCGTTCCAGGGCGAGCGTGCCGGCGGGCTGCGGTTTCACCCCGGACAGCCCTTCATCGTTCTCGCCGGCGAGGCGCTGTTCATCCTTCCCTGGATCTGGCTGCCTGTTATGGCGGAATTCGTCGCCGCACTGCGCCGCGGCCCGGCGGTCTGGCGATCCTGGCTGCCGGTCTGCCTTGGCGCCCCGCCGATCGTCGTGTTCGCCCTGATCGCCGCCTGGTCCAGCCAGCGTGTGCTGTTCCACTGGGCCGCACCCGGTTATCTGATGCTGTTTCCCTTGCTCGGCGCGTTCATCGCGCAACGGATCGGCGCCCGTTGGCTCCGTGCGACGCTGATCGGCACGGCCGCCCTTGTCGTTGGCGCGGTCGCGATCGTCTCGACCCAGATACGCCTTGACTGGCTGCATCCGGTCATCGGGGCGATCGCAAAGCACGACCCCGACCTGGAGGGGATCGACTGGACCTCATTGCGAACGCAGCTAACCAGCCGCGGACTGCTGGCATCGGACACGATCGTCGGCGTCCCCGACTGGCGCGACGCCGGGAAGATCGCCTACGCGCTTGGACCGGATGCAACTGTGACGGTGCTCGATCCGGACGCACGGCAATTCGGCCTGGTCCATCCGGCGCGAGACTATGTGGGGCGAAACGTGCTTGTGCTCGTGGTCAATCATCCGGAACGGGCTCTGCGTGATCTGGCGCCGATGTTCGATGCGGTCGAGACGCTGCCGCCGGCGTCGATCGACCATCGCGGCGTGGTTCTGCAATTGGTCTCGGTGTTTTTGGGCCAGCGGCTGCGCGCCGCTAGCGGAGTCAAACCGCGTAGGGGATGCGGATGCCCGGATCATCGGCAGGGAACCCCTTGCCGTCGCGTGTCACCAGCAGCATGCCGCGTGCGCGGGCCGAGGCCCAGACCAGCGCATCCGGCAGCTTGATCCGATGCTCCCGCCGCAGCCTGGCCGCCAGTTCGGCGATTCCGGTATCCAGCGCGATAACCGGGAACGTCTCGAGGAAATCGCGGGTCGCCTGCTCGGTTTCCGCCGGCGCCCCGACCATCACTTCGATCCAGGTGATCACGCTGATCGCCGTCAGGTCGTAGCGCCCAAGCTCGGTCCGGGCCTGGCGGATGCCGCGTAGATGGTCGATCAGGATGTTGGTGTCGAAGAGCGCGTTCACCACTCGTCGCGGAGTTGACGCTGGTAGGACAGGCCGTCCGCCGCCGTCTGACCCCACAGGCCGAAAGCGTCGTCCGCCCGGTGGCGCATCCGGCCGGCAAGATAAGTGCTGACCGCCTCCCGGATCAGCGCCGCGCGCGAGACCCCCTGGCGCTGGCCGATTTCGCTCAGCGCACGCAGATCGGGTTCGGGGAGTTCGACCAGGGTGCGCATGGCTTTATCCAATCAGATATAGCCATCATATATCATCCGGCATTTTGCCAAATCAAGAGCTTTTCTCCCATCCGCAGACCTGCCTCATTCCCCGATCAGGTGCAGCACCAGCTCGCGCCGATGCGGGCGAGTGCGGTGCTCGAACAAATAGATCGCCTGCCAGGCGCCGAGTGCCATGCGCCCGTGCTCCACCGGCACCGATACCTGTGTCAGCGTTAGCGCCGCGCGGACATGCGCCGGCATGTCGTCGGGACCTTCCGCCTTGTGACGATAGGAGCCGCTTTCCGGCACCAGCCGGCGGAAGAACGCCGCCAGGTCGGCGCGGACATCTGGATCGGCGTTCTCCTGCACGATCAGCGAGGCCGAAGTGTGCCGACACCAAACGGTGAGCAGGCCGGTGCCGATCGCCTGTGCGGCGAGCCACTGGGTCAGTTCCGCGGTGACATCGATGAACCCCTGCCCCTGCGTTGCGATGGTGATGCGGTGCAGTGCCTGTCTCATGGGGGTAGGGTTGCGCCCCGCCACTCCATGCGCAACCCCGCCGGACACCTTTCCGACCATGGCCAGACCACGTTTCAACCGCCTGCGCATCGCCGACCTTCGGCGTGAAACCACCGATTGCGTGTCGCTGGCTTTCGAGGTGCCGGAGCGATTGCGCACGGCCTATCGTTTCACCCCGGGCCAATACCTGACCTTGCGCACCAACCTGGACGGAGAGGACGTGCGGCGATCGTACTCGATCTGCTCCGGACTGGACGACCGCGAGCTTCGGGTCGCCATCAAGCAACTCGAGAACGGCGCCTTTTCGGCCTGGGCAAGCCGGCATTTACGTGTCGGCGACACGCTCGATGTCATGACGCCGGACGGCCGGTTCGGCGTGCCGATCGAACCGGGCGCGACGCGCACGATGGTCGGCTTCGCCGCAGGCTCCGGCATCACACCGATCCTGTCGATCCTGAAAACGACACTTCACCGGGAGCGCGGACAATTCCTGCTGTTCTATGGCAACCGCAGCACCGCATCGGTTATCTTCCGCGAGCAGCTCGAGGACCTGAAAGACTGCTTCCTTGCCCGGCTCTCGGTGTTCCACGTGCTGTCGCGAGAACGGCAGGACATCCCGGCGCTGAACGGTCGACTGGATGCCGGGCGCGTCGGCGCGCTGATGCGGACGATGGTGCCGCGCGATGTCGCGCACGTGTTCGTTTGCGGCCCGCAGCCGATGATCGACGGCTTGGAGAAGACGCTGCTGGATTGCGGCCTTGGGCGCGAGCAGGTTCATGTGGAACGGTTCACCCCGGGTATCGGCGGTCGCGCGGTGCCTGTCCCTGTCGCCGCGACGGCGACCCCGGCAGCCGAGGCCACCGTGATCTTCGAAGGTGCCCGCGCGACATTTCCCGTCGCCGCGAATGAGGCGATCATCGATGCCGGGATCCGCGCCGGACTGAACCTGCCCTATTCCTGCAAGGGCGGCATGTGCTGCACCTGCCGCGCACGGCTGATCGAGGGACGGGTCGAGATGGTGGTCAACTATTCGCTCGAACCGTGGGAGACCGAGGCCGGCTATGTTTTGACCTGCCAGTCCCGCCCCGTCACGCCGCGTGTGGTCATCGACTACGATGCGGTGTGATGACCGCTTCGGTGTCCTTGCCACCGGCGCGCGCCGGCGACTCATTAGTCATTCCCGCCAAATTCGTCATCCCTCTATAGTCGTCATTCCCGGCACACTTGTTATTCCCGCGAAAAGCGGGAATCCACACGGGTGTACTGGTAATGCGAGCGTGGGCTTCGTTTGCACAACGTCTTCGCCAGACTGACGACCGGGATGGCGCGCGCCCCTCGCCGTATCGCCTCTTCAGTAACTGTATCCAGGCGGTGGGGGATAATAGCCGGGCTGCTGGGCTGTACCCGGCCTGCGGGTAATAGCCGGGCGGCGGTGGGGGCGGAGCATATCCGTAGCTCGGCGGCGGCGGAGTGGGCGTGGTCGCCGCGCCCCCGACCGCACCCACGGCGCCGCCGACCAGCGCCCCGATCCCGGCACCCCTGCCGCCGCCGGCGATGCCGCCGATGGCGGCGCCGGTCCCCGCCCCCAGCAAACCCCCGCCGACGGCGCGCTGCCCTGGGTCATACGGATCCGTGCAACCGGAGAGCGCCAGTGCCAGTCCGAGCGCGGCGGCAACAGGCGCGTTGAACTTGCTCATGCCAATGAGACTCCCTTGTGTTCGTCAGGCACGATCCGGCTCAGCGCATTTGAACGTAACCCCGGGAGCGTAGGCCGGCGGAGCGTGATAGGCCGGAGGAGGGGGGATAACAGACCGGCGGCGGCGGATACCACCCCGGCGGCGGTGCGACCATCACCGGCGAATGCCACCATAAATGGTGTCAGCGCCAATCGCGAGCCAGCCGTGGTGGCAATGATGCCACTCCGCCCGTGCCGGCACCGTGTGAATCACTGCAAGCGCAAGGGCAATCGAGCCAAATCGAACCAAGCGCATGTATTCCTCCGTCGTTCCCTGCACAGCAACACCGGATCGTGGCGTCAGATTGGCAGCGGCGCGGCGAAACCTTGCCGGGCGAGGCCGTGTGTGAACTGCGGCTTTCGTGACCGCCAGGACTCAGCGCGCCTCCCCGGCAAATCCAAGTTGCAGCGCGGCGGCGCGTTGCAGCCCAGCCGGCGCCAATGATCCCTTTTCCGCCGCGGCGATCGCTTGTTCGAGCTGATCGATCGTGGCGATGCCGATCAGCACCGTGCTCATCGCCGGATGGGCGATGACGTAACGCAGCGCCGCCTCCGGCAGCGTCGCGGCGTGTCCCTCCGCGACGAGCGGCAGCAATCGCCGCGCCCGCATCATGTCGGCGTCATAGCCGCGTGCCCGAGCCGATCGGCTCGGGCGGCGGACTGGCGATCGGATGCCGCTCCGCCTCGCCCGACAGCGCGCCGCCCGCCAGCACGCGGATGCCGATGGCGCCCATTCCGGCCGCCTGCATGCGGGCCAGCAGGTTTCTGTAGTCCTGCGCCGGAAATCCCGCCGGCATCGGCCCACCGAGGCTCGGGTTCAGCAGGTTATAGGGCACCTGCGCGGTGTGCAGCACGCCGGCGTCGATTACCTGATGCAGAGCTGCAGTCTGGCCGGTTGCGGTGATGCCGAAGAACCGGGTTTTGCCCTGCTCACGCAGCCGCTCGAACGCCGGCACCACTTGCTCCAGCACCACGCGCGCGCTGATCGCGCCGGGCGCATCCGCTTCCGTGATTGCGTTGTGAAGCTGGAACAGATCCACCTGCTGGCGCCCGAGCCGGCGCAGGCTGGCCTCCAGCGAGGCAGTAACCGCTGCGCCGATATCGGCCTTGTCGGCATCCTCCAGCCGCACCTTGGTGCCGACCCTCACATCCGGCTTCAGCGCGGCCAGCACGCGGCCCAGATTGGTCTCCGACTGGCCGTTCCCGTAGGACGGTGCCGTATCGAAATAAGTGATGCCGGCGGCCACTGCGCGGGCCACCGCGCGCTCCTGGTCCGCCGGTGCGCCGCGCACCATCAGGCCGCCGACCGCGCCGCAGCCGAAGCCGAGCACGGAAACCGCCAATCCTGTCTTGCCGAGGGGTCGCATTTGCATGCCATGGTCCTCCCACCGCCAGTCTGGCCGAGCCCTGCCGCTACGGTCCAGTGCGTCCCGGCGCGGCCGGCGATTGACGCGGGGCAGAGCGCGGCGAATGCTCGGCGAACGCCGAACCACCTTTGCGTGAGGAGTACATCATGTCCGACACGATCAGCCGCGCGGGGCTGGGTTTTGTCGCCGGCGCGCTCTCGGTATTGACCTTTCACCAGGGCATGATCGGGCTGCTGAACGCGACCCACGTGATCGCCAGTGCGCCCTATCAGATGTCGCCGGTACCGCCGTTCGGGGTTCCGCGCGTGTTCGATTTGGCGTTTTGGGGCGGGGCCTGGGGCGTGTTGTTCGGGTTACTGGCGCGCTATGTTCCGGCGCCGGACTGGCTTAAGGGACTTGGCCTCGGCCTGCTCGCCAACCTGACAGCCTGGTTCGTCATCGCCCCCTTGAGAGGCCACCCGATGATCTACGGCTGGGCCGCGCGGCCGATCATGATCGCTTTGCTGATCAACTGCTTTTGGGGGCTGGGCGTCGGGCTGATCCTGCCGTCGATGCTGGGGCGGAGTCGTCTAGCGAGGGCCTGATGACCGCCTGACGCACCGTATCGATTGCGCCTTTGTTGAACAGCCCCAGGCGAACCAGCCAGCCGGCGTTGCCGCCGTGCAACGTGTCGACCGACGGAGCGAAGCTGAGCGTTGCGGTGTTGAGCGGCATTGCGGGCGTCCCGTGCTGGTCCGACTATCGTCGGCCTGATTCCGCAGCGCCGCTGTGAGTTGCATCACACCCGCAAGCTGCACCGGCGTTCCCCCCGGCCCATTGTGGGACGGGCAGCGGGAGGCGTATCACGCGATGCAGCTCAATCTCTCGGACCGTTGGCAGCAATCGGCCAGCTTCTTCCGAATTCGGCCTCAGCTCCCGAGCAACCGCCGCAGCCTGGCGATCGTGGCATCGGTCCCCCAGTTCTCGCCGCCTTCCACGTAGCCGCGCTCCAGCCCGTTGCGGTCGAGCACATAGGTTACCGGAATGCCGCTTACTCCAAATGCGTGCATTGCCGCGCCTTCCGGGTCCAGCAGGATCGGCAGCGTCTTGATTGCGTGAGCCTGGTAGAACTGGCGCACAGCCGCCGCACCGCCGTGGTCCGACGACAGCGCCAGCACCGCCACACCCTGCCCGACGAGCTTCGTGGCCAGCATGTCCAGCGACGGCAACTCCGCCACGCACGGGGCGCACCACGTCGCCCACAGATTCAGCACCATTGCCGAGCCGGCGTACTCCTTCAGCGTGTGGGTCTTGCCGTCCGCATCGATGAAGCTGATCGCCGGCGGCGGCAACGGGGGGCTGGATCAGCTTCAGTCTGGGCAGCGCCTTGCGGCTCGTCGGCGCGCGGTTTGCGCGGCGTCAGTCCGGCCGCTAGGGTCCCGGCCAGCGCCGCCCGGCGCGTCATCATCCTCATTGCGGATGCCTTTCGTGAGTCAATCGCCGGACCTGCGGAACGCCCCTGCCAACGTCCAATGGGGCGGCCGCTTCGCGGCGGGACCGGCCATGATCATGCAGGAGATCAACGCCTCGATCGGCTTCGACCGCAAGCTCTGGCGGCAGGACATCAACGGCTCATTGGCCCACGCGGCGATGCTGGCGAAGATCGGGGTCATCACCCCCGATGACGAAGCAGCGATCCGCCAGGGCCTGACCGTGATCGCGCAGGAGATCGAAAGCGGCCGGTTCCCGTTCGCCGAAGCGCTTGGAAGATATCCACATGAATATCGAGGCGCGGCTGACCGAGCGCATCGGCGAGGCCGGCAAACGGCTGCATACGGCGCGCAGCCGCAACGACCAGGTGGCGACCGATTTCCGCCTGTGGGTGCGCGATGCGATAGATGGGCTGTCCGAGCCAGGTCTCCGACCTGATGCGCGCGCTGGCAGAGCGTGCGGCCGCGCATGCCGCTGACCCGATGCCGGGCTTCACGCATCTGCAAACCGCGCAGCCGGTCACGCTTCGGCCATCATCTGCTGGCCTATGTCGAGATGCTGGACCGCGACCGCAGCCGGCTGGCCGATTGCCGGCGACGGCTGAACGAATTGCCGCTTGGTGCCGCGGCGCTGGCCGGAACGTCGTTCCCGATCGATCGCCACATGACGGCAGCGGCACTGGGGTTCGACCGCGCCGGCGGCCAATTCGCTCGACGCCGTCTCGGACCGCGATTTCGCGCTGGAGTTCCTGTCCGCCGCGGCGATCTCCGCCATGCACCTGTCGCGGCTGGCCGAGGAGATCGTGATCTGGGCCAGCGCGCCGTTCCGCTTCATCCGGTTGTCCGATGCCTTCACGACCGGCAGCTCGATCATGCCGCAGAAGCGCAATCCGGATGCCGCGGAGCTGGTGCGGGCCAAGACCGGCCGGATCACCGGCGCGCTGGTATCGCTCTTGACGGTGATGAAGGGACTGCCGCTCGCCTACGCGAAGGACATGCAGGAGGACAAGGAGCCGGTGTTCGACGCCGCCGAGGCCTGGGCCCTGTCGCTCGCCGCAATGGCTGGGATGGTGCGCGACATGACACCTGATACCGAGCGAATGCGGCACTTTGCCGGGCACGGGGTTCGCCACCGCGACGGACCTGGCGGATTGGCTGGTGCGGGTACTGAAGTTGCCGTTCCGGGCAGCGCACCACGTGACCGGGCGGCTGGTGGCAATGGCGGAGGCAAAAGGCGTGGATCTCGCCGGACTGTCGCTGGCGGAGATGCGGGAAGTGGAGCCGGGGATCACCGCCGGACGTGTTCTCGGTGTTATCGGTCGATGCCTCGGTCGCGTCGCGCACCAGCTTCGGCGGGACCGCGCCGACCAATGTGGCGCGCGAGGCGGCGCGCTGGCTGGCGGCGCTGTGATCCGCGCCCTGCTGCTCGCCGCCCTGCTCGCGCCGCTGCTGCTGGCGGGGTGCGGCAAGAAGGGACCGCCGGACCCGCCCGGACCGCCGAGCAAGGTTACGTGGCCGCGCGCCTACCCGACGTATTGAACGAAGAAGCGCCTGATCTTGGGCTACATCCGGACCGGAGGCGCCCGGACGGTCTCACCCGCCCAGGCCGCTTCCACTACTTCCTGATGGGGACCTTGATCGTCAAAGCCATCACAATCCGTAACGGAAGCCACGCATGCTTATCCATGCCAGCCTCCGATGGAACGCCGGCCGGGACCATCCCGGCCGGCGATTTCCTTCTGGTCGGACAATGAGGCTATCCGGTTAGCGGTCGACGCCAGCTCGCAGGTGATTTGCCGGGAAACCCGCCCTACACTCCGGCATGGCCCTGAGCATGCCCTCCCCAGCGGAAACCCCCGTCCCATCCATCGCCGAACTGATCGCCGCTCGGCCGCATCTGACGATGCACGCGATGGACGGGCTGCTGCTTGATGATGTGCCGCTGAATGCAATCGCCGACTGCGCTCGGGACCCCCGCCTGGGTCTATTCCGCCACCACGATGCGCCGCCGCACCGACGAGCTCCGACCTCGGCTCTGCGGCAGGCGGGGCTCAAATGCGCACATCCATTACGCCGTAAAGGCCAACGACCTCCTTGCCGTGCTGCGCGTCTTTGTGCGCACCGGCGCCGGTGCGGATGTGGTCAGCGGTGGCGAATTGCTGCGCGCCCGCGAAGCCGGCATCCCGCCCGGCGGCATCGTGTTCTCCGGTGTCGGCAAAACCGCCGACGAACTGCGCCTCGCACTCACCGAGGACATCGCGCAGATCAACGTGGAAAGCGCCGAAGAACTGGACATGCTATCGGCGCTCGCCGCCGGCATGGGACGGACCGCGCGCATCGCGCTGCGGATCAACCCGGATGTCGACGCCGGCACGCACAGCAAGATCAGCACCGGCCGGGCGCGCGACAAGTTCGGAATCCCGTATCGCCGACGCGACGTCGCTTTATGCCCGGGCAGCCGTCATGCCGGGGCTGCGGCCGATCGGGCTGGCCGTGCATATTGGCAGCCAGGTGCTTCGCTTGCGCCGTATCGTCGCGCCTTTGCCCGGCTGGCCGAGCTGGTGCGGGAACTGCGCGTCGCCGGACACCCGGTCCATGCCGTGGATTGCGGAGGCGGCCTCGGCATCGGCTATCGTAATGAACCAGCGGTGGGCCCGACCGCGCTGGCCGGCGCCCTGCGAGTCGCATTCGACGGGCTCGAAGTCGAACTGATCGTCGAACCGGGCCGGTGGCTGGTCGGACCGGCAGGTGTGCTGCTGACCTCCGTGCTTCTGGTCAAAAAGATGTCGGACATCGCGTTTCGTGGTGCTGGATGCCGCCATGAACGACCTCGTGCGTCCGGCGATGTACGATGCCTGGCACGGCATCGTGCCGGTCTCGCCGGTGGACGCGGTCGGCGGCCCGTTGCGCCGGCAGATATAGTCGGCCCGGTTTGTGAAAGCGGCGATACGTTCGCGCGAAATCGCCCGCTGCCGCCCCTTGTCCCCGGCGCGCGCGTGGCGATTCTGGATGCAGGCGCATATGGTGCGGTGATGAGTTCGACGTACAATGCCCGCCCGCTGGCAGCCGCGGCGATGGTCGATAGCGATCGCTGGAGCGTGATCCGCGCGCGCCAGGCTCATGCAGCGCTGTGGCAGGACGAACGCGTCCCGGAGTGGCTCGAATGACCGCTGGCGCACCCCCGCCCGGGCCGAAACAGGCCCCGCTTCATCGCCGGCTGGCTGCCCGGCGCCGTCTTGCACGGCTGGCAATTCTGTTCGAACGGCTGTGGCCGGCGCTATGGCCCCCGCTCGGGGTGATGGGAGTGTTCGTGTGCCTCGCCCTGCTGGACGTGCCGCGCCGTTTGCCCCCACTGGGCCACCTCGCGTTGCTGACCGCCGGCGGTATCGCGATCCTGGCCCTGTTCTGGCGCGGGCTGCGCGGCATTGCCGCCCCGGATGAGGCCGCGGCCGACCGGCGGCTGGAACGTGCCTCCGGCCTGCGCCATCGCCCGCTGGCGGTGCTGACCGACCGGCCGTCGGCGCAGGATGAGACCGGGCTGGCGCTGTGGCAGGCGCATGTGGCGCGCGCTGCAGCTCAGAATCCGCCGCTTCGCGTGGGCCTGCCGCATCCCGGGCTGGCCCGCCGCGACCGCCGTGCCCTGCGGGGCGCACTTGTGGTTGGCCTGGTCGCCTGTTTCGGCATTGCCGGCAGCGACGCGCCGTCGCGGCTGCTGGCATCCTTGCAACCCACCCTGCCGCGCGCAAGCGGTCGCCCCGGCAACGCAGCTTCAGGCCTGGATCACGCCGCCCGCATATACCCACATCGCGCCGCTGTTTCTGAAGCCAGAGCTGCACGCGATCTCGGTGCCGGCAGGGTCCCACCTTACCGCCAGCGTGACCGGCGGCAGCGGACACGCCCGTTGCTGGCGCTGGATGGCCACTGGGTGCAATTCAAGACCGCTCGACCAGGGCAGCTTCCAGGCCGACCAGGACCTGAGTGCCGGCGGTCGGCTGGCGGTGCGCCGGAACGGGACGGAGCTGGCCGGCTGGGACCTGACGGTGATCGCCGACCAGCCGCCCACTATCGCCTGGTCCGAACCACCGGGCGCCTCGCCCACCGATCGCCAGCAGGTGCGCCTGCCCTGGCGCGCCTCGGACGATTACGGCGTGGCCTCCGTGGAGGTCGAGATGCGGCTGCGCGACCGGAAAGACGCCCCGCCGTTGGTGATCAGCATTCCCATCGCCGGAGACGCCAAGTCGGCGCACGGCGTACAGGAGCAGGACCTGACGGCGAATCCGTGGGCCGGGCTGCCGGTGACCGCACAACTGGTCGCCCGTGACGCACCCGGGCAAACCGGACGCAGCGCGGACGCCAGCTTCGTGCTGCCCGAGCGGGCATTCCATAACCCGGTCGCCCGCGCGCTGATCGCCATCCGCAAAGGCCTTAGTTTACACCCTGATGACCGGGACACAGCGGTCGCCGGGCTGGATGCGCTGCTGATGCAGCCGAAAGCGTTCGGGCAGGATTACGGGGCCTATCTCAACCTGAGCGCCATCTACTACCTGCTGGAGCGCGACCAGTCGGCCGATGCGGTGCCCCGGGCGCAGCAACGGATGTGGGAACTCGCGCTGCACATGGAGGAAGGCGGGCTCGACCGCACAGCCCGCGCCCTGGAACAGGCGCGCCAGGCGGCGCAGGACGCGCTGCGGAAGGCGATGCGCGAACCCACCGACGCCAACCGCCAGGCATTGGAGCAGCGGCTCCGGGAGCTCGAGCAGGCGATCCAGAACCGCATGCAGGCGCTGATGGACCAGCTCAAGCGCGACGGTCAGCAGATGCCGGCCGAGGCTGACGCGCAGCGGCTGAGCCGGCAGGACATGCAGCGTCTGGCCGAGCAGGCGCGAGCAGGCGGCGCGGCAAGGCGACATGAAGACCGCCGAGCAGCGGATGGCGGAGCTTGAGAAGATGCTGGACGCGCTGCGCAACGCGCGGGCGATGACCGCCGAAGAAATGCAGCGCGCGCAGCAGCGGCAGCGCGGGCAGCAACAGATGGGCGCGGTGCAGGACATGATCGGCCGGCAGGGCGGCTTGCTCGATCACGCCCAGCGCCGCGACCAGACGCAAGGCCCGGATCAGTCCGGAGCCGCCCAGCAATCCCCGTCCTCCGGCACGCAGCCCGGCGACGAGGCGCAACAGCGCGAAGCCGATCAGCGCATCCAGCAGGCGCTGCGCCGCGCGCTGGGCGAGATGATGCAGCAATTCGGCGACCTGACCGGCAAAATCCCGCCAAGCCTGGGCGAGGCCGACCAGGCTATGCGGGACGCCGGCCAGGCGCTCGGTCAGGGCCAGGACAAGGCGGCCGGTGACGCCGAACAGCACGCCATCGAGGCGCTGCAGAAGGGCGGCCAGCAAATGGGCCAGCAGATGGCCCAGCAGTTCGGCAACGGCCAGTCCGGCCAGGGCAACCAGCCGGGCGATCAGCCCGGACTGGCGCTGCAGGATGGCCCGGGCGATGGGCAGGGGTTCGGTCCCCTGCCGGGTCGCGCCGGCCGACGCGATCCGCTCGGCCGCCGTTTCGGCGAAGGCCATAACGGCGCCGATGAAACGGACGAGCGTGACGGTTCCGGACCAAAGGGCGCGCCAGCGCGCCCAGGAGATCGAGCAGCTTCTGCGCGATCGCGGCGCCGACCGCTCCCGTCCGCAGGAGGAGTTGGATTACATCAACCGGCTGCTGAAGCAATTCTGATGCCCCCGGTTTTGTCGCCGGTACCTGCCAGCCATCGTGCGGTGGCGCTTGCCGCCACGCCAGCCGCCGAACGGACATGCCTGAGACGGCGGGCATCCACGGGCTGCTCCGGTTCCGGGCGGCACATGGATTCCCGCTTTCGCGGGAATGACGAGCGCGGGTCAGAGTTTTCGCTGCCTGCTCTCACTCAATGGTCTGTCGGCGCGCGAAGCCCGTAACCAAGCTCAGGCGCCACCCGTTCGCAAATCGGCGGCGATCAGAAACCGGATCAGCCTGGCACCTCCCGTCTGCAAGACGCGCCAGGACCCCGGCACCGCGAATTCGGCCAGCGCCGCGGTCGGGAAACTCTCTGCCATTCGCCGCCCCGCCACGCTGGTGTCGGAACCCGCAAGCTGCATCGCCAATTCGTGCAGCCCAGGGTTGTGGCCGATCAGCAATACGCTTCGCACGGTCTCGGCGACACCGTGCAACGCCACAAGAAGTTGTGCCCGACCGGCCAGATAGAGCTGATCGACCGACTCGACCAGCGGCGTTTCTTCCCACGGCTCCAGCGCTTCCAGCGTCTCCTGCGTGCGCCTCGCCGGCGAGACCAGCACGAGATCCGGGGCAAGCCCGAGATCGCGCATTGCCGCCCCGACCGAACTGGCGTCGCGCCGTCCGCGGGCGGTCAGCGGCCGGTCGCGGTCGCCAACCGGCAGGTCACGAGCGGCCTTGGCATGCCGCAGAAGCAGGAGCTGGCGCATGGGGACGCAGCCTGCCACGCCGGAGCGGGGTTGTCCCGCCTGCGACAGCCCGCCCTTTTACAGATCGATCCACGAGAGATGACCGCCCTTGCCGGCGCCGGTATCGAGGAACACTGCCAACCCGCCAAGCGCGCCCTGCCGCACATAAGGCCGCCCGTTCGTGCTGCGCCGGTCATGGCCGCAATACACCGTCAGTCCGCGCGGTATCCGGTCAACCCAGCGCAGGCTGCGCTCAGGATACCCGTCCGGCTGCATGCGCCCGGTCGGTTCGCCGAACAATGCGCGCGCCACAGCGCCTTGCGCCCTGCCCACGCCCACTTCCGGGGCCGGGCCAACAAGCATGTCGGTATGGAATCCGCCATGCACGAACAGGCATTCGTTCCAATGCAGCCAGGCTGGCGCGCGAGCGATCTCGGTCAAGGCACGGGCGCGCATCGCCTCGTCGAGCTGTTCCAATGTTTGCTGCAAGTTCGGTTCCGGCCGGACCGGCTGCCCGGCGAGCGCGCGGGCCAGCTTGTGGTCGTGGTTGCCGAGCAGGAACAGCCCGCGACCCTGATCGATCAGGTCGAACATGGTGGCCAGCACCTCGGCGCTGCGCGGGCCGTAATCGGTCAGATCGCCAAGTTGCACGAGAAACCGGTCGGTGGCCGCGGCATAGCCGAATGCAGCGGCGTCGCCGTGCACGTCACCAACCACGCGCAAGAGCACCCCCGGGGGAATGGTGGGCGAAGTGGCGGGCGGAAGAACGGCGGAAGGTATCATGCGCGACCGCCACCGATCGCCGCATAGGCCTCGAGCGCCCGCCTCCTGCCGGTGGACAGATCGATAACTGGCCGCGGATAGTTTTCCGCGAGCTCCGGCGCCTCCCACGGTGCATGGATGTGAGTGGTATCCAGTTGGGCCAGTTCCGGGACCCAATGGCGTACGTAAGCGCCGTCGGGATCGAACTTCCGCCCCTGCAGCACCGGGTTGAACACGCGAAAATACGGCGCCGCGTCGGCACCGCATCCCGCCACCCATTGCCAGCTCGCGCTGTTGTTGGCAAGGTCGGCATCGACCAACGTGTCCCAGAACCAGGCTTCGCCCTGCTGCCACGGAATGAGCAGGTGTTTCACCAGAAACGATGCGACGACCATCCGCACCCGGTTGTGCATCCATCCGGTATGCCAGAGCTGGCGCATGCCGGCATCGACGATCGGAACACCGGTCCGGCCGCGCTGCCACGCGCGCAGCCCGGCGGGATCATCGCCGCCATGCCATGTTCGCGAAGGCGGGACGCAGCGGCTGCTCCGGCAAATCGGAGTGATGCCGGAGCAGATGCATGGAAAACTCGCGCCACAGCAGTTCGCGCTGGAATTTCTCCGCGCCGTCGCCGGGTTCCATCGTCGCGATGGCATGCCAGAGTTGGGCTGCCGACAGTTCCCCGAAATGCAGATGTGGCGACAGCATGGAGGTGCTGGCAGCCGCCGGCTGGTCACGCTGCTCGGCGTATCGGGACAGCCGGTTCGTCAGGAAGGCATCCAGCCGGGCGTGGGCTCCGGCCTCGCCGGGGATCCATGTGTCGCGCAAGCCGCCGGCCCAGTCGGGACCCACTGGCAGCAGCTTCCAGTCGTCCAGCCGGTCCGAAGCCGGCGGATGTTGCACCGAGCGGATCCGGCGCGGAGATGGGGACGGCGGCTTCGGGCCCCCGGCGGCAAAGGCGGCGCGGGCGAACGGTGAATAAACCGCGAACGGCCCGCCGGATTGCGTGCGCAACACGTCCGGGCTGAACAGCGTCCGGGTCCGAAAGCGGCGGAACCCAACCTGACGCGCGCGCAGCACTCCGGCCAGCATTTCGTCGATCCGAGCGGCCCAGGGTTCCGCCGGGCAACCGGCGAATACGTCTCCGGCGCCCGCTTCGTCCACCAGCCGCACGATCTGTTCGATGACAGGGCCGCGCCGCAGCACGAGCGGTGCTCGATAGCCGCGCAAGCTGCTCGCCAGGGCGTTCAGGCTGTGGTGCAGCCACCAGAGTGATGCACCGCCCGGGCGTCCACCGCCCCGGAGAGGTCTGGTCAAGGACGAACGCCGGCAGGACTGGCCGCCCCGTTTCAACCGCGGCAATCAGGGCGGCGTGATCGGCAAGACGCAGATCGTTGCGAAACCAGAGCAGGACGGGCGGCTCAGCGGCCTGTGGCATCCCTGTGACATGCGTTATCGCCGCGCCTCGGCAAGGGCGAAGCTGAACAGCCGATCGCGACCGAGCAGGAATACCCGCCCCCCGCGGGGGAACAATCGGGCGATTGCCGGGTCCGCGACGTCGAGGCCGCCCGTGTAAGCGCCGAGCGCCGGCAGCATGATCCGCCGCGCATCAGCGACGAAGCAGGCCCGGCTGACGTGAGCGCCCCGGGCCGGTATGGCGGCCTTCGGGTGATGGTGGCCGCAGACTTCGCCGTCCGCCCCGGGCTTCGCCTGGTGCCGGAAGATCAGCTTTCCGGCGATAAAACTTTCCACCCATTCGCCGCCGAGCCCCTCGGGCGGCGACGGATCATGGTTGCCCTGCACCCAGATAAATCGCAGCGCCGAGGTCATGCTGCGCAGCCGGGCGGTTTCCGTTGCCGGCAGCCGCGCCGATCCGCCGCCGTCGTGGAATGAATCCCCCAGCGCCACCACGACCTCCGGACGCCAGTGCTGGACCAGCAGCGCCAGCCGGTCGAGCGTCGCCTTGGTGTCCCAGGGCGGCAGCAACATCCCGTGACGGGCGAAATGCGACCCCTTCTCCAGATGCAGGTCAGACACCGCCAGCAGTCTGGCCGCCGGCCAGAACAGCGCGCCGGCCGGATCCAGCATCAGCCGCTCGCCGGCGAGATGGATTGGGGCGGCGGTCACCCGTGCCGGCCGAACAGGCCGGGCTGCACCGATGCGGGCCGCCGGCGCGCGGCGTTGGCCCGGTGCACCGGCGGGACCGCACGTTCGGGTGCGGCGGCACGGTCGCTCGCCGGTTGCTTCGGCAATGATCGCCTCGGCCTCGGCCAGCAGCGCGTCTTCGTCGGCGTCGGAGCGCACGCTTTCTCGCCCGATCTCCAGCAGCACCGGCACCGCAAGCGGCGAGACCCGCGACAGCACCATATGCACGATCCGTCCCTTCACCCGTCGCAGCATTCCGGCGATGCGCCCGAGATCGATCAGCCCGGACGCGGCGTCGGCCCGCGTGGCGCGGAGCAGGATGTGGTCCGGCTGGTGCTTGCGCAGCACCTCATAGATCAGGTCGCTGTTGACGGTCACCTGCCGACGGGTTTTCTCGGCGCCCGGATGGTGGCGCTCGATCAGCCCGGCAATCACGGCGACGTTGCGGAACGTGCGCTTCAGCATCGAGCTGTCCGCCATCCAGGCTTCCAGGTCGTCGCCCAGCATGTCCTCCTCGAACAGCCGCGCCACGTCCATCGGCCGGTTGGCCGACCAGATGCCCAGCACATAGTCGGTGGCGACGAAGCCCAGCGGCGCGAACCCCGCGCGCTCCATCCGTTTCGTCAGCAACATCCCGAGCGTCTGGTGTGCGTTGCGGCCCTCGAAGCAATAGGCGACCAGATACCATCGGCCGCCGCGCGGAAAGGTCTCCACCAGCAGGTCGTTGCGGCCGGGCAGGCGGGAGCGTGCCTTCTGCAGCCGCAACCACTCCTGCACCGCTTCGGGGAACACGCCCCAGCCCGTCGGGTCTTGCAGCAACCCGCGCACGCGGTCGGCCAGGTTGGTGGTCAGTGGCAGTCGCCCGCCCTCATAGGCTGGCACCATCGGTTCGCCGGTACCGCCTTCCGCGGCTTCGGCCACGGTTTCATGCACCCGCAGGAACCGCAGCAGCCGGCCGGCGAACATGAACGTATCGCCGGGACGCAGCAGGCTGACGAAATACTCCTCGATTTCACCCAGCACGGGACCGAAGCGCTTTTTCCCGACCAGCCGCACCTTCAGCAACGGTGCTTCGACGATGGTGCCGATGTTCATGCGGTGCTGCCGGGCGACGCGCTCCGACCGCACATGCACGCGGCCTTCCAAGTCGCGGAACAGCTTGCGCCAGCGGTCATAGGCCGCGAGCGCGTAACCGCCGTTCTCGACGAACGCCAGCACATCGTCGAAATCCTTGCGGGTTAGCGCCGCATAGGGCGCGGCGGACGGATTTCCGCGTAAGCGGCATCGGGGAGGAATGGCGCGGCGCAGGCCATACCCAGCAGATGCTGCGCCAGCACGTCGAGCCCGCCCGGGCGCGGCGGATCGCCATCCAGCTCGCGCGCCGCGACGCCGAGCATGGCGGCCTCGCATTCCAGCACCTCGAAGCGGTTGGCCGGCACCAGCACGGCGCGGCTGGCTTCGTCCATGCGGTGGTTGGCACGCCCGACACGTTGCAGCAGACGAGAGATGCCCTTGGGCGCGCCGACCTGGATCACCTGATCGACGCCGCCCCAGTCGATCCCAAGGTCGAGCGACGATGTGGCCACCACGGCGCGCAGCTTGCCGTCCGCCATCGCGGCTTCGACGCGGCGGCGCTGTTCCACCTCCAGGCTGCCGTGATGCAGCGCGATCGGCAGCGTAGTGTCGTTCAGCTTCCACAGCGCCTGGAACATCAGTTCCGCCTGAGCGCGGGTGTTGACGAACACGATCGTCATGCCGGCGGCGCGGATGCGCGCCATCACGTCCGGCGCGGCTTCCAGGCCCATATGGCCGGACCACGACAGCGGGCCGGGGGGAAGCTGCATCGTCAGTTCGGGCGGCGCGCCGTCGGCGACCTCGATGCGCCTGATGGCGCCGACATAGGCGGCGATGGCGTCGGGGTGCGCGACGGTGGCCGACAGCCCGACGCGGCGCAGGCCGGGTGCGAGCGTCGCCAGCCGCGCGACGCCGAGCGCGAGCTGATCGCCACGCTTGGTCCCGGCGATCGCGTGCACCTCATCCATGATCAGCGTGCGCAGTCCGGCGAACATCGCCGGCGCATCGGGTAGCGAGAGCAGGACAGCCAGGCTTTCCGGCGTGGTCAACAGGATGTGCGGCGGTGATTCGCGCTGCCGGGCGCGGCGGTTGGCGGGCGTGTCGCCGGTACGTGTTTCGATGGTGACGGGCAGGCCCATGTCTTGGACCGGCTGCATCAGGTTTCGCGCGATATCGGTGGCGAGCGCCTTCAGCGGGCTGACATACAGCGTGTGCAGGCCGGGACCGGGATCGGCGGCCAACTCGACCAGAGACGGCAGAAACCCCGCCAGCGTCTTGCCGCCGCCGGTGGGCGCGATCAGCAGCACGCTTTCGCCGCTACGCGCGGCGTCCAGCATGGCGAGCTGGTGCGCGCGGGGCTGCCAGCCACGGGCGGCGAACCAGGCGGTGAAGGGCTCCCCCAACCCCCTTCCGCATGGGAAGTGGGCTTCTTCTCCCCCTCCCTTTGTGGGAGGGGGCAGGGGGGAGGGGTCAGCCGGCACCATTCGCCGAAGCGTGCCTATCGCACCGGCAACTCGACCCCGGCATCGGTGGGTTGCCGTTTCCGGCACTTTCCAGAACTCTCCAGGGCCTCGGTCACGTCGCGTGCCGCTCGTTTGCGCAGATACGACGTGGTCCGCCAGGCGGAAATCCTCCGGGTGGCTGCAACTATGATGCGTTCCTTTAGCACTTCGCACTCGGCCATGCCCGGCCGGCACGCTTCCTTCAGCAGTGAAAGTTGCAGTCGAAGCGTCAGACCGCGCTTCCTGATAGCCCGCGCTCCATCCTCAGGACGCCCCGCTTGCAAACGATGAACCAGAAACTCCGTATATGCTACACTCCAAGCCATGAACATCGCCCTCCGCAACCCGCGCATGACGCAGGCGGAATTCTTCGCTTGGGCCCAGACCCAGGACACCCGCTACGAGTTCGATGGATTCCGGCCTGTTGGCATGACCGGCGGCTCGATCAACCACAGCCGCATTACCCAGAGCATCCACTTCGCCCTGCGCACCCGCCTGAAAGGCAGCGGCTGCGAAGCCCTCGGCCCGGACGCCGGAATCGCCACTGTTGGCGACGCCGTCCGCTACCCGGATGCCCTGGTGACCTGCAGCAAGGCTGCTGGGCACGGCCCACCTCGTGCCGGGGGTGGTCGTCGTGTTCGAGGTCCTGAGCCAAATGTCCGGCCGAACCGACCGGATCGACAAGCTCCGCGAATACCACGCGGTGGCCTCCATCCGCCGCTACGTCATCCTGGAACACACGAGCGTCGGCCTCATCGTGTTTGAGCGCGCCAAGACCGAGAACGCCTGGAAAGCCACCGCCCTGACGGCCG
Source organism: uncultured Pseudomonadota bacterium (assembly GCA_963764525.1). Classification (GTDB taxonomy): domain Bacteria; phylum Pseudomonadota; class Alphaproteobacteria; order Acetobacterales; family Acetobacteraceae; genus DATDIC01. The sequence continues at coordinate 16,486 of CAVXTC010000026.1, read as the reverse complement.
ACGACACCCTGCTGATGCCCGAGATCGGGATCGAGGTCCCCGTTACCGAGTTCTACGAGAACAGCGACCTGCCGCTCAACGCCGTCCAGGACGCCACGAAGGGCGACAACAGCCAACGAAGGTTTAATACCAACTGTCGCAACCATCTACTTACCGGGAGGGGGCTAGGAATTGCTGCGATATTCCGATTCGCTGCTCACGGAATGGCACGAGCGGAGACAGGCGATGGCGGCGGCGGTCAAGATCACCCGGACCGAGCATACGGCGTCGGCTCTGCGTGGCTTTGCAGCAAAGAGCAGCGATAGCGCGCAGGTGCGGCGTCTGTTCGCCGTTGCGCTGATCCTTGAGGGCCATTCGCGGGAGGCGGCGGCCGAGCGATCTGGGATGGACCGGCAAACTCTGCGGGACTGGGTCCACCGGTACAATGGGAACGGTGTGGCGGGGCTGGTCTCCATCCGGATCGGTGGACGCACGGCTTTGCTGACGGCGGAGCAACTTACGGAATTGAAGGCCCTGTAACTGCTCAACCTGGTTCGAGAACGGTATCTCCCTGAAGGGTCATTTTGATGGCCTGATAGGCGTTGATTCCCCGTCGGGATGCGGTTCCAACGACGGAGCGAAAGCCGGCGAACAGGTCGGGCCCCCAATCTGATCGGAAACCGCCGGTGACCTTCATAGCTCGCGGCAGGCATATCCCGCGTCGCTTGAATTATCTGGCGCCTACCTCGGGATGGTCCAGAAACGTGAACAGGTGAGAGCGGACCTTGCCGTATCGCTTTCGCAAGCGGCGGCCATCGCGGCTGGCTGGCGCCAGTGCCATCACCGCGTCGAGTGCGCGTTCCAGTTTCTGGCGGTATTGGCGGCGTGTGCTGTGCGCCAGTTGGTGCCGGCGCCTGGCCAGCACGAAAGCCCGTAGCAGCAGCATCTTCATCCGTGGGGCGAAAATGGTGTCGCCGGCTTCGATGGCGAATGTGCAATCGCGCAGTTGATGCGCCAGGCAAATCTGCCAGTCCTGTGCATGCCCCTGCTGCGCGCTGAACAGATCCGAAACCCAGATCGCCGGACGATGGCCGTCCATCACCTCGCGGACAACGCCGGCGCCGCGCTGTGCCGAATGACGTGGATGACCACTTCGCCGTTCTGGAACACCCAGTTCCAGCACGTGCGGCCATCCACCCTGACACTGGTCTCATCGGAGCACACCACGCGGGCACGCCGCAGCCGGGCCAGAATGGCGCCAACCTCGCTGTCCAGACGCGGCTTGGCGCGGCGGAACGCGGCATCCAGCGCGCCTTCACTGATCGCCAGGCCGAACAGGTCCAGCATCATGCCGCTCAGCCGCTTGTAGCTGATGGCATGGGTGAACCGCAGATACAGCGCCAGCGTCACGATGTTGATGCTGAACGGGCTGCCTTGCTCGAGACCCTGCGGCAGCGGCGCCAGCGTGGTGCTGCCGCAGGCCTGGCACTGTCCGGCATAGAGTTCCACGCGGGTGACCACCGGGGCCACTTTGGGCAAGTCGATCTTGTCGAAGCGATCGACCAGACGATGATCGGCGGTGGCGAACGCCGCCCGGCAGTGCGCGCAGCATGTCGGCCTGGCGACCACCGTCTCATCGGGGTTGGCCGACAGCGCCCGGCCACCGCCCTTGCGGCCCAGGCTGCCGAGGCGCGGGCCTTGGCGTTTGGGTTTGTCCGCGGTGTTTGCCTTGTTGTCGCGTGACGGTGGCTGACCGGAATTGTCCGAATTCTTCGGCGGCTCAGCCAGCCTGGCTTCCAACGCCGCCACCCGCGCCGTCAACGCCTGAACCTGCGCCCACAACGCCCGGATCAGCGCGTCCTTCTCCGCATGCGACAGGCAACTGAGGTCAGGAAGTTCGGTCACCCAAAGCTTGAATTGTGGCCACCGTGACCATGTCAACCGTCGTGCGACTCCGCCGCAGAACCGATGTCAAACCCGGGGGATGAGCAGTTACAAGGCCCTGACGGTCAAAGGCCCGGACCCCGAGACGGACAAAGTGGCGCGCTGGCGCTGCATCGATCTGCGCGAGGAGGTGGCCCGACGGTTCAGCGTCACAGTCAGCGAGCGAACGGTCGGCAAGTGGCTGCGCAAGATGGGTCTGACGCGGTTGCAGCCGCGTCCCTTTCATCCGAAGCACGATGCCGCGGCGCAGGAGGCTTTTAAAAAAACTTCGCCGGCCTGGTGAAGGCCGCGCTGCTCGGCAGCACAATCGCCAGCAGCCTGCCAATCGAGATCCGTACCAAGATGAAGCCCGCGTGGGCCAGAAAGGCACCCATGCGTATGTCTGGGCACCGGTCCGCTGTTGCCCGCTGATGGTGAAGGACAATCGTCACGACTCCGCACATCTGTTCGGCGCCATCTGCCCGGAGCGCGGCGTCGGCGCGTCCATCATCATGCCGGCGGTCAATACCGCGGCGATGAATGAGCATCTCAAGGAAATCAGCTCGCAAGTGGCCGCCGGCGCTCACGCCGTGTTGGTTCTGGACTGTGCCGGGTGGCATCAGCGAGGCGGCGAGCTGCGCGTGCCGGACAACATTACCTTACTACCACTACCTCCCTACACACCACAATTAAACCCTATAGAGAATATCTACTAATACCTACGTAACAACAAACTGTGCGCCGTTATCTGAGATACTTACCATACCATTATCGAGACATACCACAAAACCTACACGTTTCTTACCAACTACCCATACTACATCAAATCAATCGGTACCCGCTATTGAGCATCAATGTGCCGAACCGCTCCCCTGCCCCCTCCCGCAAGGGGGGTAATTGCCGTCGCCTATGTGCCTTCGTTCACTCCACAAGGGGAGGGGGCTGCCACAGCACCCGATGCAATAGCGGTTCTCCGGCTACCAGCCGCCGGCAGTTCTCCACTGCCAACACGAAGCTGCGGTCGAATGTGCCGGTGGTCAGCCAGCCGATATGAGGCGTCAGCACAACATTCGGCAACTTCAGCAGCGGGTCGTCGGCATGCGGCGGCTCGTCGGCGAACACGTCCAGCCCGGCCGCCGCCAAACGGCCTGACCGCAATGCCGCCACCAGCGCCGCCTGATCGACCAGCCCGCCCCGCGCCGTGTTCACCAGCACCGCACCAGGCCTTAAGCAGGCCAGCGCCTCGGCATCGATCATCCGCTCGGTGTCCAGCGTCAGCGGCACATGCAGGCTGACGACATCCGCCTGCTCCAGTAACGCACGCAACGGCCGGAATTCTCCGACCGCGTTGCCGCGCGGCGTGCGTGCGGTGTAGATCACGCGGCAGCCAAGCGCGACCAGTACCGGCACCAGCACGCGTGGTATCGCACCGTAACCAACCAATCCGACCGTGCGCCCGCCCAACTCCCCCAGCCCGTCCTGCAAAGCCGGGTCCAGCGCGAACCCGCGCCCCTCGCGCATCGCCGCGTCGAACATCGGCAGTCGCCGCAGCGCGGCCAGCATCAGCGCCAAAGTCAGTTCGGCAACGGCACGCGCATTCGTCCCCGGCAGGTTGCAAACCGGGATCCCCCGCGCCCGGGCCGCATCCAGGTCGATCGTGTTCACCCCGACACCGATCTTCTGGATCAGCCGTAACCGGGGCGCTGCGCCGATCATCGCCGCGGTCGCCGGAGTCAGCACGTGCCACAACACGTCGGTGTCCGCCAACAGCGCCGCATCCGGCTCCCCGCAAGGCGTGATGCGCAACACGCCCGAAGACAGCGCCGCCAGCCGCGCGGTCAGATCTGGTCCCACGGCGAAATGGAAGAGCACGTTCAACGGCTGCAATCCGCTCTCCTCCACCTGTCTAGCCGGGTCCTATACCAGTTGCACCCACCCACCTGCCCGGATATTCTCATCCGATTGTTTGAATACCTGCGCCTGCGCCAAAGCGAACGGCGCGACTTTGCTGTTCAAGGCTGACGATTTCAACAGGACCGATGCCGCCGCGGCCGGCTGCACCCAGGGTCACGCGCCCCGGCGCGACCGCCCCAGCACCGCCCCGCCGGCAAACTTCGCCCGCACACTCAGCGCCTCCTCGATGCGCAGCGCTTCGTTCCATTTCGCCATGCGTTCGCCGCGGGCGAAACTGCCGACCTTGAGCTGGCCCACGCCCCAGCCGACCGCCAGATGGACGATTGTGGTGTCCTCGGTCTCACCGGATCGGGCTGAAACGATGCCCGCCAGCTTGCAATCCTTCGCCGCCTGCCACGCGTCCCGCGTCTCCGTCAGCGTGCCGCGCTGGTTCGGTTTCAGCAGCACCGCATTCGCCGTGCCGCGCAGCCCGGCTTCGCGGATCCGCGACGCCTGGCTCACCAGGAAGTCGTCGCCGACCACCTGGATGCGCGCGCCGACTTCGCTGGTGAACTCGGCGAAGCCCACATCGTCATCTTCGCCCAGCGGGTCCTCGATCGACGCAATCGGATACGATTTCACCCAGCCGGCGAGCATCCGCACCAGACCGTCGGTGTCCAGCTCCTTGTTCTCCAGCGCCAGTTTGTATTTGCCGCCACGGCCGAGTTCCGATGCGGCGATATCCAGCGCGATCGCCACCTGCGGCCCCGGCTTGAACCCGGCCTGCTCGATCGCCCGCACCAGCGTTTCGAGCGCCTGCTCGTTGGTCTTGAAGGCCGGCCACCACCCGCCTTCGTCGGCCACCCCGGCCAGCGTGCCGGCTTCCTTCATCAGGCTGCCGGCGGCCCGATAAACCTCGGCGGTCCAATCCAGCGCCTGCGCGAATGACGTCGCGGCGGGGCAGACCACCATGAAATCCTGGATATCGACGCGCCGCCCGGCATGCGCGCCGCCGCCGAATATCTGCACCTGTGGCAGCGGCAGCGTGACGGCCTCCGGCCCGCCGAGATAGCGATACAGCGGCTCGCCCGCCGCCGCAGCGGCGGCATGGGCGGCGGCCATGGAGACGGACAGCAGCGCATTCGCGCCCAGCCGGGACTTGCTGGGCGTGCCGTCCAGCGCGATCAGGCGGGCGTCCACCGCCTGCTGATCGGCCGCATCGAGCCCCACCACAGCGCGCGCAATTTCGCCGTTCACGTGCCCCACCGCACGGGTCACGTCATAGCCGCCCTGCTTTGCACCGCCGTCGCGCAGATCGAGCGCCTCGCCGGTACCGGTGGAGGCGCCGGCAGGCGCCATGCCGCGGCCGACCGCGCCGCCTTCCAGCAGCACGTCGGCCTCCACCGTGGGCCGGCCGCGGCTGTCCCAAATTCGCCGGCCGTGTACGAAGGCGATGCGCGTGTCGGTCATGAGAGCTCCTTCGCCCAGGCCTGGCGCACCGCGCCAAGCCGATCGACGGGCGCTGCCAGAAGCGCCCGCGCGGTGCGTCGAACCCGGTCCTTGTCCGGTTCGCGCGTGATGTATTCTACCGGCGACTTGCCATCCACCCGTGCCAGCAGCAATCCGGGGAGCAAATGTGCGGCACGTGCTTCCAGCGCTGGCCGGCGGTTCCCAGTCCACGCCGGCGAGGTAGGCCGTTGCAAGCGCGTCGAAACAGGCCAGGAAGCCCTCGCTTGCGGCCGGATTCCACACGCATTTCAGCAGCAGGTGATTGAGGCAGAATGCCAGATCGAATGCCGGATCGCCCCACCAGGCGCACTCCGCATCGAGAAACACTGGCCCTGCCGGCCCCGCCAGGATGTTCTTCGGGCTGACGTCGCCGTGCACCAGCGCGTGCTTGTTGGCCTGCGTCGTGGCGACCAGCGCATTCAGCGCGTCGGCGCGATCGGGATGCGCCCGTGCGGTGGCAACAAGATACGGCTCCAGCCGGATATCGAAGAAAATGTCATCGGTGGGGAAGTCTGCGGCGATCGACGTATCCGCGGCGGTGGCGGAGTGGATCCGGACGAGACTACGGGCGACATGCGCCGCGAAGCCCGGATCGGCGTGCCCGTCGCGAAGCTGGTTTTTCCAGAGCGGATAAGCGTTCGGCGGCAAATACTGCATCGCCAGCACGCCGGTTTTCGGATCCTGGCCGAGCAGCGCCGGCGCGGCACCGGCAACCGCGGCATCGGCGCGCTGCATCCAGCGCGCTTCATACAGGTTCCGCGAAACCGGCGCCTGCCAGTCCGCCGCGACACGCAGTTTTGCCAGCGCGCGCTTCACGCAGATTGGGCCGGACGGCAGGTCGATGCGCCAGATATCGGAGGACACCCCGCCGGTCAGGCGCTCGCCGGCCGGGGTGGTGCCGTGCGGCACGAGCTTCAGGCGCGCCAGCGCGGCGACGATCTCAATGGGCGGCGATTGGATCATTGGAAATAACCGCCCAGCCGTCATACCCGCGAAGGCGCGTATCCATCATGCCCGCGCGGTCCCGAGCGCGCCTGGATTGCCGCTTTCGCGGGAATGACGGGAACCAGCCAAACCGCCTCACCCCGACCGCGCCAGCCGCCGCTCGAAGCTCCGCCCATATGCCGACATCGCAAAGCAGCATACGAAGAACACCACCGCGGCGAAGACGTAGCCCTCGGTCGCGAAGCCCAACCAGGCCGGGTCCTTCAGCGCCTGATCCACCGCCCCCAGCAGGTCCGACAACCCGATGATCGTCACCAGTGTGGTGTCCTTGAACAGGTCCACCACCGTGTTCACGATCCCCGGCACCACGATCTTCAGCGCCTGCGGCAGCACGATGAACCCCTGCACCGTCCACCACGACAGCCCGAGCGAATACGCCGCCTCCTCCTGCCCGGCCGGCACGCCTTGCAGCCCGCCGCGCACCACCTCGGCCATGTAGGCCGAATTGAACAGGATCAGCGCCGCCATCGCCCGCAGCAGCCGATCCAGCGTGACGCCCGGCGGCAGGAACAGCGGTACCATCACCGCCGACATGAACAGCACCGTCAGCAGCGGCACGCCGCGCCACAGCTCGATGAACGCCACCGACAGCGTACGCACGATCGGCAGCGTGGACCGCCGCCCCAACGCCAGCGCGATCCCAAACGGCAACGACCCGGCAACAGTTACGAACGCAATGATCGACGTCGAGCATCAGCCCGCCCCACAGACTGGTATCGACAAAGGGCAGCCCGAGCACGCCGCCTACCAGCAGCAAGCCGATCACCACCGGGCATAGCGTCAGCAGCGCCAGCACGAAAGCCCAGCGGTGCCGCGTGCGTTCTCGCATGACCGGCCAGGCGAACGCCGCCAACGTGACCGCGCCAAGATCCACCCGCCAGCGTTGCGCCGGCGGATAATGGCCGTAGAAAAACGTCGGCAGTCGCATGCGGATGAAGGTCCAGCATGCGCCATCGCCCGTACACGCTGCCTTGCTGACGCCTGTTATGGTGGCGTGGCTCACCGCCCACCGGAACAGCGGCGGCAGCACCAGCCAAGCGATCCCCAGCACGATGAACGTCAGCACGGTGTTCAGTCGCGAGTTGAACAGGTTGGCACGCACCCACCCCACGATGCGCGACGGGGCACTCTCGTCCCGTGCGCTGGGCGGCATGAACCGGCCGGCCGTGGCCGCGGCGTCGCTCATCGCTCCACCAGCGCGACGTGGCGGTTGTACCAGTTCATGAATGCCGAGGCGGCGAGATTGATCGACAGGAACACCGCCATCAGGATGATCATCACCTCGACCTCGCGGGCGGATTGCTGCAACACGGTCCCGGCAAAGATCTGAAACAACTCGGGATACGCCACGGCGGCGCCCAGCGAGCTGGATTTGATCAGGTTCATGTACTGGCTGGTCATCGGCGGGATGATCACCCGCAGTGCCTGCGGCAGGACCACCTTGGTCAGGACCCGGCCTGGGCGCAGCCCAAGGCTGAGGCCCGCCTCGCGCTGGCCCTTGTCCACCGACAGGATGGCGGCGCGCACGATCTCGGCGATGAACGCCGAGCCATAGATCGACAGGCCGGCCCACAGCGCCACCAGCTCGGGCGGCACCTGCACGCCGCCGGCGATGTTGAATCCGTGCAGCGCCGGCCGATCGAACCCGGCAATGCCGCCGGCAAACAATCCTGCCGACAGCAGCACAAGCAGCAGCGCCTTCGCGCCCACCGGCCGCCCCCGCAGCGTGGCGCGCCACAGCAATGGGATTGCGATCAGCAGCGCCAGCGCAAGCGGCCAAAGCACCCCGGCCCAACTTCCCTCGATCAACCGCGGCAGATACATGCCGCGGATGTTCAGCAGCAGCCCGGCTGGCAGTGCGATGCTCCGCCGCGGCGGGGGCAAGCTTTGCAGGATTGCCACGTACCAAAAGATGATCTGCACAAGCTGCGGCGTGTTGCGCACGAACTCGATGAACCAGAGCGCGATGTTGCGCACCAGCCAGTTGCTCGACAGCCGCATGATGCCGACCAGCAGCCCGAGCAGCGTCGCCGCCACGATCGCCATCGCCGAGACCAGCAAGGTATTGAGCACGCAGACCAGCAGTGCCCAGGCGTAGGTGTTCCCGACACTCCAGCCCACCAGGTGAAACGGGATGTCGAAATTCGCGTGGTCGGCAAGGAAACCAAAGCCGAACGAAGTGTTGCGCCGCGCCATGTTGGACGCAGCCATGGCGATCAGCAGCCAGGCAACAATGGCCACTGCCGCCAGCAGCAGCCATTGCCCCGCGCGGGCGCTCCGGGACGCGCGCCTGACCACCTCAGACGGCCAGGACCGGAATGCCTGCTCCGGTCATCAATGCCATGTCGGAAGCGTCTGCAGCCCGCCATGATTGTATAGCGAATTCATGCCACGCGGCAGGCCAAGACCCTTGCTGCCGAAATAGTCGTCGTACACCTCCCCGTAGTTGCCGACGTCCTTGACGATGCGGTACGACCACCCGTTATCGACGCCGAGCAGCTTGCCGAAATCGCCCTCGATACCGAAGAAGCGCCGCAGGTCGGGATTGTTTCCGGCCTTGGCTTTCATCTCGTCGGCGTTGGCCTGCGTGATGCCCAGCACTTCGGCTTCCAGCATCGCGTAGTGGACCCACTTCACCAGCCGGGTCCAGTTCTCGTCACCGCTGCGGGTGAACGGACCCAGCGGTTCCAGGCCGCCGATCGTCTCCGGCAGGAACATCCAGTCGTTCGGCGCCTTCATGGTAGAGCGCGCCGCGGCAACCGAGCCGCCGTCGTCGGTGTAGCCGTCGCAGCGGCCCGCATCGGCGGCGGCAAACGCTTCCTCCGGTTTGTCGAACAGCAGCGTGTTGATCTTGATGTTGTTGGCACGGTTGTAGTCGGCGATGTTGGTTTCAAGCGTGGTGCCGGTCAGCAGGCAGATGGTGGCACCGTTCAGGTCCTTCAGGTGCTGCACGCCGAGGCTTTTCTTCACCATGAAGGTCTGTGCGGTGATGAAATTCGCCACCGGCTCCTGCAAGTCAAGTTGGGTGTTGCGAATGAAACTGTATTCGGAATTGCGGATCAGCACGTCGATCTCACCGGACGCGAGCACCGAGAAGCGCACCTTCGATGTCGTCCCGATATACTTCACCTTGTCCGGCGAACCGAGCACGGCGTCGGCAATGGCGCGGCAATAGGAAATGTCGAGCCCCTTCCAGTTCCCCGACGAATCCTGGAAGGCGTAACCCGGAATACCGGTATCGACGCCGCAGACAAGCTGGCCGCGGCTTTTGATGGCATCCATGGTCGGACTCTTGACCTGTTGCGCGCGGGTCGGGCCGGCAAATCCGATCAGCGCGGCCAAAACGGCGGCGCCGACGGCCAGCGTGGTGCTGTGGCGAAACATCTGGTCTCCCCTGCTTTTGCGGCAGAATGACTGCCGTGCACCGGGAGCATAGGCGAGCGGATGTCCGGCGGGCAAGGAATCCCCCACACCGCGCGCGGGAAAGGGGATGGGTGTCAGATCACCGCAGCGATGGAGTCGCCGAGGGTCTGCACGATCCGTTCGATCGTCGGCTCCGGAGTCATCAGCGGCGGCGCCGTCATCAGCGTATCGCCGGTGGTGATCCCGCCCATCGTGCCGCCGCCGCGCTGGCGAAGCAGCAGCCCGCGCTCCGCCGCCTGGGCCACAACCTTGGCACCCAGGCCGGCTGCCGGCTTGCGGCTGCCACGGTCCTCCACCAGCTCCACCGCGCACATCATGCCGAGGCCGCGCACCTCGCCGACCACCGGGAAGCTCTTCAGCGTCTCCAGCCCCGACAGCAGCTTGCGGCCCATCACGGCCGCCCGCTCCACCAGCCCCTCGCGCTCGATAACGTCGATGTTGGCCAGCCCCACGGCACAACAGGTCGGATGCCCGGAATAGGTCGCCGCGTGCATGTAGCGTTCGTCCATTGGCGCCTCGTCCAGCGCACGGTGCACGCGCTGCGACAGGATGATGCCGCCGAGCGGCAAATATCCGCTGGTAACGCCTTTGGCGAACGACACAATGTCCGGCTCCACATTCCAGTGCCCGAGCGCAAACCAGCGCCCGGTGCGGCCAAAGCCGGTGATCACCTCATCGGCGATCAGCAGCACTTCGTGCTTGTCGCAGATCTGGCGCAGCCGAGGAAAATAGGTTGCGGGGGGAACGATCACGCCGCCTCCACCCATGACAGGCTCCGCGATCACTGCGGCGATGGTGTCGGCGCCATGCTCGGCGATGGTCTTTTCCACCGCCTCCGCAGCTTCGATCCCCGCATCGCCATTGCCCGGCCAGCGATACGCATAAGGCGGGGGCACCTGAATGAACTCCGGTACCAGCGGGCCAAACATCTTCGCGTAGCCGGGAAGCTGAGTTGCGCTCATCGCCGCCATCGTGACGCCATGATAGCCGTAGTAGCGAGAGATGATCTTCACTTTCCCCGGCTTGCCCATGCGCTTCCAGTAGTAGCGCGCGGTCTTGAACGCGCTCTCGTTCGATTCCGCAGTTCCCTTTTTTGGCGTGCAGAAAATATCATTGCACGGTCGTGCCTACTAGCGGATGAAATATGAATATCGTCCCAAATGACGCGATTCAATGCGCAGTGAAACGACAAACTAACGATTCCCCGCCACTGGCCTTTGACACCCGGCGCAGATGGCGGTCAAAGCGAGATACTTAAGACAAGGGGAACGGCATGCGGTCCCTCCACACCATCATCTATCGGACGTTTCAAGGCCCGCGTGATCCGCCCTGATCACGCGCGGCGGATCATCACACCTTTAAGGATTCCCAAAGAAATGACAGCCACAGTTACCACCACGGATTGGGGGACAACCCTCACTGACTCCGATGCCGGTTTCGACAATGTATCCATCTATTCAATCGACGGTTCCGGCAACAATCCAACCAATCCGACGCTCGGCGCAGCCGGCACGGATGAGACACGTATCGCCGCGCCCAACTTCGCACCGGGTACCACTGACACACCGGTCGATGGAACCAATCCGCGGATCATAAGCAACACGATCTTCGCCAATGATCGGAACGCCAACGATCCGGCTGGTCGTTCGGCATACATGTACGCGTTCGGCCAGTTCATTGATCACGACATTGATCTCAATAACGATCAGACGGCCGCGCCGAACGGCTCGAACATGCTGAGCATGACGGTGCCGAGCGATGACCCTTCGCTGCCGCCGGGCAGTCAGATCAGCATCGTACGCGCGCAGGTTGACCCGACCACCGGCAATGCCGTCAATTCGGTCACCCAATATCTCGATCTGTCACAGGTCTATGGGTCTGACCCGACCACCGCTGCGTCTCTGCGAAACCCCGATGGCACGCTGATAACGTCGAACGGTGGCAATCTGCCCGTCGTCGATGGTCAGTTTATGGGCGGCGATGTGCGTGCCGCTGAGAACCCCGATCTGACCTCGCTCGATGTTCTGTTCATGCGCGAACACAACTACTGGGTCGGCCAACTGCACGCCCAAGACACCAGCCTGACCGGTGACCAACTGTACGATATGGCGCGTGCGATCACGACGGCGGAATACCAAAACATTGTCTATAGCGAGTTCCTACCGGCGCTTCTCGGCCCCAGCACGCTAACGCCGTATCGGGGCTACAATCAGAATGTCTCGCCGCAGATATTCGAAGAGTTCTCCACCGCCGCTTATCGTTTCGGTCATTCGATCATCTCGCCGACCGAAACGAAGATCGCCAATGACGGCACAGTGCTGGAACAACAAGACCTGATCGCAGCGTCCGGTGAGCCCACCACGAGCTATGGGATCAACGGCGGCCCCGACGCTTTGTTGCGGAACTTGGCGCAAGACTTCTCGCAGCAGGAAGGCGCAACGATCAACAGCGATCTACGCAACATGCTCAATGCCAATCCACCCGGCGATCAGGGCGATCTGGCAGCGATCGACATCCTACGTGAGCGTGATCTCGGCATCGCTACGCTGAATCAGACGCGTGAGGCGCTTGGTCTGACGCCGTACACATCATTCGATCAAATCACCAGTGATACGACACTGGCAGGCGAGCTTCAGCAGGTCTACGGCAGCGTGGATCAAGTCGATCTATTCGTCGGCGGACTCGCTGAAGACCCCGCGCCCGGTGGCTCGATGGTGGGGCCGACGTTTCAGGCAGTCATCGCACAGCAGTTTGAGAATCTACGTGATGGCGACCAGAACTTCTTCCAAAACCAAGGCTTCAGTTCTCAACTGATGAGCCAGATTCAAAACACCACACTGTCTGATCTGATCACCCGCGACACCAACACTTCGGTCATACAACCAAACGCCTTCATCGCCACGGAACGTCATTCCAGCGATGTCGCATCGCCGAACGATAGTGCACCGCAACTTGTCATGGGCACCAACGACGACAACGCCCAGATAGCTGGATCACCCGGCGTGGACAATACAATCGTCGCTGGCCTTGGTATGAATCAGCAGTTAAGTGGTAACGGTGGTTCATCGAACGAGTTCGTCTTCTTAGGCGGATCCGGCTACAACGATACGATCACCGACTTCAATCCCTCGACCGATAAGATCGACTTCGAAAACACTATGTCACCGGCCGACTTCACCAACGTTTCGATTAGTTCCCACGGCAATGGTGGTTCGACGGTGTCGTATCAACAGGATACTATCCAAGTGGCTGGCGTCGATCCCAGTCAGTTGACTGCATCGCAGTTCGTCTTCAACACAAACAATCCGGCTTTGCAGTCACAACAGCAAATGGCTGCAACGTCGTAAAGACCAAGGGGGCGGCCCCGGCCGCCCCTCACTACTTCCGCAGACTGAGATGGGATGCGTAGGGCGGATAGCGAAGCTGGCCGATCTTGCGTGACCCTTGGTAGACCCGCGACTTGCCAACCGCCGCCACGCCGCCAGCCATTGGGGCATGACGATATCGTCTTCACTGGCCACAAGCTGACCGTCCTGTGGCGCGTTGAGGCACAACATAGGATCGTGAAGAGCGCAGGATGTGGTGAACTTCAACACGCAACCGTTCTTCAACATCACGGCTTACCGAGGCAGTCTGAAGTCAGTCGGCACGCTGATGCACATCATCGCCTATGGCTACGTCATGGCGATCATCGGGATCGTCGCTGTCAGCTTGCGCAAGTCATCCTGGCTGCTGGTGATTCTCCCCTTGCTTCTCTACATCGGCGTCAAAGGCGCGCTGATGCTGCTGGCGCTGTCGCTGTTCTCACGGACGGTCGTGGAGCCGGGGTTCACTGCCATCCAGGATGACCGGGCTGGTGTACTTCGTCGCTGTGCTCTGGTCGGCACCACTGGAATGGTGCAATAGCTGGGATTGGAACTCAATGCTGTGGCGATCGCCAGGGTGGGCCAACCTCTTGGTCGCAGTGTTAGTCCCGTCGGTGACGACGAAAGTACGCCAGCTTCTCCATTTGTTGCGCTGCGGTGTCGGCCAGTTCCTTGCGGCCATGACCGGCATTCACGTTCCACAGCGCGGACAGGCCGTCGATGTATTCGCGGCCGTCCGCGGTGCGCAGCATGGCGCCATGGCCTTCGACGAACAGATGTGCGCCGGCGTGTTCCTTCGGGTGGTGCAGCGGATGCAAGCCGGCGACGGTCGAGATCGCGCAGGATATCGACAGTCGGGGTCAGATCGTCCATGACGGCACCACCCGGTTGTGTGGCCGGGCAGAGTAGTGACAAGCTGCCGCCGCCTCAAGCCAGAGAGGGAGGATACTGATGCAAGCCGCGGTCCTGCACGAACCGAACACACCGCTGTCGATCGAACAAGTCGAGATCGAAAAACCGAAGCGCCGTGAAGTGCTGCTGCGCACGGCTTTCGCCGGACTGTGCCACAGCGACCTGCATTTCATCGACGGGCTCTATCCGACCCCAATGCCCTGCGTGCTTGGCCACGAGGCCGCCGCGGTCGTGGAAGCGGTGGGCGAGGACGTCACCTACGTGAAGCCGGGCGATCACGTGATCACCTGCCTGTCGGTGTTCTGCGGCGAGTGTCCGCAATGCATGACCGGACATCCGAATTTATGCGAGAACACCGAAGTGAAGCTGCTGCCGGGTGCCGCACGCCGGCTGCGCTGGAAGGGCGACGTGCTCAACCAGGTGTTCAACCTGTCCGCCTTCGCCGAGCAGATGCTGGTGCACGAACATGCGATGGTGAAGATCGGCGACGACATCCCGCTGGATCGCGCCGCGCTGGTCGGTTGCGGCGTGATGACCGGCGTCGGTGCGATCTTCCACGCCGCCAAGGTGGAACCCGGCAGCACGGTAGTGGTGATCGGTTGCGGCGGCATCGGGCTGTCGGCGGTGAACGGGGCGGCGCTGGCCGGGGCGGCACGTATCATTGCGATCGACACGGTCGCGTCGAAGCTGGAAATCGCCAAGGAAATGGGGGCGACCGATACCATCAATGCCTCCAACGTTGATCCGGTGGAGGCCGTGAAGGAAATGACCGGCGGCGGTGTGCCCTATTCGTTCGAGGCGATCGGCAGCAAGCGCACCGCCGAGCAGGCATTCGAGATGCTGCGCCCCGGCGGCACGGCGACGATCATCGGGATGATCCCGTTCGGCACCAAAATCGAGCTGCACGGCGCGGACTTCCTGCGCGACCGCAAGATCCAGGGCACCTCGATGGGCGGTAACCGGTTCCGGGTGGACATGCCGCGTTTGCTGGACCTGTGGCAGCAGGGCCGCCTGAAGCTGGACCACCTGATCTCCGGCCGTATCAAACTGAACGAGATCAATGAGGGGTTTGCGAAGCTGAAATCCGGAGCGCCGGTGCGGCAGTTGATCGATTTCGGGGGAATTTAACGTCATGGCCGGCCTTGATGCGGCCATCCAGCGCAGGGTCGTCCTACGGTCCGGACCTTGCGTTCGGTGCGCGGGTCAGGCCCGCGCACGACGTCAGAGGTCGCCAGGGCCTTGGCGGTGCCGCGCATTACCCCGTGGCCGCCACCTCCAGCACATGATCGGCCAGTGCCAGGGCAGCCGTCAGCCCGGGTGACTCGATCCCGAACAGGTTGATCAGCCCGGGAACCCCGTGCGTCTGCGGCCCCTGCACCACGAAGTCCTGCGCTGCCGTGTGCGGCGGCACGATCTTCGGCCGGATGCCGGCATAGCCCGGCTGCAACGTACCGTCCCGCAGCCCCGGCCAATAGCGGCGTACCGCTGCATAGAACCCGTCTGCCCGGTGCGGATCGACCGAGTAATCGATCGTGTCGATCCACTCCACGTCCGGCCCGAACCGCGCCTGGCCGCCAAGATCGATGGTCAGGTGCACCCCCAGGCCACCCGGCACCGGTACGGGATAAATCAGCCGCGAAAACGGCGACCGCCCAGAGAGCGTGAAATAGTTGCCCTTGGCATAATACGCCATCGGCACGCGCTCGGGCGGCACCCCGATGATCCGCCCGGCCAGTGCCGGTGCATGCAGCCCGGCCGAGTTCACCAGCAGCCGGCAGCGCAGCGTGATAGGGTCGGCGCCCCCCACGTCGATTTCGACTCCCCCGCGCACCGCGCGCCCCGACCTGACCGGGCTGAAGAACACCAGCACCGCGCCGGCGTTCTCCGCATCGCCCTGCAGCGCGAGCATGAACGCATGACTGTCGATAATCCCGGTCGAGGGCGAATGCAGCGCGCTGGTGCAAACAAGGTTGGGTTCCATCGCCTGCGCCTCCGCCGCCGTCAGGATGCGCATGTCATCGACGCCGTTCACCGCCGCGCGCTGACGGATGCCGGCGAGTCGGTTGCCTTCTTCCGCATTGGTGGCGGCGATCAGCTTGCCGCAATTGCGGTGCGGCACACCTTTTTCGCGGCAATAGGCATATAGCGCCTTGCGGCCGGCAACGCAGAACCGCGCCATCAGGCTGCCGGCGGGATAGTAGATGCCGGCGTGGATCACCTCGCTGTTGCGCGAGGACGTTTCTGTGCCGATGCCGTCGGCGGCTTCCAGCACGATGACCTCGCGGCCGGCCAGCGCCAGCGCGCGGGCTATCGCCAGGCCGACTACGCCGGCCCCCACCACGACGCAATCGACCGTCTCCACCCGCCTCGTTCCCCTCCGACAAGCAGCGGGCGGATTTACGCCCTCTCGCGCCGGGAGGCAAAGACGCCGTGCATCGCACAGACAGATCTTGCCGCGCGTGTGTGGAAACCATGAA
>CAVXTC010000025.1:0-77543 GCA_963764525.1 uncultured Pseudomonadota bacterium | reverse complement strand
ACGTGACGGGAACACGGCAGGGCGGGCCGCACGAGCACCGGCCGGTCATGCGTGAACGGTAATGAACAGTAGATGCTATGGGGCAGGCGACGAGGACATGGCACCATCGTCGCGATCTGCAACGCGTTCGGTGGAGTGCCCTTATGCCAAAGTTCAACGACCTCAGCCGGTCCCTCGTCGCCCTGGACCAGGATAGCACGCTCATCGCAGCAATCGAACTGAGCCGGTCGAGTTGGCTGCTCGGCGGTGTGGTGCCGGGCTTGCGTCGGGAGCCGCGCAAGAAGCTGGTCCCCGACGCCGATGCGCTGCTCGGTGTGCTGCACCGGTGGCGCGATGAGGCGATCGCCGCCGGCCGGCGGATCGATCGGATTTGCGTTGCCTACGAGGCTGGCCGTGACGGGTTCTGGCTGGCCCGCTGGCTGCGCGCCCGTGGCATCGAGTGCCAGGTGATCCATCCGACCAGCATCCCGGTCTCGCGGGAGCACCGGCGGGCGAAATCGGATCGGCTCGACCTTGGGCTGCTGCTGCGGGCCCTGCTCGGCTGGCTGCGCGGGGAGCCGAAGCATTGCTGCATGGTGGCGGTGCCCTCGATCGAGGCGGAGGATGCCAGGCGTCCGATCCGCGAACGCGACCGCCTGGTGGTCGAGGCGACCCGGCTGGTGAACCGGATGACCTCGCTGCTGGCGCTGCACGGGGTGCGCGGCTTCAATGTGAAGCTGAAGCGGGCGGCGGCGACGCTGGCGTCGCGGCGCACGGCGGAGGGCCAGCCGCTGCCGCCCAACACGCTGGCCGAGCTGCGCGCCTGCATGCACCGGCGGGAGGTCATCAAGGCGCGGATCGCGGAGCTCGAGGCGGCACGGTTGGAACGGCTGCAACCGGCGCCGCGCAGCGCGCCGGATGCGATGATCAGGTTGCTGGCGCGCATCATCGGCGTCGGCATCGAGACCGCCGAGATGCTGACGCTGGAGGTGCTGTCGCGACAGTTGCGGGATCGACGGGCGGTGGCCCGCTACGTCGGGCTGACCGGTTCGCCCGACGAGAGCGGCAGCAGGCGGCGCGAGCAGGGCCTGGCCAAGGCCGGCAACGGCCGGATGCGGCGCGGTCTGATCCAACTGGCCTGGCGTCTGCTGGTGCATCAGCCGCACTGCGATCTGGTCAAGTGGTATCGCCAGCGCACCGCGGACCGGCGCGGCATCACCCGCAAGGTGATGATCGTCGCCCTGGCCCGCAAGCTGCTGGTGGCACTGTGGAAGTATGTCACCAGCGGTGAACTGCCCGCCGGCATGCGGCTGCATCCGGCCGTCTGACACGACCGGCCAACAGGGACCTGCCCCAACAGGGACCTGCCCACAGGGACCTGCCCCAACAGGGACCTGCAAGGGAACTTGCACAGGAGGACACAACAAGGGTTCGGCGCCCGTCTGCTTCGCGGACGAGGCATTGCCGATGACGATCCGAGGTGGCGGTGTCCCGCTTCCGCCCACGGCCCTGGTGCCGCTTTTGTAGAATGGGCCCGCCGCTCGGAGCTTTGCCGCCGATGCGAATGTCTGCATCATGGTATCGATCCAACCGGATCGGCCGAATACAAGGTTGCCACGCGATTGCTTTGCGCGGCGCAGGGCAAGCTCCCCTCCGATCGAATGGCAGTGCCGACGGTTTGCCCGCGCGTGACCAGCCTGGCACCGTGCTCGCCGGCGTCAAGGACGCTTCGCGCCGCCGCCGGCGGTGGCCTGCGGCCATCCCTGACCCCGGCTCCGCGCGGCGCCCATCGGAGCCGCAGGTCGGGACGGAGAAACGTCACGTCAGTCGAACAAAGAAACTGGAAATCGATCTATGAAGTAGAACTTGACAGAGGAGGCCCCATACAAGGGCGGAAAGCGTAGCGCATTCCGCCGCACGGGACGGCGGAATGCGCTGCGCTTATCCGTTGGGGTGGACGGCCCCGCGGCATCTTGTGCCAAGGTTCGGCTGTCGAAACCTGAACCGGAGCCGTCCATGACCGAGATTAAGCGCATTGCCATCGACACGTCCAAGTCTGTGTTTACGCTGCACGGGGTTGATGCAGAGGGCCGTCCGGTTCTGCGGCGGACCCTGCGCCGCCAGGAGGTCGTTGGGTTTTTCGAAGCCCTGCCACCGACCGAGGTAGCCCTGGAAGCCTGCGGCGGCTCGCACCATTGGGGCCGCACACTGCAGGCGCTCGGCCATGGCGTGCGGCTGATCCCGCCGCAATACGTCAAGCCGTTGGTCAAGCGTGGCAAGAACGATCGCAATGACGCCGAAGCGATCAGCGAGGCTGCGGCGCGGCCAGGGATGCGCCAGGTCGCGGTAAAATCGGCCGGGCAGCAGGCGCAGGCGATGCTGCTGACGGTGCGCGAGCTGCTGATCGTTCAGCGCACACAACTGGTCAACGCGGTGCGTGGCCATGCCGCCGAATTCGGCCTGGTCGCGCCGGTTGGCGACAAAGGTTTCGCGCAATTGCGCGCCGATGCCGCCAGCGACAGGTCGCTGCCAGGTCCGGCGGCAGAGGCCCTGGCGCTGCTCGGGCGGGAGATCGACCGGCTCGAGGCGCGGTTGGCCGAGATCGACGCCAGGCTTGCCGCACAACACAAGGCGACGCCGACAAGCAAGATGCTGGCGGAGGTTCCGGGTATCGGGCCGATCAGTGCCTTGAGCCTGGTGCTGCGGGTGGATTTCACCCAGTTCCAATCCGGGCGGCACTTCGCGGCCTGGCTGGGGTTGACGCCGCGGGAACACTCCACCGGCGGCAAGACGCGTCTGGGTGGCATCAGCCGCGCCGGCGACGAACGGTTGCGCCAATTGTTGGTGCTGGGGGCAACCGCGGTGATCCGACACGCCAAGCCGGGCAAAACCTCCGCGTGGCTTTTGGCTTTGCTGGCGAGGCGGCCGCGCAAGCTCGCGGCGGTCGCGCTGGCCAACAAGATGGCCCGCATCGTGTGGGCCATGATGACGCGCGGCGAGGCGTATCGCCGGCCGGGATTGTGCCCCCCGGCGACCACCTGACCCGCTCGTTGGTGCCGCCGGTGCAGGGCTGACAGGAAGAGATGCTGATCGGTCGATCCGACGATCCACAGAACCCGCGTAGGGTGGTGGCCATCAAGGCCGCTGTTCCGTTTGGGAGTGGATCGCGGAACCCATCTGGGCCAGCGGCCGAGTGCCGCACCAAACAGGCCGGACACACGACCGCAATCGCACCAGGTCAGAAAAAATCTCTCCCCAGCCCCTTGCACCGAAAAGGCCGTCCACACACGCCCTACATCGAGTCACCGGCTTGTTTTGGAGTCATGGTGCCCAGGGGCGGAATTGAACCACCGACACTGCGATTTTCAGTCGCATGCTCTACCAACTGAGCTACCTGGGCGCCGGCAGCCGCAGGGGCCATACCGCAAGGCCGGTGGCCAATCAAGCCGCCTCAGGAGGATCCGGCAGCAGATCCTCGTCAAGCTCCGACGGCACCTCCGGAACGCGATACGCCCCGGTCAGCCAGCGGCCGAGGTCCACATCAGCGCAGCGCTTGCTGCAAAAGGGCGAGGGGCGATCCGCGGCGGGCTTGCCGCAGACCGGGCAGTTGGGGCCATCAGCCATCTCTCGTCTCCAGGCGCCATCCCGCAAGGGCGGGGTCCGACCGCAGAATCAGGGGCCGACCGGTGCGCCGCGCAAGGTCCGGCAGCGCCATCGGGTCGGACTGCAGCGCGGTAACGATGGCGGGCGCGGCGATCAGCACTGGCATCCGATCGGGGGCCCCTGCCGCTTCCGCGGCGACGCGACGCAGCGCCGCCAAACCCGCCGCATGCGGGCCGGCCAGCAATTCGTGCAACGGCGGGTGCACCCGTGGGCGGAGGATCTCGGCCAGCCCGAGCGCCGTGAAACCAAGAAAACGCGGGCGCAGCGGGTCGGCCGCCAGCGCTACCGCAAGCTCCGGCCCCAGCGCTACACGCCGCCGCGCCGGCATTCCGGCGAGATCGACCAGGATCGCGCCGGACAGATTGCGTAACCGGATTTGCCGCGCCAGTTCCGGAATCGCCGCCCGGTTGAACGATGCCTGCGCCGCCGTCTTGCCGCGTCGCTCGGCGCTCGCCCCCCCGGCATCGAGATCGATCGCCACCAGCCCCGGTGTCGGATGCACATGCAGCCGCCCACCGCCGCGCAACTCAACCGACGAACCGGCCAACGCCTCAATCGCGTTCTCCAGCTCATCATCGAACGCACGTAGAACCAGCGCGACCCGCTCACCCAAAGCGGGACGCAGCGCGGCGGCCAAGCCGGGGTCGTCCACCTGCACCGGCGCGTCCGGATATAACCCGGCCAGCCGGTCGACCGCGCCGGCGCCGCGCCGAAGCATCGCCGGCGGCCCGGTACCGGCCAATCTCCGGTCCTGCTCGTCCAGACGGGCAGACAGACGAGGCCCCTTCCCGCCCTGCGCCGCCCGGGTCACGCGGACGCCCAGAACGATGCCGGCGGTCGCCGCTGCGCCGCCCTCGCTGTCCGGCAGGAATCCCTCCCGGCCGTCACCGGCGTCACTGGCGTTAAGAGCCACGAATGCGCCAGCCATGGCTGGCACACGGGCGATCACCCGACCCCGATGTAGGTCCCCAACCCCATCGGGCGCACCCGGACGCCAAAGCGCGTAGTCCAGCAGCTCCGCCCCCTTCACCACGGCCACCCGAACCTCACCCGGACTGGCGGCGGCCAGGATGCGAAGGCTCACGGCAGCTCCCAGCCGGCGCCGCGCAGAAGCTGTGCCGTCTCGAACAGCGGCAGCCCGACCACATTGGAATAGCTGCCGGAGAGGAACCGGATGAACGCGGCGGCGCGCCCCTGGATCGCATAGCCGCCGGCTTTGCCCTGCCACTCGCCGCTGTCCAGATACGCGCCAAGCTGTGCAGAGCTCAGCCGAGAAAACGCCACGACGCTCTCGACCGCACGCTCCCGCTGCCGGTCATCAGGCCCCATTAGAACGACGGCGGTGATCACGCGGTGGCGCCTGCCCGACAGCAGCGTCAGGCAGGCGCGCGCCTGTTCAATGGTGTCGGCTTTCGGGAGAATGCGGCGTCCGGCGGCAACCACAGTATCGGCTGCCAGCACCAGGCTGCCCGGGGCTTGGACCGCCGCAGCCTTGGTCCGGGCAAGACGCTGCGCACACAGTCGCGGCAATTCGGCGGGCTGAGGCGCCTCATTGATCTCAGGCGTCACAATGCGATCGGGAATCACGCCGATCTGCGCCAGCAGGGCCAGCCGGCGCGGGCTTGCCGAGGCAAGGACCAGAGCCGGAGGGCTCACTTGACCGACCCGAGCCGCACGGCTCACGTGAACCGACCCGAGCCGCACGGCTCACTTAAATCGACCCGAGCCGTGCGGCTCATTTAAATCGACCCGAGCCGCACGGCTCATTTGAAATCTGACCCGAGCCGCACGGCTCATTTGAATTGACCCGAGCCGCACGGCTCATTTAAATCGACCGAGCCGCACGGCTCATTTAAATGCCCGAGCCGCACGGCTCATTTAAATCGACCCGAGCCGCACGGCTCATTTGAATCGACCCGAGCCGCACGGCTCATTTAAATCGAAACGTGATCCGGCCCTTGCTGAGGTCGTACGGTGTCATTTCGACATTGACCCGATCGCCGGCAAGAACCCGGATGCGGTTCTTGCGCATCTTGCCGCTCGTGTGGGCCAGGATGGTGTGCTCATTGTCCAGCTTGACCCGGAACATGGCATTGGGCAGCAGCTCGGTAACCATGCCGCTGAATTCGATCATATCTTCTTTCGACATCAACCCTCGCGTTTGCTTCAGTCCTGGCCCGGAACATGAGGGCCGGGGTTCCTCGGGTCAAGCGCCGCGGCGGGACTGACGGAGGACTGCCCGAGCCGAAGCGCGATACTGCGCGCGTGCGCCTGCAACCCTTCCGCCTCTGCCAGAGCCACCGCCGCTGGACCCACCTGCGCTAACGCGGCCCGGTCGACAGCGACCCATGTCGTGCGCTTCAGGAAGTCGAACACCGACAGGCCGGAAGAGAAGCGCGCGGTCCGCCCGGTTGGCAGAACGTGATTGGGCCCGGCGATATAATCGCCGACCGCTTCCGGACAGAACCCGCCAAGGAACACAGCCCCGGCGTGCCGCACCTGCGCGAAGACCGGTTCCGGGTCCATCAGCATCATTTGCAGATGCTCCGGGGCTAGCCGGTTCACCAGGCCGGCCGCCTCCACCCAATCATGCACCAGGATCACCGCCCCATGCGCCGCCCAGCTCGCCCCGGCAATCGACGCTCGTGGCAGGCTCGGCAGCTCCCGGGCAACCGCCGCGACAACCGCATCCGCCAGCGCGGCGCTGTCGGTGATCAGGATGGCCTGGGCCGCCTCGTCGTGCTCGGCCTGCGCCAGAAGATCCACCGCGATCAGCCGAGGGTCGTTGCCGTATTCCGCCAGCACGACCACCTCGGACGGACCGGCAACCGAATCGATCCCGACCCGCCCGAACACCTGCCGCTTCGCTTCGGCCACATAGGCGTTGCCGGGACCGACAATACGATCCACCGGAGCGATGCTGGCGGTCCCGAACGCCAGTGCTGCGATCGCTTGCGCGCCGCCCACGCGATAGATTTCTGCCACCCCTGCCCGCCTGGCCGCAGCCAGCACCAGCGGATTGAGCGCATCCCCCGGACTCGGCACGCACATGGCAACCCGTCCGACGCCGGCGACACGCGCCGGAACCGCGTTCATCAGTACCGGACGAGGGATAGGCCGCCTTGCCGCCTGGCACGTAGAGCCCCACCGAGTCCAACGGCCCCCAGCGCATCCCGAGTTTCAGCCCGGCCGCATCGGTCATCCGCAGGTCGGCCGGCACCTGGGCGCGGTGAAACGCCTCGATCCGGGTTGCTGCCAGATCAAGCGCTGCCATCAACTCCGGCGCGATGCCAGCAACTGCCGCGTCGATCTCTTCAGCCGTGACACGCAGCCGGTCCGCGGTCAGCGCCAGTCCGTCGAACTGGGCCGTATAGTCGCTCAGGGCCGTGTCACCGCGGCGCCGCACATCGCTGATGATGCGGGCAACCACCTCATCCACCCGATCCGTGGTCTCGCGGGATTCCAACAGCGCAGCGAACCGGGCCTCGAAACCAGGCTCCGAGGTGGCAAGCCGCCTCACGTCATGCCTGGCCAAGCGCCGCGCGAAAGCGGGCGATCCAGGCGCCGATTGCCTCCGGCTGCGTTTTCAGCGCGGTGCGGTTGACGATCAGCCGGCTGGTCACCGGGGCGATCACTTCGGTCTCCACCAGCCCGTTCGCCTTCAGGGTCGAGCCGGTCTGCACGAGATCGACGATCAGCCGTGCCAGCCCGAGACGGGGGGCCATCTCCATCGCCCCGCTCAGCGCCACCACCTCGGCATGTACGCCGCGGCCGGCGAAATGCCGCCGGGCGATGTTGGGGTATTTCGTCGCCACCCGTACCCCGGACCATCGGCCCGGATCGTCGCTGCCGGCGGTCTCGGCGGGTTCGGCCACGGAGACACGGCAGCGGCCGATGCCAAGATCGAGGGGGGCGTAGATCTCGGGGTAATCGAATTCCATCAGCACATCGGCGCCGCAAATTCCAAGCTGGGCGGCGCCGAACGCAACGAAGGTCGCCACGTCGAACGGCCGCACCCGCACCACGTCGAGATCCGGTTCATTGGTCGGAAAGCGCAAGCGGCGGCTGGCTTCGTCGGTGTAATCAGGCGCCGGGGCAATTCCGGCGCGGGCCAGCAGAGCGCCACATTCCGCCAGAATGCGCCCCTTCGGCAGCGCCAGAACCATCGGGCCGGTCAGACGAGGTTCCAGTGCGGCAAGGTGGAAGGGGGCGGTCATGGGGCGCCGGCTTTACACCAGGGCGGCGTCCGGCGGAACCCACGGCATGTGCGGGTCGCCGGAGCCAAGAGTTGAGCGCGGCCCGTCAGATCGCCAGCATCCGCCCGAGCGGCCGACCGCCGAACAGGTGAACATGGAAATGCGCCACCTCCTGGCCGGCATGCGCGCCCATGTTGGCGAGCAACCTATATCCCGGCGCTTCCAGCCCTTGCTCCTTGGCCACCTTTCCCACCGCACGCATGAAGCCGGCTATTTCGTCATCGCCGGCGCTCAGGCTGAAATCGGCAAACGAGACGTAGCGCCCCTTCGGCACCACAAGCACATGCACCGGCGCCAGCGGATTGATGTCGTGGAATGCCAGCGCCCAGTCGTCCTCGTACACCTTCTTGCACGGGATCTCGCCGCGCAGGATGCGGGCGAAAATGTTGCTGTCGTCATACGGGGGTTGTCCACTGACCGGCATCGCGTCTTCCCCAGGCCGCGGTTTCACGGAATTTTCGTCGTCTCCAGCCCGAACGCCAGCGGCAGAATGCGGGCACGGGACGCCTTCTCGGTAATGCCGCTCACGCCCTCCCGGCGTTTCAGTTCGGCCCAGACCTGGTCGGGGTGTACCCCGCTCGCCACCCAGAGCACGAGCAGATGATACAGCACGTCGGCGCTCTCGGCCACCACGGCATCGCGGTGGCCCGCCACCGCCTCGATCAGGCACTCGACCGCTTCCTCGCCGAATTTCTGCGCCACCTTGTCAACCCCGCGGGACAGCAACCGGGCCGAGTGGCTGACCGCCGGGTCGGCATGGCGCCGCTCCCGCACCACCGCGAACAGCCGGTCGAGCACCACCGATCCAGGGCCGATCCCCAGCGGAGGGGTCGGTCGGGACGGTTCAGCCCCGTTGCCGGCAGTCACGGCCGGGTCGATCGGTTTTGCCCGCTTGTCCGGCGCCTTCGAACGCCCGCCCCGCTTCTTCAGCGGCTGCCGCTTGACCTGCTTCTTCTTGACCGATTTCTTGACGGACTTAGCCATGCGCCGCCCCTAGGCGGCCTGGCGCGGCAGTCTGACCGGCAACCCAGCCTCAGCGAGTGCCGCCTTCGCGTCGGCGATGGTGAATTTACCAAAATGGAACACGCTTGCCGCCAGCAGCCCGGTGGCCCCGGCGCGCGCGCCCTCAATGAAATGCTCCAGCGTGCCGACCCCGCCGGAAGCGATCACCGGCAGCCGGATCGCACCGCAGACCGCGCGCAGCAGATCGAGGTCGAAGCCCTGGCCGGTGCCGTCCCGGTCCATGCTGGTGAGCAGAATCTCTCCGGCTCCGGACTCCGCCACCTGCCGGCACCATTCCACCGCATCGATCCCGGTCGGGCGCCGGCCGCCGTGGGTGAACACCTCCCACGTGCCGGACCCCGATCGCTTGGCATCGACCGCGACCACGACGCATTGGCTGCCGAATTTCCGCGCCGCCTGATTGACCAGGTCCGGCTGCGCCACAGCGGCCGAATTCATGCTGCACTTGTCCGCCCCGGCGAGCAGCAGTCGGCGCATGTCCTCCACGCTGCGCACGCCGCCGCCAACGGTCAGCGGCAGGAAGACACGGGCCGCGGTGCGCGACACCACATCAAGGATGGTATCGCGGTTTTCGTGACTGGCAGTGATGTCCAGGAAGCACAATTCGTCGGCGCCGGCCGCGTCGTAGATCGCCGCCTGTTCCACGGGATCGCCGGCGTCGCGGAGGGCGACGAAATTCACGCCCTTGACGACGCGACCGTCCTTCACGTCCAGGCAGGGAATGACACGGAGTTTCAGCATCTGTGCAAGTCTTAATATGAGCGGCCGTAGGCGTTGCAAGCGGGAAACGCGATGTAGCGCGTCGCAGGGCACCTCGCAGCGGACCAGACCGATAATTTGTACGGATGACCTTCACCTCTCCTGCACTTCGCGGGGGGAGAGAGCCTGCGCGCGACCCGATCGGGGGTCGGATCGCGCAGCGCGGCCGGTGAGGGATCGCCGGCAAGCTTTGCCACAGGACAAAGTGGACATGTCCGCACTGACCATCCTGATCATCCGGCACGCCGAGAACGGCGGAGAGAACTGGCCCGGTCCAGGCCTGACCGCGAACGGCATGCCGGACGAAATCCCTGGTTCTGCGCGGCTGGCAACGCGCCGGCGCCTGGGCCGCATGGTTCGGCGCCGGGCCAAGCGGCGCCGATTATCCGACCCCTGACATCATCTATGCCGCGCAACCGGATCCCTATGACGGCCTTCTGGCGGCGGCCGGGCACCCAAGTCAGCGTCCGTACCAGACAATCCGGCCGCTCGCCGACCGGCTGCTGCTCACGGCCATAATCCGATGGGCGAAGGGCGAGGAAGCGCGTTTGGCAGCGGAAATCGCCTCGATGACCGGTGTTGTCCTGGTGTGCTGGGAACACGAGCTGATCGCCGGTGAGTTGCTGCCCGGCCTGTTGGGTGGCCAACGCTTGCCGGGCATCCCAGCGACATGGCCCTCGGACCGCTACGATGTCGTGCTGCGTCTCGACCGCGCCACAGCCGGTGCGCCGTGGTCATTCCGCCAGTTGTTCCCACGGGTTCTTGCCGGCAATTCCGATACGTCGCTGTAGTCCGCCGGCTTGGCGCGATCGGGCGCCCACTATACCAATTCGATCAGCGACACCGCGCACGCGAAGGAGACACGCATGCGACCGAGTAACCTGCTGTTCATCATGTCCGATGAGCACAGCCGGCGCGTGCTGGGCTGCCACGGCCATCCGATGATCCGTACGCCGAACCTTGACGCGCTGGCGGCGCGCGGCGTGCAATTCACCGGCGCCTATTGCAACTCGCCGATCTGCGTGCCCTCGCGCGCCAGTTTTGCGACCGGCCGCTACGTGCATCAGGTACGGTTCTGGGACAACGCCATCCCGTACGACGGGTCGGTGCCGTCATGGGGCCACCGGCTGATCGCCGCAGGCCATCGCTCCGTCTCGATCGGGAAGCTGCACTACCGCAGCACCGACGACGACAACGGTTTCGATGACGAGGTGATGCCGCTGCATGTGGTCGATGGGCTTGGCGACCTGCTCGGCCTCATCCGCGACGACTTGCCGGTGCGCGGCGCCGCGCTGCGGATGGCCGAGGAAGCGGGGCCGGGGGATTCCCCCTATCAGGGCTACGATGACCGAATCACGGCGGCGGCGCAGGACTGGCTGCGCGCGTCGGCACGACAGGCAGCGGATCGGCCATGGGTCCTGTTCGTGTCGCTGGTCTGCCCGCATTTTCCGCTGATCGCGCGCCAGGAGTTCTACGACCTGTACCCGGAGGATGCGGTGCCCTGGCCAGAGCTGTATGCGGCCGACGAACGTCCGGGCCATCCGTTCATCCAGGCGATCCGCGAATGCATGGTGTATGACAAGGCATTCGATGAGCGTCGGGTCCGCCGGGCGATCGCGGCGTATTTCGGCATGGTGACGTTTGTCGATCGGAATGTGGGGACGTTGCTGGCAACTCTGCGGGAGACCGGGTTGGATGCCGGCACCCGGGTGATCTACACGTCGGATCACGGCGACAATCTCGGGGTGCGGGGATTGTGGGGCAAATCCACGATGTATGAGGAATCCGCTGGCGTGCCGCTGATCATGGCGGGACCGGACATTCCGTCAGGATTCGTCTGTCACGCACCCGTCTCGCTGGTCGATTGCTTTCCGACGATCCTTTCCTGCGTCGGGGCGCCCCCGCATCCGGACGATCGCGGCTTGCCCGGGCATTCGCTGTTCGACGTGGTACGCGGCACGGCGCCGCCGCGCACGGTGTTCAGTGAGTATCACGCGGCGGGCGCGGCCACCGGTGCGTTCATGATCCGCAAGGGCGCGTTCAAATACGTGCATTACGTCGGCATGCGCCCGCAATTGTTTGATCTCGACGCGGATCCGCGGGAAACGCGGGACCTTGGCATCGATCCCGGCTATCGCGGCCTGGTCGCCGATTGCGAGGCCGCACTGCGCCGCGTGGTCGATCCGGAGGCCGCGGACCGGATGGCGCGCGCCGACCAGGCCGCGCGGATCGCCACGCATGGCGGACGGGAAGCGATCCTGAAGCGCGGCACTTTCGGCTATTCGCCGGTACCCGGGACCAAGCCGGTCTATTGCTGAAAAAATCCGGTCAGCCATCCCCGGTGGCAGCATCCGCCCGGTGCGGCAGCTCGATCCGCACGTGAATGTTCAGCGTCACCGCATCGGAGATGAACACCTGGTTGGCGACCATTCCGAAATCCGACCTTTTCAACCGTCCGGTCACCGCGAATTCCGCCGTCTCGACATGGGTCACCGGATCGGTCCGCCGGCTCAGCAGCAGCGCATCCAGCATCTGCGGCCGGGCGATGCCGCGTATCTCCAGTATCCCGCTGATCGCGTAATGCTGCCCATCGTGCTGCGCGACCGCCGTGCTGACGTAGGAAATCATTGGATAACGCGCGACATCGAAGAAATCCGGTGCCCGCAGCATGTCCGTCGCCTGACCCCACGGCATGTCCAACGAACCGGCATCGATGCTGATCTGCAGCCGCGTCCGCTCCGGATGTGCCGGGTCGAGGTCCAGCCGGCAGGTAAACCGATCGAACCGTCCTTGCGAGCTGAACAGCCCGAGGTGATCGACCGAAAAGCCGATGCTGCCGAAGCGCTGATCGATCGAGAACAGCAGGCCAGCCCGGCCAGGCGTGGCGGGCTCGAACGTCGCCAGCCCAAACAGCAGCATGCCGCCGAACAGCACCCGGACCAGCGAAGGCGGCATGGCAATGTCTCCCGGCGGCAGCATCGACACCTCGAACGATAGAGACGTCGCCGGCGCCGATCTATTCCGTGCCCCGTGGGCTCAACCGGTGGGCTCAACCGGTGGGCTCAACCGGTGCGCAGCTCGGCGCGGATCTGATCGGCGATGCGATCCAGCTCGGTGTCGGGCATCGCCGCCACCACCGCGTACCCCATGCCGTTGTTAATCCAGGCGCAGCCGTTCACCGCCCCCTGTGCAATCTCGGTTTGCGGCGCCCTCAGGTCGCGCGCCATCGGCCGCAACAGCAACGACAACCGATTGCCCTGCGCATCGTCGTACATGAACAGCGCGGCCGGCCCGCCATGCTCGGTGGCCAGCAACCGGCCGCCGATCAGGTGGTAGCCGATCCCTGAAAGGTCCGGCGGCGCGACCGTCTGGCCCAACCGGTTCGACAGCCACTGCCGGAGGTGTGCTTCGTCGGCGGCGCCCACCTCGATCGGATGGCGGCGGTCGGGGGCATAGACGATGTGGCTGGTCAGCGCCTCCTGCCTCAGCACCTGCATCGCCAGTTCGGTCCTGCCCGGTGGCGGCGGTGCGTGCAGAAACCAGCCGGCCGCGCCACCGGCGCCGAGCGCCAGCACGATGCCGGCGGCAATCCGCCAAGGCGCCCGCCGGCGCTGCATCCGTTCCCCTATGATGTGCGTCAGGTTCAGCCTGGGCGGCAGCGGCTCTGCCGCATCGGCAGCGAACGCCGTGCGCAACGCGGCCCGCTGCGCCTGCCAGGCAGCGACCAGCCGCGCCGCCTTCGGGTGTGCCGCAAGGTGGCGTTCGACCGGTTCGCGCCGGTCCGGATCGAGTTGGCCATCGACATAGGCGTGCAGCTCGTCGTCGCCGATCGGGGGCTGCCGGTCGATCACTTAATCCTCCTGAGCACCGGCGGGGCTTCGCCCTCCATCAGCAAGCGCAGCCGCTCCCGCGCGCGCGACAGACGCGACATCACCGTGCCGATCGGGATACCGAGAACCTGCGCCACCTCTCCGTAGGAAAGGTCCTCGACGGTGACCAGCAACAACACGCTGCGCTGCTCTTCCGTCAGGTCATCGAGCGCGCGCAACAGATCGCGCGTCTGCATGTGCCCATCCTGGCTCGCCCGCATCCCCAGCCGGTCCTCGCTCACATCATCGAGAGAGACCGTTTGCCCACGGGTTTTATTCCGCCGCGCGCGACTGACGAACAGGTTGTGCATGATGGTGAACAGCCACGCCCGCAGATCGCCGTCCTCACGCCGCGTGTGGAACTGATCGAGCGCGCGCACCAGACAATCATGCACCAGGTCATCGACCTCCTCGCGGTCGCGCAGCAGCGACCGGGCGTAACGCCGCAGCGCCGGTATGCAGGCCTCCATGCTCGCCATTCCGCCCGCCATCGTCGCCTGGCGCCCTGCGCCCCCGCCTGGCCCAATGCCATCGACTCACGCTGCGCCGATTTATTCCCGACGCCCAGCGGGCCGCCCATGGAAAGTCGCGGCCGGGGAATAACCCGCCGCCCCGCACGTCTCTATCCGGCGAGGCGCTGCTTTCGGGGCGCGCCCCGTACCTGGAGGAGGAAGCCGTCGTGCAGACACGCAGAACCATGCCGGCCGCGGTCACGCTCGGCCTGTTGTTCGCCGCCACCGGCGGTGCCGCCCGTGCGGCGGTGGATTTCACCCAGACCAACCTTGTTTCGGACGGCTTCGTGCCGGCCGAGCAGACCGATCCCAACCTGATCAATCCCTGGGGTGTTTCGTCCAGTCCCACCGGTCCGTTATGGATCTCGGATAACAACTCGGGCCTTGCCAGCATTTACGCGCTCAGCGGCGGCAGTGTGACGATCAACGCGATCCCGCCGGTGACGATTGCCACACCGCCCGGGCAGACGCCGGGCACCGCCACGCCGACCGGCCAGGCTTTCGTCGGCGGCGACGGGTTCAACGTCAGTTCCGGCGGCAAGACCGGCGCGGCGGTGTTCGTCTTCGCCACCGAGGACGGCACCATCTCCGGCTGGTCGCCGGGCGTGAATTTCTCGCAGTCGGTCCTGGCCGTGGACAACTCCAACCACGGAACCGGCGCGGTCTATAAGGGGCTTGCCGTCGCTAACGTGGGCGGCAGCACGAACCACCTGTTTGCAGCGAATTTCCGCAGCGGGCAGATCGAGGTGTACGACCAGAACTTCAACCTGGTGTCCCACTTTACCGATCCTACGTTGCCGGCGGGCTATGCGCCGTTCAACGTTCAGGTGCTGAACGGCAAGCTGTATGTCACCTTTGCGCTGCAAGACGCGGCGAAGCACGACGATGTGGCCGGCCCCGGCCACGGTTTCGTCGATAGCTTCAACCTGGACGGCTCCGGCATGCAGCGGCTGATCTCGCGGCGGAAAGCTCAACTCGCCCTGGGGCCTGGCAATCGCCCCAAACACCATGGGCGCCTTCGCCGGCGATTTGCTGGTCGGGAACTTTGGCAACGGAACGATCAACGTATTCGACAAGACCACGAATGACTTCCTCGGTGCCCTGAAGGACCTCAAAGGCGGGGTCATTCGAATCGGAGACCTGTGGGATATCACAATCGGCAACGGCGGCATGGCCGGCGATCCCGGCACCCTCTATTTCACCGCCGGCGTGCTGCATGAAGCACACGGCCTGTTCGGAAGCCTGACGCCCTCCATCGTGACAGCTATGCCGGAACCCGGCTCGCTCGTGCTGTTGCTGGGAGGCATCGGTACCCTTGGCTGGTGGCGGCGGCGCAAGAACGGGCAAATCGTTCCGGCCTGAGCCCCAGCCTGGCTCTCCGTCGCGCGCCTCCCCCGGCCCGCGCGACGGAGAGCACTCCTTCCCTTCATTCCGTCCTTCGGAACGGCAGAGTTTGGCCGATACCGAACTGATCCAGTCGTTGCGGCTGATTCCGGCCCCGGGGCACGCTCTTGACAGCCGACCCGCTGATCACGACGATGCGACTGCGAGATAATGGCCGGAGGTATCTCATGGACAGATCACGGGCAATGGCTGCTCATCCTGCTGGCCGGTACGCTGGCCGGTGCAAGCGCGTTCGCGGCAAGCCCGTTCGACGGCACCTACATCGGAACCCCGACCGTCACCAAGGGCAACACCGCGCCACGTTGCGAACGGAAGCACGCGAGGATGACGCATCCACGACGGGCACCTGGAATTCCTCTATGATTCGCAACAAAACATCGTTTTCCGGGCTGATGTGCGGAGCGACGGCACCTTTCGCGCTTCGGAGCAGGTGGGTTCCTCTGGTAGACGTACAATCTCGATCGAGATGACCGGACGTATCGTCGGCGACAGACTGGAATCCGACGTGAACGGTGTGCTCTGCGGATACCATCTGTCGCTGGCGAAATCTTAGTGCTGCTGCAAGCCGGCCGGCGCTGATCCATTCGGGACCGCGCCCGGCCCGACGCCGGACATCTGCGCGAGCGCCCGCCGATCCGCCAACCCGCTGAGAACGGCCGCCCGGCAGTAAACCCGCCATCCACCGCGAGATCCTGACCGTTGATGAACCGTGCCGCGTCGCTCACCAGGAACAGGGCGCCTCCGCTAAAACTTTTCGCCCGCCGGTCGGGAATAACCACGCGGGCCCGGTGGTATCGCATGCAGCCATCCCACACCGGGCGGGTACGGTTGCAGCGGAGACAGCATCCCCATGAGCAGCGACGAAACAAACAGCGCCGATATCAAGCGCCGAGGCTTCCTGAAATGCATGACCTGGGCCGGCACCGCTATGGTCTGGACGGTCGCCGGCGGCGTGCCACGCGCGCGACTGATCGACAGCGCCGACGCCGCGCAGCCGGTCAAGGGTTTTACTTTCGCACAGATCAGCGACAGCCACCTGGGTTTCGACAAGGCGGCAAACCCCAACACGACAGCCACGCTTCAGGAAGCCCTGCAGCAGGTCGAGGCGCTGCCCACCCGCCCCGCCTTCATGATCCATACGGGCGACATCTCGCATCTTTCGAAACCGGCGCAGTTCGACACCGCCCAGCAGTTGATGGGTGCCACCAAACTCAGCGTCTATACCGTACCCGGCGAGCACGACATCCTGGAAGAGGACGGCAAGAGTTATCTCAACCGGTTCGGCAAGGGCAGCAAAGGCGACGGCTGGTACAGCTTTGAGGCCGACGGCGTCCACTTCATCGGGCTGGTCAACGTGGTGAACCTGAAGGGCAACGGCCTCGGCAATCTCGGCCAGGAACAGCTCGAATGGATCGAAAAGGACGTGGGCCACCTGAGCGCCAGCACGCCGATCGTGGTGATGGCGCATGTGCCGCTGTGGATCGTCTATCAGGACTGGGGCTGGGGTACCGCCGATGGCGCGCAGGCGCTGAGCTATTTGAAGAAATTCGGCTCGGTGACGGTGCTGAACGGGCACATCCACCAGGTGATGCAGAAGGTGGAAGGACACGTCGCGTTCCACACCGCGCGCTCCACCGCCTTCCCGCAGCCGGCGCCCGGCACCGCAAAAAGCCCCGGCCCAATGATGGTGCCGGCCGGAGAACTGCATCAGCACCTGGGCATCGCGCGGGTCAGCCTGGTGGCCACCGCCGCGCCGCTGGCGATCGTCGATACGCCGCTTGCATAGGATGACCTCACATGTTGCAAACGGAACGTCTGACCTCCCGGCGAGTGCTGTTGCGCGCCGTGGCCGGTGCCGGCGTGCTGGCGCTGATCACCACGCGCACCCGCCAGGCGCGCGCCGATGATGCCCAGGTGGTGATCGACAATTTCACCTTCGCGCCCACCCCGCTGACTGTGAAGCCGGGCAGTACCGTGACCTGGGTAAACCATGACGACATCCCGCACAGCATCGTCTGTCCGACGCTGAACCTGCACTCGCACCCGATGGATACCGACGAAACCTTCGCGCACCGGTTCAATGAGGCCGGGACGTACGACTACATGTGCGGCCTGCACCCGCACATGCACGGCCGGGTCATCGTGCAGGCATAGCCCCCTTCACCTCTCCCGCTTGTGCGGGAGAGGTCGCGGCGCCAGGCAGGGATTCGGCATCACGCGCAAATAACACCATAATAACGCCCTGGTAGGCGAAGGGGCGTAAATTGTAAGGTCAGCCGCAACAAAGGTTTGCGAAATTGTCGGCATTTTGCGAAACACACATCCGTGTGTTCGGGGATGACGATGCAAATCCGACGCGGCGCCCTCCGGCCAACCGGGATCAGCCGGCAATTGCAGTCGCTGGCCGTGCTGCTGTTGCTCGGCATCCTGGCGCTGGCGGCTCAGCAGTTGTTGCACACACGGGCGGAACTGCTGTCGCAGACCGAGCAGCAGATGGCGCGACTCGACATGGTGTTCGCCGAACAGACCGGCCGCGCCCTGGAGACCGTGGATCTGATCCTGCAAAGCGTGGCGGAGGATTTCCGCCGCGGCAAAGCATCCGCCGCCGGCGCGACCGACGCATTCAGCGCCACGCTGGCCCGACGAATCCAGATGGTGCGGCAGACCTCGGGAATGGCCATCGCCGACCGAGCCGGCCGGCTGATCTACTCGTCGGCCCCGGCGCTGCTGCGTATCAAGATCCCACCCGATGTGCAGCAGGCGATCGACGCAACAATCGACCAGCCGCACTCCGGCCTGCAGCTCAGCGTTCCCTTCCGCATGCCGGACGGGACCTGGACCGCACTGATGATCCGCCCGGTTCCGGAGTCGGACGGCTCCGACCGGTTTGCCGCGGTGGCGTTCCTCAATCTGCTCTACTTCGAGGATTTCTATAAGGCCGTGGAGCTGACCGAGAACGGTGCCATCCTGCTGCACCGGCGCGACGGCACCGTGCTGGCTCGTTTCCCGCACAACGACAGCATCGTCGGCCAGAGCTATGCCGACCTGCCACCGTTCACGGAGGTGCTGGCGCACGGCATGGCCGGCACCCTGCTGATGGACAGCCCGCTGGACGGCAAGCGCCGCGTTCTGGCAATCCGCGCGCTCAAGATGTTCCCCGTCGCCGTCAACGTCTCGGTCGGCGAAGACAAGGTGTTGCGGCTGTGGCGCCAGCAGGCCTGGGTGTTCAGCGTCACCTCGACGGCGATCGCAACCGTCGTCGGCGGCCTGCTGTTGCTGCTGGCCTACCGCTCCCGCGAGAACGAAGGCCTGATGCAGCGCCTGCGCGACGCCAAGGAAGCGGCCGAGGCAGCCAGCGCACGCATGGTGACGGAGATGGCGGAGCGCGAGCGGATCGAACGCGCCCTGCGCCAGGCGCAGCGGTCCGAGGCGATTGGCCGGCTGACCGGCGGAGTGGCGCACGACTTCAACAACCTGCTGTCGATCGTGATGGGCAATATCGACCTGCTGGAGCGGACGTTGCCGCCCGACGCCAAAACCCTTGGCCGGCTTGCAACGATGCGCGCCGCGGCCGAGCGCGGCGCCACCCTCACCAGCCAGTTGCTCGCCTTCTCCCGCCGCCAGCCGCTGCTGCCGCGTGCCGCCGACCTGACCGGATTGGTGAACGGGCTGCGCGACCTGGTGCAGAGCGCCGTCGGCAGCCGGGTGAAGCTGCAGCTTCGCCTGTTGCCGGAGCTCGAGCCGGCGCTGATCGATCCGGCGCAGATCGAGCTGGTGATCCTGAACCTGGCGATCAACGCGCGCGACGCCATGCCCGAGGGTGGTTTGCTGACCATCGAAACCGCCCGGGCGGAAGTGACGGCGCAAGCGCCGATCGAAGACCTTACCCCGGGTACTTATGTCGTGCTGACGGTGGGCGACAGCGGGGTCGGCATGTCGCCGGAGATCGCGGCGAAGGCGTTCGAGCCATTCTTCACCACCAAGGAGGTTGGACGGGGCTCGGGGCTCGGGCTGAGCCAGGTCGATGGGATCGCCCGACAGCTTGGCGGCGGCGCGCAGATCGACAGCCGGCCCGGCTTCGGCACGTCGGTCCACGTGTATCTGCCGCGCGCCGCTGCCGGTACCGTCCGCCCGGTCGAACGGCCACGACGGCAACGGGCCGGACCGGTCAGTCCGGCCTGCGTGCTGGTGGTCGATGACGATCACGCCGTGCGGGCGACCACCGCGGCGCTGCTCGCCGAACTCGGCTATTTCGTGCTGGAGGCCGGCGGCGGCGCCGAGGCGCTGGTGGTGCTGGAAGAAGAGCAGCCGATCAACCTGCTGCTGACCGATGTGGTGATGCCGGGCATGACCGGACCGGAACTGGCGCGGCGCGCCCGCCAGGCGTTTCCCGACCTGCCGGTGGTATTCATCTCGGGCTACTCGGACCCGGATGCGCTGTCAGGTGCCGCCGGCTTCGTGCATCTGGTGCGCAAGCCGGCACGGCCGGAGGAGCTGGTCGAGAAGATCGAGTCGGCGCTGGCCAGCGAAGCCGCCCCGGTGGGGTGAATTTACCTCTCCCGCCGGCGGGAGAGGCCGCATAGCGGACGCGGTCCCGTCCGGGACCGGCCAGCCAATCCGTCGCGACGCACCGGATCGTTGCGGCAATCGACCGGGCGCGACCGGCCCGAGTGTCGCGACTGCCCCAATCGTCATACCCGCGATACCGGGTGTCCCTGGCGGGAGTGTTTCCCCATTACGCTCTGCTGATGTCACCTGCGGGTCTCGACCTGATGGGGTAGCCGGGTCAAACTCCGGCGCAATACGAAGGAGGAAACCCATGATCCGGCGCGTCCTCACTGTCCTGGCGCTGACTGCCGCACTAGGCGCGAGCGCGGCTTCGGCAGCCGATCTTCGGGTGATGTGCTACCAGGACGGCAATGAATGTGCGGTGTATCAGGACCTCGCCGGCAGGTTCATGAAGGACCATTCGGACATTCACGTTACCGTGGATACCGTGCCGTACAGCGCCATCCTGCAAAGCCTGCCGGTGCAGCTTGCCGCCGGCAATGGGCCCGACATCGCCCGGATCACCGATTTTGGCGCCACCGGTAAATATCTGCTCGACCTGCGGCCGCTGCTGCCGGACGCCGACCGGTGGGAGACGGCGTTCGGCCCGGTGCTGGACTGGATGCGCGGTACTGCCGCCGACAAGGGTATCTACGGCCTGTTGACCCAGCTCACGGTGACCGGCCCATTCATCAACAAGACGCTTGTTCGATCAGGCCGGCGTCGGCGTGCCGCCGGCGACCGCCACCTGGGACGACTGGGCGAAGGCTGTGGACAAGGTCGCGAAGGCGACGCAGACGCCATATGGCATGGCGTGGGACCGCTCCGGCCATCGTTTCGCCGGTCCGGCGATTTCGTATGGTGCGAAATATTTTGCTGCGGACGGAACGCCTGATGTGATCGATGCGGGCTTCAAGGACATGGCAAGCCGTTTCGTCGCCTGGAACCAGAACGGCACCGTTGAAAAGGACGTCTGGGCAGCGACCGGCAGCGGCTATCGCGACGCGTTCAGCGCGTTCGCCAACGGCCAGATCGTGATGTACTACTCGGGCAGTTGGCAGCTCAGTCGCATGGACAAGCAGATCGGCAGCAGCTTCGATTGGCAGGCGGTGCCGGACCCGTGCGGCCCTACGGCCTGCACGGGAATGCCCGGCGGCGCGGCGCTGGTCGGCTTCAAACAGACCAAAAGCCCGCAAGCAGTGGCCGCATTCCTGGATTACCTGGCGCAACCTGCCGTCTATAAGGAAATGATGCAGCGCACCGATAACATCCCCGCGGACGCGGCCCTGTTGAAGGCGGGCATGGCGTACGAGCACTCTTCGCCGGCCGGCCAGGCGGGAATGAAGGCATTCCTGGAAACCGCCCAGAAGCTTGTCCCGCTCGCATACCGGCTACAGGGTTACAAATACAACCGGGTGATCTTCGATGCCACGGTCAATCGGCTCAGTCAGGCGATTGCCGGACAGATCACGCTCGATCAGGCCTATGCGCGGATCCCGGAGGACATCAGCCAGCAGCTTGCGGCGGCGAGGCAGTAGCGCGATGTCCGGGGCAGCCGACGCAGCGCCGCCGCGGTGGGGAAGCCGCCTGTTATGGGGCGGTTTTGCGGCGGCGATGAACCTGCCGGAGCGTCCCATGCGCTGGGCGCAGGGCCGCCTGCGCGGTGGCCGCCTGGGCTGGCTGTTCGTGGCGCCGAACCTGGCGGTGTTCAGCCTGTTCACCTTCCTGCCGATCGCCATCGACGTGTACTACGCGCTGACCGGCGGCACCGATCTGCTGCCGTCGCAACGGCCGTTCGTCGGCGCGCAGAACCTGACGCAACTGCTGGATTGCAAGAACCATTTCCAGCCGACAAGCTGCGTGAATGACCAGTTCTGGTATGGCGTCTGGAACACCGCGTGGTTCGTGCTGTTCCAGGTCGGGCTGATGATCGTGTTCAGCCTGATCACCGCGCTGGTGCTGAACCGCCGCATCATCGGACTGGGTTTCTTTCGCGCGGTGTTCTTCTATCCGGTACTGCTGTCGCCGGTGGTTGTGGCGCTGATCTGGAAATGGATGCTGCAACGCTTCGGCGTGCTGAACGCCGGGCTGGCCGGCGTGGGACTGGCGCCGATCGATTGGCTGCTGGATGCCGCACTGGGCGTTCGCCTGGACCGTGTTCGTCAGCATCTGGGCGCATATGGGGTTCTATACGCTGATCCTGCTGGCCGGATTGCAGGCCATCCCGCGAGACATCTACGAAGCCGCGGCGATGGACGCGGCGCCGCCAGGCCGCGTGTTTTGGCGCCTGACATTACCGCTGCTGATGCCGAACCTGCTGGTCGTTCTGGTGCTTGCGCTGATCCGGGCGGTGCAGATTTTCGACGAGGTCTGGGTGCTGACCGGCGGCGGTCCCGGCAGCGCGACCACCTATCTTGTGGAGTTCATCTACAACACCGGCTTCGCCCAGCAGGTGCGGCAATACGGACTGGCATCTGCGGCGTCGCTGCTGCTGGCCGCGGTGCTGCTGGTGCTGACCCTGGTGCAGCTTGCGCTGATGCGGCGGAGCGCCCGCGGTGGTTGAGCGGACGCGCGGTCTGCGCTGGCTGACCGCGGCGCGCGGACGCGGTCGGCTGGATTGGACCGACTGGGCCAGCTACGCATACTTGCGTGCTCGGCGTGCTGCTGATGTTCGGCCCGGTGCTATGGCTCGGTGTCAGCTCGTTGAAGTCGCAGGCAGGGCTCGACATGTTCCCGCCCCGTTTCCTGCCGTGGGAGCGCGCGCAGGTCACGGTACCCGGATACGACCATCCGTTGCCGCTGTTCCGAATCACCGCCGGCGACCACGCCGGACAGCAGCTTGCGGAGGTCCGGCGCATCGGCCTGATCGCGCAGTTTGTGGATCCCGCTGCTGGCGGGCCGATCATCCGCGCCCCGGTACGCGATACGCAGCCGGTGCTGCGGCTGCGTGCCGCATGGAGCAACTACAGCGCGCTGCTGACGCAATTCGATTTCCCGCTGTATCTGTGGAACACCGTGTTCATCACCGTCGTGGCCACCGCGATCACGCTGCTGATCAATTCGATGGCCGCGTTCGCCTTGAGCAAGTATCGGTTTTCCGGCCGCGACGCGGTGTTCCTGGTGATGCTGGCGACGTTGATGATCCCACCCACCATCGTGCTGGTACCGAACTACCTGATCGCCACGGAGCTCGGGCTGGCCAACAGCCTGTGGGGCGTCATCTGGCCCGGCGTGGCAACTCCCACCGGGGTGTTCCTGCTGCGCCAGTACATGCTGACCCTGCCGGACGACCTGATCGAGGCAGCGCGCATGGACAATGCCAGCGAATGGCGAATCTACTGGCGCATCGTGCTGCCGCTGTCGGCGCCGGCGCTGGCGGTGCTGACGATCTTTTCCGTCATGTGGCGCTGGAACGAGTTCCTCTGGCCCATGGTGGTACTGAACCGCAGCAACAAGTTTACCTTGCAACTGGCGCTCAATTCCTTCCAGGGGGAATTGGCGACGCAGTGGAACTACGTGCTGGCGATGACGGTGCTGACATTGCTGCCGGTCACCATCGTGTTTCTGATCTTGCAGCGGCAGATCACGCAGGGCATTGCATCCGCGGGAGTAAAGTAACATGGCCGCACTCACGCTATGCGACATCAGCAAGCGCTTCGGCGCGGTGTCGGTGATCCGCCGCGTCAGCTTCGATGTTGCGGATGGGGAGTTCGTGGTGTTCGTCGGCCCCTCCGGTTGCGGCAAATCGACGCTGCTGCGCATCATCTGCGGCCTGGAGAGCGCCACCGAGGGCGACGTGCTGATCGACGGGCAGCGCGCCAACGACATCCCGGCGGCGCGGCGCGGACTGGCGCTGGTGTTCCAGTCCTATGCGCTCTATCCGCACATGACGGTGTTCCAGAACATGGCGTTCGGGCTGGAAAACCTGGGCACCCCGAAAGCGGAAATCGCGGCGCGCGTCGCCGAAGCGGCGCGGATGCTGCAACTTGAACCCTATCTGCAACGTCGGCCGACCGCGCTATCAGGCGGCCAGCGCCAGCGTGTGGCGATCGGCCGCGCCATTGTCCGCGAGCCGAAGATCTTCCTGTTCGACGAGCCGCTGTCGAACCTGGACGCAGAGCTGCGCGTCAGCATGCGGAGCGAACTGGCGGAGCTGCACCGCCGGTTGGCGGCCACGATGATCTACGTCACGCACGACCAGGTCGAGGCGATGACGATGGCCGACAAGATCGTGGTGCTGCGGGCCGGAGCGGTGGAGCAGGTCGGTGCGCCGCTCGAACTGTACAACGCGCCGGTCAGCCGGTTCGTTGCCGGGTTTATCGGCTCGCCGCGCATGAACTTTCTTGAAGGCCGTGTCCTGCGGGCGGAGGCTGGCGGCGTGGCAATCGAAGTGCCCGATGTCGGCGTGTTGCACGCGCCGGCCCGGCTGGCTGATGGCGCCGCGGTGACGCTGGGAATCCGCCCGGAGCACGTGCGCCCTGGCGCCGCATCGATGAACGCGGTCAGCGGCGACGTGGCCAGCGTGGAGCAGCTCGGCGGGTTGAGCTACGTGCGGCTGGCATCGCCTGAGCTGATCGCGCAAATGCAGGGACAGACGAGGCTATCTTACGGCCATCGCGCCGAGGTCAACCTGCCGCCGGAAGCGATCCACGTGTTCGATGCGGATGGTCTCGCCGTGCCGCGTCTCGTTCCAGCAGAAACGATTCTTCAGATGCCGGCGTAAACCCGCCCGGAGCCCTCACGCCAAGCGGGCATTCCAGAACGCCGGCCACGGCCCGGCGGTGTAATCGGTCAGCTTCGTGCTCGATCCATACAGAAGATAGAACGCACCCAGCTTCAGCGTGGGTGCCTCACTGAAAAACAGCGCCTGGATCCGCTTCCAGATCGCCACCCGTTTCGCCGGATCGCTCTCCGTTACGAATGCATCGAGTGCTGCATGCTTGTCCGGGCTGTCCCACCACCCGGGATAGGTCGGATTGATAAAGGTGATCAGCGACGGGTCCGGCACCACGCTGTGCGAGGCGACGAACGCCTCCCACAGCGACGGATCCTGCCGTTTCTGCAGCAGCGTGGCCCAGTCCATCACCTGCAGATCGACCTTGAAGCCGGCATCTTCCAGATTGGCCTGCGCAACCTGACCGATCTTGAACATGTAATCATATTGCGTGGTAACCAGTATCCGCACTGGCTTGCCATCGTAGCCGGCCTTTTTCAGCAACGCCGAAGCTTTTGCCGGATCGTGTTGATTGTAACCGGGTGTTGCCGGATCGTAGTATGGCGTGCCCTCCGGGAACAGCGATCCTTCCAGTTTGCAGTACGAACCGAACGCCGCCGCCAGCATGTCCTGCGGTACCACCGCGGCCTGCACCGCACGGCGCAGCCGCACATCGCTCAATACGCCGGCTTTGGTGTTCATGATGAAGGTGGACCAGGTTGCCGGCTGCACGGTGCCGGCGTGGACATCCTTCCGTCCCTGCAGCCTCGCAAAGCTTTCCGGGGTCAGCAGGTCGGCGAAATGGTAATCTCCGGACAGCAAACCATCGGCGCGCGTCGTGGGATTCGGCACCGGCAGGAAGCGCAGCTCCTGGATGATCGCCTGGCGCCGGCCGGCATAGCCGTTGGGCGGTCCTGGGGGCGAGACGTAGCGGTCGAACCGTCCCACCCGCACGAACTGGTCTGGCTTGTGCTCGATCAATTGATACGGGCCGGTGCCGATGAAACCGGTCAGCGGATCGGGCGCCGTGGCCAGCCGCTTCGGCATCACCACGGCGGCGCCGTTCGGATAAGACAGCAGCGCAACCAGCGGCGCGTACGGTTGCTTCAGCACGATCCGCACGGTTGCCGGGTCGGGCGCGACGACCGAGCTGACAGACGCGCCGGCCAGCCGGCCACGCGGTGACACGCCGCATCCAGCGCTGCAGCGACGTGGCGGCATCGGCAGATCCATCGTACTGCCGTCATGGAACGGCACGCCGG
Organism: uncultured Pseudomonadota bacterium; assembly: GCA_963764525.1. GTDB lineage: Bacteria > Pseudomonadota > Alphaproteobacteria > Acetobacterales > Acetobacteraceae > DATDIC01. The sequence continues at coordinate 51,554 of CAVXTC010000025.1, read as the reverse complement.
TCCGCAGCGGGATGACGTACTCTCGCCCATCCGCCGAAAACTGCGGCATCGCCGAGGCGAGCAGCGGAACCAGGTTTAAATTCGGATCGAAGATATACAGCGTCTCGAAGATATGCTGATCGATCTCCGACAGGATGTCGGCGGTCAGCGGCATCGGATCCAGTGACCCCGGCTCACCGATCGTCGCAATATTGGCAACACTCGGCTGCGCGGCGCCGATGCCTGCCGCCGGCAATAGCGCGCCGGCGGCGGCTGTCAGGATGAGGCGTCGCGAAATCCGAACATCATGCATGCCATAAAGCTTATCCCGAATTGCGCCCCGTGGACACCCTGGCCCTCGCGGCCCCGCCTGATCCCTGCTGCCCCACCTTCGGCAGAACGTGAGACCCGTAGAACTCAATCACGCGTCGCTGATCCGGTTGGCCGGAATGTACATTGACGATGCTGACGCCGCTGTCCAGCAGTTCGCGAATCTTGTTGATATGCACCTGGGGATCGGTACCGACCGCCCAGCTTTTGAGGACCTCTTCCAGCGGGACCTGGGAGTCCGCCATTTGCTGTATGCGGGCGGGGTCCGGGACGTTATAGTAACTCTTGAAAGCCTTCGGCCCGAAGCGCCACAGCTCCGCCGCCTGGCGCGCATCGGCATCGCTTCCGACGACGACGTACTGCTCGACCAGCACGGGCATGTTCGCCGGGTCCCTTCCGGCGGCACGCGCGCCGGCCTCCCATTCCGGTTTGTGTTGCTGCCAGGTCTGCGGGTCGGTAATCAAACCATCCCCATGCAGCCCCGCCAACCGCATGGATTTGCGTCCGTTCGCGGCAGTCAGCAACGGGATGGGCCGCGCCGGCGGATCGTAAAGTTTCGCATCCACGTTGTAGAAATTGCCTTTGCGAGAAACCTGCTGTCCGGCCCACAGTTCGCGAATTAAGTCGATGGCTTCGATCAGGCGATCCCACCGTTCCTGCCATTTCGGCCAGATTCCGGTGGCGGCCTGTTCGTTCAGCGCCTCGCCGGATCCCACACCAAGGAATATCCTTCCCGGATAGAGATGGCTGAGCGTCGCGAAGGCTTCGGCAACCACCGCTGGATTGTACCGCAGCGTGGGGCAGGTGACCGTGGTGCCCATCCAGCTTCGCGTCTGAGCGCCCAAAGCGCCCATCGTGACCCAGGCCTGGCCGGCATGACCCTCGTTGGCCTGCCAGGGTTGCAGATGATCGCTGGTCGCCAACAGATGAAACCCCGAGCGTGATGCCAGTGCGCCAAGCTGTACCAGCTCCGGCACCGGAAACTGCTCATGCGGCCAGCATGTACCCGATCATTCCCCGGCGGAGCTCGCCAGAACTTTGAATGGTGGTTTGCGCAGCCGCGCTCAACGGGGTTCGGGCCGCCCGAGCGCCGGAGCCTGCCATGCCGACGCCCGATGCGCCGGCCAGCATGGCGGTCCAGCTCAATAGCTTGCGGCGGTCCGGCGACAAAGCATCGTTGCCGATGCGAGCTGGATCAGGTGACATCATGTGCTCCGACGTGCCAGTAAGCGGCGCGACGAAGGCCCGTTCGCGCCACGGATGCGGCAGCAACGGGGCGCACCCCTGGAGGTTTCCGGCCCGCGCACGAAGCCTTGCGCGCCCCCGCGGATCGTGATCGCCGGCAGGCCGGAACAATGGGCCTAAAACGACTGAACCCAAGGCTCCGGCAGCAGCGCATAGGTATCGCCTTGGCGAACCATGTGCGCGAATCCCGGGTAGTGGATGTGCATCCCCGCCACCAGCAAGCGGTCGGTTGCCACCATGTCGAACACACGCCGTCGTGTCGCCGCGGCCGCTGCCGGATCGGTATCGAACTCGATCGTTACCTCCGGCCGCGGCACCTGGATTTCCGGCACGTGGATGATGTCGCCCCAGATCAGCAGCGATTCACTGCCGGACGCGATCATGTATCCGCGAATGGCCGGGTGTATGGCCGATCAGCGGCGTCGCCACGACGCCCGGGAACACCTCGCGGCCGGCGCTGAAGCTGTGCAGCCGGTCGCGATACGGCGCGATCTGTTCGCGCGCTGCCTGGAAATACAAGCTTCCGGGCGCGCTCGCTGGCCTGCGCCATCGCCCCATCATCGTCCCAGTGGCGCGGTTCGTTTTCATGCACCACCAGTTCGGCATTCGGGAACAGCCGCCGCCCGGTGGCCGGATCGGTCAGGCCGGCCGAGTGATCCGGGTGCATATGGGTCAGCAGCACCGCCTCGATCTCCGCCGGATCGATCCCGGCGGCGGCCAGGTTGGCCTGCAATTTCCCGGCAGTCGGCTGGAGATAATTGCCTGATCCGGTCTCGATCAGCGCCAGACGGCCCGCTGAACGGATCGCGAAGCAATTCACTGATGTGCGCCGTCCCGGGCGGAACGCCTCGGTCAGCATGCGGCGCAATTCGTCGGGCGTGATGTTCTGCAGCACTTCCACCGCGCCATCCAGATAGCCGTCGGACAGTGCGGTGACCACGATTTCGCCGATGCGCCGGTGATAGACGCCCGGAATCTGCTGTTGCGGAACCTGCACCATCGTGTCTCTCCTCGCGCTGCGCGCGCCACAGTGTCGCATGGACCGCCGCCCGCTGCCATGCTAGGCGCCTTGCGATGTCTGATCCCGCGCGCCCCCTGATCGCGGTCCTCAATGGGCCGAACATGAACATGCTCGGCTTGCGGCAGCCGCATCTGTACGGCAGCGCCACGCTGGACGATGTCGAGCAGCTCTGCGCCGAGGATGGCGAACGCCTTGGCCTCGCCATCGATTTCCGGCAGACCAACGGCGAGGGCGAACTGGTGTCCTGGGTGCAGGAGTGTCGCGGCCGGGCTCAGGGGATCGTGATCAACCCGGCAGGCTACACCACGACATCTATCGCGCTGATGGACGCGCTGCTCGCGGTCGAGCTGCCGGTGATCGAGGTTCACGTTACCAACATTCACCGCCGCGAGGAGTTCCGTCAGCATTCTTACGTCTCCAAGGCAGCGGTGGGGGTGATATGCGGGCTCGGCATCCGAGGCTATTCGCTGGCGCTGACCGCGCTGGCCGAGATCCTCGAGCATGGACCATGAGCCGTCTTCCGCTCGACCCGGACGCGATCAGGGCGCTTGCCGCGATCCTGCACGAAACCGGCCTCACCGAGATCGAGATCGCCGAGAAGGACAGTCGCATCCGCGTGGTGCGGACCGCGGTGGCAGCGGAGGCGCCGGTTGCCGTGCATCGCACCAGCGCGCCGGCTGTTGAAACGGCGCCGCTGGTGGTGGAGGAAGCGGCGCACCCAGGCGCCGTGCTCAGCCCGATGGTGGGCGTGGCCTATCTGTCGCCGGAACCTGGGGCGCCGGCTTTTGTGACGCCGGGCCAGGTCGTCACCGCCGGACAGACATTGCTGCTGATCGAGGCGATGAAGACGTTCAATCAGATACGGGCCCCCAAGGCCGGCACCATCGCGCGTATCCTGGTCTCCAGCGGCGTGCCCGTCGAGTACGGCGAGGCGCTGATGATACTGGAACCGTAGCATTGTTTCACGTTAACCGGTTTCCACCTCTCCCGGTTGCGGGAGAGATCGCACCGGGCAGCGGGGCGCATGAGGGCGCGCCGCACGGATCCCTCATCCGGTTCGCTTCGCGACCCGACCTCTCCCGCATATGGCCGAGGTGGAGTGCCTCCCTGCACCAGACGCTCCCTTGTTCCAGAAGATCCTGATCGCCAACCGCGGCGAGATCGCGCTGCGCATCCAGCGCGCCTGCCGCGAGCTGGACATCCCCACCGTGGCGGTCCACTCGACCGCCGACGCCGAAGCGATGCACGTCCGGCTGGCCGATGAAAGCGTCTGCATCGGCCCGCCCGCCGCCAAAGCCAGCTACCTCAACATTCCGGCAATTCTTTCAGCCGCTGCCATCACCGGAGCCGACGCAATCCATCCCGGCTACGGCTTCCTGTCGGAGAACGCCAACTTTGCCGAGATGGTCGAAGCGCACGGCCTCACTTTCATCGGCCCGTCGCCCGAGCATATCCGCATGATGGGCGACAAGATCGCCGCCAAGGCCGCAATGGCACGCCTCGGCGTGCCGCTGGTGCCTGGCTCGGACGGTGCCGTGGCCGATCTGGCCGCCGCCCGAGCCGTCGCCGCGCGCATCGGCTATCCCGTGCTGGTCAAGGCCGCGGCCGGCGGCGGCGGACGCGGCATGAAGGCCGCCGCCAGCCCAGGCGAACTCGATGAGGCGCTGCGCATCGCCCGCACCGAAGCGCGGGCCGCGTTCGGAAGTGATATCGTCTATCTTGAAAAGTATCTTGACCGGCCGCGCCATATCGAATTCCAGGTGCTCGCCGACGCCCACGGCGACGTGGTGCATCTGGGCGAACGGGACTGCACGCTACAGCGCCGGCACCAGAAACTGCTTGAAGAAGCCGGCTCCCCGGCCCTTTCGGAAGGTCAGCGCGAGCAACTCGGGGCCACCGTGACCGCCGCCCTGGCGCGGCTCGGCTACCGCAACGCGGGGACGCTGGAGTTCCTGTATCAGGACGGCCAGTTCGCCTTCATCGAGATGAACACGCGGCTGCAAGTGGAGCATCCGGTCACCGAAATGGTTACCGGAATCGACCTCGTGCATGAACAGATCCGCATCGCCGCCGGCGATCGCCTGGGATACGACCAGTCGCGGATCCGCATGTCGGGCCACGCGATCGAGTGCCGGATCACCGCCGAGGACCCCGAGACCTTCGTCCCCTCGCCCGGCCGCGTGACGGTGTTTCACCCACCGGGCGGGCCGGGCGTGCGCGTCGATTCGGCGCTGTATGCCGGATACCAGGTGCCGCCCTATTACGACAGCATGGTGGGCAAGCTGATCGTGCACGCACCTACCCGGGCCGACGCGATCGCCCGGTTGCGGCGCGCGCTCGACGAATTCGTGGTGATCGGGATCAAGACCACCATCCCGCTGCACCGTCGTATCGTTGACGAGCCCGCCTTCCAGGCCGGCGATTACACGATCCACTGGCTGGAACGTTTTGTTTCAGGACTGTGAACGCAAAAGCCCCCTGTGGGGAGGGGGGTCGTCTCTTACGAAAGCGGACAGCCCTCGACCGTGATGCGGTGCATCAGCCGCCGCTCGCCCTGGTAGTCGTTCAACGCGTAATGCCAGGTCGCCCGGTTGTCCCAGAACGCCATGGAGCCCGGTTGCCAGCGGAACCGGCAACAGAATTCCGGGCGCACCGCGTGGCGGTAAAGAAAGTCCAGCAACGGGCGCGATTCGTCCTCGGTCCAGCCATCGAAACGCAAGGTGAATCCCGGATTGACATACAGCGCTTTGCGGCCGCTGTCGGGATGGCGGATCACCACCGGATGGATCGCGTCCTGAATCGCCAGATCGGCATTCAGGATACGGTCCTGCAGATCGCTGTTCGCCTTGCGCCGCGCTTCGGGCCCGAAGACGTGGCGGCTGGAATGCACCCCGCGCAACCGCTCCAGCGTGGCTTTCAGCCCGTCCGAAAGCGCGTCGAACGCCGCATACATGCCGGCGAACAGCGTATCACCGCCGGATCGCGGCACCTCGCGCGCATACAGGATCGAGCCCAGCGCCGGAGCGGTGTCGTAGCTGTGATCGGTGTGCCAGCCGCCGCCGATGTTGGCTGTCTGCCCAGGCTCTTTCCGCACCTCGGCGATCTGCGGAAAGCCATCCACATGGCGGAAGAAGCGGTTGACGTTGATCGGTCCGAACTGCTCGGCGAAACCGATCTGCTGCTCCGGCGTCAGATGCTGGTCGCGGAAGAAAATCACGCCCCGGTCGGCAAGGGTGTGCCGTATGGTCGTCAGTTCGTCGTCCGCAAGCGGTTGCGTCAGGTCCACGCCGAGGATTTCGGATCCCGACAGCCCCGGCTGACGGCCGGATTTCAACGACGCTGTTGCCCATGAACGCCTCCACCGTAAAACATCAAAACCCGAACATGTGGTCGAGCGAGAAGCCCCCCGCGTCGTCCATCAGCCCATGATAGCCGAACAGCCGGCACGTCGCATCGCGCACCAGCACATAGCCGCAACCGCCGGCGCGGCGCAGCAACGCGGCGCCGAATACCTCGTGCGGCCACACCATCCGAGACCCCGAACAGGGAATCCCGATCGCCTCCTCCCCGATCACCTCGCCGGCCGCGTCATGCAGCAGCAGCGTGGTCGCGGACCGTGCGTGCCAGGGTGCCGAGGCCGGATAGATCAGCACCGCGAAACTGCGGCGTCCGGCATCGCCAAGTTTCAGGAACAACCGTGTCGTCAGCCCGGGCGGTGGACCGGAATAGGATTGCGGTTCGTCCTTGATAGGTCATGATGGTGTTGAAGATGTGCGCGCCGAAACTGGATTCCGCCACGTGACCGGATACACGATCCTCATACCTGAACAGCGCGTGCAGCCAACCGTCGGCGTCGCCGCCGGCGCGAAAATCATAGACCAGCTCGGCGTGCCCCGGAACGGTCTCCGGAATGAGGTCGAGATCGAGCGCAAGATCGTGGTCGCGCGACAGGCAGCCGAGAAATCGGTCGGCAATACGCCGGCCGTCCTGGTTGAACAGATCGAGCCGGACCGGCAGCGTCGCCTGCGTGACCGTCATCGGCGTCGGCTGCACGATGCTTCGAAAACGTGCCGGATCGAGCACCGGAAACGGCAGCAGGAAGTGCCGTCCAAGCTGTTCGGGCAGTTGCGGGATGGCCGGATCGGGCTTCAGGTCGGCGCGCTCCACGTTCACGTGCGCAATGCGCGTACGGTCGCCGCGGATCACCTCGTAGCGGGGACGCACGACGTGCCGCCCGGCGCGCACCTCGATCTGCGCCGGCCAACGTACATCCGGCAGCAACGCCGCGACATCGACCGCAACGGTTGCAAACGGCCCGACCTCGCGATCAAGCGTCACCGGGCGCTCGGCGCCCATGCGGTCCAACGACACGGCCCCGGCGGGGATCGGCGCGGCGTGACTGTTCTGCAGCCACAGGATCACACGCTCCCCGTCAGCCGGCGCCGGCAGACCGGCGTAACGGTCCGACGGCCAAGCGTTGGCGTCGTGCGTGCATGACAGGCTCGGGCCATGCACCAATCGCCGGCGGAATCAAACGTGTCGAGTGCATATTTCACCACGTCGTGCCCGGCGCCGCCGACGACATGAACAAAAAGCTGGCCGGTGAATGCCGGCAGGCCGAACCGGGCACGAATCTCGCGGCTGTCGATCGCGAAACCGGCGGGGCCGGCCGGAACCTCCTGCTCCCACGTGGCCAGGGACGCTCCGTCGGCTGCGAACAGCCGCAGCCACAGGCGGATCGGCCCGGCGCCGTAGCCGGCCCAGTAATTCGCCGAGACCAGCCGCGTGGACAAACCGTTCTGCTCTCGGAAGAACACGAAGTTGGTGGCGAAGTTCAGCCGGTCGATGTACCGCGCCCGATTGGTGAGCAGTCCCCCCGGCAGCTTCGCATCATCGAGTGTCAGGATCTCCACCCCCGGCGGCGCGAATTGGGTGACCCGCGCCACCACCTTCCCCGCATCGAACCCGGCGATCAGCACCGCGCGTGTGTCCGATCGCGGCAGGTCCGTCAGCGGGCGCGCCACCATCCCGGCGCGCGGCGTGCCAATCGCGGCCACGTCATGCACGAACAGCGACGCCGTGCCCGGCAGGTCCGGGTACATCGCCAGCAATGGCTCGGCGATGCCATCGGGATCATAGATCGCCACAGTTCCGACCACGGCGAGCCGCCGATACAACCGGGCGATGCCCTCGGCGGCCAGCGGGTGAGCCAGCGCCTTATAGATCACGTTACCGCCGGCGCGGGCGTCGAAGGTGTGTATTTGCAACATCGAATTTCCTATAGGACAATTCCCGTCATTCCGGTGAACGCTCTGGTCATAGCGGGACCGCAGGACGGCAGGCGTCTCAGAACCCCAACCGCCGCCGCATCTCCGCGGCAGCTTCCGGCGTGTCGTTCAGCGGCGCCACCGGCCATGTCTCCAGCCGGCCGGTAAACGGACGGACGCGGCATGCGGTCAGCAGCGGCTCGGTGAACAGGCCGTTGCGCCGGGATCGGCCTGGCAGCGGCGCTAGCATGACAGGCGCCGGCGTGGCCACTGCCTCCGAGATCATCGATACGCTGTCGATCGTCACCACGATCGCATCGGCCAGCGCCAGCATCCCGAAATACGGGTTGTCACCCGCCCCGTTCCAGATCCACGCACCACCAGGTGCCAGTGCCTCGCGCAGCACGCCCATCGCGATCGGATCGGTGCGCCGCGAAGGTGTCAACGCAAGCCCCACCCGATCCCGCCGCATCATGTCCACAAGCTGGCCGGCCAGCCCCACCGCTGCCGCCCGATCCAGCCTGAAGCGCCCGTTGCTGCCGCCGAGCAGCACAGCCACCAGCGGTCGCGGCAAATGGGCGAAACTGTCACGCCAGACCCCAGCCGCCGCGGCCAGCCGCTCGGGCGTCACGCGGTGCAGCGCCGTGCGCGTCACGATCACGTTCGGCCCGCTCAGTTCGTCATGCCGGTTGACCACCACCAGGTCGAACCGGGCAGGCGCCATGCGCGGATGCTGCACCTGGACCACCGCCGGTCCCCGCCGCCGCAGCGCCGCACCAACCGCCGCCGCCACGCCGCCGCAGCCGATCACAAGCCGTGGCAGCGGCGGCCGCACCGCGACGGGAACCGCCGCCAGCGGTGCCGGCCAGGTTGCGGCAGCCATCCACCGCCATGGCGCACGCGGCGCCAGAACACGAATCTCCGGTGCCAGTCCCGCGGCCTCGGCAAGCCCGAGCGCCTGTGCCTGCAACCCGGCGTAGCCCTCGCTGATGATCCAGGACGATGCGTTCACCGGCCGCGAAAAACCGGTTTCCGCTTCTCCTTGTAGGCGCGGATGCCTTCCTGCATGTCCTCGCTGCCGCGCACCCGGGCGATGGTCCGGCTGGTCGCCACCATCCGCTCGACCGGACCGACCGGAAGCAATTCGGCCGCGAGCCGCTTCAGCGCGCCGATCACCAGGGGCGCCTGCTCCAGCATTTCCTCCGCCATGCGCAGCGCTTCCGCTTCGTGCTCGCCGTTCGGCACCACACGGTTGACGAACCCAACTTCATGGGCGCGCTGCGCCGGAACCTTGGTGCCGAGCAGCATCATCTCCATCGCCAGATGGTGCGGCATGCGCGACACCAGCGTGCTGATCATGCCGCCGGTGACGCCGAGCTTCGCCTCCGGGTAGTAGAACACGGTGCTTTCGGACGATACCAGCAGGTCGCACATCATGACCAGCACCAGGCCGCCGCCGACGCACCAGCCGGAGGTGGCGGCGATGATCGGCTTGTCGGTGGTGAAGCCGACACCCGGGATGCAGCGCCATAACTCCGGCAGGTCGGCAACGTCCGCCCCGGCGGTGAAGGCGCGCTCCCCGGCGGCGCTGAGGACGGCGACGCGCTGGTCGGAGCCGTCGAACGCCTGAAACGCCTGCTGAAGCTCCACCGCGACGGCGCTGGAGATTGCGTTCAGCCGATCCGGCCGGTTGATCCGGATAACCGACACTTGCCCGCGTTGCTCGACTGTTATCACGCTCATGGAATCACCACCGCCGCTGTGTCACCGGCATCATATGCCGCTCCCGCGGCGCGGGAGAGGCGTTTTCCCCAATCTGCTTTCCACCGCCCGCGACGGCGACTTTCAGGTCTGCGCTCCCTCGATCACATCGCCGAAGCGCACCCAGCTCTTGCCGTCCCAACGACAAAGCTGCATCGCCCGGATCGGGTGGTAGTTGGTCGGGCTGGTATTCAGCTTGATCCCCGGCAGCAGCACCGGCACGTCCATGTCCTTGATGTTTGTCGCCTGCTTCATCACGTTCTCACGCGAGAAGTCGCCGTTGCACTGCTCCAGCACCTTCCACATCGAGTAGCTTACGCCATAGCCGGCGATGTAGCCGCCGTCGGTGATGTCGCCGCCCGGCACGTATTTCGCCATGAACTCCTTGAACCCCTTCATCCCGGGATCGTTGTCCCAGGCCGGGTCGGCCGGATCCTTCAGATACAGCGTGCTCAGCATGCCGATCGAATTCTCCGGCCCGGCCGGCCGCATCACCGCGCCGACCGAGATCGCCACGTTGGTCATGAAGAACAGCGGCTTCCAGTTCAGGTCGTGAACCTTGCGGATCGCCTGAGCGGCGAATTTCGGCGTCGCGACCACCAGCAGCACATCGGCGCCGGACGATTGCAGCTCCGAGATCTGGGAATCGACCGTTGCATCGGTCACTTCATAGGTGATCGACTTCACCACGTACTTGTCCCAATCCTTGCCGAGCACGTCCTTGACGCCGACCGGGTAGTCCTTGCCGAAATCGTCGTTCTGGTAAAGGATCCCCAGCTTGGCGTTGGGCTTCTCCTTCAGCATGTACTTGGTGTAGATCTGCGCCTCGGTCCGATAGCTCGGCTGCCAGCCGATGGTCCACGGATACTTCTTGTAGTCGCCCCATTTATCGGCGCCGGTGGCCACGAAAAGCTGCGGCACCTTGTGCTGGTTGCAATACCGCTCGATCGCCGAGTTGGTCGGCGTGCCGAGCGTGTGGAACAGGAAATCGACCTTGTCCTCCTCCACCAGGCGGCGCACCTGCTCGACCGTCTTCGGCGGGCTGTAACCATCATCGTAGGAAAGGAAATTTATCTTGTGGCCGGCGACGCCGCCCTGGTCGTTGACCCATTTGAAGAATCCGACGTCGGCCTTGCCGACGCTCGAATAGGCCGAGGCCGGGCCGCTATAGGGCATCGTGTTGCCGATCTTGATCTCGGTCGCCGTCACCCCCGGCGTGGCGGCGCGAGATCTGCCTGTGATAGCAACCGTTGCAACCAGGCCGCCGGTCAGGGCCATCCGTCTGCTGATCATCGCCATGCTCCTCCCTTCCTGCTGCTCCCCTCGGCCGGCAGGCCGGGGGTCTGGGGGCAAGTCTGGCCTGCTTTCCCACATCGCCTCAAGCCAGCCCCGTCCAGCCAACAATCGTGCCGCCGACAAGCCCCCGGGCCTTGCCCCTGCCCGGCGCTTCCGCTACATCGCGCGCTTCGCGCCCGTAGCTCAATTGGATAGAGCACCAGACTACGGATCTGGGGGTTGGGAGTTCGAATCTTCCCGGGCGCGCCATCGCACGGCCTGAATTGGCAAATAAATCTCGACGCGCTGGCGCCTGGGCCGACGCCATCTCCCTCGCAAACGGGACCTCCGTTCCTGCGTCGCGCTCTCCGCCGTTGCCGACGACCTCCCGCTGTCGCCCGCGCGAGCCGCCTCACGTCCCCGCCTCAGGTCCCGCTGGCAGGTCAATTGTTGCGGGTCGAGCCGGTTGCGGCGTAGTCTGCTGCCATGAAGCAACCTATTGTCTCGCGTGGCCCAGACGTGATGGGGGGCGCCGTTGTGTTCCACGGGACAAGAGTTCCCGTGCAGACCCTGCTCGATTACCTCGAGGCGGGCGAATCAATCGATGATTTTCTTGAAGGGTTTCCCTCTGTGACGCGAGAGCATCTTATCGCTTTCCTGGAGGAAGCGAAGGACCGAATAATCGAAGCGGCGTGAAGGTTCTTCTCGACGAATGCATTGACTGGCGTCTGGCACGGGACATCGTAGGTCACAACGTCACGACCGCCCGGCGCGGCCGCACTGCCCGCCGCGGCTGGCCGGATGCCCCCCGCCCCTCTATGCTGCCCCCATGCCCACCCCTCCGCTGCCCTCCCACCCCGATGTTCGGATCGAGGCCGACCAGCGCGTCTGGGACGGCCGGTTCCCCCTTGATGTCGTCCGGTTCCGCCATCGCCGCCACGACGGCACGATGTCCGGCCCGCGGACATGGGAACTGTGGCGCCGCGGCCGCGCCGCCGCCGTGCTGCCCTACGACCCCATCCGCGACGCCGTGGTGCTGATCGAACAATTTCGGCTGCCGGCGCTTGCCGCCGGCATAGATCCGTTGCTGGTCGAGGTGCCGGCCGGGCTCTGCGACGGCAATGAAACCCCCGAGCAGACGATCAGCCGCGAAGCGCACGAGGAAATCGGCCTCGCCCCGGATCGCTTGGAACCCATCGGCAATTTCCTGCTGACCGCCGGTGGCTCCGACGAATTGTGCGCGCTGTTCGCCGGCCGCGTGCGCGCGCCGGAGACCGGGCCGGATGGCATCGCCGGGCTCACTGGATTGGCCGCCGAGCACGAGGATATCCGCGTGCGCGTCTGGCCTGCGGCAGCCGCTATCGACGCCGCCCTGGGCGGCAGGATACCCAATTCGGTCGCAGCGATCGCGCTGCTGTGGCTCAATGCGCGGCGCGAGGCGTTGCGCTCGGAATGGATGCAGGCATGACCGAACGGCTGTTCCTGGATGATTCGCGGCTAAGCTCGGCCGCCGCCACCGTGCTGGCAAGCGCGCCGGAAGGCGTCGTGCTGGATCGCACCGTGTTCTACGCCCGCTCCGGCGGCCAGCCCGGCGATGTCGGAACGCTGCGTTGGAATGGCAACGAGACCGCGATCGCCGACACGATCAAGGGCGAAGGCGATGCCATCCTGCACGTTCCCGCCGCGGACGCTACGTTGCCCCCGGTCGGCGCCACGGTAGAGATGCAGATCGACGCAGCGCGGCGTTTCCGGCTGATGCGCGCGCACACATCGTTGCATTTGCTGTGCAGCCTGCTGCGCGGCGCCGCGGTCACCGGAGGCTCGATCGGCCTGGACCGCTCGCGGCTGGATTTCGACCTCCCTGATCCGCCGGCCAAGGAAACCATTGAGGCGGGTATCAACGCACTGATCGAAGCCGACCATCCGGTGACCACGGAATGGGTGGACGAAGCCGTGCTGGACACCGATCCGGGCCTGGTCCGCACGCTGTCGGTAAAGCCCCCGCGTGGCACCGGACGAGTGCGGCTGGTCCGCATCGGTGCCGATGATCCGCCGGTCGATCTGCAGCCCTGCGGCGGCACGCACGTTGCCCGTACCGGCGAAATCGGCCTGGTCCGCGTGGCGAAGATGGAAAGTAAGGGCAAGCAGAACCGGCGAATCATTCTCGTGCCGGCCGAATAGGAGAGCCGCCATGGATCCACTGGTCAGCACCGACTGGCTTTCCGGCGAACTCGGCAAGCCAGACCTTGTCGTGTTCGATGCAACCAAATACCTGCCCACCGAGGCGAAGGACGGAAGGGCGGAGTTCCTGGCCGCCCACATCCCCGGCGCCCGCTATTTCGATATCGACGAAGTGGCGGACCGCGACACCGATCTTCCGCACATGGTCCCGACCCCCGGACGCTTCGCCAAACTGATGGGAGCGATGGGCGTCGCCAATGCGTCGCGCGTGGTGTTCTACGACCAGAAGGGGTTGGCCTCGGCGGCGCGCGGCTGGTGGCTGATGGGCCTGTACGGCCACGACCGCGCCGCGGTGCTGGATGGCGGACTGCCGAAATGGCGCGGCGAAGGGCGTCGCGTCGAAGTCGGGCCGCCGGCGGTGGCCCGTCCCACCGTGTTCCGCCCGGATTTTCGCGCCGCCCGGCTGCGCGGCATCGGCGACGTGCTGCGCAACCTCGAAGGCCGCGGCGAGTTGGTCCTGGATGCGCGCGCCGCCGGCCGTTTCACCGGCGCCATCCCGGAACCGCGCGCCGGCATGCGCAGCGGCCATATCCCCGGCTCGCGCAGCCTGCCCTACACCGAGTTGCTCAACGCCAGACGGTACGTTCCGCGATCCCGCAGCCTTGCGGGCGCGCTTCGCGCAAGCCGGCGCCGACGCGACACGCCCGGTGGTGACAAGCTGCGGCAGCGGCGTGACCGCCTGCATCCTGACCTTGGGGCTGCGCCTCGCCGGCCTGCCGGAGGGCGCGGTTTATGACGGGTCCTGGACCGAATGGGGCGGCCGCCGCGACACACCTCTGGAGACGAACTGAACATGGCCGACAAGGCGAAGCTTGGGTTCCGGACGAAACTGTCGCATGTCGGACGCGCCGGCAAGCGGGTGCACGGCTTCGTCAACCCGCCGCTGCTGCGCGGCTCTACCGTGCTGTATCCGACCATGGCGGACCGCGCGAGCGACCGCCTGCCAAGCGCAGGGAGCAGGCGCTGACCTATGGGCTCGGCGGCAGCGAAACCCATTGGGCGCTGGAAAACGCGATCGCCGGGATCGAGGGCGGCACGCGATGCCAGATCGTCGGTTCCGGCCTGGCGGCGGTCACCGTCCCGCTGCTCGCATTCCTGAGCGCCGGCGAGCACTGCCTGATGCCGGACAGCGTCTATGGCCCGGCGCGCAACTTTGCCGAAAAGACGCTGCCGCGCTTCGGCATCGAGACCACCTTCTATGATCCGGAGATCGATGCGGACGGTATCACCGAGCTGATGCGCCCCAACACCACGGTGCTGTACACCGAAAGCCCCGGCAGCCACACGTTCGAGGTTCAGGACATTCCGGCGCTGGCCCGTGTTGCCCACGCGCGCGGGGCGAAGGTGCTGATGGACAACACCTGGGGCATCCATTTCTTCCAGCCGTTCACGCACGGCGTCGATGTATCGATCCAGGCGCTGACCAAGTATCCGGGCGGCCATTCGGACCTGCTGCTCGGCAGCATCACGGTGAATTCCGATGCCGATTGGGAACGGCTGCGCGGCACAGTCCAGCGCGCTCGGCCAGTACGCGAGCCCGGACGATTGCTGGCTGTGCCTGCGCGGCGTGCGCACGCTGGGGGTGCGGCTGGCGGCGCAGATGGAGGCCGGGATCCAGGTGGCGCACTGGCTGCGCGGCCGGCCCGAGGTGAAGCAGGTGCTGCATCCGGCGCTGCCCGGCGCGCCGGGGCACGAGCTGTGGAAGCGCGACTTCACCGGCGCCTGCAGCCTGTTCGGCGTGGAGTTCAAGCCGGAATTCAGCGTCGAATCGACGCACGCCTTTGCCGAGGCGCTGGAGCTGTTCGGCATCGGCGCGTCCTGGGGCGGCTATGAAAGCCTCGCGTTGCCGACGACGGGCTTCGTCACCCGAACGGCCGGGTCGGGACGGTTCGAGGGACCGCTGGTGCGGCTGCATATCGGACTGGAGGATCCGGCCGACCTGATCGCCGATCTGGAACACGGCCTGAAGGTGATGCGCACCGCTTCGCACTGACAGGGTAGATCAATCCGCCGCGTCCAGCCGCGCCCGGACCTTGGCTGACAGTTCGTGGGACGAAAATGGCTTACCGATCAGGTGGGTGCCCCGATCGAGGCGTCCATGATGAATTATTGCATTGCGGGTGTAGCCGGTCGTGAACAGTACCCTTCAGTCCCGGCCGCATGCGGATCGCTTCGTTAGCAAGCTGACGGCCATCGATGCCCCTCGGCATCACCACATCAGTGAACAGCAGATCGATTTTTCGCGGCCGCCAAGTATCTCCAGAGCCGCCACGCCGCTCGCCGCCGCCAGAACGCGATAGCCCAGCTCGCGTAATGTCTCCGTGGTGTACGCCCGAAGAGCGTCGTCATCCTCGACGACCAGAATTCTTTCTGTGCCGATGGCGCCAGCTTCTTCACGCACGCCATCGGCCCGCGCCCCGTCAGTCGGGCCCAGATGGCGGGGTAAATAGAGCTTGAGTGTCGTGCCCTTATTGATCTCGCTGTAGATCATTACATGTCCGGCCGACTGGCGGACGAAGCCGTACACCTGGCTCAGCCCCAGACCCGTACCCTTGCCGACATCTTTCGTGGTAAAGAACGGCTCGAATGCCTTTTCCAAGGTGGCACGGTCCATACCCGTCCCGGTATCGGCCACCGCTATCAGGACGTACTGACCTGGCGTTACCGGGTCGGCAAGCCCCGAGACGTATGCCTCGTCCAGATAGCAGTTTGCGGTTTCGATGGTCAGTTTTCCACCATTCGGCATCGCATCGCGGGCATTCAGTGCAAGGTTCAGAAGTGCGTTCTCGATCTGATTGGCGTCAGCTAATACCGGCCAGAGGCCGCCTGCCAGAACTGTCTCCAGCGACACGGATCCCCCCAGGGAGCGTCGCAGCAATTCACAGACACCGGACACCAGCCTGTTGGCGTCGAGCGCCTTGGGCGTCAGCGGCTGCTGTCGGGAAAACGCCAGCAGCCGGCTGGTCAGGGTGACCGCCCGCTGGGCTCCCTGCAGCGCCATATCCCGCGCCTTGAAGATCCGGACCGTCGCTGGTCAGTCCGGCAGCTTTGGTATATGGCGGCCAATGATCTCCAGCCCGCCCAGCACGACCGTCAGCAGGTTGTTGAAGTCGTGGGCGATGCCGCCGGTCAACTGGCCGACGGCTTCCATTTTCTGTGCTTGGCGCAGCAACTCTTCGGCCTTCTGCCGCGCGGCATATTCGGCTTCCAGCTCGCGGGTCCGTTCCCTGACCCGATCTTCCAGCGTTTCCGTGAACGCACGAAGCTGCATGATCGCCCGCTTCTGTTCGGTGACATCGACATGCACGCCGACCACCCGGACCGGACCTTGATTCGCATCATAAAAGACGATGTTTCGCGCCTCGATCCACTTCAGCGCGCCATCGTCCGCCCGGATGATACGGAACTCAGCGTTCAGCTCGCGTGCCACCGCGTTGAAGGCATTCTCGATAAGGTCTGCGACCCGGAGCTGATCTTCGCGGAAAATGCACGCGCGCCAGGTTTCTAATTTTCCGTCGAATCCGGCCAGACCATAAAGCGACAGGAACTTCGCCGAGAGCCGCACGGCGCCGTCAGGCACCTGCCACTCGAACAGGCCGAGGCCGCCGGCTTCCTCGGCAAGCTCCAGCAGTTCGTCTCGTTCGTGAACAATGCCGGCGTTACGATGATGCGGCGGTCCCGCCGCTGCCGGATCGGAGTCGGAAGCGCGGGACTCTTCCAGGAGTGCTCACGCCAACTGCCTCGGTCAGCCGACCAGAATGCGCTTGGCCTCGGCCATGGCAATGAGCTTGCCGAAGGCCGTCCGCCGGGGAAGGTGGTTGAAACCGCAGGAACTGGTGACAATCGTCTGTTCCGGGGGTAGCCAGCGATACGCCCGGATACGCTCCGCAACGGTTTCGCCGGTCTCGATCTTCGGGTCCTGAACATCGACAGCTCCAACGCCGAGCTGCTTGTTGCCGAGCAGACCTTCGTAGTGGTAAGTCATATCGTGCTCGATGAGCAGGGACGAGCATTCTATCCGGCAGATCTTGTCGGCCTTGTACCGGCCGTGGTCGAAATACCGATGGCCGATCTGGCCGTCATACTCCTTGCCGACGGCATAGTTGCCCTGGCAAACATGGACCGACACGTGAACGTCCGGCGGCAAACCATCGGTCGCCAGGTTGATCGCCTCCACGGCGTCATCAACCTCATTTTCATCGGACACCGTAAAAAACGGCTCGTCGATCTGGATGTTCTTGCACCCGGCCGCAGCCAGCATGGTGAGGTTGTGGTTCAGCAGTTTGCCGAGGTCTAGCATCATCTTCTTCAAGTCACCGTAGTACTCGTCGTAAGCGACTTTCGCCAGCGTATGCGGACCGGTCATGGTGATCTTGACCGGTCGGCGACTCATCGCAGACACCATCCGGAACTCATCGACAAGCCCAAGGTCGATGCTATCGCCGATCCGGGTACGGCACGTCGCAGCGGGATGAAAGACATCGGGGTCGTGTTGGGTGATCGGCCGCGGCCGGGTGATCCCCTGGAATGCCGGAATTTTCTGCCAGAAGAAGTTCAACATCGCGTTCGGCGGGGAATGCCGGTTGTGTGTGCGCCGGTTCATCTCCCCCCCGGTGATCACATCGATTCCGGCGACCTCCTGGTCCAGGATCCGCCGCCTGACCGGCGCGGGACCTGAGCATCCGCCATGGACGCCATCGACAATTGCCCGACCGCAACCAACCGATCCAACGCCTCGAACCAATCGGGCACGCTGTGCGCCCCGACAACGGTCGTTGAGTATTTTGGATAGCTTACCAATTCGTACGCTCTTTCTTTTGCTTTTGTCTCGAGGGCATAGCCGCGGCGCTATTCTATCACGCCTGCGTTCTCTGCCACCACCAGCAGCAGGCGCCCCGGGGCCAAGGTCGCGCCAGGCATCTTGATAGAGCGATCCGGCCATCCATATACCATCCATGCAGATGGTAATCCCCTATGCCCCCTGAACCTCGCCGTCAGCCTGACAGAATCCGACACCGAGAAGATCACCATCAATCTCGGGTTCGTGGACCTGGGTCATGTGGACCTTCTGGTGAGGGACGGATTTTATTCCAACCGAACGGACTTCATCCGCACCGCCATCCGCAACCAGCTTGCCGGCCACGCCGATGTGGTCAAACAGTCGATTATTCGACAGACGCTGGAACTCGGCCTGCGGCACTTCAGCCGCGCGGACCTGGAAGCGGCTAAAGCGGCCGGCGAGAGGCTTCGCATCAAGGTGGTCGGGCTCACCAGCATCGGGTCGGACGTAACCCCTGAGCTCGCCCTCGCAACGATCGAATTGGTCACCGTGCTTGGCGCGCTCCATGCGTCCGCCGAAATCAAGGCGGCCCTCGCCGGCCGCATCCGCTGAAGCCGACTTTCGACAAGGAACCTTCCTATGAAACCGGACTACTTTGGCGCGCTTCGCGAAGCGCTGCGTCTTCGCACCGCCGCGCCGGCCCGGCCGTCGATTTTCACGGCCGCCGCTTCCGGACAGCAAAGCGCGCGCCTCAGGCGCCCGCTTGGCGAAACCGTCAGCCTGCTCCGACATGGCATCCCGGGACGGCTGCATCCCCAGACGATGCGGCGACCGGTTTCCCACAGGACCCCGCCGGTTCCGGACGGCGCCAGTTTCCAGACCCGAACCTTCAGCGGGCCGTTCGGCACGAGGACCTGCAAGCTATATGTTCCCCGCCATCCCGGCAGCCTCAATGGGCTCGTCGTCATGCTGCATGGCTGCACCCAGAACCCCGACGATTTCGCAATCGGTACAGGAATGAACGAAGTGGCGGAAGAGCGCGGGCTGATCATCGCCTATCCAGCCCAGTCGCCGGCCGCCAACCCGTCCTTGTGCTGGAACTGGTTCGATGTGAAGGACCGCGGCCGCGGCAGCACCGAGGCCGCGACGATCGCCGGCCTGACGAAAGAGTTGGCGGCGGAGTTCAAGATCGGCCGCGAACGCGTGTTCGTTGCCGGACTGTCCGCCGGTGGCGCGATGGCGTGCGTCATGGCGGCGACCTACCCCGAGCTTTACGCCGCGGTCGGCGTTCACTCGGGCTTGGGATACCGGACCGCCGACGATCTGGTGTCTGCGCTCGCCGCCATGCGCGGGCAGCAGCAACGGCGCCAGCCGCACGGACGTCCGGCGGCGGTCCGCACCATCGTCTTTCACGGCGATGCGGACCAGACGGTGCATCCACGTAACGGACATGACATCGTTGCCGGCGCCAGCGCCGACCTGGAACCAGGACGGATCGAATTGCTGCGGTGCCGATCAAGGGGTGGAATTGACTACGAACGGGAGATCATTCGCAACACCGCCGGCATTCCGGTGGTGGAGCACTGGCTGCTGCATGGCATGGGTCACGCCTGGTCGGGCGGCAGTGCGGAGGGGTCTTACACCGACCCAAGCGGACCGGATGCCTCACGCGAGATGGTCAGGTTTTTTCTGCAACCGATCGAAACGGATTCCGCACCGTCAGCTTGCCCTCGATCACCTGCCCCTCCTGCATATCCTCGCTGAGCAGCGTCGTGCAGCCGGCCGCCAGCGCTGCTGCGATGATCAGCGCGTCGTAAATGCGAAACCCGTACCGATCGACGATGCGCAATGCGCTTTCGTGCGTCTCGAGGGTGACGGCGACCGGTGGCGCGCACAGCATCCGAACCGCCGCCAACGCGTCGATCACGTCCGCCCACGGCATCTGGAGCTTTCGGCGGGCGACTGCGGCAAACTCGTTCAGCACCTGAACGCCCACCACGCCGCCCTCAAACAGCAGCGCCTCGGCCCGCTCCGCACGCGGATCGTCCAGGGCCAGCGTGTAGATCAGAACATTGGTGTCGAGGAACGGCCTAGCGGTCATGAACCTCATCGCGGTCGAACCGGAACCCGGCGGGCAGCTTCCGGCGCAGGCCCCGCAGCTTCGCCAGGGCGTCCTCCCGGCTATGGTCGCGGCTTATCTCGAAGACGCGGGTCCCGGCCACGCGCACCTCTATTTCATCGCCTTCCTTGAGCTCGAGACCTGCCACAACCGACATGGGCAGCCGGATGGCGAGGCTGTTGCCCCACTTGGAAACATGCACTGCAGCCATCCTTTCGGATATACGCCAGAGTACGTATATCTTATCTGCGTGGCTGTTTCAACCCCATCCCCGGCCGACTCGCACTTCGCCAATCCTTACGAACACGCCGCCCCCTCGCGGGCCGCGCAGGTCGCACATTGGCCCTCGGCCTCGATCGTCGCCGATCCCACGGTGAAGCCGAGCCGACCTGCCGCCCCAGCCAACGCATCGGCCAGTTCGTGGTCATCCAGCTCGATGACATGGCCGCAGCTTCGGCAGATCAGGAATTGCGCGGCATGACCGTCCCGGCTGGGCTCGTGCGCGACGCAGCCGACAAAGGCCGCCAGCCGCTCCACGCGGTGGATCAACCCGTGCTCCAGCAGGAAATCGAGGGCCCGGTAAACGGTGGGGGGCGCCGCTCCGTGCCGTGTCCGGCGTAACTGGTCCAGCAGGTCATAGGCTCCGGTCGGCGCGTCGGCCTGCAGGATCAGGCCGAGCACCTCGCGGCGCAGCTCGGTCAGCCGGGCCCCTCGCGCGGCGCATAAAAGCTGCGCGCGCGATAGCAGCGCCTCGGTGCCGCGGGAAAATCCGGTCTCGCTCAACTCCTTTGCCATCGCCGGCTCACGCCCCATGATACCACCCATGCACGAACATACCACCGAACCGGCGGTGCTGGCCGCCATCGCCTTCGACGCCCAAGGGCTGGTGCCCGCCATCGCCCAGCAGCACGACACCGGGCAGGTGCTGATGCTGGCCTGGATGAACCGCGACGCGGTCACGGAGACGCTGGCGACCGGCCGGGTCTGCTATTTCAGCCGCAGCCGGGGACGGCTGTGGCGTAAGGGCGAGACCTCCGGCCAGGTGCAGCACCTGAAGGAACTGCGCATCGACTGCGATGGCGACGCGCTGCTGCTGTTAGTCGATCAGCACGGTGTCGCCTGCCACACCGGACGGCGAAGCTGCTTTTACCGTGCGGCGCGCAATGGCGCCCTGACCGAGATCGCCGCCCCGCTGATCTCACCGGAGGCTCTCTACGGCGCCGCATGCCCCTGATCTACCTCGTCGCCGGCGAGCAGAGTGGCGACGTGCTTGGGGGAAGGCTGATGGCGGCGTTGCGCGCTCGCCGGCCGGATCTCGAGTTTGCCGGAATTGGCGGTCCCGCAGATGGCGGCACAGGGGCTGACGAGCCGCTTCCCGATCCACGAACTGGCGGTGATGGGGCTGCTGGAAGTGCTGCCCCGATTGGCCCAGCTTCGCCGGCGCCTGTCGGAAACCGTGGCCGATATCGCCGCGCGCCGGCCTGCCATGGTGGTAACGATCGACAGCCCCGGATTCACCTTGCGCCTGCTGCGGGAGGTAGCGCCGTTCGGGATCCGCCGCGCCCATTATGTGGCCCCGCAGGTCTGGGCATGGCGCGGCGGCCGGGTGCGGCATTATCCGGGATTGTGGGATCGACTGCTCTGTCTGTTGCCCTTCGAGCCCGACTTCTTCGCCCGCCACGGGCTCCCGGCCAGTTTCGTCGGCCACCCCGTGCTGGAGAGCGGCGCGGATCAGGGCGACGCCGCCCGGTTCCGTGCGCGCCACCGGCTTCCCGCCGCGGCACGCCTGGTCATCGTGATGCCGGGCAGCCGGCGCAGCGAGACATCCCGCCTGCTGCCAATCCTCGGCGCAGCCCTGCAGCTTCTGGCCGCTACGGTGCCGGATGTGCAGCCGGTTGTGCCGGTGGCCGGGCCGGTCGCCGAGGCGGTGCGTACCGGAACCCGCCTTTGGCCAAGGCCGCCGATCCTGGTGACGGAGACCGCGGACAAGCACGATGCATTTGCCGCCTCCTCGGCCGCCCTCACCAAGTCCGGCACCTCGACCCTGGAACTCGCTTTGGCCGGTGTTCCGATGCTGGTGGCGTACCGGCTCAACCCGGTCTCGGCAGTGCTGGCGCGGCGCCTGATCTCGGTGCGCTACGCCTCGCTGCTGAACCTGCTGTCCGATCACCAGGTCGTCCCGGAGCTGATGCAGCAGGATTGCTCCCCGCAGCGGTTGGCCGAGACACTGGCGCATCTGCTCACTGATCCGCATGCCGCCGCCGCGCAGCGTGCCGCGTTCAGGTCCGTGCTCGCGGCGCTCCGCCCCCCGGCCGGCCTGCCGTCAGAGGCCGCCGCCGGGGTGGTGCTGGATTTGCTGGATCAGGCCTGAAGCCTCCATCCGCGCCCGCGATTCCGCCATGGCATCGGTCACCGCCAACGCGACGGCCAGCGCCCGCCGGCCGGCCGCGGCATCGACGACGACGGGCGCGCCATCCAGCACGGACGCGACGAACGCCGCCTGCTCGGCCGCCAGCGCGTCGTGGTCCTGCCAGGAGGTTTCTTCGATCCCGAATCCCTCAAGCCCCGGGAGCGCCTGGCCCTCGTCTCGCCGGATCACACTGAGGCGGCGATTGGCGAAATCGACCGTGAGATACCCATTCTGCGCGAAGATGCGCATCCGCCGCTCGGTCCGTGTCGCGACCCGACTGGCCGTGATCGTCGCCACGGCGCCCGAGGCAAAGCGGATGCGTGCGTTGGCGATGTCCTCGTGCGCGCTTGCCACCGGAGCGCCGACCGCATCGACGCTCTCGATCGGGCTGTCGGTGAGCGACAGGATCAGGTCCAGGTCGTGGATCATCAGGTCGAGGATCACCGACACATCAGTGCCGCGCGGCTTGAACGGCGCGATGCGGGTCGCCTCGATATAAAGTGCGGCGCCCATGCGCCCGGATAGCGCGGCATGAGCGGCGGAAAACCGCTCCAGATGCCCGACCTGCAGGACCAGGCCGTGCTTTGCGGCGAGTTCCGCCAGCTCGTCAGCCTCGGCCAGCGTCGCGGCGATCGGCTTTTCCACCAGCACGTGCCTTCCGGCGCGCAATGCCGCGGCGGCGATCGCGTGGTGTGCAGCGGCGGGAGCCGCAACGATCACCGCATCGCTGGCGGCGATCAGCGCCGCCAGCGAAAGGTCCGGCGCCCCCGCCTCGGCTCCTACCGCGCTCGCCCGCCCGGCATGCCGGTCGTGCACGCCGGCCAGCACCGCGCGCGGCGACGTCGTCACCTTCAACGCGTGATAGCGGCCGAAATGCCCGGCGCCGGCAACGCCGATGCGGAGAGGTGCGAGCGACATGCAGGGCTTGTGGCGGGTGCCGGGCAGGGAACGCAAGGCCGGCGGCATTGGCCTATAATGGAGGCTCCCACGCGAGGTGCTGCATGCCCGGTTTCATCGGCCGCTGGATGTCCGAAGCGGTCAGCCTGTCACTGCCGCTCGCGGCTGCGATCCTGGCGATCCAGCTTCCGGCGTTGACTGGCGACTATACGGCGGCGCTGCTGCAGGTCACCAATGACGCGCGGCGCGACATCGACCAGCGCGAGCAGTCGGCGCGCGACTACTACCATTTCACCGCCAGCTCCGACGCCGCGATCGTGCAAGCATTGAAGAACGCTGAGCCGTCGAATGCGGCGACACTGGAACAGTCGCTGGATCGCGTCCGCGTGCTGGGCGCGGCGCATGATCGGATCATGGCGACGACCCCTTTGCTGCAACCGCCGACCGCCCTGCTGGACGCGCTTGCCGACGAGCATGGGTACAAGATGGCGGTTCTGCGGACGGCGCTCGAGACCCATGTCATCCAGATCGCATTCAGCAGCGCGGCGGCGATCTACGGGGTGTGCGGTCTGGTGCTCGGGTCGCTGGCGGCGCAGATGTTGATATCGATCGGAACGGCAATTGCCGGACCATTCAGGGACCGGTATCCCGAACGAACGCTGTAATCCCCCTCCCCCTGTGGGAGGGGTCGAAGCAAGCGGGCGGCTTACAAAACGGAATACTCCACACGTTCGCGCCGGGTCAGCCTTGGCAGACCTTCCCCCAGAACGAGCGACTTGAAATGCGGAGTCTCCTGGTGCGCCGCGAACGCGGCCCGATCCTCGAACAATTCGTAGAACAGAAATCGCGAGCGATTGGCTACGCCGCGATGCACGATGAACAGTTTCACTCCGGGCTCCCGCTGTGCCTGGGGTGCGAACCGGGCAAGGATGTCGGCCACCGCATCAGCCTGGCCATCGGCCGCTTCCCAGATGGCCGAAACGGCGAACCCGTCGGTGTAGGGCTGGGTCTGCATGATATTGCACTCCTGTTTGTCGTCGAACACACCGACCAACCTGGGCGCGATCCGTTGCATCGTCACGGCGAAATGCTTCGGTCGCGGTCGAAGCATTCCGACCGACCAACGTAGGGCGCTGCCTAGCATGAAATCCAACCAATGCCGCAGCGCGCTTAATTGCAGCCGTCCCGCGTTCGTGTCACCTGTCGGCCCGAGATCGGCACGGAAAGGAACCTGCATGCGCGCCAATCCGCTTCGCGCGAAACTACAGCGTGACGAGCCGGTATTCGGGCCGCTGATCCTGGAACTCGCAAGCCCCGGCTTGCCACAGATTTTCGCCGCCGCCGGCGCCGACTTCATCATCTACGACCAGGAAGCCGGCTGCCTGAACGACGCCACGATCAAGACGCAGATCGCGCTGACACGCGGCCTTCCCATCGTGCCGATGGTGAACGTCGCGTGGCACGACTATCACTTGCTGACCCGCCCGCTCGATTGCGGCGCCATGGGTCTGCTGGTGCCCGTCGTGCAAACCCGGGCTGAGGCCGAGGTGATCGCCCGCATCACGCATTACCCGCCCACCGGCGTACGCGGCGCCGCGTTCGGCATCGCGCACGACGATTATGCCGGCGTGAACCTGCCCGATTCGATCCGCATCGCCGATGAACGCACGCTGATCGCCGTGAAGATCGAGACCGCCAAAGCGTCGAGAACGTCGATGACATCATCTCGGTCCCCGGCATCGACATCGCCTTCCTCGGCCACATGGACCTGTCGGTATCGCTCGGCACGCCCGGGCGCTACGACACGCCGCGCTTTCGCGAGTGCGCCGATCAGGTGATCGCGGCGGCGAAACGGCACGGCAAGATCGGGGCGTACCTGGTCACCACGCCGGACGCCGCGCGTGACTGGCTGGCCCGGGGCTACCGGTTCATCATCTTCTCGACCGACGTGATCCTGCTGGGTTCGGCGTTCCGCGCCGGCATCGACGGGCTGCGTCGGGCACCCGTCTGAGGCGCTGCTCAGCCTGACGAAAGGATAAGCCCCGTCCCCCTGTCCAACCGCGCCCATAGCGTATAAGCGGCCCCGATGCGCCAGCCGAGCCCAAACCTCCGATGATGTATTTCAGCCGCCTGAAGGCCACCCTGATCCTGTGCGCCTGCCTGCTCGGGGCGATCCTGTGCATCCCCAACGCCGCCCGCGCCCCGACCCCCTGGATGCCGTGGCGGCAGGTGCATCTCGGCCTTGACCTGCAAGGCGGCAGCTACCTGCTGATGCAGGTGGACATGGGAACCGTGGTCAAGCAGCGGCTGAACGGCCTGATCGATTCGGTTCGCCGGGCCCTGGTCCAGCGCACCATCTTCTATCGCACGATCGAGGCCCAGGCCGCCCAGAACCGCATTGTCATCCAGCTTCGCGACCCCGCCCGCCTGCAAGACGCCCTGGCCTCGCTGCAGCCGTTGATCTCGTCAGAAGGCGCCCTCAGCACCCCCGACCTGGTGCTGGCCTCCGCGCCGAACGGCCAGATCACCGTCACCCTGTCGCCGGTCGCGCTGCATGATCGGGCGACGGCGGCCATGCAGCAATCGATCGAGATCGTGCGCCGGCGAATCGACGCCACCGGCGTGGTCGATCCGCAGGTCACCCAGCAAGGCGCCGATCGCATCGTCGTGCAGCTTCCCGGCGTCGGCGACCCCGACCGGATCAAGCAGTTGCTGGGCCAGACGGCGCACATGACGTTCCAGCTTGTGGACGAGACCGCCAACCCAGCCCTGTCCACGCCGCCCCCCGGCGTGCAGTTCCTGCCGATGCAGGACAACCCGAACCAGAAGATCGCCGTCTATGACCGCGTCGATGTGGATGGCGGCGACCTGACCGACGCCCGCGCCGGCACCGAGCAGCAGGCCGGCGAGTGGGTGGTGAACTTCACCTTCAACAACGTCGGCGGCCGCCGCTTCGCCGACGTGACGCGCACCAATGTCGGCCGCCGATTCGCCATCGTGCTCGACAACAAGGTGATCAGCGCGCCGGTCATCCGCGAGCCGATCCTGGGCGGGCGCGGTCAGATCAGCGGCAACTTCACCGCCGCCTCGGCCAGCGACCTGGCGCTGCTGCTGCGCGCCGGTGCCCTGCCGGCGCCGCTGACCGTTGTGGAGCAGAACAGCATCGGCCCGGAGCTGGGCGCCGATTCGATCCGCGCCGGAGCGATCGCGCTGGGCGCCGGGTTCCTGCTCGTGGTCGCCTTCATGGGCCTGTTCTACGGCCTGTTCGGCTGGTTCGCGAATATCTGCCTGGTGGTGAACCTGATCCTGATGCTCGGGGTCATGTCGCTGCTGCAAGCCACGCTGACTTTGCCGGGAATGGCCGGAATCCTGCTGACCCTGGGAATGGCGGTCGATGCCAACATCCTGATCAATGAACGCATCCGCGAGGAACAGCGCAATGGCCGGCCCCCCTTGCAGGCGCTGGAGCACGGCTTCAACCGTGCCTACCGGACGATCTTCGATTCCAACGCCACCGCGTTCCTGGCCCACGTGATGCTGTTCATCTTCGGCTCCGGCCCGGTTCGCGGGTTCGCGGTCACCATCACCGTCGGCATCGCCACCAGCCTGTTCACCGCCTGGATGCTGACGCGCCTGCTGGTCTCGCGGTGGTATATCGCCACCCGCCCTCGCCTTCTGCCGGTCTGATCCATCATGTTCAGCTTCCTGCTCCGCCCCCATTTCCGGCTCGTTCCCGACGGCACGCGCATCCACTTCATGCGCGGGCGCTTCATGGGGCTGATCGTCTCGGCGGTGTTATCGACCGCCTCGATCATCCTGTTCATCCATCCCGGCCCCCGCCTCGGCATCGACTTCTCGGGCGGCATCGTGATGGAGGTGCGCACGCCGGGCCCGGCGGATTTCGGCCGCATCCGCGCGGCGCTGGCGGCCGACAACATTCCGGAGCAGGGGGTGCAGCGCTTCGGCGCAGCCGATGAGGTGCTGATCCGGCTCGGCGTGCAGCCGACCGCTCAGGCGACCGATGCAATGGTCAACAAGGTTCGCGCGGCGCTGGACAAAACAGTGCCCGGCAGCAAGCTGCTGCGCACCGACACCATCGGCGCGTCGGTGTCCGCCCAACTGCTGCGCAACGGCATCCTGGCGCTGGTGATCAGCCTGGCGATGATCCTGGTCTATATCTGGTTCCGCTTCGAGTGGGAGTTCGCGGTCGGCGCGGTGGTGACGCTGGTGCTGGACATCACCAAGGCGGTCGGCTTCCTGGTGGTCACGCGGTTCGACTTCGACCTGGTGATGGTGGCGGCGATCCTGACCGTGCTGGGATACTCCACCAACGACAAGGTGGTGGTGTACGACCGGGTGCGCGAGAATTTGCGCAAGTATAAGACCATGCCGCTGCGCGAGCTGATCGACCTGTCGATCAACGAGACGCTGAACCGGACGCTGGGCACGTCGATGACGGTGTTCCTGGCGTCGCTGCCGCTGGCGCTGTTTGGCGGTGCTTCGATCTCCGGCTTCGCGTGGGTGATGCTGTTCGGGATCGTGGTGGGGACCTCGTCTTCGATCTTCATCGCCGCGCCGATCTTGCTGTTCCTGGGGGAAAACCGGTTGCGGCGGGATTCGGTGGCGGCGCCAGCGGCGAAGGCGCGGGTGGCACAGAGGCCAGCAACGAAGAGCCCGCCGGCAAAGAGACCCTCATCGAAAGCGCCGACAGGAGGGGAGGCGGTGCGGCGGCCGTGACCTGATTGCCGCGAGTGGTCCGTTTGAGAAGCAGATTGTGCGAGTGCAGACCGGAGATATGGGCCCGGTGAGAGTGTCCTATATCTTGTGTAAGCACGCCGATTGTGGCCACCATATCCTGTGGTGGAGGAGTTCACAATGGCTGCGAACATCAACCCCGAAGTGATTGATCAACTGCTGGCGGGTTGCACCTCGACGTCGGACCTGTTCGACGACAACGGCTTATTCAAGCAACTGAAGAAACAGGTTCTGGAACGGCTGCTGGCGAGCGAGCTGACCCAGCACCTGGGCTACCGAAAGGGCGCGGTGACGGGCCGCAACTCCGGCAACAGCCGCAACGGGCATTCGGCGAAGACTGTGCTGGGCGACGACGGCGCGCTGGAGTTGGCGATCCCGCGCGATCGCAACGGCCCGTTCGAGCCGCAGATCGTGCCGAAAGGCAGCCGTCGCCTGGACGGCTTCGCCGATCGCATCGTCAGCCTGTATGCGCGCGGGCTGACGGTGCGCGAGATCCAGGGCCACCTGCGCGAGATGTATGGCCTCGAGGTGTCGCCGGATCTGATCAGCCGGGCCACCGAGGGGGTTCTGGAGGAGGTTCGGGAATGGCAGGGCCGGCCGCTGGAGCGGCTCTATCCGATCGTGTTCCTGGATGCGCTGCGGGTGAAGGTGCGCGACGAAGGTCTGGTACGCAACAAGGCGATCTACGTGGCGCTTGGGGTCACTGCGGAAGGCGAGAAGGAGGTGCTGGGGCTGTGGATCGAGCAGACCGAGGGGGCGAAATTCTGGCTCAAGGTGCTGAACGAGTTGAAGAGCCGGGGGGTTGAGGACATCCTGATCGCGGTGGTTGACGGGCTGAAGGGTTTTCCCGAAGCGATTGCGGCGGCGTATCCGAAGACCATCGTGCAGACCTGCATTGTGCATCTGATCCGGGCCTCTCTGGCGTTTGTTTCATGGAAGGATCGCAAGGCTATCTTGCCGGACATGAAGCAAATCTACCGGGCGGCGACGGCGGAGGCGGGGCTGGAGCGGTTGGATGAATTTGAAACCAAATGGGCCAGGCGCTACCCGACGATTACGGCAACCTGGCGGCGGGCCTGGGATCAGGTGGTTCCGCTGTTCGCCTTTCCGCCGGACATCCGGCGCATGATCTACACGACGAATGCGGTGGAAAGCCTGCACCGGAGCCTGCGGAAAATCATCAAGACGCGGGGCAGCTTTCCCAATGACGACGCGGCCCTGAAACTGCTGTTCCTGGCGCTGCGCAACGTCGGCGTGCGCTGGCGTCGGCCGGTTGCCTGGACGGCGGCGATGGCGCAGTTTGCCATCCTGTTCGGCGAGCGTTTCCAGTCTGTCAGCCAGCTCGCTGGCTGACAGACTGGAATGGGCCACAGTGGCGCTTACACAAAGAAACGGACACTACCTTACGATATCCAGCACGCATCGACC
The DNA here is from genome assembly GCA_963764525.1 of uncultured Pseudomonadota bacterium. Lineage (GTDB taxonomy): Bacteria > Pseudomonadota > Alphaproteobacteria > Acetobacterales > Acetobacteraceae > DATDIC01. Next base: position 22,046 of record CAVXTC010000025.1, on the reverse strand, counting down.
AAGACGGAGTTCATCGCCCGTCTGATCCTCGAACAGACACCTCAGGCCGCGGCTGAATAAGGCCGATACTCGCCGGAATAGGAGCTTCACCCCGCCGCGGGCCTTGACCACACCGGCGGCTCCGCTGCCCCCACCTGCTCGGTGATCCGGCGATACGTCTCCGGCCGCCGGTGTTTCTCGAAGGCGAAGATCGTCGTGCGGCCCAGCCTGCACATGTCCAGATCGCAGTCCGCGGTGATCAGCTCGTCGCCCCATGTGCCGGCCTCGGCGATGATCTCGCCGTGCGGGTTGACGATGATCGAGTTGCCGAACAACTCGCAGCCGTCCTCTACCCCCGCCTTGGCTGTCGCCACCGCGAAGCATGAATTCTGGTAGCTCCCGGCCTGGATCGACAGGTGCGAGTGAAATACGCGCAGATGGTGCGCCTCGAACCCGCCGGACTCCTGGTTGGTGCTCGGTGTGTTGTAGCCCAGCATGACCAGCTCGACACTCTGCAACCCCAGCACGCGCCAAGCCTCCGGCCAGCGGCGGTCGTTGCAGATCAGCAGGCCCATGTTGATCCCCTGCACCTCGCCCATCGGCGCGCGGATCACCGGGAAGCCCAGATTCCCTACCTCGAAATACCGCTTCTCCAGATGCTGCACGCGACGTTTCGGATCGAGTTCGGCATGACCTGGCAGATGCACCTTACGATACTTGAGAAGGATATCGCCGGAGGGGCTGACCAGGATGGCGGTGTTGAAGCGACGCCGACTGACACGGCCGGATTCGTCCGGCTCCTCGGCGATCTCGGCATAGCCCAAATGGAAACCGATGCCGTAGCGCTGCGCCGCCTCGAACAGCGGCGCGGTTTCGTTGGACGGCATCGCCGTCTCGAACCAACGGTCCGCCTCCTCGATGCGTTCGTGATAGTGGCGCGGAAAGAAGGTGGTCAGCGCCAGTTCGGGGAACACTACCAGCTCCACGCCGCGCTGGTGCGCGTGTTCCATCAGCCGCAGCATCCGTTCGAGCGCCACGGTCCGTGGTTCGGCTTTCTGGATCGGCCCGAGCTGGGCGGCGGCAACAGTAATGCGACGGGTCATTCGACAGGTGCCCATATCATGAGAGGAGCGATGCGGACGGTGACTTCATGTCGTGTCCCCCCATTGGTCAACTGGCTGACGTAGTGGACCGTGCCGGGCCGCGGGCCGGGTGGCAGCTCGGCTTCAGGGATCTCGATATCGGCCTCGCACTCGAAGCGGAACGCGAGCCAACCTCCGGCGATCATGTGGATGTGGTCGATCCGCGTCGATGCCGGCAGATGGAACCGGCCGGTCAGGCTTTTCTGCACCAAAGCCAGCGTGCGCGGATCACGGCAGCCCGGCGGCACCACGTGACGCCGGACATGCACCACGACGCCGGCAAACACCCCCAGCACCAGCGCCAGCACCGCGAGCGCCAGCCACCGCACTCAGGTCGTCTGCCGCCGAACGAAGTGCCCGCTGCCCGGCGTGGCGAGCACCCGCGCGCCATCCCAGATCAACCGGCCCCGCAGCACAGTCGCCGCCACGCGGGCGCGCATGCGGCGGCCATGGTACGGCGACCAGCGCAGCTCCGGCCGATCGACGATGGTTGCCTCATTGAACGTGAAATCTCCCGGCTCCAGCACCAGCAGGTCGCAGTCGGAACCAACGCGGATGGCTCCCTTCTTCGGCCAGAGCCCGTGCAGCTTTGCACTGCGCTCAGCGCAGTAGGCCGCCATCAGCATGGGCGACAGGCCCCGCTCGTCCAGCAGCGTGTACATCAGCGGCGCGAAGCTCTGCAGCCCGATCAGCCCGGCGCCGCAGTCGAAGATGTCGGGCGAAATCTTTCGCTCCAGCGGCCATGGCGCATGATCGGTGGAGACATAGGCGATCTTGCCGGCCCGCAGAGCCTCCCACATGCGCGGGATCTCGGCGGCCGCACGGAACGGGGGATTGCATTTGCCGCGCCCGCCGAGACGGACGATGTCGTCCTCGGTCATGCACAGATACTGGATGCACGCCTCGCCGGTAGCTTGCGCGCCCCTGGCGCGGAAGGCGGCGGCGATGTCGAAGCCGCGCGCCAGCGAGGAGTGCGCGATGTGCACGTGCGCGCCGGTGTCCAGCGCCATCTCGAAAATCTCGAGGTCGGCCATGGTTTCGGTGATCGGCGGGCGGGTGCGGCAATGCATGATCGCCTCGGTGCGACCGGCGGCACGTGCCTCGGCGGTCAGTGTCTCCACCAACTCCTGGTCCTCGTTGTGGATCGCAACCGGCAGCCCGGTGCGGGCAATGGCGGAGAACGCGGCGAGCATGGTGGCGTGGTCGATGCGCGGAAAGCGGACCGCGTCGTACTCATATGTAGAGAGCTTGAACGCTGAGATGCCGCCGGCCGCCAGTTCGGGGATCGCGCCGACGCCGCCGGTTTTGGTGATGGTGCCGTACAGCGCCATATCGACATGCGCGGTGCGCTCCACCCAGCCGATCTTGTCGGCCAGCTTGCCGGCATCGGTTACCGGGTGCGGCACGTCGTACGGCATGTCGCAGCAGGTGGTCACACCGCCGGCGGCGGCGCTGCGCGTGGCACCCTCGATCCCGATCCAGCCGAGCGCCGATGAAGTGTGCATGTGCCCATCGACCAGGCCGGGCAGGATCAGCCGTCCGGAGTGATCGAGTGTTTCGGCCGCCGGCGGCGGTTCGCCCTGGCCGATCGCGGCGATCGTCTCGCCGCGCGCCGCAACGTAGCCGTGCTTCAGGATGGTGTCGCCGGTGACGATGTCGCCGATGATGATCCGGTCGAATGGCGCTGACACTCTATATATGCATCCCCGGTGCTGGTGCTGCGGGCGGCCTGCTTGCCGACGCCGGACCCCGACCTTACGAAGACCGGCCAACAGCGTCCATCGGGAGGTTTTGCATGCGGCAGCACGAGGTCCGGGTTCACACGTCGAAAGACAACCTCCCGCGCGACGAACAGCTCGCGTGGAAGATTGCCGCGGTCGCGGCGGACAAGGTGGCGGTGGAGCGGGACGTGGCGGCGATGATCGTCAACCGCATGATCGACAACGCCGCCGTCGCCATCGCCGCGATCAATCGCCGTCCCGTGGTGTCCGCGCGCGACGCGGCGCTCGGGCATTCCAGGCGTGACGGCGCCGGCGTGTTCGGCGTGCCGCCGGCGCGGCGGGTCAGCCCGGAATGGGCAGCATGGGCGAACGGCACGGCGGTGCGCGAACTGGATATGCACGATACCTTCCTGGCCGCCGACTATTCCCATCCCGGCGACAACATCCCGCCGATCCTGGCGGTGGCGCAAACCATGGAGCGGTCGGGCCGCGATCTGATCCGCGGCATCGCCACCGGCTACGAAATCCAGATCGACCTGGTGCGCGCCATCTGCCTGCACGCGCACAAGATCGACCACATCGCCCATCTGTGCCCGGCGCAGGCGGCAGGCATCGGCACGCTGCTGCGGCTGCCGACGGAGACCCTCTACCAGGCGGTGCAACAGGCCGTGCATGTCAGCTTCACCACGCGCCAGTCGCGCAAGGGCGAGATCAGCTCGTGGAAAGCCTATGCTCCGGCGCACGCCGGCAAGCTGGCGGTGGAAGCAGTCGATCGCTGCATGCGCGGCGAAGGCGCGCCGAGCCCGATCTATGAAGGCGAGGACAGCGTGATTGCCTGGATGCTGGATGGACCAAACGCCACCTATGATGTGCCGCTGCCCGAGCCCGGCGAGCCGAAGCGCGCTATCCTGGACAGCTTCACCAAGGAGCACAGCGCTGAATACCAGTCGCAGGCGCTGATCGACCTGGCGTTCCGCATGCGCGAGAAGATCCCGGACCTGGAGCAGGTGGAACGGATCATTATCCACACCAGCCACCACACGCATTACGTGATCGGCACCGGTGCCAACGATCCGCAGAAGATGGACCCGAAAGCCAGCCGCGAAACGCTGGACCACTCGATCATGTACATCGTCGCGGTCGCCTTGCAGGATGGGCGCTGGCACCATGTGGACAGCTACTCACCGCGCCGTGCCGGGCGTGCGGATACCGTGCGGCTGTGGCACAAGATCGAGACGCGCGAGGACCCCGAATGGACCCGCCGCTACCATGCGACCGACCCGCATCAGATCGCCTTCGGCGCCCGCATCGAGGTGATCATGCAGGACGGCAGCCGGATCGAGGACGAGCTGGCGGTCGCCAACGCGCATCCGCACGGCGCCCGTCCGTTCGGCCGCGACGACTACATCGGCAAGTTTCGTGCACTGACCGAGGGCATCGTCTCCGCGCGGGAGGCGAACCGGTTCCTGGAAGTCGTGCAAGACCTGCCGCGGCTTGCCGCCGGCGAGCTCGGCGCACTGAACGTGGCATTGCCGGCGGGACGACTGACTGAGGGAAAGCCGGGGATTTTTTGACGTCACCTCTCCCGCTGGCGGGAGAGTCGTCGCCCGCAGCGCGGCGGGTGAGGGCACGCCACACGGGCTCCTCACCCCGTTTGCGTTCGCAAATCGACCTCTCCCGCAAGCGGGAGAGGTGAACTTTTACGGAGGAACCAATGAGCGAAACCCAAACCGCCGCAACACCAGGCGCCAACCGTCCGAAGAAATCCGTGGCCCTGTCCGGGGTGCCGGCCGGCAACACCGCGCTTTGCACGGTCGGACGCACCGGCAACGACCTCCATTATCGCGGTTACAACATCCTCGACATCGCGGAAGCGGCCGAGTTCGAGGAGATCGCCCACCTGCTGGTCCACGGCACGCTGCCCAACCAGGCCGAGCTGCGCGCCTACAAGCAGAAGCTGCAAAACCTGCGTGGTATGCCTGCCGCGGTGAAAGAGGCGCTGGAGGCACTGCCGGCAGCGGCCCACCCGATGGACGTGATGCGCACCGGAGTTTCCGTGCTGGGCTGTGTGTTGCCGGAGAAGGACGACCACAACCAGCCCGGGGCGCGCGACATCGCCGACCGGTTGCTGGCCTCGCTGGGGTCGATGCTGCTGTATTGGTTCCACTACGCGCATAACGGCCGCGTGATCGACGTCGAGACGGACGATGACTCGATCGGCGGGCACTTCCTGCACCTGTTGCACGGGCGGGCGCCTTCCGAGTCCTGGGTGCGGGCCATGCACACCTCGCTTAACCTTTATGCCGAGCATGAGTTCAACGCCTCGACCTTCGCCTGCCGCGTGGTGGCCGGCACCGGAGCCGACATGTATTCGGCGATCACCGCCGGCATCGGCGCGCTTCGCGGGCCGAAGCACGGCGGGGCGAACGAGGTCGCGTTCGAGATCCAGAGCCGCTACGACACGCCGGATGAGGCCGAGGCCGATATCCGCAAGCGCGTGGCCGCCCGCGAAGTGGTCATCGGCTTCGGTCACCCGGTCTATACGATCGCCGATCCGCGCAACAAGGTGATCAAGGAGGTGGCGCGCCGGCTGTCGCAGCACGTCGGATCAATGAAGATGTTCGACATCGCCGACCGGATCGAGGCTGTCATGGCAGACGCCAAGGGCATGTTTGCCAACCTCGATTGGTTCAGCGCGGTCAGCTACCACATGCTGGGCGTGCCGACCGCCATGTTCACCCCGATCTTCGTCATCGCTCGCACCGCCGGCTGGAGCGCGCACGTGATCGAGCAGCGCATCGACGGCAAGATCATCCGTCCCACCGCCAACTACACCGGCCCGGAGGATTTGCGCTTCGTCCCGATCAAGGATCGGCGGTAGCCTCGGTCGCAACCGACACCGCCGCGGCAGCGATGCCGCGGCGGTTTTTTTGACCGGGGATGCGCGTTCGCGAACACGTGCACTGAAATTTTTTTCGCGCCCGCGCCGAAACGGTTGCTTTTTGTTGACATGCGCATGCGAGACGCGGAATAGCGGAGTTGTCATGCATGCGCGCGATTCGCGCGGCAATCGCGTCGGTCGGCGCCGGCATGCAATACGGAAGGACGGTCCATGGACCGCAGCCTCGTCCAGGCGAAGCAGGGCAGATCAGGGAACGCGCGACAATCGTGCGTCTGGTCCGCGCGTGTCGCGCACGGACGCGTGCGGCAGTGGCGCGAGGGGCGAACGATGCCTCACGCCGGATACGTCGGTCGGTCGCAACGCATCGACGGCAGGTGCCGTGCGTTGCTGTGGGACACGGCCGATCCGGTCGCCGGCCCGATCGAGCTGGCTCGTTGGCGCGAACTTGCTGCGCTGATGGGCACGTGGCGGAGCAGGCCGCTGGAAGATTCGCTTCACCGGCGGCCGTTCGACGCACCGCGCGACCTCTCAACCAACAGGACAAGGAGTTTCCTCAGGTGAGCACCGAGGACAGCAACACCGAAAAGACCCGGGCGCAGCCGATGGCGATGCGAGCCGGCACGCGCAAGACCGGCGGTCGCAAGGCCGCCGGGCGCAAGGCAACGGCCAAGAAAAGCGCGACGCGGAAGATCGGCGTGCGCAAGACCACCGCCAAGAAAGCCGGCCGCAAAACCGCCGCGAAAAAAGGCGCGGCGCGCAAGACCGTCGGCCGCAAGACCACCGCGAAGAAAAGCGCCGCGCGTAAGACCGCCGGCCGCAAGACCACCGCCAAAAAGGCGGCGACACGCAAGACCACGGCGAAGCGCGCCACCGCGACGCGCAAGACAGCGACCCGTCGCCGCAAGGCCGCCGCTCCCATGCCGGAGCATGACGAGGGCATGGAAGAGCACGGCTCCAACGACACCATGAGCTGACGGAACTGACGAGAAGGGCGCCGCAAGGTGCCCTTCTTCTCAGCGCCGCCACCGGTTATCCCGGTGATGGCGCATAAGCGTTTGTTTGAAGCTTGCTCTAACCCCAGGTCGGCGCTTCAGCTCGTCATTCCCGCGCGAGCGTAAATCCAGTCGCTGCTCACGACACCGGGGCCAACCCGTTGATGTCCGGTTCCTTCGCGGCCACGACGTGCGGCCGGGTTATTAACGCTTCTGCGGGAAGACCGGCATCCATCCCGATGGCGCGGACCGACGATACGCGTGGATTCCCGCTTTCGCGGGAATGACGGGTACATTCAGCCGTGGCAACCGCGCGCTTGCCCATGCCCCCCGCAGCGCGCGTCTTATCCGAACGTTGCCAGCAGGTCGTCGATCTCCGGCGCAGTCAGCAGCCTTGGCGACGCACCGCGCAGCAGCAGATACACCCTGGCGGCCTCTTCAAGCTCCTCCGCCGCATAGACCGCGTCGGTCAGCGTCTTGCCTGACACCACCGGTCCATGATTGGCCAGCAGCACCGCGCGCGCGTCCCGTGCCGCCGCGTTGATCGCCGGCTCCATGGCGGGATCGCCGGGACGATAGTAGGGCACCAGCGGCATACGTCGCCCGACGCGCATGACGAAATACGGCGTCAGCGGCGGGATCGGATTGTCCGTGTTGACGTCCGGCAGACATGAAACCGCGGTCGCCATGGTCGAATGCAGGTGCACCACGGCGCCGGTCTCAGGCCGTGCCATATAGAAGGATCGGTGCATGAACACCTCCTTCGACGGCTTGTCACCGGAGACATGGCGGAACACCGCATCAAGTCGGGCGAGGCGTGCCGGTTCGAGCCGGCCGAGGCAGGAATTGGTCGGCGTGATCAGGTACCCATCGTGCAGTCGCACGCTGATATTGCCGGCAGAGCCGACCGAGAACCCGCGAGCAAACAGGCTGGCGGCCAACTCGACGAGTTGGCCGCGGATTTCGGCTTCGGTCATGCGCGCACCTCGAAGGCTTTCAAGAAGAAATCGCGCGCGCCGAAATTGCCCGATTTCAGCGCCAGCAGCAGCGGGTCCCGCCCGCCCGTCGCATAGGTCCAGGGCACACCAGGATCGATCTCGCCGCCGATCCGCAGGCTGCGCACATCCAGACGCGACACCACTGCCCCGGCGGTCTCTCCGCCGGCAACCACAAGGCGGCGTACGCCGCTGGTGAACAGCCCGTCGGCGATGCTCGCCAGCGCGCGCTCCACCAGCGCACCGGCTGCATCACGGCCAAGCCGCTGTTGCAGCGCGGCGACCCTGTCCGGCGGGGCCGACGCCGCGATCACCACCGGCGTCGTGGCCAGCTTGCCGGCGACCCATGCCAGCGCCTGCGCACTGAGCGCCGCTGCGTCGGGGTGTGCCAACGGATCCAGTTCAAGCACCGGCACATGCTCGCGCGCCGCGGCGACTTGCCCAAGCGTAGCGCGCGAGCATGACCCGGCCAGCACCGCCGCGTGCCCATCCACGTTGGGCAGCGCACCGGGATCGTCGAGCACCGGCAGCAGTCCTGCACGGCGGAAATTCTCCGGCAGCCCCATCGCCACGCCGGACCCGCCGGTGATCAGCGCGTGGTTCGCGGCGGCCTCGCCGATCGCGACAAGATGCTGATCGTTGACGGCATCGATGATCGCGTAGCGTCGCCCCTGTTCCTTCAGCGCGGTCATCGCGTCGCGGATCGCCGCGGCGCCCTGCGCGACGGTGGCGTAAGCAACCAGCCCCACCGTGCCGTCGGTCTGGCGCCCGAGCACGCGCACCAGATTGGCGTCCCGCATCGGCGTCAGCGGATGGTTCTCCATCCCGCTCTCGTTCAGCAGCACGCTGCCGACGAACAGATGGCCCTGATAGACGCTGCGCGCGTTGGCCGGGAAAGCCGGGCAGGCCAACGCGAAGCCGCAGCCGAGGGCGGCGATCAGCGCGTCCGCCACCGGGCCGATATTGCCCTGCTCGGTGCTGTCGAAGGTCGAGCAGTACTTGAAAAAGAATTGCCGGCAGCCGGAAGCTCGGAGCCACTCCAGCGCGGCCAGGCTTTCAGTCACCGCCTGCCGCACCGGGGCGGTGCGCGATTTCAGCGCGACCACCACGGCATCGGCATCGGGCGGCGGATCGCCCGTGCCCGGCACGCCGATAAGCTGCACGGTGCGCATTCCGTTGCGTACCAGCATGGAGGCAAGATCGGTCGCCCCGGTAAAGTCGTCGGCGATCGCACCAAGCAGCATGCCGGCCTCCCCTGGACCGCCTCCGGCGCAGCGCCGGAGCGGTGACCGAGGATAGCCTGTCCGCGCCCGCTACGAAATGCGCCGTTCCTCCACCACGATCGTGTCGAGGATCGCTTCCGGCTCATACATCCAGCGGGTCAGCCATCCGGCGATCAGCGCGCCGATGATCGGCGCCAGCCAGAACAGCCACAACTGACCAATATACGCGCCGCCGGCGAACAGCGCCGGGCCGGTGCTGCGCGCCGGATTGACCGACGTGTTGGTCACCGGGATCGATACCAGGTGGATCAGCGTCAGCGCCAGCCCGATCGGGATGCCGGCAAACCCGCTGGCAGCGCCCTTCGAGGTCGTGCCGATGATGATGAACAGGAAGAAGAACGTCATCATCACTTCGTCGATGAAGCAGGCGCCGAGGCCGTACTTGCCAGGACTGAGTTCGCCGTAACCGTTGGAGGCGAAACCCCCCGGCACCCAGCCCGGTTTGCCGGACGCGATCAGCCACAGGACCGCGGCGGCGAGGATCGCGCCGATCACCTGTGCGACGATGTAGGGGATGACGTGCCGGTTGGCGCAGCGCCCGGCAGCCCACAGACCCAGCGTGACCGCCGGGTTGAAATGCCCGCCGGAGATGTGCCCGACCGCGTAGGCCATGGTCAGCACCGTCAGGCCGAACGCGAAGGCGACGCCGAGAAAGCCGATGCCGAGACTGGGGAACGCCGCAGCAAGCACCGCCGCGCCGCAGCCGCCCATCACAAGCCAGAACGTGCCGAAAAACTCCGCGGTGACGCGGCGGGACATGTCACTGTCCATTGGTTGTGCTCCTCATCCGATTTTGCTTGGTCAGCCGCGGCGGCTGCCAAGGTTGCCGATCGTGCATTAATCAATAGACGAGTCGGCCAGGTGTTGTGGAGAATAATCCACCTTCAGCCCGCCCGGCTTCCCGTACCGGCCTGTAGGTGGCGCAACGGCAACAATCCGGCATGGAAGGGACAGAGCGATGCGACCATCGAGACGAGAGGTCGGGGCGATGCTCGGGGCGCTGCCCGCGGCGGCGATGCTGGCAACGACCGCCTCGCGCGCGCAGGACACCGCCGAAAGCAAATGCTCGCCGCCGGGCTGCCGGTGTGACCCAAAGGCCCGAAACCGGTCGTTTGCTTGCCCGCCCACCCGCCGTCCCGTGCAATCAGCGTGAGCACGGTGTCGGTGATTGCAATCCCAGTTGCAGCCTTTATGCGCTCAGTTGCAGCCATTCTGAGCCGGACCCATCGGGCCACGTGCAATGATCGTAAACGCCACCCGTCGATGATTGCGATCCCACCTGCAGATAAGTGCGAGCCGCTACAGATACGGTGGATACCTCATTCGGTCAGTATTTGACGTAGCGGGCGCTTTGTTGGGTGAGTTCGCTGGAGGCTTTCCTGGCGTCGACAAAGTTCGAAGGGCATTGGTCGCGTCCGGTCATTCCCATGTGGGTTAGGACGCCGTTGTAGCCGGAAACAAGGCCGATCAGAGCGGCGACGTTGTCAGGAGCGGTCTTTACCAATAGAAATAGGATTGCGTATGGTCGTACACGACGAAATCGCATTCTAATACTTGTTGATGTTTGGCGATCGCCAACGCAACTGTCGAATCGAAGCCGTTCACATTCTCCGGTTTGACGATGTTGTTCCACTCCCTGTAGCTCGTCTGCGACGGGGAGGCTGCTCCGATCTTCCCATGGCTCAGCGGGATGATGAGCTCGTCAGGCTGCATGGCATTGGTGTTGGGGCGGTCGAGGGTGTGAAGCAGGGTGTTCTGCAGGTTCCCCGCGCCCTGCTCGTCCGCAGGGCATTCTTCGACCGTCTTGGTGCCCAGTCGGGCGGCGTCTCCTTCAACTCCTCCGATGGTCACCGCCAAGGTCAACTGCGAGAAATACGGAGGCACCGCGTCGTGCCAGAAATGGTATGCGGTCTTGCTGTCGGCATAGGTGCATTCCAGGACCTTGTATTTCCCGGATTGGACGATCCTCGCCGAGAGCTGCTGGAACGTTGCCCACTTATCCGCGCCGTTGGGGAGCAGCGTGCCCATCGCCTTGGTGGCTTGAATGTTGTCGCCGAGCATGTCCTGAGCGAACGGGACGATCTTGTGCTCGATCAGGCGGCGGGGCGAGGCGGCCAGCGATGGCGGCGACGCTAGGATCGGGGTGGCCGGCTGGCCGACCGGCGCGCCGGTGCACAGGTCGACGTTCTGCGCGGGCTGGGCAGGTGCGGCCGGTTCCGGCCGGAGCTGACCGGTGATGATGTCGTTCCGGACCAAATCATACGGAGTGCAGCATTTGTATTGCGGCCTCTCGACGAGGAAGAGGTATGTCAGCAGGTCACGCGAGACGCCTGGGGATAGGTTACTTCCTTCCTCCGAGGTCAAGCGGCCCGCGCCGCGGGCGTAGGCGAAGTCGTGTAGCGCGAGGTCGAGGACCTGCAGGACCGGCTCGAGCGGCCGCATCCGCGGGTTCAGGCGCCGGTCCCATTGCTGGCGAGCCTGCGACAGGACGGACAGGGCCGCGGCGTTCGCCGCGGCGGGGGTCGCCGGATGCATGTTGGCGAACGATGCCATCGCGGATTGGACGATGTCGTCGGGGTAGTGGGCTTTGCGGAGGTAGTCGCCGATCAGCTGCGGCGTCGCTTCCATGGTCTCGTAGCCGACGATGGCGTGGCGCATCCTGGTTTCCCAAGTGGTGAGCTTGGCGCGGGCTTCTTCGCGCTTGTCCTCCGGCAGCTGGCTGACCGTCCGCTGGATCTGGGGCTTCAGCACGTAGTCGTCGTAGCGGGCCGCTCGCTCCTCGGGCGTATTGGCGGGGCCGGTGGGCGAGGCGGTCGCCGGCGCGGGCCGCGTCGAATGCCACCTGTCGAATTCGAGCCGGTCGCGGGCGCTCTGGTAGGAGGCGTATTGGGGTGCCGTGGACTGGATCGCGGTCAGGGCCTCGGCGGGGCTGGGTGGCAGCCAGAACTGGCCTGACGGCGGCGCGTGCATCGCGTTGCGGACCGCCTCGGTCCATGTCCCGAACGGGCCAATGGCCGTCAGGCCGCCGTCAAGTGCGCCGCCGGTGAGCGTGTCGGTGGCGTTGACGCGGCGCTGGGCGTCGGGGGTCATGCCCTCGAAGAGGTAGAGCGAGAGGTAGTAGATGTCCTTCTGGAGGAGCAGCGAGGCGAAGGCGTCGGACGCGGCCGGGTCCCGCACGCCGCGCGCGCAGCCGGCGAAGAAGTTGACCCGCGCGGTCCTGATCTCCTGGTTGAACGCCGCCTTCGCGGCCGTGGCTTGGGCGGCGCTGCGCACGATGGTGCCGACCTGGTTGAAGATGGTCGGCCGGATGAGGGTCGGATCCGTCGGCAGGAACTGGGTGCGCCCGACCTGCGGGTAGCAGAGCCCGGCAAGCAATATAAGTGTAACGGAAAGGACGCGCGTCATCGAAGCAGGCTTCCTGTTCGGCTGTACGACATTAAGGCGGCATGCACAACGAGCCAAGGGTTTTCTGCTTTGGAGATATTAGGGAGCCGGCATATTTCGTCAAACTATTGCCAGGAATGCGAGCGGGGTAACCTCATAAATCGTGTGAGGAACGTCGCGCTAAAGTGCTGCTGCCGTCGCCGAAACAGCATTGCGGACATCACTGGACGCACCGGGCAAGATGCTGCTGACCGTCTTCTCCGCCACGATGAGGCGAAACCGGTTGATCAGATCAACGAACATCTCCGCCAGACCGGGTGGTACGACAGGTTTGCGCCGGACGGGGTGGAGGTGATGGCATGGTTCGTCATGATGGGCATCGGCCAGGTCGTGATCCTGCGCTTGCCGCCGGACCGGCTGCGCGACACCAATCGTGTGATCGAATCCGCTGCCTGGGGCGGCTTCCGCACCGAGTTCTATCCGACCTACGATTACCGGCAGCTTTGGGCGAACGCCAAGCGCCAGGCTGACGCGAAGCGCTGAACCACGACAAACGGAGGATCAGGGATGGCCGACACAAGCAAGCTGGACCAAGGCCGGGCGATGCGCCGCAAGCTGATGGGCGAGGCGTACGCCGACCGATTGGAAAAGACCGTCTATACAGACGAAATCATGCGCAAGTTCGCCGACTACTCGACCGAAGCGGTGTTCGGCGGCTTGTGGGCGCGCCCGGGACTTGACCTCAAGACCCGCGCGCTGATCTGCGTGGTGTCCGACACCGCCACCGGACGCGCGCCGGAACTGGCGATTCATCTCCGCATGGCGCTGCGGCAAGGCTGGACCGAGGACGAACTCGTCGAGGCGCTGTTGCACCTGTCCGGTTATGTCGGCCTGCCGCTGGTGCGCGAGGCACTGATCACGGCACGCGAAGTGTTCGCCGAGCTGCGGGCCGAGGATTGATCCGGCCGCTGGATCGCGCGGACGCCGCGGCGTTCCGCGCGCTGCGGCTGGAAGCGCTGCGCCTGTGTCCGGCGGCGTTTGGCGCGTCGTTCGAGGCGGAGCAGCGCCTGACCGACACCGAATTCGCCCGACGGATCCCGGAACAACCGCCTGATGCGGTGTTCGGTGCCTTCGTGAATGGCGGCGCCGGTTTGGTTCTGTCCGGGATGATCGGCTTCCGCGTCCACCCCAATTCCAAGGAACGCCACAAGGGGATGGTCTGGGGCATGTATGTTTGCCCGGACGCCCGCCGTCGCGGCGTCGCCGCCGCACTGCTTCGCCGCGTGGTCGATCACGCCAGCGGCGTGTCCGGATTGGAGATCGTTCAGCTCAGCGTCGTAACCGACCAGGGGCCGGCCCGGGCGCTGTACGACCGTGCCGGATTTGTTGCTTATGGGATCGAGCGCCGGGCCCTGCGGCTCGGCCCCGGCGACTATCGCGATGAGGAACTGCGCGCGTTGGACCTGCACCGCGTTGCGGGAGCGGTCGGCGCGCGAAGCGGGCAGGATTAGGGGCCCTCGCAACTCATAGCAAGAGGCCCGAACCTCTGACGCTTGGATCGTCACTCCCGCGAGCCTCCAGTCGTCATTCCCGCGAAAGCGTCGCGAAAGCGGGAACCCAGGCGCACGGCGCCGGTTTTGCCGGCAAGTCTGGGTTCCCACTTGCGCGGGAATGACGATGGTAGAGTCGGCCTTGATCCTTCGCGGTAGCGGCGACGCGTGCCCTCACCCGGCGCGGCTTTCGCCGCGCTGACCTCTCCCGCGAGCGGGAGAGGTGAACCGGCTCACCGCCGCCGCGCCTCTGCCTCGGCGGCCTCGGCGAACGCCGCCAGCGTGTGCTTGACGTCCTCGGCGTCGTGCGCCAGCGAGACGTAGCATTTGTTCTCGCTCTTCAGTATGCCGCGCTCGCGCACCGCGCGGGTGAAGCGCTTCGCCATGGCGGTATCGGCTGTGAGCAAGCCTCGGTAGTCGTGAACCTCCCGGTCGGTGAACACGATGTCGAACATGACGGGTGCGCCGATCACCTGTGCCGGAAGCCGCGCGTCACGCAGGATGCGCCCGATCCCCTCCATCAGGGTCCGCCCGGTCGCGAAGACCGTCTCATATGCTCCCGGGCCCTTGAGAACCTCCAGCGTCGCCAACCCCGCCACTGCCGCGATAGGATTGCCGGACAGCGTGCCGACCTGGAACAGGAACCGCTCGTCGCCCACGGCGGCGCGATCGAACTGCGCCATCATGTCCTCGCGTCCGGCGATCGCCGCCAGGGGAAAGCCGCCGCCGATGATCTTGCCCAGCGTACACAGGTCGGGCGTCACGCCGTAATATTCCTGCGCCCCGCCCCAGGCGAAACGGAACCCGGTGACCACCTCGTCGAAGATCAGCGGGATATCGTATTTCGCCGTGACCTCCCGCAGCGCCTGCAAAAATCCGGGCTTCGGCGCCAACAGCCGCTGGAATGGCTCGACGATCACCCCGCCCAGCTCATCGTGGTGCTCGGCGATCAGGCTTGCCGCCAGATCGGCGTCGTTGAACGGCGCCACCAGGACCTCATCGCGCACGCTGCGTGGGATGCCGGGGGAATCCGGCACCGGCTGCGGGAAATTGCCCGGCCGTTTCGGCGACAGGCTCATCAGCGAGTAGTCGCTCATGCCGTGATAGCCGCCCTCGAACTTCAGGATTTTGTCGCGCCGGCGGTATGCGCGAGCCACCCGCATCGCGTAGGCATCCGCCTCCGTCCCGCTGCTGACGAAGCGCACCTTCTGCGCGCACGGAACCGCATCGACGATCTCGGCGGCCAACCGGATGCCGTGCTCGTTTTCCGTAAAGAAGGTGACGCCGAGCGGGATTTGCGCCTGCACCGCTGCCACCACATCCGGGTGCGCGTGGCCGACGAACATCGGCCCGGAGCCGAGCAGGTAATCCACGTATTCGTTGCCGCTGACATCCCACACACGGCCGCCACGGCCGCGGGCGATGACGACATCGGCCGGCATGTTGCCGAAGCTGCCGGCCGGCAGCACCCGGCGCGCGGTCTCCATCAGCGCCAGTTCCTGCTCGCTGCGGGTTCGTTCGGCCATGTTGGGTCTCCTTGCGGCTCAGCCTGTCCCTTATTGTGCACCAGCGGCGGCATTCCCGCGAGACCAAGGCGTCCTTGTGCAACGGAAACTCCGCGCGCTAACGTTGCAGCGGATGACCGGGAACAGGGGGGATTTCATGAAACGACTGATCGCCGCGGCCTGTCTCGCCGCCGCTGGCCTGGCCGGCGCCGCACGCGCCGACACCACGCTGGTGATCGGTATCGCCGCCGACCCCACCGGGCTCGATCCGGAAGCGGTGCTGAACAACACCTCCGGCTTCATCATGGCGACGATCTACGACAGCCTGGTGAAGTACAAGCCCGGCACGGTGGAGCCCGAGCCGGGGCTGGCGCAAAGCTGGACCGTCTCCGCCGACGGGCTGGACTATCAGTTCAAGCTGCGGCCCGACGTGAAGTTCCAGGACGGCACGCCGCTCGATGCCGACACCTACATCCAGGGCATCAACCGGCTGCTCGACAAGTCCAGCCCGATCAGCATCTACAACACCGGGCCGGTCGAGGGATATATCGACTTCACCTATGGCGACGTCGCCTCCCTGGGCAAGACCGACGATCACACGGTCGAGTTCAAGCTGAAGAAGCCGAATGCACCCTTCGTGACCAGCCTGGCGATGGTGTGGAACGGCGTGGTCAGCCCGGCAGCGGCGGCGAAATACGGCAAGGACTTCCGCAACCACCCGGTCGGCAGCGGCCCGTTCATCTTCCGCGAATGGCGGTCGCGCGATTCGATCACCCTGGACGCCAACCCGGCCTACTGGAACGGCCGCCCGCACGTCGATCACCTGATCTTCAAGGAATATCCCGACCCGCAAGCCGCGCTGCTGGCGCTCAAACGCGGCGACATCCAGATCCTGGGTGACGTCAGCGCCACCGTCCTGCCGGCGTTGCAGGCCGACAAGTCGATCAAGCTGCTGACCCAGCCGGGGCTCGCGCTCAGCGGCATGGGGATGCCGACAGACACACCGCCGTTCGACAACCAGATGGTCCGCCAGGCGCTGAACTACGCGGTCGATCGCAACGCCATCAACAAGGCGCTGTTCAAGGGCTTCGCGGTGCCGATGGTGTCGCCGATGCCGGCTTCGGAATGGAGCTTCCAGCCGCAGCAGCCGGCCTACACCTACAATCCGGAGATGGCGAAGAAGCTGCTGGCTCAGGCCGGGGTGAAGACGCCGCTGTCGATCGAGCTGCTGACCTACAACACCCCGCGAGGCTATAACCCCGCCGGTCCGGACCTTGCGGTCGCGGTCCAGGGCTACCTCAAGAAAATCGGCATCAACGCGGAAGTGCGCAAGCTGGACATGGGGGCGTTCCTGTCCACGGTGCGCAGCGGCAAGTATCAGAGCCTGTTCATGATCGGCTGGACCGGCGACAACGGCGACCCTGACAATTTCGTCTGCGAGCTGTACAGCTCGCGCAACCCGGTCGATGACGTGACGCGGTTCCACAACCCGGACGTGGACAGGCTGTGCGTCGAAGGGCTTGGCCGAGACCGACCACGCCAAGCGCGTGGCGATCTATCAGCAAATCCAGAAGCTGGTCTGGCAGGGCGCTCCCTGGCTGTTCATCAACTCGGTCGAGCAGGTGCGGGCCATCCGCCCGGACGTGCACGGGTTCCAGCTCAACCCGACGCAGATGTTCTTCGACATGGAGAAGGTGTCGCTCGGAAAGTAGCGCGGAGGCGGCGCGCGGGGCGGTTGCGTGACACAGCTTCGTGAGAAGGCTGCAAAGGCACGAGGAGATGACTACAACAAGGTTCCCTGACTGGCGTTAACGTCGCACGTCTCGCAATGAAAGGGGCCACTCAATGCCATTCGATGGAACGGAGTTCCGCGTCGCTCCTCTCCGTCACCCAGGACCGGTTGCGCCGGAATCGCCGGGGCTCTGGGGCCGGGTCCGGGTGAGCGTCACAATGCTGGTCGCCCATGCCCGTGCTCTGCCGGTATGGTCGCTGGCGCCGCCCGAGCCGATCATCCCGTCCGAAGTGACGGCCGTGCAGCTTCTGCGGGCCGCCAGGGGATTGATCGAGCTGGAAGATAAGTGGGTCCAGGGTCGGTATGAGACCGTTCGGGGCCGTCGCTGTGCGATGGGCGCCTTGCAGGCGGCGGCGCGCGTACTGCGCGATCCGCGCGCGTTCGAGGAAGCCAAGGACCTGCTGCGGACCGAGGCGGTGCTACGCGGTTACAGCCACGTCGAGAAGATGAACGATCGGTCCAGCCATGCGCAGGTGCTGGCGGTCTTCGACTCGGCGGTGGCCAAAGCCGAGGCGCGGATCGGCTTCTAGCCGGGATTCCCTTCGCCCGTTTGCTCTCCCGCGGCTGCGGGAGAGCTGTCGGCGCGCGCGCGCGGAGTGACGATGTAGGGCCGTCGTTGATGATCGGCCGACAGGGCGATGGCGTCGCGCTGCCGTTGACGATGCCGTCGTTGGGACCGCTGGCGTGGATCGGATCGTTTGAACTGCGCCGTTCACGCCGATGCCCACCGCGCCCAATTTGGGCGGAGCCGGCGACGGTCAGGTTCGACCCGGCGTCGTCGCGGTGATGTCACCGGTTGAACGACCAGGCCTGCCGCCGGCCCGGTGGTGCTGCCCGCCTCGATCGTCTGGCCCACCAGCATCGTATCGTTGGGCATGACCATGGTGCCGCTGTTGACGATACGGTGGCCATGGTGACGTCTCCCCTTCTCGATACGAAAAGGGATCGCCACGCAGCCCGGGATTCGTGATCCCGGGCTGCGTGAGTAACTCGGCTTACGTCGTCTTGGCTTCGCAAGCGGCGGCCGAATGCGCAGTCACGCCGGCAACCGCCAGCGTCGCACCCGAAATGCCGCAGATCACCGCCAGAGCGAGAACAATGTGCTTGATCATCTGCCCCTCCTGTTCGATCGATGGCAGGGTTAGCTTACGGCAAGTCCGTGTGGGTTGGGAAGCCGGGCTGTTCATTCACCTCTCTCGCGGGAGAGGTGACTTTCACGCCCGCGAGGTCGGCTGCTTCGCCCGTTTCGCCTCGTCGGATGCCCGCCACAGATACCACGCCGCGAACGACCGGAACGGCGCCCATGCCTCACCGATCGCCGCAAGATCACGCGGCTTCGGCTGCTCCGCCAACGCGTACAACGCCCGGTAGCCGTCACGCACGCCGAAATCATCCACCGGCAGGATGTCCGGCCGTCCCAGCGTGAAGATCAGCAGCATCTCCACCGTCCAGCGCCCGACCCCGCGAATGTCGGTCAGCCGCTCGATCAGCTCGGCATCCGACAGCCGCCCCGCCTGGCGCCGCGTCGGCACCGTGCCATCGATCGCCCGCGCGCTGATCTCTCGCAGGCACGCGATCTTCGAGCCGGAAAAACCGCAGGCCCGCAGTGCGGCTTCCGGCGTTCCCAGCACCTGCCCCGGCTGCGGAAACCCGTCGCCCGGAAACAGCGCGTCGAAGCGCGCCAGGATCGCCCGCGCCGCCGAGCCGTGAAGCTGCTGATGGGCGATGGCGCGCATCAGCGCCTCATACGGGCTGCGGCCACGCTCGATGCCCAGTTGCGGCCGGCCGATACGGGCGATCAGCCCGGCCCAGGCCGGCTCCTGCGTCAGATGGCGGATTGCGTCACGCGACATCACGAATGCGCTTTGCCCGGCACGGTGCGTTGGACTAGGCTTCCGGCATGGGCCTGTTCGACGACACCGGCTGGTTCGAAACCCGCGACCAGGAAGCCGACCGCCAGACCGCCAGCCTGGGCGCTGTGGCGGTGACGCTGTTGCTGATCGTGATCGGCCTGTTCCTGGTGCGGGAGCTGCACGCCAAGGCGGCGCTGGAAGACTGCCTGCTGTCCGGCCGCACCAGTTGCGACGTGTTCCTGACGCAATAACAAATCAGGCCGCCTGCAACGCGGCTTCCCGACCCGACTGACGTGCCGCCTGGCACACCAGATCGGCGCCCTTCTCCGCGATCATGATCACCGCCGCATTGGTATTCCCCGAAACCATCGTCGGCATGATCGAGGCATCGATGACCCGCAGCCCGCCGATGCCATGCACGCGAAGCTGGTCATCCACCACCGCCATCCGGTCCTGACCCATCTTGCAGGTGCCGCAGACATGGTAGGTCGTCTGGCCGTTGTGACGGGCGAATTCCAGCCATTGCTCGTCGGTCTGCACGGCAGGGCCGGGGTTCATTTCATGCGCACGGTAACGGTCCATCGCCGCGTTCCCGATGATCCGCCGGCCGATCTTCATGCCGGCGACGACCGTCTGCCGGTCCAGTTCGGCGGACAGGAAATTGGGGCGAATCGCCGGATCCGCCAGCGGATCGGGGGTTTTCGCGTGGATGGTGCCCTGCGAGTCCGGCCGGCATTGATATACCGTCAGCGTCATGCCGGGCTGGCTGTCCAGGATGCGCGTCGCGGCGGTGGCGTAGCTGGCGTGCGCGAAATGGTATTGCACATCGGGCTCCTCCAGTTCCGGCCGGGTGCGCAGGAAGCCGTACACGATGCCGGCGGTGAAGGTCAGGATGCCGCGGTGCAGCACGAAATACTTCACGATCTCTTTGGCGAAGTTCAGCCCGCGCGTCTGCTCGTTCAGCGTGATCGGCAAGGTCACGCGCCAGTTCATGCGCGGTGCAAAATGGTCGCGGTAATTCTCGCCCACTCCCGGCAGTTCATGCCGCACTTCGATGCCGAGTTCACCGAGCAGCGCCGGCTGGCCAATGCCCGATAGTTCCAACAAATGCGGCGATTTCACTGCGCCGGCGGCAACCAGCACTTCGCCGCCGCAGCGCGCTTCCCGTGGCTGGCCGCCCTGCACATAGCGCACGCCGACGGCGCGCTTGCCGTCCAGGATAATACCCGTGGCGTGCGCGTCGGTCTCCACGCGCAGGTTCGGACGGCGGCGCGCCGGGTCCAGGAAGGCGCGCGCGGTGGACCAGCGGCGGCCGTTCTTCTGCGTCACCTGGTAATAGCCGAAACCTTCCTGGTGCCCGTTGTTGTAGTCGGGATTGCGCGGATAGCCTTCGCGCGCGGCGGCCTCGATCACCGCGTCGCAGATTTCGTGGTGTTCGATCATGTGGGCGACGTTCAGCGGACCGCCCTTGCCGCGGGTTTCGTCGCCCTCGCCCTCGAAATGTTCGGCCTTGCGGAAATACGGCAGCACCGAGTCATACGACCAGCCGCGATTCCCCAGTTGCGACCACGTGTTGTAATCTAGCGGGTTGCCGCGGACATACAGCATGCCGTTGATCGAACTCGATCCGCCGAGCGTCTTGCCGCGCGGGATCGGGATCGAGCGCCCGCGGACGTTGTCCTCCGGCTCTGTCGCGAAGCACCAGTTGTAGCCAGTGTGGTTCAGCAGCTTGTTGAAGCCCACCGGGATCGGGATCCAGAAATTGTCGTCCTTCGGCCCGGCTTCCAGCAGCAGCACCCTGATCGCCGGATTTTCGGTCAGCCGGTTGGCCAGCACGCAGCCGGACGAGCCGGCGCCGACAATGATGTAGTCCCAGGCCATTCGCGTTCCCCCGCTTTCGTTCCCGGCAAGGACTTTTAGCGCCGGACGAGGCGGCCGTCGATCTTGCTTCCCCGGCCGCCGCATGAGCAATCTTCCGCCATGCGATTCTCCGCCTTTTCCCTGCTGCGCCACGCCGTGTTCGGAGGCACCTGGCCGGAACAGTGGCGTTCGCCCGAGCCGCGCGCCGGCTATGACGTGGTGATCATCGGCGCAGGCGGCCACGGGCTCGCCACCGCGTATTACCTGGCGAAGCAGCACGGCATCACCGATGTCGCGGTGCTGGAACGCGGCTGGCTGGGCGGCGGCAATACCGGGCGCAACACCACGATCATCCGCTCCAACTATCTGCAGGACGCCAGCGCCGCGATCTACGAGCATGCGCTGAAGCTGTGGGACGGGCTGGCCGGAGAGCTGAACTACAACGTCATGTATTCCGCCCGCGGCGTGCTGATGCTGGCGCACAACGAGCACGACATCCGCATCGGCAAACGCCACGTGTCCGCCAACCGGCTGAACGGGATCGACAACGAATGGCTGTCGCCGGAGCAGGTACAGGACTTCTGCCCGCCGCTGAATATCAGCCGAGACCTGCGCTATCCCGTGCTGGGTGCGGCGCTGCAGCGGCGCGGCGGGGTGGCGCGGCACGACGCGGTGGCCTGGGGCTACGCGCGCGCCGCCGATGCGCTCGGCGTCGATATCATCCAAACCTGTGAGGTCACTGGCATTGTCCGCAACCACGCCGGACGCGCGATCGCCGTGGAAACCTCCCGCGGACGGATCGCCGCACGCAAGATAGCGGTGGTCGCCGCCGGCCATACCAGCGTGGTGATGGCGATGGCCGGGTTGCGCATGCCGATCGAAAGCTTCCCGCTGCAGGCATTGGTGTCAGAGCCGGTGAAACCGGTGCTGCCCTGCGTGGTGATGTCGAATGCCATCCATGCCTATATCTCTCAGTCAGACAAAGGCGAATTGGTGATCGGTGCCGGAACCGACGCCTATACGTCCTACAGCCAGGCCGGCGGACTGCATGTCCCGGCGCACACGCTGGAGGCGATTTGCGAGTTGTT
>CAVXTC010000024.1:0-38863 GCA_963764525.1 uncultured Pseudomonadota bacterium | reverse complement strand
GCTGCGGGATTGGTTTCGGGTTCATGCGTCCCGAAACGTTCACACAGAGAACCACGAAGGCTCCACGGAGAGCCACGCGGTCGGGGAATGCTGCATGCACGCGCGCTGAGCGAGCATGTCATCGAACGGGCGATCGATATGAACCGGCAAAGCGGGGCAGAATTTGTCTAAATCGGCCTATGACGGCGCACCGAGACCAAATCCTCAATTCTGTCTGAGATTGAAGCGGCATGGGACTGCGCCTGAAAGATGGACCGCGAAGCTTCATGCTGTGAGGCCACCGAACATCTTCGTGGCCCTCCGTGGGACCTTCGTGGTTCTCCGTGTGAACCGTTTATCGGAAGCGCGCCATCATAATAAGTGGCGATCATCATTTCACCGCGCCGGCAGTCAGGCCGCGCATGAAATACTTGCCGCCGACCAGATAGACCACCAGCGTTGGCAGCGCCGCCAGCAGCACGGCGGCGCTCTGCACGCCATATTGCGGCGTCGTGGTCACCGCGGCGCTAGCGCGATCAGCGCGGCGGTCACCGGCTGATTGCCGCCCGAGGTGAATGTCACGCCAATAAGGAATTCGTTCCATATTCCGGTGAACTGCCAGATCACCGTCACCATCAGGATCGGCGGCGACAACGGCAGCACGATCCGCCAGAAGATGCGGAAAAACCCGGCCCCGTCGATGCGCGCCGCCTTCATCAGGTCCAACGGGATGCCGACATAGTAGTTGCGGCAGAACAGCGTGGTGAAGCTCATTCCCTGCACGATATGCATCACCATCAGGCCGGCGATCGTGTTCGTCAGCGCCGAGATCGCGCAACACCATCACCCACGGGATCAGCCTCATCTGCTCGGGTAAAAAGATGCCCAGCGTCACCAACCCGAACACGATCTGGTCGCCGCGGAACCGCCACAGCGCTATCGAATAGCCGGCCACCGCGCCAAGCACCGTCGAAATCACCGTCGCCGGGATCGCCATCGCCAGCGAGTTACCATGTACGGCTCGATGCCCCAGCAATGTTCGGCCATGCAGAACCGGTCCCACGCGTCCGGATAATTGCCGAGCGAGAGGCTGCGGCCAACCGATCATTGATTGCCGCGATCTCCTGGTTGGTCGCACCGACTTCAGCACGACGACTACCAGCGGGATCAGGAACAGCACCGCCAGCACGATCAGAGGGCATAGACGATCAGACGTGCCACTTCATCGCGCGCCTGCCGCCAGCCGCTGCCAGCGCATCTATACCCTGTAGGGCGCGAGCACGACCACCAATGACAGCAGCATCAAAACCGCGGCCGCCGCGCCGCGGCCCAGTTCTCCCCGCTGGAACATGAAGTCATACACCACGAGCGTCGGCAGCTGGTGGAGATGCCAGGCCCGCCGCCGGTCAGGGCCCGCACCAGGTCGAAGGTCTTGATCGCTATCTGCAGCAGGATCACCAGCACGGCGACCAAGATCGGCCACATCGTCGGCAGCACTACGCGCCAGTAGATGCGCCATGGTCCGGCACCATCGATCTGCGCCGCCTTCAGCATTTCACGCGTTCACCGATCGCAGCCCCGACAGGAACAATGCCATGGCGAACCCGGCCCCTGCCAGGCGCCGGCGATGATCAACGTATAGATCGCTTTGTTCGGCTGTACCAGCCAGTCGAACCGGAAACCGGTCCAGCCCAATCGCGCACGATCCTCTGGATGCCCAATGCCGGGATTCAGCAGCCAGCTCCAGACCGTGCCGGTCACCACGAATGAAACCGCCAGCGGATACAGGAAGATCGTGCGCAGCACGTTCTCACCGCGCACGCGCTGATCGAGCAGGATCGCCAGCAGCAACCCCAGCGCGGTGGTCAGCAGCACGGAACCCACGCCGAAAATCACCATATTGACATAGGCGATATGAAAGTTCTCCGTGCGCATCATGCGCGGTAGTTGCGCACGCCGACCACGAATACTCCGGCAGCAACGTCGAGGGTGTGAACGACACCCAGGCCGTCCAGGCGGTGAACAGCACCACGTGGCCGGCGGCGATCAGCAGCGGCGGCCAGATCGCGAGCTGGGTCAGGATGGCGACACGGTTGCGCCAAGTGCGGGGCCGACCTCCCCAGACCCCCTCCCACAAGGGGAGGGGGCATCAGCTCCCCCTCCCTTGTGGGGGCCGGGGGAGGGGTCCGATCGTCCAAACCCGGTCCCGCTATTGCGCGCTCTCCACCGCGGCGGCGAGCCGCTTCTGTCCTTCGGCCGCCGGATGGCGCTGTTGTGCACGATACTCGGTCAGCACGTCGATCATCGCCGCGGTGATGCCGTTCGGCTGCGCCATGTTGTGCGCCAGGCTCAGCACCACCCGCTTCTGGCCGATCGCGTTCTTCAAGTTCTGCGCAGCAGTTGCGCTGGCCATCGGTGAAGCCCTGCGCCGGTCAGATCGACATCGGTGCGCGCGGGAATCGACCCGGTGATCTTCGAATACATCTCCTGCGTCGACGGCTGCATCACCATCTCGGCGAACAGCTTCTGCCCGGCTTGCAGATCGGCCGCCTTCTGGCTTGCCAGAAGATGAAGCAATCGGCGTTCAGGTCGAAGCAGGGCGGCCCGCTTGTCCTGCGGCGCCGGACCGCTGTGAAATCGGCGGCGTGGCGCCGGCGCGCAGCATGTTGCCCTGCGCCCAGCCGCCCATCAGCACCATGCCCATATCGCCCTTCATGAACGCCGGCAGGTTCACCCCCCAGCTTTGCGCCGCAATGTTCGGGTTCATCCAGTTGGCGAGCTTGCGCGTCTGCTCGAACGCTGCCAGCACCTCCTTGCCGTTCAGCGCATCGGTGTCGAGCTTCATGATGGCGCTTGCGATAGACATCGGGACTGATGCCGGCGAGCGCGATTTCGAACTTCATGCCGTCGTCCCAGCGGACCCCGCCGTTGGCCAACGGGGTCATGCCGGCGGCCTTCATCTTCGCCGCCGGCCTCGTTGAATTCGGCCCAGGTAGTCGGCGCCTTGGTCAGTTCCGCCGTGTCCATCCCCTTGGTCGAAGGAACAGCGTATTGATGCGATAGACCTGCATCGGCAGCGCGATCCAGTGGCCGGCCGGCTGGCAGCTCTTCGCCAGTTCCGCCGGCACCTTGTCCTCGAACCCGGCGGCCTTCACCCACGGCGTGATATCGACGGTCGGCGCGATCTTCGACCAGGCCGCGATTTCCGGTCCCTTGAGCTGCGAGATGGCGGGCGGATCGCCGGCCATGATCTGCGCGCGCAGCTTGTTCATCATTTCGGTGGTGAAGCCGGGGACCGGGATTGTGCTGCCAGATCCCGCCATGCTCCTCGAACACCTTGCCGAGCGCGCTGATCGCCGCGCCGTCGCTGCCGGCGGCCCATTGGGAGATCGCGGTGACGCGCGGCTTCACGGCGCCGGCGGTCTGGGCGCGAGTGACTGCGGGGGCCGCGAGCAAAGCCGCGGAGCCTGCCAGCAAGGTCCGGCGGGTCGGGTGGGGCATGGTTTCCTCCGTTGATGGCCGGATGGCACCGGGACGCCAGAACTAACCCCACCCTACGGGGCTGCCAAGGTGGGTCGTGCCGGGTCGGTCCTCGTCCGGCCTGAGAAGGGTTTCAGCGCGCTGCGAAGATTGCCTTCCAAGCCGCCGGGCCGGTGCGGTATGCGCTTTCTCTTTTTCAGCACGGAGGACGTGCGGAGAACACGGTGGTCACGGAGGGAGCGGTAGCGTTGGCGGGGCCTGATCAGACAACGTAACGGCGGAGACCATCCGTCAGGCGTTGCGCATTGAAGTTCAGCAGCAGGCCGACGCGAATTCCGCTCATGCGGATGTAAGTGCGCAGTTGCACCTCGTGGATTGGGTGAATGGCCGCGGCCGACTTGATTTCCAGGATGAGCTGATCGGCGACCACAATATCAGCCTTGAAGCCGTCGCCGACCGCTACGCCCTTGTAGATCACAGGAATTGCGACTTGCCGTGCGCAACGGATATCAGCTTGTCGCAGCTGGCGACAAAGGCATTCCTCGTAAACGGATTCCAGCAGGCCGGGGCCCGTATGGCGATGTACCTCGATAGCCAGCCGATCACCCGCTCGGTCAACGGCTCGGCGATCAGCATGATGCTTCTCCGTGGTCACCGTGCTCTCCGCGCTTTCTCCGTGCTAAAATAAAATGCTTGGTTAACGCACCCCCCTGGGGGGCTGGCCTCATGCCGCCCGTCGGCTGCCGCGGTCCTTCAATGCGCGTCGGCGGGCGGCGCGCTGGGCGGGAGCACCTTGCGCAGCAGTGGCACCAGCAGCGTGGCGACGATGAACGCCACCATGATGGCGCGGAATGCGTCGGCGTAGGCCAGCGTCGAGGCCTCCCGATCGACCAGCCGCCAGAGCCGCGCCAGCGCCGCAACGTGGCCCCCCTCCGGGCTGCCCGGCAGGGCCGCGTAACGCAATGTCAGGCCCTGCACCAGCCGGTCCATCGCGCCATTGGCGTGCGTCAGGTTGGATGCAATCGCCAGGAAGTGGAAGTTCGTCCGCGCATTCAGGATCGCGCCGCACACCGCGATGCCGACCGCGCCGCCCAGGTTGCGCATCATGTTGAACAATCCGCTGGCGTATTTCAGCCGCTCCGGCGGCAAGCTTCCAAGCCCGAGTGTCACCGCCGGCGCCACCGCGAAGACCTGCGGGAAGCCGCGCAGCACCTGCGGGATCAGAAGCTGCCCGGCCCCCCAGTCATGAGTAATGAAACTGAAGCTCCACATCGACAGGCCGAAGCAGCCCAGCCCGAACATCATCAGCCAGCGCAAATCCATCCGGCGACCCAGGATGACGTAGATCGGCACGCCCACCAGCGATGCCGCTCCGGTCGAAAAGATCGCCACGCCGGTCTGCCAGGCGCTGAAGCCGCGGACGTAGCCCAGGAACAGCGGAGTGAGGTAAATGGTCGAAAAGATGCCGATCCCGGTGACGAACGACAGAAAGCATCCTAGCGCGAAGTTGCGGTTGCGCAGCGCGCGCAAATCCACCACGGGATTGGCGACGGTCAGGCAGCGGGCCACGAACACGCCCAGCGACGCCACCGCTATCAGAGCGCAGGTGCGAATCGTGTCGTCGCTGAACCAGTTCCAGCGCGTGCCCTCTTCCAGCACGTATTCCAGGGTGCCGAGGCCGATCGCCATCAGCACGATGCCCGGATAATCGGCGCCCTTGATCAGCGACAGGTCCGGCTCGTCGATCCGCACCAGCAGCGGCACCAGAATCGCCACCGCGCAGCCGGGCAGCAGGTTGACGTAGAACAGCCAGTGCCAGTTCAGCGTGTCGGTGATCCATCCGCCGATCACCGGCCCCAGGGTCGGCGCTATCGAGGCGATGGTGCCGACCACGGCAGCCGCATAAACCCGGCGCTGGCCTTGGAAATAATGGAACGACGACGTGAACACTGTCGGGATCATCGACGCGCCGAGCAGCCCCTGCAGCGCGCGGAACAGGATCATGCTCTGGATGCTCCAGGCCAACCCGCACAACATGCTGGCGGCGGTGAAGCCGACGGCGGAGGCGGTGAACAGCCAGCGCGTGGAAAACACGCGCGTCAGCCAGCCGGATAGCGGGATGACGATGATCTCGGCGATCAGATAGGCAGTCTGGACCCAACTGATCTGATCCTGCGCGGCCGACAGCCCGCCGCCGATGTCCTGCAAAGAAGACGCGACGATCTGGATGTCCAGCAGGGCAACGAACATCCCCACGCACATCACCGCGAACGGCAGGATGCCGCGCACGGAGTCCCCGGCGCGGTCATTTCGCCGCACCGGTTTCGCGTGTATCGACGCTCGCGGTGGTCGAGAGCCCGGGGCGCAGCAGCCGCAGCATCGTGTCGTCGGCATCCAGCTCGATGCGCACCGGCACGCGCTGGACGATCTTGGTGAAATTGCCGGTGGCGTTCTCCGCCGGGATCACGCTGAAGATCGCACCGGTTGCCGGCGCCAGGCTCAGCAGGTGGCCGTGGAACACGTGTCCGCCCAGCACGTCGGCGACGATCGTCGCCGGCTGGCCGGGCGTCATGCGGGCCAGATCGTCTTCCTTGAAATTGGCGTCCACCCACAGCCCGTGCACCGGCACGATCGACAGCAAATACGTGCCGCCCGACACGTAGGCCCCGACCTGGGCGGCCCGGTTACCGATAATACCATCTATCGGCGAGCGTATCTCGGTGTAACCGACATCGAGCTCGGCGGCGCGGCGGTCCGCGTCGGCCTGCGCGACCGCCGCGCGGGCCTCGGCGATCTCGGTTCCAAGCACGACAAGCTGCTGCTTCGCGGCATCGATGCCGGCCTGGGATGATAGCATCGCGGCCTGTGCCTGCTGGTCGGCGGCGAGCGCGCGTTCGGCGCTCTGCACCGACCCGGCGCTGGTCTGCGCCAGGCTGCGGTAGCGCGACGCATCCTGGCTGGTGAACGCCGCCCTGGCGGTCTGCGCCGCCAAGTCATCGACGGCCTGGCGAATGATGGCCCGCTGCAATTCGCTGCGCGCGGCGAGGTTGCCAAGCGCCGCCTCGCGCTGCCCGACGACCGCGATCGCGCGATCGAGTGCCGCCCGCGCGTCGCGATCGTCCAGGCGGATCAGAAGCTGGCCCGCGCGCACCCGTTCATTGTCGGTCACCAGGATTTGCGACACGAAGCCGGCGATATGAGGCGAGATCGCGGTAACGTTGCCACCGACATAAGCATCATCAGTGCTGGCGAGGAAGCGTCCCTCGGTCCACCAGTCATACCCGTACCAACCGGCGCCCAGCGCGACGGCAAGCGCCAGCCCCGCCACGACAGCACGCTTGCGCGACCGCGCCGGCCGGTGAATGGCCGGGGGCGCAACAACGTCGCGGGCGATCGCCTGGCCGCTCATGGCGCGGTGCCCGACGACCTGTTGCGTTGCCGGGTGCGCG
Source organism: uncultured Pseudomonadota bacterium (assembly GCA_963764525.1). GTDB lineage: Bacteria > Pseudomonadota > Alphaproteobacteria > Acetobacterales > Acetobacteraceae > DATDIC01. The sequence goes on along the minus strand of CAVXTC010000024.1, from coordinate 31,955 downwards.
CATCGGCCGCCGGACCGGGCGCCGACCGGAAGTCCGGCTCGGCCAGCTTGCGGCCGGTCGCCCGATCGACCAGCACCGGGTCTGCCACTGCCCCCGTCTTGCTGTCGATCACCACGACGCTGGCGCCCTCCGGCGCGAAATGCCGGTTGCCCCAGGCGAGCAGCGCCCACAGCACCGGGCGGAAGTCACGGCCACGCTCGGTCAGCAGATATTCGTCGCGCGGCGGCCGTTCGCTATAGCGGCGCCGTTCCAGCAGACCGGACTCGACCAGCGCGTTCAGTCGGCGCGCCAGCATGTTGGGAGCGATTTCCAGGCTTTTCTGGAACTGATCGAAGCGGGTCAGCCCGTGGAAGGCATCGCGCAGGATCAGGATGCTCCACCATTCGCCGACGCGCTCCAGGCTGCGGGCGATGGGGCATTGCATGTTGCCGAAGCTCTTGCGCTGCATGATGGGACCGCCGGTTGCTATCAAGATGCAAGCCATATAGGCGGGTGGCTATCATGATGCAAGTGCTCGTGCGGGATAGCCGCTTCCCGCCGCCCCGCCCGCCGGCTATAGCTGCGGCAAGCAACCTTTCTGGGGAGACCACAATGCTGACCCGTCGGTCCCTGCTCGTTTCCGGCGCCGCCATCGGCACCGCGACGGGCCTTCGCGCTCCTGCGTTCGCTGCCACCCCGCCAGGGATCGTGGTGATGGCCAAGCAGATCGACGACATCATCAGCTTCGATCCGGGCGAGGCGTATGAGTTCACGGACAACGAAGTGGACGGCAACTGCTACCGCAAGCTGGTCGGCCCCGACCCCAACCAGGGCACGCGCATCGCCGGCGATTTGGCCGAGAAATGGGAGATCAGCGAGGACGGGACGAACTTCACGTTCCATCTGCGCAAGGACGCCCGCTTCGAATCCGGCAAGCCGGTCACCGCGGCGGACGCCGAGTTTTCGCTGCGCCGCGTGGTGATGATGAACAAGACGCCCGGCTTCATCATCACCCAGTTCGGTTTCACCAAGGACAACGTCGAAAAGCTGATCCGCGCCACCGACGAGCAGACGCTGGTGATGCAGCTTCCCGCCCCGCAGGCGCCGAGCTTCGTGCTGTATTGCCTGTCGGCAAATGTCGGCTGCGTGATCGAGAAAGCGACTGCCGAGGCCCACGCAACCAACGGCGATTTCGGCAACGGCTGGCTGAAGACGCACACCGCTGGCGCCGGCAGTTTCAGGCTGACGTCGTGGCAGGCGTCGGACCATGTGATCGTCGATGCCAACCCGCACGCGACAGTGAAGCCGGGGGTGAAGCGCATCGTGCTGCAGCACGTGAAGGACCCGGCCGAGCAGTTGCTGCTACTGCAGAAGGGCGGGGTCGATATCGCGCGCGACCTGCTGGCCGATCAGCTTAAGTCGATCGCCCACAACCCGGAGTTCCACATCGAGTTAGCGGGCCAGGGCACCTCGATGTACATCGCGATGAACCAGTCCATGCCGGAGCTGGCGAAGCCCGAGGTGCATCAGGCGATCAAGTGGGCGATCGATTACGACGGGATCGCCAAGAACATCACACCGATGACCTGGACGGTGCAGCAATCCTTCCTGCCGCGCGGACTGCCCGGCGCGCTGTCGGAGCAGCCGTTCACTCAGGACCTGGGCAAGGCGCGGACTTTGATGGCGCAGGCTGGGCTGCCGAACGGGTTCAACGTGACGATGGATTTCGTCTCCGCGGCGCCGTACGACCAGATCGCGCAAGCGGTGCAGGCCGATCTGGGGAAGATCGGCATCAAGGTGCAGCTTCTGCCCGGCGAGCAGAAGCAGGTCATCACCAAGATGCGGGCGCGCACGCACCAGCTCTCGATGCTGGTCTGGGGCACCGATTATTTTGATCCCAACTCCAACGCCCAGGCGTTCTGCGCCAATCCGGACGATTCCGACACCAGCAAGCTGAAGATCCTGGCATGGCGCAGCCATTTCCAGAACAAACAACTGACCGGCGAGGTGGAGGAGGCGGCCAAGGAGGTGAACGCCGAGACGCGCATCGCGCTGTACAAGACGATGCAGGAGCAGTTCTGGGACGTGGCGCCGTTCGCCATGATGCTGCAAAAGGACGAGGTGGCGACAATGCGAAAGGCGATCACCGGACTGCGCCTGGGGCCGATGCCGGACTACACGAAGTATGCAGCGATCCGGAAGGCTTGAGAGTTCGGATCGCGGCGACCCCTTCCCTGCCCCTCCCACAAGGGGACGGGGAGGCTCCAATCAGGGGGCTGCATGAACCAGATTCGCACGCGCGTCGTGGTCGGCGCCGATCATCGAATTACCGCCACGGTGCCGAACGATGTGCCGCCCGGCGAGCATGAGGCGGTCATAACAGTTACCGGAGCTCCGCCGCAGGGCAAGAAGTTCACGATGAAGAATTTTCCGACCCACGACACCGGTTGGGACGGTTCGATCTCATTACGTCGCGAGGATATGTGCGGCGACGATGGACGCTGAACCGTCCTTCGTCGATACCAATGTGCTTGTATATGCCAGCCGTACCCGTGCCCCGCTTTATCAGAGCGCGGTCACCTGTTTGCAACAAGCCCGCGAGCAAGGACGCTCGCTCTGGCTGAATTGGCAGGTTTTGCGGGAATACCTCGCGGCGGTTACCCGACCGCAGTCGGACTTTCCCGCGCTCGACAGGGCGACCGGGGCCGACATTGAGGAATTCCTGTGCGACTTCAACGTCGCTGAAGATGGACCGCGGGTGACCGCAACACTTCTGGACCTGTTGGTTCGCCATCACTTCAGCGGCCGGCAGGTGCATGACGCCAATATCGTCGCCACGATGCTGGAGTACGGGCTGCGCCGGCTGCTCACCTTCAACACCGCCGATTTTCGCCGCTTCGCCGACGTGATCGACCTGGAGCCCTTGCCGGCGCCATGATCCCGCTGTCCGCCCGTCTGCGCCGCATCTCCGGCACTTTTGCCAGCGTGCCAGTGACGCTGTTCGGACTGATCCTGGTCACTTTCCTGATCGGTCGCGTGATGCCGATCGACCCGGTGATCGCCATCGTCGGCGACCATGCACCGCCCGACGTGGTGGCCCGGGTGCGCCTCGAACTCGGGCTCGACCGTCCGCTGATCGTGCAGTTCGGCATCTACCTGATGCGGCTGCTGCACGGCAATCTCGGTACCAGCGTGATGACCACGCATCCGGTCACCCAGGATATCGCCACCTATTTCCCGGCGACGTTCGAGCTGGCGACCGCGGCGATCATTCTGGCGATCGTCATCGGCATCCCGCTGGGGGTGATCGCCGCCGCCCGCCAGGGCTCGCGGTTCGATCACGTGGTTCGCGTGGTCAGCCTGGCCGGGCAATCCGTCCCGGTGTTCGTGCTGGCGCTGATCTTCCTGCTGGTCTTCTACGTGAAGCTCGGCATCGCGCCGGGCACCGGGCAGATCGACGTGCTGTATGACGGGATGGTCGATCGCATCACCGGCATGCTGGTGATCGATGCGGCGATCGAGGGCCAGTGGGACGTGTTCTGGAACGCGATGGCGCATCTGGCGATGCCGGCGATCATCCTGGCCTATTTCAGCCTGGCCTACATCACCCGGATGACGCGCGCCTTCATGCTGGACGCGCTGGCCGGAGAATACATCGTCACCGCGCGGGCCAAAGGTCTGTCGGGCACCCGCATCCTGTGGCGGCACGCGTTCGGCAACATCGCGGTGCCGCTGGTGACGGTGATCGCGCTGGCCTATGCCGGCCTGCTGGAAGGCGCGGTGCTGACAGAAACGGTATTCTCCTGGCCGGGACTGGGTCTTTACCTGACGGTGTCGCTGCTGAACGCCGACATGAACGCGGTGCTGGGCGCCACGCTGGTGATCGGCTTCGTGTATGTGGTGCTGAATCTGCTGGCTGATATCGCGTACAGGATGCTGGATCCGAGGGTACGATGAGCGAAACGACTTTGCGTGCCTGGCTGCTGACCGACACGCCGGCCTCTCGCCGGCAGGCTGCCTGGGGACGCAGTTATCGGGGCTGGCTGCTGTTCCGACGCAATACGCTGGCGATGATCGGGCTGGTGACGGCCGTGGTACTGGTGCTCGCCTCGCTCGCTGCGCCACTGATCACGCCCTATAGCCCCGACGCGCAGGAACTGGCGAACCGGCTGGCGGCGCCGTCCGCGGCGCACTGGTTCGGTACCGACGAGCTCGGGCGTGACCTTTACACCCGGGTCATCTACGGCGGGCGGATCACGCTGGGCATGGTGGTCGCGGTGGTGGCGCTGGTGGCACCGGTTGGGCTTTTGGTAGGTAGTTTCGCCGGATACCTAGGTGGGTTTGTCGATAAGGCGCTGATGCGCGTCACTGACGTGTTCCTGGCGTTTCCGCGGCTGATCCTGGCGCTGGCGTTCGTCGCCGCGCTGCAACCCGGCATCACCTCGGCGGTGTTCGCCATCGCGCTGACGTCGTGGCCGGCTTACGCACGGCTGGCGCGGGCGGATACGCTGACCATCCGCAACACCGACTACATCGCGGCAATGCGGCTGACCGGCGCCGGGTCCGGGCGGATCATTGTGCGCCACGTCATTCCGCTGTGCCTGTCATCAGTGATCGTGCGGGTGACGCTGGACATGAGCGGCATCATCCTGACCGCGGCCGGGCTGGGGTTCCTCGGCATGGGCGCGCAGCCGCCGACGCCGGAATGGGGCACCATGATCGCCGCGACGCGTGGTTACATCCTGCAGCAATGGTGGGTGCCGACGATCCCGGGCGTCGCCATCCTGGTTGCCTCGTTGGCGTTCAACCTGCTGGGCGACGGCATGCGCGACGTGCTGGATCCGAAGCAGCGCTGATGCTGGTCGAGATCGACAATCTGCGCATCGACTTCGCCACGCCTTCCGGCGTCGAACACGCGGTGCGTGGCGTTTCGCTGACGCTGGGACAGGAAAAGCTCGGCATCGTCGGCGAGAGCGGCTCGGGCAAGTCGCTGACTGCGCGGGCCATCCTGCGGCTGCTGCCATCGGCCGCGCAGGTCACCGCCGACCGACTGAGCTTCGATGGCATCGACGTGCTGACCGCGTCGGAGCGCGCGTTGCGCAACATTCGCGGCGGGCGTGCCGGGCTGATCCTGCAGGACCCGAAATACTCGCTGAACCCGGTGATGCCGATCGGCCAGCAGATCGCGGAAGCCTGGCGGATGCACAAACGCGGCTCCCGCCGTGTGGCCAGCCAGGCCGCGGTCGATCTGCTGGAGCAGGTGCGCATCCGGGAGCCTGGGCGGGTGGCGCGACTGTATCCGCACGAGTTGTCGGGCGGCATGGGCCAGCGCGCCATGATCGCGATGATGCTGGCGCCGGACCCGGAGCTGCTGATCGCAGACGAACCGACCAGCGCCCTGGACGCGACGGTGCAGGCGGAAATCCTGCGGCTCATCGATGATCTGGTGTCGCGCCGCGGCATGGGGCTGATCCTGATCAGTCACGACCTGCCGCTGGTCTCCCACTTTTGCGACCGGGTGATGGTGATGTACGCCGGGCGCGTGCTGGAGCGATTGCCCGCCGGAGAACTGGCGCGCGCCCGGCACCCCTACACGCGCGGGCTGCTGGAGTGCCTGCCGTCGCTGGTGCATCCGCGCGCGCGGTTGGCGACGCTGGCGCGCGATCCGGCGTGGCTGACGGCTTGAAGGGCCGCTGAGGAATTATACCAGGCGTCGAAAAGAGTGACTCGTCCACGGCCTGTGATGCGTGAACGGTAGGGCGGAAAAGCGCAGCGCAATCCGCCGTCGTCACGGCGGATTGCGCTGCGCTTATCCGCCCTACATCGTGGCCGCGAGCCTCTCGCGTACGTCAACCTTTTCGCCGATTGGTATTATATCAGGCGGCGCAAATCCTGGCCGCCGTCAACGCGTCACGCAGCGCGAACGAGGCTGAGCGGGGCGCCCTTGCCCCGTACTTCCGCCTCCTCGAACTCGGCGGCTGTAATCGCCCGCTCGAGAGCAGCGTGCAGCTCCTTGGCGGTCTCCAACGTCAGTTCGATCCCCGCCCGCGCACCGGGGTCGAGCTCCGTGTTGATGAAGTCGAGCGTGATGACGTCGCCGAGCGGCGCATGGCGCGCGTGGTCATAGGCAACCACCGCCTGCGATAGCGGGAACCATTCGTCCCCGCGCTTCGCCATGCCATCCGCGCGGGCGATCTCGATGATGGAAGTGCACATGACCGAACCTCCTATTTCGCCAGATGCTTGCCGAAGAAGGCGAATACCTTGCTCCAGCCATCCATTGCCTGCTCGGGCCGATAGAGCGGCCGGTGCCAATAGAAGAAGCCGTGGCCGGCACCATCGTAGCGGTGGAATTCGTACGTCTTGCCGTGCTTCTTGAGTTCGGCCTCGTGCTGGTTCACCTGCTCCGGGCTCGGTGCGCGATCGTCGTTGCCGAACAGGCCGAGCAGCGGGCAACACAGGTCCTTCGTCATGTCGATCGGCGCGACGGGCGTCTTGGCATTGAGCTCCTCCTTGCCCATCACCACGCGGCCTCCCCACAGCTCGGCGCAGGCATCGACATCCTTCCGCTGGCAGGCATAGATGAAGGCGTGCCGGCCGCCCGAGCAGGAGCCGAAAAGACCAACCTTGCCGTTGTGATCGGGCTGCGCGCGCATCCATTTCACGGCGGCTTCGGTATCGCCGACCATCTGGGAGTCGGCAATGCCGCCCCCGGCACGCACCTTGGCGGCGACGTCGTCAGGGTTGCTGTCGCTGCCTCCACCCTCGCGCTCGTAGAGGTTGGCGCAGATCGCGAGATAGCCGTGATGGGCGAACCGACGCGTCGTTTCAATGTAGAGTTCGCTCCAGCCCGGAAGGTGGTGGACAAGCACGACGCCCGGAAAGGGGCCAGGACCAGACGGTCTGGCCACGTAGGCCGTTATCGGGGTTCCTTTGTCGCCATTGATGGTCACGTTCTCGCAGCTCATGCCTCGGTAGAATGACATCGATCTTCCTCCATGGGCCTGGATCGTGGGCCTTCGTCGAACCATCGGAGCGCCGCACCGTCGTCGACAAGCGGGATGCATTCGCTTTGCGGCCCGAGGGCGTCATGCGCCAGTATTCGACGATCGCACACCGGGCGCAACACGAGGCAGGTGTCGGACCCGATCCGCGGCCCGCAAGGTGGTCGTTACCGGACGGATACGGTCGAAAGCCACATCGTCCGCTCAATCGCGTGGCTTGCAGCAGGGCAGACGCGATTGATCATGTCGCGGGCCCGGTCGGTGAATGGGATGTCTGCTTTGAAGGCGCTTTTGAAGGCGCTGCGCCACCTGACTGAGCGGCAACCATGGGCGCGCAACAGCGGTAACCGGCCGGGATCAGAACGGCGGCATTGGCGTATGCATCGCGATCAAGCAGACATTCGTCGTGAGGTCGTTGCCGGCGGGTCGTGATCAATCCTGGTCGCCGGTGAGGATGCCAAGCAGATGGCAACCTTACCCGGAGGCTCAGGCATAAGCCCGGTGCGGCGGACATAGCCGTAGCTTGGCTACAGCCGCCGATGGATTGCAATTGGTGGGCTGCGTTGCAGAGCACCCATCAGCCAGAGGATAGTTCTGCTGATTGGGGTTGCCCTCATGTCACGAGCGCCGCAGTAAAGCCGCTGCTTGTACGCGGTCGGGGTACCACCCGGTAAACTTCACCGCCCCGGCGATCGCCAGCACCGTCACGAGGATGACAACTTGCGGCGGCAGGTTCGGCGTCACCACCCAGGCAAGATCGACCGCGGCCATGAGTGCGAAGGCAGCCGCCCAGACGGTGGTAATCACGTAATTGGTGCGAATGAAGTCCGGCTGCTCCCACAACTCCCGCGGCGCTGTTTCGCGGGCATATTGCAGCGTGAAGGGCTGACGCATAGAGATCGAGACCAGTACCGATCAGCAGCAAGCCGCCATCGACGGCGAGGCGGACACCGGCGACGGACCAGTCCGCCCCGGTTGCCACGCAATACAATGCCAGCGCGCTGAACAAGATTACGGTTCCGATTTCCAACACCTTCGCGCTCTGATGCCGGATCAGCGTGTGATGGATCAGCAGCACGAGCGCGACCACCGCCGCGCCGGCCAAACCGGACTGGGCGCCCACGGTTCTTGTCAGGAGCACAAAGACGACGAACGGCGCGAAGGCAAGCAGGATGTTCATTTCAATCTCCGTGCGAGATTTTGCGCCGGCTCATGCCGTGGCGCTGGTCCAGTTGCCGTGAAAACCGAAAGGTACGCGGTGCGAGAGCTGTACCGTCGCGACCGGCCCTCGATCGATGCCACCGGTATCAAAGACGAGGAGGTCGCTGCGGCGCTCCTCGCCGCGCCAGGCCACGGCGAGCAGCCAGCCATCACCTTCTTCCGCCGCCGCATGACGTGGCACGAAAATCGGCTCTGAAACGCCGTCGCCGGCCGGCAGTGTGTACAGGACGCGTTTGCCGGTGGTGAGGTCGAGCCAGACGATGCTGTCAGTCCCCGCCGCCGGCGTGCTGTGTCCCGCAAACATGCCGAAGCGATTGCGCTGTCCGGCGGTACGGTCATCAATGCGTGGAAATTCGCCACCGATGTCATCAAGCTGGGTGCGGAGGATCATGTCCGTCGGCGCGGTTGGGTCCAGCGTCCAGCGGACCAGATGGGCCCGCGCGCTGCCTGTGACCGAGCGGCCATCGGCGCGCGGGAAAAGCGGCGGCTCATCATATTGCATTACATCAGCCATGAGGCGTCCATTTGCTTCCCAGGCGTTGAGCACGTGGAACACGTAGCAACTCGGCGCCCGGAACCAGCGCAACGAGCTTACGCCCTGATCACGCACGATCACGCCGATATATCCGCCTAGCTCCGGCTCCCAGGCATAGGGTGACTGGCCGGCTTGCGCGCGCGCGCGGCTGCCGCTCAATGGAAGGATCGGAATTAGTACGTGACGCTCGGTAACAGCGAAGTCGTGGACCATGCTGCAATATGGCGCGTCGAAACGCTCTATTCGGATCACCTTCCCATCCGGGCCGATCGTGCCACAGCTGATCTCCGGCGTCAGATCGTTAGCCGCGTAGCCAAAAAAGATCAGCTCGCCGGTTGCGGGGTCGACCTTTGGATGCGCGGTGAAAGTGCCGTGCAAAGCACCGCCAAAATCCTGTACTCCGCGGGTTGCCAGCGTGGACGGATCGAGTTCAATCGGCAAATGCCCTTCCTCGAGCGCCAGAAGGCGGCCGGCATGCCAGACGACGTTGGTATTGGCGACGCCTTCATCAGCGAAGTCGGCTTGATGGCTTGGCGTGACAAAATAACCGGAGACCAGCTCATGCCCGGCTGCCGCTTCTGCCTGCCACTTGCCGGTACGTACCCATCGATTGCGATAGGACGCGCGGCCGTTTTGCAAAGTGAAGCCATGAATCATGCCGTCGCCGGAGAACCAGTGGCTCTGGCCGGGTGTGCCAGGCGGAAATTGTGGGTTTGGACCGTTGCGGTACAGTGTGCCGTTCAGCCCGGACGGCAGTTCACCCAGAACTGGAAGATGCGGCGCCACGCATTCCATGGAGATCGGCGCGAAGTTATCCGCCTTCATCTGAGAGCCGTTGTCCATGTTCCATCTCCCATTTAGACAGTGACAAGATGCGCTCTACAACGCATATTCAGCCTCGTCAACCTAATCTTTCGGTGTGAAACATAGTGAATAAGCCCCTCTCCACCCCGTCTCGGCCGACCTCGTATCATCACGGAGACCTGCCTGCTGCGTTACTCGCGGTGGCCGAGGAGATCCTGGAACGTGATGGTCTCCAGGCACTCACAATGCGGGCCGCCGCGAGGGCGGCGGGGGTATCGCACGCTGCGCCAGCGCATCACTTCGGCGACTTGACGGGACTGTTGAGCGACCTGGCGGCGGAGGGTTACCATCGCTTCGCGACCACGTTGACGAACGCGATGGAGCGGGCGGGAGCGGATCCTCGGGAACGGATGCACGCCATGGGGCGCGCCTACGTCCGCTTCGCGCGCGCGCAGCCCAATCTTTTCATCCTGATGTTTCGCAGCGAACGCCTTGACCAGAAGCGCCCATCATTGCGGGCGGCGATCGAGGGCGCGCGTCAAGTGCTGCGTGGTGGGATCGCCGCGATCGCCGACCCTGGGCGACCGGTGAAGCCGATCGACGCTGTGGCACGGGCGACGGCTGTCTGGTCCATAGTGCATGGCTTCGCCGTGTTGCTGCTTGACGGCCGTCTGCAAGCGATCATGACGAGCCTTCCTGAAGAGATCGGTGCCGAGACTCTCCTGGAGGCCGTGTTCACCAATACGCGGGTGGGCGGTTAGTCTATCCTATTCAGCGGACCCGCGGTCGCCCTGGTCTGATGAACTGGAGGCTGGGCGCGATGCCACGCAACAACCCGGCCTCAGGTGCGGGCAAAGCGCCAAGCCGCGCGCGGGCAGATGATCCGGTTTCCGAGACCGGTCATGCGGCGGGAGACGACGGACGGCGTGTTCATGCGGCTGCTCAGGCCTGCACGGGGGCGGGGTGCGCATCACGTCGGTACCGATACGACCTGACATTCCGTCGATCGGCGGCCGGATGCCATGGGTGGACCTTTGCGCCGGCACCTGGGATTGTGCGAAACCCATGACCGCCCTTGGCGAGGTTAATCGTTGCGATGTCAGTTGGAGATTAATGGGTCCCGCCGGGTGACTCGAGCGCTCCTCCATGGTGGCTGCCGTGGCGGCGAACCCGCCTGCGCCGCATGATCGACGTCGAAGACCTCCGCGTCCGGTTCGGCGAGGTCGAAGCAGTGAAGGGAGTGTCGTTCGCCGTGCCGCGCGGCGAGAGCTTCGGCATTGTGGGCGAGAGCGGGTCGGGCAAATCCACCGTGCTGCGTGCACTGTCCGGGCTCAATCCGCACTGGACCGGACGGCTGGCGCTGGACGGAACAGCGCTGGGGCCGAAGCGCGGCAAGCCGTTCTTCCGCCGCGTGCAGATGGTGTTCCAGGACCCGTACGGCTCGTTGCATCCGCGCCAGACCGCCGATCGCGCGTTGTCGGAACCGTTGCTGGTGCACCATATCGGCAACATCGAATCCCGCATCCTGCAGGCGCTCGCGGAAGTCGCGCTGCCGGAGTCCGTGCGCTTCCGCTATCCGCACCAGCTCTCCGGCGGCCAGCGCCAGCGGCTGGCCATCGCGCGGGCGCTGATGGCGGAACCCGAGGTGTTGCTGCTGGATGAACCGACCAGCGCGCTCGATGTGTCGATCCAGGCCGAAGTGCTCAACCTGCTGGCCGACCTGCAACGGCGGCGCGGCCTGACCTATGTGCTGGTGTCGCACAACCTGGCGGTGGTGGCGCATTTGTGTCCCATCGTCGGCGTCATGCAGGGCGGCGAGATGGTGGAGCAGATCAGCACCGCCGATCTGCGCGCCGGCCGCACCCGCCATCCGCACACCGCTGAACTGCGAGCGCTCAGCGTGGAACTGGAGGATCCGGAGGAAGCGCTGGGACGGGTAGGGTAAGCTTACGCCGCCGCGGCGCGCTTTCGCCGGCGCGGGGCGGGCAGCACGGGCGGGGCTTCTTCCGGGCTTTTCAGCGCCGTCAGCAGTGCCTCGCGCAGTTGCCGCAGCTTGCGTTCGTTCTCCACCTTCAGCCCGAACACGTCCTTCACGTAGAACACATCAACCGCGCGCACCCCGTACGTGGTGACGTGCGCCGAGGCGATCTGCAGCCCCTGCTCGCTGATCGCCGCTGTCACGTCGTGCAGCAGCCCCGGACGGTCGCGGCCGTTCACCTCGATGACGGTGTGGCTGTGCGACGCGCGGTTTTCGACCACCACGCGCGGCGGCACGTGGATCGCTTGCAACCGGCGACCGAGCAGCATCTTCGACGCCTTGTGCATCTCGGTGGGCAGCCGCAGCCGGCCCGACAGTGCCTGTTCGATCAGCACCGACAGCCGCGCCAGCCGGTGCGGCGCGTCGAATGCCCCGCCGGCGGCGTCCTGCACCCAGAACGTATCAAGCGCCATGCCGTTGGTCATGGTATGAATGCGCGCGTCCACGATCGACGCGCCCGCCACCGCCAGCGCGCCGGAAATCTTGCTGAACAGCCCGGCATGATCGGCGCAGTACACGGTGACCTCGGTCACCGCACGGGCCGGCAGCGGCTGGGTATCGACCGTCAGTGGCGCATTGCGCTGCTCGGCGTCGCGCACCAGCCGGGCATGGCGCGCGTGGGTTTCCGGGTCGAAGGACAGCCAGTAGCCGGGATAGCCGAGCGAGGTGAACGCCTCGATTTCGGCGGCCGGCCAGTCGCAGCAGGGCGGCCGCGGCTTCCTTGGCCCGCTGCACCCGCACGTCGCGGGCGGTGGCGGCAAGCCCGCCTTCCAGCACCTCGGCAACCCGCTGGTAAAGTCGCGCAGCAACGTCGCCTTCCAGCCGTTCCACACCTTGCGGCGCCACCGCGCGCATGTCGGCGACCGTCAGCACCAGCAGCAGCCGCAGCCGTTCCGGCGACTGGATCGTGTCGGCGAGGTCGAGGATCGTTTTCGGGTCGTCGATGTCGCGCTTGAACGCCGTCTCGCTCAGTAGCAGGTGGTGCAGCACCAGCCAGGAGACGGTTTCCGTCTCTTCGGCCGACAGCCCCAGCTCCGGGCCGACCCGCAGTCGCGATGTCGGCGCCCAGACTCGGAATGGTCGCCGCCGCGGCCCTTGGCGATGTCGTGCAGCAGCATCGCCAGATACAGTGCGCGGCGCGACTGGATTTGCGCGATCAGGCCGGAAGCGACCGGCGCGATTTCCGCCAAGCCCCCGCGCTCCAGCGTATTCAGCACGCGGATCGCCTCGATCGTGTGCTCGTCGACGGTGAAGACGTGATAGGTGTCGAACTGCATCTGCCCGACGATGCGCGCCCAGTCGGGCAGGAAGCGGCCGAGGAAGCCGCTCTCGTTCAGGATCGCCAGCCATCGTGCGCCATCCGGGATCCGATGGCCTGCGCCGGGCGCGTGTCGACGCCCTTGCCGCACAGCAGGTCCATGAACAGCCGCGCCGCTTCGGCATCGCCGCGCAGCTGGCTGACGACGCGCTCGTTGCGGATCATCGAGCGGAGCGCCAGCGGGTGCAGAGCCAGGCCGCGGTCGCGCGCCACCTTCAGGATGCGCAGCATCTGGATCGGCTCGGCGTCGAAATCGCGGCCGGTGACCGGCAGCAGCATGCCTTCCGTCAGCATGAACCCGGCTGCTAGCAGCGCCTTGTCGGTCTCCGGCGCGCCTGCCGGCGGGCCGAGCGCGGCGCGCAAAATCGCCGGCTCCAGCACGCGGGTCAGGCGCACCACGTCGCGCGCCGTGAGGAAATAGTGGCGCATGAAACGCTCCACGCCGTCCTGCCGGCCGTGCCGCGTATAGCCCATGCGGGCACCGACGACCGGCTGCAGATCGAAGGTCAGCCGCTCCTCCGCGCGGCCGGCGACGTAATGCAGGTGAAAGCGCACGGTCCACAGGAACTCCCAGGACCGGCGGGCGTGGCGCGCTTCCGTCTGCGACAGCACGCCGCCGACCTCGGCCAGTTCGCCCATGGTCTGGGTGCCGTACACGTAGCGGGCGATCCAATAGAGCGTCTGCAGATCGCGCAGGCCGCCGCGGCCTTCCTTGATGTTCGGCTCGACCACGAAGGGCGAGTCGCCGAACCGCCGGTGCCGGGCGGCGCGCTCCGCCTGCTTGGCCAGGATATACCCGGCCGCTCCGGCTTGCTTGCACGCGGCCCGGAACCGATGGTGGAACTCGCGCGAACAGCTCCGCATCGCCGGCGAGGTGGCGGGCATCGAGCAGCGAGGTGCGGATCGTGGCGTCGGCGGCGCCCTCGTTGAGGCATTCGTCGATCGAGCGCGTCGCGTGCCCGACCTTCAGCCCCAGGTCCCACAGGAAATACAGCATGTATTCGACGACCTGCAGCGTATGCGGGCGCCGGGTCGTGCGGCGGTCAGAAACAGCAGGTCGATGTCGCTGAACGGCGCCAGCGTGCCGCGTCCGTAGCCGCCGGTGGCGGCGATGGACAGCGGTTCGGGCTCCCCAAGCACGCGTCGCGGCGTGTTCGAGCAGCGTGGCGACCAGCCCATCGATCAGTCCCGCCAGCAGCCGCGCGGCTTGCAGGCCGGTGAGTTGCGTCCTGCTCGAACTTCGTTCTGCACGTGGGTCTGGATGCGGGCGAGATGGCGGCGGAAGGCGGCCAGGGCGGCTTCGCGCGGCGGCGCCCGGTCGCCGCCAAGCGTGGTCAACGCCTCCGCCAGCACCGCGGCGGCGGCGGCGGGGTTTTGCGGCAGGGGCGTGGGCGTCAGCATGAGCAGGACCGTACTATGTCAGAGTCCGCGCGGGAAACCGGCAGCAGCGCTTTCAGGCGATAAAGCGCGTCCAGCGCCTCGCGCGGGGTGAGGCGGTCCGGGTCCAGTTCGGCCAGCGCGGCAGCGACCGGATCCGGCTGCATCTGCAGATGGCGCGGTCTGATCCTCCGGTGAACCGGCCGCAACGAATAGCGGCAATGCGGTCAGTGGCCCGGCAGCGCCGAGCGGGCCGCCGTGCTTTTCCAGCATCGCCATCAGCGAAGCGGCACGGCGCACCACCGGCGCCGGCACGCCGGCGAGTTCCGCCACGTGCACGCCCCAGGACCGTCCGGCCGCGCCTTCCGCCACCTCGTGCAGGAACACCACGGATTTCTTCCACTCCTTCACCCGCATTGTATGCGGCTTCAGCCGGGGCATGCGGTCCGCCAATTCCGCAAGCTCGTGGAAATGTGTGGCGAAAATCGTGCGGCAGCGAATCGCGCCATGCAACGCCTCCAGCACCGCCCAGGCGATGGCGAGCCCATCCAGCGTGGCCGTGCCGCGGCCGATTTCATCGACCACCACCAGCGACCGCGGGCCGGCCTGGTGCAGGATGGCGGCGGTCTCGGTCATTTCCACCATGAAGGTGGAGCGGCCGCGGGCCAGGTCGTCGGCGCGCGCCGACCCGGCTGAACAGCCGATCGACCACGCCGATGCCGCGCGGTCTCCGCCGGCACCGGCAGCCCGGCCTGGGCCAGCACGACGATCAGCGCGTTCTGCCGCAGAAAGGTGGATTTGCCGGCCATGTTCGGGCCGGTCAGCAGCAGCACGCGCCGCTCCGGTGACAGGTCGCAATCGTTGGGAACGAAGGCGGCCTGGCCGGCAAGCGCGGCTTCCACCACCGGATGCCGGCCGGCCTTGACCTGGAACGCCTCGTCGTCGGTCACCACGCGGGCGGCACCAGGTGCCGGATTAGGCCAGCCGGGCGGCGGATTGGGCAACATCGAGCACGGCCAGCGCTTCGGCGCAGGCGGCGAGCGCGTCGGCCTGGTCGAGCGCGGTGCGGACCAGATGGGCGAACACGGTCCGTTCCCGCGCGGCGGCGCGCTCGCCCGCCTCGGCGATGCGGCGGTCGAGTTCGGACAGTTCCGGCGTGGTGAAGCGGGCGCCGTTGGCCATGCCCTGGCGCAAGGTCAGCTCCGGGAAGTCGCGCAGCTTCTCGACCGCGGCGGCGGGCGCTTCGATGACGTAGCCGAGCTGGGCGTGGTGGCGGATCTTCAGGCTGGCGACGCCATAGCGCTGGGCAAAGTCGAGTTGCAGTGTGGCCAGCACCCGGCGGCTGTCGTCGCGCAGCGAACGCTCGGCGTCCAGCGCCGGATCGAAGCCCGGCGCGGATGGTGTTGCCGTCGTCCAGCCGGTGCGGCGGCGGATCGGCAAGCGCCGCCGTGAGGGTTTGTTCGAGCCCCGGTTCGATGGCCAGCGCCGCCATGCGCCGGCCAGCAGCGCCGGCAACGGACCGGCCAGCGCGGCGGCGGCGGTTCGCGTGCGGCACGCAGGCCGTCGCGCAGCGCCGCCAGGTCGCGCGGGCCGCCGCGGCTCACCGACAGCCGGCCGAGCGCGCGGGCGATATCGGGCGCGGCGCGAAGGGCGGCGCGCAGGCGGTCGGCCGGCGTCCGGATTGGCGAGCAGCCAGCCCCAGGCGTCCTGCCGGCGGCCGATCGCGGCGGGATCGGTCAGCGGCGCGGAGAACCAGGCGGCAAGCAGGCGGGCGCCGGGCGCCGTGAGCGGTGCGCTGCACCGCCGATATCAGCGTGTGCAGTACGCCGCCGTCGCGGGCCCGCAGAATCTCCAGGCTGGCGCGGGTCGCCGCATCCATCGCCAGCACCCCGGTCCCGCCCTGCGGCGAGGGGCGGGCGAGGCGGGGCAACGCGCCGGCCTGGGTGGCGCGGACGTAGTCGAGCGCCAGGGCGGCGGCCACCGCCTCGGCATCGGTGAAGCTGCCGAACGCATCCAGGCTGGCGGCGCCGAATGCTTCGGCGAGCCGGCGGCGGGACACCAGCGGCGGAGAGGCGGCGGTTCCGGGGCCGCGCCGGGGTTCGTGGTCGCCGAGCGCGAGTGTGGCGGGCGCCAGGATTTCCGCCGGTTCCAGGCGGCCGAGCAGCGCCGGAAGTTCGGCGGGCGGAAGGGACGCGGTCTCGAACAGGCCGGTGGAGACATCGAGCCACGCCGCCCCGATGCCCTGCGCGTCCTGCGCCAGTGCGACCAGCAGGTTGGGGCGCGCGGACTCCAGCAACGCGTCTTCGGTGATGGTGCCGGGGGTGATCAGGCGCACGATCTCACGCCGGATCGGGGCCTTGCCGGTGCGAGCTTCGGGTCCTCCATCTGCTCGGCGACGGCGACGCGGAAGCCGCGGCGGATCAGGCGGGCGAGGTAGGTCTCGGCGGCGTGGATCGGGACGCCGCACATCGGGATGGGGCTGCCGCCGTGTTCGCCGCGAGCGGTGAGGGCGATGTCGAGGGCGGCGGCGGCGGCCTCGGCGTCGGCGAAGAACAGCTCGTAGAAGTCGCCCATGCGGAAGAACAGCAGGGCGTCCGGGTGGTCGCGCCTTGAGGGCGAACCATTGCGCCATGGCCGGAGAGGCGCCTCTCGGGTCGCGGGCCAAGGGCGGGGTCCTCGGGTCGTCAGGTGGGCTCTGGGCACGGGAGGGCTGCGGGGCGGCCATGCCGACGGTTTACACGGCTGGTGGATGGGGCGGCGAGGGGAACGGGGCGACTGCTTGCGGGCGTGGTGGTTGTACAACGGCGCATCTGGATTGCGGTCATCTGGAGCTGTTCGACCCCTCGGGCATAGGCCGGCAAGCATAGGCCCAAATCCGAATGACCTCGACTTCAACGCCGAGGGCCTGGCGACCTTGGCTCGATCCTGATGCGCTATTGATTGATCTCGGGCTCGACGAGCCTTGCCAGGTTTCGCAGCGACTCCTGCCAACCGAGATAACAGGCCTCGGGCGGAATGACGTCCGGCAGGCCCGTCTGCACGATATCCAGCTCGGTGCCGAGCGATACTTTTTTCAACGTCACCGTCACCTGAATCTCGCCGGGCAAGTTGGGATCGTCGAATTTGTCCGTGTAGCGCAGCCGTTCGCCCGGAACGAGTTCGACATATTCGCCGCCAAACGCGTGGCTTTCGCCCGTTGTGAAGTTCCGGAAGGACATTTTGAACGTGCCGCCGACTTTCGGTTCCAGATGATGCACGGTGCAGGCAAAGCCGTTGGGCGGGAGCCATTTCGCGAGCGCGTCCGCCTCGAGGAACGCGCGATAGACTTTCTCTGGGCTGGTTGCCAGAACGCGGTGCAAGCGTACGGTGTTGGGCATGTTCGTTTATCCTTATGAATTGACGGAACGGACGTTGCCGCCGATCAGGCGCCTGGTATCGGCAGAACCGGCATGACCTCCACGGACTCGCCCGGAAAGATCGTGAAATGCGGATGCTTCTCGAACAGCTTGGCGGCCGCCTCGTGTGATTCCGCCCGCACGATCATGAAGGCGCCCATCTCGTTGCTCACGTCCTCGATGCCGCGTTCGGTGATCTTCTTCGTCTTGCCGAGCGGCCCGCCCATGGCGGAAACCGCCGCGTGGTGCTTTTCGACCCAAGCTTTCCAGGCGGCCATGCCCTCCTGTTCCTTGGCACGCCGTTCGGCTTCGGGAAGCGCCATCCACGCCTTCATGCGCGGGCTGGTTTTGCTGCCGAGAAAGACGGCAAGGTAGGTATCGTTCGTGGTCATGCGGTTTCCTTTCCTCTGCGGATTGCCGGCCGAAACAAGAGTTCGAGCATAGCGGCGCGGGGAATGCGTCATCGCAGCCGCATGCCCTGGCGTGGTCTTCTGGCCTTCTAGTCGGTCGCTGGTACTGAATGGTGCTCGTGCTGGATGCGCCAAGCGCCGTCGACCTTGCAAAGGCCGACGGTCAGCCGAAACTGGAAGCCGCCAGGCACGGGAGGCCACTGACTGTGGCCGACCCGCAACGCATGATGGCAACCGCAAAAGCGACGGTGTCGCCGACGCACATTTGTGGCTCTTCGACATCAACGGCTTGCCCGGGTTGATGATAGGCAAAGAAGAGATCCTAGGTCTTCTTGTATTCCGCCAAGCCACGCGATCGCAGCGGCGGCGGCACGTCGAATAATTTTGATGCGCCAATATAGCCGGCAGGTCATGCCGCCGGACGGCGTCTGCCCAAGCTTCGATGAGTGCCTTGATCTCGGCCTCAGCGGTTTTAGCCCAACTTCGCGGATTGGCGAGGTCTGAACCGTCGAAGGCGCGGAAGCTGTGGGGTCACCGACCGAAGGTCTTCACTACACCAAGGACGGGGCGCTGGTGGGAGCAGTGATCCGCGGCGGCGGCTGCGCCGGCAGTTGCAGCCTGAGTTTGTCGAGCAGCAGCCTCAGTGCCGGTTCGGGTTCGGTATAGCGGGTCAGCAGAAGTTCGCGTCCATCGGTGGTTGGCAGATGAACATCGATCATCTGCACCGCGGCGAAGCTGTCCAGCACGGCCCGTGCGGTCAGCCCGGGGGCCAGCGCCCGCAGCCGCTGGCCGAGCGTGACATAGAGGGCATAGGCGAGGAAGGCGATGAAGATGTGCGCCTCGATGCGGGCCTCGAGCTGGTGGAACATCGGGTGAATGGCCAGATCGTCCTTCAGAGTTTTGAACGCCTGTTCCACCTGCACGAGCTGAATGTAGTAGTGCCACAGCGTGGCAGGGTCTTCCGCGGTCAGGTTGGTGCGCAACAGATAGCGCCCTTCGCGCCGCCGCGCCCGGCGCAGCCTGGCCCAGTCGAGGCGATAGCTGAATTGCGTTCCGCCGGTCGCCACATCGACCACGACCAGCCGCCAGGCCTTCGGTGCGCGCGAGCGTGCGGCGCCCAGCTTCATCAGCAGTTCCTCACGGCTGAGTTCCATCGCCGCGAGTTGCTTCAGCCGCGCCCACAGCCACTTCAGTTGCCGCCGGCGCATGGCGCGTTCTTTGGCCACGCGGTCCTGGCTCTCGGCAAACACATAGAGTTCGCCATCTTCGGCCAGCAGCTTTACCTGCACGCCAGGCCGCGCCTCATGCCAGGGCAGGGCGAGCAATCGCTGCTCCAGCCGTGACAACCGCCCCTTCGGCGTTCCGACCAGATATTGCACCGGCGGGTCCGAGGCGCGCATCTCGGCCAACACCGCCTCGGTGGGGATGCCGCGATCCATCAGCCAGATACGCCGGGCCTTGCCGTACTGCTGCTCAATGCGCGCCAGGAAGTCGCGCAGCGTCGTGCTGTCGGCGGTGTTGCCGGCCAGCACTTCATAAGCCAGCGGCAGTCCCTCCGGCGTCACCACCAGCGCGATCACCACCTGCACGCAATCGGGCCGGCGGTCGCGCGAGTAGCCGAACCGGCGCTTGTCGCCGTCCGGGAACGGCGGGTTGGCTTCGAAATAGGTGCTGGTCAGATCATAGAGCAGCACGTCGAAACGGACGTTGAACAGGTCGCGCCAGCGTTGCCGGAGATGGCTGAACAGCGCCGCCTTGTGCGTCAGCAGGCGGTCGTGGCAGGCATAGAGTTTGTGGATCTCGGCCAGGGCGGCATCGGTGCCAAGCAGGTCAGCCAAAGCCGTGCGATCGAACCACTGCCGGTGCAATCGCCACTCGCTGCCCGGTGCCAGCAGGCGACCGGCGGTCAGCACGAACAGCACCTGATCCCAGCGCGTTCCCTTGCGGCTGGGCGGCAGGCGGTCAGCCCAGAACCGGTCGAGGTGAAGTTGCTCCCACAGATGCAGTGTCAGCCAGCAGGCGCCCCATTGGCGCGGCCGACACAGCCGCACCTCCGATAACCGCAGCCGGACAACCGACGCGTCCGCCGCCAATCCCTCGGCGCGGTCCTCCGCGAACAGCGACAGCGTGCGTGGCTGGGATGTCCCGTCCTCCAGCACGGCGATCGACTTGCGCCACGCGGCTTGCTGGCTGTCGTTGATCTCGCCCAGGTAGAGCAGCGGACGCTGCACGACACGCCGGCCGCCAACCCGGCGGCTCTCCACCACGCTCCAGTAGCGGTGCTGCTTGCCGTCCTTCCGGCGAATCGTCGAGCGCAGGAACATGACGACCGCTCGATATCCACACGACCGCCAGTCTGGGAATGGCTTTGGTCTTCACTACAGCCGGTTCAGCTCGCCAGTCCGAGAAATTCACCGCAAAGCTTTCACGCAAAATCCCAAATCCAGGGTCGAATCCGCGAAGTTGGGTTAGCTCGTTGCGACATGACCCTTGCTGCCACGAATTGCCGATCCACGCCCCGAGGACGAACGAGGCTTTGCCAATCCGACGTGGGATCTCAGATTTCTTGAAAGCATCGGCAGCGATCCGTCCGGCCAGGGGCAGCTGTTACGGCCGAAGCCCGTCCATGCGCCGAATGTCCCGTTCCTACGATGGCCCTTGCATGCGGATCTCGCCATAATCACGCCGAGCGTCCTGGCTGTGATCTGGCCGGGGTTGCGCCGCGGACGGCTGCTCCCCCGTCCCCATTTCACCCGGACGGCGTTGCGCTGACCGCTTCCTCCAGTTCCTGGAAGCTGGGCATGTGTTCATTCGGCACCATTTTGCGGCCGGACTCGACGCTGACCTGCGGCGCGTTGCCGTGCAAATGCGTGACCAGCACGGCGCGGATCACCTCGTAGTATTTCGCCTCCTCCTCGACTACCGTGCGCAGCCGCGCGGCCAGCGGCCCCGCCACGCCGTATGCCAGCAGCACGCCCAGGAAGGTGCCGCAAAGGGCGCCGCCGATCATCTCGCCCAGCACCGCCGGCGGCTGGTCGATGTGCGACATGGTCTTGATCACCCCCAGCACGGCAGCGACGATGCCGAGTGCCGGGAGGCCGTCGGCCATGGTCTGCAGCGCGTTGGCGCCGTGCAGTTCCTCGGCCAGCGTCTTCTTCAGCTCGCGCGCCATCACGTCCTCGATCTGGTTCGGATCATCGGCGTTCATGCCGACCATCCGCAGGTAGTCGCAGATCATGAAACGGGCGAAATCGTTGCCGAGCAGACCCGGGAAGCGCTGGAACAACGCGCTGGCTTCCGGCTTTTCGATGTGCGGCTCGAGCGCCATCGCGCCCTTGCTGCTGGCCAGCCGCATCAGCGCAAACAGCAGGGTCAGCAATTCCACGTAATCCGGCTTGGCGTAGGACGAGCCGCGCACCGCCTTCATCAGCCCACCCAAGGTGTGGCGCATGTGGTGGACGCTGTTGGCCATCGCGAAGGTGCCGATGGCGGCGCCGCCGATGGTAACCAGTTCGAACGGCAGCGCTTCGGCCAGGGCCCCGATGCTGCCGCCGGAAATGGCGTAGCTTCCGAACACGCAGACGAGCAGGAAGGCGAAGCCGCCGATCGTCAGCATGAATCGGTCACGGCCCTGATGCCTGCCCCCCAGGCGCCGGGGTGCCAGACGGCTGTCCCGCTTGGGCCGGTTCCGCCGCGGGCAACCACCGCGGCGGCGGCCCGGGCGCCCGCACACCGGCGCCCGGTACGGCTGACGAAAGCGGAAGCGTTACAGTCTCGGCTTTTCCTTGGGGGGTTGGCGCCGCTGTCGGCGCGGGGTGCGGGACGCCCAGCGGGATCGGCCCATGTACCGGGTCCCCGGGCACCTGTCCCCCGGGCACCTGTCCCCCGGGCACCTGCCCCTCCGGCACCTGCCCCCCGGCTGCTTGTCCACCGGGCGACTGTCCACCGGGCGCTTGTCCAGCGGGCGTTTGTTCCAGATATACTTGCGCCCCTTGTGTCTGCCTCCCCGGCCCCTGCTCGTCCGCCGGCTTCTCCCCTTGGGCCGGCGGCGCGATCGGAGCCGAGGTGCCGCGCAGCACCATGATGGCAATCCGCCGGTTCGCCGCCGCCAGCGGGTCGGCCGGCAGCAGCAGGTCGTGATCGGCATGCCCGACGACGTCGCGCAGCCGCTGCTCCGGCAAGCCGGCGGCCAAAAGCAAGCGCCGCGCTGCGTTGGCCCGGTCGATCGACAGCTCCCAGTTGGTCATTGTCCGGCCAGGATAGGGCGCCGCGTCAGTGTGGCCGGCGATCGACACCTGTTCCGGCAGACGCCGCAGCACCGGACCGATCTTGTCCAGCAGCAGCCGCGCCGCCTCATTTGGCAGGGCCGAGCCGAAGGCGAACATCGGCTGGTTCTGGGTGTCGAGGAGCTGAATTCGCAGTCCCTCCGGCGTGATATCCACCGAAAGGTGGTCGGCCAAGCCAGCCAGCGCCGGGTCGCCCTGCACCGCTTCCTTGATCTCCCGCGCCGCCGCCGCAAGCTCCCGGCGCTCGGCCGCCGCCCGGTCAGCCGGACTGGCCGGCTGCGACGGGGCCGGTGTCGTGCCCGCCGGCGATCGGTTCAGCGATAGTTCGGCCGGTACCGATCGAGCCAGTGTCGATTGAGTGCCGGCCGACTGGGCGCCTGCTGCTTGGCCGGATGCCGACTGGCCGGATCCCAACTGGCCGGATGCCGACTGGCCGGATGCCGCCGGATTGTCCGGGCGCGGCGCGCCGGCCGGTGCGGCCGCCCCCTGATTCCCCGCCGCTATCGGCTGGCCGGCTGATCGTCCCGCCGCGTCGATGCTCTGCGACGCGACGCCCGGGTGATCCGGCACTTCGAAATCGTCATCGTCCAGATTGTCCCGCACCGGCCGCTGTCCGGGCGTGATCTGAGTGGCGCCGCGATCCGACACCAGCGCGCCTTTGTCGAACGCGGTGTGACCGCCGAACGGCTGGCCGGTGCCGGAGGAGTTATGGCTGAGCAGGTTTGTCGGGCTGAAATAGTCGGCCAGGCCTTTGCGCTGGTCCTCGGTCGTCGCGTTCATCAGCCACATCAGCAGGAAGAACGCCATCATGGCGGTGACGAAATCGGCGTAAGCGACCTTCCACGCACCGCCGTGATGGGGGTGTTCGCCGGCTTCCTCCCGCCGGATCACCGGAGCGCTTTTCCGATTGCCGCGTGTGTTCTGTTTCGCCCGCATGGGCCGCCTTGTGCCGTCGTGAACGCCGGCAGAGTGCGCTGGGCAGATTAACCCCGTGCTAACCGCCGGCATCCGCCGACCGTCGCAGCCGACCGAAGGCACTATTATCCGGGCTTGGCAGGCGGCAGCGGGTGCAACAATATTGCCCTCCCGCGGAGGGCCGGACCGCATGAAGACCTCGCCCGCCGAGACCCCTGTCCTCGACGCGATCGACCGCCGCATCCTGGCGGAGTTGCAGGCTGACGGCCGCATGACGAATGTCGAGCTGGCCCGGCGCGCGGGAATTTCCGCGCCGCCCTGCCTGCGCCGCGTGCGCCGGCTGGAAGACGCCGGGGTGATACGCGGCTACCACGCGGATACCGACCCGCAGAGGCTCGGCTGGGAGATCATCGTCTTCGCGGTGGTCGGGCTGGACAGTCAGCGCGAGACCACGCTGGCTGCCTTCGAGCAGCTTGTTGCCTCCTGGCCGGAGGTGCGGGAATGCCACATGATCCGCGGCGGCGGCGATTTCCTGCTGAAGCTGGTGGCCCGCGACACCGCGCACGAGAACCAGTTGACGCAGCGGCTGACCGGCTCGCCCACGGTCAGCCGCGTGCAGACGTTGCAGACGATTCGCACCAGCCGGCTGCTCGCCGGGGTGCCGATGTGACGTGCCGCAACAGGACGGGCCGCAACAGGGAGGACAGGATGTCCGAGACCAACGATATTTTCGAGATCATGCACACGGCCCGTTCCATGCGGCGGCTGAAGCCGGACCCGGTGCCGGACGCGCTGATCCGCAAGATCCTGGAGGCCGGCGTGTGCGCGGCCAACGGCGGCAACACGCAGCGCTGGCGCTTCATGGTGGTCAAAGATGCAGCGATCAAGCGGGCGGTGGCGGCATACTACAAACGCGCCTTCGATGAAGTGGTGGGACCGCGCTACGGCACCAGCGCGCCGCCGCCCGGCGTGACCGCCGAGCGCTACCAACGCCAGCACGCCGCCGTGCAGTACCTGACCGATCATTTCCACGAGGCGCCGGTCTGGATCGTCGCCTGCCTGGAGGATCCGTCGCCGACGCGCTGGTCCGGCGCCTCTATTTATCCAGCGGTGCAGAACATGCTGCTGGCGGCGCGCGCGCTTGGGCTGGGATCCACGCTGACGACGCGGCACCTGCTGCATGAGAAGGAGACCGAAGCGGCCCTCGGTCTGCCGGAGGGCGTGCATTCGTATGCGATCCTGCCGATCGGCTATCCGATGGGGCATTTTGGACCGGTGGGTCGTGGGGCGCTGACGGATATCGTGTTCGAGGATCGCTGGGGTCAGCCGTATCGGGGTTTGTGACGGGACGGGTCAGATCCGGGAAGGAAACGCCGGCCGCCCCGTACCCGCCGGCGAAGGAATCAAGCGATGATGCGCCCGGATATGGTGTACCATTATCCGATCTGGGCGGTCGGACTGTCGCTTGCGGTCGTCGCCGTGACGGCAACGATCCTTCTGGAATTCACGGTCCGGCACTTCGTTCCGGCTGATTTCCGCCGCCGGCACAACGACATCGCCGCGGCGATGCTGTCGATCGTCGGGGTGACCTATGCGGTGCTGCTTGCCTTCGTCGCCATGCTTGCCTGGGACGGGTTCAACAAGGCCAACGAGGCCAGCTATCAGGAGGCTGCGCTGGTTGTTGACGTCTATCAGGCGGCCGACGGTCTGCCCGAACCGGGACGGACAAACCTGATCGGCGGTTTGATGGGCTATACGAGAGCCGTGATCGCCATCGAGTGGCCCGCGCAGGCCGAAGGCCACATCGTTCGCGCCGGCGACCGATATCTCGATGAGCTCCAACGGATCGCGATCAGCCTAAAGCCGTCCAGTCCGGCGGAGACAAACCTGCACGCGATGCTGCTGCAATCCCTGACACGGCTGCGCGACGCCAGACAGGAGCGGCTGCTGGCCGCCGAGACCACGATCCCCGCGATCGTCTGGTTCGTCGTGATAGTTGGCGGAGCGATCACGATCGCCTTTTGCTCGTTCCTTGGCGCGCCGAGCGTGGGCATGCACGTTGGCATGTGCTCCCTGCTTGCGGTGTCCGGGGTGCTGGTGCTGGTCCTGATCATTGCGCTCAGCAATCCGTTTCGTGGCGACTTCCGGGTGACCACGGCGCCGTTCGATCAGGCGATGGCGCAGATCCGACAAACGCCCTGATGGCGGAAATCACCGTGGGGGACGGGCCGGTGGGAAATGATGACCGGCGAAGGTGAACCACCGATTCTGTTCGGCGCCAGTTACAGCGTTTACACGCGCATTGCCCGGCTCTCGCTCGAGGAAAAGGGCGTGGCGTACCGGCTGGAGGAGACGGACGTCTTCGCTCCCGGCGGAGCGTCGCCGGACTATCTGGTCCGCCACCCATTCGGTCGGATCCCGGCGTTCGAGTGGCAGGGCTTCCGCCTGTATGAAGCGAGCGCCATCGCGCGCTATGTTGACGAGGTATTTCCTGGTCCCAGCTTGCAGCCGGCTGATGCCCGGGCGCGGGCGCGAATGAACCAGATCATTTCCATTCTCAATTCCTATTGCTACCGGACGCTTGTGTGGGACATTTTTGTCGAGCGCGTGCGGGCGCCGGCAACCCGGCGAATGCCGGATGAGAAAAAGATCGCGACTGCACTGCCGGCGGCGGAGGTCTGCCTCAATGCCCTGACCACGATCATGGATTGCGATCCGTGGCTTGCGGGGACGGCGGTCAGTCTCGCGGACCTGCATGCCGCGCCGATGCTGATCTATTTCGCAATGACTGAACCAGAGGGCGCCCGGCTGTGGTCGCGATTTCCGACATTGCAGAGCTGGCTCGAAATGATGATGCGGAGAGCCTCGGTCCTGGCGACCCGTTCGCCGCTGGAAACATTGCCGCACATGGCGATCTGCTGATCGGTTTCATACGCGTGTGCAGGTGGATGGTCCTCGGGTCTTCGGCCGGCGACGGGAACCGTGGCGGCGATCATGGCCCGGGCAGCCCGGCCCGCCACGTAGCCAGCTATGCTAAATCAAGCCTCTTGCATGAGGTGTAGCCGAGGCTACATTTACGCCGGTGCAGAGGCCGGACCCGTATGCCGTGAGCGACATCGCCAGACAGACCTTGACGGACCGGACGTCCTTCGCCGCCGGCGAGGCGCTGGCCGGCCGCCGGCGGGGTATCGGCGCAATTCTGCCGTTCGCCGGCCCGGCGGTGATCGTCTCCGTCGCCTATGTCGATCCTGGCAACTTCGCCACCAACATCCAGGCCGGTGCCCGCTATGCCTATGGCCTGCTGTGGGTCGTGATTGCCGCCAACCTGCTGGCGATGCTGTTCCAGGCGATGTCGGCCAAGCTTGGCATCGTCACCGGCCGCAACCTGGCGGAGCTGAGCCGGGCGCATTTCCCCCGCCCGGTGGTGCTCGGCATGTGGCTGGTCAGCGAGGTCGCCGCGATGGCGACCGATCTGGCGGAGTTCCTTGGCGGCGCGATCGGCCTGACATTGCTGCTGCATATCCCGCTGCTTTGGGGCATGGCGGCCACCGGTGCCATCACCTACGGGATTCTGATGCTCGACCGCTCCGGGTTCCGTCCCATGGAGCTGGTGATCGGCGCCCTGGTGGCGCTGATCGGCGTCAGTTATGTGATCGAGTTGGTGATCGCCCCGCCCGACTGGGGCGCGGCGGCGCTGGGTAGCGTGACGCCGCTGCTGCCGGATGCCGGCGCGGTGACCCTGGCCGTCGGCATCATCGGCGCCACCGTGATGCCGCATGCGATCTACCTGCACTCCAGCCTGACCCAGGCGCGCACGCCGGTCCGCAACGACACGGAGCGGCGGCGGCTGCTGCGGTTTTCCAATCGCGAGGTGGTGGTGGCGCTGTCGGTCGCCGGGCTCATTAACATGGCGATGGTGATGATGGCGGCGGCGGCCTTCCACGCCGGGCACAGCGACGTGGATCAGATCGAGACCGCGTATCACACCCTGGCACCGCTGCTGGGCGTCGGCGCGGCGGGCGTTTTCCTGGTCGCCCTGATGGCGTCGGGGATGTCCAGTTCGGTGGTCGGCACGATGGCCGGCCAGGTGATCATGCAGGGCTTCGTCGGGTTCCGCATCCCGATCTGGGTGCGGCGGCTGTTGACGATGGCGCCGGCGTTCGTCGTCGTTGCGATGGGCACCAACGCAACGACGGCTCTGGTGGCCAGCCAGGTGGTGCTGAGCCTCGTGCTGCCGGTGCCGATGATCGCATTGCTGGTCCTCAGCCGCCGGCGCGATGTGATGGGCGGGTTCGTCGCCGGCGGCACCACGGCGGTGGCGGCCGGCGTGGCAACGGTGATCGTGCTGGGGCTGAACACGCTGCTGCTGCTGCAGACATTTGGAGTGGCGATCCCTGGCCTTCCGTCCCCCTGATGGGGTCCTGGTGGATCGCGACCGCGCGGCGCTGATCCGGGCGGCGTTCCGGCTGGAGTGGCTGACGGCCGCCGCCGCCGCAGGCGTCCCGGTTTACGCCGTGCATGACGATTCAACTCGAAAATTCAGACAACTCAGGCTTCCGACGTGGCTGTCCATGCGAGCACACGAACAGCCTGTCTCGATCCGCTACATGCATTCTCTCGCCAGGAGTCATATACCGAGTTGGCGCAAAAGCGGATTTTAACTGGGGCATCGATGTTCCCAGCGGCCTGGAGAACGAGGAATTGACTCTGTCGATACAGCCGGCACCTGAACAAGAAATACCCGTGCAATAGCCGTTCGGCTCCGGCCGCTGCGGGCATTGGGCGAGCAGCATTGTTTCGTTTCGAAACGACCGGGGGAGCCAGGCCATCGACCCCGCAGAAGCTGTGGATAGCGCGTCAGGAAGGTTTTCCGAATCCAGCCGCTGCCTTCCCCCTTATAAGAACTATGTGAATTTTTCCTATATCAGGCAACATGGGAGGGAACACAGGAGCTTCCAGCAATGGCAACCATGACCGTTTCCCTGCCCGATCCCATGAAGGACTGGATCGAGGCCCAGATCAGCCGAGGCGAATACGCCAGCGCCAGCGATTACGTCCGCGACCTCGTGCGCCGCGACCGCGAGCGGCGGGAACCGGAATTGACCATTGACGACTTGCGAAAGCTGGTGGCCGACGCGAAGGCCAGCGGGATCAGCAATCGCAGCGTCGATGAAATCTTCAACGAGGCCCTGAAAACAGCACGGGCGCGCGGACTGCTGAATGAATAGCTACCGTCTAACCGAGCGCGCCGACCGGGACGTTTTTGATATTTTCCTCTATGGCTTGCAGCATTTCGGCCTGGCGCAGGCCGAGCAATACAGGACCAGCCTGATCGGCTGTTTCAATCCGCTGGCCGAGAACCCGCGCCTGGGCCGTGCGGCGGAGGCTATCGCGCCGGGTGTCCGCCGTCATGAGCATGGGAGCCACGTTATCCTCTACGAACCTGAATCGGAGGGCGTGATGATCCTTGCCCTCGTTCATGTCCGCAGTGTGCGCGGCCTGCAAATAGACTGACCGGGGGATTATCCGGCCGCAGGCGGAGCAGCGGGCTTTTGAACGGACAAAAGGAGATCGAGCGATCAGCAACGACAACCGGCACGTCGGTTCCCTGTTCAGCGATTTGCCGGCCGAGCAAGGCTTGCATGAGGACGCCTACAACCACACGACAAAGCGGGTTCTGGCATGGCAGATCGAGCAGGAGATGAGGCGCCGGGCATCAGCCCCCCTGATGGGGTCCTGGTGGATCGCGACCGCGCGGCGCTGATCCGGGCGGCGTTCCGGCTGGAGTGGCTGACCCTCGGCTGGATGGTTGTCGAGGCGGCGGTGGCGATCGGCGCCGGCTTGGCGGCTGGCAGCCTGACGCTGATCGCGTTCGGGCTGGACAGCGTGATCGAGTTGGGCTCGGCGTCGGTGCTGATCTGGCGGTTGTGGGTGGAACTGCGGCGAGGGGCGGCTTTCCCCGAGGCCATCGAGCACCGCGCAAGCCGCATCGCCGGCGGGTTGCTGTTTGCGCTGGCGGCTTACGTTGTCGTTGCTGCGGCCTGGGGCTTCTGGAACCGGCAGGGCGGCGGGTTTTCGCTTCCGGGCCTGTTGGTTGCTTTGGCAGCCATTCCGGCGATGCATCTGCTCGGCCGCCGGAAGCTGGCCGTGGCCTCGCAGCTCGGCAGCCGGGCGATGCGGGCGGATGCGGCGGAGAGTATCACGTGTTTCTGGCTGTCGGTTGTGGTGGTGGTCGGGCAGGTCGCCGCGTGGGGCCTGGGGGCGTGGTGGGTGGACCCGCTGGCGTCGCTTGGGGTGGTGTGGTTCGTGGTGCGGGAGGCGCGCGAGGCGTGGGCGGGGGAGGTGTGTTGCGGGAGTGGTCGGGATTGCTGATCGCTACCACGCGAGGCAATCGAACCCTGGCCGGGAGATACGCGGGTCAGCCTTCAGGAAACCTCGAATGGGCGCGCGAAGACATATCATTCCAGGCGGCGAAAAGCTTGACGTACGCGAGAGGCTCGCGGCCTCGATGTAGGGCGGATAAGCGCAGCGCAATCCGCCGTGACGGCGGCGGAATGCGCTGCGCTTTTCCGCCCTACCGTTCACGCATGACCGGCCGTGGAAAAGTCACTCTTTCGACGTTTGGTATCAGGTGCGGCAACTCGTCCAGGCGGTTGATCGACTGCTGCTCACCGAGGCGTTGCTGAAAAAAAGGTGATCGCAATGGCTGATCGATAAACGTATCGCGTTGCCTGGTCGGAGGAGGATCGCGAATAGGTCGGAACGTGTGCGGAGTTCCCGAGCTTGTCGCACCTTGCAGCCAGTCGCGCGGAGGCCCTTTCCGGCATCGAGGCGCTGGTGGGAGACGTCGTCGCCGACCTCAGGTCTCAGGGCGAACCGGTAGCGGAATCAGTGGGCGAACAGGCATTCTCCGGCCGGTTCGCGACCCGTATCCCGAGTGACCTGCATCGGCGACTAGCGGTCGAGGCAGCCGAAGCGGGTGTTAGCCTGAACCGGTATGTTAGTTTCAAGCTGGCGATGCCGGTTGCGGCAGCAGCGCCGTTGGCAAGCGGCCGAAGCAACAGCGCCGCTCGGCATAGGGCATTCAAACCGTGTCGGATCGACATGAGCAGGCTGCGGAAAAACCGTCTTCCCGACAGCAGGCACCGACGATTCACCGTCATGGCCGGCGAAGGCCGGCTATCCACGCCCCCTAGTTCGCGGTAAAGACGTGGATGCCCGCATTCGCGCAGGGCTGTCCGGTAAATATTTCGCTGAGCCAGGCGCATGCCCGGCGAATCCGACACGAATCGGATACCTTCTGGTTATCGAGACTCAGGAGGAGAGCCGGGCATGCGATACCACGATAGCGTCTTCGGGAAACTGATCAAGCCGCTCTCGCGGCGCCAGTTTGACGCAATCGTGGAGCGTCATGCCGGCAACGCCTACGACAAGTCCTTCCAGAGTTGGGATCATTTGGTGGCGCTGATCTTCGCCCAGTTGAGCGGGGTCGATGGCCTGCGCGGTCTGGAGGCGGTGTGGAACGCAAATGCCCATCATCACTATCACCTGGGCAGCAAGACGCTGAAGCGAAGTACCCTCTCGGATGCCAATGCCAGGCGGCCGGCAGCGATCTTCGCAGAAGCCTTCGAACAGCTTTCCGCTCTCGCCGAGAGCTCCCTGAAGCGCGAAGGCAGCGCGGTGTTGCGGATCATTGATTTAACGCCGATCCCGCTTGACGAACTGGTCAGCTGGGCCGACTGGAATGGCAGGACGCGCGGCCTGAAGTTGCATGTGGCCTATGATCCGACGGCCGATCTTCCAAGGCAGATCGAGATCACTCCTGCCACCATCAACGATGTTCTGGTCGGCGAGCAGATTCCGCTGGAGGCAGGTGCCACCTACGTCATTGACAAAGGCTACTGCAAATATGAGTGGTGGACCCGCATTCACGCCGCCGGCAGCTGCTTTGTCACGCGGCCGAAATCCAACGTGACCTTCAAGGTCATCCGCCGACGCAAGCTCGAAGCCACGCAGGGCGAAGGCTTCACGGTGCTCGGCGATGCCGAAATCAAGCTCGCAACCCAGGGTCGCGCCAAGCTGGCCATTCCGTTGCGGCGGGTGCGCATCAAGCGCCAGACTGGGGGCATCCTTACCATCATCACCAATGATCTGCGACGCTCGCCGGTCGAGATTGCGGCGATCTACAAAACGCGCTGGCAAATCGAACTGCTGTTCCGCTGGGTCAAACAGCACCTCAAGCTCAAGAAGTTCCTGAGCCGGACCGAGAACGGCATTCGGCTTCAGCTGATTGCCGCCATGATCGCCTACCTGCTGTTGCGCATTGCCGCTCGGGAGAACCGCCTCGCTATTCCGGCAATCCGCTTCGCCCAGCTGGTCACCGGATGCCTGTTCATCCGAAAAGCGGTGGCCAAAATCGATCAGCCTCCTGATGTCCATCCGTCAAGGCCGCGCGGCTTCCCTCTCACCGGTCAGTTGCAGCTGTCCTATGCCTGATTTTTCCCGGACAGCCCTGCGCATTCGCGGGCATGACGGGTAGGGGTGGCTTTTTCCGCAGCCTGTTTAGGTTCGAACCACAATCCGAGCCGCCCGATAATGGAGCCCAGGCGCAGCGGTAGGTACTTCTTTCTGGAAGGACGCAACCGGCAGAACAGGGCAATCCTTGAAGCGGTG
>CAVXTC010000023.1:0-11910 GCA_963764525.1 uncultured Pseudomonadota bacterium | reverse complement strand
ACCGTGCCGCCACGCCGCGGTCTGACGGCATCGCGGCTGGATCGCGATAGCTGACCGGAAAGGCCAAATCACCATCGCAGCGCCCAGAGGATCACCTCGGCGGTGAAGTGCCGCCCCCGAAACGCGCCATCCCCGTCCGCCGCCATTGTCCTCCCACCCGCCGCCTCCGCCGCTTCATTCTCATGCCAATCCGCCAGCCGCAGGGCTTTTGCAACAGAACCGGCGGAACATCTTCAAAGCGCATCGCGCCAAGCGGTACGGCCCAGGGGTTGCGTCGCCCTCCAAGCTCGACTAGGGACGGCATACAATTGAAATGGGAAGACCGATGCGCCACCTCATAATTGCCATTGTCGGCTCAATTTGCGTCGGCTCACTGGCGAGCTGTGCCTCACAGCAGGCAGCGGCTCCGGCTCCCACTATGGCTGCCAATCCGGGTAGCACCGAAGGAACCGTCACTTTCACTGGGGGAGCGGTCGCACTTGGCGTCGGTTTCCAATGGGGGAATGGAACACTGGCACATCGGGGTCAACAGTACCCGTTCAGAATGAATGGGTTGTCTGTGGTGGATGTGGGCGTGAACCGGATGACTGGAACCGGGACAGTGCGAAACCTGCGCAATGTCGCCGACTTCAGCGGTAACTATGTGTCGGTTTCCGCGGGGGCAACCGTGGCCGGTGGCGGTTCCGTGACGACCCTGCGAAACCAGAACGAAGTTGTGATCGATGGGGTGACGACGTCTCAGGGACTTCGGCTCACGCTTGCTTCAGGCGGGGTCAACATCACGCTCACGGGTCAACCATAGGGAAGCTGATCTGGCTTCTTGAGGCCGGATCGAGATTGAAGCTGGTTCCCCGATGACGGCATCGAACATCGCTTCGTCGAATTCCTGCACGGGAGCGATGGTGCCCTCGATGCCAGCATTGTTGAAGAAGCAATCCATCCGGCCGAACGCATCGAGCGTCGCCGTCACGCAGGCTTGCACGTCGGCCGAGCGGGCCACGTCGGCGCGGATGAAACGGGGCGTCGGCGCCGCGCCGGCGGAAGATATCGACGCTGACCTGCGCGGCGGATCGGTCGAGATCGACGACCACGATGCGGGCGCCGCCGTCGAGCGAAGGCCTGTGCCGTGGGCGCCCGATGCCGCTGCCGGTGATCAGGGCTACCCGGCCGGTGAACTCCATGGGCCGCACCTTGCCGTTTTCTCCGCGATTTCGATGGCCGGGCTATATGACGCGCGGAGGCGAATGCCCGTATGGCGCTTGTGCCGGTTGAGCTGGCGAAAGGCAGCGCAGCCGGCGTAATCGGCCCAGTGACCAACAGGCCGTGCGCAATTGGCATCCGGGCTCGGATGATACCAGCCGAGGGATCGATCCAATGGCCGATCTGGGTGGGAAGGCGACACTGGGGCTGAACGCACAGACAATGTGGCTCGAGCAGATTTACCATGTCGGACATCGCACGCCGATCTTCATAGCCTTAGTGAAAATGGGCATGCGGATGGACAGATACCCGATGACACTCCGCCCGGCGATGTCAAACTCCTGCATACCAGTTGTAGCCCTGGTTCTCCCAGTATCCGCCAGGGTATTTGTTGGTTACCGCGATCGCTTCCACGTTCTTCGCGCTCTTGAAGCCGAGCTTGGTGGGGATGCGAAGCCGCACCGGGGCGCCCCATTCCGGCGTCAGGGGCTTTTCCTCGAAATCCAGCGCCAGGATCGTTTGCGGGTGCAGCGCGCTCGCCATGTCGATGCTGGTCGAGTATCCGTCGAAGCAGGTGAAATCGACGTAGCGGGCGCGCAGGTCGGCGCCGACGCGCCGCAGAAACACGCGCAGCGGCACGCCGCTCCACTGACCGATCTGGCTCCAGCCCTCGATGCAGATGTGCCGCGTGATCTGCCCCGCCTGCGGCAGCGCGCGCAGCGCTCGACGCGTCCAGGCGGTCTTGTCCGCACCGGCCCGCGTCACGCTAAGCACCAGTCGTCCGGCACCGGCCGCACCTGCCATTCCTCGTAATAGGCGTTGAAACGGAACGGCTGGTGACGGCGCCGGCCGGATAGGTCTCCGCCAGTCGCGTGCGGGATTGAACAGCGCCGCCTGCACCCGGTCGTTGAAGCGCAGCATGGCCCAAGCGCGGCATCAACGCCGGAATGGGTCGACAGGTCGCAGCCGGTCAGCATCGCCAGGCTGCCGAGCGAGAGCATACCCCGCAGGAAGCCGCGCCGGCGCAGCCTATGCCAGCTCCGGCCGGATCTCGTCCGCGCTGACCGCGGGTTTGTTGCGCTCGCCGCTCATGGGCTTTCGTCCGGCTCCGCGGGCACGGCGACGATCATCGACTTCAGCGTGCGCGGATAGATCGCCACCAGCACGACGTGCACGAGGACGAAGGCGACGATGCAGCAACATGATGGTGAGATGGATGCCGCGGGCGACCGGGTAGCCGCCGAACAGTCCGGCCAGCCAGCCGAACTGCACCGGCTTCCAGATCGCCAAGCCCGGTCGCCACCTGCAGAATGATCGCGACGATGACCCCGGCGTAAAGCAGGCGCTGCACGGCGTTGTAGTGCCCCATCCGGTGCGGCAGGCGGAAGCGCAGCGCGGCGCCCAGGTCGCGTCCTACCTCGGCGGGACGCGGCGGCTGCAGGTCGCGCCGAAAATGGCCGCTGGCGAAGCCGTAGATCAGGTAGGCGATGCCGTCAGCGAACAGCAGCCACATGGCGCTGAGGTGCCAAGCCAGCGCTCCGCCCAGCCAGCCGCCCAGCCCGATCCAGCGCGGGAACAGGAAAGGCAGGCTGGGCGAGGCGTTGTAGATTTCCCAGCCACTGAAGATCATGCAGCCCATGGCATAAACGCCAATCCAGTGCATGATGCGGATCGCGACCGGGTGAGCCGGACGAATTTTATGTCGGTCCAAATCGGTCACCCTGATTGCAGTGCAAAACCTCCGCGCCGAAAGCGCGGAGGCGGCCCGTCACATCGGTGGCTTTACCCCCCCGACGCCGACGCCCACTGCGTCCGCCACGAGGCCGGAGTCGGTCTTGGTTGCATCGATGAAGACATGGCTCCCCTTGGCCACCAGCGCCTCGGTGCCGGGCCGAAAGGTGACGATCGGCGCTGTTGGCGGCACCAGAACGTCCTGCTTGCCACCTTTGTATGTGACAACGAGATGCGTGACGCCCCCCTGCGACTTCGCGGCGGCGACGTCGCCGTTCGTCATCGAGCTGTTCACGTCCGGCACTGAGGTCGAAACCGCGGCGACATTGCCGTTCGTCATGGAACTGCTGGCCTTCGCGCCCCCCGACAATGTGGTGTCGGGGATCTTATCCCAGGCATAGTGGCCCTCACCGGTGCCGCGCATCGAGGGAGGAAAAATCACCACTTCCAACGCTACCTGCGTGCCGCCGGTATCCTTGGTCGCGGTTCCGATGAAGCTGCCCTTCTCAACCTTGTCGAGACTCGACTTCTCCACTTTCAGGTATGCCGTCTTGCCAGTCAGGGCGATAGTGACCGGCTTGCCAGCATAAGTATCGACGGTAACGGAATTCGCGGTCGCTGACGTGATGACCCCGCGCACGCGCTCCGGCGTCCCGGTCGAGGCGAGCGCCGCCGATGCGGCAAGGGCAGAGACTGTGATCGCAAGGCCGAGAACGCGCTTCGGGGTCATGTCTTATCCTTTCGGAAGTTGTCGTCTACTGGCTATCACGCCCTTCGAACTCGCTTATTCCCAGCGGCAAAGAAATAACCCGTTCCTTCCGCGGCAGCGATTTGCCGGAATGGCCCGACATCGCCCGGCGGCTCGCAAGATTGAGCATGTATGGGCAGCGCGCAAGCCGGATGCTGCGCCGTTCGTCGCTGGCGACCGGCTGCAGTGGAAGCCGCTACTCCCCGGACGACTTCACGGCGGCGGCGGTCCGGTTCTTCGCAAATGCAAGCAGACCTACCGCAAGAGGCGGCGCCGATATCCAAGCGGCTCCGAGGTTGCCGGCAGGTCGGTGCGGCTCCGCGGGAATGACGGTCGAGGGCGGGAATGACTTGGTTACTCCCCCGACAACTCCCGCCGCCGCCGGTCCAGTTCCTCGCTGTAGCGCCGCAGCGCATGCTGTTCCGACAGCAGGCCGATCACGTGCCGGGTCTCCGCCCCGTCCACCACCGCCAGCGCATCGCTTTCAGCGTTCTCGAACATGCCGACCGCTTCCTTGATGCTCATCTGCGGCAGCAGCATCGCATCCGGGTCGTGCAGCAGGTCGCCAATGTGGTGGTTGTCGTCGCCGTCGGCGTGCGCCTCGGCGACCAGGGCGATCCCGGCATAGCGGTCCTCGGCGTCCAGCACCACCACGCGCTGCGTCGAACCCAGCGGGAAGTCGCGGCGGAACGCCGACAGCGGCGTATCGCTGCGCACCGTGCGCACCTCCCGGCGCATCATCCGGCCCACCGTCAGGTTGCGCATCCAGCCGATATCGACGGCACTGCGGATCGCCTCGCCGCGCAGGTGGAAGCGCCAGGTGGCGAAGGAGTAGCCGAACGTGCGGCGCACGGTCAGCGCCGACAGCACGCAGGCGCCCAGCACGGCGATGGTCAGCGGCAGGTTGCCGGTGGCCTCCAGCGCCAGGAAGCCCATGGTCAGCGGGCCGCCGATGATGGCGACGGCGGTGGCGCTCATGCCCACCACCGCCATGGTGGCCGGCGGCACGATATGGGTCGTGCTGATCAGCGCCAGCGCGCTGCCGAAGAACTTGCCGACCAGCGCGCCCAGGAACAGCGAGGCGAAGAACAAGCCGCCGCGGAACCCGGAGCCGATCGAGATGGCGGATGCGCACGCCTTCATCAGCACAAGCAGCCCGAGCCACCAGACCGGGAACGGCGTGTTGATCACCAGGCCGATGGCGCCGTGGCCGGACGACAGCACCGCCGGGGTATTGAGCGCCAGCAGGCCGACCGCGATCCCGCCGACCGCCGGGCGCAGCCAGCCGGGAATGCCGCTTTTTCGGAACAGTTCTTCGGTCAGGGTGACGCCGCGCATGATGGCGATGCCGATCAATGCGCAGAACACGCCGAGCGCCAAGATCGGCACATAGTCCTGCGATTCCAGCGGCGGCATCACCAAAGTCAGATCGAACGGCGCCGGGCCGAAGGCGTGCAGCACCGAGACGGCGACGATGGAGGCCACGGCGACCGGGGCGAAGGTGCCTAGCGTGTAGGTGCCGATGATCAGCTCGAAGCCGTAGAAGGCGCCGCACAGCGGGGCATTGAACGCCGCGGCGATGGCGCCGGCGGCGCCGCAGCCGACCAGCACGCGCATATCGTTGCGTCGCAACCGGAAGCTGCGGCCGAGGCGGGAGGCAAGTCCGGCGCCCATCTGGGTGTAACCGGCCTCCAGCCCGATCGAGGCGCCGACGCCGTTGGAGATGATCGTCTGCAACATCACCGTGATGCTGTCATTGAGCGACATGCGCCCACCGTACAGCGCGTTCGCCTCGATCGGGTCGATTGCGCGGCGCGGCCAGAGCCGGGCGATGCCGAGGCCGAACAGGCCGAGCAGCAGGCCGCCGATCGGGGGAACCGCCACGGCGCGCCACCACGGCCGGACCTGGGCGGCGGCGCTGAGGTGCTGGTCCATATCGACGCCGAACAGCACCACGTGGGCAAGCTGGGCGGCGCTGGTCATCAGGAACACCACCACGCCGGCGGCGGCTCCGGCGAATGCGGCGAGCACCACCAGCCGGATCTCGTCGGTGCGGACCAGTGCGCGCAGGGTCTGCGGCGCATGCAGCACGGCCGAGCCGAGCGGGCGATGGCGGCGGTACGGGGTATCCCGGCGGGTGGCGGTTTTCGCCGAATCCCTGGCAGCGGGCGCACTCCGGCCGGCGACCGGGAGCCGCGCGGCGCCCGCGAGCGAAGAATCGCCAGGAATTGAGGACATGCGTGGGACGTCCGGTCAGCGGAAGGAAAGGCACGAATTACGCCGGCTGCCGACGTCTGGCGCCGGCAGCTCGACGGGTGGTCTGCGAACTGCCGGCATTCATGGAACCGACCGTCGCTGCGATCAACTGCCGGTGAATAGATTATCGGGCG
Organism: uncultured Pseudomonadota bacterium; assembly: GCA_963764525.1. Taxonomy (GTDB): domain Bacteria; phylum Pseudomonadota; class Alphaproteobacteria; order Acetobacterales; family Acetobacteraceae; genus DATDIC01. Next base: position 5,841 of record CAVXTC010000023.1, on the reverse strand, counting down.
AGTCGCGGTAAAAAATTTGTTGAGTGTCCGGAAAGTTGCAATTTATGGCGACGGCAGCCCGCGTTCGGCGCGCGTTGCTGCCAGATCGTCCTCGACGAAGGCACGGACGACATCGACCAGCGGCTCGTGCGCCGCGAAACCAAGCGTGCGCGCGCGCATCGGCTCGAAAGCGGCCGGCCAGCTTTCGACGATGGCTGATATCGCCGTATCCGGTGCGTGCCGCACCAGGGCGGCGGCGCCGGGCTGCACCTCGTCCAGCGCCTGCAGCATGTGCGCCACCGTGGTGCTGACCCCCGGCATGTTGACGCTGCGGTCGATACCCATCGGCTCGGTGTCCATGGTCGCGGCGTGCAGCAGCCAGTCGATCGCGCGGCGCGGGCTTGCCACCCAGGCAGCGAAGGCGTCGGCGACCGGCAACTCCGCCGGCAGCCCGAGCAGCGGCTCGCGGATGATCGCCGAAAGGAAACTGCTGGCGGCGCGGTTGGGGCGGCCGGGGCGCACGATGATGGTCGGCAGGCGCAGCGAGACCACATCCAGGAAGCCGCGGCGGGAGGCATCGGCCAGCAGCAGCTCGGCGGCGGCCTTCTCGGCGCCGTAGCTGTTGGCCGGCACCTGGCGGGCATCGTCTTCCAGCTTGGCGCTCTGGCCACCGCCGAACGTCGCGACGGAGGAGGTGAACACCACGCGGGGCGGTTTGCGCCCGCTGGCGGAAATCCGGCGGCAGGCGGCGATCACCAATTCCGCTCCGTGCAGGTTGACGCGCATGCCGAGGTCGTAATCGGCCTCGGCCTGGGCGCTGACCACCGCGGCGAGGTGGAAGATCACGTCGGTATCCGGCGGGATGGCCTCGTCCGGCAGGGCGGCGACGTCGCCTTGCAGGCGGCGGACCGGGAAATCGGCGTCGAGCGGGCCAGGCGCATCGGCGAAATCGAAGGCGATCAGGCCGGTGATTTCGTTGCCGCCCAGCCGGCCGTGGCGGGCGAGATGGGCGCCGAGCTTGCGGCCGAGAAATCCGGCACCGCCGAGAATGGTGATCTTCATGTGCGTCCCTTGTGTGCGTCGGTTGGGCAGGGGTGAGTGCCGGCAGGGGTGAGTGCTGGCTGGATGGGGCTAAACCCTGGCGGTAGGCCGGTCCAGGGCGGATCGGGCGAGATTTGTACCGGGATTACCGGCGGAAACGGCGCCGCACCCGCCCCGTTGCACGGGATTTCCGACCTCCCGGCAATCAATCCTGGGTAATGATGGCCGAGAGCTCAACCCGCGGTCGCGGCCTCAGCATCCGAACCTGTCCGGATCGCTCCGATGAACCAGATTTAGCTGAGCCAGACGGGGCGGCCGGCCGGTCGTGACATCATCCAGGAAAACGAGAAAATCCCGAGCACTGCCGGGCTTTACGGGGAGAGCGCGGCCGGGTGGCGGCAACGATCCGCTGGATATCCGGCGGCATCGCGGCCGATACGTTCCGTCGGCACAGCGAGCGCTCAATCGATGGCGCAACGGCAGCTTCAGCGGGAGTACCCGGACCGTCGCAGCGGTTGAAGGAGTGGGGTGATGATCTGCAGGATCTGGCGCGGCTGGACGACCCCTGGAAACGCCGACGCCTATGAACGGATCGTGCGCGGCCGAGTGATTCCGGGCATCGAAGCGATGCGCATTCCGGGGTTCCGGTCAATCGACCTGATGCGGCGGGCCGGCGCGGAGGTCGAGTTCGTGACGATCATGTGGTTCGACAGTCTGGATGATGTGAAACGTTTCGTCGGCGAGAAGTACGACTTCAGCCATGTTCCGGCCGAGGCGCGTGCCGTGTTGGTGCGCTTTGACGAACGGGCGGCCCACTATGAGGTGCTGGATCGGCGGGAGCAGCGGCGGTGAGCGCAATCACCAGACCTTTGTGCCTGAATTAATCGGCGCCTGAATTAATCGGGCCTTCAGGGACAGGCGTCAGGATTGGGCTTCGGCGGACCACTGGCACGACCGGCTCTCGGCAAATTCAGGGGGATCTTGCGGTTGTGGCTAGTTTGGTCCGTATTCGGACACACCTGCGATGATATACCTCTCGCGGTTGTTGTGCGGAGTGGTGGATGATCGTCAAGACGCCGGTCGTGGCCGCGTTGCTGTTGCTGGCCGTCGGCTATGCCGGCTACCCGTGCCTGACGCTATACCGCGTTGACTCCGCCCTGCGCACCGGCGATGCGCCCACGCTGGCGCGGCTGGTGGATTGGGACAGCGTGCGCGAGGGCCTCGCTGAACAGGTTGCGGACGACGTGACAGACACGCCGAGCCCGACCGCGGTTTCGACCGGAACGCAACTGGCGCCGTTCGGCCACGGGTTCATGCGCGGGATCGCCGCGCACGCGCTGCGGCGGCAGGTCACGCCGCAGCACCTGATCGCCATGCTGCGGCATCCGGACGGCTCGGGCGGAACGCTTCGGGTGCATATGGCCTATTTCGAGGGCTGGTCGCGGTTCATCGTCCGGCTCGGGACGGGCGGGGATCAGCCGGATGTCCGCCTGCGGCTGGATTTGGAGCACGGGGTGTGGCGGGTGACGCGCGTCCGGGTACCGGCCCGCATGCTTCGCGAAGCCGATGCGAGCGGTCCGGCGGTGGTGCTGGCGGCAAAGTCCAACTCCGAATAGGTCAGATTTCGGAAAAAACCTTTCGATTGATGCCGGCAAACGCGCTTTATCAAAAATCCTTTCGCGTTTCGCGTCCGCTCCGCTACCATCGCGACCGTTGCACCAGGTTTTCGTCGGCCGCATCGGCATGATCCGGCCGGAACCGGTGCCATGATCGGTGATCGAACAATTCTGGGGAGCGAACCCGATGCATGGAGTTCATGCACCTGGGCGGAGCCGGGTTGTATCCTTTGGCCGGGCTGCTGGTGGGTCTGCTGGTCGGGCTGACCGGCGTGGGCGGCGGATCGCTGATGACGCCGTTGCTGATCCTGCTGTTCGGCGTGCATCCGGTCACCGCCGTCGGGACGGATCTGTTGCAGGCGGCGGCGACCAAAAGCGTCGGCACCGCGGTGCATGGGCTGAGCGGCACGGTCGAATGGCGGATCACCGCGCGGCTCGCCAGCGGCAGCATCCCGGCCTCGGCGTTGACCATCCTGGCGCTGTCGTTCGGGGTTTACCAGGCGAGCGCGCCGCACGCGATTTCCGTGCTGTTGGGGGTCGCGGTGATCCTGACAGCGGTTGTGCTGCTGTTCCGCGGGCCGCTGCTGCGCGCCACGGCGGCGCGCGCGGTGGCAATGCCGCCGCGGCTGGTGGCGCAGCTCACGGTGGCGGCCGGGGTGGTGCTGGGGGTGCTGGTGACGATCACCTCGGTGGGTGCCGGGGCGCTTGGCGTGGTGGCACTGACGTTTCTTTACCCGCGGCTGCCGACGCAGCGGATCGTCGCGGCTGATATCGCGCATGCGGTGCCGCTGACATTGGTGGCGGGGTTGGGGCATTGGTGGCTGGGCACGATCGACTGGGGGCTGTTGGGCAGCCTGCTGCTGGGATCGGTGCCGGGGGTGGTGATCGGCAGCCTGCTGGCGATGCACGTGCCGGATCGGGTGCTGCGCCCGGTGCTGGCGGCGGTGCTGATCCTGGCGGGGGGGCGGTTGCTGGGGTGATCAAAGCCGGGCAGGGGAGGGGTGGTAGCCCAGGCTGGCGATCAGGTCGCCGTGGCGCTGCTCGAACGCGATTACCTGGTCGGGGGACAGCAAATCGCGCCATTTCGAGATCGCGCCGGAATGGACGTGGGTGTTGGCCGCCAGCGTGGCGTCATCCATGCGGTTGATGTCCTCGGCGCCCGCGACGTCGAGCGCAACCTCGCATTCCCGCTCGGTGAAGCCGAGGTGGCGGAAGGCCGCCAACATGCTGGTGTCGAAGTCGCGCATGATGTCTTCCAGCTTGATTTGCAGCACCTCCGGCCGATGCAGCCGCCATGCGCGCATGGTTTCCAGCGTGCAGCCGGTATAGGCCCAGACCCAACATTCGTGTCACCAGATGCAAAGTAGCGTTGAAGAGCGTGCCAACCCGGGTCTTACCTGCCCCCGGAAAGGGGGAGAGTTGCCCATCCGGGGAATGCCCGTTAATCTTGCGATCCTTACTTCCCTCGTGTGAAGAACGGGATGGACTGCGCTCAGGGGACCCTCAGGCCATGATCATCCTCGGTCGTCATCGTGCGCTTACTCATGACGCCTGGAGTGAATTCGCTGTCCGGGCTGCGATTGAGGAAATTGTGGCCGATGCAACCGCAAATTTCAATCCCGACACGTTCTGGCCGGGTCACCCTAGTGACAATGGGGTGGGAGATGGCAACACCAGTGTCTACATGGGCGCGGCCGGTGTTATGTGGGCGCTAGACTATTTGCATCGTATCGGTGCTACCCGCGTCGCTGAAGACTTTCGCCCTGTGCTGCCGAAGCTTCTGGAGCGGACAATCGCCGCCTTCGAAAGCAATTCGCCAACCGATTACGCGAAGCATGGTTCGCTGCTGTTCGGCGACATGGGTGCGGTACTTGTCGCCATGCGCCTTGCGCCCACACCGATCCTGGCGGATCTGGTTCATACGCGCGCAGAAGCAAATATTGGACTGCCGATCCGAGAGCTAATGTGGGGCTTGCCCGGGTCCATGGTGGCCGCAATCCACATGGCCGAGATGACACATCAACCGCGATGGCGCGGCCTATTCGAAATGCAGGCGGCCCGGCTGTTTGCCGATCTGGAAGATACGCCACAAGGTCCACTTTGGACCCAAGATCTTTATGGCGCCAAAGACCACTGGCTCGGGCCCGTTCACGGCTTCGCCGGCAACGTTATCCCGCTATTGCGCGGGTGGGATTGGTTGACGCCGAGGCAGCAAGCGCAGGTGGCTGAGTTTGTGCCGAAGACCCTCGCCGCGAATGCGTGGCGGTCTGAAATTGGGGCAACGTGGGGCGTGAGAAGTAAACGTGAGAAACCGCCTACGCTATGTCAGCACTGTCACGGTGCACCAGGTATGGTGACGACATTTGCGGATGCACCGTTCGCTACCCCTGAATTTGACGCACTTCTTTTAGATGCTGGCCGCTTCACCTGGGCCGCGGGACCACTTACTAAGGGCTCGAACCTTTGCCACGGCACGGGTGGGAACGGCTATGCATTCCTCAAGCTCTACCGCCGCACAAACGACCCGATTTGGCTCGACCGCGCACGCCAGTTCGCCATGACGGCCATCGTCCAGTATCGCGGCGCTAAGGTGGTCGTTGACCGCGGACGGTATTCGCTTTGGACCGGCGACGTCGGCCTCGCAATTTACCTTTGGGACTGCATCACAGGGGAGCCTCGTTTCCCGACGATCGAGGTGTTCTGACCCGAACCCTACTGCTCTTCAGAGTTAGTAACTAGCGGCGTCAAGAATGAGTAAACGATTGAAAACGACGCTGGGCAACTTGCGAGCGATACCTTCTGTCAGAGCGACTTCAAGCGGTCGAGCGACTTCTGCATCGGGTCAATCTTTCATCCTCGATGGCCGGGGCGGTGAGATCGCCACCAACCCACTGGAGGACCGGGAGGCGACCATGCTGGCCCTGCACCTGCTGCAGAACTGCATGGTCTACGTCAACACTCTGATGCTCCAGCGCGTTCTCGGCGAGCCGATCCGGCTGGAGCGTATGGGCACCAACGAGCGGCGCGGGATGACACCGCTATTCTGGGGCGATGTGAACCCTACGGCACCTTCCGGCTCGACATGACTGCCGATCTGCCCATCTCCGTGGGTCTCCTAGGCCAGCTACCCCTGCAGGGCGTCTGACCAGCCGGGGCCACCCGCTACTTTGCATCTGGTGACACGAATGTTGGGTCCGGGCCGTAT
>CAVXTC010000022.1:0-141753 GCA_963764525.1 uncultured Pseudomonadota bacterium | reverse complement strand
GAACCCATCTCTTTCGCGCGGGCCAGCGCGGCGATCTTGGAGAGGTGCTGAGGGATTCGCGAATTCTGCCCTCGGACGACCTGCCCGCCGATCCAGCCGCTTGGGATGATTGGCTCGCCCGATTCTGGCCGTCGCAGCCGACCGGACGGACAGGGCTAATGTCCCGGCAGGCACTCGGCGATATACGGCGGCAGATGAAAGCTCGCCGCGTGGACCTCGGGCGTCCAGTAGCGCGTGGTGCCGAGAATGCCTGCGGCCTCGGCGCGGCGGCGCAGTTCGTGGCGGCCACGGACGCAAGCTCCAGTCCTTGGCCGCCCAGCCCAGGGTCATGAAGCCGCCCACATAGGTGGGAACCGCGGCAAGATAGGCGGTGACGTGCCGAAAAAACCGCGCCCGGCGCGCGCTCGTCTCGCGGAGTTCGTCCGCCTGCATGAACGGCACGCCGCACTGGTTCACCACCACCCCGCGTGACGTCAGGATGCGAGCGCAGTGGCGGTAAAATCGTCGGTGAACAGCACCTCGCCAACGCCGATCGGGTCGGTGGAATCGACGATGATGGCGTCGAAAGCCCCATCGGGGGCGCGCGCGACGTAGTCGATGCCGTCGCCCACGATCACCTCGGCGCGCGGGTCGTTCCAGGCGTCGCCGCCGATCTCCGGCAGCAATTCCTTGCCAACCGGATCACCTCGCCGTCGATCTCGACCATCACCGCGCGGCGGAGGTTGCGATGCGCCAGCACCCGCCGCAGCACGCCGCCGTCGCCGGCGCCGACGATGAGCACGCTTTCGGCCGCGCCATGCGCCAGCAGCGGCACATGGGCGGCATCTCCTGATAGACGAACTCGTCGGCCTCGGTGATCTGCACCACGCCGTCGAGCAGCATCACCCGGCCGTGCGACGCGGTCTCGATAATCGCGATGTCCTGGAAACCGCTGCGCACGCGCGCCAATTCGCGCATCACGCGAAACCGCTGTCCCCAATCGGGGTACAGCGTCTCGTTCACCCACATGTCGGTCGGCATCAGGCGATCAGGCCGCGCCGCTGCTCGCCAAATCGACGGATTCCGGCCGGAACGCCTGCTTCAGCATCGGCAACGAACGATACGGATCGCAGGCGCCGCACATGAAGATGTCCACCGCCGCGAAGTCGCGCTCCGGCCAAGTGTGGATGGAGATGTGGCTCTCCGCCAGCACTACCACGCCGGAGACCCCGCCGTTCGGGAGAAATGATGGAAATGGCTATGCAGGTGGTCGCGCCCGCCGCTTCCGCCGCGTCGCGCAGCGCGCGATCGACGGGATCTGGATCACTCAGCCCCTGCGCCCCCCAGAGGTCCACCAGCAGATGCATTCCGGCAAACTTCTCCCCGTCCTTCTCGACGAAATAGTCCTTCGCCGCGTCGGTGTCGGCTCGGTGCGCGCCGTTCCTGGTTCTCGCTCGGATCATCCGAGACCATCCCCAGTCGGATGAATGCCTCCATGGCATCCCCTTTCCTACCAGCAGACGGCCTTGCGGGCGAAACGCCCTGTTGGGCTAAGGCCGCGGAACATGGTGAAGAGGGCCCCTGCACGCAAGTGGGTTTTCGCACCGGGCCCGGACTTAGCGCATTCCCGGGACGGGCGCTGAGGGAAGGCAAAGGGCTCAGCGAGCCGGCGTGTACCCAGGTCTGCGGCAACCTCGCCGGCCAGGGCCCGCCTCGCGGCCCGCGCGCGGGGGATATCGGCCATCCGCACCGGTGCTACCCAGCAGCGGCGGATCGTGTCCACGCCTTGTCCCGGTGTCGAGCCGGCCCGCCGATCCGCGCGTGCGCAGCGCCGCGAGCGCCGCCGTGATCGCGCGCGCGTGTGGCGAGCGGCGGCCAGTCGCAGCAGCGTGTGCCGCGCCGGGCTCGTCCAGCGCGCCCTGCGCCGGCACGGTGCGATCGGCGAGCGCGGTCGAGCGCGGCCAGCGGCGCCGGGAAGATCGCCCGCGCGCTCCAGAATGTCGGCGCGAACACGGTCCGCTTCCGGCGTGCCCAGCGAGGCAAGCTCGGCGGCCGCCGAGGCCGTTTCGGCCGGCCAGGCCTTGGGCTGCCAGTTGGCGGTCGGCCCGAGCGCCACCACCGGCGGTCCGGCCGGCAACAGGGCGGCGGCGCGGGCGCGGTCGTCAGGTCCGGTCCAGGCGACCGGCAGCGGCGGGTCATCGAGCCCCAGCACCGCGGCAAGTTGTGCGGTCTTGTGCCCGATCCGGCACCCGGGACGGCGGGAGCGCATCACCGCGCGCCGGCCGGTGCGCACCAGATAGGACAGCGCGGAGCCGCGCAGGTCCACCACAAGGTCCCACCGCCGCCCCGCTGCCCAGGCCCACAGCGGCAGCCAATGCAGGTTCCACGGCCGTTTATCGAGCAGCAACGTACGCTCCCGGTTGGGCATCCGCGCGAACACGCCTTCCGCGTAGGGGCCGCAGGCGACCGTGATGCGGGCCGCCGGATGGACACGGATCAGATGGTCCAGCAGCCCGGTGGACAGCACGGCGTCGCCGACCCGGTTGGACGTGACGAACAGAATGCGCATTGCGCCGGCCCGGATACCCGATACGGGCGGGCTGGGGCAATCTGTGCCGGCCAGCCGGGGAGGCCCGCAACCCACTGCCACTTGCCGGGCGGCCCTCACGAGATGTCGTCAGACCACGATGGGCGCTGATGCGGGCAGCCGGTACAATTCGACACAAAGTTCACAAGGATCAGGAAGATTTGCTTCGTGACCTTCGCGCGCTTGGTGACCTTTGTGTCGAATCCGGCAGAATTTGCGAGAAAAGCGGCCTGGCATCGTAGAAACCGGCTGAGAAACGCCCGGGTGCGCGGATGCCTCGGTGATATTCTCCAGCGCGGTCAGATGCGGGTACAGATTGAACTGCTGGAACCGATCTGCCGGCGCCGTCGCGCGCTCGCCATCGTCTCAACCGGGGATCCGGGGATTTCCGGACCGCGCCCGGCGGATATCTCCACGGTATGGTGGCGAAGGCGAAGGCCGGCGGACTTAACCTCAACCGCACGCTGTGGGCGCTGCGACGGGCGAAGGAACCGCGGCCGCACCCTACGCCGACCCGGGACAATGTGCGTAGCTGTGCAGCCGGCGTGGTGAACGGAGCGGTACTAGCCAGCCTGTCTGCTCCTGAAGCGGTCACCCCGGTGACATCAAAGCTTCACGTGCCCGATCGTCATCATTGTGGCGGGTTGCACGGGACCTCCAGTGGCAGCCCGACATTCGGAGCCGCGGGTGCGGTCGGTCGTGTCGGTTCTGCTGCCGGGGGAAAGCCACTGATGAGCGATGTTGCAGAGACCGCACGGCCGGTTCGGGCCAATACCCAATCAGTGCAGGAGTATATCGACGAGCTTCCCGTCTGGTCGGATGCGACCAGATTGAAATCAGCCCCGATGACTGCGATGCAGTGGCGCATCTGGGGCCTCGCCGCGGCCGGCAAGTTCTTCGAGGGCTTCGTCATCTTCATGACCGGCGTGGCGCTGCCGCTCATCGTGCGGGAATTCCATATCGGCGCTGCGGAAAAGGGGATCATCAGCGCCGCGAGCTTGTTCGGCATCCTGATCGGCGCGGTCCTGCTCGGCGGATTGTCGGATTATTTCGGCCGCAAGCGGATGTTCATCGCCGAGATGATCCTCTTCTGCGCTTTCCTGGCGCTGCTGCTGCTCTGTAACGACTTCCTCTCTCTCGCGATCTGCCTGTTCGGTCTCGGCATGGCGCTCGGCTGCGACTATCCGACCGCCCACATGATCATCTCGGAAAGCATACCCAGCCTGGCACGCGGCAAGCTGGTACTCGGCGCCTTTGCCTTCCAGGCTGTGGGTGCGCTGGCCGGCACCGGCGTAGGCTGTCTGGTCCTCGTCCTGGTGCCAGATCTCTCCGCGTGGCGCTGGATGTTCGCCACCGCGATCATTCCTGCTCTGCTGGTGACGATCGGACGCTTCTTCATTGTCGAAAGCCCCAACTGGCTTTCCGCGAGGGGACACCACGAGAAAGCCGAGATCGCCGTTACCAGGCTGCTGGTCCGCACACCGCGATATCCGTCCAGTATTACCCTGACGCGGCATACCATCGATGCCACACAGGCCAAGCCGTCTTTCTGGTCCTTGTTCGATCACCGCAACCTGCGCGCCACGATCTTCGCATCGGTACCCTGGTTTCTTCAGGATCTTGGCACCTACGGCATCGGTATCTTCACGCCGACGATTTTGGCAGCGGCGCTGGGCGGTGGTGCGGATCACATCCGCAGCGTCAGCGACCTGATCTCGGACGGCATCCGGGCGGCCAAGGGTGCGGCGTTGATCACGTTCCTGCTGATCGTTGGCATCGCTTTCGCGGTGGTGCTCGCCGACAAGCTGGGACGGATCAAGCTGCAGATCGGCGGCTTCATCGGTTGCGCGCTCGGTTTGCTGTTGGCCTCCTTCTCGATCGACTTCGAGGGATCCACCAGGATCTTCCTGATCTTCGCTGGCTTCATGATGTTCAACTTCATGACGAATATCGGGCCGAACGCGCAGACCTATCTGCTCGCCGGCGAGGTCTTCCCGACCGCGGTGCGCGGCATGGGTGCCGGCTTCGCCGCCGCCTTCGCCAACATCGGCGCGGTGGCGACCGCCTTCCTGTTTCCAATCCTGCTCGCCAGTATTGGCACCCGCGCACTGCTCTACGGCTTGGTCGTCACATCAATCCTCGGCGCGATCGTGACCTGGATGTACCGGATCGAGACGACAGGGGTGAACCTCGATGAGATCGGCCGTTGAGATCGGACGGCACGGCCCAGCACCACATGCATAACGAGGCACGCATGATCCTCCGCCTGCGCCATAATGCGGCCTGCCTGCTCGGCGCGGCCGTGCTCACACTGTGACCGCCCGGCGTGCTGCTGACCCAGGCGCTCGCCGCCGATCTCATTTTGCACGAGACCGGCTCGACTTTGCTGTACCCGCTATTCCAGCTCTGGATCCCCGTGTACACGGCCGCCAATCCCGGCACGGGCATGGCCGCCGGGGCCACCGGCTCGGGTGCCGGGATCACCGAGGCCATCGCCGGGCACGCGCAGATCGGCGCCTCCGATGCGTATATGTCCGACGAACAGGCGCGGCAGGATCCGGGCATCGTCAATATCCCGCTCGCAATCGCGGCGCAGACCGTCAACTACAACCTCCCGGGCCTGAAGGGAGCTGGACCGAAGTTAGATTGACCCACGCTGGCCGGCATCTACACTGGCACCATACGCACATGGGGTGCGCCGGAGATCGCCTCACTGAACCCGGGCCTCAAACTCCCACACGAGACGATCATCCCGATCCGTCGGGCGGATGCTTCGGGCGATATGTTCGTCTTTACCCAATTCCTCGATTTCTCGACGCCGACCTGGGACAATACAATCGGCTACGGCACCGCTGTCACCTGGCCCACCGTTCCAGGTGAGCAGACACCGACCGGCAATGCGGGGATGGTGCGGGCGGTCGCCGCGACGCCCTATTCGGTTGGCTATATCGGCATCAGTTTCCACGGCGAGATCGCCAAGGCGGGATTGGGCACTGCGATGCTCAAAAACCAGGCCGGGCAGTTCCTGCTGCCGACGGCGAACACGGTGAGCGCCGCCGCCTCGGATTTGATCCGCGCACGCCGCCTGACGAGCGGCTGAGTCTGGTCCTGGCGCCGGGCGAGAATTCGTACCCGCTGATCAATTACGAATATGCTGTGGTGTCGACGCGGCAGCCCGATCCTGCCATGGCCGCCGCTATCCGGCATTTCCTGCTATGGTCGATCACCGTTGATGGTGGCAACGCACCACAGTACCTCGACGCGTGCGGTTCATTCCGCTGCCCGACTTCATCCGCGCATTGAGCGAGAGCCAGATCAGCCGGATTCGCTAGAGCATGACAGGGTGTTGTGCTCACTTTGGGCGCAATAGGGATAGAACTGTCCCGTCACGGCTGGCGGGGACAGGGAAGCCGAGATCTTCTTGGTTGCGGAACGCCTGCCGCCCGGTTCGCGTTAAACACCGCACGGACCTCGCGAAAGGGCAATGCGATGCGCAATGCGAAACTCTGGGCAACGGCGCTGGTCGCCGCAGGCCTTGCCGCGACCCCGGTGCTGGCCGCCGGACCGACGCCGGAGACGGTGCAGAAAAGCCACCCGAACCCGACGAAGGGGCTGTTTCCCAACAACCAGCCGGTGCCGCCCTATGGTGTCGCCGGCGCCAACAACGCACAGGCCGGGCTGACCAAGGGCTCCGAGCCGAACGCCGGCGACACCGGCCTGAATGGATCGGGCAGCAGCGGCACCGGGTGGGCGGCGCCGGAAACCAGCGGCAGCAAGGCGCACTGACGCCGCGTCAGTCCATGGCTGCGTGCGCCTCGGCCGGCGCTGACGTGGCGCGTGGGCGGCGCATCAGGAACAGCAGAAACACGGCCGGGAGGGTGGTGAAGATCATCAGCTTGTAGTCGTCCATGTAGGCGATGATCTGCGCCTGCTGGTTGATGACGCGGTCCAGCATCGCCGCCCCGTGCGGGGTGGCCGGATCCAAGAACCGGTGCGCTCCGCCGGCCTGCAGTGCGCGGTTGAACGGCGTCACGTAGGCGCCGATCTCGGCATGCAGCGCCTGGGTGTTGTGCGCCAGCAGCCCGGAGGTGATCGAAACCCCGATCGCCGCGCCGATGTTGCGGAACAGGCTGAACAATGAGGCACCGTCGGTGCGCAGGTTCGGTGCCAGCGTGGCGAAGGCGATCACCTGCAACGGGATGAACACGAACCCCATGCCGACACCCTGCACGATGATCGCGACCACCAGCCTGGTTTCCGAAACGTCGGGCGTCCAGCCGGTCATCGTCCACAGCGACCAGCACAGCAGCAGCACGCCCACCGCCATCAGCTTGCGAGGATCAAGTTTCGTTGCGAACCGTCCGGCGAACATCATCGCCGCCATCGTGCCGACACCGCGCGGCGCCATCACCAGCCCGGCGGTTTCCACCGGATAATTGCCCAATCCCTGCAGCCATGGCGCCATCAATGCCGAGCTGGACACCAGAATGGTTCCCATGGCGAACATCATGGCGAGGCCGGCGGAGAAATTGCGGTCCTTAAACAGGCTCGGGCGAATGAACGGCCGCTTCGCCGACAGCAGGTGGACGATGAACAGGTAGCCGCCGAGGCCGGCCAGCACGGCCTCGGTGATGATCTCGCCGGAACTGAACCAGTCCTGGTCCTGGCCGCGATCGAGCATCAACTGCATCGCACCGATGCCCATGGACAGCGCGGCGAAGCCAATCCAGTCGAAGCGCAGACTGTTCTGGCCGCGTGCGTTCGGCATGAAGATGATCAGCCCGAGCGTGGCCAGGATGCCGAACGGCAGGTTGACGTAGAACACCCAGCGCCAGTTATAGATCTCGGTCAGATAGCCGCCGAGCGTCGGCCCCAGGATCGGCCCGATCATCACGCCGACGCCCCAGATCGCCATCGCCTGTCCGCGCTGCTCGATCGGGTAGATGTCCAGCAGAGTGGCCTGCGACAGCGGCACCAACGCGGCGCCGCAAGCGCCTTGCAGGAGCCGGAACAGCACCATCTGCGGCAGTGTCTGCGCCGCACCGCACATCATCGAGGTGATGGTGAAGCCGACCAGGCAGCCGACGAACAGCCGCTTGCGCCCGAAGCGTTGCGCCATCCAGCCGACCGGCGCGGTCATGATCGCCGCGGCGGTGATGTAGGACGTCAGCACCCAGGTGATTTCGTCATAGCTCGCCGACAGGCTGCCCTGCATGTAGGGCAACGCGACATTGGCGATGGTCTGGTCGAGCGCCTGCATCAACGTGGCGCCCATCGTGCAGATGGTGATCAGCCCGCGATGCGGGACTTTATCGTGGGCGGTCATCGGGCGGTCTTCTCCCCCTCCCCTTGTGGGAGGGGGTTGGGGGAGGGGTCGTCACGCAGGAGCGACGCATCAGAACAGGTCGGCGAGCGACCGTGTGTGCCCGGTGTCGATACTCGCCTCGACGCTCATGCCGGTGCGCAGCTCGGGGTCGCCCGGGTGGCGATCGACGCGGATGCGGATGGGAATGCGCTGCACCACCTTCACCCAGTTGCCCGACGTGTTCTGTGCCGGCAACACGGAAAATTCGGAGCCGGAGTTGGGCGAGATGCTTTCCACCACGCCCGGCCAGGTCCGTCCGGGATAGGTATCGATCGTAACATCGACATGATCTCCCGGCTTCACCCAAGTGAGTTCGGTTTCCTTCGGATCCGCCTCGACCCAGACACGCTCGGCGGATACCAGCCCGAACGCCGCGGTGGCGGCGGCGAGGTACATGCCGGGCTGCACGCTGTCCACGTCGGTGACGGTACCGGCGAACGGCGCGCGGATCACGCTGTCATCCAACTGGCGCTGCGCCTCATCGACCTTCGAGCTGGCGGCGAGATATTGCGGAAGCTGCTCGACCGCTGTGTCGGCGGCGCCGCCGAGCCGCGCGAGTTGCACCTCCGCCTGCTCCTTCAGCGACTGGACCCCGTACTGGTCCGCCGACAGTGCAAAGCGGGCATTGTCGTACTCCGCGCGGGTGACGCCGCCGCCTTTCACCAACGTGGCGTAGCGATCGAAATTAGCCTGATCGGCCAGCACCAGCGCCTGTTTCACCTCGATGTCGCGCTGCATGCGACGGTAGTCGCGCTGCATCGCCCGCAGCGTCAGCGCGGTCTCGGCAAGGTCGGCCTTTGCGCCGGCCACCGCGATCTGGAAGCGGCGCGGATCGAGGCGCAGCAGCACCTGGCCTTTTTCGACGGTCTGGCCGTCCTTCACCGGCACGTCCGCGACCACGCCGGAGACGTCGGTGGACAGTGCCTCCTTGGCGGCGCGGACGTAGGAATCGTCCACCGAGACGTAACGCCCGCCATGCACCCAGAAGGCCACTGCCCCGGCGCCGACCGCGACGATGCCGGCGATCATCAGCATCGGGCCGAGCGCGTGACGGCTGATGCCGGCGCGGCTCGGCCGGTCGGTCACGCCGGCGACGCCAGGTGCGCCCACCCGGGCCGCCGGCGAACTGGCCAAGGGGGAACTACCCTGAGCCGCGGCGCTCGGGGACATCAGACGACCTCCTCGGCGACGGTCCCGAGGGCGGCGGCCTCAGGCTCGGGGTCGGCACGGCGCGCCGTCAGCGTGGCTTTCATGGTCACCAGGGCTTCCGTCATGTCGGCAAGAGTGGAGCGGTCGATGCCCGCGGCCAGCATGCGGGTGATCTCGGCGCGCTGGCCGTCGATTTCGCGCAGCACCGGATAGGCCGGCGGAGACAGGTGCAGGCGCCAGATGCGCCGGTCCCGCGGATCGGGGCGGCGTTCCACCATGCCGCGCGCTTCCAGCCGGTCGATCAGCCGGGCGACGCTGATCGGCTCGACCTCCAGCAGCTCGGCGAGTTCCTTCTGGGACAGGCCGGGCTGCCGTTCGAGCCAGATCAGGATGGCCCATTGCGCACGGGTCATGCCGTGGGCACGCGCCCGCTTGTCGGCATCGACGCGCAACAGCCGGGCGACATCATGCAGCAGGAACAGCAGGTCGCGCTGGAAGCCGGTCACCTTGGAGTGTCCCTTAGCTGTGGGGCTCATCATAAGCAGCGTTATGATCAGGACGCCAGAGGGAGGCCGGAGTCTGGCTATGCGTCGGGTGCAGAACGGACCCGTCGCCGGTGAAGGAGGGCAGCCGCGCCTTGCGACTTTCCCGCTTCCGCGCGGGCGTCCGCCTTGGCGCCGTTATTGCGCGCCGCCGCGGCTTTGGCCGGGGATGTTGCCCGTCCTGCGTGCCGCGCCATGAAAGCCCTGGTCCCGAACAGATCGGCGAGCAGGCCCGGGATCGACAAATCGCAATCAAGTGTCTCGCAATGCAGGCTGTAGCCCGCCTTCAAGCGTCGATGCCGCAACTCGGGGGGTTCGCTCCGTGGTTAGAGTTGGCCGAAAGGAGCCGGTTTGCTTTGAATCATTGCGGCACCAAAGCGGACATCGGCAGCAGACCCAGGGACGCCGTTGGGACGGAAGCGGAGACCCAGACGCCGAACTCCGACTGCATGGTGTGCTGACGGAACTCATCAACCTCGGAACCCAATCGGACGGGAAACGGCCAAGTGGGGTGGGGGTGATAGAAGCAAACAAATCTATTTCAGAAAGCTTGGCTACCACAGCCCTTTCGTTTTAAGCCACAAACGAATGGCTTCGACGCTTTCGGTCTTGCGCTCGAGCGGCAGCCAGTGGCCGGCCTCCAGGTTCGTCACGGAAAGGTCCCGGCAGGCGCAGCCCATGGGCTCTCCGAGGCGGCTGCGGGTGACGTCGCAGATCAGATCCCAGCCGCCGTTGATGAACAGCACGGGTTGGCGTAAGCCGCCGCCCTCGGGCGCGGCATGGGCGTAGGCGATGTTGGCGGTGTCGTTCAGGTACCAAGCGTTGGCCGAGCGGAAACCGCTCGCGTGAAACGCCTCGGCCAAGGCGTCAAAGTCGGCGGGCGGCCAGAGAGTGAGGTCTGGCGGCGTCGCCGGGGCGCGATGCGCCGCGCCGTAACGGCCTCCCCTCAGCGTGACCGAGGCGCTCGGGGCTATCTGGCTCGCGCCCTCGGGGTTCCCGCGCCGATAGATCGACGCAAGGGTTGCCGGGATGTCCGCCTCGAAGTCGGCGACTGTCTGGTCGAAGTCGGTCTGGTAGAAGCGGAAGTAGTCCCACTGCCCGTCCGGATATTGCTCGGCGGGGTAGAGCTGACGGTCGATCAGGGGCAGAAGGTTCGGCAACGCGAAGCCCGCCGAAAAGTAAGGGACTGACATCAGCACCACGCCGCGACTGCGCGCTCCGTGTTGCGCGGCCAGCGCCCCGGCAACCGGGCTTCCCCAGTCGTGGCCGACCCAGATTGCCGGGCGCGCCCCTAAATGGGCGTGAAGCTCGACCATGTCGTCAACGATCTCGTTTAGGGCATAGGCTCCGGAGGCGGTCGGTGCCGATGAGCCGCCGTAGCCGCGCATGTCTGGTGCGACGCAGCGCCAGCCTTCGGACGCAAAGGCCTCGATCTGCGCGCGCCACATCAGCCCGATCCCGGGCCAGCCGTGGAGGAAGATCATCAACGGCCCGTCGATCGGCCCGGCCTCCCAGTAGCGCGTTGCGTGGCGGGGCGAGCGAACAGTGCGGGCAGTTAGCCTCATCGTCGATACTCCATGTGAGCAAATCGTCGGACCCCGGAACGACGGGCACTTGGGCGGCGGCGACCTCGCTCGGGCTTATGTCGCGGCCGAATTGTCGCGGCAATGGCGATGGCGATGGCGATGGCGATAAAGGGTGCAGTGCCAGCTAGGCGGGGCTTACAGCGCGGAGGAACTTCACGAGCTGGTCACTGACCTCGGCAGAGGCTTCGTGTTGCACCCAGTGGCCCACATCGTGGAGTTCGAGCCCCCCAACGAGACCGGGAAGGCCGGCGCGCATTTGGTCCACGGTCACTGGATAGAGCTCTTTCAAGCCATCCGCTTTCCCCCAAATGAAAAAGGAAGGTTGGGAAATCTTCGCGCCTTTGAAAGCAGCGGACAGATGGAAATACGGTTCGGCGGCGCGATAATAGTTCAGGCCGCCGTGAAAGCCGATGCGCTGGAATTCCGCGACGTTATGGCTGACGTAATCCGGCTCCGCCCATGACGGCATCGGCTCAGGCGCCGGACGATGCAGGCTTCGCGCCGGATCCATCGGACTCCACCGCGTATCCGCTGGAGCAGAGCCCGATGCCCAATACAGAACCCCTGGAATGGTGACCGCGGCGTCGGCCCAAATTTGATCGGCATCCGGTCGGATCTGTTCGAACATGTAGAAGTCGTCCTGATGGCCCGACTTCCGCATTCTCTCGAAGACGCTGACATCCCCGCGCGGAACGTAAGGCACACTCAGGCAGAACACCGCCGTAAACCGATCGGGACGCATCAACGCAGCGTTCCAGGCATGAGTTGCGCCCCAGTCATGGCCCACGAGGACCGCGCTGGAGATGTTAAGCGCATCGAGCAGACCAACGAGGTCGCCGGCGGTTTGCAGCGGCGTGTACAAAGTTGCGTCCGCCGGAGCTGAGCTCCGTCCATAGCCCCGCATGTCTGGAGCGATTGCCCGGTATCCGGCTGACGCGATGGCTTTCATCTGCCGGCGCCACGTATAGGAAGTATCCGGAAACCCGTGGCAGAAAAGCACGGCTGGCCCTACCCCTTGCTCCGTTACGTGCAAGGAGATGCCATTCGTTGTGACGTCGTACTTCTTGAGGCCGTCGTTACCCCCAGAATTTTCCGCTTTAGCCATTTGACCCTCCAACAGGCGGTCATCTCCCCGGTAGTGGTGTAGGAGCTGTGGACAAGTGGCCTTGCAGAGCAACCGTCAAGAGTTTGACGTAGGCCGGCCACTTATCCACAGCGGCGGCCACCGCGGTGAAGCTGGGTAGAATTGGGTTGCGACTCGCAACTCTGTCCCAAGGACACCGCAATGACCGACGACAAGATCGCCCTTCGCGAGCTGCTGGAGAAGGGCTCCGACACGACATTCCTGCGCGAGATGATTGGCTTTGCCGCCTAGCGGTTGATGGAACTGGACACCGAAGCGCTGTGCGGCGCCGGGCACGGCGGAGACGGCATCGGAGCGTCTTGATACGTTTGAAACCAAATGGGCCAAACGCTATCCGACGATCGCCGCAACGTGGCGGCGGGCGTGGGACCAGGTGGTTCCGCTGTTCGCATTTCCGCCGGAGATCCGGAACATGATCTACACGACGAATGCGGTGGAAAGTCTGCACCGGAGCCTGCGCAAAATCATCAAGACCCGCGGCAGTTTCCCGAACGACGACGCGGCCTTGAAGCTGCTGTTCCTGGCAATGAGGAACGCCGGTGTGCGCTGGCGCCGGCCGGTTGCCTGGACGGCGGCGATGGGACAGTTTGCTATCCTGTTTGGCGACCGTTTCGGTCCGCTCAGTCGGCTGGCCGACTGAGCGGACCGAAACGGGGCCACAGCAGTGCTTACAGAGACAATCGGACACTCCCGGAGACGGCAATCAATCACGCCATTCAGGTCATCCGCAACAATGCCGCCGGTGAGCAGGCGGGGTACGCCGACGATCCCGTGATGGCCGACCAAACCGTACATCCCCCCGGTACCCTCCGCGATTGTACGTTTCCCCCCTTCCGCGCAGCCCCCAATTCCTCCGCTTTGTACGAACCGCCGCCCCGAGAACCGCCCCCCGGACCACCACTTTGTACAAACCCCCCTATCCCGCCCTCACCACCCGCCCGACCCGCCGCCCGTGCCGCGTGATCACCACCTCGGCGCCCAGCGCCACCACGTCCAGCAGCTCCTTGAACCGGGCGCGCACCAGGCTGCACTCCACCACCTGGCGCGACCCGACCCCCTCGATCACCCCTGCCGCCGCCCCGAGCGCCCGCCACTCCCCGGCCAGCTCCGCCGTTCCGGCCGCCAGCAGCATTCCGGTGATTCGCCGGGCCAACCGACGCCGCTCCTCAAGGATCGGTGGCTCCGGCCAACCCGCCGCATCGCTCAGCAGCGCCGGGGGCGATCTTTGCGCGTCAGGATCATATCGGATCGCCTGCGGCGGGCGCTGGGCGCTGGGTTCGTCAACCTGGGCGAGGTTCGCCTCGGCCGCCCATCGTTCATCCCATCCCGGCCAGAGCTCGCCACTCCTGCTCGGTCAGGGTGCGCACGCCGAGTTCGGCCGCTTTGCGTGCCTTGGAGCCGGCATCGGCGCCGACCACCACGAAATCCGTCTTTTTCGACACGCTGTCGGTCACCTTGGCGCCCAGCGCCTCGGCACGGGCCTTTGCCTCCGGGCGTGACATCGTTTCCAGGGTGCCGGTGAACACCACGGTCTTGCCGGCCAGTTCGCTGCGAACCGCCCGCTCCGAGGCCACGTCCTCGATGGTCAGTTCCGCTGCCAGCTCATCCAGCAGCGCCAGATTGCGCGGCTCGGCGAAGAAATCCGCCAGTTCCGCGGCGATTGCCGGGCCGATGCCGAGGATGCTGCCCAGTGCCTGGCGCGCCTCGGAACCCGCCTCGACGGCGGCCAGCATCTGCGTCCGCCATTCGGCAAATCCCCCATAATGCCGGGCCAGCAACTGCGCGTTCCGCTCCCCGATCCGGCGAATCCCCAGCGCGTAGATGAAGCGCGCCAGCGGGATGCGCCGCCGCGCCTCGATCGCCCGCACCAGGTTGCGTGCCGACACCTCGCCCCAGCCCTCACGTGCGGCGATTTCCTTCTCCCGCGCCGGCAGACGAAACAGGTCGGCCGGGCCATTCAGCCAGCCCTCCGCGTAGAACTCGGCAATCGTCTTCTCGCCGAGGCCGTCGATATCGAATGCCGGGCGGGACACGAAATGGATCAGCCGCTCCACCCGCTGCGCTGGGCAGATCAGGCCGCCGGTGCACCGCCGCACCGCCTCGCCGGGCGCCCGCACCGCGTGGCTGCCGCAAACCGGGCACTGCTCGGGGAAGACGAACGCAACTGACCCGGCAGGTCGCCGCTCCAGCACCACGGACAACACCTGCGGGATCACGTCGCCGGCCCGCTGGATCACCACGGTGTCGCCGATGCGGATGTCTTTCCGGGCGATCTCGTCTTCGTTGTGCAAGGTCGCCCGCTGCACCAGCACGCCGCCGACGTTCACCGGCTGCAAGGCAGCCACCGGGGTCAGCGAGCCGGTGCGGCCGACCTGGATGCGGATGTCCGTCAGCACCGTGGTGGCCTGCTCGGCGGGGAATTTCCAGGCGGTGGCCCAGCGCGGCGCGCGGCCGACGAATCCCAGCCGGCGCTGCAAAGCCAGATCGTCGATCTTGTACGCCACCCCGTCGATGTCGTAGCCCAGCCCAGCCCGGGCGGCGCCCATCTCGGCCTGGAACGCCGCGGCCTCGGTCTCATCGGCCAGCCGGCGGGATAGCGGATTGACCGAGAAGCCCCATTCGCGCAGGCGGTCCAGATACTCCCAATGCGTTGCGGCCACGGTTTCGCTGGCGTCGCCCATCGCGTAGGCGAACAGCGACAGCTTGCGGCCAGCAGTGATCGACACGTCAAGTTGCCGCAGGCTGCCGGCCGCCCCGTTGCGCGGATTTGCCAGCAGGCGCTGGCCGGCCGCCGCCTGCGCCTCGTTCAATGCCAGGAAGTCGGCCTTGGTCATGAACACCTCGCCGCGGACCTCGATCAGCTCCGGGGCGTGACCCTTCAGCTTTGCCGGGATGGACGGCAGAGTGCGCAGATTGGCGGTGACATCCTCACCCTCGGTGCCGTCCCCGCGCGTGGCGCCACGTGTAAAGCGACCGTTCCGGTAGGTCAGGTTGATCGACAGGCCGTCGATCTTCGGCTCGCCGACCAGGGCCAGAGGGGCGCCGGCGGCCAAGCCCAGGAAGCGCCGCGCGCGGGTGCCGAATTCGGCGAATTCAGCGGCATCGAAGGCGTTGTCGAGCGACAGCATCGGCACGCGGTGGCGCAGTTTGGCGAACCCGCCCTCGGGCGCGCCGCCCACCCGGTTCGATGGCGAATCGGCCCGGACCAGCGCCGGAAATCGCGCCTCGATCGCGGCATTGCGCCGGCGCAACGCGTCGTAATCGGCGTCGCTGATCTCCGGCGCATCGAGCTGGTGGTAGGCGCGGTCATGGCGGGCGATCTCGGCCGCCAGATCGGCCAGTTCGGCGGCGGCTTCGGTTTCCGTGAGCTGATCGATGGGGCGGGTCATAACACCGGCCGGCCCCTTCCCCTCCTGCCTTGGGTTGCGAAGCGGACCAAGGCAGGAGGAGGGGTCGTCACACAAACCCAGATTTCCAATCACGCCGGCTGCCCCAGCAGCTCATCGGCCGCGGCGCGCGCGGCTTCGGTGATCGATTTCTCCGGCCAGCATACGGGCGATTTCCTCCCGCCGGGCCGGCGAATCGAGCAGATCAACCAGCGTTGCCGCGCGACCGCGGGCCGCCGCCTTCGCCACCAGCAGATGCGCCGCCCCGCGCGCCGCGACTTGCGGACTATGAGTGACTACCAGCACCTGCAGCCGCTCGGCGACCCGGGCCAGCCGCTCCCCGACCGCCGCCGCCGTCGCGCCGCCGATGCCGGAATCCACCTCGTCGAACACCAGCGTGGGAACCGGAGAACCCGCCGCCAGCACCACTTTCAGCGCCAGCATCAACCGCGACAGCTCGCCGCCCGAGGCGATGCGCGCCAGCGGCCCCAACTCCTGCCCGGGATTGGTGGCGATCAGGAAGCGCACCGCATCGGCCCCGCCGGCGCCCCACTCGCGCTCGTCAACGGCGGTCACCTCGGCCTGGAAGCGCGCTTTCTCGAGCCGCAGCGGTGGCAATTCCTTGCCTACCGCGCGATCCAGCCGGCCGGCCGCAGTGCGACGAGCCGCCGACAGGGCCGCGGCGGCATCGGCGTAAGCCCGCCGGGCCGCCCCGGCCGACTGCTCCAGAGTCACCAGTTCCGCGGCCCCGATCTGCAAGGCCGCCAGCCGCGTGCTGAGCTGATCCAGCAGGCCGGGCAGTTCGGCAACCGCGACCTGGTGCTTGCGGGCGGCGGCGCGCAGGGCGAACAGCCGCTCCTCAGCCTGTTCCAGCAGGCGAGGATCGTCGTCCGCCTCGGCGCCCAATCGGGTCAGCAGGGTTTCCGCTTCGGCCAGCGCTTCCTCGGCGCGTTCCAGCGCGGCCAGGGCCGGTGCCGCGGCAGAGGGAGCGTCCGGCTGGCCGGCCGGGATCAGCCGTTGCAATGCGCGGGAGGCGGCCCGCAACGCCGCGCCGGGACCGGAGCTTCGGCGGTCGCGCGGGGTCAATTCAGACAACGCGGCGGCGATGGCTTCGGCGCGCCGCTCGCCCTGTTGCAGGCGCTGGCGGTCGGCGGCGAGGCGGTCTTCCTCGCCCTCGGCGGGGGCGAGCTTTGCGAGCTCATCGACCGCGTGACGCAGCCAGTCCTCATCGCGTTGGGCCGTCGCGATGGCCTGGCGCGCCGCGGTCAGAGCGGATTGGGCCTCGCGCCAGTCCCGCCATGTGGCGCCGACGGCCTGGCGCAGCGGCACCGGCACGCCGAACGCGTCCAGCAACCCGGCATGGCTGGCGGGGTCCGCCAGGCCCATCTGCTCGTGCTGGCCCTGCACTTCGACCAGCAACGCGCCGGCGCGGCGCAGCAGCGCGACGCTGACGGGCTGGTCGTTGACGAAGCCGCGCGAGCGCCCGTCCCGTCCGACCACCCTTCGCAGCACGATCTCATCCTCGCCGGCGATGCCTTGTTCGGCCAAAAGGGCGGTCGCCGGGTGCTGGGCGGGCGGAGCGAAGCAGGCGGCGACGCTGGCCTGTTCGGCGCCGGCGCGCACCAATCCGGCTTCGGCGCGCCCGCCGAGGGCCAGACCGAGACTGTCCAGCAGGATCGACTTGCCGGCGCCGGTTTCCCCGGTCAGCACCGTGAGCCCGGGGCCGAAGCCGAGCTCCAGGCGCTCGATCAGCACCACGTCACGGATCGACAGCGCGGTCAGCATGCCGCGCGCCGGCTCAGAAAACGAAGTTCCAGGCCCGCGAGATCAGTCCATGGCCCGATCCGGTCGGCGGCGGCAGGCCCTTGATCAATCCGACGTCGTAAAGTGCGCTGTAGGCATCGGCATACCAGGGATTGCCGGGATAGTTGTAGCCGAGCACGGCAGCGGTCCGCATCGCCGGTTCGCGCATGCCGAGGCGCAGATAGACCTCGACCATCCGATACAACGCCTCCGGCACGTGATTGGTGGTCTGGAAATCGGCGACGACGCGCTGAAAACGGCCGATCGCGGCTTCATAGAGGTGCTGGTTTTCGTACCAGACGCCGATCGACATCTCGTGGCCGGCCAGATGGTCGCGGGCGAGGTCGATCTTCAGCCGGGCGTCCCGGGCGTAGGCGGTGTCGGGGTAACGGTCCACGACCTGCTGCAGGGCTGTCATGGCATCCAGGGTGGTGCGCTGGTCGCGCTGCACGTCCTCGATCTGCTCGTAGAAGCAGAGTGCGCGCAGGTAATAGGCATAGCCGGTATCTGTACTGGTCGGATGAAGCTGGATATAGCGGTCAAGCGTGCCGACGGCTTGCGTGTAATGGTTTTGCAGGTATTGCGCGTAGCCTTGCATGAGCTGGGATTTTGCTGCCCAGGCGGAATACGGATAGTCCTGTTCCACCAGGTTGAACTGGTCCTCGGCGCTTTGGTAACGCTGGGTATTCAAAGCATCGAGACCGTTGTTGTACAGCGTCTCCACCGGCGCGGACGGAGTATCGACGGCCGCCTGCTTCTTGCCGGAGCCGCCGCAAGCGCCGAGCAGCAGGGGCAGCACCAGCGCAAACACGGCGAGGCGGGGAATGGCGCGGGCGCGCCCGATCAGCGAATCTGGCTCCATGGGTCGGCGTTATACCAAGCGGTTCGCGGGCGGTGGAAGCCTTGTGGATGGGGCTTTGGTTTGGCCGGCCCGGTTTTACGGCGTTGAACGCGTCCAGCGCGGCTTGCGGACGGGAATCGAGACATATCCATTGGCGATTTCGGCGGGTCTGCGGTCGTGCGATTGGTGGTCCAGGCGGGTCTCCGGTCGTACGATGCGGGGTTTTGGAGCTTGCGCGGTCTGTACGACACCGGCTTTTTGGGGGTGCGCAGTCGCACGACCCGGGCGGTTACGCGACGGGTTGTAACCGACGTCGGCAACTGATTGCTGGCGGGAGGGTGCGCCTCTTCGGGACTCGCTCCGGCGGGGCGGGACTGATTACCGGATGACGCGGCAACAGCGGCGGATTCAGGTGGCTGCTGGCGTCCGGCTCAATCAAGGCCCAGATGACCAATTACATCGTCGGGAGAAGTCGGGCATGAGCATCGTAGCTCTCACGGCTGCGAAGGCGCGCCTCAGCGAGCTCGTCGCACAAGCGGCGGGCGGCGAGTTTGTCTGCATCACCCGTCGTGGCAAGCCGGTGGCCCAGATCACCGGGCTTGCGACGGCTCGCAAACCGATCGATGTCGCGGAGCTGCGGGCAGCAACAGGTGCCATGCCGTTGCAACGGGTCCCGGCGCGCGAACTGGTTCGCCGGATGCGGGATGGCGATCGCTATTGAGGCTTTACCTCGATACACCGTTGCTCGTTGCGGCGTTGACCAATGAGGATGCAACCGAAGCCACGCTGACACGGCTGGGTAAGCAGGAACCGGACAGCCTGGCGATCAGCGAATGGGTCAGAACCGAGTTTCCATCCGCGCTGTCGCATGTGTCCAACCGTTCGCGCAACCAGATGTTCATGCCCGAAGGCGCATAGGCACTGACTTTTATAGCTGGACGCGAACCGGAGCCGACCGACCTCGTCATGGCCGGGCCTTGACCGAGCCATCCAACGCAAGGTCTTGGCGAACGTTGCGTAGGGTGCGCGGGTCAACCCCGCGCAGGACAGTGAAACTGCCTGTCATGGTGCTATGTTAGCGCCGCCTTGAAACCAGACGAGCCAACTGTCACATTGAACGCGACAGATGACAGGGGCATCCGATGTCCACCCTCCCCGACCACGATACCTCCACGAGTGATGCCGCCGGGCTTCGACCCGTGGCCGATTTGCTGGGCGGCGTCCGGGTCCTCCGGCACCGGCTGGCCAACCCGCTCGACGCCCACGAGATGCTTCTCCACGGCCTGCCGGGTGCGGCGTTGGCACACCTCGTTGACGGCTTCGTGGCCCTGCACAAGTCAGCCGTCCTCGAAAAGGCCTTGGGCATGAGCCTGCGCACCTTCCAGCGCCGCCGGGACACGCCGAAACGGCTGCTCAGTTTGGAACAGAGCGGGCGGACCTGGAAATTTGCCGAGATCCTGGCCAGGGCGACGGCGCTTCTGGGCTCGAAGGAATCCGCGGAGCAATGGCTGGAGCGTCCTGCCATCGGGCTGGATCAGCGGCGACCGCTCGACCTTCTGGTGACCCCAGCCGGCACGAAGATCGTCGAGGACTTCCTTCAGCGTCTCGAATACGGCGTCTATATGTGACGCCGCTGCCTGGGCCGCTTGGCGGCAATCAGCTTGTGGCATGGCGCCTGGACCAAGCCGCGTTCGGAGCCATCTGGGACAGCGGCGAAGGCGCCTATCGGGTAGGCGGGCGCTGGAACAGTCCGGGAGTCCGGGCAGTGTACTGCTCGATCGATCCGGCAACCGCCATCCTGGAGGTTGCGGTCCATAAGGGGTTCAGGACGCTGGACACCGTTCCTCACGTATTGACAGCGGTAACCATTACCCAGCCCACAAGCGTGCACGTCGTTGATCCGCTGTCCATCCCCAATCCCAACTGGCTCAGGCCGGGCATCCCCGGCGCCGGACAGCAGAATTTGGGCGATACTTTGCTCGCCCGGCACAAGTTCATCCTGATCCCAAGCACGGTATCGACGCAGAGCTGGAACCTGATTTTTGTCGGCGCGACGGCAGTAGGAGCTTACGCCCTCAGGTCGCAGGAAGCGTTCGCGCTGGATACGCGACTGCATCCTGCAGCAACGATCTGAATCACACCTCCCGCCGTGGATCGGAATTCGGTTGACATCTGCCTGCCTGAACCGCGCGCCGGACGACGTCGGTGCGCTGGTAACCCGCAGGCCGGTTGCAGGCCGCCGGCCACCGATTTTGACACTTTGGGGGGCTCCGGGCTTGATTGCGCTGAGCGACTGTTCCGGCCCCCGGAGACCTCGATGCGTGTCATCGCCAGCCTGCTCATTGCCGCAGTCCTGTGCATCCAGGCTGAATCGTCGCGGGCGCAGGCTCCCATTGATCCGGCCACCTTGCCGCCCTGGCAGGTGCCCGACCCGGCGACGCTTCCGAACGACGATTATGGCCGTGCCGTGCGCTACGGACGCGATCTGATTCGGCACACGTCGGCGTTGATTGGGCCGGATGCAACGAACCCGGCGATGCGTTTCGCCGGCAACGGACTGGAGTGTCAGAGCTGCCATCTGGATGCCGGGACCACTCGGTTCGCGCTGCCGCTGGTCGGCATCTGGAATCTCTATCCGGCCTTCAGCGCCCGCGTGGGTGCGCTCCAGTCGATGGCCGACCGCATCAACGACTGCATGGCGCGCAGCATGAACGGTCGCCCGCTTCCGCTGGACGGTCCCGAAATCAACGCCATCCAGGCCTATATCCGCTTTCTTGGTTCGGACCAGCCGGGCAACACGCCTTTGGTGGGCCGGCGCGCGCCGGCGCTGCCCCTGCCGGACCGCGCGGCCGATCCGGTGCACGGTGCGGAGGTCTATCAGCGGGTGTGCGCCGTCTGCCATCGGTCGGATGGCGCCGGGGTGCGCTACGATCTGTTAGATGCGGAGCGGAAGCAGCAGCGGTATCTTTTCCCGCCGCTATGGGGACCCGACAGCTACAACGACGGGGCCGGAATGTCGCGCAACATCACAGCCGCCTGGTTCGTCCATGCCAACATGCCGCGGGGTATTACATTCGCCTATCCGCAGATCGGGACAACCGACGCTTATGACGTCGTTTCGTATATCAATGAACAGCCGAGGCCACACGAATCCGGACTCGGCCGGGATTATCCCGATCCGTGGCTG
This sequence comes from uncultured Pseudomonadota bacterium, assembly GCA_963764525.1. Classification (GTDB taxonomy): domain Bacteria; phylum Pseudomonadota; class Alphaproteobacteria; order Acetobacterales; family Acetobacteraceae; genus DATDIC01. Next base: position 120,184 of record CAVXTC010000022.1, on the reverse strand, counting down.
AAGCCCGCCGATGCTGCCTTTCCCCCGCTGGTGGGGCCGTTCCCGCCCAGCCAGCACGAGCTGGGACCCTGGCCACCGATCGAGTTCTGGCTGAAATACAACATGCCGGACAACCGCCAGGGACCACGCGCGTCCGGTGATCTGGAAGCGGCGATCGGGACCCCGGCCCTGCCAGCCAGGTAGTCTGGCGAGCGCAGCACTTTAGCCGACCTATCCTTCGGAGGTCGCAACCACCCGGTCCTCCACCAGCGCCATCAGGTGCTCCAACCGGTCCGCCTCGGCCGCCGGCTTGTCAGTGCGGATGCGGGCGATCCGTGGGAAACGCATCGCGACGCCGGATTTGTGCCGCGTCGAAAGCTGTGCCGCGTCGAACGCCACCTCCAGCACCATCGACTTTTCCACCTCGCGCACCGGCCCGAAGCGAGCGACCGTGTGATTGCGGATCCAACGATCCAGAAACCCCAGCTCCTGATCGGTGAAACCGAAATACGCCTTGCCAACCGGCACCAGCTCATCGCCCTTCCACACCCCGAACGTGTAGTCCGAGTAGTAGCTGCTGCGCTTCCCATGCCCCCGCTGCGCGTACATCAGCACCGCATCCACGGTGTGCGGGTCGCGCTTCCACTTCCACCACAGCCCTTTCGGCCGCCCGGGCACATAGGGGCTGTCGGCGCGCTTCAGCATGATCCCCTCCATCGAGGCCGCCCGCGCGCCCAGCCGAAGCGCGCCAAGCTCGTCCAGCGATGCGAACGGGATCAACGCCGACAAATCCATCCGTGCCGGCCGCACACGGGCGAACCATTCCTCCAGCCGGGCCCGACGCGTATCGAACGGCAGCGGGCGAACATCCTGCTCATTGTCGAACAGGATGTCGTACAGCCGCACGCCGACCGGGTAGTCCCGCAGCATCTTCGCCCCGACCAGCTTGCGGTTCAGCCGCTGCTGCAAATCCGCGAACGGCGCCACAAGGCCATCGCGGATCACCAGCAACTCGCCATCCAGCACAGCGTGGAACTCCATCGCCTCGATGATTTCCGGAAACGCGCGGGAGATGTCGTCGGCGCCGCGGGAATACAGTCGCCGGCCGCCTTTGGTTGAAACAAGCTGCACGCGGATGCCGTCCCACTTCCATTCGCCCCGTAGCGCACTGGGGTCGAGCCCGGCCAGATCGGACTCCTCCAGGGGCTGGGCCAGCATCGGCGGGCGAAATACCGGTGCCTCGGCCGGATCGGGCCGCCCGGCCCGACCTTCCACCCAGGCGAACAGTGGCAGGTAGGGCGGCGCGAGGCTGTGCCAGACTTCCTCCACCGCGTCCGGTTCCACCCCGCCAATCTCGGCCAGTGCGATCTTCGCCAATCGGCCGGAGGCGCCGACGCGCAGCCCGCCGGTGATCAGTTTCAGCAACGCGAAGCGCACCGAGGCGTCCGAGGCATCCAGCCAGCCGGCAACGATGCCCGGCAGAGCGGCCTTGGGCGCGCTTTCCAGGGCTTCCACCACAGCCGCCAGACGCGGCGGCGGAGCGTCGGTGGGCTCGGCGGGCCACATCAGCGCGACGGTTTCCGCCAGGTCGCCGACATAATCGTACGACCAGCCGAACAGCACCGGGTCCGTGCGAGCTGCCGCCAGATCGCGAATCAGCCCCGGCTTTGCCGCGGTGAAGCTGAGTTCGCCGGCGATGGCGGCCAGGCCGATGCCGCGGTCCGGATCCGGCTCCGATTCGAAATAGCGGCGCAGCAGAGCGATCTTGGCGTTGCGGGACGGAGTGAAGACCAGCCGCTCCAGCAGTTCGGCGAAGGCGATCATGGGGTGAAACTGGCACACGGCGGAACCGGTGCGATAGCCTCGCGGGTGGGTAACCTGTCCGGGACATCGGACGAGATTACGGCCTCACTCACGATCCTTCAGCCGTTCGAACCCCCAGATCAAGACAACAAAGCCGATACAGCCGACGACGAAGCCGATCCCAGCGCCCCATTCGGCGGCCTTCGTCCCGCCGATCAAGGTTCCAATCCCGGTGCCGGCCGCCAGCAGCACAATTGGTACCAGGCATCCGATCGCCAGCATCTCAATCCACTCCCGCCCCTGGTCACGCGTCCAGCGTGTGAAGCCTACGCCGCATGATCTTGCCGCTGCTGGTCTTCGGTACGTCGGCGACGAACTGCACGGCACGCGGGATCTTGTAAGCGGCAAGGTGCTGGCGGCAATGCGCCAGGACGGAAACTTCTTCGGTCACCGCGCCCGCCCGCAGAACCACGTGCGCCTTCGCGACCTCGCCCTTTATCGCATCCGGCTGGCTGCCGACGGCAACCAGAGCCACCGCCGGATGCGATGCGATGACCCGCTCGATCTCGGCGGGGTAAACGTTAAAGCTATATGCTGATCTACCCGGCCGCTCCGGACAGCGCCGCCACCCCTTTCAAAATATTCTTGTCCACGAATTTGCATCTGTACAAGGACGCGCCGATCGTGGCCGATGGGCTGAAGCATCCGCTCGTCATGTTCTCGCACGGGGCCGGCGGCAACGGCTCAGGCTATGCCTGGTTCGGCGAATACCTGGCGTCGCACGGCTACCTGGTCGCCATGGTCTATCACTATCGGGCCAATACGTATGATTCGAGCGCGCTGTATGTGCGCAACAGGCTCTGGCAACGGCCGCGCGATATCAGCCTGGACATCACCCATCTGCTCCAGGACAAATTTTGGGGGCCGCACATCAACCCGAACCAGATTGGCGTTGCGGGGCATTCGCAGGGGGGATTTACCGCCATCTGGATCGGAGGCGCCAAGATCAATCCCGACCTGTTTCTGAAGTATCAGCGCGGATGGAAGAACAACCAGATCGTGCCGGCGTATTTGCGCGAGCAAATGCACCTTGACGCGGAACCCGCGCGTGACGTGCGCGACGAAAGGGTGAAGGCAGGCTTTGCAATGGCTCCCGGCGATGTTCAGGGGTTCGGCATGGACGAGGCCGGGCTTCGGCGAATGACGATCCCGGCCTATATCATTGTCGGAGCCGGCGACACCACAACGCCACCCAAAGAAAACGCCGAGTTTGCAGCGAAATTTATTCCGCACGCCCAGCTCGACGTGCTGCCTGCTCAGGTTAACCACGAGATCGTCGACAATGAGTGCGATCAGGTAGCACGGGATAACTACCCCGAGTCGTGCATCGATGCCCCTGGCGTGGATCGGGCCAAGCTGCACGAGTACATCGGGAACGCCGCGTTGAAGTTCTTCGATACGAATTTGGGCGTGCAGCGACAGAGCCCGAACTGATACGCCTGGGCCCGAAGCTTGGACGTTCCCGATCGTTCCCCTGCGGTTTCGCTACCTCCCCGTAACTGGCATCGGCTGGGAACGCTCTCGTGTCAGGCTGGTTGCCGGACAGCGCCCGAAGTCCCGGTTGATTCATCGTCCGATAGATACGGCCCGGATGGCACGCCTCGGACCAGCGGCGGCCCGGCGCGGATCGTCAGAACAGCACCGGCCTTCCTTATCACCATCCGCCTCAGGTCGCTCGAGCGCCCGTCGTGTTCTACCGGGTCCCGCCATGTCACCGGGGTGCCGATTGATGTGGCAGCGTCTCGGCCATCCGTTCCGAGACCCGCGTGGTTCGTCGCTCCGCCTTGGCGATTGACCTGATGCTCAGGACGCGGCTTGCTCCACGCCTCGATTAACCCGTCAGGAGCATAAGTGGCGCCACTCGGCCTGTTGCTCGGCTACGCCTTCGGCTCGATCCCGTTCGGTCTGCTGCTGACGCGCGCCGCCGGCCTGGGAGACATCCGCGCCATCGGATCGGGCAATATCGGCGCCACCAACGTGCTGCGCACCGGGCGGAAGGGTCTCGCCGCGGCCACGCTGTTGCTGGACGGCGGCAAAGGCGCGGCCGCGGTGCTGCTGGGATACTGGCTCGGCGGGCATGCGGCCGGGCTGTGGGCGGGCGGGGGGGCGGTGCTGGGGCATTTGTTTCCCGTCTGGCTCGGCTTTCGCGGCGGCAAGGGCGTTGCCACGGCGCTCGGCGTGCTGTTGGCCGCCGCGTGGCCGGTCGGGCTGCTTGCCTGCGCGACGTGGTTGATCACGGCCGGAGTGGCCAGAATGTCCTCGCTGGCCTCCCTGGTGGCGCTGGCGCTGGCGCCGCTGTTCGCCTGGGGGCTGGCCGATCCGGGCGCCGTTAAGCTGTCCTTGGCGATTGCCGTGCTGGTCTATGCGCGCCATCACGCCAACATTCGCCGTCTGCTCAGGGGCACGGAGCCCCGGATCGTTCAAAAGGCTTAGCAGCCGGCAGTGCCGAAAGGGAATCGAAGATGCGCCGGCAGCAACGCCCGGGGCAGAGGGATCAGCGCGACCATCTGCGGCTGGCCCGCACCGAAGGGGTGGGACCCGTCGCCTATCGCCGGCTGCTGGCCCGCTACGGCACGGCCGAAGCGGCATTGGCGGCGCTGCCCGGGTTGGCGCGTGCCGGCGGGCGGTCCGCCCCGGCAGCGATGCCGGCCGAGGCAGAGATCGAGCGGGAGCTGGAACGCCTCGCCCGGCTGGGCGGCCGGCTGCTGATCCTCGGCCAGCCGGAGTACCCGCCGCTGCTGGCCCTGCTGGACGACGCGCCGCCGGTGCTGGCCATGCTCGGCGATCCGGCAGCGTTGTCCGTGTCGGGCGTCGCGCTGGTCGGCGGACGCAACGCGTCGGCCAATGGGCAGCGCATGGCCGAGACGCTGGCTGAGGAACTGGCGACGGCCGGCCTGACCGTGATCTCCGGGCTGGCACGCGGGATCGATGCGGCAGCGCACGCCGGCGCATTGCGGTCGGGGCGCACCGTCGCGGCGGTCGCCGGCGGGCTCGACACGCCCTACCCGCCCGAACACGCCGATCTGCAGCGGCGGATTGCCGAAGGCGGTGCGGTGGTCAGCGAAACGCCGCTTGGCACCGTACCGCAATCGCGCCATTTCCCCCGCCGCAACCGCATCATCGCCGGTCTCGCGCTGGGCGTGGTGGTGATCGAGGCGGCGCTACGCTCGGGCAGCCTGATCACCGCGCGACTGGCGCAGGAGACGGGGCGCGAGCTGTTCGCGGTGCCCGGCTCACCACTGGACCCGCGGACCCAGGGCTCCAACGACCTGATCCGCCAGGGGGCGCACCTCACTGAAACCGCCGCCGACGTGCTCGGTAACCTGCCCGACCATCCGTTCCGCGAGGGGCTGGCGCGAGACCCGCTGTTCGCCCGCGGCGCCCCCGCCTCACCCATGGCGGAGATTGCCGAGCCGGAGGAAGCCGGCCCGGAACCGCCGCCGGGGGTGGCGGAGGCCCGCTCCCAGGTGGTCGATCTGCTTGGCCCCTCACCGACGGCGGTTGACGATCTGGTGCGCCGCTGCCAGTTCTCTGCCGCTGCCGTGCTGGCAGCCTTGTTGGAACTTGAACTCGCCGGACGGATCGAAACCCTGCCGGGACAGCGCGTGGCGCTGCTGTCCTGAGCCTCCACCCGGCTGACGCTTTAGGACCCTATGACCGACGTCGTTGTCGTCGAAATCCCCCGCCAAGGCAAAAACCATCAACCGCTATCTTGGTGACCGGTTCACCGTGCTGGCGAGCTTCGGGCATGTGCGCGACCTGCCGCCCAAGGATGGCTCGGTGCGTCCCGAGCAGGATTTCGCCATGGACTGGGAATCGGACGCAAGGGGGGAACGTCAGGTCGGCGCCATCGCGAAAGCGCTCAAAGGGGCGCAGACGCTGTATCTCGCCACCGACCCGGACCGCGAGGGCGAGGCGATTTCGTGGCATGTCCGCAACATGCTGGACGAAAAATTGGCCCTGAAGGGCGTCGATGTCCGGCGGATCACCTTCAACGAGATCACCCGCAGCGCCATCCGCGCCGCCATCGCCGCTCCGCGTGATCTCGATCAGCCACTGATCGAGGCGTACCTGGCGCGCCGGGCGCTGGACTATCTGGTCGGGTTCACGCTGTCCCCCGTGCTCTGGCGCAAGCTGCCGGGCAGCCGCAGCGCCGGGCGTGTGCAGTCGGTGGCGCTGCGGCTGATCTGCGATCGGGAAGCCGAGATCGAGGTCTTCCGGGCCCGTGAGTACTGGACCGTCGAGGTCGAGTTCACCACGCCGGCGGGCGCGCCGTTCACCGCACGGCTGACGTTTCTCGACGGCAAGAAGCTCGACCAGTTCGACCTTGGGAACGAGGAAGCCGCCCTGCGGGCGAAGCGGCGCCTCGAAGCCGGGCAGTTCCAGGTCGAGTTGGTCGAACGAAAGCGCGTCAAGCGGAACCCGCCGCCACCTTTCACCACATCGACGTTGCAGCAGGAAGCATCGCGCAAGCTCGGCTTCGGAGCCCAGCAGACGATGCGGACCGCCCAGCAACTGTATGAAGGCGCCGACCTGGACGGCGAGACCGTCGGCCTTATCACCTATATGCGCACCGACGGCGTGCAGATGGCGCGCGAGGCGGTGGCCGCCATCCGCGATCACGTCAAGGCAGTGAACGGCCCCGACTACATACCGGCCGCACCGCGCGAATACACCAGCAAGGCGAAGAACGCCCAGGAGGCGCACGAGGCGATCCGTCCCACCGACGTGAGCCGGACCCCCGACAGCGTCGCCCGCTTCCTCAGCCCCGACCAGCGGCGGCTTTACGAGCTGGTCTGGAAACGCGCGGTTGCCTCGCAGATGCAGTCGGCCGAACTGGATCAGGTGACCGTCGATGTGACCGACGGGCAGGGCCAGCGGTTACGCGCCACCGGCTCGATCGTGGCGTTCGACGGCTTCCTGAAGCTGTACCGGGAGGATCAGGACGACAGCGCCGAAGAGGACGACGGCCGCATGCTGCCGCCGATGGCGGCGCGCGACCCGCTCGGGCGCGGGCCGGTGAACGCGTTGCAGCACTTCACCCAGCCGCCGCCGCGGTTTTCCGAAGCGAGCCTGGTCAAGAAGATGGAGGAACTCGGAATCGGCCGTCCCTCCACCTACGCCTCGATTCTTTCGGTGCTGCAGGACCGCAAATACGTGCGGTTGGACAAGCGCCGATTTATCCCCGAGGACCGTGGCCGGCTGGTCACTGCGTTTCTGGTCGGTTTCTTCGAGCACTATGTCGAGGCGGGTTTTACCGCGCAGATGGAGGAAAAGCTCGACGACATCGCCGACGGGCAGGCCGACTGGCGAGCTGTCATGCGCGACTTCTGGCAGGAGTTTTCCCGCGCGGTCGAACAGACCAAGGACCTCAAGATCAGCGACGTGATCAGCGCGCTGGATCAGGAGCTCGGCCCGCATTTCTTTCCGGCGCGTGAGGACGGCAGCGACCCGCGCGCCTGCCCGGCCTGCGGCAACGGGCGGCTGGGGCTGAAGCTCGGCCGCTACGGCAGTTTCATCGGCTGCTCGAACTATCCGGCCTGCCAATACACCCGCCGCCTCGCCATCGAGACCGGCGACGACCAGGGCGAGACCTTGAAGGAAGGGATGCGCACGCTCGGCCCGCATCCGGACACCGGCGAGGCCGTCACGGTGCGCCGCGGGCCCTACGGGCTTTATGTCCAGCAGGGCGAGGCGAGCGAGGACAAGAAGGCGCCGAAGCCGAAACGCACGTCTTTGCCGCGCGGCATGGACGGCGACCAGATCACGCTGGACCAGGCGATCGCGCTGCTGGAGCTGCCGCGGGTCATCGGCATCCATCCGGAGACCAAGGAACCGATCCAGGCCGGAATCGGACGGTTCGGGCCATTCGTGCGGATGGGCGCGATCTATGGATCGTTGGATCGCGACGACGATGTGCTGTCGGTGGGCCTCAACCGGGCGGTCGATCTGATCGCCAGGAAGATGTCGAGCATCCGCACGCTGGGACTGCACCCCGCCGATCAGCAGCCGGTGGCAGTGCGCAAGGGCCGGTTCGGGCCATTCGTGCAGCACGGCAACAAGGTCGCCAACCTGCCGCGCGGGATGACGATGGATGACGCGACGCTGGCGGCGGCGCTGAGCCTGCTGACGGAAAAAGGCAAGACACTGAAGCCGCGCGGGGCGGCGGCGCGCAAGCAGGCTCGGGGCGGGGCGAAGAAGGCGGCGGAGCAGCAAGCCACTGCTAGGCCGCGGGCTGCGGCGAAGCCGGCTGCGAAGGGACGGACCGGCAAGGCCAGCACCGCAGCGCCGCGGCGGAAGACGAAGGCGGTGCGCCGCGAAGCCGCGGCCGAATGAATAATCGGAAGGCGTAGCGCATTCCGCCCTCCCGGCCCGACGGAACCCCCTACTGCCGCAGTTCGGGAATCACCCATAGCGGCTTTTCGCCCCGCGCCACCCGCTCGACATTGTCGAAGCAGTTGCGGAACCGGCTGTACTGGTTGTCCCAGGTCGGCCCGGCGAAATGCGGCGTCAACACCACGTTGTCGAGCGTGAACAGCGGGTTGTTCGCCGGCGGCGGCTCCTGGTCGAATACGTCCAGCCCGGCGCCGGCAATGGTTCCGCTCGTAAGCGCCTCGTGCAGCGCCGGCTCGTCCACCACGGGGCCGCGGCAGGTGTTGATCAGGTAGGACGTTGGCTTCATCAGCCGCAATTCTCGCGCGCCGATCATGCGCCGGGTCTGCGGTGTCAGCGGCACATGCAGCGAAACAATATCCGACGTGCGCAGCAATTCGTTCAGCAGCCGGAACCGCACGCCGAGCGCATCCGCCTGATCCTCGGTCAGCCGCACCGTGTCGTAATATTGCACGTCGAGCCCGAACGCCTTGGCCAGCCGCGCCACCTTCTTGCCGATCGTGCCGAGTCCGATGATCCCTAACGTGCGGCCGTGGATCTCGAACAGCCGGACGCTGGCAACATCATTGCCGCGCCAGCGCCCGGAGGCGACCATCGAATGCTGCCAGACCAGCCGGCGGGACACCGCGAGCATCAGCATCAGCGCGTGTTCGGACACCGCGACCGAATTGGCGCCGCCGTTGTTGCAAACCGGAATGCCGGCCCGTCGCGCCGCCTCGATATCGACGCGGTCGTAGCCGGCGCTGAGCAACTGCACCAGCTTGAGCTTCGGCGCCGATTTGTAGAACGCATCGTCCATCTTCACCTCGCCGAGGCCAACGAGGTACTCGGTGTCGCGCAGCGCCTCGTTCCATTCGGGACTTCCCGCACGGGCAACCACGATGTCGTAGCCCCCCGGGGCGAGTTCGTGCATGACTTCGGTCGCGTTGATCGGATTGGCGGGGACAAGGATCTTCGGCGCCATCGGCTTCCTCCGGGATTGCTGCCGGCAGGATAAGCCGGTCAGCCCAGCCCCGGAAGCACCCCGAGCCCCATCGCCTGGCGCATGAACAATCGTTTCAGCGGCGGCGCGCGATGCACGGCCGCCATGCCGAGATCGCGCGCGGTCCGCAGCACCCGGCTGTCGTTGCTGAACAGCCGATCCAGCCCGTCGGTCACCACCAGCATCACCAGATTGTCGGCACGGCGCCGCCGTTGATAGCGGCCCAGCAGCGCCGGCCGGCCCGGATCGGCGCCGTGCTCATGCGCCTCGATCAACAGGTCCGACAGGGCGATCGCGTCGCGGAACCCCAAATTCAGCCCCTGCCCGGCGATCGGATGAATGCCATGCGCCGCGTCGCCCACCAGCGCCAAGCGTGTATCGGTATAGCGGTGCGCCAGCATAGCCGACAGCGGATAGTTCCAGCGCCGGCCGATCGGCCGCACCGCGCCCAGATGATCGCCGAGCCGTCGCGCGATTTCGTGGGCGATCCGGTCATCGTCCAACGCCAGCATCCGCTCGGCGATGTCGCTGCGCTCGGTCCAGACGATGGCGGAAACATTCGGCGCCCCGCCGGCCTCGGCGTCGGGGCTGGCCGCCATCGGCAATTGCGCGAACGGACCGCCGGGCAGGAAATGCTCGAGCGCGGTGTTGTGGTGCGGCCGCTCATGGCTGATCGCGGTGACGATGCTGGTCTGCCGGTACGGCAGCCTGGTGATCGGAATGCCGGCCGCCTGGCGCAGCGGCGAAGCGCGCCCCTCGGCGGCGATCACCAGGCGGCAGTCTATCGTCGGGCCACCGGTAACCCGAACCCGCGCGCCGGAAGCGGTCCGTTCGACGGTCGCCTGCGCCGGCGCCAACACCGACAGATCGGGCAGTTGATGAAGATGCGCGTTCAGTGCCACTCGAAGGGCGCGGGCTTCGACCATCCAGCCGAACGGCCCGGCATCGGCGCCCGCGTCCCGGTGATCGAAGTGCAGGAACAACGGGGAAGCAGGCCGGCCGACCCGCCCGTCGCTGACGCGAATGTCCAGGATGGGACAGGGCGGCTCCGGCAGCTTGGCCCACAGACCCGCCTGCTCCAGCAAGCGGCGGGAGCCGGCGGCGACGGCATAGGCGCGACCGTCGAAGGCGGGGTGTTCCATGGGCGGCAGCGGCGCCCGATCGATCACGATGGTGGAAACACCAGCCTCGGCCAGCGTGCAGGCGAGCGTACCGCCGACCGGGCCGGCGCCGATGACGCAGATTTCGGCAGCAAGCGTCTGGCTCATAGCGTGTCATGCCGCCTTCTTCACGCGGATGTCGAGGGCGTTGCCGGTCGCCACTTGCGCCTCGGCCCGCTCTATCGGCGCAGGCGCAGATCCAGTCCACGCGCCGCCCAGCCCGCCTCGATCGCGTCCAGGTCGGTGAAACCCGAGGGGTTGGCGCGCGACGGCGCCAGGCCGGCTCGCGCCGCGCGGTCCTGGCCCCAGATGTCCAGCAGCCGGCCCAGCTCGGTCAGCGGGTCCGGATGATCATCGACGCGCAGATCGAGATCCGGAAAGTCCTCGGTGGTGATCAGCTTCATCGCTGCCGACTGGCGCCCGCGACGGTCGCCGCCGGCTGCCTCCCCGGCTTGCATGGCCCCGATCAGCCGCTCCGGCAGGGGCGTCCCCGGACTGCGCCAGCCAGTGTTCGAGCGTGGCGGCGATCACCCGCTCCCCGGCCAGCATGTTGCCGGCCACGCTGACATCCGGGCCGGCGAGGCTGCCGCACCATTCCACGCAATTCTGCCCGGTCCAGGCAGCGGTGCGGCCGTGGCGATCGACCGCGTGTACCTGGCGCAGGCCACGCCCGGCATCCCCGGCCAGCGCCCCCTCAATCGCGGCCGACGGCGGCAGCCCGCGGGCCAGTCCGTCGAGCGCGGCCGGACCGAGATAGCGGTTGGTCATCGACTGGGTGGAGACCGCGCCCACTCCGGCGCGCAGGAACGGGCAGGAGGCGCCCACCGCGAAAGCCCGGGTCGCGACCGCCACCGCGAAGGCACCGGTGGCGGGGTCGTGGGCGACGATCGACCAGGTCATGCAAGAGCCTCCTTTGTGGGGCCGCCGCTGGTCAAAGCCGAGATCGTACAGCGTCGGGCCGCGGCAGCATTGCCGCGGCCCGCCGGTCTGGGAAGCCGTCCGGCTCAGAGATGGGTCGTGTGACCCAGCACCGCCGTGGTGTTGTTCTGCAACGTGAGATACAGCGAGCCACCAACGACCGACTGGCTGACGATCGCATCGCCGGTGAAGCCCTGGAAGACCAGCGTGTCGCGTGTCGCGGTGAAGTCGTTGACGGTCACGGTGCCGCCGCCCACCGCGGCGTTGAAGTCGAGCTGCGTGCCGGCCTTGCTCTGGTTGGTCACCGCCAGGCTGCCGCTGCCGACGACGATCGTTGCCGCGCCTGCCCCGGTAAAGACCGTCGCGGAGCCGGAGCCGCCGATGAACGTGAGGCCTTCGGTGGATACATCGTTCACCGTCACCGTTGCCGACCCGCCACTCGCGTCCACCACGGCCTTGGCTTTCCACAGCCGCCACGAACGTCCCCTTGTTGAGCTGCATGGTCGCTGTCGTGCCGCTGTCGCTGGTGCTGATGGCGCCCTTCTGGGTCATTGCAATGTTGCCACCCGAGAGCGAACCGCTGATCTCCGTTCCGCCGCTGGTCACGTCGAACCCGGCATGGGCGTCGGTCTCAGTAAGGCTGAGCTTGGTGTTGGAGCCGTCAAGCGTCAGGCTGCCGCCCTGGCGCACGAAGATCAGGTCGTTGCCGCCTTGCTCGTGCAGTGTCGCCACGCCGCCACCGCCGATGAAATATGGCTCCCCGGCCGTGCCCGAGGAGCCGGTGATATCGGCTGTACCGGTAACCGCCACGAAGACCTCACCCTTGCTCGGCATGATGATGGTATCGTTGCCGACACTGTTGATCGAACCGGCTCCACCGAGGGTGATCTGATTGGTGCTGCCGGCGGCGGTGGAGACGAACGCGCCGGCGCCGCTCTCGGTAAACGTGATCCCGCCGGTCCCGCCGAGCACCGTATCCGGCTTCGCGGTGGTGATCGTGAGGTGACCCGCGCCGCCCTGGACCGTCTCGAACGACTTGGCCAACGTAAGCACATGGCTTGCCGGATCGTCCCGGTAATCCAACGTGGTGCTCGGGATTGCCGAAGTCGTTGGAGGTCACATTTGCAAGCGGCGTGAGATTGCCCGTCGTGCTTCCCGAGACAGTCCCGTAGCCGGAGATGAGTTTGCCCGGCGCGAAGCCTTCCAGGGTATTGCCGCTGGCCATGACCGGCGTCTGCATCTGGTTGAGGATTAACGTGGCGCTCGGGCCGTAGTCGTTGATCACGGTATTGCCGGTGATCGTCACATTGTCCTGCGGGGCCATCAGCATCGGGCCGCCGACGTGTATCACGATGCCGGTGCTGGAGTCCGGCCCCTTTTCGATCGTGTTGCCCTGGATGATGTCGTTGCCGCCATTCGGCAGGTCGATCGAGTAGCTGGCGGTTCCCGTCGGGCCGTCGATGATCTGGTTGTTCTCGATGACGTTGTTGATGGGCCCGGCTTTTTACCTCGTGACCAACCATCCGCATCTTCCGAGATGCTGTTGGTCATGGTGAAGGAGTTCAAGTAGCCGATATACATGTTGTGGCTCTGGCCATCGCCGGCACCGTTGTGATTGAAGGTGCTGTCATCGACGCTGATCGAGCCGGTGCCGTCCACGAACGGGGTGGCGAGAATGCCGTCCTGATTGTCGTGGAAGGTATCGTTCGAGAGGGTCAGGTTGCCGCTCTGATAACGGATGCCGGCCCCATCGAACGATGACGATTTGGCGCCCGAGAACGTCAAGCCCTCGATAGTGACGTTCGGCGCGTCCCCCGCGGTGCCGACGATGAACAGACCCTTCCCGACATTGGCATTGCTGCTGGAGGGGACCACGTTCACCGGTCCGCCGACCGCCTCGATCGTGAGATTGTGGCCTATCATCACATCGGCCGCGGTGTAGGTGCCAGCATCAATCTTAATCGTATCCCCGGCATGGGAGGCAGCGACCGCGGCGGCGATGGTGGCATATTCCTCGCCTGCGCCGACGGTCAGTACACTGAACGACGGTTGAAGGACTGTGACCGGGATGATGGCGCTCTGGCTGATGCCGGCCTGACTGGTGACCGTTTCCGTAACGCTGTAGTTGCCGGCTGTGGCCGACTCGAAGGAGATCGAAGCAAGATCGGCGGCGATGGTCGACTCGGTGCCGGTCACCTGGAGGGCAGCACTGTTTTGTCCGCCCATGACAAGCTCGGCGGAGCCGGGACCGGAGACGGTCACCGCCATCGTCACCTGTCCGCCAGTGCCCCCCGTCTCCGAAAGGGCGCTGCCGATGCGCAGCGTACCGCCCTGAACCACGGTACCGCCGTTGGAGACGCTAAGGCTGAGCACCTGCTGACTGGGGCCGCTGATGATGGCATGATCGAGCACCTGACTGACGCTCAGGTTCAGCGGGGCGTTCTCAAAAACGGCCACCTCATACTGCTGACCGCCCGGAACGAGGCTGACATCCAGTATCGCCATCGTTCCGGTTTGCTTGATTGTGAAATATTCAGAGACATCGGACGGGTTGCCGTCCCAGGTGGTCGCGGCCAGGGTCGCCCGGAGATCCAGGATGTCGCCATCCTGGATCGCGTTGCCGAAAATCGTGTTGATACCGGTCCCCGGAGCACGCGTGACGATGGTGTTGCCCCCGGCGCCTTCTTCGTAAATGCGGTTCTGCCCCGCTCCGGTTGTGACCACATTGCCCGAGCCGGTCAGCGTCACGGTGTCGTAGCCGGATCCGGTGGTGATGATATTGCCGTTGCCGGTTGCCACGAGGGTGAAGTTTGCCGATCCGAGCGTGAAGCTCTGATCATTGCCATCCAGCTCGAACGTGTCGCCGGCCTTCGATGCGGCCACCGCGGCGCTGAGGGTGGCGAACTGCTCGTCAGGTCCAACCGTGAGAACGCTCATGATAATACAACTCCTTGCGTCTGTTGGGCGTCTCGTTTCCCATCTGCCGTCCAAACTATGAGACGCGTTGGCGCAATATCTCGACTGGGGATGAATGATCGATTAACGTCGATCGAAATTTCTGCCTTCGGTCCACTTCGGCAGCGGCTGATCGTGGTGGCATGCAGGCGCCGGAGCGTGATAAACAGACGCCGCTCGAGCCGCTGTCAGGGAGCGGAAATCCGCACGACGCCGGGTCCGACGGACACGCGATCCGCGGCCTCGATGGCGGGCGACCACCGCCGCAGGCTGCTGGCGAAGAATGGAAGTGAACGCGATGCGATACCGGCTTCCCTCGCTGCTTCTGGCAGCCTGCCTTATCTCCTGGCCGCTGGCCGGCCACGCGGCGGATTATCTGGCGAACGCTCGCGGCGCCATGCAGAAAGGCGACCTCAAGACCGCCCAGATCGAATTGCGCAACGCGGTCCGCGCCGACCCGCAGAACGCCGCCGCGCGCTACATTCTCGCCCAGGTGCAGCTCGAACTGGGCGATCCGGCGGCCGCCGAACAGCAAGCCCGGGAGGCTGAGGCCCGCGGCTATGACAAGGTGCAGACCACACCGCTGATCGGCCAGGCGCTGCTGATGCAGAACCGGCCGGCCGATCTGCTCCGGCAATTCCAGGCGGGCGGCAAAAATCCAAAACTGGATGCCGAGATCATGTACGACCGCGGTGCAGCGCAGATCGCGCTCGGTCAGGTCGATGACGCCGGCAAATCCTTTGCCGCCGCCGAGCAGCTCAACCCGGCCAGCGTGCGGCCGTGGATCGCCGGCGCCCGGCTGGCGCTGGCACGTCGGGACAAGAAGGCGGCCGAGGACCAGCTCGGGCACGCATTGGCGGCCGATGCGAAATCGGTGGAAGCGCGCGTGCTCAAGGCGCAGCTCATGGCGCAGGACAAAGACATAGCCGGTGCCATGAAGCTGCTCGATGCAGTGGTGACCGACAGCCCGCCGGCCATCCCGGCCCGGCTGATGCGCGCCAACCTGCTGATCGCAACAAACCAAATGAAGGAAGCGCAGGCCGATGACGACGCGGTGCTGGCGCTGCTGCCGCAAAATGTCGAGGCGCTGTACCTGAAGGCCGTGCTGCTGCACCAGGCCGGCCACGACGACGCCGCCGACACCATCCTGACGCGGCTGGCGCCGAGCTTCGAGAACATGCCGCGCGGCTATTACGTGCAGGCGCTGGTCAAGGAGGGCCTGCACCAGTTCGGTTTCGCCGACGACGCGGCGCGCAAATTTGTCGCCCATGAGCCCGCCGACCTCGGCGGGGCCAAACTGCTCGCCCGCATCCAGTTCGAGCGAGGCCGGCCGGACCTGGCGATCGACGCGCTCAACAAGGTGGTCGGGGACGGCCATGCCGACGTCCAGACTTACGACGTGCTGGCCCGCGCTTACGCCAGCGTGGGCCAACCGCAGGCCGGTCTCGATGCGCTCCGAAAGGCCGAGGCGATGGCGCCCGACGATGTCGGGATCCTCACGCAGATGTCGGCGCTGCTGCTGCAGCTCGACCATCCGGACGAGGCGCTGGCCAAGCTGGAGCACGCGTTCAAGCTGGCGCCGCAGCAACCCCAGGTCGCCGAGGCGCTGTTCCTCGCCGCAATCAAGACCGGCGATCCCGACAAGGCGACCGCGGCCCTCGCTGAGATTCGCGGCGCCCAAGGCGACACGCCGCTGGTGCAAAACCTCGACGGCCTGCTGAAGCTCACCCGGCTCGATCTCCCCGGCGCGCGCACCGTGTTCGAGGCGATCCTGCAGAAGAACCCGGATTTCATGCCGGCCAAGGTGAACCTCGCCCGCGTGCTTGCCATGCAGGGCGACCAGGCCGGCTACGAAAAGATGCTCTCCGGCATTCTGGAGAAGGATCCGGTCTCGGAGCCGGCGCTCACCATGATGACCGAGACGCTCATGAGCACCGGCCGGCAGGATGCCGGCCTCGCTCTAATCGAGCGCGCCCACGCGGCGGCACCGAAGGACGCAAGGCTGACCCAGTCGCTCGGCGATTTTTACATTCGCGCCGGTAAGCCGCAGAAAGCGCTGGACCTGGTCACCGCGAATTCGGCGAACGGGCAGCCAGACCCGCAGCTCCTTGGGCTGCAGGCCAGCGCCCAGATCGCGCTGAAGCAGACCGATCAGGCGCGGACGACGTTGACCCGCATCGTCGCCGAGCAGCCGCGCAACCTGGCCGCGCGCCGGCAGCTTGTCGCGCTGTTGGTGCAGGCCGGCGACAACGAGGGCGCCCGCAACCTGGTCAAGTCGGGCATCGCGGCGATGCCGAACACCTATCAGTTGTATCTCGATTACGCACTCATCGACCTGAAGGCCAGCGGCATCCAGACTGCGCTGGCCACCGCCGACGCGCTCTATAGCCAGAACCGCACGTTCACCGACGCGCTGGCGCTGAAGGGCGATCTTTACATGGCGAACAACCAGCCGGCAGAGGCGGTCAAGGCCTATCAGGATGCCGCCGCCACGGCCCCCTCAGCAACCCTGGCGGTGCGCGTCGCCGGCGCGCTGGTGAAGGACGGCAAGCTGGACGAGGCGGAACAAGGTGCTGGAGGACTGGTTCGCGCAGCACCCCGAGGACCTGGCGGTGGCCGCCCTGCTCGCCAGCCTGCAAATCAACCAGCAGAAATACGCCGCCGCCAAGGTCACGTTGCAGGCCATCCTGGCCAAGCAGCCGCACGATACCGGGTCGCTCAACAATCTCGCCTGGGTGGATCAGAAGCTCGGCACGCCGGAGGCGAAAACCCTGGCCCAGCAAGCCTATTCGCTCGGGCCGAGTGCCCAGACCGCGGACACCCTGGGCTGGATCCTGACCACCGGGGGCGATCCCACCAAGGGGGCGATCCTGCTGCGCCAGGCCAATGCCGGAACGACCGATCCGCGCATTCAGTACCATTTTGCGGTGGCCCTGAAGGACACCGGACAGCGTGACGAGGCAGTCAAGCTGCTGCGCCAGGTGGTCGCTTCCCGGGGCCAGTTCGATGAAAAGGCGGCCGCCGAGCGGCTGCTGAGCGAAATGTCGAAGGGCTCCTGACCGGTTCGTCGCCGGCCTTGCTGCGCCTGCTGACCTTCTCGACGCTGTTCCCCAACGGCGAGCAACCGAATCACGGCATCTTCGTCGAGAACCGGCTGCGCCACCTGGTGGCCAACGACGAGGCGACCAGCGAGGTGGTCGCGCCGGTGCCGTTCTTCCCCAGCCGCGCCCCCGTGTTCGGCGCCCCCATGTTCAGCGCCCCCATGTTCAGCGCCTGGGCGGCGTTTGCGCGCGTGGCCGGCCGCGAAATCCGGCATGGTCTGGTGGTCCACCATCCGCGTTACCCGGTGATCCCCAGAGTCGGCATGACACTCGCGCCGGCCCTGCTGTATGCGGCGGCGCTGCCGTTCCTGCGCCGCTTGCTGGCGGATGGGGTACGCGTGGATGCGATCGACGCGCATTACATGTATCCGGACGGCGTGGCCGCGGTGTGGCTCGGCCGCAGGCTCGGCCTCCCGGTGGTGGTGACCGCGCGCGGGACGGACGTGAACCTGATCCCGCGCCACGCGGTCCCGCGCCGACTGATCCAGGGGGCGATCGCCGGCGCGGCGGCGCTGGTCGCGGTCAGCGGCGCGCTGAAGACGGCGCTGGTCGAACTGGGTGCGCCGCCCGACAAGGTGACCGTGCTGCGCAATGGCGTGGAAACCGCGGTGTTCACGCCGCCCGCCGATCGGTTGGCCTCCCGCGCGGCGCTTGGTCTGGGTCGGCCGACGCTGATCTCGGTCGGGCACCTGATCGAGCGCAAGGGCCATCATCTGGTGATCGAGGCGCTCGCCGCCTTGCCGGACTGGGAGCTGCTGATCGTCGGCGAGGGACCGGAGCGCCCGCGCCTGACCGCATTGATCGGGCGCCTGGGCCTGACCGGCCGGGCGCGCCTGCTCGGCACGCGCCCGCATGCCGAACTCCCCGCCCTGTATGGCGCTGCCGACGCGCTGGTGCTGGCATCTTCACGCGAGGGCTGGGCCAATGTGCTGCTGGAAGCCATGGCCTGCGGCACGCCGGTGGTGGCCACCAACATCTGGGGCAATCCCGAGGTGGTGCAGACGCCGGATGCCGGGTTGATCGTCGAGCGCACCGCCGCATCCATCGCGCGCGGCGTGCGCCGGCTGGCCGTCGACCCACCTGCCCGTACCGCTACCCGCGCCTACGCCGAACGGTTCAGTTGGGATGAAACCACGGCGGGGCAGCTTGCATTGTTTCGCCGCGTGATCGACGGATTTCAGCCGAAGGGTTGATGAAGCCGCCGCTCCCGCTTTGCGGGAGAGGTCGCCCGGCGGAGCGGGCAAGGGCGCCGGGCGGAAACGATTTCGTTACATACTCCCGCGTTCACTCCCCCCGCCAGACCGGCGGACGCTTGGCGAGGAAAGCCTCCATCCCCTCCCGGAAGTCGCGGCTCATGTAGCACATCAGGATCAGGTCATGGTCCGCCCGGTCCTGGCCTTGGGTCCGCAGCCGGCGCAGCGCCTCCTTGGTGGCGCGCAAGGTCAGCGGCGCGTGGCTCGCCAGCAGCCGCGCCAGTTCGTCGGCGCGGGCGGCCAGCGTTGCCGCGTCATCGACCACCTCGGAGACCAGGCCGATCGCCTTCGCCTCCTCCGCCTCGACCAGCCGGGCGGTGAACACGATCTCGGTCACCCGCGCCGGGCCGATCAGCGCCGCCAACCGCGCGTAGTTCGCCATCGACAGGCAGTTTCCGAGGGTGCGGGCGATCGGAAAGCCGAACCGGGCGCCCCTGGCGGCGATGCGCATGTCGCACGCCGCGGCAATTCCGGCGCCGCCGCCCGTGCAGGCGCCCGCCACGGCGGCGATGGTCGGCTTCGGACAGCGCTCCAGCGCCTCCAGCACGCGATCGAGGCGGGCTTCATAGGCGATCGCGTCCTCCGCACTGGCGAAGGCGCGGAACTGTGAGATGTCGGTGCCGGCGGCGAACGCCTTGTCCCCGGCGCCGGTCAGCACCAGGACGCGAATGCTTCGGTCGTCGGCGGCCTGCGTGCAGATCTCGGCCAACCGCTCATACATCGCGAAGGTCAGCGCGTTGCGCGCCGCCGGGCGGTTGAACGTGATCCGGCCGATTCCGTCTTGCACGTCGAACAGCAGTTCGTCAGTCATGTGTACTCCTCGCCTCAGGCGGTGCCAGCTACCGGTATAGACCGAGTTCAGCGCACGCCGTGGTGCAGCGCGACGCCAGCCGGGCGCGCACCGCCGCGACCACCGGATGCAGGACAAGCGGACAGCCGCCAGTCTCGAATCCTGAGCGGTCGCTGCCCGGCAGCAGACTTTCCACCGGAAGCCCCTCCGCGAGCAGGATGTGGGGCTATCCAGTTCTATATGAAAGTAGGTGATCGAGGCGATCGGCACCTGTGTAACGGCGAAACCTACCAGCAGGTGCTTCACCGGGATCAGAACGTCAACGACGAGCCGTAGATTCTGGTTGGGTCCGACCGACCCATCGAACTTAACGCGCGTGTGGGATCCGTGGGCCTCCTCACGGCTTGCTTCGAACATCGCTGAAGGTGACAAACCAGACATTCCTGAGCCGAGGGCGCTATGGCCGCTTTGCGGCGTCAAGCGGATGTAGGGTCATCGAAGATGGCGACAGGCGGGCGGTCACTTCCTCAAGGTCGAGTTCCTGCTCAAGAGCACGCAGGACCGAATCGTGGATCTTGCCCAAGCGATGCAGGCGGATCAGCTCAGCTCGCCCTGCGGCTACAGCCGACAGCACCGTGTCGAAATGCTCGTCACGTGTCGGCGCGAACGAGCGGCCAGCCTCGGCCCGCTGAGCCGCGGCGTGGTTACGAAGCTTATATTGCGCGATGAGGTCCGAGTGCCGATTCGTGCCGTCCGCGCGCGGCCAGTGCTTCTCAATGGCGCTAAGCTGCGCTCCAGCTATCTTCATGCGGGCCTCGATCTCAGAGAGCGCGGCGACATCTTGCAACGGCGAACCATCGCGACAGACCGCGCGGATCAGCGGCGCAAGTGTGGTCCCTTGCACCAGCACCGTCACGAGGATGACGGCGACCTTAGGGCGTTGGGTTTGGCCTGCAAGGACGGTCGGATCGGCGTCGTGCTCTTGCGCCCACCCTCTTGCTATGCACTGCACAGTGCAGTATATTGGTCTGCACTAGTGAGTGCAATAGGGAAAACGCATGGATGCCCATAATCTTTCAAATGAGGCCGATCCGAAGTCCCGGCGCGGCGGATCGCGGGAGGCTATCGTCCAGGCCGCGCAACGCCTGTTCCTGCAACGCGGCTTCGGTTCGGTGAGCATGGATGAACTTGCGGAAGCCGCGGGCGTGGCCCGCCGAACGCTGTACAACCAGTATGCCAGCAAGGAAGAAATCTTCCGGGAGATGCTCCTTGGAGTGTCCGGTCAGCTCGAGCACGCGTTTCCGGCCGGCATCGAAACAAGCGGCGACGTTGAGGAGGTGCTCCGCCTTGTCGCCCGGATCATATTGGACGTCCACAAGAACCCTGAGTATCTCGGGTTCCTCCGTATGGTCGTGGCCGACAGCCGGCAGTTTCCCTGGATCGCGAAGGAGTTCGCGACCGTGATGGAACGCGAGCCGGAGCGCCTGATCCGCTACTTCGCCCATCTGAATGCCGTGGGCATCCTTGATTGCCGCGACCCGACGTTGGCGGCTCATCAGCTCATGGGGATGCTCAACGAGTTCTCATTGTGGCCGTGGATGATGGGGCGCGAAGGCCTTCCCGTGTCCGGCGAGGACGTGATCGAAGAGACGATCCGAATGTTCCTGTCGCATTACCGGCGCCTCCGACCAAAGAAGCGCGGTCGCGACGGCGGAACCTGATGCCGGTGGAGCCTTCTTGCCGCTCCGCATCCGGCAAAGTCTCCTCGGCTTCAACGACGGCCGGTGACGATGGTTGGCCGGCGCTCTGGGTTCCGGCCTCGGGTGACGAGCGAAAGCAGATCAGTGTTGATTGATTACGACCAGGAGTTCGTCAACGAAAGCGCAGACCGAATACCCCATCTATAATACCAACCGCCCTAACCACTGAGCAGCGAATCGGAATGCGGCAGCGATTCCTAGCCCCCTCCCTGTGAGTCAGGGGTTGCGACGGTTGGTATTATACCAGATGTTTGTTACTGCTTTGCTGGCTGGCCGCCTGTCGGCTGCCGGGTCGGGCATGGGACAGCCGACCGGGCCGCCTGCGCGAGTGGATGTTTCTCCAGCACCAGCCGCTCCAGCCGCGCCGTCAGAACGTGCGTATAGATCTCCGTCGTCGCGATGTCGGCGTGCCCAAGCAGCATTTGCAGGCTGCGCAGATCCGCCCCGCGCGCCAGCAGATGCGAGGCGAAGGAGTGCCGCAGCACGTGCGGCGACACGCGTGCAGGGTCCAGGCCGGCCTGCAGCGCCACCTGCTTCAGCAGCAGCCCGAAGCCCTGGCGCGTCATCGGCCGCCGCCGGTCCCGTCCGGGAAACAGCCACACGCCGCCGTCGGCCAAAGCCGCGGCGGCCGAGCGTGCCGGCGCCGATAGCGGCACGATCCGCTCCTTGCCGCCCTTGCCTCGGATCAGCAGCACCGCGGCATCGCCTGATAGCGCGGGCCGCCGCAGCGACAGCAACTCAGAGATCCGCATCCCGGTGGCGTACAGGATTTCCAGCGCCGCCAGTGCCACCACACCGGAGCGTCCCTGGCGCCGTCCGGCCGCCGCCAGCAGGGCATCAACCTCCTGCTCGGCCAGGTATTTGGGCAGCGGCTTCGGCAGCCTGGGCGAATCCAGCAGCAGGGTCGGGTCATCCGGGCGCACCGCCTCACGCAGCAGAAACCGGTGGAATTGCCGTAACCCGGACAGCCGCCGCGCCGCGGTGCGGGCCGATAGCCCAGCTTCCGTCAGCCCGGCCATGTAGGCCTGCAGCACCGTCGCGTCGGCCTCGGCCACGCTGGCGCCGCGCCCGGCTGCAAAGGCCGCGAAATCCGCCAGGTCCGTCCGATACGCGTCCAGCGTATTGCGCGCCGCCCCGCGCTCCGCTGCCAGCATCTCCAGGAACGCCTCGACGTGACGATCCATGGGCGCGATCGGCTAAGGCGGCTTGAACTGGTCGTTCGGGACCGTGCGCTCCACGTGGTGCGCCGCGGGGTTGGGCGGAAACGCGCCCAGATACAAAACGGCGATCCCCACCGCAACGATCCCCGCAGCGACCACGATGAGGAAGATGCGGATCATCAACAGGCTCCGGCTGCACGCAACTCCGGGGCTTTGGCCTCGGCCTCGGCCGGTGTGCTAGCCTTCGCCTCCATGTCGCGCAACACCGCCCTTGCCCAGACCGTGCCGCTGCCGGATGCGCTGGCCGGGCGCAGCGTCGTGCTGGTCGGGCTGATGGGTGCCGGCAAGACCTCGATCGGCCGCCGGCTGGCCGCCCGGCTGGGGCTGCCGTTCCGCGACGCCGATACCGAGATCGAGCTGGCCGCCGGCTGCACCATTCCCGAAATTTTCGCCCGCTACGGCGAGCGCGAGTTCCGCGATGGGGAACGTCGGGTGATCCGCCGCCTGCTCGCCGGGGAACCGATCGTGCTGGCGTTCGGCGGCGGCGCCTTTCTGGACCCGGACACCCGTGCGCTGGTGCGGGCCGAGGCGGTCTCCATCTGGCTGCGCTGCGCCCTGCCGACATTGGTGCGCCGCGTCGTCGGCCGTGACCACCGCCCGCTGCTGGCGGGTGGCAATCCCGCCGATATCCTCGGCCGGCTGATGGACCAGCGCTCCCCCTTCTATGCCGAGGCAGACGTGATCGTGGATTGCAGCGACGAACCGCCGGAGATCACCACCGGGCGCGTGATGGACGCGGTGCTGGATTGGCAGGCGCCCCGCCGGCTGGAGGTGAAGCTGGCGAGCTCGCGCTATGAGGTGGTCATCGGGGACGGCCTGCTGGCCCGCGCTGGAGCGTTGCTGGCCCCCGTGCTGCCGCAGAAGCGCGCCGTCGTGGTCACCGATGAGGCGGTTGCGGCGCTGCACCTGCCGGCGCTGCTGGACGGTTTGGCGCGGACCGGCATCGCCGCATCGTCCATCGTCATCCAGGCCGGCGAGGCGTCCAAGAACCTGGAGACGTGGGCGGGGTTGGTGGACCAGCTCCTGGAACAGCGGGTCGAGCGCCGCACCGGTGTGCTCGCGCTTGGGCGGGGGCGTGGTCGGGGACCTGGCGGGGTTTGCGGCGGCTGCGACATTGCGCGGGCTGCCCTTCGTGCAGGTGCCGACCACGCTGCTGGCACAGGTCGATTCCTCGGTGGGCGGCAAGACCGGGGTGAACACGGCGCGTGGGAAAAACCTGGTCGGCGCGTTCCACCAGCCCCGCATGGTGCTGGCCGACACTGCCACGCTGGCCACGCTGCCGCCGCGGGAGCTCCGGGCCGGGTACGCCGAGATCGCCAAGGCCGGGATGATCGGCGATGCCGGGCTGTTCGCCTGGTGCGAGCGCAACGCGGCTGCCGTGGTAGGCGGCGACCGCGAGACCCAGGCCGAGGCCATCCATCGTGCCTGTGCCTTCAAGGCCGCCGTGGTGGGCGATGATGAGCGGGAGGAAAAGCCGTCCGACGGACGGGCGCTGCTGAACCTTGGCCACACGTTCGGCCACGCGCTGGAGGCCGAATTCGGCTACAGGGGCGGCCTGTTGCACGGCGAAGCTGTTGCCGTCGGGCTTGGCCTGGCGTTCCGTCTGTCGGCCCGCCTGGGGCTGTGCGGAGCCGATGAGGCCGAGCAGGTCATCGCACATCTGGCCGGCGTCGGGCTGCCGGCAGAGCTGGGGACGCTGAACCGCCGGTTCACCGCGGACTCGCTGATCGGGCACATGCGGCGTGACAAGAAGGTGCGTGACGGGGCGCTGACTTTCGTGCTGGTGCGCGGGATCGGGCAGGCGTTCACGGCTGCGGATGTGCCGGTGGACGCGGTGGCGGGACTGCTGCGGGATGAGGGGTGCATGTAGAACTGCCGTCTGATATGATACCAACCGGCGAAGACTCCGAGCCTCGACGGTCATCCCCGCGAAGCTTGTGCCCGCGAAAGCGGGTAGCGGGAATCGATGCCCCGTTATGCACGCAGATGAAAATAGGCTGAGTGATCGGTAGGGCGTCAACACCCTTCGGGGGTGCCGGTAATCCGGTCCCATCTGTGTGCATCGGCGTGCATCTTCTGAAATCTGGGTCAGAACCTTCTTCCTGAGTTGCAGGCGGCGGCCAGCAAATTTACCGCGGGGCCGCAAAAGGCTCAGAGCAGCACATCGCCGCGGCACTGCGGTTCATTTTGCGCCGCCGGGTCAGCGCGACCTGGGCGATGCTGACGGACCCTCTGACAGTCAACCCAGCATCTCGCGCATTTTCGCTGCAAGTGCATCCAGCGTGAACGGCTTGCTGATGACTTCTACCACCCCAGGTTCCAAATCCGACCCATTGCCCGGCGGCGCGTTATGCGCGTAGCCGGTGCAGAACAGCACCTTCAGGCCCGGACGAAGCCGCCGCGCGGCATCGGCAAGCTGGCGTCCCGTCAAACCCGGCAGGCCCACATCGGTGATCAGCAGATCGATTTGCGCGTCGGTTTTAATGACCCGCAATCCCGATGGGCCATCAACTGCCTCGATCGTCTCATACCCGAGGTCAGCCAGAACCTCGACGATCAACATGCGCATCACGGCCTCGTCATCGACCACCAGAACCGTCGCGGCAGTTTGCGATGCGGATTCTACCGCCGATGCCGAAGACGGCTCGATCGGCGCTGCCTCGGCCGCGCCACGCAACCGTGGCAGAAACAGCTTCACCGACGTGCCGCATCCCTCCTGCGATTTGATTCGCGCGTGGCCGTCGGATTGCTTCACGAAGCCATACAGCATGGACAGGCCGAGGCCGGTGCCCTGGCCGGGCGGCTTGGTGGTAAAGAACGGGTCGAACGCCTTGGCGACAACCTCCGCCGGCATCCCGACGCCGGTATCGGTAACACTGACCGTGACATACGGCCCGGGCCTGACATCACCGCCCTGCGCACGAATTTCGGCTTCATCGAGATGCGCATTGGCGGTCTCGACGATCAACCGGCCACCTTCGGGCATGGCGTCCCGTGCATTGATCGCCAGATTGAGGATTGCGTTCTCCAACTGGTTCGGATCGCACAGCGTCGGCCACACCCCGCCGGCCAGGACCATTTGCAGGTCGATCGTCGGGCCGAGCGTGCGGCGCAGCAGATCCTCCATGGATGCAACCAACCGGTTGGCCTGCACCGGTTTCGGGTCGAGCGGCTGGCGCCGTGCAAAAGCCAGCAGCCGCTGGGTCAGCGCGGCCGCACGCTGCACGGAGGTGATCGCCGAGGTGATGTAGCGTTGCAAATCCTCCGCACGGCCGACCTCGATGCGCCGCTGGATGATCTCAAGGCTTCCCATGATGCCCTGAAGCAGATTGTTGAAGTCGTGCGCGATGCCTCCGGTAAGCTGGCCGACCGCTTCCATCTTCTGCGCCTGGCGCAGCATGGTTTCCGTGCGCTCCCGTTCGGCGCTTTCAGCCAGCAGCAGGTCGTGCGCCTCGCGCAGCGCATCCTCGGCCCGCTTCTGATCCGCAAGATTCGTGACGATGGCGCACAGCGTACCCGCCCCGTCCAGTTCAAGCCGGCTCAGCGAAACCACCACCGGCAGCGTGGTGCCGCGCCGTTGCAGGTGAAATTCGCGCCGCCCGTCACCAGCAGCCAGAAGCTCCGTCAGCGCGCCGCGTTCGGCCGGGCTGATGAACCGCTGAAGCAGAGCGCCGATCACCTGTTCCTGCGGCAGCTGCAGCATTTCGGCGACGGCGCCGTTGCAGTATCAGGATCAACCCCTCGGTCGACAGCGTCAACGCGCCTTCGCCGATCTGTTCGATCAGGCGGCGGTACGGCCGGTCGTCATTTTCCAGCGTGTAGATTTTCGGTCCGGTGGCGCCGCCCACCACCACCGCATCGACATCGCCGCTCCGGATTGCCTCGATGGTGTCCATCGCCTCGCGCAGCCGATCGCCGGCATCCGCCAGTTGATGGCGAAGCCCGGCAATGACCTCCTGCCCGTCTTGCGGCGGCGGTGAGATCGTTTTCAACGCTACCTCTTGACCGTCTCGATCTCAAGGCCGGCGAGCACGCGCTCATTGTTCGAAAGATCGCCGACCAGCCGGCGCAGCGGCACCGGCAGCAACCGAACCAGGGTCGGCACCGCGATGATCTGGTGTTCCTGCGCCGCTTCAGGGTGCTGGTAGATATCGACCACGGCAAGGTCGTAACGACCCGCCAGGTGGGTCTCGCAGGCGCGCCGTGCGTTGGCGATTGCCCGCGCCGACCGCGCCGTGGTGCCGGTGACATAAAGCCGCAGCATATAGCGCGGGCCGGTCGCCTCGGTGGTCTCTCCGGCTCGGGAAGCGGATCGGGCGCGCTGGTCATCATCACGCCTCCTGGCGAAGGTCCAGACCGACCAGAACGCGCTCGGTATCCGACAGGTTGCCGATGATCCGCTTGATCGGCGTCGGCAAGCGGCGGACCAGAGTGGGAACCGCCAGTATCTGGTCGCCTGCCGCGAGCTGCGGATGTTCCAGCAGGTCGATCACCTCGATACGGTAGCGCCCGGCAAGGTGCCGATCGCAAACCAGCCTGAGATTAGATAGTGCCGCGACGGACCGTATCGTCTGGCCGGCAACATACAGACGCAAATTATAGTGCCCGTCGGGGGCTTCCTGGGCGTCTGCGACCGGCGCCTGATCGTACTGTTCCAGAGGTTTCATTTGGTGACACTCCGCTGGGCGCTCATGGCCTGGCGATCGGCACGCGTGGCCATCTCCTGCTGCGTCTCGTGTGCAACCAGTTGCCGAAGCTCTTCCTGGTCGGCTTCCAGCACCGCGTGAAGATCGGCGATCTGTCGCTCCGTCGCTTCCCGCTTGCGGGTCAGCTCGCGGGTGCGGCGGTCCACCTCCTGGCTGTGCCGTTCCGCTTCCCGCCGCCCCTGCGCTTCCTGTGCGGCGCGGGCCGAACCGATCAGCACTCCGGCAGGTCCGATATACGGCTCAAGCAGTTGCACGCCATCGTGGCTCATGCGGAACTCACGGATCTGGTTCGAGTGGCTCATGCCGCGCGATTTCAGCACATAGAGACCGCGGTTGCGCTCACCATTGCCTTCCAGGTTGATCAACGAAAGCCAGGTGTCCATCAGCGACGACATGTCCAGCTCGGTGCTGTCCACCACGTAATCACCGGAAACCAGATTCGTTGCAACTGCTGTTATGCCGCGGCTTTTCAGCAGATCGACCATCCGCAGAAGCGTCGCGTGAATGTCGGTCGGATCTCCGCGCAGGCTGGAAATCGGGTCCAGGACCACGACCGACGGTGCCACGGCGTCGATGTCGCGCTGCATCCGGGCAAGATGCATCTCCAGCCCGTACAGGCTCGGCCGCGCTGCCTCGAAACGCAACAGCCCGCTTTCCACCCACGGGGCAAGGTCGATGCCGATCGAGCGCATGTTGCGGATGATCTGCTGCGGGCCCTCTTCAAAGGCGAAGTAGATGCACCGCTCGCCGCGGCAGCAGGCTGCCTCCACGAAGTGACTGGCGATGCTGGTCTTGCCGGTTCCGGCCTTGCCGGATACCAGTATGCTGGAACCACGATACACGCCGCCGGCGCCGAACATGGCATCAAGTCCGGCAATCCCGGTCGAGACGCGGCCCTCATCCACCTCGTGTTCCAGACCGGCGGCGGTGACCGGCAGGACGCTGATGCCCTGTTCGTCAACCAGGAACGGGTACTCGTTCGTGCCATGGGCGGAGCCGCGATATTTCACGACGCGCAGGCGCCGGGTCGCGATCCCGTTCTGCAAGCGGTGGTTCAGCAGCACGACGCAATCCGAGACGTACTCCTCCAGCCCGTGCCGGGTCAGTTCCCCGCCGCCGGTCTCGGCGGTGATCACCGCCGTGACACCCTGATCCTTCAGCCAGCCGAACAAACGCCGCAGTTCCGCCCTCAGCACAGCCGTATTCTGCAGCCCGGCGAACAAGGCTTCCAGCGTATCGAGCACAACGCGTCTGGCGCCGATGGTCCGGATCGCATAGCCCAGACGGACGAACAGGCCTTCAAGATCGTAGTCGCCCGTTTCCTCGATTTCGCTGCGTTCGAGACGGACATGGTCCATCGTGATCTTGCCGTCGGCGACCAGCGTCGGAAGGTCGTAGCCGAGCGAGGCAACGTTGCGGGCCAGGTCCTCGGTGGATTCCTCGAAACTCATGAAGACGCCTGGCTCATCGAACACGGTCGCGCCGTTGACCAGGAACGTCATCGCGAACAGCGTCTTGCCGCACCCGGCGCCGCCGCAGATCAGGGTCGGCCGACCAGCCGGCAGGCCGCCCGCGGTGATCGTGTCGAAGCCGCTGATCCCGGTCGCCGTCTTGCGGAGCTGCTCCCGCGGAGCCGCCATCCCGGGATGGGAAGTCTGATCCATGCTCAGGCTTCCGTTCCCGGGAAGCTGCACAGAAGGTTGGTCACTGCTCGACTTCTCCCACCCGCCTGCGCCGTTTCACCGGCTATCGGCGATCAACCGGCCCGCTAACATCCTGCTATCCCGCAGCGATGGCGAAAGCAATTCCGTTCCGCCTGCCGCCAGCGTGGCTGCGATCGCCGCATCATCGTGCCACAGTCGGCGGAACAGCAGCAGCGCCGCCACCGCGCTCATCATCGCGCCAGGAAAATAGATGATGAAGCCGCCGATTTCCTGGTCCAGATGCGCACCGATCCCCGCAAACAGCCGGCCGCACAACTCGTAGTATGGATACAAATCCTGCGTGGTCAGCGCAATCAGTGCCCCGGCCATGATCTGCGGCACCTGCACCGACATGACCAGGAATATCCGCACGCCGTAGGACAGCCGCGCTGGCGGGCTCGCCCTCGGGTCAAGGACCAGCATCCAGAACAGCAGTCCATCGCCCAACATGCTCCCGTTCATCACCGCATATAGCCGGGCGTCCATCATGGCGCGGAAATGCACCGCCGGGATCAGCCACAACAGGATCAGTCCGGCGAACAGCACCGCCGCCAGCACCGGCTGCTGCAAAACCGCCATAGTCCGCGCGACGAAAGGGTGCGCCATCAGGCGCCGCAGCGGCGCCGGCATCCCCCGCGCGAGCATCTCCCCCGGCCAGGCCAACGCGATCAGGAACGGTCCGAGATGGTGCGTGGTCATGTGCTGCACCCGGCTCAGTAAGAACATGTGTTGCGCCATGTAGTCGAACCGGGTCTGCAACACGGCGTAGCTGATCAGCACGCCGGCCAGGAAGCCGGCCTGGCGCAACGCGGACGGGCGCCTGCTCGCGGCCGTGCGCGCCAATCCGCGCCCATACCACCATAGGCCGAGGGAGGCAGCGAGGAACTCGACCCACGAAAACTCCCACGGCGCCCAGGGCGGCAGCGCCGCCGGATGCACCCGGCAGGCCCAGGCCAGCGCACCGCTGCCCCCAAGCAGGACGCCGCCCCCGATCAGGTCCGAGCTTTTCCAGCCTAGCGCCGACAACCTCCGATGATATGGCATTGCGCCGCGACCCTGGCCCGATGGCGACCATCATCGCAAGTTGCCGCGAGCGACAAGGTGTTCACTTTCGCGAACGGGCTGCCGGCGCGGATCGCCGAACTGGTGTGACCCTCAGTGGCCGTTCGGGCCCTGCACGACGAATGGCTTCGTGATCGAGCGCTTGTCGTCGAAACTGATCGTGACCGGCACGCTGCGCCCCGGCGACATGGCGGCCGAGGGCGACATGCACATCAGGTGATAGCCGCCCGGTTCGAAGCGGACCGCTCCGTGCGCCGGCACGCTGACGCTGGCAACGGCCTCCATGTGCTCGGTGCCGTTCACGTTGCGGCTCTGGTGCAGCATCAACGACCCGCAGGCCGGCGATGATGCGCCGACGATGGCCACCGGATGGGCGCCGACGTTGGTCACCGTGAAATAGCCGGCCGCCGGAGTTTGCGGCGTGATGAAGCGGATCCACGGATTGGAGATGCTGACCATCTGCAGTTGCGCGAAAGCTGGCGCGGTTGCGGCCAGCGTCACCAGGGCAATCCAGAGGATTCGACGCGGCATGTTCATGTCCATTCAGTTGAGGCCGATTGGCCGGTGCTCGGTCGCCGAGAGGTCGATCGCGTCGGCCAGCCGCAGCAACTCCCGCCCATCCTCACCTGTCAGCACCGGCCGGCCGTTCCCGCGATGGAGAAGGTCGGTGAAAGCCAGGGTGGAACGGCGGAAGCTTTCGCCCCAATCGTCCTCGGTGTCGTGGAACGCCCGCATTTCTCCATCGCGATAGAGCGTCAGGACCGGCTCGTCCAGCAACCGTCCCGTGCAGCGGCTGACCGTCAGGATGCCACGCTCCCCGATCACCTCGAACTTGTCGTCATTGGCGTAGTAGTCGGTGCGGATGCGCATATCCGGCACATGCACGCAATCCCAGATGACATGCACCGCCGGGTCGGCGTGGCGCCACGTGATGGTCGCCGGCGAGTCGATCAGGCCGCCATTCGGCGCCGGTTTCCAGTCGATGCGGGCGAACACCTCCTGCACCGGTCCGAACAGCCAGGTCGCGGTGGCCAGTTTGTGGTGCCCGTCGTCGAACGTCAGCCGGCCGTGCCGGTTGCTTTGGGTCAGCGCATGGCGCCAGTGCTGGGTCTCCGGCTCGATCGGCCAGGCGCCGCGCGGATCGCCATGCAAGGTGCGCATCCGCATGTGCAGCGGGCGGCCGATCGCGCCATCGGCGATCAGCGCCTTCAGTTTCTCCAGCGGCGGATAGGTCAGATAGTTCTCGAACAGTTTCAGGTACCGGCCTGCCGCCTTTGCCGCCGCGATCATCCGGTCGCATTCCGCAAGGCTCATTGCCATCGGCTTTTGCACGCTGACATGCAGACCACGGGCGAAGGCGGCTTCCGCCATCTCGGCGTGGACCGGATGGGGCGTCAGCAACTCGATCATGTCCATGTCGTGACGCAGGAACGCCGGGTAATCGGTATAGGGCGTCGCGGCAGGGAAATCGACGCGGCGACGCTCCACGCGGGCGGGATTGCTGTCGCAGATCGCCACAACAGTCGCATCCGGGTTGTCCTGATAGCCGCGAAAATGCAAATCGGCGATCCGGCCGAGTCCGGCGATTCCGACCCTGATCATGCTGCGCCTCCGGTTTTGTTACGGATGTATTCAAGCCGGTAGAGGCCGCGCTGGAACGACCCGCGCGCCCTTGCCGCGGCCAGTCTTGCTTCCAGCCCGTCTGTCCGAAGTGCTTCGGCGTCGGTTGCTTCCAGCATGACGAACCAGGTCGGCGGCGCCTCGATATCGGTGCGACCACGCGTTTCGGTGGTACGCAGCCCTGACGCGGGCTGGTCGGCGCGGCAGAGATGCGCTCCGGTCATGCGGGGCGCACGCATGGCGTCGCGCACGATCGCGCCGAGTTCCGCGGTAGCGGTTTCATCCGCGTCAAAGCGGACCGTCAAAATCGCGCCGCCCATGCCGGGGCCACGGCTTTCCAGCACCCGGGCGAGCGCCCGCGTGGTATTGCGAAATTGCGCCGTGTTGGCTTTGGTACCGGGCGTGGGATCGTTCAGACGGTTGGCGTAGTCCTGGCCCTTCAGCACCTCGATGGTGTCCGCTTCATACAGCGTGAAGAACTCCGGATGGGTGGCGGTATCGACGGCAATGAAGCGTCGGCCGCGGCGGAAGCCGGGGATGCCGACACGTTCGGGCATGTGCTCGTTCACGTGCCAGTCATAGAAGTGCGCGCGTGCTTCCGGCGCGATGCCGTTCCAGATCGCCACCACCGCTTCGCCTGCCAGCACGGTCGGCTTCTCCCATCGATCACGCCATGCTGTCATGCCACGGGACAGCGCGGGAGGCGAGCATGCCGGAAGTCTTCATCCATGCGATCGAGGGCCGGTCGATCGAGCAGAAACGCAAGCTGGTCGCCGAGATCACCGAGGCGGTCGTGCGCAACTTCAACGTCGCGGCGGACGTGGTGATGGTGGAGATCATCGAATCGTCGCGCGAGAACAAGGCCAAGGGCGGCAAGCTGTTCAGCGAGCGCTGAACGACCACTGGTTACTGTTGTTATCGATTTGCCCCGATCCAGCCGGGGTTCGCGGCGCTGGTGCCGCGGGCCATCGGAGGGCCAGGGAATGCGGAGCGCATTCGATGGACAATCCGGTGGGGCAGGTGGCGGGTGCGACTGACACTCGCACTCCGCCGGTAGCCTGCCCAACCGGGGGCGGGGTCACCGAATTGGTGGCCCCGCTGCCCGGATCATTACCACATTCGGCGCCCATCAGCGAGCACTTTGTGGCGATCCCGGCGGCGCCGGAGGTTACCCGCGCCACGGAACCACCCGCCCGGTCACCACGATGTGCTGGCCCTGAACCACCGCCGCTGCCCATGCCTGCGCGATCACCACGCCATCGACCCCGGCGCGCACTGGCCACGGATCAAGGTCCAACCTGCCGAAATCGTGCAGCAGCCCAACGATCGTGCCCGTCACGACCTCCGCCCCGCACTCCAGCAGCGGCTCGTAATGGCCGGCGAATGGAGCAACCGTGAAGCACCCGCGCTCCACCATCTCGGCCATGCGTTGCGTGCCGTCCGCATGGTGGCCGATCCTTTCGATGCGACCACGCAACTGCCCATGATGCATGGCAGCGGCCAGCACCCCATGCCGGGCGAAGCGCACGCCGGCGGGCTGGATCGCGCCGCCCCAGCCGAACTCCCCGCCGATGGCGATCTTGCCGAGCCGTTCCGCTTCGCTGGGCAGTAGGCCCGGCGTTTCATTCTGGTAGGCGATCACCAGCGGCGTGCCGAACCAGCGGGCGGTGTCTTCGATCAGCCGGCCCTGAACCGGATCCTCGATCGGATGGAAACTGGTGGCGAGCGCGAAGCGTGCGACCTGGCCGCCGGCGTGCAGATCGATCACCACGTGCACCTGCGGCCAGATGAAGGTGCGCACGAAATCCGCGATGCGGTAAGTGATGGTTGCAAGAGAAGCGGTTCGGCCGGCACCCTCGATGAACGCGCGGTTCAGGTTCACCCGGTCGTCCAATGAGCTGTCGCGCGTGCCGGCGTGGAATGCGGCGACGTTCAGCACCGGCACCAGGATGATGCGGCCGGAGACTTCGGCGATGTCGATCTCCCGCATCAGGTGCCGGATCGCCACCGGGCCTTCGTATTCATTGCCATGGTTGGAGCCGAAGCAGACCAGACCCTGGCCGGGTTTCGCCTGCGCGCCGACCATCACGGTCAGCGGCACCAGGTGATCGCCCCAGATCGAATCATGCTCCAGCGCCACATGGTAGTCGCGTCGGCCAGGCGATTCCAGGTCAAGTCCGGCCGGGCGGACGATCTCGCGATGCATTGGTCAGTTCACCCGGTGCTTGCTGATGAAATCGAGATCGACTTCAACGCCGATGCCGGGCGTGTCGGGGATCGCCACGGTGCCGTCTTCGGCAAGCCCGAAGCTGGCACGGGCGATGCCTGATGTCAGCGGACTCTGGCTCACGTTGAACTCGACAAAGCGGGCGCGCGGCAGCGTGGCAATGAGCTGCAGGCTGTAGCCGGTCAGCAGATGCGTCAGCCACGAATGCGGCACCAGGTCGATGCCGGCGCGGTCCGCCATGGCAGCCACCTTCGCCGCCACCGACACGCCGCCGCAACGCGACAGGTCCGGCTGGATTACATCGACACAGCCGTCGCCGATGAAACGGTCGAACTCCCAGACCGTGGCGAGCTGCTCGCCGGCCGCGATCGGGACGGGGCTGCGGGCGCGCAGGGCGGCATATTCGTCGAAACGTTCCGGATGGATGAAATCTTCCACCCAGCCGACATCGTAGTCGGCCAGCCAGACACACAGCGCCTCGGCTTCGCGCCGGTTGCGCATCGGGCCGGGGTTTTTCCACCCGGCGGGATACCAGCCCGGATCGACCAGCAAATGGCGGTCCGGTCCCAGCGCGTGTCGCGCGGCGGCGACCAGTTCGCGGTCACGGCCGGGGTCCTCGCCGAATACGCCCCAGCCGAATTTCACCGCGCGAAAGCCGCGCGCGACGTAGCCTTGCGCTGCCGCTTCCATTGCCGCCGGTGTCTCGCGGAACAGGGTGGACGCATAGGCGGTGATGCGATCCCGCCGCCGTCCGCCGAGCTGCCTGGCCAACGACATGCCGGCCGCCTGTGCGCGGATCGACCACAAACAATTGTCGATCGCCGAGATGCACTGCATGGCAATGCCGCGCCGCCCGTAATAGGCGCTGCCGACATACATCTTGTCCCACAGCCGCTCGACATCCAGCGGGTTCTCGCCGATCAGCAATTCACCCAACGTGCGAAACCCCAATACCGACATGCCCTGTCCGGCAATGATTGCCACCGCCGCGGGAGCCAGCGTCTCCGCATCCGCCCAGCCGGTCAGCCCATCATCGGTGGCGACCCGCACCAGAAGTTGCCAGTCGCCGTTGTCGCTGGCTTCCTCGGCGCCGGCCGAGGCGCGATAGGTGTCGTCCCCGCGCAACAGGATGGGCTCGACCGCGGTGATCTTCATCGTTCCCTCTTAAGCTGCTCCGCCGCGGCAGCATAATGCAGCCGCGGTTGACGGATAGCCGGGCAGCCCTACGATGCGTGCAATTCCGTTGCACGTATCTGAACAATCAAGGGAGGCAGACAGATGAACGGCTGGACGCGGCGTGGAATGCTTGCCGGAACGGCGGGGATCGCGGCATCCCTGGCCACGGCGCCGGCGCGCGTCGCGGCGCAGACGCCAAAGAAAGGCGGCACCGTCACCGTCGCGCTGGTGCAGGCGCCGCCATCACTGGACGCGCAGCTTACCTCCGCCCAGGTCGCCCGCGACATCAACCTGCACATGTACGAAACGCTCTACGCCCGCGACGAGAATGCCGGGGTCGTGCCCGACCTCGCGCAGGGCGCGAACATCGCCAAGGACGGGATGACTTATGTCTTCGCGCTCCGCTCCGGCGTGAAGTTTCACAACGGCAAGACCATGGATTCCGGCGACGTGGTGGCGTCGCTGGAGCGTTATCGCAAGATCGGGCTGGCGAAAATCCTGCTGGACGGGGTGGACACGATCGAGGCATCCGGCCCGCTGGAAGTCACGCTGCGGCTGAAGCGGGTGCAATCCAACCTGCTGGACACGTTGTCCTCCCCGGGCACCCCGCTGGCGATCTACCCGGCCGAGGAAGCCCGCAAGGACCCGAAGGACTTCAAGTTCATCGGTACCGGCCCGATGAAGTTCGTCGAATACGCGCCGGACAGCCATGCCACGCTCGAGCGCTTCGCCGACTACACGCCCAACCCGAACTATACGAAGCGCGACGGATTTGCCGGCCGCAAGGAGATGTTCATCGACCGCGCTATTTTCCGCTTCATGCCGGAATCCGGCGCGCGCACCGCGGCCATCCAGACCGGCGAGGTGCTGATCAACGAAACCACCGACGGCCCCACCGCCAAAAGCCTTGCCAAGGACAGCAAGGTGCAGGTGATGAAGCTGCTGCCCTTCGCCCTGCAGATTGCCAAGTTCAACCATGCGCAGGCGCCGTGCGATGACGTGAACTTCCGCCGCGCCGTCGCCGCCTGTATCAACATGGAAGAGACCATGGCGATCGCCTACCCCGACATCTACAAGCTGGACGGCGGGCTGCTATACAGTTACTCGCCATACTACACCAAGGCCGGCACCGAGCTATATAACATCAACGATCCGGCTAAAGCAAAAGCATTGCTGGCGCAAAGCAAGTACAAGGGCGAGACGCTGACCTTCATCACCGACAACACCCGCCCGGATGTCGATACCGCGACCGACATCAAGGAACAGCTCGGTCAGATCGGCATCAAGATCGAGGTGAAGGTGGCGGACTGGCCGACCGTATCCACCATGGGATTCACCCCGAACGGCTGGCATTTCTGGACCCACGGTCTTGGCATCGAACCCTATGAAGGGCCGGCCAAGCTGATGAGCATCTGGGCCAACGGCATTTCCCAGATCAAGGACGATCCAGTGATCGACAAGCAGTATGCCGATCTGCTGGCCGAACTGGACATGGAGAAGCGCAAGGCCATTTTCGCGCAGTTCCAGACCCACATGTACCAGAACGCGGTGACCATGCCGATGGGCGATTACGGCATGTTCCAGGTGATATCGTCCCGGATCAAGAACTTCGCGCCCTATCGCATCCCGCGGCTTTGGGGCATCTGGCTGGAGACGTGATCAGGCAAAATGCTGCGGTTTGCCATCCGGCGCCTGTTCATCGCCGTGCCGGTGCTGCTGCTGGTGTCGCTGATGTCGTTCGCGGTGATCTGGCTGGTGCCGGGCGATCCGGCGGCGGTGTTCCTCGATACCAGCGCAACGCCGGCGCAGCTCGCCGCGGTTCGTCACCGGCTCGGCCTGGATGAACCGTTCTATTTGCAGATGATCGCGTGGTACGGTCGCATCCTGCACGGCGATCTCGGGCAGTCGATCCTGCTCAACCGAAGCGTTGCAGCGGCGATCATCGAGCGGTTGCCGGTCACTTTGTCGCTGACGGGTCTGGCGTTGGTGTTGGCGGTCGTGATGGGCGTGATCGCCGGACTGCTGGCGGCGATGCGGCACCGGAGCTGGGCCGACCAGTCGATCATGGTGATGGCCTTGCTTGGCCTGTCGATCCCGGAGTTCTGGCTTGGCCTGATGCTGATCTTCGTTTTCGCCATCTGGCTGGGATGGTTTCCGGCCGGCGGCTTCGTGCCGATGACACAAAGCTTTTCCGGCTGGTGGCACAGCATGGCAATGCCGGCGTTCACGCTCGCCGCGGTGCAGATGGGGTTTATCGCCCGCATGACCCGCTCGGCGATGCTGGAGGTGCTGAACCAGGATTTCATCCGAACGGCGGACTCAAAGGGGCTGCCGTGGTCCGTGGTGGTTGCCAAACATGGTCTGCCGAATGCGCTGGTGCCGATCCTGACGGTGATCGGCATCGTCACCGGCGGGCTGCTCGGCGGTGCCGTCGTGGTGGAGCAGGTGTTTTCGCTGCCGGGTGTCGGGCGCCTGATCGTCGGCGCGGTGCTGAGCCGGGACTTCCCTGTCATTCAGGGAACCCTGCTGTTCATCGCGATCATCTATCTGCTGGTCAATCTGGTTGTGGACCTGCTGTACGCGGTCGCCGATCCGCGGGTGCGGCTTGAGTAGCACCGTCCTGCCGCGGGACGCGGCGGCCACACGGTTCGGTGCCAGGGCCGGCCCGTTCCTGCGCCGGCTGCTCAGCAACCGGTCGTTCGCGATCGGTGCTTCGCTGGTGTTGTTTATTGCATTGGTCGCTATTTTTGCCAACGTGCTGGCCCCGTACGATCCGTTGCGCAGCAATTTCCGTGACCGCTTCGCCCCGCCCGGTTCGGCGCACTGGTTCGGCACCGATCATTTCGGTCGAGACCTTCTGTCGCGAGTGATCTACGGCGGCCGCGTGTCGCTGATCATCGGCTTCTTCGTGGTCATCGTCACCGGAATCGCAGGTACCACGATCGGCGCGCTGGCCGGCTATTTCCGCCGCCTCGATAATCCGCTGATGCGGCTGATGGACGCGCTGATGGCGTTTCCGGCAATCCTGCTGGCCATCGTGATCAGCGCGGTGCTGGGTGCCTCCGTCGTCAACGTGGTGATTGCGCTCAGCATCGCCACCGCACCGCACACCGCGCGCATCGTGCGCGCCTCCGTGCTGGTGGTGCGCGAGATGGAGTATGTGGAGGCCGGACGCGCGCTCGGTGCCAGCGATTTGCGGCTGCTGTTCGGCCATGTGCTGATCAACGCATTGGCGCCGCTGATCGTGCGGCTGACCTATGTGTTCGCGATCGCCATCCTGGCCGAGGCGGTGCTGTCGTACATCGGCGTTGGCCCGCCGCCGCCCACGCCCACATTTGGCAACATTCTCGCCAGCGAGCGCGATTTCATGCAGACCGCGCCGTGGACGATGATCTTTCCGGGGCTGGCGATCGTGATCTCCGTTCTGGGGCTGAACCTGCTGGGCGATGGCCTGCGCGACGTGCTCGATCCGCGCATGAGGGTGTAGGTGCTGTTGCATCCCGCAGACATGGATGGCCGGGTCAAGCCCGGCCATGACGGCTAACGATGCAAGAGGTGCTCGCCGTCGAAGGACTGAACGTCCGCCTGGCCGCGCACCCCGACCGGTCCAGCATCCTTGACGACGTCTCCCTTACCGTCGCGCCGGGTGAGGTGCTCGGCATCGTCGGCAAATCCGGCAGCGGAAAAAGCGTGCTGGCGCTGTCGATCATGGGACTGCTGCCGCCGGCGCTGCACATGCCGGCACGCCGCTTCGCTTTGCTTGGCAACGACCTCGCCGGCCAGCCGCGCGAGGCGTGGCGCGTGCATCGTGGCCGCGACATGGCGATGATCTTCCAGGAGCCGATGACCAGCCTGAACCCGGTGATGCGCGTGGGGGCGCAGATCGGCGAAGTGTTGCGCTGGCGCGGCCGGATGCGCGGCGCGCGCGGCCCGTCGCCGCGCGCTGGAACTGCTGGAGCAGGTGGAAATCCCCTCGCCGCGCGACCGGCTGCACGCCTATCCGCACGAACTGTCCGGCGGCATGCGCCAGCGGGTGATGATCGCGATCGCGCTCGCCGCCGATCCCAAGCTGCTGATCGCCGACGAACCGACCACCGCGCTCGATGTCACCGTGCAGGCGCAGATCCTGGACCTGTTGCGCGGCTTGCAGCGGCAGACCGGCCTGTCGCTGATCCTGATCACGCATGATCTCGGGGTGATTGCCGAGATCACCGATCGCGTCATGGTGCTGTATGCCGGGCGCGTGGCCGAACTGGCGCCGGTGCGGACCATCTTCGACACCGCCGCGCATCCCTATACGGAAGCCCTGCTGGGCTCGGTTCCGGATGTAACGGGACGGCGGCACCGGCTGACAGCAATCGCCGGATCCATTCCGGGACCGCTGACGATGCCGCCGGGCTGCCGCTTCGCCCCGCGCTGCCCGTATCGGCAGGACGCCGTGCGAGGCCATGCCGCCGGCGCTGCGTCCCTTGGCCGCTGATCACCGTGTCGGTTGCATCCGGCCCTTCGGCTACGTGCAGGCGGCAGCCGGATGACCGATCTGCTGATCGAAGCACGCGGCGTGTACAAGCACTTTCCCGGCCCGCGGCGGGATCGGCGCCGGCGCCGTGGTGCGCGCGGTCGATGGCGTCGATCTCGGCGTGCGCAAGGGCGAAACGCTCGGCCTGGTCGGCGAATCCGGCTGCGGCAAATCCACGCTCGGTCGCTCTGTTTCTGCGGCTGCTCGAACCGACCGACGGTACCATCATCCACAAGGGCACGGAACTGACGCGGCTCGGCCGCAAAGCGCTGCGCCGGCGACGGCGAGACCTGCAGATCATCTTCCAGGACCCGTTCGGTTCGCTCAATCCGCGCAAGACGGTCGGCGCCATCATCGCCGAGGCGTACGCCATCCACCGCCTCGGCGACCGCGCCGAGCGCCAGCGCTGGGTCGACCGACATGCTGGACCTGGTCGCCTTGCCGCGCGAGGCGGCGCACCGCTACCCGCACGAATTTTCCGGCGGCCAGCGCCAGCGCATCGGCATCGCCCGCGCGCTGGCGCTGAAGCCGGAATTCGTGGTGTGCGATGAAGCCGTCTCGGCGCTGGACGTATCCGTGCAGTCGCAGATCATCAACCTGATGCAGGATTTGCAGCAGGAACTCGGACTGACGTATCTTTTCATTTCGCACAACCTCGCGGTGGTGCGCCACATCTCCACCCGCATCGCGGTGATGTATCTCGGCCGCGTGGTGGAGTTGGCCGATGTCGATGCGCTATTCGCCCATCCCGAACACCCCTACACGCGCGCGCTGCTGTCGGCGGTCCCGGCCGCGCATCCGGACCGTCCCAGGCACCGCCACGTACTGCCCGGCGACGTGCCCAGCGCGACGGAACTGCCGAAGGGCTGCCGGTTTGCCCCGCGCTGCCGCTATGCCGAGCCGCGCTGCCACGAGATCGATCCGCCGCTGACCGTGCTGGCCAACGGCAGCGCGGTCGCCTGCCTGCCGGCCGCCGACGGCACCCTGCCGCCACCTGATGAAATCATCTGAGGAGCCCGCCATGCCACGCATCCTGATCGCCGAATGCATGCAGGAAATCTCGTCGTTCAATCCGATACCATCGGATTACGGCTACTTCCATATCGAGCGCGGCGAGGAAATGCTGGGCCAGCGCGGGTTGAACACGGCGATCGGCGGCGCTCTGTCGGTATTCGAGGCAGCCGGCGATGTCACGCTGGTGCCGACCTACGGCGCCCGCTCCGGCAGTGCCGGCTTGCTGTCCGCGGCGGGATGGCGCCGACTGTCATCCGAATTGCTGGATGCCGTGGCCGGAGGGATCAACGACGTCGATGCGGTGTTCGTGTCCCTGCACGGCGCCATGGGCGCGGACGGGGAACTCGATCCCGAAGGCTTTCTGCTGGAACGCATCCGACAGATGGCCGGACCCGCCATGCCGATCGTGATCTCGCTCGATCTGCACGGCATCCTGACCGACCGCATGCTGCGCCAGATCGACGGGCTGGCGATCTACCACACCTACCCGCACGTCGATTTCGCCGATACCGGCGCGCGGGCGGCCCGCGTGCTGCTGGACGTCATCGCCCGCCGGCTCAAGCCGGTGATTGCCCGCGTAACTATCCCCGCCCTGGTCCGCGGCGACGAGCTGATCACCCGCACCGGCTGCTACGGCGACCTGATCCGGGAGGCGAAACGGCTGGAACAGGACGGCACGGCACTGGCGGCCGGAATCATGATCGGCAACCCGTTCACCGACGTGCCGGAACTGTGCAGCCAGGTCATCATCATGGCCGAGCAGCGCGACAGCGACCGGGCCGCCGCCGAGGCCACACGCCTGGCGCGCGAGTTCTGGCCGCTGCGCCATCGCATGCAAGGCAAGCTGATCGCGCTGGACCGGGCGATCGCGCAGGCGAAATGGATGACCGGGCCGGTGGTGTTCACCGATGCCGCCGACGCCACCTCATCCGGCGCCGCCGGTGATTCCAACGTCATCATCAAGGCGTTGCAGGATGCCGGGACAACGAAGCGCGTGCTGGCGCAGATCATGGACCCCGAGGCTGCACGTGCCGCGCACGCCGCCGGTGTCGGTGCAACCGTAACCGTGCAACTGGGCGGCGCGCTGGACCGCCGGCGCTTCACGCCGATGCAGGTGACGGCCACGGTGGAATCGCTGTCGCGCGGCCGCGGACGGTTCGAATCGATGCGCGCCGCCTTCGACGCCGGCCCGACCGCGGTACTGAGTTTCGGCAGCTTCACCGTTGTGGTGATCAGCCGAACAGTCGGATTGATCGATCGCGCGTTGTATTACGCCAACGGCCTGGACCCCCAAACCTTCGATCTGATCGTGGTGAAGTGCCCGCACACCGAGTACCAGATGTACGACTCGTGGGTAGAAAAGAACTTCAACATCGATGCGCCCGGCGCCACCTCGGCGGACTTGCTCAGTCTGGGGCATACGATCTGCAAACGTCCGGTCTATCCGCTGGACGATAACGTGACGTTTGAGCCGAAACCACTGGTCTATCGTCGCGAGTAGCAGCCAGGCTGCACCCGCAGCCAGTCCGAGCGCCGTACTCTCCCGGCGTAATGCCCGCTTTCGCGCACAGGTGCTAACATGACGGCGTTGGCTGGCGTTTCACCGTCATGCCCGGCCCTGCCCGCGTCTCAGCGTCCTGCGAAACCGCCTGACGTTACGGTTCGCCGACCCCAATTCCGGCCCGTCGTACGATTGGATTTTGCCTGAACGGCGCGCGCCCATCACGCACCAGCCGATCTACGTGCTACATGCGGTCGAGAAGACTCGAACTTCCACGGGGTTTCCCCCACAAGCACCTCAAGCTTGCGCGTCTACCATTCCGCCACGACCGCACCGTGGGCAAGGCCGCCGGATATAGCCGATGACCGACACAGCTTCAATCGCCACCCCTGAATGGCGCCTCACCGATGGCCTGACCGCCTATCCCGACGCGCTTACGGATATGGAAGCCCGCGTCGCCGCCATCCGCTCCGGCGCCGCGCCCGAACTCGTCTGGCTCCTCCAGCATCCGCCCCTCTACACCGCCGGCACCTCCGCCAACCCCGCCGACCTGGCCGAACCGGGCCGCTTCCCCGCGTTCCACGTCGGCCGAGGCGGCCAATGGACCTATCACGGCCCCGGACAGCGCATCGCCTACGTTATGCTCGATCTCAATCGCCCGCACGGCACCGTGCCGCCACGCGACGTGCGCTGCTACGTGCACGGGCTGGAAGAATGGCTGATCCGCGCCCTGGCCCGTCTCGGCGTCCAGGGTGAGCGCCGGCTGGGCCGCATCGGCATCTGGGTCGCCGGCCCAGCGGGCAGGGAGGCCAAGATCGGCGCCATCGGCGTTCGCGTCAGCCGCTGGATCACCTGGCACGGCGTGGCGCTGAACGTGGCGCCCGACTTGTCCCATTTCGGCGGAATCGTCCCCTGCGGCATCCGCGAGCACGGCGTCACCAGCCTTCAGGCGCTCGGGATCAACGCTGACCTGCGGGAGGCCGATACCGCCTTGCGCGCCGCCTGGAACGAGGTATTCGGCGCCGGCTCACTTCATGGTTTCGGCACTCAGCAGCCCGAGGACCCCCGGCACGAACGGCACGCATCCCAACAGGACCGCCACAGGCAGGCCGGCCCCGGCAACTGCACTGCGTAGGATCGCGACAAAACTGAAGCTCCGGCCGAAAACGCGTCGATTGAAGAAGAAGGAGATCATTGCTGTTTCGGGGCGGCAGGAAGCGGCCCTGGTCGAGACCGCCCAATCGGGTTCAGACCCGCCGACCGATCAAATGCCATGCCTGAGCAAGCCAGGCCGAGCCAAAGCCCCAGGCTGCCGCCTGCACGTTCAGAATCCCCAAACGGAGATCGCCTATAACGCTGCACCGCGATCCAACCTTCGAACCCTCACCCCGACCGCGCCTTCTTGTGAAATCCCGGCTGCTCCGGCGGCTCCGCCAGTTCTTCGGTGATGCTCACCACCTCGGCCAGCCGAGGCCCACGGCGGCACAGCCGCGCCAGTTCTTCCACCGCGTCGATGTCCCCGGCGATCAGCGCCTCCACCGTGCCGTCGACCCGGTTGCGCACCCAGCCCGCCACGCCCAGCGCCGCGGCGCGCTCGGCCATCCAGTCGCGGAACCCCACCCCCTGCACGCGGCCGGCGATGATCAGACGCTTGGCGTTCATGACCGTTCCTCATTCCGGATCAACCGGATGAAACGCGCCGCCAAAGCAATCTCCGCGGCGATGCCGGCGCGCCGCGCCACCGCCTCATTGTCCTGGCCCCACAACTCCGCCTGGAACAGCTCGTCCAGCGCGCCCAGGGAAAAAGCGGCGTCCGGCTCCAGCAACCCTTCGGCGAGCGCCAGTCCCAGCACCAAGCTGCCGAGTGCCGGAACCGCCAGCCCCAATCCAGCCAGCCCATACGGATCGAAGCCGGCAACCGCCTTCCGCAACGCCGCGATGGCCCCGCGATGCTGCCGGATCGGCGCCACCCCCACGGTGATACGCAGCGGCGCGTCGTGTGTCCGCGCGGCCCAATCGACCCAGG
The DNA here is from genome assembly GCA_963764525.1 of uncultured Pseudomonadota bacterium. Taxonomy (GTDB): domain Bacteria; phylum Pseudomonadota; class Alphaproteobacteria; order Acetobacterales; family Acetobacteraceae; genus DATDIC01. Next base: position 76,256 of record CAVXTC010000022.1, on the reverse strand, counting down.
GCTGCCAGTTTTCCGCCTGCCGACGCACCAGCGCCTCAGGCGCCTCGGCACGGTAGCACAGCAGGTCGCTCTCGCCGTAGCGGGCGATGGCGTCAATGGTGGGCCAGGGATCTCCGACGATCCGCTCCTGCGCCGTTCCGGCAAGTCGGGTCAACGGGGTATCCGCGACGCTCATGTCCGGCCCGGCTGCCTGCCACTCGGCCGCGATGGCCCGGGCCAACCGCTCCGGTCCGACCACCAGGGCCGCGCCGCCCGGCAGCCGCACCGGCCGGCGGTCGAGCAGGATGCCGAACCCCGCTCCGACGGGTTCGATGGCCGTGCTGTCCCAGAAGCGTTTCACCGAATCAACGAAACAACTGGCGCAGCAACGCCCCGGCATTGGGCACCTTAGGCTTCGGTGCCGCCGCGGCCCGGGCAGGGGCAGGGGCCGACGCTGCCGATTCGCCGCGTGCCTGGGCCAGCACGGACGCGCAGGATGGGACGCCCGGCGCCGGCAGGCCGGCCCGACCGGCCAGCGCCCCGATCACCGCCTCGACCTCGCCCGCCGCGCCGGTTTGGTTCATGGCGACGCGCGGTTGGGCGAACCCGCCGCTGACCGTCAGAGGAACCGAAAACGCCGTGCCGCCGATCCGTCCCTGCGGGCGCAGGTGCAGGTCCAGCGTCTCCGCCCCCAGGTTCAGGCCGCCGCTGCCATCGACCGTGATCAGGCTGGTGTTCAGCAGGAAAGGATTCAAAGTCGCCATGCCATCATGGGCCGTCAGCCGCGCCGCGAAACAACGGATCTCGCTGCTGCTGCCGCGTTCCAGCAATCCGATCGGGTTGCCGCGGGCGATCACCGGACCGAGCATCGATTCCAGCACGCGGTTATCGATTTCCCCACCGCTCATGCTGGCCACCAGTGTCCCGTTCAGGCTCGCGGCAAGGGCGTGGGGGCTGTCGCCGGTACCGTGCAGGTCGGCGCTGAGGTCGAGCGTCCCCTTGGCGACCCCGGGGCGCCCAATCAGTGCCAGCACTCGCGCCAGCGCCAGGGATGGCGCGCGCAGCCGAAGCGTGACCGGCGGGGGCGTCTGGGTCGTATCGGCGGTTACCGCCAGGTCCAGCGGGCCGGCCGGCAGAGCTGCTTTGAAGGGTGATAGCTGAAGCTTGCCGTCGCGCAGCAGCAGGTGGCCGGCAACATCGTGCCAGGTCTCCCCGCCGGTGGTCAGCGCGGCCACGGCGATCTGGATATCCGCATTCACGTCGCGCAGCCGGTCGAGCGGCAGTTTCGTGTCGGGAATGACATGCCCGGCATGGGCGGCCGGTGGATGGACAGTCGGGGCGGTGACCGAGGGTGGCGTCACCGGGGCGGCTGGGGCAGGTATCGCCGGAGCCGGTTGGCGGAACGCCACGGGGGTCGGTTGGCGGAACGCCACGCGCAGGGCGTCGGCGTCCACCCGTTCGCCGGTGAGCTGGGCGCGGATCGAGACCGGCTGCCCAGGGGTGATCCCGATGGGGGTGATCGCGATATCCCCAGCGAGGTCGGCCTGGGTGGAGGTCAGTTTCGCCCCTTGCAGCCCGATCCCCTTGGCGATGCCACCGGGCGCCGCGAGCCGCCCCTGGACGACGACGGTCTTCAGGGCCGGCAACGGACGCCCGGCGAGGGGAGACAATGCTGCAAGATCAGGAATTTGCGCGTTGACAGCCAGATCGAGCCCAGTGAGACGGGCGGGGTCCGCGATGCCGCCCTTCAGGCCGATCGTGCCGCCGGCCGCCTGCGCCGTGACATCGATCGGGAACGGACCGGCCGGCTCCCCGAACAGCAGCCGGGACGGAGCGCCAACCGACCCGACCAGCGTCAACGGCGCCCCGGCGAAGCTGCCGGACATGTCGGCGTGCACCGGCTGGTCCAGACCCGGTGCCGAGATGTCGAGCTTGTCGAGCTTCAGTCCGGCCACGACGCTGCCGAGATCGGACGCGCCAGCCCGCAAGGTCAGCGCCGAGACTTGCGGAAACGGCCCGCCGGTATCGGCAATGCGGGCGGATACTGCGACTGCGTGCAACGGCGGCAGCCCGGCATTCGGCGCGAACGGCGCCAGGGCGGCGAGGTCCGGGATGTTGCCGTCCAGCGCCAGCGCATAGCCACGCCCTTCAAGCGGCTGGGCGATCGTGCCGGACGCATTCAGCGTGGCACCCGCGGCGGTCACCGTCGCTTTAACCGGCCACGGTTTTAGCGCCGGCTGCTGCAATGCCTCAAGGGAGCCTGTTTCAGCGTTGATCTTGAGTGGAAAGTCCGTTCACCGCCGCGTCCGCGGCCACGTGCAGCGGCGACTCGGCCGAAGCCGCGGTGGCTGCGAGCGTCGGCACCGAGACCAGCGCCACATGTCCGGTATGGTCGTCGCGGTAAGCGAAAACGCCATCCTCGACCCGCAACTCGGTCACCGAGACCAGTGCCTGCCGGGCGCGTGATTGCGGCACGGTGGGCGGGGCCGGGGCCGTCGGCGGGTGCCTGACCGCGAATTGCCAGTTGGTCTGCCCCTGCGCGGTCCGCTCCAGCAGGATGTCCGGGTGGACCAGCACGAGCCGCCGGATCGCAATCCGCTGGTGCAGCAGCGGGATCAGGTCCAACTGCAGTTCGATCGCCTGAATGCGCGCCATGTCCGGACGCGAGAAACCGGGCGGGTTGGCCAGCGCCACATCGCGCAACTCGATCGTCGGGTGCAGCGAGAAGGCCAGCCCGATCGGGCCGTTCAGCGCCAGGCTGCGGCCTGTCGCGGCCTGCACCGCGGCGGCAATGCGCGGCTTGTAGCTGTCCGCCCTGAAGGTCGCGATGAACACCACCGCCGCGATCGCCAGCAGCCCGATTGCCGCGGCCACCACGATGCCGCCGGTGCGAAGCCAATGCCGTCTGGGTTTGCGTGGACCGGCCAAGCTGCGCCTCTTGTTTACCGGCGCTGCGGCGCGGATGCCGCCGGAGCGGCGAAGCCGAGCGTGCGGAAGGTCTCCGCCATGTGGGGCGGCAGGTCGGCCTCGACCAGCAGGGTGCCGCCATCCGGATGCGGCAAGCGCAGTGCGCGCGCGTGCAGGTGCAGCCCTTCCGGCAGCCCGGCCACGGTCGCGGCGAAGGCGTTGTTCTGGTCGGGCTGTTCGTATTTCACGTCGCCCAGGATCGGCGCGCCGATCGCCACGCAATGCACCCGGAGCTGATGGGTGCGCCCGGTCAGCGGCTGCAGCTCCAGCCAGGCGAGCTTGCCGGCGTGATCGAGCGTGCGGAAATCGGTTATGGCGCGAGCGCCCTGGTCATCATCGCGGTCGGTCGGGGCAGACCGCTCGCCGCGGGCGCCGCCGACGCGTTTCAGCGGCAGGTCGATGCGGCCCTCCGGCGGGACCGGACGGCGGGCAACGACGGCCCAGTAGGTCTTCTCGACAGTGCGGCCGCGGAAGGCGGCCGCCAGTTTGGCGGCAGCCCCGGGCGTGCGCGCCAGCAGCAGCACGCCGGAGGTGTCGCGATCAAGCCGATGCACCAGTCGCGGCCGGTCGGGCGCGCCGAAGCGCAGCGCATCGAGCCAGGCATCCAGATGACGCGTGATGCCCGGACCGCCCTGGACCGGCAGCCCGTGCGGTTTGTTGAGGGCGATCAGGTGGTCGTCGCGATACAGCACGAGACGCTGGAGGTCCTTGGCGAGTCCCGGATCGAGCTCGGGCACCGGTTTCGGAGCGGCCGCCGGAGCCGGCGGGAGCGGCGGCACGCGAACGGCCTGGCCGGGTGCCAGCCGCATCGCCGCCTCGGCCCGGTGCCCGTCCACCCGTACCTGCCCGGTGCGGCAGAGCTTCTGGATCGCGCTCTGCGGCAGACCCGGAAAGTGCCGGCGAAACCAGCGATCGAGGCGGATCTCCGCCTCGTCTGTCGTGACCGTCACCAGCGCAGCCATTGATCTCCCGTGCGGCGGGCGCCGCCGTGTCGCGTGGGCGGGAAATGGCAGTGCCGACTGGGCAGGGTCAAGGATGAGCATCAAGGATCGCCGCCGGACCGCTGCCCGTGCCGTGGAGCCTGGAAACGCATGGGGCTCGCCCGTTGTCGGCCTTGCAATAATCCTTTTCGCGGCGATATGGTCGCCGGCTGGCCGGGCCGCAGTTGGGTGTTTTTCCACCCCGCGTGCCGTTTCCGACCGCAGAACATGACAGAGGTCGCCATGCGCAAACTGCTCGCCGCCTGTTTTGCATTCCTCCTGCTGATGGGAACCGGCGCACTGCTGAGCGCGTGCAATACCACCGCCGGCGCCGGACAGGACATTTCGGCAACCGGTCACGCGATCACCAACGGCGCCGAAAAGCTGAAGCCGTAGGGGGTCGCCCAGCTTTTTCCCCCCTTGGGAGGGGCAGGGGAGGGGTATCGGACGAAACATTGCGGCGCCCGGAACCACCCGTTCAGCGGCTATGGACAGCGTGTTCTTGCATCACGTGCAGCCAAAAATCCTGACCTGTTGTCATCGGGAGGACCGAATGCCCCGCCTGATTCTGCTCCTGTCATTGTGTCTGCTGGTGACCTGCTATTCCCACGATCCGGCCCATGCGCAGGTTTCGGCGTACCCGCCCGGCTACTACCCACCGGGCGCGCCACCGCCACCGCCGCCGCCACCGCCTTCCTACCGCGGTGGTCCAGCTCATCCCTATTCTGCCAATCCTGCGTACAGCGGGGAGAACTGCGGCACGCCTGACGAGCCGAAGCCCTGCCCACCCCTGCCGCGCGTTCCGCTGCCGTACTATCCCGCGAATCGCCCGTAATCCGCCCGGTTCAGAGGCGGAGGAAGGATGAGGAACTCGTTGTGCGAGGGTCGCTGTGGCTTCCGACTCCACGGTCGCTACTGGTGGATCCTCAGCCGACGTCCACCTTGGGATCGAAGGTAGGAGTTCGTCCAGGCAGGAGGACGTCCAGTGACTGCTATGGGTCGGAAGCAAACTGAATGGAGCTATCGTCCCGAGGTATGTTTGCGCCCATGTCGGTCGTTTCTGCCATGAAGAGCAGCAAGCCAGGCTCAACCCTCGGGCTGTGCCAACGGAAACTTCCATGTGCCAGCGAGGATTTCCGGTCGCGGCTCAAAGAGGCGCACCGTGTAATTCCACCCTTCAGTGATCGGCAGACAATTATGGATTTTGCCGTCACACCCGCCTAATTGGATGGTGATCGAACCATCCGGACCTTTTTTCGCCGTGATACTGTTCACTGAATAGGCGTTGTCCTGGTTCGGCTGGAGGTAACCCTCACTGTTGTAGACGGTGAGCGACCAAAAACCATCGACAGGGACATCCCCGACCGTCAGCTTGTACATGGTTTTACCGTCATTTCGGGCCGGCGTGATCGGCAGATACAGGGCGTCCTTCTCGGGATTACCGCCCCACAGCATGGCGCTTCCAATCAAGTGCTTCACCGGATCGACCTGATGCTCGTTGGCGCCAAACATGCGCCGCGTATCGGAGACCGTGGTTCCAAGCTGCAAAAGTGCTGTTTGTACCTTCTTGAGGCTTGCCTGATCCCAGTTGGGGATTTCGAACGTGCCGGGGTGCTCCTGGCTGAACTTGATCGCATCCTGCAAGGCGTGGACTTGCTGGATTTCTTCCTTGTTCGAAAAATCGACAAGGAAACGGACAACGGCAATAGCATAGCGCGTGCCAATCATCTCCCGGGTCAGGGTGTGACGTACCCGCCCCGTAATAGATCGCCGGCGTGTATTGATCCTGATTGACGACCTGCATCCCCATGAAACGCTTGGCGCCGTTCGGCAGAATAATCGTCACCGGTCCGGCATCGAGGTCGAAAATCGCAAACGAATACAACGTATCGCGGTTGGGTCGGACAATGCCTTGCTGGACGGGAGGAGCCAACTCACGACCATGCCGGAATTTTCCGAAGCCGCCATTCTTGACCACCCCGGCGAAATTTACATCGGTCTGCGCGCGATTGTAATTCTCGACGGTGATGAGCTCAGTTGATGAAGCCGTCGTTTGGGCCGACGCGGCGGTACTCGCTATCACTAGTGACATGGCTGCCAAATCCTCGTGCGGGTCTTTGTCATAGTGTTTCCAGGTGAAGTTCCTTTAGTGAGTTACAGTAGGTCGAGCAAATATGGAAATAAACTAGCAGATTTGACAACATGCCTATCAAATATGGTAGGCTTCCCGCATGGATCTGAATGCCACCCGCATGTTTGTCGCGGTCGTTCAGGCGGGCAGCCTCTCAGCGGCGGCGACCCGTCTCGGAATCCCGCTTCCAACGCTAAGCCGTCGGGTACGCGACCTGGAACGGCAACTCCACGTGCAGTTGCTGGAGCGCTCGGCGAGAGGCGCGAAACTTACCGACGCCGGAATGCGGCTGTATGAGCATGCTGGCCGCGGTATCGAAGCCCTGATGGAGGCCGAGCAAGCCGTAGCAAGTGACCAGGCCCACCTGAAGGGACGCCTGCGGCTATCGTTACCCCAGACGTTTGAGCCGTGGTGGGATTTGCTGGCAGCGTTTCAGCAACGCTATCCGGACATCCAGATCTACGTCTACTCGACCGAGCGTCGAATGGACCTGATCGAGGACGGCATCGATGTCGCCCTTCGCGTCGGTGCGATCGTGCACGAGGCCATGGTGGCGCGACGTATTCTGTCCTTTCGCAATATTCTCGTGGCCAGTCCAAAGTTGATCGCGCGCTTCGGAGTGCCGGACAAGCCCGATGCGCTTCATCGCTTCCCGTGCGCGGTATGGGCGTCGCGCGTTGATGTCCCGGCCCGATGGGAATTGGGCGGGCACGTGGTCGAGCCTAAGGCGACGCTATCTACAAACGACTACCATCACTTATGCCGCCGCGCACTCGGGGGCGACCTGGTAACGGAGCTGCCGCCCTTCCTGGCGGCCGCGCCCATCCGGGAAAAGCGCCTGGTTCCGCTACTGCCGCAATTCCCGTTGCCCGAGTGGCCCATCAATCTGCTCTATCCGCCTCACCGTCACCAATCCACTATTGTCAGGACATATCTGGACTTCTGCCGGAGCTATCTGCCGAAAGTCGTTCAGGCTTGTGAAACCACCGCTACTATGAGCGCGTAGGCTCTCGCTGGTTTCTGGGAACGTTGATTTTCGGGACCGCAGAAAGCCCAGAGAACGTCCGTATGGCTCGAAAGCAGTCACCCGACAGGGCCGCTGGCATAAGCCGCCGGACTGCTCAGCCGCCTTGTCCATCCCAGTCAGGTCCAGGGCGGCGTCGTGCTACACTACAGGATATCATCCCGAATGCACGCCTTCGCGTGTCCCGCCGCCACTTCCACCAGCGGCGGCTCGATCCGGGCGCACTCGTCGATCGCATACGGGCAACGCGTGCGGAACACGCAGCCGGACGGCGGAGCGAACGGGCTCGGCATCTCCCCGCGCAGCCCTGCCACCTGCCGGCGCGCCGCCGGGTCCGGCTCCGGCGCGGCCTCCAGCAGCGCCACCGTGTAAGGATGCAGCGGGCGGCGATAGATCGTCTCGCTCGGCGCCGTTTCCATCACCCGGCCGAGATACATCACCACCACACGGTCGCTGACGTACTGCACGACAGCCAGGTCGTGCGCGATGAACAGCATCGCCAGCCCGAGCGAGCGCTGCAAATCCAGCAGCAGGTTCAGCACCTGCGCCTGCACTGACACATCCAGCGCCGAGACCGGTTCGTCGGCCACCACGAACACCGGCTCCACCGCCAGCGCCCGGGCGATGCCGATACGCTGGCGCTGCCCGCCGGAGAATTCGTGCGGATAGCGATCCATCGCGTCCGCCGGCAACCCGACCTGGCGCAGCAGTCCGGCAACCCGCTCGGCGTGGTCGCGCGGGCTGCCGATGCCGTGGATGACGAACGCCTCCCGGACGATATCCCGAACTTTCAGGCGCGGGTTCAGGCTGGAATACGGGTCCTGGAAGATCATCTGCATGCGCCGACGCAACGGGCGCAATGCGGGCTTGTCCAGGTGGGTGATGTCGGCGCCCTCAAACCGGACGGCCCCTCCGGTGGGCTCGATCAGCCGCAGAATGGCCCGTCCGGCGGTGGTCTTGCCGCTGCCGGATTCGCCGACCAGGCCGAGCACTTCCCCGGCGGCAACCGCCAGACTGAGCCGATCCACGGCACGAAGCCCCGCCCCGCCCCGGCCGAACAAGCCGCGGCCGGACGGGAAGGTGACCGTCAGCTCGGTTGCTTCAACGAGCGCGTTCAAGCCGGTCCCTATCGAATGAGCCGCGGCAGGTTGCGGGCGCCGTGCAACACACGCTCAACCCGCACCGTGTTCTCGTTCGGCAATTCGCGAAACAGCACGAGGTAGCGGCCATGTGGCGCCATCCGCAGCCCCGGAGCCAGATCGGTGCGGGCGGGGTAAAACTCTGGCGCCGCGGCAACCGCGCTGCACTTCGTTTCCAGTTCGGCGACAAAACTTGCTGCCCGGGCCGGGTTCTCCCGGGCAATGTAGTCGGTAATCTCCTCCAGGTCGGCAACCGCACGGGGTGAAAGGAGTAGCCGGCGAGGCAGGCTCATTCGGCCGGGGGCGGACCAAACCGGGCGCGCAGCCGGGCAAAGACCGAAGCAGCATCCAGCCCTGGCCCGCTGTCGATGCCTTCCTGCACCAGGCGCCGCAACTCCTCGGTTTCCAGCGCATCGATCCTGCGGCGCAAGCGCCAGTCGCGCAGCGCTTCACGTACCACCTCGCTGACGCTGCCGTAGTCCCCAATCTCCACCGCCGCGCGCATCTCGGCCACCATGTCGGGGGTCAGGGCGACGCTGAGCTTTTCCACGCTGGCCATCGCGGTATCATCGCAGGAGCGAGGGACTGGTGGCAAGATTTCCCACCAATCCGTCCAGGGGGCTTTAAGCCAGCATCACCGAACCTGGTCGAATGACATTGGCGTGCGGACTCACACTGCCGGCTGAAGCGCCGCCACCTCTCGCACCTTGCGCGCCATGGCCGCGATACCGTTGCCGCGATTGGTCGAGAGTGCCTCCAGCAATCCCAGCTCCTTCAGGAACACCGGATCAGTCGCCGCGATCTCCTGCGGTGACCGGCCGGAATAGACCCGCAGCAGCAGTGCGATCAGACCAGCTACGATCGCCGCATCGGAGGTACCGGCGAACCACAGCCGGCCATCGCGCAGCACCGCCTCCATCCACACCTTGCTCTGGCAGCCCGGCACGCGATGGGAGTTGTTCATCCACTCGGGCGGAAATGGAGGCAACTTGCGGCCCAGTTCGATAATGAACTGATACCGCTCCATCCAGTCGTCGAACACCGCCAGCTCCTCGCCGATCGCGGCGATCGCGTCGGCGCCGGTGGGTTCCTCCGGGATAACGAACGGATCGGCCATCATCCCGATGTGCGGAGCGAGGATGGCGGCGTCAACCCTGATCCCTCCAGGCCCTGTTGGCGCTGTTCAAGCCAGCGTCGCTCGGCTGGGGCGGGGTCGAGGGCAAGGGCGGTCGAGTATGCCTCTCGAGCCTCCTGAATGCGCCCGGTCCGGCGCAGCAGATCGGCAAGCACCGCGTGGTAGGGCAGAAAATTCTGGAGCTTGTGCGGGTCCATCGCCTCGACCTCGTCCAGGGCGGGCTTCACCCCGGCAACCTCGGCCAGTGCCACCGCGCGGTTCAGCCGCACGATCGGATCGTCGCGATGCGCAAGCAGCACATCGTAGTGCGCCAACACCTCGCGCCAGGGAGCGGGCTCGGCGAGACCCTGCCTGGCGCACCACGTCGCGTGAATCGCCGCCTGCAACGTCCGCGAACCAGGCGGCCCCTGGCCGGCGGCACGCTTCAGGTACGTGTCTGCTTCGTCGATCAGCGGACGCTGCCACAGCGCCGGGTCCTGATCGGACAGCGCGACCATCACGCCATTCCTGTCGAGCCGCGCCGGCCGCCTCGCCTCGGCGTAGCGAACCAGTGCGGCAAGCGCCAGCGCCTCCGGCTCGTCGGGCAGCAGCTCGGTCAACACCCGCGTCAGGTCCAGGATTTCCCGGGCGTAGCCGGCGTGCGGGCCGGCCGCGGCGGCATCCTCGTGGGCTTTTGCATACGCCACTTCCAATGTGGACAGCACCGCGTCCAGCCGGTCGGGCCAGGCGTCCGGCCCGGGCACCTCGAACGGCACACCGGCATCGGCGATCTTGCGCTTGGCCCGCACCAGGCGCTGGGCCAAGGTCGCCTCGGGGACGAGATAGGCGCGGGCGATCTCGTTGGTGACTGAGGCCGCATACCAGCCGGAGCGTCAGCGCAGCCCGCGCTTCGACCGCAACGGCCGGGTGGCAGCACACGAAAATCAGCCTGAGCCGCTCGTCCGGAATCAGGGTCGCATCGCTGATCATGGCGTCCTCCGCGGTCGGCTCGAAGTCCGCCGGATCGGGCGCCAGCCGCTCGCGGGTGCGGCGCCGGCGCAGCGCGTCCAGCACGCAACGCCGTGCGACATGATACAGCCAGGCAGCCGGATCGCCCGGCTCACCGGTACGCGGCCAGGTCTCCGCAGCCCGCGCGCAGGCATCGGCGAACGCCTCCTCGGCGATGTCGAGATCGCGGAAGCGGGCAGCGAGCGCGGCGATGATGCGCCCGCCCGCCGTCCGCACCGCCCGATCGAGCGCCGCGAGCCGTCACCCGGGTCCGAGCAGCGGCCGAATCTCGATCGCGCCGTCCCGCAGCAGCGGCACCTTTCTGGCGAGGGCGATCGCGGCATCCAGGTCGGGCACGTCGATCAGATAGAAGCCGCCGAGCTGTTCCTTGGTCTCGGCGAAAGGGCCGTCATGAATTGTCTTCACGCCGCCGGCCGTCCGCACGGTGGTTGCCGCGGCGGTTCCCTTGAGCCCGGCGCCGCCGACCTTGGCCGGGCCGGTTTCGGCAATGAAGGCCATGTGTTTGGCGTGGATTTCCTGCATGGCCGGACCGTCCTTGTCCGGACCGTAGATGCGATCGTCCTCATAGATCATCAGCATGTACTGCATGTCGTTCTGCCCCTCCTGCGGGCCCGTTGGCGAGACCGCGCCGCTCGCGGCTCTCCGACCTTCAGACGTTCGAGGCCGCCCCGGATCGACAACCGCCGCTGACGCGGTGCCACAGGAAATCTCAGCCTCAACCGCTCCCGAGCGGCGCGCAGGCGGCTGCCAGCCAGTCGCGCGCATCGGTGGGCAGCGCCGGCCCGACCTCCCGGTCCACTCGGACGTGATAGGCGTCCAGCCAGGCAATCTCGGCGGCATCGAGCAGGCGTGGATCGAGCAGCCGGCGATCGAATGGCGCCAACGTGAGCGTCTCGAAGCGCAGGAACGGCTTGGCGGCACCGGGCAGTTCCGCCGGCTGGACCAGCAGCAGGTTCTCCAGGCGGATGCCATAATGGCCGGGCAGGTAGTATCCCGGCTCGTTCGACAGGATCATGCCGGCGGCGATCGGCACCGGCCTGGCCAGCCGCGACAGGCTGACCGGGCCCTCATGGACCGACAGATAGCTGCCGACCCCGTGGCCCGTCCCGTGGTCGTAGTCGAGGCCCGCCTGCCACAGCGCGCGCCGGGCGAACGCATCCAGATGCACGCCGCCGATGCCCTGCGGGAACACCAGCGTGGCGATGGCGATGTGGCCCTTCATCACCCGCGTCGCCCGTTGCCGAGCTGTCTGCGCGGCGGATCGCCGGGACCGGTCCAGATGGTGCGGGTGATGTCGGTCGTGCCGTCCAGGTACTGAGCGCCGGAATCGATCAGGTACACCTCGTTTGGCCGGATCGGGCGGTTCGATCTCCGGCGTCACCCGGTAGTGGATGATGGCGCCGTGCTCGCCGGCCGCCGGAGATGGCGGGGAAGCTTTCGCCGCGGAACTCCGCTGTCCTGGCGCGGAGGGCGAGCAGGTGGGCCGCGGCCGACAGCTCGGTCTCGTCGCCGCCGGATCCGGCGAAGCCGAGCCAGTGCAGAAACCGGCACACCGCGACCGCATCGCGCAGATGCGCGTCCCGGGCGCCTTGCTGCTCGACCGGGTTCTTGCACGCCTTCGGCAGCAGCGCACGGATCGGCGCCGGCGACGACGACCGCCCCCGCCTGACGGAGGCCTGGGCGAACCAGACCGGCGAGCCGGCCGGATCGACGCGGACCCGCTTGCCGGTCAGCCGCGCCAGCGCCGGTTCCAGCGCCTCGCGTCCGGCCAGGGACACCTCGTTGCCGAGCCACGCGCGGGTCGCGTCGCCCAGCTTGGCCGGGTCCATGAAAAGCTGCGTCTGACCGGCCGCGTCGATCAGCGCAAAGCCGAGCGCGAACGGGCGTGAACGGCACGTCGCCGCCGCGGATATTGAGCAGCCAGGCGATCGAGGCGGGGTCGGTGATCACCGCCGCATCCTGCTTCGCCTGCCGCAGCAGGCCGGCGATGTCGGCGCGCTTGTCCGCGGCGCTGCGCCCGGCGTGTTCCAGCTTGTGCGGCACCGCTGGCGCGTGCGGCGGCGGCGGACGATCGGTCCAGATCGGCGTCGACTGGGATTGTCGGTCACCGGCTGCATGGCCAGACCGGCCTCGGTGTAGCGGGCCAGCGCTTCCTCGCTGATCAGCATCGGGTCGTAGCCGATCTTCGCCCCGGCCGGCGCGTGGGCGGCCAGCCAGTCCTGCGGCGGCTCCTCGGTGATGTGCCGACGCTCCCAGCAGGCCGGGTCGGTCTGCGCCGCGAGTTGCAGCACGTAGCGCCCGTCGGTGAATACTGCGGCGCGATCGGGCAGGATGGCGGCCAGCCCGGCGCTGCCGGTGAAGCCGGTGAGCCAGGCCAGCCGCTCGGCCGAGCGCGGGACGTACTCCCCGAGATGCTCGTCCGCCCGGGGCACGATGAACCCTTGCAGCCCGCGCCGGTCCAGCTCGCGCGCGCAGGGCCGCCAGCCGGCTCGCGGCGCTGCTCATTGGAGATGTTCCGCCGTGTTGCCGGTAAGACTGGTTAACATATCTTCGTGCCCTTGCCATGCTTTTGCGCATGGCTGGGCGAGCAACTCGGCACTCATCCGACTGACAATTCATTCTTATGTTGCAGTGCGAAAAGCCTCGGGGGTGCCCCGCCACGACGACGCCGCGCTGGACCCGAAGCTACGGCATGGGGGAGTTAGACCCATGAACACCTCGATCAACAAGAACGAGTTCGCTTTCAAACTGCCGGAGATGCTCTCCTATCACAGCACCTGGGATGACGCCGATTACGAGCCGGTACTGCCACGCCGGCAAGCGGGTTGGGTGTCGCAACTGGTCGCCGCGCCGCTTCGCATCGTCACCAGGATGGCGCAGCGGCACCGGGTGATGAACGAGTTGGGCGCGCCTGTCGGATCGGGAATCTGTCCGATCTCGGCATCAGCCGCAGCGACATCCCGCGGGTGTTCGATCCGGAGTTCGCGGCCGAGTATGCCGACCGCGGGATCTGATCTTCTGACGGCTGGATTGTGGAGAGGGGCTCTGCCGTATGGCAGAGCCCTTTTTCGTTTGAGCACAAACGTAGGGCGGAAAAGCACAGCGCATTCCGCCGCACGCGATGGCGGAATGCGCTTCGCTTTTCCGCCCTACTGATCGACCACCGACCCGTCCGCGTGGGGGCGCATGCGGATCGGGCGCGGGCGCTGCGGGAAACGGCGCTCCACGTCCGCCACCAGCTCGACCCCGATGCCCGGTGCGTCGGGGATGGCGATGAAGCCGCCCTCCTGCTCCGCCAGACCGGTCGCCAGCGCGCTGCCCAGCAGGTCCGCGCTGCCGTCCAGGTCGGGGGTGCGCGAGGGGTATTCCTGGATGGCGAAGTTCGGGATGCAGGCAGCGATCTGCAGACACGCCGCGGTGCTGACCGGCGACAGCGGATTGTGCGGCACCACCTGCGCATCGTGCGCCTCGGCGATAGCGGCAATCTTCTTGGCCCCGGTGATGCCGCCGCACAGGCACACGTCGGGCCGCAGATACTCGACGCCGTGACGGGTCAGCAGCGTCTGGAACTGATACAGGCTGTGGAAGCGCTCGCCGGTGGCGACGGGAATGGCGATCTTGTCGGCAACCCAGGCCATGGCGTCGAAGCTGTTCGGGCGCAGCGGGTCCTCAAAGAACATCGGCGTGTATTTCTCGATCCCGCGCCCGAGCGCGATCGCCTCGGGCGGGGTCATGCGGCGATGGATTTCGATGCAGAGATCGACGCCCGGGCCGACCGCCTCGCGCAGCCGGCGCACGTTGTCGATGGCTTCTTCGATCTTGGCGGCGTGAGACTTGTAGTAAGGTTCCGACTCTTCCTCATCCAGCAGCGGATTGAGGTGACCGAGCGCCGTGAAGCCCTCATCCCGCAGGCGCTTGGCTTCTTCGACCAGCTTATCGATGGTGCGGCCCTTCACGTGGCCGTAGAGCCGCGCCTTGTGGCGCATCCTGCCGCCGAGCAGCTCATAGACCGGGACGTTGAAGAACTTCCCCTTGATGTCCCACAGCGCGATGTCGATGGCGGAGACCGCGCCGGTGATCGCGCCGCCGGTGAAATGGTTGGCGCGCAGCATCACGTTCCAATGGTGCTCGATCGGCGCCGGGTCCTTGCCGACCAGGTACTCGCCGTATTTGGCGATGGACGCGGCCGAGGCCTCGAGCTGGCCCCAGGTGCCGGATTCGCCGAGCCCGGTGATCCCCGCATCGGTGCTGATGCGCACGAACAGGAAGCGGTCGATCAGCAGCGGCTCGACCTTGGTGATCTTCATGATGCGGTCTCCGTCCTTGGTTATCCGGACACCCGCTCCAGCTTGCCCACCACGAAGATGTAGGAGCAGGCGCCGAGCAGGGCGATGCAGGCGATGAAGGTCAGCGGCCGGGTGAAATCTCCGCCGCGCAGCAGCAAGCCGATGATGATCGGCGCGGTGATGCCGGCCAGTCCGCCGACGCCGTTGAACATGCCGCTGGTCAGGCCGATCAGCCGCTCCGGCGCGGTGGCGGACACCAGCGACCAGTGGATCGAGGCCAGCCCGTTGGCGAAGAACGCCAGCGACAGGAACAGGATGATCAGCGCCGGGCGATCGACGAAATTCGCGCCGACGATGCTGGTCGATAGCGCCAGTCCGCCGATGATCGGCGTCTTGCGGGCGACGCTCAGGCTGAAAAGCCGCGGCGATACAGCCAGTCCGACAGCGCGCCCGAGCACAGCACGCCGACGAAGGCGCCGAGAAACGGCAGCGACGCGTAGAAGCCGGCCTTGATGAAATCGAGATGGCGATAGGTGACCAGGTAGGTGGGAAACCAGGTCAGGAAGAACGTGGACGTGGTGCCCCAGGCGAAGTGGCCGAAATAGATGCCCCACAGCTTGCGCCGCCCCAGCACCACGGCAAAGTCGCGCAGCAACGAACCTTCGACGCGCGGCCTGCCGGGAGGAGATGCGGCTGGACAGATCGGGAATGCCGCCGCTCGATCGGATCAGCTCGATCTCGGCCTGGTTGACGCCCGGGAAATCCGCCGGATCGCGATAGGAACGCCTGAAAGCATAGGACCAGATCAGGCCGAGTATGCCGGTGAACACGAACACCGCCGGCCAGCCGAACGTCACTTTCAGCCACGCCAGCAAGCGGGGTCAGGAAAGCCAGCCCGACGAACTCGGCGGAGGTATAGACGGCGATGCACGTGGCCCGCTCGCGCTCGCCGAACCAGGTGGTGGCGATGCGGTTGTTGATCAGGAAGCTGGGTACCTCGAACAGCCCGACCGCCATGCGCAGGATGATCAGCATCACCAGGCCGGTGGACAGCCCGAGGCAGAGCGTGGCGATCGACCACAGCAGGATGGTGATGGGATACAGCACCCGCGGATGCACGCGATCGACCAGCCAGCCGCCGGGGATTTGCAGCGGCGTGTAGGTCCAGCCGAACGCAGAGAACACCACGCCGAGCTGCACCGGGTGCAGGCCGAACTGGCTGGCGATGCTCGGCGCGGCGATCGACAGGTTGCTGCGGTCGAGGTAGTTGATCACCACGGTAACGAACAGCAGCGCCATGATCAGGAAGCGGCGGCTGGAGGCTGTCATCACGGCAGCCGCAGAGGGCGTCGCCGGCGATTGGGCGAAGGACATGTGGGGTTCCGGCATGGCTCGACCGCAGGTTATCGCTGCCGGTGGGGCTGCGGCAAATCCGGGACCATGAGCCGACGGCGCGAAGTTGCAGCCTTGCCGTTGAGCGGCGTATTCCTTACTCTTACCGGTAAGAGTAAGGAGACCGCATGCGTATCACCTCAAAGGGACAAGTGACGATCCCGGCCGGAATCCGCGAGCAGGCAGGCCTGCTGCCCCACACGGAAGTGGATTTCGAATTCGATGGCGGGGTCGTGCGAATTGTCCGCGCCCGCACCTTGGGCAAGGAAGGCCGGGGCGCTCGCATCGTCGCCCATTTGCGCGGCCGCGGAGATGTCGCCATGAGCACGGATGCCATCATGGCGCTGACCCGCGACAAGCCGAAGTAAACATGAGCGCGGTATTGATCGACAGCAATGTCCTGCTCGATATCATGACCGAAGACGCTCGCTGGTTCTCGTGGTCGGCAGAAGCTGTCGAGAGGGCGGGCGGACAGATACCGCCTCGTCATCAACCCGATCATCTACGCGGAGGCCTCGGTGCGGTATTCGCGAATCGAGGACCTGGAGGCAGCGCTGCCAAAAGCGATGTTCGACCGGGAGGCGATCCCGTACGAGGCCGCTTTTCTGGCGGGCAAGTCCTTTCTCGCCTACCGCCGACGGGGGGGACACCGAGCGGTCGCCGCTCCCCGACTTTTTCATCGGCGCCCACGCGGCCGTTGCCGGCTATCGGCTGTTGACACGTGATGCGGCTCGGTATCGCACCTATTTTCCGGGTCTTTCCTTGATCGCCCCGCGCTGACGGCGGTCCGCAAGACGCAGCACCGCAGACACACTCCCCATGATCGCAGCCCATCATCCCAGCAATCCGCCTATCCTTGGGAAGGCCGACCCGAAGGAGCGCCCTCCGTTGCGTGTCTTCACCCAACTGCCGATGCGCCATTGGCGCGACGCCGGTCCCGCCGCGCAGGCCGCCGAAGCAGTCGGCTTCGACGCCCTGATGACCATCGAGCTCGGCCACGACGTGTTCGCCCCGCTCGGCTTCGCCGCCCTGGCAACCGCAGCGCGCCGAGCTTACGCCCTCCATCGCCGTTGCGTTCCCGCGCAGCCCGACCATTACCGCAAGCCAGGCCTGGGACCTGCACGCCAATTCCGGCGGCCGTTTCGTGCTCGGACTGGGCAGCCAGGTGCGCGGCCATAACGAGCGCCGTTTCGGCATCCCATGGAGCCCGCCGGCGCCGCGGCTGCGCGACTATATCGGTGCCTTGCGGGCGATCTGGCGCGCCTGGGAAACGCGCGGGCGGCTTGACTATCACAGCCCGACCTACACCCTCACGCTGATGACCCCGGATTTCTCCCCCGAGCCGACCGGCCTGCCGATGATCCCGGTCACCATCGCCGCCGTGGGCACCGCGATGTTGCGGCTGGCCGGGCAGGTGGGCGACGGCGTGCGGCTGCATCCGCTGTGCTCGCGCCGCTACCTGGAACAGGTCTGCCTGCCGGCGATGCAGGACGGGATGGCACGCGCCGGCCGCTTGCGGGCGAATTTCGACGTGCACGGCGGCGGGTTCGTGGCCACCGGCCCCGACCAAGCCGCGGTGGACGCGGCGCTGGCCGCCATCCGCGCGCGCATCGCGTTCTATGCCTCCACCCGCACCTACCTGCCGATCCTGGCGCTGCACGGACTGGAAGAGCTCGGGCTCAAACTGCATCGGATGTCCGTGCAGGGACGCTGGCAGGACATGCCGGCCGAGGTGCCTGACGACGTGGTCCGCATCTTCGCCGCGTGCGGCACCTATGCGGACATCGCCGGGGCTGTTGAAGAGCGATTCGGCGGGGTGGCGGATTCCATCACGCTCGATTTCCCGCCGGATGCAGCGGCGGGATTGCAACGGGAGCTGCTGGCCGACATCCACCGCATCCCGCACAATTTCAGCGGATACGACACGGCATGGACGAACTGACCGTCGCGGTTGCCGCCGGGCTGCCGGAGCTGCCGCGCCGACGACCTGCGAGCCTGGCTCGCCGGCTGGTGCGCCGCCGGCTGGTATTGGTCAGCCTGTGCATCCTGCTCGTGGTCGTGGTCGCGGCGATCGGGGCGCCCTGGATCGCGCCCTATTCGCCCCGCAAGATGGACATCGCCCATCGCCTGTCGCCGCCTTCACTGGCGCACTGGTTCGGCACCGATGAGTTCGGGCGCGACGTGCTCAGCCGCTGCATCTACGGTGCCCGGCTTTCGCTGTCGGTGGGGTTCCTGGTGGTGCTGGTCTCGCTCGCCTGCGGCACGCTGCTCGGCGTGGTCTCCGGCTACGTGCGGCGGCTGGATGGATTCCTGATGCGGGTCACCGACGCGCTGATGGCGTTTCCGGACATCCTGCTGGCGATCGCGCTGATGGCGGCGCTCGGCGCCTCATTGACCGACGTCGTGATCGCCTTGAGCACGGTGTACACGCCGCGCGTCGCCCGCGTGGCCCGCGGCGCCACTTTGGTCTTGCGCGAGCTGCAATTCGTGGAAGCGGCGGAGGCGCTGGGCGCCAGCGGACGGCGGGTGATCGCCGTTCATCTGCTGCCCAACCTGATGTCGCCGCTGCTGGTCCAGGGCACGTTCGTGTTCGCCTTCTCCATCCTGACCGAGGCGGCGCTGTCGTTCCTCGGCGCCGGCGTGCCGCCGCCCGACCCGACCTGGGGCAACATGATCTCCGCGGCGCAGGAATACATGCAAGGGGCCGCCTGGCTGATCCTGGCGCCCGGCATCTGCATCGTGCTGACCGTGCTGTCGCTGCAGATGGTCGGCGACGGGCTGCGCGATGCGCTCGATCCGCGGCTGCGTCGGCTCACATGACCGAGCCGCCGCTGCTGGAAGTCGAGGACCTGAAGACCTGGTTCCGCGCCGAAGGCGAAGTGGCGCGCGCGGTCGATGGCGTCAGCTTCACGCTGAACCGCGGCGAGACGCTGGCCATCGTGGGCGAGTCCGGCAGCGGCAAGTCGGTCACGTCGCTGTCGATCATGCGGCTGATCCCGAGCCCGCCGGGAGAAATCGCCGGCGGGACCATCCGGTTCCGCGGACAGCGACCTGCTGCGCCTGTCCGAGCCGGCGATGCGGCGCATCCGCGGCAACGAGATCGGCATGATCTTCCAGGAGCCGATGAGCAGCCTCAATCCGCTGCTGACCGTAGGCGAGCAGATCGCCGAGGTGGTGCGGCTGCACCGCGGCGCTGGGGCGTGGCGCGGCGCGTCGGCACGCTGTGGAGATGCTGGCGCGGGTGAACATCCCCGACCCGGAGCGGCGGGCGGCCGAGTACCCGCACCGCCTGTCCGGCGGCATGCGCCAGCGGGTGATGATCGCCATGGCGCTGACGTGCCATCCGGCGCTGCTGATCGCCGATGAGCCGACCACGGCGCTGGACGTGACCATCCAGGCGCAGATCCTGGAGCTGATCCGCGGCTTGCAGGCCGAGCTGGACATGAGCGTGCTGTTCATCACCCACGACCTTGGCGTGGTGGCGCAGGTCGCCGACCGGGTCGCGGTGATGTATGCCGGGCGGATCGTCGAACAGGGCAGCGTCGAAGCGGTGTTTGCCCGGCCGCTGCACCCGTACACGCGCGCCCTGCTACGCAGCATTCCGCGGGTCGAAGGCGGCGGCCGTGATCCGGCGCGGCGCCTGCTGGCGATACCCGGCCAGGTGCCGAGCCCGGCCGCGCTGCCGCCCGGGTGCAGCTTTGCCGCGCGCTGTCCGCTGGCGGACGAGGTGTGCCGTGCGGACATGCCGCCGATCGCCGAGGTGCGGCCTGGCCACGATGTGCGCTGTTACCACTGGGCGGCGAAGTGACTCTTCCACGGCCGGTCATGCGTGAACGGTAGGGCGTGTGTGGACGGCCCTTTCGGTGCAAGGGGCTGGGGAGAGATTTTTTCTGACCTGGTGCGATTGCGGTCGTGTGTCCGGCCTGTTTGGTGCGGCACTCGGCCGCTGGCCCAGATGGGTTCCGCGATCCACTCCCAAACGGAACAGCGGCCTTGATGGCCACCACCCTACGCGGGTTCTGTGGATCGTCGGATCGACCGATCAGCATCTCTTCCTGTCAGCCCTGCACCGGCGGCACCAACGAGCGGGTCAGGTGGTCGCCGGGGGGCACAATCCCGGCCGGCGATACGCCTCGCCGCGCGTCATCATGGCCCACACGATGCGGGCCATCTTGTTGGCCAGCGCGACCGCCGCGAGCTTGCGCGGCCGCCTCGCCAGCAAAGCCAAAAGCCACGCGGAGGTTCTTGCCCGGCCTGGCGTGTCGGATCACCGCGGTTGCCCCCAGCACCAACAATTGGCGC
The DNA here is from genome assembly GCA_963764525.1 of uncultured Pseudomonadota bacterium. Classification (GTDB taxonomy): domain Bacteria; phylum Pseudomonadota; class Alphaproteobacteria; order Acetobacterales; family Acetobacteraceae; genus DATDIC01. Next base: position 55,913 of record CAVXTC010000022.1, on the reverse strand, counting down.
AACCGTTCGTCGCCGGCGCGGCTGATGCCACCCAGACGCGTCTTGCCGCCGGTGGAGTGTTCCCGCGGCGTTAACCCCAGCCAGGCCGCGAAGTGCCGCCCGGATTGGAACTGGGTGAAATCCACCCGCAGCACCAGGCTCAAGGCACTGATCGGCCCGATACCCGGAACCTCCGCCAGCATCTTGCTTGTCGGCGTCGCCTTGTGTTGTGCGGCAAGCCTGGCGTCGATCTCGGCCAACTGCGCCTCGAGCCGGTCGATCTCCCGCCCGAGCAGCGCCAGGGCCTCTGCCGCCGGACCTGGCAGCGACCTGTCGCTGGCGGCATCGGCGCGCAATTGCGCGAAACCTTTGTCGCCAACCGGCGCGACCAGGCCGAATTCGGCGGCATGGCCACGCACCGCGTTGACCAGTTGTGTGCGCTGAACGATCAGCAGCTCGCGCACCGTCAGCAGCATCGCCTGCGCCTGCTGCCCGGCCGATTTTACCGCGACCTGGCGCATCCCTGGCCGCGCCGCAGCCTCGCTGATCGCTTCGGCGTCATTGCGATCGTTCTTGCCACGCTTGACCAACGGCTTGACGTATTGCGGCGGGATCAGCCGCACGCCATGGCCGAGCGCCTGCAGTGTGCGGCCCCAATGGTGCGAGCCGCCGCAGGCTTCCAGGGCTACCTCGGTCGGTGGCAGGGCTTCGAAAAACCCAACGACCTCCTGGCGGCGCAGGTTCCGCCGCAGAACCGGACGGCCCTCTGCATCAACCCCGTGCAGCGTAAACACAGACTTGGACGTGTCGATGGCAATGCGCTTAATCTCGGTCATGGACGGCTCCGGTTCAGGTTTCGACAGCCGAACCTTGGCACAAGATGCCGCGGGGCCGTCCACCCCAACGGAATAGCGAAGCGCATTCCGCCGTCCCGGTGAGGCGGAATGCGCTACGCTTATCCGCCCTACATCGAGGCCGCGAGCCTCTCGCGCACATCGCGACCTTTTCGCCGTCGGCGATTGGCATACTTCGAAATCGGGTTCCCAAGGAGAGCCACGAAGGTCCACAAGGATGGTTTGATCGGCTCACCGGACGAAGCGCCGCAGGCCATCTTTCAGACGCAGTGCGTCAACGTTCAGCAACAGGCCTATGCGACAGCCGCTCAGTCTCAGGCAGGTGAGGATTTGGGCTTCGTTCACCACCGAAATGGCTCCACGGAGTCGCTCACCGGTAAGGTGAGCCGATGGTTTCGGCCGCCGGTCCGGCCTTCAGTTCACCAACGTCGCACCCAGAAGCTGGCGCAGCCGGATGGCCCCCGCCGCTCCCTTCAGCGCCTCCCGCCAGCTTGCCTCAGCGACGCGCTGGTGTGCCGCGACCGCCTCGTCCGCCCCGGTCACCATGGCCACACCGGTCTGCGCGGTGGACTGAGCGTCCGGACGGAACGGGTTGATCGCCAGGCTGACGCGGTCGCGGGCGCGCAGCACCATGAACATCGAGGTGGGCTCGGCGCCGGTCAGCAGGCCGAATTGCAGCCCCATCGGCTCGGCCTCCATCAGCGCGGCCATGTTCTCGATCTCCGACTCGGCCACCTGGCGGCACATTCGGCGCACCCGCTCGGAACTCGGCAGCCCGGGCGCGATTCCGGTATCCAGCAGCCGTCGCACCGCATTCAGCGGGACGATGCAGATAATACCGGGGCGGCGCATTCCGTACATGCGCTTGCGTGCCGCCAGGATGCCGAGCACCTGGTCTGCCTGGGTGCGCAGCGCCGTCCGTTCTCCGCTGACCTGCGACGCTGCCTCATCCAGCGCCTCGGCGAGCACCGAATCATAGGCATCGGACGTTGTCAGGTAGCACAGCGGCCCGAACAACTGGAGAACCTGGTCGGCGGTTTCCTCGATCTGACGGAGCCGCTCGAAATAGGCGATCGGTCGATTATAGTACTCGACGCCGATCCCCAGCAGCGAAAGCGGCGAGATTTTCAGCAGCTCGGCCAGCCGCTTGACGGTGTCGAGCTTGATGACCTCGCCTTTTTCGTAGCGATAGAGCGCGGCCCGTGAAACACCGAGCCGCGCCGCAATTTCTTCGGCCCGGAGCCCCGAACTCGAGCCGATAGGCCCGGAGCTGCTGACCGATCTCGGTGAACCGCATAGACATTGGAACCACCCCGCCCCGCACCGACCCGGGAGGACGCAAGGCCTCTCACGATTTGGTGATTTACGGGAAAGTAAGGTCGATGCGGCTCTCGAATCAACCTTTTATCGACGAGGCGGCCTCCGTTCCCTATTTCTTGTTCCGGATCGAAAAATCAGCCAGCCCCTCCGTCGCCAGGATCAGGGCGGAATGGTCCAGGTCCGCCCCGCCATGGGCGGCACAGGATGCGAACAATTGCTGTGCCACGGCGGTATTGGGCAGTGACAGATCGAGTTCCCGGGCCGCCGACAGCGCCAAATTCAGGTCCTTCTGGTGCAGCCGGATACGAAAGCCCGGGTTGAACGTGCCGTTGATCATGCGTTCGCCGTGAACCTCCAGGATGCGCGAGGACGCGAAGCCGCCCATCAGGGCCGCCCGCACGCGGGCCGGATCGGCGCCCGCGCGTGGCGGCGAACACCAGCGCTTCAGACACCGCCTGGATGTTCAGCGCCACGATGATCTGATTGGCGACCTTGCAGGTCTGGCCGTCGCCGTTCTGCGGCCCGACATGGGTGATGTTCTTGCCCATCGCCTCGAACAGCGGCTTGGCCCGTGCGAACGCGGCTTCGGGGCCGCCGACCATGATTGTCAGGGTCGCCTGTTTGGCACCGACCTCCCCGCCGGAGACCGGCGCGTCCAGATAGTCGCAGCCGCGCGCGTTGACCTTTTTGGCAAATTCCTTGGTGGCGATTGGGCTGATCGAGGACATGTCGATGACCAGCGTGCCGCGTTTCAGCCCCTCGGCCGCGCCGCCTTCGCCGAACAGCACGGCTTCCACGTCCGGCGTGTCCGGCACCATCAGGATCAGCACCTCCGACCCGGCGGCGACCGCGCGGTTGTCGGCAACCACCTCGGCGGCGCCGCGGATCTCGTCAGTCAGGCTCTTGCGCTCCGGAACGATCAGGTCGTGCCCGGCCTTCTTCAGATTGAGCGCCATCGGGCGGCCCATGATGCCAAGGCCGATGAAACCAATTCGCATATGCGTCTCCTTATCTAGCCCCCTCCCCTTGTGGGAGGGGGTTGGGGGAGGGGTTCGCCCCGAAAGGTTTGGGATGGGTTCGCCTGTGGGCGGCTACCCCTCCCCCGGCCCCTCCCACAAGGGGAGGGGCGAAGTGATGGCCCCTCCCACACGGGGAGGCGCGATTTCAGCCAGCCAGCCGCTTCAGCCAGCCCAGCCCGGCAACCGTGTCCCCGGCCGGGCGGTACCTCGCAGCCGACCCAGCCGCGGTAGCCGAGTTCGTCCATCCGCCGGAACACATAGGCCCAGCCGATCTCCCCGGTACCGGGTTCGTTGCGGGCCGGCACGTCGGCGATCTGCATGTGCGCAATGACCGGCATGTGCAGCTCCATGCGTTTGGTGATGTCACCCTCGGTCACCTGCACGTGGTACACATCGAACTGCAACCCCAGCCGGTCGCGCCCGATCGCCTCCACGAACCCGCCGCCCTGGGCCTGGGTGTTCAGGAAATAGCCGGGCATGTCGCGGTGGTTGATCGGCTCGATCACGATCTTCACCCCGGCCGCCTGCGCCTGCTCGGCCGCCCAGGCGAGATTGGCGGCATACACCCCACCGGCCGTCACCGGCGACACGCCCGCCGGCACGATCCCGGCCATGCAATGCACCAGCTTGCAGCCGAGCGCTTCGGCGTAATCCAGCGCCTGCTTCACCCCTTCGCGGAACTCCGCCTGGCGTCCCGGCAGGCTGGCCAGCCCTCGCTCGCCCTTGGCCCAGTCGCCGGGCGGCATGTTGAACAGCGCCTGGGTGAGGCCGTTCGCGTCGAGCCGGCGGCGGATCTCGGCAGCCGGATGCTCGTAGGGGAACAGGAACTCCACGCCCTTGAAGCCGGCCCTGGCGGCGGCATCGAAGCGGGCGAGGAAGGGCTGCTCGTTGAACATCATGGACAAATTGGCGGCGAATACGTGGCATCGGCTCCCCTCCCACGGCGCGGCGGCGAAGAGTAGAAGCGCGGCGGGGCCTTGACCAGCCGGGGACAGCTTTCCGCCGCGCGGCCGGTCCGAAGGGGGGAAGCCATACCCGAACGCGTTCTGCTGGGAGTGCTGCTGGGCGGTCTGGCGATCGGCTGCGTGCTGGTGCTGTACCCGTTCTTCTCGGCGCTGCTCTGGGCCGCCATCCTGGCGTTCACCACCTGGCCGGTGTTCGAATGGCTGCATGTGCGGGCCCGGCTGCGGCGTGGGCCGGCCGCGCTGGTCATGGTGCTGCTGACCGCGGTCGATCGTGGTGCTGCCGCTCGGGCTCGCCGCGCCGGACAGCGCCGGCGACGTGGCGCATCTGCGCGCACAGCATCGAGTACGCCCTGCGCGAGGGCCTGCCGGCCGCGCCCGGCTGGCTGCACACGCGTGCCGGTGCTGGGCGCCAGCCTGTCCGACCTGTGGGATCGCTGGGCGGCCGATATCAGCCTGCGGCGTCACCGCGCTGCGCCCCTATCTCGGGATCGTGCTGGAGGGGCTGTTCCACCTGCTGCTGGGCATCGCCGGCGGCGTGCTGATGTTCATCCTGGCGCTGTTCATCGCCTTCTTCTTCTACCTGTACGGCGAGCCGATCGCGGCGCGGCATCACGGATGATCCTGCTGCGCATCGTCGGCCCGCGCGGCGACCGCGTGCTGGAGATGATCGGGCTGACGGTGCGCGGCGTCGTCATCGGGCTGCTCGGCACCGCCGTGATGCAAGGCGTGCTGGTGGGCATCGGGTTGCGACTTGGCCGGCGTGCCGCGGCCGGTGATGCTGGGCGCGCTGGCCGGCTTCATTTCGGTGTTTCCGGTGGGCGCCCCGGTGGTGTGGATCCCGGCCGCGCTCTGGCTGATCGCCAACGACCATCTCGGGCACGGACTGTTCCTGGTCGCCTGGGGCCTGATCTGCGTCTCCGGCCTGGACAGTTTCGTGCGGCCCTGGCTGATCGCCCGCGGCTCGGAGCTGCCGTTCCTGCTGACCGTGCTCGGCGTGCTCGGCGGCGCCATCGCATTCGGGCTGCTGGGCATCTTCCTCGGGCCGGTGCTGCTGGGCGTCGGCTACACGCTGATGAACGAATGGGCCGGGGAGCCGCTGCCGGTGCTGACCGCGGAACCCTTGCCGGTCGCCCAGGATCGCTGCCGGCCATGATCGCGTTCATCATCTCCCGCATCCTGCAAGCGGTTCCGGTCCTGCTGGTCGTCGGCCTGGTGGCGTTTGCGATGTTCGCCTATGTCGGCGATCCGGTGACGACGATGCTGGGCCAGGATTACACCGAGGCGCAGCGCGTCGCGCTGGTGCATCAGTTGGGCCTGGATCAGCCGTTCTTCGTGCAATACGCGAAGTATCTCTGGGCGGCGCTGCACGGCGATTTCGGGCTGAGCTACCGGCTGGCGCAGCCGGTTTCCTCGCTGATCGCCGAGCGCCTGCCGGCGACGCTGGAACTGGCGTTCACGGCGTCCGTGCTGGCCGTGCTGGTCGGCGTGCCGATGGGTGTTTATGCCGGCATCTACCGCAACTCCTGGGTCTCCCGCCTGTTCATGACCCTGAGCCTGGTCGGGGTTTCGCTGCCCACTTTTCTGCTCGGCGTGCTGCTGATCCTGTGCTTTTCCGTCTGGCTCGGCTGGCTGCCGAGCTTCGGCCGCGGCACCGTCGTGCAGCTCGGCTGGTGGAGCACCGGGTTCCTGACCTGGAGCGGCATCAAGGCACTGATCCTGCCGGCGGTGACGCTCGGGCTGTTCCAGATGACACTGATCATGCGGCTGGTGCGGTCCGAGATGCTGGAGGTGCTGCGCACCGACTACATCAAGTTCGCCCGGGCGCGCGGGCTGCCGAACCGGGCGATCCATTTCGGCCACGCGCTGAAGAACACGCTGGTGCCGGTGGTTACCATCATCGGGTTGCAGCTCGGCGGCATCGTTGCGTTTTCGCTGGTGACCGAGACGGTGTTCCAGTGGCCGGGCATGGGGCTGCTGTTCATCCAGTCGGTGGCGGTGGCCGACATTCCGGTCATGTCGGCCTATCTGCTGCTGATGGGCTTGGTGTTCGTGCTGATCAACCTGATCGTCGATCTGCTGTATTTCGCGGTGGATCCGCGGTTGCGCATCGGCCGCCGGGTGGCGGCGGCGGCACGATGAGTCAGGCGATTGGGAGCGAAGCGGTTGCAGGACCGCTGGACGCGGCTGCGCGAAAGCGACCTGCTGTACAGCTTCGTGCATTCCCCGGTGGCGATGCTGGCAGCGGCCGTCGGGTTGATTTGCGCGGTGGGCGCGGTGTTCGCGCCGTGGCTGGCGCCGCACGACCCATTCAACATCGCCACGCTGAGCTTGCTGGACAGTTTCAAGCCGCCGGTTTTCGCCGCGAACGGCACCTGGGCAAATCCGCTGGGGTCCGACGAGCAGGGCAGGGACATGCTGTCGGCCATCATGTATGGCGCGCGGGTCAGCCTGGTGGTTGGTGCCGCGGCGGTGCTGTTCGCGGTGGCGGTGGGCGTGGCGATCGGGCTGGTTGCCGGGTATGCGGGGGGCTTCGTCGATGCCGCGCTGATGCGCGCGGCCGACGTGCAACTCACGTTTCCGTCGATCCTGATGGCGCTGCTGGTCGATGGCGTGATCGGCGCGCTGGTGCCCCGGACGGTGCACGACCAGGTGCAGATCTACGTCATCGTGTTCGCCATCGGCATCAGCCGCTGGCCGCAATTCGCCCGCACCGTGCGCGGCTCCACGCTGGTGGAGCGCGGCAAGGATTATGTGGCGGCGGCGCGGGTGATCGGGCGATCGCCGGGACGCATCATGGCGAGCCATATCCTTCCCAACGTGATGGGGCCGGTGCTGGTGGTGGGCACGCTGACGCTGGGCCTGGCGATCCTGGATGAGGCAACGCTGTCGTTCCTGGGGGTGGGATTGCCGGCGGCGCAGCCGTCGCTGGGGACGCTGATCCGGATCGGCGACGATTTCCTGTACAGCGGGCAGTGGTGGGTGACGGTGTTTCCCGGTGCCGCTCTGGTGCTGATGGTGCTGTCGATCAACCTGCTTGGTGACTGGTTGCGCGATGCGCTGAACCCGCGGCTGCGCTGATGCCGCTGCTTGAAGTGCAGGACCTGACCGTGGAGTTTCCCACCCGTCGCGGCATGCTGCGCGCGCTGGACCGCGTCTCCCTCGCGATCGAGCCCGGCGAGGTGCTGGGCGTGGTTGGCGAAAGCGGTGCCGGAAAGTCGCTGACCGGCGCTGCCATTATCGGCCTGCTGGAACCGCCTGGGCGGATCGCCGGCGGACAGGTGAGGCTGAACGGGGAGCGCATCGACAATCTGTCGGCCGAGGCGATGCGCCGGCTGCGCGGGCGGCAGATCGGGGCGATCTTTCAGGACCCGCTGACCACGCTCAATCCGCTCTACTCGGTCGGCCATCAGTTGATCGAAACGATGCGGACTCACCTGCCGGTCGGTGCAGCCGAAGGCACGGCGGCGGGCGGTCGGCTGGCTGGAGGAGGTCGGCATTCCCGCCGCGGCGCAGCGCATCGATGCCTATCCGCACGAATTCTCCGGCGGCATGCGTCAGCGCGTGGTGATCGCGCTGGCGCTGTGCGCCGAGCCGCGGCTGGTGATCGCCGACGAGCCGACCACCGCGCTGGATGTCTCGATCCAGGCGCAGGTGATTTCCTTGCTGAAGAGACTGACGCGGGATCACGGCACTTCGGTGATGCTGATCACCCACGACATGGGGGTGATCGCCGAAACCGCCGACCGGGTCGCCGTGATGTACGCCGGCCGCATCGTCGAGATCGGTCCGGTGGCCGAGGTGGTGAAGCAGCCGGCGCATCCCTATACCGACGGGCTGATGGGCAGCATCCCTTCGCTGGAACACCGGGTCGGGAAACTGCGCCAGATCGACGGGGCGATGCCGCGGCTGAACGCGATCCCGCGCGGCTGCCCGTTCAATCCGCGCTGCCCGCGTGTGTTCGACCGCTGTTATCAGGAGCGGCCGGAGCTGATGGCGGCCGGGGCCACGCGGGCAGCGTGCTGGCTGTATGCAAGGGCGGAGGCACCGGCGCATGCCTGAGGCGCCGCTGATCGCCCCGGTCACCGCCGCGCCGATGCTGGAGGCGCACGGCGTGACGCGCTGCTTCGATGTCTCCCGGCCGGCGCTGCAACGGATGCTGGCGGGCGAGGACCGGGCGATCCTGCGCGCGGTGGATGACGTGTCGTTCGCCATTCCGCGCGGCACCACGCTGTCGCTGGTGGGCGAATCCGGCTGCGGGAAATCGACCGTGGCGCGGATGGTGGTCGGTCTGTTGCCGCCGACCGCCGGGGAGATCCGTTTCGAGGGCCAGCCGCTGGGCGTGGCGCGCGCCGATGCCAGGCTGCGGCGGCGGATGAACATGATCTTCCAGGACCCGTATGCGTCGTTGAACCCGCGCTGGCGGGTGCGCGACATCGTCGCCGAGCCGATCCGCGCCTTCGGCCTGCTGGGTGGCGCCGCGGTGCGGGAACGAGTGGCCGAACTGCTGGTGCAGGTCGGGCTGGCCGCGGCGGACGGCGAGAAATATCCGCACGAGTTCTCCGGCGGCCAGCGCCAGCGCATCTCCATCGCCCGCGCGCTGTCGAGCGAGCCGGAGTTCCTGGTGTGCGACGAGCCGACCAGCGCGCTTGATGTGTCCGTGCAGGCGCAGATCCTGAACCTGATGCGCGACCTGCAGGGGCGTCTGGGGCTGACCTATCTGTTCATCAGCCACAATCTGGCCGTGGTCCGGCACATGTCGGACCTGCTGGGCGTGATGTATCTCGGCCGCATCGTCGAACTGGGGCCGGGCGAAACCATCTTCCGCACGCCCCGGCATCCCTATACGCGGCTGCTGCTGGACGCGATCCCGGACCTGGAGCGGGTGGGGCGGCCGCGCACGCCGGTGGGCGGCGAGGTGCCGAGCCCGATCGATCCGCCGCCCGGCTGCCCGTTCCATCCGCGCTGCCCGCTTGCCAATGATCGTTGCCGGGTGGAGAAGCCGGCGCACGTCCGGGACGGCGACGCGCTGGTGGCGTGTCACGCGGTTGCCGAAGGGCGGGATTTGCACTGATGGCTGATGATGACGACCCGCAACCGTCGCGGCGCGGCGCGTTGGTTGCATTCGCGGTGATCGCGATCGCTGTGCTGGCGATGATCTACGTGGTGCAGCGGTTGCACCAGGCCTCGGCGATCCAGGATTGCGTGATGGCGGGCCGCAGCAATTGCGCGCCGATCGCGGCGCCGCCCCGATGATGCCGGCGTTTCCTGTTTCGGCTGGCGTAGCCCCTGCCGGCCGCAAAATAGCATTGATCCTCTCCAGCAACCTGGCCCGCACCTGAGGTTCGCACCATTCGAAGCCCGTGCTAAGCAGCGTAAAATCAGCACGGAGGAAGCCATGCCGCCTGTCACCCGCCGCACCCTGCTCGGCAGCACCGCCGCCACGGGACTGGCGATGCCGTTTATCCGCCCGGCCCGCGCCGCGGCGACGGTGCAGATGATCAGCCACCGCTTCCCGGCGCTGGAATACCTGGCCGAGAAGATGCGCAGCGCGATCCCCGGCGTCGAGGTCAACACCCAGCTCATGCCGTTCGACAAGGCGCTGGAACTGGCGACGATCGCGTTCTCGTCCAAATCCGATACGCCTGATATCATCTACGCCAACGACAGCACCTTCCTGACATTTGCCAAGAACGGCTGGATCCGTCCGCTGGATGATCTGTGGGCGAAATACAAGGACGAGTTCGACCTCGATGACTTCACCCCGACGGTGCGGCAGGAGCGGATGTATCAGGGGCACCAATGGACGGTGCCATCGACCAGCAACGTGATGCTGTTCTTCTACCGCAAGGACCTGTTCGACAAGGCCGGCAAGCAGCCGCCGAAAACCTTCATCGAGTACCGCGACCTGGCCAAATCTTTCAACACGCCGCTGCGCGCCGGCACCATCAGTTGCCAGCGCCCGGTGGACGCCGCGCTGAACGAGACGTCGTGGTACATCAATGCGCTCGGCGACGGCTGGTTCGACGACAAGTGGCGGCCGATTTTCAACGACCCGAAAGGCGTCGAGGCCATCACCATGCTGAAGGAGATCACCCGCTACGCGCAGCAGGGCTTCACCAACGCCGCCAACGACGAATGCATGATCGCGCTGCAGCAGGATACCGCGGCGATGGGCGTCCAATGGGCGACCCGCGCGCTGGCGATGGACGACCCCAACAAGTCCCGCGTGGTCGGCAAGATGGACTGGGCGGTGCCGCCGCAGGGACATGTGCCGTTTGGCGGCGACGGGTATTGCATCTCGGCGTTCACCAAACAGGACCCCGACCTGCTGTTCCGCATCCTGGCCACGGCGACCAGCAAGCAGAATTTGCGCGGCGCCGCCGGGCTGATGGTGCCGACCCGGACCTCATTGCTGGACGACGCGGAGCTGAAGGCAAAATACCGCTTCTTTCCGGCGGCGCTCGCTTCCCTCGAAGGTCGGCCAGGCCAACCCGAAGCTGCCGGAGTTCTATTCGGTGGGCGACTTCATCACCCGCGGCGTGCAGCAGGCACTGATCGGGGAAATGGGCATCAAACCGGCGCTGGATGCCGCTGCCGGCCAGACCGAGACGTTCCTGAAGGGTCACGGCTATTACCAATGATACGATCGCCGCGCCGGCGGTGCTGGCGCGGCCGCGGCCCGGCGTGCGTCGCCGTCGCCGCAGCGCATGCCGCGCCTGGCTGTTCCTGCTGCCGAGCGGGACCGTGCTCGGCGCCGTGCTGCTGTTCCCGCTGGCCTACGCGATTTACCTGAGCCTGTTCAACTACGACCTCGGCGCCGGCATCGAGCAGTTCATCGGCCTGAACAACTACGGCGCGCTGCTGGTCGATGAACGGTTCTGGCTATCGCTGCGTCGCACGGTGGTCATCGTCAGCGCGGCGGTGGCGCTGGAGTTCAGTGTCGGACTGCTGGTAGCGTACGGGCTGTACCGGCTGACGTTCGGGGTGCGCACGCTGAACCTGCTGATGTTCATGCCGAACATCATCACGCCTGTGGTGGCGGCGCTGTTCCTGCGCTGGATCTTCATCGGCCGCTGGGGCTTGCTGTCGGGCATCCTGATCTGGCTGGGGTTCTTCCCGCCGGACTTTCTGGGGAACCCGATCTGGGCGCGGGTGACCGTGGTGCTGGCGGATTCCTGGCAGTTCACCCCGTTCATGATCCTGGTGCTGTATGCCGGGTTGAACACCGTCGATCAGAGCCAGATCGAGGCAGCGCAGATCGACGGCGCCGGTCCCTGGACCCTGCTGTTCCGCATCATGGTACCGGCGATCCGGCCGCTGATCCTGTTCGTGCTGGCGATCCGGGTGATGGACGCGTTCCGCTTCTTCGACCAGATCTACGTGCTGACCGCCGGCGGCCCGGGAACCGCGACCGAGACGATCACGATGTACACTTATTCTTTGGCGTTCCGGCTGCTGCAGGTGGGCAAGGCGTCGGCGCTCGGCGTGCTGACCTTGCTGATCGTTGCAGGAGCAATTACACTGATGATCGCCGGACTGTATCGGCGGGAGAAGGGTGCGTTCTGATGCGCCGGCACCTGCGCACGCAGCTTCCGCTGTTCCTGCTGCTGTGCGGCTTCACGGCGGTGAATTTGGTGCCGGTGGTGTGGGCGGTGCTGACGTCTTTCAAGCATCCGGTGGATGCGTTCGCGGTGCCGCCGGAGCTGATCTTTCGGCCGACGTTCGAGTTCCACTGGCAGGTCTGGGTGGAGAAGGCGTTCTGGCGCTATCTGATCAACAGCGCGGTGATCTCGTCCAGCACGGTGGTGATTTCGGTTTCGATCGGCACGATGGCGGCGTATGGACTGTCGCGGCTGGCCAACCGCGCGTCTCGCGGCGTGCTGTTCAGCATTCTGGCGATGCGCATGTTCCCGCATATCCTGCTGGCGATCCCGTTCTTCGTGCTGGCCAAATGGCTCGGCCTGATCAACACCTATCCGGCGATGATCCTGGCGCTGATCGCCATCAACCAGCCGTTCACCATCTGGCTGATGCGCAGCTTCTTCGTCGATGTGCCGGGAGAGTTGTACGAAGCCGCCGAGATCGACGGCGCCAACGCATGGCAGGTGTTCGCACGCGTGGCGTTGCCGGTGGTGCGTCCCGGGCTTTGGGTCACGGCACTGTTCAGCCTGTTGCTGGCGTACAATGAATTTCTGCTCGGCCTGGTGCTGACCGGGCCGGCGACCAAGACGCTGCCAGTCGCGCTGGCCGAGTATGGGGCGGAGGACATCAACTACTGGACGCTGTCCGCCGCCGCCGCGGTGGGGATCATGCTGCCGATCCTGGTGTTCATGATGCTGTTGCAGCGGCATCTGGTGCGCGGGCTGTCGATGGGGGCGGTGAAGGGGTAGGCAAAGCATCGGCATTTTGCTACCAACCGCCCTAACCACTGACCGATGCCCAATCGCGGGTACCGATTGACCTGATGCGGTCTGGGTCGTTGGCCAGAAACTCCCACGCCTTTCGGCATGCCTCGACAATGGCATCGTAAGTGTCCCAGACGACGGCGCACAATTTGTTGCCACGCAGGGATTCCCAGACATTCTCCATTGGGTTCAATTGCGGTGCGTAGGGAGGCAGCGGCAGCAAGGTAATGTTGTCCGGCACACGCAGCTCGCCGCCTCGCTGATGCCAGCCGGCGCCGTCCAGAACCAACACGGCGTGCGCGCCGGCGGCCACCTGCGTGCTGATGTCCTTGAGATGCTCGTTCATCGCCGCGGTATTGACCGCCGGCATGATGATGGCTGCGCCGACGCCGCGCTCCGGGCAGATGGCGCCGAACAGATGTGCGGAGTCGTGGCGATTGTCCTTCACCATGAGCGGGCAACAGCCGACCGGTGCCCAGACGTAGGCATGGGTGCCTTTCTGGCCCACGCGGGCTTCGTCTTGGTACCATATCTCGATTGGCAGGCTGCTGGCGATCGTGCTGCCGAGCAGCGCGGCCTTCACCAGATTGCTGAAGTTTTTTTAAAAGCCTCCTGGGCCGCGGCATCGTGCTTCGGATGAAACGGACGTGGCTGCAAACGCGTCAGGCCCATCTGGCGCAGCCACTTGCCGATGGTTCGCTCGCTCACTGTGACGGTAAACCGTCGGGCCACCTGTTCGCGCAGATCGACGCAGCGCCAGCGCGCCACTTTGTCTTTCTCGGGGTCCGGACCTTTCACCGTCAGGGCCTTCAATTCCGCCAGTTGCTCCGGCGTCAGCAAAGCCGTGCGTCCACCAAGCCGCATCGAGACAAGCCCTGCCACACCTTTCCCATTGTAACGGTGGACCCAGTCCCGCAGGGTTTGCCGGTCCATCCCCGATTGCTCCGCCGCCGCCTCCCGCGAATGACCCTCAAGGATCAGGGCAATGGCCAACAGACGCCGCACCTGCGCGCCATCGGTGATCTTCGCCGCAAACCCACGCAGAGCAGCCGCCGTATGCTCTGTCCGGGTGATCTTGACCGCCGCCGCCGGGTTGCGGCGGTTGGTATTAGTCGAAACCCTCGACCGCTCGTTGCGTCTGGCGTGTGCAGATACCTGACCTTCTCGCCAGCACCCCATGTCATGATCTTCGCATCTCGGCGGCCATCTCGTCCGAAAAATCGCGCATCTTTTCAGTCAATTGAAATGCGATGTCGGCCAGCTTTGTCGCCACTTGCTGCGATTTACAGATCATTTGAAAGGCGCACTTTACCACGATGAAACCGCCATTCGTTTCGACAATGGATTTGTACTCATCGACATAGGCCGCCAGGCGACCATCCTCGGCAAGGGTTTCGAGCGCCGCCTTGGCAGGATCGGTGAAATCAAAAGCAATGAAATTCAACAACCGCAAAGCGCGGGCTTCGGACGCTTTGAGCCGATCCCATTGAGCCCGCTGTTTCAACCGCTCCCAGCCCGCATCGTCCAATCCCAGGACTTTGATCGGGCTGGCAAAATTCACTGTGGCGAGATATCCGCCCAATTGCTCGATGCGCGCAGCGATCCGCTCCGGCACGTCGTCCAACCTTCCGCAATATTTCCGAGAAACCGGACCTATTTGCGACGAAACGCCGTCGGAGATGTCTCGCGTTTCGTGGATCGAAATTATCAAACCCATTTTGTCAAGCGCTGCCCACATCTTGTCGGCGGCTGAATGCAAGCCCGCTTCGATCGCCCGAGGGTCATTCCTTGCGGCACCGAGTGCGTCGCGCACATGGTATCCGCTGTGCGACCAATGAACGATGTCGGCTGTTTTGTCGGGCGGCATAAGCTTATCGTCGCCGGAAAACAAATCGGCATCGGTGGCAACGGGAGCCTCTGTCAATCTCAGTTTTCCATTTTCTGCGGCGGCTTGCATTTTCTTTGCAGTCGTCGTCGCATACGTTTCGCCCGTTTCTCTGGAAATGCCACCGGGGTAGTCCGTGCAATAAAATGCGATACCCTGCGGTACGAAGCTTGCGATTTGCGACGTCCACGCCACACTGTAATCACCAGGCCCACAACTCACATCCAGTATCACTGTTGGAGCGTTTTGCTTTATTGCTACACCCTGCCGCGCAAACTTCCTGAACGCCCCTCGCAGCAGAATCGCCTGCAAGATTTTTTGACCGTTGCCCGAAGGTTTCAAGAATTCTGCAAAGCAGGTGTCGTAATCTCGTATTTGACCGGATAACTCGTCGTGCTCACCGGGTTGCATCTTGGTCACCCCTGGAATGACTTGCTCGCGGTGCGGCGCGATCCCGAATTTGTCTGGTTGATTCCATCATGTCTACGACGTATGGGCAAGGGCCGACGAAAAGCCCGATCGTCTGCCTCGGACCAGATAAGCGACATTGGATTGGGGTCTCAAGAATTATGAACCAAAACTGGGGCCTTGGGATCAAAGCGCCTTTCTGGTTCAGAACTCCGGTTCATAATGCACCTCATGAATACGGGTATGCAGGGATATCGCCGGGCGGCAAGAGCGAGAGCGTTGACGCACAGGTGTGACAACTGACCAAGGCAGGAAGGTGTTCCGCGACGTGCGTGTGAGCGGGGCCAAGACCGACCGCGCGCAGCTTCGCCGGATGATCGAGGCGCTTGAACCGGGCGACGTGCTGATCGTGACGCGGCTTGACCGGCTGGCGCGATCCACCCACGACCTGTTGAACACCCTTGCCGCCATCACCAAAAGGAAGGCCGGATTCCGCTCGCTAGGCGACGCATGGGCGGACGGCTGATGCTGACTGTCCTTGGCGGGCTTGCGGAGTTCGAGCGCGACCTAATCCGGGCGCGGACGGCGGAATTGCGGGAGCGGGCCAAGGCGTGCGGCGTGAAGATGGGCCGCAAACCGAAGCGCACCCCTCACCAGCAGAAGGAAGCGATCAAGCGCCGCGACCGGGGGGAGCCGATACGCGACATCGCCCGCAGCTACAACGTGAGTCACCCGACGATTTCGAGGGTTAGGCAGGTAGGGTATTGATGCCAAAGCGCCGACGAGGAAACACACTCGCAAGGTGGGAAGCCGCGATGGTTAAGGCGATGCTGTTGAGAGGCGGCTACAACGATCAAAATATACTCGCGTATTTTACACGGCCCACAAACCGTAAACCACCGGCTCATCGGGCAAATCCGCAAAGAGACAGTCCACAAAGTCGTTAAACCGGCCGCTTCCGAGGAATTGGACGACTTCCTTGCGGCATGGCCTGATACAGATCCTCAAACCGGATTGAATCTGCGAGGCGATGAACTCCTTATCAAAGCCCGCGAAGCGATGATTGCTGCGGTTCACACGTTCAACAGCGCGGGTCTACATTTTCGGGCAGAACTGTTCATGGTCACGGCGGTCATCGCTTGGACCTACTTGCATCATGCATTCTTCCGCCGCGAAGGGATTGATTATCGCTATTTTCACAACGTGAACGGCGTCCGCGAGGCCAGGAAGACCGCCAATGGTGCTGAGACACACTGGGACCTAGGGCGCTGCCTACGCGTTAACAAATGTCCGCTCGATAAGGATGCGAAAGACAACTTGGAATTTCTCATTGAGCTACGCCACGAGATCGAGCACCGATCAACCAGCCGCGTCGACGAGGCGGTGAGTGCAAAATTGCAAGCCTGCTGCATTAATTTCAACGAAGCACTTGTCCGTCTGTTTGACCCTCAGTATGGGCTAGAAAAACGGCTGCCACTGGCGTTGCAATTCGCGACATTTAGCTCTGACCAAAGAGCCACGCTGAAACGGTCGCGCGATCTTCCCCGGCACATCGCAACGATGATGGACGCCTTCCATGACCGTCTCACTACGGAAGAGCAATCCGATCCGCACTTCGCTTATCACGTCGCCTTTGTGCCACGTGTGGTCAACAGACCCGGCAGCGCAGACGAGGCGATAGAGTTTGTAAGACCCGGCTCCGACGAGGCGATTGAGATTAATCGGGTTCTGCTCAAGGAGGTGGAGAAATCTAAGTTCCGACCGGGCCAAATTGTGACGATCATGAAGAAGGAGGGCTATCGCTGGTTTAACATTCAGGCGCACACCGACTGGTGGCACTCCCTGAATGCGAAGGACCCGGCCAAAGGTTACGGCACGTTGCTCTCGGATGGACAGTGGTATTGGTATCAGACTTGGCTTAACCGTGTGCGCGAGCATTGCGAGCAACAACGGCAATTGGGACCCGGGGGGAGAGTGACAGTTGGCTGTTAAATATTATCAAACCAAGTAGGCTGAATGACCGGCTTCTCCACCATCTCGATCTGCACCCCGAGCTTCAGTTGCTTGAGCAAGTCGCACAATTGATCCCCGTCGATCAGGTCGATTGCGGGTGCGCCGTCCCTTGTTGCCTCACGCTTTGCATCGGGGGTGAAGGTCCCAGTCGTGATAAGCAACCCCTTATCACTGCGGCCCACCATGGCCCCCGCGAAAATCGCGTATGGCTCCTGCTCCGACGCTTCCTTGATACCGCTTGCACTGAAACAAAACTTGAAAGGACAGCAAATTGACGCGCAAAACACCGCTGCCGTCGATACCTCCATCTCCGCTCCGACCGGTGACTTCGACTTTGATAAACCCTTCCTCTCGCAGCAACCGCTGTGCTAAGCGTTCGGAACGCGTCTGAGGTCAATTTTTGTAAGATACCGAGGAGATGATCTTTCCAAGGTAGTTCAGTTGC
Source organism: uncultured Pseudomonadota bacterium (assembly GCA_963764525.1). Classification (GTDB taxonomy): domain Bacteria; phylum Pseudomonadota; class Alphaproteobacteria; order Acetobacterales; family Acetobacteraceae; genus DATDIC01. The sequence continues at coordinate 38,620 of CAVXTC010000022.1, read as the reverse complement.
TTCGATTTCCTCGCCATACAGCGTTGCCGCATTTTCCCCGGGGTTGGCAAGCTCTCTTGCCCGCTTCTCGTCAGTCACCTGTCTCCGAACCTGCGCCGGGATAGCGGCTACGTCTTTATCGTTCAGTTGCTCGCCTGCCTTCGTGAGCGCCCAAACGCCTCGACTACTGTTATCAATAGCGCCAACCTTCTTCAGGTAGGTTTTGGCCCAAGCGAGGTTGTAGTTTAGTTTCGCCTGTCGATTGTCGCTGTGCAGGAATACCTGCACCTCAGGAGGGATGACCTCCAACTCGATGACCTTAGCAAGAAGCTCTTCGTTGGTTGCAGAGCCGCCCATGGTCTTAAGCGCTTGCAGCGTGGGCCACATAAGTTCGTCAAACGACGGAACCACAACCGGTTTGGATGAGGCTAGATTTTCGTGGGCCACTGTTTGCCCCTGGCATCGCTCGGAGAGGTGCACACGCATAGCACCAGCCGCGGTCACAACCAACGCAAATTCGGCTGCATCCCCAGCCGGTGCTGCCCGATCGTGTCGAAATGGCTGTGCCGCCCCTGCACCTGCTGCGACACCGTGTTCATGTCGCGGAACCGCCGCTCGAACGGCTGGGCGTCGAAGATCGCCGTCGCCCCCGCCTCGTGCCAGACCGCGTTCACCACCTCGCGCGCCTGGTGGATCGCGAAGGTCGACGCCTGCCGGATGTCCAACTTCTCCTGCAACGTCATGCGTCCCGATCGCGCGACCGAATCCCGGACCTCCGTCAGCACCTGGATCAGCCAGGCCCGCGCCGACCGCAGCTTCGCATCCGACACCGCAATCAGCGACTGCACCACCGCGCTGTCGCGCATCGGCGTTGGCGACAGCGCCGCGGTCTTCACCGCCGCCAGTGCGGTGAACTCGTCCAGCATCGCCCGGGCGATGCCGAGCCCCACCGCGCCGAACCCCGAGGCATACATGTTGCTCGTGCTGAACCGATACAGCACGCCGGGTTCCTGGCGTTCTTCCTCACGGTCGCGGGTCACTGAATACTCGTCGGCGATGAACATGTCCTTCACCGCGTAGCTGTCGCTGCCGGTGCCGCGCAGTCCCAGTACCTGCCAGACGTCATCGATCTCAGCCGATTCCCGTGGAAACAGCATGGTGCGCTCGAACGGCTTGCCATCCGGCGTCAGGCGTGGCGTGCCGTCGGCCTCGAAGGTCGGGCAATGGCCGCCAAGCCAACTCGCGTGGCGGCTGCCGCTGGCGAACAGCCAGTGTCCCGTCACACGCCAGCCGCCCGGTTCCTTCACCGCCCGCGCCTTGCCCTGCCCCCACGCCAGCACGTCACGCACCCCGCCGAACAGCCGCCCGGCGATCTCCGGCGCCAGATAGGCCGCGGTCATCGAGCAGCCGGAACCCTGGTTCATGCACCACGCCGTGCTGCCGTCGCCCATGGCGATCGCCTCGACCACCTGGATGTATGTGGCGGGGTCCAGTTCCTCACCGCCCACCGAGCGCGGCAGCAGCAGGCGGAACATCCGGTTGGCGTGCATCGCGTCGAGCACGTCGGGCGGCAGTTCGCGGGCGGCATCGATACGCGGGCCGGCGGACTGCAGCAGCGGGATCAGGCCGCGGGCACGCTCGATGTGCCCGGTTGCCGCCGCGCCGGGATCGGGTGCCTGCACGTCCATCGGATGTTCCTTACCTCGGTCGCGGCCGGACGCTACACCGGGCGACAGCGGACCGGAAAGCCGCGGCACTACCAGGCGCCGCCAACGTATAGGCTGCGCAGCCGGCTGGAGATGCCCAGAGGGATCAGCCAGAGGGATCACATGGAGCAGCACGACAATCAGCATGACAGCATGATCGCGGCGATCGAGGACGACACGCGCGAGACGGCGGACTGGACCGGACGCAGCGCGCTCAGTCCGCGCGTGCTGCACGCCATGCGTTCCGTCCGGCGAGACGCATTCGTGCCGGAAGCCACGGAATTCGCTTACGAGAACCGGCCGCTGGTGATCGGCCACGGCCAAACCATCTCGCAGCCCTTCATCGTGGCGCTGATGACCGATCTGCTGGACCTGAAGCCCGATCACGTGGTGCTGGAGGTCGGCGCCGGGTCGGGCTACCAGGCCGCCGTGCTGGCCGCCCTGGTGCGACTTGTGTTCTCGATCGAGGTGATCCCCGAACTCGCTGACCGGGCGCGGGCCGTGCTGGGCGCCGAGGGCTGCACGAATGTCGAGGTCCGGCTCGGCGACGGCGCCCAGGGCTGGCCCGAGCACGCACCGTTCGACGCCATCATCGTGACCGCCGCAGCGCCCGAGGTGCCGCCGGCGCTGGTCGCGCAGCTTCGCGCGCCCGGACGGATGGTGATCCCCATCGGCGCGCCGCAGGGCGACCAATCGTTGCGGTTGTTGGAAAAGGATGCCGATGGGGTGGTCACGTCGCGCCGCGTGCTGCCGGTCGCGTTCGTCCCGCTGACCCGGAACCGGCGTGGGAAGCCAGCCTGATCCCGGCCCGCCCGATCCCGCATTGACGAACCGGTGACGGCGCATTCTACTGACCAGTAGCCAGCCGCCGACCGCGCAACACACGGAGACGCGCCGATGAAGCTGATGTGGTTCCATCTGATGCCATACACCGAACTGCCGGATGATTTCCGCGACCGGAACCCGTCCGTGTGGGTCGATATCCATTCATCGCTGTTCGACCCCAGGCGCGCGCATCACATGTATAACGACTTCATGGACGAGCTCGAATATGCCGCCGATTGCGGGTTCGACGCGATCTGCGTGAACGAGCATCATTCCAACGGCTATGGGCTGATGCCGTCGCCCAACCTGATCGCCACATCGCTGGCACGCCGCACCACCGACACGGCGATCTGCGTGATGGGCAACTCGCTCGCGCTGTATAATCCGCCGACGCGGGTGGCCGAAGAATTCGCCATGATCGACGTGATCTCCGGCGGCCGGCTGATTGCCGGTTTCCCGGTGGGAACGCCAATGGACACGTGTTATGCGTATGGGCAGAACCCCAGCATGCTGCGGTCGCGTTACCTGGAAGCGCACGATTTGGTGCTGCGCGCCTGGACCGAGCGCGACACCTTCGCCTTCAACGGCCGCTACAACCAGCAGCGCTACGTCAACGTCTGGCCGCGCCCGGTGCAACAGCCGCATCCGCCGATCTGGATCCCCGGCGGTGGATCGGTCGAGACCTGGCAGTGGTGCGCCGAGATGGACTACGTGTACTGCTACCTGTCCTATTACGGCTACAAGGCCGGCCAGGCCACCATGACCGGCTTCTGGGACGAGATGGCGCGGCTGGGCAAGGACCGGAACCCGTACCGCGCCGGCTTCCTGCAATTCGTCGGCATCGGCGAAAGCCGCCAGCACGCGTTCGACCTGTATTCGGAAGCCGCCGAGTATTTCTACGGCCGTTGCCTGCACGTCGATGCGCGCTGGGCGACGCCGCCTGGATACGTCTCCGAAGCCAGCCAGCGCGTCGGCATAACAAGCCAGATCCAGCAGGCCGCCGGAGCCAATGTCCTGGGCTCCACCTCCGGCACGCGGTTCGCGTCGGTGGCGCGCGAGATGGATGCCATCGTCGATAAGGGCTACGTCATCATCGGCTCGCCGGACGAAGTGGTAGAGCAGATTCGGGAAGTGGCGAAGGCCCTGAACGTCGGTCACCTGATGCTGCTGCTGCAATTCGGCAACATGGGCAAGGACCTCTGCCGGTACAATACGAAACTGTTTGCCGACCAGGTGATGCCCAGGATGCGCGACGTGTTCCCCGAATGGGAGGACCGCTGGTGGCCGCGGCCTATGGCCCATGCCCAACGCGCCGAAGTGCCGGCGTTCCTGCCGAAGCTGGCCGCCGAATGACCCTTCCCCAGGAGCCCGCCCTTTGACCGAACCCGAAACCCTCAGCATCGACATCAACGGCTTTTCCACCCGCGTCTGGCGCAAGGGCTCCGGCCCGAAACTGGGCTTTCTGGCCGGTTATGGCGGCCTGCCGCGCTGGGTGCCGTTCCTCGATGCGCTGGCCGAACACCGTACCGTCATCGTCCCTTCCCTGCCCGGCTTTCCCGGCGGCGATCGAGGCCACACGGTGCTGGATACCCATCTCGACTGGGTGCTGGCGGTCCGCGAGCTCCTGGCGAAATCCGACCTGCTCGGGGCCGACCTGGCCGGCAGCTCGGTCGGCGGATCGCTGGTCGCCGAGATGGCCGCGATCTGGCCGCGCGAGGTGCGCCGCATCGCGCTGATCGCCCCGTTCGGCCTATTCGATGAAACGGACCCGGCGACCGACCCGTGGGCCCAGCGCGCCGACGCAATCCCCGGCCTGATGTGCGCCGACCCGGAGACCTGGAAGGCGCTGAAAGCGATGCCGGACGGCGCCAACTCGATCGAATGGCCGATCGAGCAGACCCGCGCAAACGAGGCCGCGGCACGCCTGTTCTGGCCGCTTGGAAACAGCAAGCTGGAGAAGCGGCTGAAGCTGATCGAGGCGCCCACGCTGCTGATCTGGGGCGAGCAGGACAAGATCATGCCGCGCAGCTACGCCGACCGCTTCCGCCAAGGGATCGGGGGCGCCACGGAACTGCGCGTCATTTCAGGCGCCGGCCACCTGGCTGAACTCGACAAGCCGCATGAGGTGGCCGAGGCGATCCTCGGCTGGACCGCGTAAAGGAGCACCCCATGCCGCTCGATGCCGACAACCTGACCGTGCTGGAAATGATCCGGGCCGCCGGCCGCCCCCCCTTCGAGACGCTCACGCCCGCCGAGGCGCGCGAAGCCTATGCGAACAGCCGCGCCGTGCTGCAACCCGATCCGGATGATGTCGAGGATGTCCGCGACCTCGCCGCGCCCGCAGCGTCCGGCGATATTCCGTTGCGCCTGTATCGACCGGCGGGAGCGTCCGGCGACCGGCTTCCCGGGCTGGTCTATTATCACGGCGGCGGCTGGCTGCTGGGCGGCCTCGACTCGCACGACGTGATCTGCCGGCGGCTGGCCAATGCCGCGCGCTGCGTCGTCGTCTCCGTCGATTACCGCATGGCGCCGGAGCACAAATTCCCCGCCGCTGTGGATGACTGCGCCGCGGCAACGCGCTGGGCGATCGAGCACGCCGCCGGCCTGGGCATCGATCCGGCGCGCGTGGCGGTGGGCGGCGATTCCGCCGGCGGCAACCTGGCGGCGGTGATGGCACTGATGGCCCGCGACCGCACGCTTCCGCCGATCGCCTTCCAGCTCCTGATCTATCCGGCGACCGACATGGCGATGGTCACGGTTTCGTCGCAGACGATCACGGATGGCGTGCCGCTGACCTCCAGGACGATGAAATGGTTCATCGACCATTACCTGCGCGGTGCGGCGGACCTGACCGACTGGCGCGCTTCGCCGGGACGTGCCGCGAGCCTTGCGGGTACGGCGCCGGCCCTGGTGATCACTGCCAGCCACGATCCGCTGCGCGATGAGGGCGTCGATTATGCGCGCCGGCTGGAGCGCGAGGGCGTGCGCGTGGCGCACCTGCATTTCTCCGACCAGATGCACGGTTTCGTCAGCATGGGCCGCATCATCCGCGCCTCGGACACCGCGCTGGACCTGGTGGCGGCCGTGCTGCGGAAGGAACTGGGGCGACCAGGGAGCTGAATTGCACCAACAGCGCAAACGCTCGACCTGCTCCTGCCGGCACGGTCCCCCGTATCGTCATGCTCGGCGCATGCCAAGCATCCACGTCTTGCCTTGATGCCCTCAGCATAATGCCAGCCGCCGTTGATGTTGACTGATCAAGGGGACGCAGCGTCGCCCAACGCTGTCATGGCCGGCGAAGCCCGGTCATCCACGACTTTGCTGATGCCATCAAAGTAAAACGTGGATGGCCGGTTTTGCCGGCCATGACGAGCGGAAACGAGCGGTTTGTATTACCCACGCGCGTCGGTGTACGCCTCGATCCGATAGCCATCCGGATCCACGGCGAACGCCGCGTAATAGTCCGGCGAATATTCTGCCCGTAGCCCTGGTGCGCCGTTGTCGCGTCCACCCGCCGCCAACGCCGCGCGATGAAACGCCTCAACCGCCGCGCGGTTCGGCGCCCGGAAGCACACGTGCAGCCCGGATCGGTCATCGGCCGGCACCGGATGCTCGCTCGCCAGCAGCCAGTAGGCCGCATTGGTGCCGCCATAGCCGGCCGAGGTATCGCCCGGGCTCACGCACGAATATCCAAGTGGCGCCAGAGCGGCATCGTAGAAACGCCGCGCCGCCGTCAGGTCGCGCACACCGATGGAGACATGATCGATCATTGGAACCTCTCCTGCTCGCAGTCTAACCTGCATCACGGTTATAGACCCTGCGCTGGCATTGTCAACCGCCATGTCGGTTAGTATATGCCGGCCATGACAAATCCGGCCGGGCCCGGCAACGGCGGTGTCGTCGCCGCGCCGCGCCACGATCTCTGCCTCGACTTCGCGAACACGCTGTCCTGGCGTGGCACCACACCGCCGACCGAAGAACTGCACGGGCTGGAAGACCTGCTCGCCTGGGCCGGCGCGCCCGGCGGGGCTGATCCAGGGTTGATCCGGCGCAGCCGGGCCCGGTGGTCGGCAACGGCCGCTGAGCAACGGGCCTTCGCCGAGGCGATCGGCCTGCGAGAAACGATCTATCGCCTGTTCGCCGCGATCGGTGATGGCGCGTCGCCGTCGGGCGCCGACGTGACGGCCCTGAATGCCGCGCTGCAAGCCGCCCCCGCACGCATTCAGCTCGGCGTGATCGATGGGCGTTGCGTATGGCGATTTGCGAAAACCACCCCGGCCATCCCGGCCCTGCTGGCCCCCGTGCTGTGGTCGGCCGGCGATTTGATCGCCGGTTCGTTGCTGGCCCGGGTGCGAAGCTGTGCCAACGAGCGCTGCCGCTGGCTGTTCCTGGATGACAGCAAGAGCGGCAACCGGCGCTGGTGTTCAATGAGCGCCTGCGGCAATCGCGCCAAGGCGCACCGTCACTATATCAAGCGCCGGCAGGACAAATGAGGAGACATGCGATGGACACGCAGAAACCGAACCTGGTCGGCATCAACCATGTCGCGCTGGAAGTCGGCGATGTGGACCGGGCGCTCGCGTTCTACGGCCAGATTTTCACGTTCAGCCTTCGCGGCAGGAACCCGCATCAGGCCTTCATCGACATCGGCGACCAGTTCATCGCGCTGATGCAGACAACGGAGCCGCATGCCGACCGGCAGCGGCATTTCGGAATTGTGGTGGACGACCGCTCGTCGGTGCGCGCGCTGGCCGAGGCGGCCGGCGCGAAGCTGGTCGATGGGCCGTTTCTCGATTTCCTCGACCCCTGGGGCAATCGGATCGAAGTGGTCGAGTATGCCGACGTGCAGTTCACCAAGGCGCCGCATGTCCTGCGCGGAATGGGCCTGGGACTGCGCAAGAGCGACAAGGCGCGGCGCGAGCTTGCCGACAAGGGCATGGAACTCGAGCCCGGCTGAGCCGGAAGTGATCGGCAGCGGGGCAACGCGCGCCGATGTGATTTCGGCATCCCAACCGGCGCGATACGCGCCTGCGCCGAGCTGAAAATAACCGGACCCGAGGTTGCAACGGTGCGGAAACGGCTGGCGAGATGGCTGCCCGCTGGAGGCGCCCGGCCGGATCAGTTCCCGGCCGGGCCTTCGCTTACCGCCGGACGCGAATGACCTTGATTTTCACCGTCAAGATCACCAGAATCAGCGGCAGGCGACGAGCATGGTCTGTCATGCCGGCACCTCCATCGAAAACCGGTCGGGACCCATTCCCGGCCGGTTCCTTGATTCTGGGGCAATCGCGTTAACAAACCGGGTCGGCAGTTCCTCGCCGCATCAGACCCCCACCCTTACCGGCACGCCCGCCATCTGCAGCGTCAGTTCGGCCATCAGTTCGCATAATTCATCCAGCGACAGCCGCCCCTCCGGCCGGTGCCATGTATAGGCCCAGGAAATCATCCCGCCGATTGCCAGCGCCGCCAGGTTGACGTCGCGGACCTCGAACTCGCCGGCCGCCACGCCCTCCATCAGCAGGCCGGAGAGTACCCGGTCGAAGCGTTTGCGCAATGCGTCGATCTCGGCCAGCGCGGCGGGCTCCAGGCTTTTCTCCTCGCGGAAGAAGATGGCGATGTTGGCTTGACGGCTCAGCACAACCTTGGCGAAATCGATCGTCGCCCGTCGCAGCCGCTCGGTCGGCGTTCCCGTCCCATTCGCGGCGTTTGCGACGGCATCGAGCGACATTTCGATCGTCGGCGTGCATAAGGCTGCGAGCAGTTCCGTCTTGCTGCGGAAATACGTGTAGATGAACGGCTTGGTAACGCCCAGGCCGGCGGCGATGTCGTCCAGCGTGGTGGCCGTGAAGCCCCGCGCGTAGAACTGCGCAACCGCCTCCTGCAGGATGCGCTCCCGCTTGTAAGCCTGGACTTCTCCTCGCAGCCGCTCCGCCGGTCCGCTCATGGAGCCGGAGTGTATGCGTCAGCCGGCGGGTTTCAAACCCGCCCGGCGTGTTGCACTCTGCCGGTCGGCAGAAGGGGGACCGAGCGATGGCCGGGATGCTGGACGGAAAATCGGCGCTGATCACCGGCGGCGGCGGCGGGATCGGGCGTGCCACGGCACTGGTGTTCGCCCGTGAAGGCGCGCGGGTCGCGGTGGCCGATCTGAATGCTGATGCGGCGCAGGACACCGTGGCGATGGTCAACGCGATCGGCGGTCAGGCGATGTCGCTCGGCGGCGAAGTGACGGACACCGTGCAGGTGCAGGCGATGATCCGTGGCGTCGTCGCGGCGCATGGCGGGCTGGATTGCGCGTTCAACAACGCCGGGATCGCCGGGTACCAGGTCGATGCGTCGGGCAAGCGCACCGCCGAGTGGTCCGACGAGGCGTTCGACCGCATGGTGGCGGTGAACCTCAAGGGCGTCTGGCTGTGCATGAAGCACGAGATCCTGCACATGCAGGACCACGGCGGGGGCGCCATCGTCAACACCGGTTCGATCGCCGGACTGGTCGGACTGCCGACGTCATCGGCTTATGTGGCGGCGAAGCATGGCGTGCTCGGGCTGACCAGGACCGCGGCGATCGAGTATGCGCCGGACAAGATCCGGGTGAACGCGGTGTGTCCCGGTTACATCCACACGAAGATGACCGACGACGTGATGCGCCGGCGCGGCGAGCAGCTTCTGGCGATGGTTCCGTTTCATCGCATGGGCGAACCGGAGGAGATCGCCGAGATGGTGGCATGGCTCTGTTCCGATCGCGCGTCATATGTCAGCGGCGCCTGCTACAATGTCGATGGCGGCTATATGGCGAGGTGACCCGGCGATCGGCGATGTCATGACGAACGGTGCCGTTTCCAACGTGTCGGCCAGCGCGTCGGCTTCGGGCTCGCGTAATATACCCCGACTCTGGGAGATTCTGGCGCTACTCGCCTGGCCGTGGCGCCTCCCCCGGGGTGCTCGACCGGGATTGTCTCGTCCGACGGGTATACCTGTACCCCTGGGAGCGCCTGATCGGGGCTGGTGAACAGGCTGATCAGGCGGGCCGGCCTGCCGGGAGCGACCCATCTCATACCTGTCATGCCCGCGGAGGCAGGCATCCCTGCAAAGCAGTGGATTTACGCAGCAGAAAGCCATTTGTTTCAGGCTCCTGGTTTTGGCGCGAAAATCTTGCAGACCGCGTGAAAACTCCGGACCGTAACGGCAATGAGTAATTTTAGAATCCGCCGGCATTCGCCAGGGACATACACCTGCCACAGAACAATCTTCGGTGAATTTATCTTGCGCGCCCTCCGTGTGCTTCCGCGTTTTTACACAGTCTGCTTGATTAATGGAAGCACAACCTCACGGCTCAAGCTCGTCGTCGCGCTCGTGGTCCTGTTCGCGCCGGCGTTCGTTCTGTTTCTCGCGAGCGGGGATCATTGCATCAGCCAAGAGAGTGCACATGGCACTATGATCCTGCTGATAGAACCCTTTAACAGAAGCGGTGTTCCATGCCTGCGGGTCTATGCGTGCGAGGTCGATCTCATGCCCCGCCTGCTCGGCAAGCACTTGCAGAAAGGCTCGTTGGGCGCGGCCATTACCGTCAAGGAAAGGGTGAACCGCGTTCAACTCGTTGATGTGTTCGGCGGCGCGAGCCGCAAATTGCTCGGGGCCAAGACCATGCAAATCGTTTTCGCCATTGATGGCAGCGAAGCGCTTGTCCATCTCGGCCGCGATATACTCGGCCTTGCAAAAAGGGGCGGTTCTGCCGGTGTTGACCGTTCGGTATTCCCCGGCCCAGTCGTATACGTCTTGCAACATATATTGGTGGATCTCGCAGTAGCCCGCAACGGTGATCGGAACATCGTGCGGCAATGTCTCTAGTCGTCGAGCCGCCGCCATGCGTTCAAAGCTCTCCAGTTCGTCTTTATCGCGTATGTTTTCCTTGTTCCGGAGAACATCCGTGCCGGGGTAGCAGTAAGGATGAGCCTTGGGTATCAGGCAGGTGCCCTTCGGCGACGCCTCGCGCGGCTGAACTCGATAATTCGCTGGGCACTCTGATCCGGTGTCAGCCGTTCTTTGTCCATCTGCTCGAACAGCGCTTCTTCCTCGGTCGTCAGATGCATGCCCTCGCAAGCAAGCGACGCACGCACGCCAGGGCGACGGCGGCGGATTTCGGCAATCTCCGCGTCAGTGAGGCGGCCGACTTTCGGCTTGGCGGCAACGTCATCCATTGCTCAAATATAGCATGTTTGGGCGGGTTTTCCAACCCGAGCGACGGGTCGGCCCCAACAGTTGGCTGCGCACCGAAGGCCGGATAACGCCCATTATGTAAAGCCGTTTCAGGTATTCACCAAATCGAAAGCGGGGCCGGGAAATAAATCCGGGCCGCCGCCCCAGCCTGACCGCATCGCTCCTGGTCACCCGCCGGCGAGCGGCCAACGCCTTGGCGAGCTGGTTGACGTCCCCGAATATTGCGCACCAGCAAAGATCGCAAGCCGGACTGAGTGATGAAGAGTGAACCAGCGGTTAACGCCAGATGTACATCGAGGCCTGCACCGAAAACCCGATGTACATCGGCCGCGCCGGCAACATCCCGCGCCAAGCCCGACTACCGACCGATCCCGTTCAGCACGAAGCGCGCCAACGCTCGGCCGACGCATCGGCTGAGCATCGCGATCGCCGCCGGCTGTTCGGGCGGCGGCGTGCGCTCCAGGTCCAGCGAGCCGTCGCTCGCCCAAGCGTGCATCAGGTCGAAGCGGTTGAACAGATCGGTGCCCGGCAGCTCGGCCGCCGCCGCCATCGCCCGCTGATACGGCTCGATATCGGTGTTGGCGCGCAGAAAACGGCTGAACTGCGGGTCGATCAGGATCAGGTTGCCGCCCTGGCTATGGACCCGGTCGGCGCCGTCCTCCAGCACCAGGCGCAATTCCTCCGGGCGGATGCCGCGCACCGCCTCGACCGTGCCGGTCTGCCACAGCACAAGGGGAAAGCGTTGCCGCTTCAGCGCGGCATCCAGATCATCGAGCATCGCCTCGGCGGTCAGCCCCCGGCCTGGCCTGCACGGTGAGCCGGAAGCCGATGTCGGGGGAGTGCGGCGGCCAACCCCTGGATCGTGTGATAGGGAAACAAGTCCTTGCCGAGCACCACCATGCTGGCCGATCCCAGGGCCAGCACCTCGATCGGCTGCCCCAGCTTGATGGCCGTCGCCAGCGCATCCAACGGCTGGTCCGGGGTTTCGAACTCGGCGGAATCCGGGCAGGCAGCCGGTGGGACGCCGTCAGGCCCGGCCCACGCGGCTGTGGGTTGGGCGAGCAGGAGCGCGATCAGCGCTGAAATCGCGCACCGGATCATGGGACATTCTGCGTAACAGTGCGCGCCCCGGGCGGCAAGCGCGCCGGCAAGCGGGAACGGCCGCGCTCGCCATACCAGGCGGCCAGGGCGGCCACGCCGACCATCGCCGCCAGCCCGCCGAGATTGACCAGAATTTGCATCGGCGCCGCATCGCTGCTCTCCAGCGTCATCCGGCCGAAAAAGCCGATGAAGATGCTGAAACAGAACACCGGCAAGGAATGCTGCCCCATCAGCACCAGCGGGGCAGCCAGCCGGGATCGCAGCCAGCGCGCATCGGCCGGAACCAGGCGGACGGTGAGCCACAGCAGCGCCAGGATGGAGAACAGCCGCGGCGGGTCGAGATTCGTCTTGTCGATCGCCAGCAGCGCGTGGGTCAACCGCCAGGGCAGCATGGCGGCGAAACGCGGGTGCTGCCAGATCCCGAAGATCACCACCAGACCGCCGGCCACCACCGCCCAGGACAGCACGTCGAGCAGTACGCGGCGGGGCCGGCACCCGCCGCGGCGGGGCATAGGCCAGGATCGCCCCGATCACGAACAGCACCTGCCAGGTGAACGGATTGAGGAACCAGCCGTCGTCGGTCCAGGACGGCAGGTTGAACCCCGCCGCGCGCACTCCGACGTACAGCGCCAGCGACAGCGCGGCCAGCAGCTTCGGCCGGCGCAGCAGCGGCATCGCGACGGCGAACATCACCAGCAGCACGATGTACAGCGGCAGGATGTTCAGCAGACTCGGCTGGTAGCGCAACGTCAGCGCCTGCATCAGCGCCTCGTAGGGCTGATCCGCCAGCACGTTCAGCCGGCTCTCGTCCAGATAGTTCAGCCGGTTGAGCGCGGTCGCGCCATAGGACACCTGCGCGGCATAGACGACGAACAGGAAGATATGGGCGATGTACAGCGTCCAGGCCCGTCTTCACCGCCTCGGCCGCGCCATACAGGTAGCCGTCGCGGTCCATCACCGAGGCATAGGCTTTGCCGGCGCCGAAGCCGGCCAGCAGCACGAACACCTCCGCCGCGTCGCACAGCGCCACGCTGTGCAGGCTGAATTGCCCATCACGTCGCCGGGAACGTGGTCGGTGTATATCCACCAGAGCGCGAGGCCCCGGAAGAAATCCACGCGCAGGTCGCGGCGCCGCTGCTGCGGATCAGTGCCATGGCGTGGTTTTACCAGACCGCACCGGGCAGTGGTGAAGCAGAAGCCGCGAAGATCAGCCAAGCGCGTTGCAGACCTGTTCAATGTCCTCCGCCGCTCCACAGGTCGGATGCCGGGTCAGCAGCAACGCCTGGCGCCGGATCGCCTCCGGCACCCGTTCATCGCGGCGGATTATGCCGGCCAGCGGCGGGGCGTGCCCGAGGAACGCCAGGGCGGCGCGGCGCAGGGTCTCGTAGGTGCGCTCTCCGGCTCGCCGGTTTGCGGCCTGATTCACGATCACGCGAGCGTCCCCGCCGGGCCGATCGGATGCGTAAAGTTTGAGCACCGCATAGGCATCGGTCAGGCTGGTCGGTTCCGAGGTCGCAAGGATCAGCAGGGTGTCCGCCGCGGCGGCCAGATGGCGCACCGGCGGTTCCAGTCCGGCGCCGAGGTCCAGCAGCACGATCTCATGCGCGGTCGCTCCCCGCAGCGCAGCCAGTACCGGCGCCAGCGCGGCCGGCGAAAGCCCGGCCAGGCCGCCGGAGCCGGACCGCCCCGCCAGGATGTCGAACCCGCCTTCCCCGTGGTGCATCACCGCCTGCGGCAGCGTGGCCTGGCCGGCCAGCACGGCGCCGAGGTCCAGCCTCGGCATCAGTCCGAGCTGGATATCCACATTGGCCAGCCCGAGATCGCCATCGACCAGCAGCACCCGCCGGCCGCTGCGGGCCAGGGCATGCGCCAGAGTGATGGCGAGCCAGGTCTTGCCGACGCCGCCTTTGCCGGAGGCGATTGCGATCAGCCGGGGGGCGATCAGGGGGGCTGAGATCTGGGGGAGGGTCATGCAGGCAATCCCGGGCCAACCAGACGGCCTGCCAAAAACGCCGCAGTGAGCGGCACCAGCCCATCCGCCGCGCCTGGACCGACGCCGGCTTCAGCCAGCGCCAGCTTGCCGGCATGGGCAGCGGCCAGCACGCCCCCAAGGCGGCGGCTCAGGTCGAGGCGCGTGGCGACCATCAGGGTTGCGCCGACACTCGCAAACGCGGCGGCCAGCTCGGCGGCTTCGACCGGACAGAGCCCGGCCGGCAGCACAAGCACGGTCTCGGCGTCCGCGGTGGCGGCCAGCATCGTCAGCTCCTCGCACTGGGCAGGATCGAACGGGTCGCTGCCGGGCGCGTCGATCAGGACCGGCGCCCCCGGCTGCCGGCGAGCGAGCGCGCGGCCAAGCACGACGGGCTGGTTGGCGACCGTCAGTTCGATGCCGAGCAGACGGGTGAACGCGGCAAGCTGCTCGACAGCGCCGGCGCGCTTGCCGTCGGCGGTGATCATCAGAGGGGTGATCCCGGCCATGACAAGGCGGGTGGCCAGCCGCGCCGCCGTCAGCGTCTTGCCGGCGCCCGGAGGGCCGGCGAGCAGGATCGGCCGCGCCGAGTCGAGTGGGAGTGGGGCGAACGCCAAAGCCGTGGCGAGCGCGGCTTCAAGTTCGCCGTGCAGCAGCCGCGAATGCAGGGAAGTGGGTACGGCGTGATACTCCAGGGCGGCGCGACGTGCCGGGTCTTGCGGCGGGGCCGGCGCCTCCGGCTCCAGGGCGGCGGTTATCTCCACCCCGTCGGCTACGCGCCGGCTGCCGAGGATCAGCGCGTCCGGCCCCAGCTCGGCGCGGACCCGTGCCATGGCCTCCGCCATTTTTGGCGCACGGTAGAGCTTGAGGCGCATCGGCAGAGGCTATCCGGGGAGAGGTTGCCCGTTGGTGAACGAGGCGACGGAGCCGCCGGGCGGATGGTCCTGGTAAGGTCCGTGGGTCGCGTGCCTCAGGCCGGAAGTTGACATGGCCGGAGGATCGCGGTTGTTCGTGCTCGGGATCGGGCTGCTCGGCTCAGCCTCCTCCATTGCCTTTTCGGTCGGGCTTGGCACCGGCCACGTCGCCGTGGTCACCGTGCTGAGCTCGCTCTCCACCGCTGTCACCCTCTTGCCGCGTGGTGCCGGCGGAACGGGTGCTGGCGCGGCAATGGGTGGGGATCGGAACGATCGTGCGCGGGCTGGCGCTGATCGACGCGGGTCGATGAGTCGCCGCTCGCCGGCCGTCCCCCAGCCGTTGCAGCCCTCTGGCTTTGCATCCGGCCCGCTTGCTACACTGCGGGGACGATTCGCCCGGTTCGCGGGCGTGGTCGCTTGGGGTAAGATGTGATGAAATTGAAGGCCGACCGCGCCTCCCTGCTCAAGGCGCTGGCCCACGTGCAAAGCGTGGTGGAAAAGCGGAACACCATCCCGATTTTGGCCAACGTCATGCTGGCGGTGCGCGACGGAAAACTGACCCTGACCGCCACCGACATGGAGATCGCGATCGTCGAGGACGTGCCCGCCAGCACGTCGCGCAACGGCGCCTGCACCGCACCGGCCGCGACGGTTTATGAGATCGTCCGCAAGCTGCCCGACGGCGCCGAAGTGGAACTGGATCATCCCGGCGGCGATACCCCGGTGGAGCTTCGTGCCGGCCGCTACGATACCAAGCTGGTGGTACTGCCCACCGAGGATTTCCCGGCAATGACCGCCGGAACGCTGCCGCACCGGTTCAGCCTGTCGGCGCTGCAGCTTCGCGGGCTGATCGACCGGACCCGCTTCGCCATCAGCACCGAGGAAACCCGCTACTACCTGAACGGCATCTACCTGCACGCCGCCGACAGCGACGGCACGAAAGTGCTGCGGGCGGTCGCCACCGATGGCCACCGGCTGGCCCGGGTCGAGGAACCCCTGCCGGAAGGCGCCGGCTCGATGCCCGGAGTGATCATCCCGCGCAAGACGGTGACCGAGTTGCGCAAGCTGCTGGAGGAAGTGACCGGCAACGTGGAGGTGGCGCTATCCGACACGCGCATCCAGTTCCACGTCGATGCCGTGCTGCTGACCAGCAAGCTGATCGACGGCACCTTCCCCGAATACGAGCGGGTAATCCCGCGCGGCAACGACAAGGTGCTGCGCGTCGGCAAGAAGGACTTCTCCGACGCCGTCGGCCGGGTCGCGGCGATCTCCACCGAACGATCGCGTCCGGTGAAGCTGTCATTGCAGCGCGACCGGCTGGAATTGTCGGCCTCCAGCCCGGAACAGGGCACCGCGACCGAGGAACTGGATGCCGACAGGGTGAAGTACCGATTCGGGGCCGCTCGAGATCGGCTTCCAGGCGCGTTATCTGAACGACATCACCGACCAGATCGGCGAGCAGGTCGAGTTCTGCTTCGCTGATGGGTCCGCCCCAACCGTGGTGCGGGATGCCGCGGACGCCAGCGCGCTTTACGTTCTGATGCCGATGCGTGTGTGAAGCGATCAGTGACGCCGCCTCCCTTCTCTCCCCGGCCCCTCGCACGGGGGCGAGGCTATGGCGTTTTGGCTCTCCGCCGACTGCATGAGAAGCCGCACCAGAAAATTCGTATTCCACCCGGCACGCTTCACGGTAACCTTGATCAACCTTTTTGAGGTTTCGAGGTTCAGCGCATTGAGTTCAGCGTCAGCGCCATGTTGGGTGGGCCGTTTTCTCTGCGACTTAGGTCCGAACACGAGCGCCGGGTCGAGCGAGATTGCCTTGCACAGGGCGGCCCGACGTTGAGCCGGCCTGACAGGATATTGCCCGGCTGTCTGTGACGTTCCAGTAACGAACGTGTGCAACTTGGCCTGCGATTTCTGCGGCTTCGCCCGAGACAAGGATCTCACCGGCCCTCGATGGCACATGGATGCCAATGCCTATGCACGGGCACTCCCCGTCCTGCACCGGCGCGGCATTCGCTATATCACGCTTCAGGGGGGCGAGCCTCTGGTGCATCCCAAAATTGTCCGCCTCGTCGCGGATACCGGAGCCGCCGGCATTCGATGCAGTATCATCACCAATGGCTGGTTCCTGACGCGATATATTGAGTTGCTCGCGGCTGCTGGGCTGAGCAAGCTCATCATCTCGATCGACAGTGCCGCGCTCGCGGAGCATGAGCGAAACCGGGGGCTGGAGGGTCTGGGGCCGCGCATCGCCGAAGGCATCGCGCAGGCACATAGCCTCGGCCTGCCAGTGCATGCATCGGTCACCGTGAGCCGCCTGGTTCGCTACGATGAACTGCCGGACACGCTGCGGTGGCTCGGATTCGATGCGGCGAGCTTTTCCTATCCGCGTCGGGCGCCCTTCGGCTCGACTTCCCTGGTGTATGGCGGCGAGTTGAAGCTGGTCGATCTCAGCCGCCTCGAACTGCTCGCAGCGCTGGACGCAATCGGCCGCCTGAAGCAGCGTTTCCCGGTCATGAATCCCAGAGCGTCGCTCGTTGAGGTGGCGCGCTATGTTCGTGGCGAACCCCAGACCGTTCCCTGCGTCGGCGGCTACAAATACTTTTATATGGACTGGAACCTCGACATCTGGCGGTGTGAGGCCTGGAATGAGCCGCTGGGTTCCGTCTTCGACCTCGATGGCATCCCCGACCAGCGTGAACCGTGCAATGCCTGCATGATGGCCTGCTATCGCAATGCGAGCATGCTGATGCACGCGGGTGTTGCCGCGACAGACTCGCGGCGGGCATTGGCGGCGGGGCGCATCGGAGCGGCCGCTGCATTTCTGTTCCGGCGCAGTGTGATGCAGTCCGTCTCGGCGCTCATCGAGGAACTGCCGCAGATCCGCCGATTCGCGCCTCGGCGGCGGCGCTGGCCATCGTGGGGCGGCTTGAAAGCAGGATTGCGCAACGGATGCGCTGTTGCAAGGCGGTATGTCCGTCCTCCGGGGCCTCGCTCGAAATGAGTTCGCGGCTGGCGATGCTCGACAGCCTGCGCGGACACCTTTATGGTGTCTCCTTGCGCGAGCGGACGGACTTCGAGAGGGCATTACGCCAGCGTGCAACCGCCGGTCGCACGGAGCGCTTATCCTGCTTGTGAAACTAAATGAAGGGAAGCGGCATGTCACACAAAATCGCTTCGCGAGGTTTGGCTCCCGCCGGCTTTCTGCTCCTCCTGGGCGGGACAGCTCTGGCGCAGAGCCCTCCGGCCAACCCGACCGGCGCGCGTCCCGGCAACGTTATCGGAACCGGCCAGTCGCTGCCGCGCTCGAACCAGGCGAGCAACTTGCCGGGTTCGACCGCTCATAGCAAGATCGCGCCCAACCTGCCGAGCCCGCCGCTCCCGTCGAACGCCAATCCGGAGGACTTCCTGCGCGCCGCTCGTACCGCGCTCGCCGCCGGCAAGACCGGCGAGGCCCAGCAGTCCTTGGAGATGGCGAAGACGCGCGCGCTTAGCCGCCCGGTTCCGGCGGGGCAGACGAACGTGCCCAGCCAGGACCCGCTGGTGGCAAGCATCAGCGACGCCCTTCGCGCTCTCGGCACCCACAACCGCCCAGCCACCTTGCAGGCAATCGATGCGGCGATCGCAAGCGCTGGCCATTCCTGACAACCCCTTGCGCGCCGATCCCGCCAAGGCTTCCATCTGTCTCAAGATCAAACGAGCCGGATGGAAGGACGACTATCTCTGCCAACTTCTCCGACAGAGGCGATAACCCTGCCCACGCGGGGGGTCCGACACTCCGCCTTACCCGGCTGCATCTCACCGAGTTTCGCAACTACCCCACGCTGACCTGGCATCCGGTGGGACGGATTACGGCGTTGTTCGGACCGAACGGCAGCGGCAAGACCAACCTGCTGGAGGCGATCTCCCTGCTTGTGCCCGGCCGCGGGCTGCGCGGCGCGCGCAGCGCCGACTTGGCGCGGCGCGGCGCGGGCGCCACCTGCCGGTGGGCCGTAGCGGCTCGCCTTGCCACCGCGTCGGGCGCGGCCGAGATCGGCACCGGCATTCCGCCCGAAGGCCCGACAGACCGGCGCGTGTTCCGGCTCGACGGGGCGGCACCACGCAGCCAGGCGGAGATCGCTGCCCGGATCGCCGCGGTCTGGCTCACGCCGCAGATGGACCGGCTGTTCGTGGAGCCCGCCTCCGGCCGCCGGCGCTTCCTGGACCGGCTGGTCTGGGCCCTGGAGCCCGGCCATGCACGCGAGATCGCCGCTCACGACGCCGCAATGAGCGGCCGCAATCGACTGCTCGCTCAAGGCAGCCGCGACGCCGCGTGGCTCGGCGGGCTGGAGGACGTAATGGCGCGGCACGCGGTAGCGGCCACGGCCGATCGGATGACCCTGGTGGCCCGGCTGGACGCGGACGGTACAATCGAGGGCTTCCCGCCCACACGGATCGCGCTCGATTGCGCAATCGCCACGCGGCTGGCCGGCACGCCGGCGGTGCAGGTGGAAGAATGGCTGCGGCGGGAGTTGGAGGCCAGCCGCGCCCGGGATTCCGAGACCGGCTCCGCCGCCATCGGGGCGCACCGCTGCGACATGACATTGAGCGATGCCGCCGGCCTCCCTGCCGCGCTTGCCAGTACCGGCGAGCAGAAGGCCATGCTGCTGACGGTGATCCTGGCCCATGCGAGGCTGATCGCCGAGGCGCGCGGGTTCGCGCCGCTGCTGTTGCTCGACGAGCCGGCGGTACACCTCGATCCGGCGCGCCGGGCCGCCCTGTTCGCCGCGCTGGCTCGGTTGCCGGCGCAGGCCCTGCTGACCGGGACCGACGCGGACACATTCCTGCCGCTTGTCGGGCTCGCGGAAGGGCTCCGCACCGGCGGCGGATTGCTGATAGCCGACCGGCGTTTTTACCGGCCGGACGGAGCACCTGCCCCTGTCCCCGGTACGCTGTAGCAGCTATATATCTATAGTCTTCACCACAGCTCCGGAGTCGTCCGTCGGCATGTCCGAAAACGCCGCATCGCAGCCTGATTCAGACCCCCAGGCTGGCGCCTACGACGCGTCCTCCATCTCCGTCCTGAAGGGCCTGGACGCTGTCCGCAAACGACCCGGCATGTATATCGGCGACACCGATGACGGATCGGGCCTGCACCACATGGCGTTCGAGATCATCGACAACGCCGTCGATGAGGCGCAGGCGGGGTTCGCCAACCATGTCAGGCTGGTGCTGAACGGTGACGGCAGCGTCACGGTGCGCGACGACGGGCGCGGCATCCCGACCGACATCCATCTGGAAGAAGGCGTGTCGGCCGCCGAAGTGGTGCTGACCCGGCTGCATGCCGGCGGCAAGTTCAACCAGAATTCCTACAAGGTGTCGGGCGGGCTGCACGGCGTAGGCGCCGCCGTGGTCAATGCGCTGTCGGAGTGGATGGAGGTGCGCATCTGGCGCGATGGCCAGGAGCACTTCATCCGGTTTCACGACGGGGACGCCGAGGCGCCGCTCAAGATCGTCGGTGCTTCGGATCAGGCCAGCGGCACCGAGGTCACCTTCAAGCCCAGTCCGGCGACGTTCACCCATACCGACTACGATTTCAGCCTGCTGGAACGGCGACTGCGGGAGCTGGCGTTCCTGAATTCCGGCCTGACCATCGTGTTGCGCGATGAACGGCACGCGCCGGCGCAGGAAGTGACGATGCGCTACGATGGCGGGCTGGTGGCGTTCGTCGAATGGCTGGACCGCGCCAAGAATGCGGTGTTCACCCCGCCTATCAGCCTGCGGACGGCGGAAAGCCAGCAGGGCATCCGGGTGGAGTTCGCGCTGTCGTGGAACGACAGCTTCCATGAAACGATGCTTTGTTTCACCAACAACATCTCGCAGCGCGACGGCGGCACCCATCTTGCGGGCTTCCGCGCCGCGCTGACCCGGGTGGTGACGAAATACGCCGAAGGCATGGGCAAGAAGGATCAGCTTCAGCTTGTTGGCGAGGACATGCGCGAAGGCATGACCGCAGTGTTGTCGGTGAAGGTGCCGGACCCGAAATTCTCGTCGCAGACCAAGGACAAGCTGGTCAGCTCTGAAGTGCAGCCGGCGGTTCAGGCGGCGGTGGCGGATGCCGTGTCGCACTGGTTCGAGACGCATCCGAAGGAAGCGAAATCGGTCGTCCAGAAGGTGATGGACGCGGCGTCCGCGCGTGAGGCCGCGCGCAAGGCGCGGGAACTGACGCGGCGCAAGGGCGTGCTGGATATCTCCACGCTGCCGGGCAAACTTGCCGATTGCCAGGAACGGGACCCGGCGAAATCGGAGATCTTCCTGGTCGAGGGCGATTCGGCCGGCGGCTCGGCCAAGCAGGGACGCGACCGGAAGTTCCAGGCGATACTGCCGCTGAAGGGCAAGATCCTGAACGTGGAACGGGCGCGCTTCGACCGCATGCTGGCCAGCCAGGAGATCGGCACCCTGATCACCGCGCTCGGCACCGGGATCGGCCGGGGAGAGCCGGATCAGGGTGGGTTCGACATTACCAAGCTGCGCTACCACCGCATCGTCATCATGACCGACGCCGACGTGGACGGATCGCATATTCGCACGCTGCTGCTGACTTTCTTCTTCCGCCAGATGCCTGATCTGATCGACCGCGGACACCTGTTCATCGCGCAGCCGCCGCTGTTCCGCGCCAAGCGCGGAAGTGACGAGCGCTATCTGAAAGGCGACCGGGCGCTCGAGGATTTCCTGCTCGACAAGGCACTGGGCGACGCACGGCTGAGCTTTGCGGACGGCCGCACGTTCGAGAACCAGGACCTTGCCGCCGAAATTGTCTGGCTGCGTGAGGCGACATTGCGGTTGCGCCGGTTATCCGCCACCGCTCCCGTTGCGCTGCTCGAGCAGGCAGCGATCGCCGGGGCGCTGACGCCGGATCCGGCGCGGGCCACCGCGGCCGCGCAGACCCTGGCCGCGCGGCTCGATGCGGTATCGTTGCAGACCGAGCGTGGCTGGGTGGTCGCCGCGGACGGGTCCGGGCTGACCATGGGACGCGTGGTGCGCGGCGTGACCGAGAAGTACACGCTGGATCCGGCGACCTTGCGCAGCGCCGAGGCGCGCTGGCTGGCGGAGCGGGCGAACGCACTCGCCGGCCGGTTCGGACAGCCGGCGCGGCTGAAACTTGATGCGCAGGAAACCGAAGTGCTTGGGCCGGCGACGGCGTTCGACCGGGTGCTCGCGCATGGACGGCGCGGCCTGTCGATCCAGCGATTCAAGGGTCTGGGGGAGATGAACCCCGACCAGCTCTGGCAAACCACACTCGATCCGGCGGTGCGGACACTGCTGCAAGTGAGAGTCGGCGATGTCGAGGATGCAGCGCAGGTGTTCAGCACGTTGATGGGCGACGTGGTCGAGCCGCGGCGGGACTTCATTGTCGGGAACGCGCTGAAGGTGGCCAATCTGGACGTGTAATTAACGGAATCGTTCCCGTGTCCGGGCGTTCATTGTCGGAGACGTTATGCGCGTGGCAATTCAAATGGTCGGTGAACAACCGCTTTCCGCAAGTCGCGGACATTATGCCGACCGACTTCCCCGCCCCCTCCTCGCTTGACACTCTGCCGGCGCGCGCGAAAGCTTTGCGCGCACGGCGACAAAACCGGACAACGGGGCAGACAGCCATGCGGAGCAGCGATCATCGCGGATCCCATTTCGGCGCGCTGCGTCGCCGCGACCTATTGCCGGTACCGGCGGCGTGATCGCCGCGTCCGCCCTGCCGCCGCTGCGGGCGGATTGTCGGCCGGTGAATTCTGCGGATGCACCGGAAGCCGCGAAACCTCGGTCCAGGATCGGACGACAGACGCGAGCAGGATGGCATCGTCGGCTGCACCGCCACCGACGATCGGCGCGAGCCGAGTGAGGTAGGCGCGCGTCTCGGCAGGCAGCGGCCGGCCGGTCGCGACGTGGTCTTCCCAGCGCGCTGGTCCAGCGTAGTAGGCCGCGAGGAACCCGGGGATGCCATGGCGGTCGTGCAGTTCCCGCAGATACGCCGTACCGGCGACGATGTTGTCGTGAGCATCGTAGGGATCAGCGCCAGGATTGTAGCGTTGGCGCAGGACGGCCCACGTCTCCGGCATGATCTGCATCAAGCCGATGGCGCCCTTGGGCGACAGGGCGCATGCATCGCCGAAGCTCTCCGCCCGCATCACGGCTCGTATCCATGCCGAAGTGCCAACGCGCTGCGATGCTTCGGCGACGAACGTGGCAAACGGACCGGCGACCGCCTCCGCCATTGCGGGTCGCGTGATCGTATCGGCCGTCGAGAATCCTCGGATGCATCAAACTGGCGTGCGATATGAACGATGATGCCTTGGCCGTCACCGATGAGGCCGGGGAAGCACGTGGGGAAGCAAATCCGAGAGCGTATTGGACTCTGGCGGAACAAGCGCAGCCGGAGCAATTCGCCGGGAGACGCCTGCCGCAGCACATTCCAAGCCTTCCATGCCGAATGTGGCCGCGCGCCCGCTAGGACCTGCTTGCCCCATGCTTCCCCGGTTTCGCAGACAGGAACGGGGAAGCAAAAAACGGCCCGAAGGACCGTTCTCTGATTCCGTGAGAAATCTGGAGCGGGCGAAGGGATTCGAACCCTCGACCCCAACCTTGGCAAGGCGCCGGAGGGGTCTACGCCAGGGTATCCGGCACCCCGCCACGTCCTGATAATCAGCTATAAATCAACATCTTAACTGTCATCCGACCCGCCTGGCGATATCCCGTCCTATCCGGCGACTTGCCACCAAATGCTTGGAATCAGCCGCGATCGGGGGTATAATCGCCCCATTCTAAGCAGATGTCCAGCAGGTGACTGATATGGCTGGGGAAAAGCTCACCAAGCGGGTTGTCGATGCCTTGAAGGCTCCCGAACCTTCGAAGGTTGGGGTCAAGGTTCGGGAGAGTTTCGTGTGGGATCGCGAGCTCCGCGGCTTCGGCGTGCAGGTCATGCCGTCAGGCCTCAAGAGCTTCGTCATCCAGTACCGCACGCCCGAGGGACGCCACCGGCGCGTGGTCATCGGACGCTATGGCCTGATGACCGTCGAGGAGGCCCGTACTCTCGCCCATGAGCAGCTGGTCGCCGTGTCCAAGGGCGTCGATCCGGTCGCCGAGGCGGCCAAGGCGGCCGGGCTCCAGACGGTGGCCGAAATCTGCGACTGGTACATCGCCGAGGCAGAAGCCGGCCGCATCCTCGGTCGCCGCCGTCGCGCCATCAAGGCGTCCACGCTGGTGATGGATCGCAGCCGGATTGAGTCTCCACATCAAACCGTTGCTCGGCAAGCGGCAGGTCGCCTCCCTCAAGCTCGGCGACATTGAAGGCGCCCAGGCCGACATCGCGGCCGGCAAGACATCGAAGGCCCGTGTCGGTAGCCGTGGCGGCGCCACCACCGGTGGCGAAGGTGTCGCCGCGCGGACGATGTCGACACTCCATGCGATCTTCGAGCACGCCGTGCGCCTGGGACAAATCGAGGCCAATCCCGCCAAGGGCGTGCGCAAGCTGGCGAGCGTGCCCCGCGAGCGGCGGCTCAGTCGCAACGAGATCGAGCGCCTCGGCAAGACGCTGCGCGCCGTCGCAGAGGAAGGCGAGCATGCCACGGCGCTTGCGGCCATCCGCTTCCTGCTGCTCACCGGTTTCCGGCGCATGGAAGCCCTGGGGCTTCAGCGGGCATGGCTCGATGAGGAAGAAGAGGCGATCCGGTTCCCTGACACCAAGAGCGGCGCGCAGACCCGCGTGATCGGGCGGGCGGCCGTTGAGCTACTGCTTGAGCAGCCAAAGACGAAGTCACCCTTCTTCTTTCCGGCCGACTGGGGCGAGGGACATTTTGTCGGCGTGGTCCGCGTGCTGGATCGGGTCTGCGAAAAGGCGCGGCTGACCGACGTCACACCGCACACCTTGCGGCACACCTTCGCCAGCCTGGCCGGCGATCTCGGCTTTTCCGAACTGACGATCGCCGCGCTGCTCGGGCATTCCGCTCGCGGCGTCACGCAACGCTACATCCATATCGACGAGGCGCTCAGGATGACCGCCGACCGGGTAGCCGCCGAAATGGCGGACATCCTCGACGGCCGCGCGACGCCATCGCGTCAGCGCGTGCGGCGTGCCGATGTAGCCGAGCGGGTGCCGGAACAAGCTGGTTCGTAGCCGCGATCTCCGTCTGCCAGTTGCGCTAGGACCGGCACACACCACGCGGGCGCAATCGCGCACCCGGAAGGCGTGTCCACGTTCGAGTGAATGGGCGTCATTGGCTTGCGGTCCGAGCCGCGGCGCGCTCCTCATGCTCGAATGCGTCAGCGAACTGATCGAGTTCCTGCGTGCTCATGCCAAGGCTGCGCCCCATTGAGCGCCACTGCGACACCGCTTGTTCCACCTTACGAAGCATCTGTCGGGCGCGCGGCACGGCGATCCGGAAATACGGAAGTGCGGACATCAGCGCCTCGATCGTTGCCTCCGGACCGGCATCTTCCGACACCCATGTCTTCAACTCACGAACCCGGTCCGGGAACGGATTGACGTCGAATGCCGGCGCAAGCCGCCACTGCCCTCGATCGACATGCAGGAAGCCGTGATTGCGCAGATGATCGTCCACATTGGTGATGAGGATGGAGAAGGCGATGCGGCGCCAGAGTTCCTCCGTATCGGCCTGCGGCGCCGCGCCGTGCATCCGCAGCGCATCGACGATCTCGGTATAGGCATGCTCGCCCGACTCCGCGACATCGACGCCGAGCATCGTCGCGGCAGAGACGTACATCAGCCGCCCACCACCCTGGAGACGATCGAAGCGCCGGATCAACGCCACCGAGCTGCCTTCGCTCTCGACCAGGCGGCCTTCGGCGGCGTCGATCCCCGCGGCGGCGGCAAGCCGCAGCGCGAGAACCTCGCCTTTGGTGACCGCGCGATCGTCGGCGACGCTCGGAAACTTGCCGATCGACAGTCGCCCGTCGTCATCGACCACCGTGCATTTCGGGCGTAACCCACCCAGCGACGTGCCCCGGCCTCGGAGGTAGCGCAAATCCTCCGCCGTCTCGGTATGCGTCTCGACCGCATGCGACGCGGACAGCAAGTGGCCAAGTTCGATCAGTGGCGGCGCGGTCCGCCGGCCCTCTTCGGCCGCACGCTGGAACACGCCATCCTCATCCTGAAAACGCAATGCACCGACGCGGCTCGCATCGTCGACCGCCAGGAGGAAGTCGAGCGCGTTCAGCGGGACGGCTCTCCACATCTGCGCCGGCGCGTCTTGCCTCCTGCCGCCGTTTGGCGTGGTCGCGCAGGATGACGCGGCGCGCCCAGCCGTCCGGTTCGGTGTCCGCAATCGCGCCGTGAAAGACGGATCCGCCGCGCTCTTTGCGATGAAATTGCGGGCCAGCCACCAAGGGAAGGCTGGGGTCGATCGCGAAGCTGTCCGTGGCCGCCAGCCACGCGGCGTCATACTCGAAGGCGGCGTTCTCCCGCGCCCCCTGCGCGTCGAAGCGGAGTGTCCCGAGACTGCGGGCGTTTTCCCCCAGCGCTACCTGGATGGTTCTTCTCATAGTGCGGTCGGCACCTTCTTGGGGCGCACGCGCTTTGGCAGCCGCTCGGCGTCGAGCAGCAGGCCGACGTCGTCACGACGGGGGTCGACGATGTCGCCGATCGCGTCGCCGAACCCGAGCACGAAGAGCGCCATCGCATAGACACCCATCGAAACCGACGGATCGCCCTTCTCCACCTTCAGATAGGTGGACTTGGCCGAGCCAATTCGCTCCGCCATCATCACCGTGGTCAGGTTTCGCTTTCGGCGCGCGGTTGCGATGTCGCCCCCGAGCTTGGCCAGCGACCGCCGCAGTTTTGGCGAAAGAGATTCCAGGGCCGACGACTGCATGATAAGGTCTCGTGGAACAGCCTAATTGCGGCATAGAGTATCGTATATAAGACCTTAAATTGGCTGGGTCCACCTTTTGCTTCGCACTCGTCACGCTGCGGGGCATCGCCGAGTTTGGACAAATCCCCTGCGCTGCCATTGAGGACCCATACTCTGCCCCCGGCTCGTAAGCGCTGCGGCGGTGACACGTTGCGGCGCTTGATGGCGGTATGATCGAGTTCGGCCATGGACAAGATGCTGCGGCCGATCATGGGGATTGAAGCTGACGACGCTCATACGATAGGTCGTAGGAGCGCGCGCGGTCCACGGCTGGAAACTACCGCAGAGGGCGAGCGTCGCCGGGATGCACTGCGGCGACAGGGGTGGCTTCGATTTGGCGATCGGCGGCGTTGCTGGTTCGACGACTACGCTGCGAGGGTGGTGATCGTGCCCGCGGTGCGTGATGTCCAGTTCCACGGCAGCAGGGTGTGCAGCTCATGCGCTTTGGTTCGCCCCGAGACGACCCGTTCGAGCACATCGGTGAGCCAGGCCATCGGGTCGACGCCGTTCAGCTTGGCCGTGTTGATCAGCGTCATGGCGATCGCCCAGTGCCGCGCGCCGCCATCGGAACCGGCAAAAAGCGCGTTCTTGCGACCCAGAGTCACCGGCCGGATGGCCCGTTCGACGGGGTTCGTATCCATCTCGACCCGGCCGTCGTCGAGAAACACCACCAAGCCTGGCCAGTGCCGGAGCGCATAGCGGATGGCTTCTCCCAATCCGGAAGCGCCGGAGACGCGATCCAGGTGAGCCTGCAGCCAGAGGTGCAGTGCGTCCACAATCGGCCGACTTCGCGCCCGGCGCACCTGTCTTCGATGCTCGGCAGGATGGCCGCGGATCTCGGCCTCGATCGCGTAGAGCGATCGGATGCGCGCCAGCACGTCGGCCGCGAGCGGCGACTTGGTGGCGGCATGGAACTCGAAGAACCGCCGCCGCATATGCGCCCAGCAGAACGCCAGGCACACCGAGCCGTCGGCACGATCCCCGGCCAGCCGCTTGAACCCGGCATACCCATCCACCTGCAGCACGCCGCGGAATGCCGCCAGGTGCCCGGCGGGACGCGCGCCCTTGCGATCCTCGGAGTAGACATAGGCCGCCGCCGGATGGCCCGGGCCACACCAGGTCCGGTCATCGACCGCATAGCACCAGAGCCGCCCGGTCTTGGTCCGGCCCCGTCCGGGATCGAGCACCGGCAAGGTCGTGTCGTCGGCGAACACCTTGGCCGCGGACAGCACCGTGCTGACCACCAGGTCGTACAGCGGCGTCAGCCACCAGCAGGCGCGTCCCACCCAATTGCTCAGCGTAGAGCGATCCAGGGTGACGCCCTGGCGTGCCAGCATCTGCACCTGGCGATAGAGCGGCAGGGAGTTCGCAGAATTTGCTGACCACCACGTGCGCCACCAGCGCCTCGGTGGCCATGCCGCCGTCGATCGGCCGCTCCGGCGCCGCGGCGACCACCACGGCGCCCTCGCAGGCGCGGCAGGCGTAGCGCGGGCGGCGCGTGACGCGCACGCGCAACTGCGTCGGGACGATGTCGAGCTGCTCGGTACGGAGCTCGCCGATCACGTGCAGCGGGCCACCGCAGCACGGGCAGTCGCGGTACTCGATGTCGATCACCACTTCGTCGCGCGGCAGGTGCGCGGGCAAGGCGCCGTGGTTGCGGTTGGGGCGCGAGTTGCGCCGCGCGCGCCGCTTGTCCGCAGCGTCACTGGCCGCATCCTGCCCGGCCTGGTTCTCGGCGATGGTCTGCTCCAGGTCTTCCAGCCCGAATTGCAGCTGGTCCGCGCTGAGCTGTTCGGAGCGGCGGCCGAACTCATGGCGAAGTAGCCGTTGGATCAGCAGGCGAAGCTTGTCGTTCTCGGCATGTAGTTCGCCATGCTGGTGCATCGCGGCGGTGACCACATCGCGCAGCATCTGCCGCAGGGTTGCCGGGTCATCAGGCAGCGTGTCGAGATCGATCTGCACACGAGGACGATGCTCGACGTCGTCGCGTCGCGGCCAGCATTTCCGTGCGGATCAGCGCATTTTCTATCCGGCCAGCTCCGGCCTGCGGCGGGGCGCCGGCGCGCGCCACTCGCAGCCATCGAGCAGCGCGGCCAGTTGCGCCGCAGATAGCGCGATCCTGCCGGTTGTCGTGGCGGAGGGCCAGACGAACTGGCCCTGTTCCAGCCGCTTCGTCAGCAGGCACAGGCCGATCCCATCATGCCAAAGCAGCTTGATCAGCCCGGCCGAGCACACGACATTCTACATACAGTTTGCGGCACTCGACGATTGCATATCCTTGGCATCCTTTGTCCGGGCAGACGCTGCAGGTTTCTCCACATCGGCGTGGCCAGGATTTGACGTGCATCTACACGACCGAGCGCCCTGGCCTGAGCCGGGAGTTGCCGAACTGGATGTTCGATCATGTTTATTGCGCGGGCATGACGCTCGGGCCGCCCCAGATCAGCCTGGAAGGTCTCGCTGAATTAGCTGCCGTTCTCGCCGTGCTCGGCGAGAATCAGAGCTCGGCCACACGATCCCAGCTTTCGAAGCCAACGGAGGGGACGCGTGCCAAGAAGTCGATCCCACAATCGGGCGCAGCTTGCTCTCGGACTGGAGCGCCAGATGCAGCCGCTCCCGGTGATCACGGGCAATCCGGAAGGATTGCTGGGCGCGTTAGCCGATCTCCTGCTGGCCGCCCTCGGCGTCGAGGCGACGATGACGAAGGGGGACGGCAATGAGCGCCAAGATCACACCTGACCATCTGGGCCGCACTGCCGTCGTCTATGTCCGCCAGTCGACGATGTCGCAGGTCATGGGCAACCTGGAAAGCCAGCGCCGCCAATATGATCTGGCGGGAGCGGCGCAGGGCGCCGGCTTCATTACGGTGACCGTGATTGACGACGACCTTGGCCGCTCCGGGTCTGGGAGCACCCATCGGCCTGGGTTTGAGCGGCTGGTGGCAATGGTCTGCTCGGGCAATGTGGGCGCGGTTTACTGCATCGAGGCTTCGCGTTTGGCCCGCAATGGGCGCGACTGGCATCACCTGATCGACCTGTGCGCGCTCGCCGGGGCGTTGGTGATCGACCCTGACGGCGCTTATGATCCGCAACTCGTCAACGATCGCCTGCTGCTCGGGCTGAAGGGCACGATGTCGGAATAGGAGCTGAGTCTGCTGCGACAGCGCGGCATCGCCGCCCGCGACTCCAAGGCGCGCCGCGGGGAATATCGCTTCATGCTGCCGCCCGGGTTCTGCTGGAACGAAGCCGGCAAGATCGAGACCGATCCTGACGAACACGTGGTCGAGATGGTGCGGCTCGTGTTCGCCAAATTCCGTGAGCTAGGCAGCGCGCGGCAGGTGTTCTTGTGGCTGCGATCGACCGATCTCAAGATGCCGGTCGTCCTGCGAAACATCGACGTTTACAAGCTGATCTGGAAGGCGCCGGCTTATCACAGCGTCATGCAGATCCTGCACAATCCGCTCTATGCCGGGGCCTATGCGTTTGGCCGGAAGACACAGCGAACGCGCATCGTCGATGGAAGAGCGCGTAAGGTCAGCGGGTTCGACAAGCCGCGAGAGGAATGGAACGTCCTGCTGCGCGACAACCATGCCGGCTACATCAGCTGGCAGGACTATGAGGACAATCAGCGGCTTCTGCTCGAGAACGCGCACATGAAGAAGAACTGCGCGCGCAAGTCGGCCCGCGGCGGGCGGGCGCTTCTGACCGGGCTGATGCGCTGCGGACGCTGTGGGCGGATGATGCGGGTGTTCTACGGCCAGGCGAAGGGTCACGCCCATCGCTACCAATGTCGCGGCGACGATGCTCATGTTGGCACCGGGCTGTGCATCGGCATCGGTGGCTTACGCATCGATCGCGCGGTTGCCTCGCAGATCCTGGAGGCGGTGCCCGACCGTGCGGTGGAAGCGGCGCTGTTCGCGGCCGACCAAGTCGACCGATCGCGCCAGGAGGTCGCTGCGGCGATCGAGCGGGAACTGGAAGCGGCGCGCTATGAGGCTTCACTTGCCGCTCGCCGATACGAGCTTGTGGATCCGGCAAAACGCCATGTTGCCCGCGAGCTGGAGGCCCGCTGGAACGGTGCACTGGAGCGCGTGAGCCAATTGGAGCATAAGCGTGACGATCTGCGCGCCGCTTCGGCGGTGAAACCGACGATCGATCGTGCGCAGCCATTCAAGCTTGAATACGATTTGCCGGCGGCTTGGAACGCGCCGTCGACCGATACGGGCACCAAGCAGCGCCTCATCCACATCCTCGTGCAGGAGATCGTCTGTGACCTAGACGACACCGCCAACGAGGCGGTGCTGTTGATCCACTGGACTGGAGGGCGTCACACCGAGGTCCGGGTACCCAGGGTCAAGACGGGTCGATATCCAGGCGACATCGCGCCATCGGCGGTTGATGCGCTCCGCGAACTCGCCGGCCACTGGCCGGATCGTGAACTTGCCGTGTCGCTCAACCGGATGCGCTGCAAGACCGGCGATGGTGAGACCTGGACGACAGTGCGGGTGCGCGAAATGCGCGAACGCCTGGGCTTGGCCGAATACAGCTCGGAGGATGCTGGTGCTCGGATGGTCAGCCTGGCGAAGGCTGCCGAGCAGCTCGGCATCTGCGTCGGCTCTGCCAAGAGCCTTGCGCTCAGGGGTATCCTGCCCGCGACCCAGGCCATGAAGGGCGCGCAATGGCTGGTCTCGGTCGAGGCTCTGACTTCCGAAGCCGTGCGCATAGGGGTGCAGCGCGTGGCGGCCTCCGGCCAGTGCGCCAGCAGGCCATGCAGATGCAGCGCCTCGGCGCGGGTGCGCAGGGCCTCGGGATTACTCATCGGCGGCATCCTTGAGCTGGTCATAGGTTGCAAGTGCGTGCGGCCGCACCGGCGCATCGCGCGCCTGCACGTCTGCGGACAGTTCGACGCCGACCGGCGGGGCCTCGCCACGCTGTTCGCGCCGGCGTTCGAGGGCGAGGCGCACGGCATTCGGGTGCGGCACGCCGCGGTCGAGCGCCTCGCGGATGGCGACCTGCAACTCGGCGGCGCCATAGCGGTCGAGCAGCCGCATCAGGCCCGTGGTGATGGCGCCGAGGTTGGCACCGCGCTCGGCGGCCCGTATGAGCAAATCCTGGCTGGCCGGAGCGACCTGGGCGAGGCGGTCGGTGGCGCGATGCTGGCGGGCGGCGCGCTTGTGCGCGACCAGCGCCTGGAGGTGGTCGTCCTGCTCGATCTGCGCGCCCTTATCGTAGCTGCGGCGATGGCAGGCGAGTACATGGACGCCGTCGACGATGCGCACCTGATGGGTGTCGGCCAGCACCGTCAGCATTCGGCGGACATGGGTATGCGGCACGGAGTAGTCATTCAGGTCGAAGCGGACATACGGCGTCTTGCCGATCTTGACCGCAACGCGCTCGAGCAGCGGCGCTGGGTTGTCTGGCAACGACAACAGCCGCGGCACTTCCTCGGCGAACACCGCGCGCACCGTGCGCTCCAACTCGCCCGGGCAGCGCCGGTCCGCGGCGAGGCCGCGGGACCAGTCATCGGCTTGCGCGTTCAGGTCGTCGAGATCGATGAAACTGCGGGCGGCAACGAACGCGCCGCGCACATAGCCCATGGCACGCTCGACGCGGCCCTTCTCGTTGCCGCGCGCCACGGCGACGGGCCGTGGCTCAAAACGGTAGTGGCCGGCGAAGGTCAGCAGGGTGGGATTGAAGCGGATCGCATCGCCGCGCCGCTCCAGCACAGCGCTTTTCAGATTATCGTAGAGCAGGACACGCGGGACGCCCTGCCAGGCAGTGAACGCACCGACGTGGCCGCGCAGGAAGTTTTCCATGCGGGCATCGAGGAAGAAGCGGAGAAAGATCTGCCGCGAGTGGCTCAGCACCATGACGAACGCCATCAACGGACGGCGGGCGCGGCCGATCTGCAGATGGCCGAAATGCCCCCAATCCACTTGCGCCTGCTCGCCGGGCAGGCTGCGCAGCCGCAGATACGCCTTGCCGGGCGGCGCGGGCTATGCATGGCAATGAGGTGGCGGAAATGATCGGGACGGCCGGAATAGCCGCGCTCACGCACCATCGCGAACAGGCGGCTGGCGGTCAGCATCGGGAACTTCTCCAGCGTCTCGTGGATCAGCGGCAGATAGGGGTCGATCCGCGACGGCCGCGGCGCGGCGCCGATGCCGGGCAGCCCGGCCTGCGCCAGCACGCGGCGCACCACGCTGTGGTGGACGTGCAACTGGCGGGCGATGGTGCCGACCGTCCACTTCTCGGCGTGGTAGTAGCGCAGGATCTGCGCCTCGATCTCACGCGGCGTCACCATGGCGTGCGGGTCCCGTCCGGTCGTGTCCAACACGGAAGCGATGACGCCGGCGGCGACGCAGGAACCCCTGACGGAGCAGCACAGCACAGCCGCGACCACACCAGTGGCAGTGCGGAACCGCAGGCTGGGGCCGGTCAGCAGGCGATGCGTCGTCGCGTGTGGTCGTCATCGCGTCCGGGGGCAGCAGATCATCCGCCGCCGGTCGGGGTGAACCGTGATGCGTCACTATTTCTCGTCGGGCCCGGTAGCGGCCCATTCGGGCGGCGTGCATCCGCCGGCCGCGCTGGCTGTTCTCGTGGCGCCGGCAGGCTTCCCGGACAGTCTGGCGGCGCGCCCGCAAGGCACAGCCGCGGCTGCAGTAGATTTGCCCTCGGTCGCAACAGCTGCAGATGATCGCCTGCCCACGGCAACCCGCACGCAGGAACAGACGGCCCGAGGCCGGCTCGGCCTGTCCGGCGGCGCAGACGCAGCGTAGACGAACGCCACCATTGGCAGGATACTCGTCCTGCATTCGTGCCCGGCACGGTGTGGGGCACGGCGTCGATGCAGAACTTGCAGGTTGCGCTCGGCGCCGTGCTTGCCCTCAATCCTGACAGGCTCTTGGCGCGTCGTCCTCCGCCCTCCGTCCTCTGGCGCTCGTCCCCTCGACGCATCGGACGCTCAGGCGTCAGCGATACCCCCTGGTCATCTCCCCGGCCCAGACGACACGCGCACCCGGATACGCGCCTGACATGCCCCCGCCGCCAGTTTTACGCGGATTTTGAGCGCCACTGACAGCATCAACAGTGGTCGGGACGAGGCGGGTCGACTGCGCTCGCACACGGTCTGCGGCATTCTGATGCATTCGAGCCTCGCGCTGACGCGCGAAGGACTGCCGCTCGGCCTGACCGCGGTTAAATTCTGGACACGGAAGAAGTTCAAGGGAACCGCGGCGCTCAAGCGCAAGATCAACCCGACGCGGGTGCCGATCGAACACAAGGAAAGCAGCCGGTGGCTCGACAATTTGCGGCAGTCCTCGGCACTGATCGAGGATCCAGGTCGGTGCGTCCACATCGGCGACCGCGAGAGCGACATCTACAAGCTGTTTTGTACCGCCCGGGAGATTGGAACCCATTTTTTGATCAGGACGTGCGTCGACCGTCTGGCCGGCGACGGGGATCACACGATCGCGGCGGAGATGAACGAGACCGCGGTCAGCGGGCTGCACCGCATCGAGGTACGGAACAGCCAAGGCGATCCGGACGAAGCCATTCTCGACATCAAATACCGCAAGATCACCGTCCTGCCGCCGATCGGCAAGCAGAAGCGATATCCGCCATTGACCCTGACGGTCATCCATGCCGAGGAAAAGGGATCGCCGCGGAACCGACAGAAAATCAGTTGGAAGCTGATCACCGGTCTCGCCGTGCGGTCGCTCAGGGATGCCGTGGAGAAGCTGCGATGGTACGCTCGCCGCTGGAAAATCGAGGTCTTTCACAAGATCCTTAAATCCGGCTACAGAACCGAGGACGCGCGGCTCCGAACAGCCCAGCGCCTGGCAAATCTG
Source organism: uncultured Pseudomonadota bacterium (assembly GCA_963764525.1). Lineage (GTDB taxonomy): Bacteria > Pseudomonadota > Alphaproteobacteria > Acetobacterales > Acetobacteraceae > DATDIC01. The sequence continues at coordinate 4,160 of CAVXTC010000022.1, read as the reverse complement.
ATTGCGGTCTTTTGCCTGGTGAGCTGGCGTGTGTTCTGGATCACGATGCTCAATCGCACCACTCCCGACGAACCGCCTGCAGCGGCGCTGACGGAAGTCGAAATCGACCTGCTCGACCGTCTGGTGAAAGACCGAGAGCCACGCCGCCGGAAGACGTTATCGCACTACCTGACCAAAATCGCGCGACTTGGCGGATACCTCGCCCGTGCCAGTGATCCGCCGCCTGGCAACACCGTCATGTGGCGCGGCATGTCGCGCCTCACCGACATCACCCTGGGGGCTACGGTCGGAGCCAATCTTTGTGGGTAATCGTAAGGCTGACGCGCCGGTTACGAACGCTTCGAGGTCGGCGTAAAGGTAGTGCAGCGCTGGACTTGGCCCGGCTTGTAACCCACGCTTTTTTTCGCTGGTCAAATTGAACCAGGGATCCGCAAGTTGACCGCGCATTCGAACGACCGCCGAGGCGCGGTGGGGCTCCAGGCGGCGCGCCGGCGCGTCGCTCCTACTTTATGGCTCCCGCGTAGATACCGCGGGTCAGCCAGCGATGCGTGAACAGGAACAGCGCGACCAGCGGAAGCTGCGAGATCACTACCGCCGCAGCCGGCAACGTAAACGAGGTGAAGTACTGACTGTTCGTGAACTTAAGGATTCCGGTCGTAAGTGGATAGATCGTCTCGGAATTGAGGAACGTGATCGCAAAGATGAACTCCTTCCAGATCCCTACGAAGTTCAACAGGAATCCCACGGCCATGGCCGGCAAGGCGAGCGGGAGGACAATGTGCTGCAGGAGTTGCCGATCAGTCGCGCCGTCAATCCGCGCCGAAATCCTCCAGCTCCCGTGGCTGGTTCGCCAGAAATCCAGTTAGCAAAAGGATTTGCAGCGGCATCCCCCATGCGGCGTGGATGATCACCAGTCCCAATCGCGTATTCAGCAAGCCCAGCCGGGTGAGCGCGTCATAGAGCGGGATGAGGGCCGTTTGCTGCGGCAGCATCTGAGTGGTCAGCAGCAGGATGAAGACCGTCTCCCGCCGATGAAGCGGAAGCGGCTGAACGCATAGGCCGGGTAGATCGCGAGCAGCAGCTCGATCCCCGCGCCGACGGCAGCGTAGAAAAGGCTGTTCAGCAAAAGCCTTCCGAAGGCGAGCACGCGCCATGTCGTGACATACGCGTCGAAGGTGATCTGATGCGGGAAGCCCAGGGGGTTGTCGAGCACCGCGTCCTGCGTCTTGAGCGACGTCATCACCGTGAGGAACACCGGATAGACGAAGACCAGCGCCAGGGCGATTACGACGGCGGTAAGGAGGACATTCGTCAGTCGGAATGGGCGGCCGCGTGCCACGTCAGCTCCTTCCGCCCAGCGCGTCGCTGCCGGCGCGCCTGACGTAGATACCGCAAACACCGAACTCAGGAGCAGCATGACGACGCTGACCGCGGCGCCGTATCCGAACCGCCGCTCATCGAACGACTGGATCCACATGAATACCCGAGGGTGTCGCTCGCGTGTCCGGGGCCGCCGCGCGTCATCACAAGAACGAGGTCGAACGAGCGCAGCGCCTCCAGAACGGCCAGGACGGTGACGACCATGAAGACCGACCGCAGCAGCGGCAGGGTCACCAGCATCATCTGCTGCAGCGCGCTCGCGCCCTCGAGACGGGCGGCCTCGTAGAGCTCTTCCGGAATCTGCGTCAGGCCGGCATCATAGAGGACCAGCGGTATCCCAGTATGACCAGCCGAACACGACGATCAGCGTGTAGAATGCCGTTTGCGGATTGCCGATCAGATCGGCCCGGAGGACAGGCCGAAGACTTGGGCGATCAGGTCGAGCGCACCGAAGGCCGGCGTGAGAATGAATGAGAACATCAACCCGATCGCCACCAGCGACATGGTGACCGGAAGGAAGAAAACAGCCGAAGGAAGGCGCGGAAGTAGATCCCGCCTGGATCGCAATACGACCGCCAGCAGGAACGCCAAGACGTTCGTGAACAGGAGCGTTCCGAATGTCCACTTCATCGTGTTGACGAATGCGGTCCAAAAGTCCGGATCGCGCAGAAGGTCTCTGTAGTTTCTGCAGCCCACGTACCGGATGACCTCGGAAAAGCCATCCCAGGTCTGCGAAGCTAAGAGTAGACGGTGTAGACGATGGGATAGCCGACGAAGACCAGGATAGATGGCGAGCGGAAGCAGGATCCCGAAGGCACGAAGATCGTGGGGTGCGAGCGGATTTCGCGAGCCCGTCCCTCGCGGCGACGCGCTCGGCCGCCCCGTCGTTGGCTCGCGCCGGCCGCCCGCACGCTGGGCCGTACGCCGTACCGGCCTACCGAGGCCGGAGGCGGCCGGCGTGCCCCGGAGACCTCACCTGCTCTGCGGTGTTCCTATTCCCGTCAGCGCGCTGGCGCGGGTAGCCTGCCATTTCCGTCTTCTCCGCTGCCGCCTGTTCCGGCGTCACCGTGTCCGCTGAGCACGCCCTGCAGCCCCTCGAGGAAGGGTTCGGCGATGCCCGGGGGGAGGGCATGGTCGACGTGCATGCCAGGTGTCCTTGCGCCGTTGGTCTTCGGCGATCACCTCCCGAGTCGCTGTACCATCGGCGGCAGGGACGACAGTCTGATCGACGTATGTTGGCCGGGAACGGCCCGACCTCTGCGACGCCAGCCTGGTCTGGACCTCCTTTGGACTACGAGTAGTCGAGCAGCTCCGCCGCCGCGGTCCTTGTGGGTGCTCGCCTTGTTGATCATCTAGGTGCTTTCGGCGAACACCGACATCGACGGGGCGATCGTCCCGATCCGAGGATACGGGAACCAGTCCACCGGGTACGACAGCTTGCCGTTCGTACGATGAATTTCGACGAGGATGAACGAGCCCTGATACCACATCGCCCGCCTCCGGCGCTTCCAGAAAATGATCGCGGTTCCGTCGAAGTCCATCGAGTTGACCCCTTCAAAAACCACCGTTGGTCCGCCCATCTTCTTTCATCTGGGCGAACGTTGCCACCACCCGAGGATCGGTCCACGTGATCTTGTGGTCGAGCAGCTCCTGATAGGCCGGGCTCCCGTATTTGTTGACGAAGTACGCGGTCCAGTCGAACTGCGCCTCCCACTGCTGTTGGTTGGCCAGCAGGAACGGCGCGACGCCGTGACTTTTCTGGGTTTCGCGACCTGCACGAGCTGGTTCTAGGTCTTCGGCGGCTCAAGTTCTACTTCTTGAATAGGTCGGTATTGTCCCAGACGGCGGACGCCGACATGAAGTACGGGACGAACCACTGATGCCGTCGAACGTGGCGAGCTTGTTGCGGCCGGGTTGAGCTCTGTGCCCCAGTGATACTTTTTGTGGTCGAAGTCCAGCGGTGCGGCAAAGCCCGACTGAACCATCGTCGGCCCAGCCGCCTTCCCACGAAAAGAATACGTCTGGTGGATTGTTGCCCTTCAGGACGAGACTCACTTTCTGATGGTAATCGTCGTCTGGAATCGAGTTGAGATTGACGTGGACCGAGCCCTGGTGCCGCTGGTTGAACGTATCGACCAGCCACTTGATGTATTCGATCTGCTTCGGCTCCGTGGCCCTGTCGAGGACATTGAGTGTAACGGGGGCATCCGCAGCGCTGGACTGGCGACCCGCGAAGAGCAAAGCGGTCGCAAGCACCGTGGCTGTGGCGAGCCATCTGCCAATTCCGTCTCGTCTGCTCGCGGGCCCCAGGCCGACAGTGCAACTTCGGGATCCCATTGGGGAGTCGGCGCATTCGTTGCCGTCTCTTGTGCGAAGCGACAATTCACCGAGGAATTCGTTGCTGCTCCTTTCTTATTTATTGCGCACTAACTGCTTGAACAAGTCCCACGTCTGATGAGGCAATTTGGCTCGACAACCCGTAGTCTTCCGCGAGCTGTCCGACAGACCGCTTACTGCGTCAAGGCAGCGGCGAAAGTTCATGACAGCATGCCTTTGGCTCACGTTCCCGAGCATTCGTCGAGGTTGCGCGAAGATGAGAGACCGAAAGGCCGCCGCTTACCCCCTTGTCCACATTGCGGACAACACGACGGCACTTTAGACACATCGTCTGTTTTTTTGGTCAATATTTTGTAGACGGCCTCGGGGGATGAACGTGAAAATCTAGCCTCATTAAGCTTGTCGCGATGGAAGCGCTTGTGGGTGTCCTACTGCGCCTGGAA
>CAVXTC010000021.1:0-331957 GCA_963764525.1 uncultured Pseudomonadota bacterium | reverse complement strand
GTTACGCGAGATAACAAAAAAAGATCCGGGCTCGTGACAGCTCGGTGATGACGTCGTCCGCCATGCCATCCGCGAAGTATTCTTGATCAATGTCGCCACTCATGTTGGTGAACGGAAGAACCGCGAGTGATGGCTTCGCGACGGCCCCTGCCGCGTCTGGTGTGCCACGGGTTTCCGACGTGAACCTCAACCGATAGCCCCGCCCCGGGATCGTCCCGATCACGTCGTCGCCAAGCACTTTCCGCAGCGCGGAAATCTGAACCTGCAGGTTGTTCTCCTCGACAGTCAGGCCGGGCCAAACCTGCTTGAGCAAGGTTTCTTTGGTAACGGCTTCGCCAGCAGCGGCGATAAGCAACCAGAGCACCTCGAAGGCACGCCGGCGGAGCGGAACCTCCACGCCCGCGCGACGCAGCGTGCGGTCGTGTCGGTCCAGACTTAACGGGCCGTAGCTGATGAACCGCAGGGCCTCGGAGGACACGATTGGCCTCTTCAGAATTCTTTCAGGAAAATTCCAGCCATACGATAGAGACCTTAATGCGGCTTCTTGATTAATGTCCAGTCTCGCGAGCGGGCATGGAACGTCAATTCGAGGGTCCCGGTTCGTCGACTGATGCACGCCGAAGTGGGCAACGGCCTGTTGCGGTGGCCGTTCCGTGGCATCGGGCAAATAGGGTTGGAGGTCGCATGACTAATTTGTTTGATCTCACCGGCAGGGTAGCGGTTGTCACGGGCGGTAATGGCGGCATTGGGCTTGGCATCGCTGAGGGGATTGCCTCATGCGGCGCGAGCATCGTGATCTCCGGACGCAACACCGAGAAGGGAGCGAGCAGTCTCGACATCCTGCATGCTCAAGGCGTGAAAGCCGCATTCATTAAAGCCGATGTGACAAAGAACGCGGATTGCGTCGCCCTGATTGGCGAGGCCGAAGCGCGATTCGGAAGGGTCGATATCCTTGTCAACAACGCCGGGTTCAGCATCAACAAGACGCCACAGGACTACACCGAGGAGGACTGGAACCGGGTCATGGACACCAACCTCACCAGCGCCTTCCGTTGTTCACAGGCGGCATATCACGCGATGGTCAAAGTCGGCGCAGGCAAGATCATCAATATCAGCTCGATCATGTCATTGCTCGGTGCACGAAATGCGATAGCCTATGGGACAAGCAAAGGCGGCATGGTCTCGATGACCCGGGCGATGGCGTCGGCCTGGGCGAACACCAATATTCAGGTCAACGCTGTCCTGCCAGGCTTTGTCGACACGGACATGACCCGTGAGTTTCGCCAGCAAATGCCGGTTGTGAATGAGAAAGTCGTGGCGCGAACACCACAAGGTCGCTGGGCCGCGCCAAAAGACCTGGCCGGCATCGCGGCATTTCTTTCCGGACCCGCGTCCGACTTTGTTACCGGCTCCGCGATCGTCGTGGACGGTGGCTTTACCATAGCAGCGCTATGATTCCGTGTCCGCGAAGGTCGCGGCTGGGACGAGCGTCCGTCTGCGCCCTACCCACAAATGCCCGTCGCGGTTGCCTATGCGAATGGAGCCAATGGAGAAAAACGCGATGCCTTACCATCTCGAGGGTCGGCTGCTTGAAGTGTGTGACTGCCGCGTCCTGTGCCCATGCTGGATTGGAGAAGATCCGGATAATGGCACTTGTGAATTGATGCAGGCGTGGCATTTTGACAAAGGCAGCATCAATGGAATTGACGTGACCGGCCGCACTATCGCAGCCATGTTTCATCTTCCGGGAAACATATTGAAGGGCAACTTCCGTGCCGCGCTCTACGTTGACGATGGTGCTTCCGACGAGCAGCATCAGGCGATTCTGGACGTCTATTCAGGCAAGCTCGGTGGACCCGTCGCGGAGCTGGCCAAGCTGGTCGGTGAGGTTGTTTCGGTGGATCGTGTGCCAATCACCTTCGCGGTCACTGAAGGTCGGGTACTCTGCGTGTCGCCGATGCGGGATTCGCTGAGCTTGAACCTTACCGTGGGCCTGACGGCGCGGTGACCAAACTCGTAGACACAATATTTTCCACCATTCCGGGCTCTCCTGTGTTCGTGGGGAAGGCGACCCGCTATGTGTCGAAGAGTCCCGCGCTAGGCCATGATCTCGACATTTCCAACCATAACGCGTTGCAAGGCACATTCGTTTTCGACGGCTAGCGTTGTGAAGGAATGGCAGCGAGACTTGGCGGTATTCCAATTTCCGCCCCTCGCGCTGTCCCTCGCGGGCCTTGCCTGGGTCCTGCTGTTTGGGTTGCACGCCAGCCCATATGGCCGCTACCTCCATCACGGTGATTGGGGTGCTGTTGGCCTTGGGGCGGCGATTTGTTCTGCCGTCCCGGGCGGCGCGTGGCTCGCACCGTTAATGGCCTACGCCATTGGTTGGCTGCTGATGACCGCGGCGATGATGCTGCCCACGACGCTGCCACTGACCCGGATCTTCGGGCGTATAGCGGCCGGGCGGCACGACGGCGCTGTGCTGCACGGCCTGTTGATTATGGGGTATCTGGTTGCCTGGAGCGGGTTTGGCGTGTTGGCCTATGCTCTGGACCGGGCGCTACACGCCAGCTTCTTCGGCTGGCCCTGGCTGGCCCGACATCCCGAGATGCTCGGTGCGATGGTCCTGGCGATGGCCGGAGGCTTCCAGTTCTCCAGACTAAAGTACCACTGTCTGGACAAATGCCGTACGCCGCTAGGCTTTATCACGAGCCACTGGCACGGCCCCCAGCCGTGGCGCGAGGCATTCTGGCTCGGGTTGGCACACGGCGGCTACTGCGTTGGGTGCTGTTGGGCGCTTATGCTGGTGATGTTCTTTGTCGGGACAGGGAACATGGGCTGGATGTTGGTTCTGGGATTAGTCATGGCCGTGGAGAAGAACCATTCGTGGGGGCGGCGCATCGCAGCGCCGCTTGGGAGTATATTGCTGGTATTCGCCTGCATGGTTCTTTTGCGAAGCCTGGTGTGATATCGTAATAAAGTGATGGTCGTTTCAGCCAAAACCGCATAAGGCCCATCACGGCGAGGCTCGGGCTGTGTCGTGGTTCCATCCCTCAGCCATTGTTCCAAGATTCACGATCCTGGCCTGCCATTCGGTCGATTTGACCTGCTGGATCAGCCGTGGATCGGCCGTCACACCTCGTCCTCGATCAGGTCAGGCGCCACCAGCAACTCTGGTCCCGCAAGCAACGCCGCGGCGCGTGTCGAACCGTCTTCCGCAACAAACCATTTGAGGGCGACACTCGCATCAACAACGAGGGTCATCGCTCTTCCCGGCTCTCCCGCACGAGGTCCTCGGCCAGCCGTCGCTGCACGCTGGGGGTTTTCGCGCGCACCGCCGCAAGCTCGACGGCCAGTTTCGCACGAGGATGCCCGGCTGCCTGGGTCAGTAACTCCCGCAACTCTGCCTCGAGCGAAAGGCCGCGCGCGCATGCGCGGGCCTTGAGTGCCGCGATAACCGCGTCATCGAGGTTTCGGACCAGTATCTGGCCCATAGCGATTGCTCCAAATCGTTGATAGCAAGTTCGAAAGCACACCGCCCCGGCTGCGCCCCAGGGTAATTCTGACGTCAACCGAAGCCGCGGTGCCGCTATTTGCGAATGTCACGCCGGCCCGGCGGGGCCCCGTCGCGTACGGGCTGACCGTGCTCGCAGCGGTTCCCCGGATCACACCGGCTCTTGGGGCGGTTCGTCACCGGGCCGCGGCGGCTCACCGCCGCTGCGTGCCATCAACCGATCGAAGGCCGCCCAATCGGCTCGGCCGCGGCGTTCGGCGAAGTAACCGGCGGTGCGCAGCACGGCCACCTTTTCCGCCACCGCGGTGGCGACGAACTGATTGAGGCTGGTGCCCTCAGACGCTGCCAGTTTCTCCGCCTCGGCCTTGATCGAAACCGGCAGGCGCAGGGGGTAAGTCGAAGTTCTTGTTGTCATGGCGCTCTCCGGATTGCGTCGCCGGGCAGCAGGATATCCAGGCCAAAGCGGATGGCGGCCGGACGGAAGTCACGCCGATTGAAGGTCACGATCGCCGCGGCCCGCCCGTTGACCGCCGCCTCCAGCACCAGTTCGTCGCCCGGGTCGCGCAACTGCGGGCGCCACAGGAACCAGGTCTCGACCGGTTCCACTAGATCGATCACCGCATCCAGGAACACGTTGAGATCCGCGGCGCTGAATCCGGCAGCCCGGACATGCGCCGGGCGGCTGCACACGGCCTCGTACTCCAGACAGAGTGGCGCAGTGGCCAGCAGCGACACCCGGCCAGCCCGTGCCGCGCGCAGCAGTGCCGCCGAGGCACCGCTCGGGCTGCGCATAGCAGCAACGACCGTGTCCGTGTCCATCACCAGCCTCACGCGAATCTGTTTGACATCGCCGGTGATGTGACGCCGGAGCGGCGTTGTTTCAAGGGGGCTGACAAGGCAGGCGCTGAAATGTGGGAACTCGGGCTGTTCTGCCGATGAGCGAGCGCGCAATCCCTGTGCGCTGCGTCCAACTCGGGTCCGAGCAAAAGGATCGCCGCGATACGGCGGGCGGTCTGCTGGGCGTGTTCAACCTCCGCGGCAAAAAGAGCGCGGCCGATGATCGAGGTAAAGGTCAAGAACCGATTTGTTGCGCCATCCGGCGCAGTGTGCCGGTGCCCTTCGATATCTGCCAGCCGGCAATGTCCGAATGCCCCCGCGATTACCTGACCGCCGCCTGACCCTCCGCCACCGCCTCGCACAGCTTCTCATACAAATGCGGATTGCCGGCGACAACGTTGCCGGTCTCCCGCGGGTCGCCGCCCGCCGGATCGTTCGCAAACCCGCCGGATTCGCGCACCAGCAGCAATCCCGCCGCCATGTCCCAGCGATGAATGCCCAGTTCCCAGTACCCGTCGTACCGCCCCGCCGCCACCCACGCCAAATCCAGCGCCGCCGCGCCGAACCGCCGGATCCCGGCGACTTCAGGCATCAGCCGCGCCATGGTGCGGCCGAACGCCGCCCGCCGCCCGGCCGCCACCGCGGCAAATGGGATGCCGGTCGCGAACACCGCGTCCTTGAGCTCCCGCCGCGCCGAGACGCGCAGCCGGCGCTCGTTCACGAACGCGCCGCCGCCCTTCTCGGCCCAGAACATCTCGTCCACCACAGGCGCATAGATCAGCCCCGCCGCGAGCTCCGACCCGCCCTCCGGCAGCCGTTTTTCCAGCCCGATGCTGATCGCCCAATGCGGGATGCCGTGCAGGAAGTTGGTGGTCCCGTCGAGCGGATCGACCACCCAGCGCCAGGACCAGTTGTCCGACCCCGAGGCGCCGGATTCCTCCATCAGAAAGGAGTAGCCCGGGCGAGCCTTGTTGAGTTCCTCGCGCAGGATCGCCTCGGCGCGCAGATCGGCCTGGGAGACGAAGTCGGACGGTCCTTTCACGCTGACCTGAAGCTGCTCGACCTCGTTGAAATCACGCAGCAGGCGCTTCGCCGCTTTCTGGGCGGCGTTGGCCATCACGGTCAGATGCGGGGAAAGCCGGAATGCCACGTGGTGCGGCTCAGCCGCCCTTGGCGCGTTCGACGTAGCTGCCGTCTTCGGTCTTCACGACGATGCGCTCACCGGTCTCGACGAAAGGCGGGACCGACGTTTTTATGCCGTTGGACAGTTTCGCCGGCTTGTAGGACGAGGCGGCGGTCTGGCCGCGCACGACGGGATCGGCCTCGACCACCTCCAGCACCACGGTAGCAGGCAGATGCGCGCCGACCGGGTCGCCTTCGACCAGGTCGATGGTGATGTTCATGTTGTCCTGCAGGAACGGCGCGGCATCCCCCAGGATCGCCAGCGGCACGTGCGTCTGCTCGAAGCTTTCGGGGTCCATCAGAACCATGTTGGGGCCGTCGGTGTAGGAGTAGGTGTACACCTTGTCCTCGGTCATCAGCCGTTCGACCGTATCGGCGGTGCGCCAGCGCTCGTTCGTCTTGTTACCGGATTTCAGGTCGCGCATCTCCACCTGGATGAAGGCGCCGCCTTTGCCGGGGCTGATGATCTGCTGTTTGAGCACGGTCCAGCGGCGGCCCTCGTGCTCGATCACCTGTCCGGCGCGGATCAGGTTCGCCTGCTGCTTCATGGTCGCTCGTTTCTCGGTGGCGGGGATGGCGGCTTCTAGACCCTGGCGTATCCAGCGGCAAGCTGTGTCCCGGCTTTACAACCGCTTGCCCTGACTGCACGATACCGGAAGCCATGTTCCAGCCCGCCGATTCCTCGGTCGTGCCGCGGTACAACGAGATCGCCACCTTCATGCGCGCCGCACGGGTTCCGGTGGAACGGCCGCTGGATATTGCCCTGGTCGGCGTGCCCTTCGATCTGGGCGCCACCTACCGCACCGGCGCGCGGCAGGGGCCGGCCGGCGTGCGCGAAGCGTCCCGCCTGATCCGCCAGGTGAACCCGACCACGGGCGTCGCGCCGTACCGGCTGTGCAATATCGGCGATGTCGGCGACGCGCCCACCCACCCGCTGAGCATCGAGCACAGCATCGAGCTGATCCAGGAATTCTTCGCCCGCATCCATGCGATCGGCGCCGCCCCGGTTTCCATGGGCGGCGATCACACGATCCCGCTGCCGATCCTGCGGGCGATCGCCGCGGACCGCCCGATGGGGCTGATCCAGATCGATTCCCATGCGGATACGTTCGATACATTCATGGGGACCAAGTACAACCACGCGACCTTCGTCCGCCGGGCCATCGAGGAAGGCCTGCTCGACCCGGTCCGCATCATCCAGATCGGCCTGCGCGGCACCCGCTACGGCGATGACGACATCGCGTTCGGCCAGTCGGCTGGGCTGCGCATGGTGAGCATGGATGAATATGAAACGATGGGCCGCGCGGCGGTTATCTCGGAGATCCGCCGGGTGGTGGGCGACGGACCGGTTTATGTGACGATCGACATCGATGGGCTGGACCCGAAGGACGCGCCCGGAACTGGCGTGCCCGAACCGGGCGGCATTTCCATGCGCGACGTGCAGATGATGCTGCGCTCCGTCACCGGCCTGAACATAGTTGCCGGCGATATCAGTGAGGTGGTGCCCTCGCTCGACCCGACCGGTATCACCTGCATCAATGCGGCGAACCTGATGTTCGAGCTGGCGTGCCTGGTCGCGGTGGCGCGCACCCGGTAGCCCATTCACCTCCGCGTGCGGGACAGGTCGCCGTGCGCGGCGCGGCGGGACGAACCAAGCCATGAGTCATGCCGACGCCTCACCACGGGAACACCGGTATCGGCTGCACCTGCCGCACCCGCATCTGCCGCATGGGCTGATCACCTTCCCTCGCCGGCTGTCGCCGTGGATCGAGCCGTGGTTCCTGGCCTATGCGTGCCTGGGGATCGTGCAAGGCGGCATGCTGCCGCTGCTCCTGCCGCTGTCCGCCGGCGGCGCTACGCATGCCGGCACGATCGTCGGGGTGATGAACCTCGCCGGACTGACGGCACCGTTCTGGGGACATCTGGCGGACCGGCGGCGGCTGCACCGGCAGGTCCTGCTGGCCGGCATGCTCGCATCGCTGATGGCGCTGGTGCTGATGCCGGTCCCGCTCGGCCTGCCCCTGAAGTCCGTGCTGGCCGGGATACTTGGTCTCGGCTTTGCCGCCGCGAACACCGTGGCCAACATGTTCATCGTGGAAGTGCGCCCGCCGGAGGAATGGGATGCGCGCATCGGCGCACTGCAGGCGCTGAGCGGAACCGGCCAGGTCGCCGGACTGCTGCTGGCTGGCTTCATCGGAGGCCGTTATGCGCTGGCCTTCGGGGTCGCGGCCGCGCTGATCGCCGCGGCGGTGCCGACCGCCTGGCTGACGCTGCGGGGCGTGCAGGTGCCGGTGCCGGTGCCGCGCGCGGCGGCGACGGCGCACCCGCCGCTCGGCGGCGAGGGCTGGGCCAGCGCGCCGCAGCGGCTGTTCCATCTGCTCACCTGGCACGGGCTGGTCACGGTGCTGCGCGAACTGGAGATGCCGTTCGCCCGGATCCTGGGCGTCTGGTTCGTTGCATTCGTCGCGATCAGCGCGGTGCTGACGATGTTTCCGCTGGCACTGATCGATGCGTTCGGCGTGTCGGCCGAGGTTGCCAGGCACAGTGTATGCGTTCGCCGCCGCCGGCAGCCTGGGGATGTATCCGCTGGCCGCGAGCATCGCGAAACGGCATGGCGCGCGGCTGGTGCTGCGAGCGGGATTTGCGGCGCGTACCGTGGCGATCGCGATACTGGCGGTCGCGTTCCTGTCGCGGTTTGGCGGCGTGCCGATGGCATTGGTCGGATTTGTCGTTCTGGTGATGGCGTGGCCGTTGCTGGGCGTCAGCGGCACCGCACTCGCCGCGCACCTCGCGCCGGGGGAGAAGGGCGAGGCGCTGGGGTTGTTCAACGCATCGTCGTCATTGGCCGGTGCGGTGGGCGCGTTCCTGGGTGGCTGGGCGATGCAGGCGGCGGGCTATGGGGTGGTCTGCATGGCGGCTTCTGTTGCTCTGGCGGTGGCGGTGTTGGCCTCGGGCGGGGGTCGCTCGGGCGCCTGAACTCGGGGGAAGCCTGCCCCGGGTTTAAACCGATGCCGAATCAGTCGCTCTCCACGTCTTCAAGGCGCACGCCGCGCCCCGCTCTCAGGCTCGCCCGCGCTGTTTGGATCCGGCGAAGGAAGCGCGGATCGGTCTCGAGCCGATAATCGACCAATCGTCTTCCGAGCCGAAACCTATCAGTACCCCGGCCGGTTTGCCATGGCGCGTGATCACGATGTCCTGCCGTTCGGCTTCGCGCAGGAAGCGCGACAGGTCGTCCTTGACCTCGGACAGAGGAACTTCTTTCACTCCGGACTTTCGAACCGCGCCAGCCAAGACACTGCCTCCGATTTTGTGACGATAGCCAGAATTTCCACAACACTGCCGTCAACATCATAGAACACGCGGACGTCGCCCACGCGAAGTCTGAATTGCGGCCTGCTGACGCCGCGCAGCCGCTTGATGCGGCTGCGGCTTGCTTTCGTGGGTTCGTGCCGCAAATGGGTCTCGCGGTCTTCAACACTTATGTCCTTACCACGATACCGATGCCGCGGCGATCGATCTGCGCGACGCGAATCCAGGCCAGCACCCATTGCCACAGTTCAGCAGGGTCAGGCGCGCTTATGGACCACGATGCCATCGAGAGTGGCCGCCCGTGACGGAGTGCCGGGTATCCGGGATTTGCCACGGAACGTCTCATCGCGCACCGGAATCACATCGGCCGCGTTGGGATAGAGACGTTGCGCTTCGACCATGCGATGGTATCATCAGGGTCAGGCGTCGCGAGCCATGATAGCAGAAGCTGATCTCATTCGGCGGCCGATTTCATACCCTCGGCCTTGCGTGTCTGTTTCGTCCGCTCCCACGCCCAATATCTCGACGCCGATAACCCGTCCGTCCGCGTCGAAGTCGAGCATTACCCCGGGCGCCACTTCGTCCGTTCCCGCGGACAACACTTCAGGGGCGCGAACCATACCGAAAGAGCATCCGCTCCGGGTCATAGCTCGTTTGGATGCCGCCGTGGCAGTTGATCCCCACTATTTCTAATCGAGCCAGCGGAATCGCTCCAAGTTGAAGCGGTTTTTGTCGTCGAACTCGACGCCTTCTTTTTCCAGCAAGCGCTGCTGGAAGGCATCGCTGCCATTGCGGGATAGGCTGTAGGACACCTCGCCCTTGGCGTTGACGACACGATGCCAGGGAATTTTGGTTGCCGGGTCGAGGTGCTGGAGTACGTGGCCGACAAGGCGGCCGCGCCTCGGCAGGCCGGCCATCGCGGCGACCTGGCCATAGGTGGCAACCCAGCCCTTGGGGATGCGGCGGATTACAGCGCAAATCGCCGCGACGGCGTCATCGCCTTGGGGTGGGGCAGTCTGGAGCAGCTTGCGCTTCGGTGGCATCGGCGTAAGCGTCCGGTGCGGGCCGCCTTGCTTTGACATCGGCGTGTGTGCGGACGTTGTGACCTTAAGGCGCAGTGTAAGGTCGAGTTTAAGGCGATGTCGAATGGCGTGGTAGAGATCATCACGGGACGTGACCGTCGGCGCCGCTGGGGCTCGGAAGAGAAGCTGCGGATTGTCGGCGAGACGCATGAGCGTGGTGCGCGGGTGAGCGAAGTTGCGGCCCGGCATGACGTTTACCCAAGCCTGCTGCACTATTGGCGGCGTCAGGTCCGTGAGGGCCGGCTGGTTGCGGCACCGCCGACGATATTTGTGCCGGTCCGGTTGACCGAACCGGAGCCGCTCGCCACCGATGTATCGCCTCGGATCGACGAGCGGCACGCTGCGGCGGCGATCGAGATCATGTTGCCGGACGGCTGTCGTCTGCGGGTTGGCAATGAGGTCGGTCTGGCGACATTGCGTCGCGTGTTGACGGCGCTGCGCGGATGATCGCACCGCCGCCTGGGGTGCGTGTGTGGCTGGCGGCAGGCGTGACCGACATGCGCAAGGGGTTTGATGGGCTTGCGGCGCTGGTGCAGCAACGTCTCGGGCAGGACCCGTTCAGCGGTCAGCTGTTTGCCTTCCGTGGCCGTCGCGGTGACCTGGTGAAAGTATTGAGCTGGGACGGCCAAGGTCTGCTGTCTGTATGCCAAGCGAATGGAGAAGGGCCGCTTCGTCTGGCCGCAAGCGAGGGACGGTGCGGTGTCACTGACGGCGGCGCAATTGTCGATGCTGCTGGAAGGCATTGATTGGCGCATGCCGGTGCGGAGCTGGCGTCCGGAGATGGCGGGATAACGCCAAATAATGCTTGGCGCGACGCGGCACGTTGATGGACGATTCGCGCATGCCAATGCCGCTCGATCCCACTGCGCTGCCGAACAACGTGATCGCGTTGCGCACATTGCTGCTGCATCGCGAGGATGAGCATGCGGCGGAACTGGAAGCGGCACGCAATGGACTGAAGGAGCAGGTGCTGCGCAACGAGCAGTTGAAGCTGCGTCTGGCGCGGTTGCTGCGCGAACGGTTTGGTGCATCGTCGGAGAAGCTGCGGTGCGAGATCGAACAGCTTGAGTTCTTGCTGGGCGATGCCGAGGAGCAGGTGGCGGAAGCCACGCCGCCTGAGCCGGATGAGCCGGTGGCGGACAGCGAGACGCAGCGGCGCAAGCCGGCGCGCAGGCCGCTGCCCGAGACATTGCCACGCGACGTTGTGGAGCATGCCGCACCGTGCGCGTGCCCGCGTTGCGGTGGCGCGTTGCGCCCGTTGGGCGAAGATGTCACCGAAGTCTTGGACTACGTGCCGGGCGCGTTCCGCGTCACGCGGCATGTGCGGCCGAAGCTGTCGTGCCGGGGCTGCGAGGTGATCGCCCAGGCGCCGGCGCCCAGCCTGCCAATCCGCCGCGGCCTGGCTGGGCCTGGGCTGCTGGCGCATGTGCTGGTGGCGAAATACGCCGACCACCTGCCGCTGTATCGCCAGGCGGAGATCTATGCGCGCGCGGGGATCGAGCTGGACCGTTCCACCCTGGCCGACTGGGTGGGGCAGTCGGCCCGGCTGATGCGCCCGAGGCGGTCGGGGTGCACGTGATGTCGGCGGAGCGGGTACATGCCGACGACACGACAGTGCCGGTGCTGGATCCGGGTCGCGGCAAGACCAAAACGGGACGACTATGGTGCTACGCGCGCGATGATCAGCCATTCGGCGGCCAGGCGCCGCCGGCGGTGCTGTATTGCTACAGCCCGGACCGCAAAGGCGAACATCCGCGGCAACACCTCGTCGGGTTCCGCGGCATCCTGCAGGCGGATGGATATGCGGGGTATGCCGGCCTGTATGACCGCGGCGTGACCGAAGCGGCCTGCTGGGCGCATGCGCGGCGCAAGTTCTTCGACGTGCATGCAGCAACCCGGTCGCCGCTGGCGTTGGAGGCATTGCAGCGCATCGCGGCACTGTACGCGATCGAGGCAACCATCCGCGGCCGGCCACCCGATGCCCGCCTGGCGGCTCGCACCACGCAGAGCGCGCCATTGTTCACCGCGTTGCGGCAATGGCTGCAGAACACCCAGGCGCGCATCTCGGGCAAGAGCGATCTGGCCGCTGCGATCCGCTACACGCTGTCGCGCTGGGATGCACTGACACTGATACTGCGCGATGGCCGGGCCTGTATCGACAACAACGCAGCCGAACGCTCGATGCGGCCGATGACATTGGGGCGGAAGAACTGGTTGTTCGCCGGTTCTGACTCGGGCGGACGGTCGGCTGCCGCAGCCTATTCTCTGATCCAGACCGCCAAACTCAACCAACTCGATCCCGAGGATTATCTTCGCCACGTGCTCGAACGCATTGCCGATCTTCCGGTCAAGCAAGTGCACCAACTGCTGCCGTGGAACCTGACCGGAATCCGTGCTCGGCTGGATCAGCGAAACGCCGCCTGAGCCGCGGCACTCACCGGACGCTTACGCATCGGCAGCTTTCGTCGATCCCCGTGGTTGTCCAGCAGTGCAACAGGCTGACATGTGCCGATTGGCCGAACCCCTCTGCGGCCACGCCGAAACCTTGTGGGACGGGGCAGGTCGAGCAATCGGATCCCCGGAACCCGCTGCCAGACCCGACCAGCGGAAGTATGACCAAAGGAGCAAATGAAGCCCCATATGCGCGCAAGCCCCGCCGCCCTCGAGCGGCTCTCCGTCACGATCCCCGAGCACGCGCTCGACGCCTACGAATCCGCCTTCGGCACCGTCTGCGATTCGATCGGCCTGTTCCGCGACGAGGCAACCAACACCTGGCTGATAGAAGGCGTCAAACAAGCCGGCGACGACGACCCCGAACTGGCGGCGGCGCTGGCCCTTGCGAGCGTGCTCAGCGGCGTCGAGGCAACGCTGCATCGCGAACCGCTCTCCGCCGGAGGCTGGCTCGCCCGCAGCTACGCCGGTTTCCCCGAACAACTCATCGGCCGCCGGTTTGCCATCCGCGGCAGTCACATCCGCGACCCACGCTCACCCGGACGGATCACGCTCAACCTGGACGCCGGCATGGCCTTTGGATCCGGCGAGCACGGGTCAACGCGCCTGTGTCTGCGCGCGCTGGAACGCGTGGCGCGTCGATACCCTCCAGGGAGTCCCCGCCGAATCCTGGACCTCGGCACCGGTTCGGGCATCCTGGCGATCGCCGCTTCCCGGCTGCTGCACCGGCCGGTGCTGGCGACCGACATCGATCCCTGGTCGGTGCGGCTCGCCAGACAGAACGCGAAGGCGAACCTCGTCGGGGGGCTGGTGCGGGTGCGGCGCGCGGATGGTTGGGCCGATCCGTCGGTGCGGGCGCTGGCGCCCTATGACCTCGTGCTGGCCAACATCCTCGCCCGGCCGCTGATGCGGATGGCGCGGCACCTGGCGGCACACCTGGCCCCGGCCGGGACGGTCATCCTGTCGGGGCTGCTGGCGACGCAGGCACCCACCGTGTTGACCGCGTATCGGCAATGCGGCCTGAGACTGGCATTCCGTGCCGATGACGGACCGTGGACCGCGCTGACCATGCGAGCGTGATGAGGAAGCACTTTCCATCGCGCGGCCAGCGCCCAATCTACCCCCCATGAAAACACGAAGCGCGACGATGTGGCCCTGGTTCAGCCTGGGGCAGCAAAGTGCCATGCTAGCGATCGAGGCGCAGCAGGTGATGGCGATGCGCCTCGCCATGCTGGCGACCGGTGACCCTCGGGCGCAGCGTGAAGCGATGCAGATGGTGACCGAAAAGATGGCCGCGCTCGCCACCGGCAACGCACTGATGTTCAGGGCGTGCGCGATGGGCGATGCCGGCCGCGGCGCGACCAACGTGATGCGCCTGTACCGCCGCCGGGTCAGCGCCAACCGCCGCCGGTTGGCAAAGTCGTAGCCGAAACCCGCGTACCCGCCCCAGCGGCAGGGTCGAGCGCGACCCACGAATCCTCCGCGTAATCGAAGTATCGCCGCACGGCGCTGCCGTCCCAGTGGTACTTCAGATGCCTCGTCTGCACCGGAATGCCGACCGCCGAGGGACGGAACATCGCGACACAGCTTCCTCCTGCATAACGCACGCTCGGATAGACGACGCCCGTGCTCCCCGACTCTGCGCAGCATCACGGCGAACGCCTGACTCGACGCATAGTCTCCAGGATCGAGCAAGCGCGTGCGATCGGTGGCGCCCAGTTGCCCGACATCGTGCAGATCGGCATCGATGCGCCCGACCAGGACACGCATGTCCTCATTGCGCGGACCATCGGCGGAATCGGCGGCGAACAAGCCAAAATGCCAAGCCGTTTCGGCTACCGCGGTCGGCAGGTCGTCCGCCGCATAGTAGGCGCCATGCCGGGCGTCGGCGAAACGGGAGCCTTTCGGATTAAGGTGTGTGAACGGAGCCATGACATAACTCGCGCCGGGGCCTGTCACGCGCTCCCCGGCGGGCACCAGGCGAATTTCGCCTGCCTCGTGCCGCAGCCGCGGATTGGTAAGCTGCTCCGCCGCGATCAGTGCCTCCCACACCGCCGGATCGGCGCTGACCCGCTCGTAAAGATCGATCGGGGGATATTTCGAGGCAACGATCCGGATCGCTGCCGGCCAAGTGATCCGCCGGAGCGGCGGCGTCAGGACCACGGGCCGCGCGCCGCATCCAGATATTGCCGAACCGCTGCAAGATCGGTGACGTCGCCGGCACTCATGCGGTCGAGCGGGGTCTGGCCGCCGAAATGCCGGTTCGGCCGCCGCAACCACCCGTCGGCCTGGGCGTGGTCGGAATACAGGATCTGAAGCGCCTTCCAGATGCCGCTCACGTAGCCGATACGACGGACCACATCCATCGGCACCGCCCCGGTCTCCCCGGCTTTCCATTTGTAAAAAGTCCGCTCAGGCGGCTGGCCCAGGATCGCACGTGCTTCGGCATTGTCCGCCCCCCACAGCTCCGCGATGCGAAAGAACCCGGCCAGGGCGTTGCGGGTCTGATCGCGCGTGAGGCCAGAGGCAGGCGGGTGTTCGGTGGCGAGAGCCGGCATCAGGCGTCTCCTGGATACTGCCTACAGGCAATATGTGGGCTCTTGGCGCCTTCAGGCAACCCATGCAATCCGGCCGCACCCGCCTCTTCGACAATTCGCGTATAGAAAAAACATGAGCTTCAGCACCGAGCCATGTGGAAACGAACGCACCGCGTCGAGCAGCACAAATCGGCCGTCACGGGTATCGAAGCGATGACCCTTCTGACCGACCACGCCTTCCCGCGCCACTCGCATGACAGTTTCGGGATCGGGTCATCGACGCTGGCGCGCAACGTTCGTGGAGCGGCATCGGGCAGGTCGAGTCCGGACCCGGCGATCCGCGCCGGAATTGTCGCGCCGGAGCAATTCGAGGCCGGCATCAGGGCTCTTTTCCGCACCGCGGAGCCGGACGGGATCTTCAGCGACACGTTCTTCAAGGCCACGGGCCGGAAAGCGTGACGCCGCTGTTCCGCCTCCCCGTGTGGAACACGGCACGGGAGGGGTCGCGCCTGCCAATGTCAATTGTCATGACATTTTATCGTCCGCCCGCCGCAACCGCCGCCGCGATATCCGTCTGGGCGAAATCGTTGCCTTTGAACAGCAATGGCAGATCCCGCACTTTCGCCAGCGCATAGGCGAACACGTCACCGAAATTCAGCCGCGCCGGATGGCGGCTGCCTTTGCCGAACGCGACGAACGCGGCAAAGGCCGCGTGCATGTCGGCCGGGCCCGGCGGCACCAGTTCGAATACCGGCAGCCGCAGCAGGTCATCCACCAACACCACCGCGCGCTGGCCGCGCCGGCTCAGCACCACCATTCGCACTTCAACAGCGGATACCGTGCTGACGAGCGCCCTCGTCGCATTCAGGATTGCACGCCGGAACACCTCCCGCTCCGGCTCCCCCAGCACGATCGCAACGATAGCCGAGCTATCGACGGCGATCATCGCGGCAGTCCGTTTTCATCCCACTCGAACGGGTCGTAAGGGGCGGGCAGTGCAGGGATGCGATCGATCTGGGCGAGGATCGCGTCCATCCGCTGCTCCGTACCACTCGTTCGATCGCCCAACTGCGCCTGGAGCAAAAGATCCACCGCCTTTTCGACGGCTGCCGTCTTGCTCAGGCCCGTTGCTTTGGCAAGCCGATCAACCTTCGCCACCACCACCGGATTCGCGATCTGCAGTGCCATTGTCGGCCACGCTTGGATGTTTATGTATGCATGATCAATATACATCCCATCCCTTTGTTGCAACCGCCAGGTTCGAGGCCACGCTCTCGGCCACCCCGCAATTTGACACCGCCCTGCCGGGCGCTATAACCCGCGCCTCCCGGCCGGCGCTTTCCAGGCGGCGGCGCATGGCTTGTTGGCAGGAATACGACCGATGTTCGCAGTGATCCGCACCGGCGGAAAGCAGTACCGCGTGACGCCGAATGCGGTGCTGAAGGTGGAAAAGCTCCTGGCCGAGCCGGGGGCGACCATCACCTTCACCGATGTCCTGGCGATGGGCGATGCGGCCGGCGTGACTGTTGGCGCACCGGTGGTCGCCGGCGCCTCGGTCACCGCGACCGTGCTGGCACAGGACCGGCTGGACAAAGTAATCATCTTCAAGAAGCGCCGTCGGCAGAACAGCCGTCGCAAGAACGGGCACCGCCAGCACGTCACCGTGCTGCGGGTTTCCGGCATCAACGGCATGGACGCGCCCGAGGCCCGTGTCGCGACCGGCGAAACCGCCGATGAGGCGGGCACCGGACTCACGCCGATGGCGGACGCGCCGGCCGTTACACCGGGCGAAACCGCCGATGAGGCGGGCACCGGACTCGCGCCGATGGCGGACGCACCGGCCATTACGCCGGGCGAAACCGCCGACGAGGCGGGGGCCGCCCCCAGCGAAGGACCGATCTGATATGGCACACAAAAAGGCGGGCGGCTCCTCGCGCAATGGGCGCGATACGGAGGGCCGTCGGCTCGGCATCAAGAAGTTCGGCGGCGAGGCGGTGATCGCCGGCAACATCATCCTCCGGCAGCGCGGCACCAAGTGGAAGCCGGGGCAGAATGTCGGCCTGGGGCGGGATCACACGATCTTCGCGCTGGTCGATGGCAAGGTGGAATTCGCCCGCAAGGCGGAAGGCCGCGTCCACGTCTCAGTCCGACCGTTGCCGGTCGCCGCCGAGTAGCGCACCGGCCGCATCGACTGGTTTGACAGGGGTCGGTGCGAGCCGGCCCCTTTTGCTGTTGGGAACGACACCTTAGCCATGAAATTCCTCGACGAAGCCAAGATCTACCTCCGCTCCGGCGATGGCGGCGACGGCGTCATCGGATTCCGGCGCGAGAAGTTCATCGAGTTCGGTGGCCCGGACGGCGGCAACGGCGGCAAGGGCGGTGATGTCGTGTTGGAGGCAGTTCCCAATCTCAACACCCTGATCGACTTCCGCTACACTCAGCACTTCCGTGCCAAAAAGGGCGGCAACGGCGCCGGCTCCGACCGCACCGGGGCGGGCGCACCGGACGTGATGATCAAGGTCCCGGTCGGCACGCAAATCCTGGACGACGACCGGAAGACGCTGTTGATCGACCTGGCCCGGCCCGGCCAGCGGGTCACCTTCCTGCGCGGTGGCGATGGCGGGTACGGCAATACGCACTACAAATCCTCGACCAACCGTGCGCCGCGCCGCGCCGACAAGGGCTGGCCGGGACAGGAGCGCTGGGTCTGGCTGCGCCTGAAGCTTATCGCCGATGTCGGGCTGGTCGGGCTGCCGAACGCCGGCAAATCCACCTTCCTGGCGGCGGTCTCCGCGGCGCGCCCAAAGATTGCCGATTATCCATTCACCACGCTGACCCCGCAGCTTGGGGTGGTGCGACTCTCGGCCACGGAAGAATTCGTGCTGGCCGACATTCCCGGGCTGATCGAGGGCGCCCATGACGGCGTCGGCCTGGGCGACCGGTTCCTCGGACATGTCGAGCGCTGCGCCGTGCTTCTGCACATGATCGATGGCGCGGCGGGCGACGTGGTTCGGGCGTGGCGCACCATTCGCGCTGAGCTGGCCGCTTACGACGCCGGCCTGGCCGGCAAGCCGGAGCTGATCGGGCTCAACAAACTTGACGCGATGACCCCGCGGGAGGCCACGGCGCGCCGGACGGCACTGGAGAGGGCTTCGGGGCGACCGGTGATGCTGCTCTCCGGCGTCACCGGCCAGGGCGTGCCGGAGGTGCTGCGGGCGATTGTCGGCATGATCGCCGCGGCCCGGCAGGAACAGGCGGCATGAGCGGCATCGGTTCCCGGCACGGCAGCGCGCGGCGCCGATGGCTGCTTGGCCTTGTCGCCTTCGTCGCGTGCCTGGTGGCGGTGTCCCCGTTCTTCTGGGCGATCTATCGAACCATGATTTTCAACACGATGCCAAGGGACGACTACGCACCCTTCGTGCTCTGGATCTTGGGACAACCTGGCGGAGCGTTTCCTGCCTCGCCCTATGCGTACCGCATCCTGACCGCGCTCGCCGCGGTGCCGTTCTATTTCCTGCTTCCAACGCTTCACCTCAGCAACCTGCCGGGGTCCATCGCGGCACCGTATCTTCGGGCTACCGCCGCGATTGCCGCTCTGTCCTATGTGTCCGCCGTGGGCAGCAGCTTCGTCGTTGCGAGGTTGGCGCGGCGCGGCGGACTCTCCCTGCACGAGGCAGCTTTGGCAGGGGTGTTGCTGTTCGTTCTCTGTTGGCACAGCCAGATCTACGGCATCGATCCCTTCGCGATCCTGCTGGTGACGGTGCTGCTGTCGTTGCTGCAACGGCCCGGCATGTTTGCTCTGCTGATCCTCGTTTCGACCATGGCGGATGAGAAGGTCTGCATGGTGTTCGCGCTCTGGCTCTCGATCCGGTGCCTTCTGAGGCGCGAGGACCGGGTGCGCCGGCGTTGGCCCTGGGTTGCAAGTCTCGGCGCGCTTGCCGCTTATCTTGTCATCGTGGCTCTGGTGCATGTTCAGGGGAATGCGTACCAGTTACAGCCCGCTGGGTATTTCGGCACGATGGCACTGAACATCCGTGCCTGCTTCTCCGCGCGCGGGGTGATCCTGAATTTGCTTCCCACCGCCCTGCTTCTGGCTGTTGCGGTGGTTGGTTGGCCGGCGGCGGGGTTGG
Organism: uncultured Pseudomonadota bacterium; assembly: GCA_963764525.1. Lineage (GTDB taxonomy): Bacteria > Pseudomonadota > Alphaproteobacteria > Acetobacterales > Acetobacteraceae > DATDIC01. Next base: position 312,915 of record CAVXTC010000021.1, on the reverse strand, counting down.
CCGGAGGATTGTTTCAGCGGCTGGATACTCTGCTGATCCCGGCACTGGTCCTGCTCGCGCTGACAGTGACGCAATATTTCCAGATCGGACGTGTGGTGATGCACGCCGCTCCGATCTTCGTCATCCCGGCTGCCGCATCGGTCAACATTTGGTACCGGCGATTGGGGCGCTTCGTTGAAGGCCGCCGCACGCCGGCGCGCGTCGCCGGGCGCTGATGACGATGCACGGGGCCCCGGACATCGCTGCCGCACGGCGGCTGGTCGTGAAGATCGGCAGCGCCCTGGTGGTGGATCCGAACGAGGGCGCGCCACGCGAAGCCTGGCTGGCAGGCGTGGCCGCGGACGTTGCGGCCCTGCGCCGGCGCGGCGTGGATGTGATCGTAGTGTCATCGGGCGCGATCGCGCTGGCGCGCGGCGTGCTGGGGCTACGCGCCCGGCGATTGCGGCTGGAGGAACAACAGGCCGCCGCCGCGGTCGGCCAGATCCGTCTGGCCCAGGCATGGAGCGCGGCGCTGTCCGCCACCGGTCTGACCGCCGCGCAGCTTCTGCTGACGCTGGAGGATACCGAGGACCGCCGCCGCTACCTGAATGCCCGCGCCACGCTGAACACGCTGCTTGGGCTGGGCTGCATCCCGGTGATCAACGAGAACGACACGGTGGCGACGGCCGAGATCCGGTTCGGCGACAACGACCGCCTGGCGGCGCGCGTGGCCGAGATGATCGAGGCTGACCAGCTTGTCCTGCTGTCCGACATCGATGGGCTCTATACCGCCGACCCTCGACGCGATCCCGGTGCGGCGCACATCCCGGTGGTGTCGACGATGACCTCGGAGATCGAGGCGATGGGGGGCGAGCCGCCGCCGGGTTACTCGTCCGGCGGCATGCGGACCAAGCTGGCGGCGGCACGGATCGCCACGCAGGCCGGTTGCGCGATGGCGATCGCGCTGGGTCATGCCGACCGGCCGCTGTCGGCGCTGGAGCAGGGCGCGCGCTGCACCTGGTTCCTGGCCGCCCCGGAGGGCCGCTCGGCGCGCAAGCGGTGGATCGCCGGGTCGCTGGCGCCACTGGGAGCGTTCACGGTGGATGCCGGTGCGGTGCGGGCGCTGGCCGGCGGGCGATCTTTGCTGCCGGCGGGGGTGCGGGCGGTGGAGGGGGTGTTCGAACGCGGCGACCTGGTGGTGGTGCGCGGCCCGGACGGGGCGGCGTTGGCGCGGGGGCTGTCGGCCTATACCAGCGAGGATGCGGCGCGCATCGCCGGACACCGGTCCGACGAGATCGAGGCGATCCTGGGCTGGCGGGGACGCGACGAGTTGATCCATCGGGATGATCTGGTGCTGGTGTAGGGCGGGGGGGTCGTGGTCGGCACGGAAGCGCAGATCATCACGCCCGAACTCTGCGGCAGGCAGAAACAGGACGACTGGCATCGATGAAGTCGGGACGACGGCCAAGTCTAGAAGGGGCGAGAACAGAACCGCTGGCCAGCACCGCAATAAGCGTAACGAAGCAAACCTTGAGCGTGGTGGGTTCCCCCCGTTGTACAGTCTGTGCAGATGTGTTATCGGAAACAAGTCCCCTCGACCGCCTGACGCCGCTGGGCGAGGGCCGTCTCGCACAGAGTCCGCCCGGCTTGGTGGACAGAATCCGGCCACGGATTGCCATTGTTGCACCGCCGTCCGCCGGACGGCGGTGCCGGTGCCAGCCTCGGCCCCTTCTCTGGCCATTGGATTGTGCCGCTATGCTGACCGCCTACACCTGCGAAAACGGGCGCCCGCAACGTATCGCCGACATCAACCGGCCGGGCATACTGGGCGGAGCGATATGGATCGACATGCTGAGCCCGACGCCCGAGGAATCGGAGCGCACGGCAGCGGAAACCGGGCTTCGGATCCCCCCGGAAGCCGATCTGAGCGAGATCGAGGCATCCAGTCGGCTATCGACGCATGACGAGGCGATCTATCTCAGCATGCCCCTGATCGCCCACGAGGGCACCGAGCATCGACCGATCCCCGCCGGCTTCGTTCTGTCCCGCGATCGCCTGATCACCATCCGTTTTGCCCCCAGCCGGATTTTCGATCGTTTCGCGGAACACAAATCGCGCGGCGGCGACAAGCACGAGACCAGCACGCATCTGCTGGTGGGGATTCTGGAGGCGATCGTCGATCAACAGGCGGACGCGCTCGAGCAGGTGCGCGCCGATCTCGATTCGATCTCACACCGCATCTTCCGCCGCGAACGGACCGCCAGGCGCGGACAGAAGCAGGAAGATGGCCTGCTTAGTGAGATACTGGTAACGATCGGTCAGATCGGCGACCTGATCTCGTTCATCCGTGACACCCAGCTCGCCGCCGGGCGGATCGTGCCGTTCGTGCAAGCGCAAAGCGCCGCGTGGCTGCCGAAGGACCTGCTGCCGCGCTTCGATACGCTGCGCCAGGACATCGGCTCGCTCAACGATTTCGATACGCACCTGAACGACAAGCTGCAGTTCCTGCTGGACGCCACCCTCGGCTTCATCAACGTGTCGCAGAACACCGTGATGAAGGTGCTGACGGTGGCCTCCGTGGTCGGCATCCCCCCGGTGCTGATCGCCGGCATCTACGGCATGAATTTCAAAACAATGCCGGAGTACGACTGGGCGTGGGGTTATGCCTACGGGCTGGCGATGATCGCCGGTACCGCGCTGATCCCGCTGATCTGGTTCCGGGTGCGGGGTTGGATCTGACGATCGGCGCCCCCTGGCGGTGCCGGCTTGGCCTTTGCGCGGCCGGCGCTATAACCCGTTCACGCAGTCATGAAGGAGCCGGACGATGCAGACCAGGCGCTGGGACAAATCGAAGCTGCCGTCCCGCCACGTCACGGTCGGGCCCGATCGTGCGCCGCACCGCAGCTACTACTACGCGATGGGTCTGACCGAGGACGAGATCGACCAGCCCTTCGTCGGCGTCGCCACCTGCTGGAACGAGGCGGCGCCTTGCAACATCGCGCTGTCCCGTCAGGCCCAGTCGGTCAAGAAGGGCGTCAGCGAAGCCGGCGGCACACCGCGCGAGTTCACCACCATCACAGTGACCGACGGCATCGCGATGGGCCACCAGGGGATGAAATCCTCGCTGGTGTCACGCGACCTGATTGCCGATTCGGTCGAACTGACCGTGCGCGGGCATTGCTACGACGCGCTGGTCGGGCTCGCCGGGTGCGACAAATCGTTACCAGGCATGATGATGGCAATGCTGCGGCTGAACATTCCCAGCGTGTTCATGTATGGCGGCTCCATCCTGCCCGGGCGGTTCAAGGATCGCGACGTCACCGTGGTGGACGTGTTCGAGGCGGTGGGCCAGCACGCCGCCGGCCGCATGTCCGACGCTGATCTGCACGAGCTGGAATGCGTCGCCTGCCCGTCCGCCGGCGCCTGCGGCGGGCAGTTCACCGCCAACACGATGGCGATGGTAAGTGAGGCGATCGGACTCGCGTTGCCCGGCTCCGCCGGATCGCCGGCGCCGTATGAGGAACGCGACCGCTGGGCCGTGGAATCCGGCCGCGCGGTGATGGCGCTGATCGACACCCGGCTGCGTCCGCGCGACATCGTCACGAGACGCGCGCTGGAGAACGCCGCGGTGGTTGTAGGTGCAACCGGCGGTTCCACCAATGCCGGCCTCCATCTTCCGGCGATGGCCCATGAAGCAGGGATTCGTTTCACGATGGACGACGTGGTCGAGATCATGCGGCGCACGCCTTATATCGCCGACCTGAAGCCATCCGGCAAATACGTGGCGTTCGACGTGCATCGGATCGGCGGCATCCCCGTGGTGCTGAAGGCGTTGCTCGATGGTGGGCTGCTGCACGGCGATTGCATCACGGTGACCGGCAGGACAATCGCGGAAAACCTTGCGCAGGTGACATTCCCGACCGACCAGGACGTTGTCTATCCGGTGTCGCGGGCGATCTCGTCCACCGGCGGCGTGGTTGGATTGAGGGGCAATCTGGCGCCCGAAGGTGCCATCGTGAAAATCGCCGGAATGCAAAAGCTGCGATTCGAGGGCACCGCGCTGTGCTTCGATTCGGAAGAAACCGCGTTCGCTGCAGTGCAGGCACGCGCCTACAAGCCGGGCGACGTCATCGTGATCCGGTATGAGGGTCCGAAGGGCGGCCCTGGAATGCGCGAGATGCTGTCCACCACCAGCGCGATCTACGGGCAGGGGATGGGCGATCAGGTGGCGCTGATCACCGATGGACGGTTCTCGGGCGGGACGCGCGGTTTCTGCATCGGCCATGTCGGGCCGGAGGCGGCGGTCGGCGGGCCGATCGCGCTGCTGCGGAACGGCGATCGCATCGTGATCGACGCAGACCGCGGCAGCATCGAAGTGGTGCTGCCGGAAACTGAGCTGGCAGCCCGGCGCGCAGCGTGGAAGCCGCGACAGACCGACTACAACAGCGGTGCGATCTGGAAATTTGCTCAGCTTGTCGGACCGGCCCAGTTCGGCGCAGTGACGCATCCGGGCGGCGCGGTGGAAACGCATTGTTATGCCGATATCTGATGCCGAGCTGCCCGATTTCAGGGAGGTGCTAATGAAGCGGAGTCTGGCATTCGCGATGGCGTTGGGGTTGATGGTTTCAATTGCCGCGCCGGTTGTCGCGCAGCCGCCCCCGCCTTACCCACCGGTGCCACCGCCGCGCTATGAGGCGGTGCCGCCGCCGCCCGGGGCGCGGTATGCCTGGGTGCCCGGGCATTGGCACTGGAACGGCTATCGTTATGTCTGGTTTGCCGGCCGGTACGACATCCGGCAGCCGACATGGGGCCACTACGTTCCCGGCCGCTGGGTCTGGAACCCGCGCGCCGGCCAATGGGTCTGGCGCCCGGCGCATTGGGATTAGCGGCACGATGTCCGCCATGGGGACCAGCAACGCGGTGCTGTCGCAAAGGGGGCGACATGTGGTGGCTCGGATGTCCGGTTTTGCTGGACAATGCGCTGAATCCCGACCAGCGATCCCAGCTACGGACCGATTACGTCAAGTCCCGGAAGGCCTGAAGCCGGGCATTGCGGTTCCAGGCCGCTTCACTAGGGTTGCTGGCTGCTTGGCAATGCTCAGTTGGGTGCGCAGGCGGTCCCGTCGCCGGTGAGCCCTGTTCGCGGGCAGCACAGGAGCGGCAAAACCGGTATCATTCCGCGCCACCGAGTCGGTCCATCCCTGCGGGAGAACGCCATGCCAATCTCTGCCGCCTCCGCCGCCTTGACAGCGGTGCTGCCCGGGTGAGCCATTCCCAACGCCTTCCGGAGATCGAACGGTGGCCGATACGCGCACCCGCATCCGAGGAGACGCAACCCCGGGCGATCCACATTTCCGGCTACGCCCGCGAGCGACGGGATTTCTACGCCACGCCCGCCTGGGTTACCGAGGCGCTGCTGCACCAATTTGGCTTTCGTGGGCCGGTCTGGGAGCCGTGCTGCGGCAACGGCGCGATGTCCACGGGTACTCGCCACGCACGGCTACGAGGTGGTCTCATCCGATATCACTGATCGTGGCTTCGGCACGCCGGGCATCGATTTCCTCGCTTGCCGCGAAGTACCGCAAGGCTGCCGCAGTATCGTGACGAACCCGCCTTATGGCGAGACGGGTTCGCAGGCCGGGCAATCCAGGTCACCGACGGCAATGCTGAACTTCCTGCGCCACGCACTGGCGTTGACCGCCTCCGTGCAGGGCCAGCTCGCGCTGCTGGTGCGCCTGCAATGGATCGCCGGCCAGCGCGCGGCCGAGATGATGTCTGCCGCTCCGTTCACTGCGGTGGTGGTGTTAAGGCAGCGGATCCGCTGGTTCGAAATGGGCGCGCAGACAAACCGAGCACAGCATCATCACGCCTGGGTGATATTCGACTACGCGCGGCGGTCTGGCGACCCGCCGGCGATTCTATACGGGTAAACCCGTTCCGCTTACAGGAACACCTCCGGTTCGGTCCCCAGCATCACCTGTCCCACCGCCTCGAAATGCGCCAGACGCGCCTGGGTCTGTTGCGACAGCGTGTGCATGTCGCGGAACCGCCGCTCGAACGCGCTGCCGGCAAAAATCGCGTCGGCGCCGGCGGCCCGATAGGCGTGATCCGCCACCTCGATCGCCGCTTCGATCGCCTGTGCGGTCGCCAGCCGCAACCGCACCCGCGCCGGAACATCGATCGGCGCCGTATCGCCGGCGCTGGACCAGATGGTATCCAACGTTTCCAGCAGAGTAAGCCCGCGCGGCCCCCAGTTTTGCCTCGGCCCGCGCCACGCCCGCCTGCGTCGCCGCATTGCCCGCCAGCGGCCCGAGCGCGCGCGGCGTCTTGCGGCGCGCCAGCGCGATGAACGCGTCCAGCATCGCCCGTGCCAGGCCCAGCGCCACCCCGGCCGAGCCCACCGCATACAGGCCCTGCACGGTGAACGCATAAAGCCGCCCCGGCTCGCGGCGCAGCGCCGGGTCCTCGCGGGTCGCGCTGAACGCCTCGGGCACGAACAGGTCGGTGACCGAATAGGCGTCCGAGGCAGTGCCGCGCAGGCCGATCACCTCCCAACTGCCGTCGATCAATGTGGCGCGGTCAGCCGGAAACAGCAGCGATCGTACGGTCGGCCTGCCCGACGGGTTCAAACGCAACGATCCGTTCGGTTCGATCACCTGGCAATGTGCGCCCATCCAGCTTGCGTGGCGGCAGCCGCTGGCGAACTGCCAGGCGCCATTGACGCGGTAACCGCCGGGCACGGCGTGTGCCTTGCTGGCGTTCGGCGGTCCCCAGGCGACCACAGCTCGCGCATCGCCCCAGATTTCCCGCGCGATTTCCGGCGCCAGGTAGGCCGCCATCAGCGCGCTGCTGTTACCGGTGAACAGGCACCAGCCCACCGAACCGTCGTGTCGCGCCACTTCTTCCACCGTGCGCAGATAGGTCCACGGTTCCAGCGCGTCGCCACCGGCCGAGCGCGGCAGCAGCATGCGGAACAGCCGTGCCTGATGAAGTTGCGTCAGCAGTGGTTCGGTGATGCGCTGCGTGCGCTCGATCTCATCGGATGCCGCCGCAAGGGCGGGCCCCAGTTCTCGCGCGCGGGTGACCGGATCGGTGCTGCATGGCTTGGTCCATGCGGCAAGGTTGCGCCCGGCCCCGCACCGCTGGCAACCTGCCCCAAGGGAAACCCCTGCGATGGAAAGGCGCACGTGATGCTCGATCTGCACTACTGGCCGACGCCGAACGGCAAGAAGGTCACCATCCTGCTGGAGGAATGCGGCCTTCGCTACAATGTGATCCCGTGCAATATCGGGCGCGGCGACCAGTTCAAGCCGGAGTTTCTGAAGATCAATCCCAACCATCGCATGCCGGTGCTGGTCGATCACGAACCAGCCGGGCGGCGGCGCGCCGATCAGTGTGTTCGAATCGGGCGCGATCATGATGTACATCGCCGAGAAGGTCGGGAAGTTCTGGCCGCAGGATATCCGCGGCAAATACGAGGTCACCCAATGGGTGATCTGGCAGATGGCCAACCAGGGGCCGAAGCTCGGCGAGAACGGGCACTTCCGCCGCCTGGGCGACAAGCAGGGCGACCAGAGCTATGCGGTGCGGCGCTTTACCGATGAAGCGAACCGGCTGTATGGCGTGCTGAATATGCGGCTGCATGACCGGCCGTATCTGGCCGGCAACGAGTACACGATCGCCGACATGATCGCCTATCCCGTGGACGGTGAACTGGCAGAACCAGGGTCAGGACATCGAGGAATTCAAATACTTCAAGCGCTGGTTTGAGGAGATCGGTGCGCGCCCGGCGGTACAGCGTGGGCTGGCGGTCGGGGCAGAGCTGTCGGAAGACGCGTCTAAGTTGCCGCCGGAGGAGCAGGAGCGGCGCGCGAAGACTGCTGTACAACCAGCGCGCGCGCCCAGTGCCGGCGTAACGAGCCGATCAGGCCATTGGCGCCGGCTTTGCCTGGCGGAATTGCGTGTCGGTCTCGGCCAACTCGCGCAGCAGGCGGGACGGCGCCCAGCGGTCGCCGTACTGCTGATGCCAGGCAGCGATCTGGTTGTACACGTTGCGCACGCCGATCCCATCGGCCCAGAACATCAATCCGCCACGGTAGCGCGGGAAGCCAAAGCCGTGCAGCCACATCACGTCGATGTCACTGGCGCGATAGGCTTTCCCTTCTTCCAGGACACGGCACGCCTCGTTCACGGAAGCGAACAGCAGCCGATACAGGATTTCCTGATCGGTGAAAGTCTTTTGCGCGATTTGCAGTTCCGCGGCGGTTTCCTTGATGATGCGGGCGACCTCGGGATCCGGGTGCGGGGTGCGGTCGCCCTGTTCGTAACGATACCAGCCGGCGCCGGTCTTCTGGCCGTAGCGGCCCAGCTCCACCAGACGGTCGGCGATCGGCAACTTGCGATAGTTCGGGTTGGCGGCGGCGCGACGGCGGCGTCCGGCCGCACCCACATCCAGCCCGGCGAGGTCGCCGACCGCGAACGGCCCCATCGGGTAGCCGAAATCGATCATTACCTTATCAACCTGCTCCGGCAGGCAGCCCTCTTCGAGCAGGATCACCATCTCCGTGTTGAACGGTGCACGTGAGCGGTTGGCGACGAAACCGTCCGTGTTGCCCGCCATCGCGGAAATCTTGCCTATCTTGCGGCCCATCTGCATAGCGGTAAGCAACGTTTCCGGCGACGATTTCGCTCCGCGCACCACCTCAAGCAGTTTCATGACATTCGCCGGACTGAAGAAATGGGTGCCGGCAACGTGCTGCGGGCGGTTGGTCTGCGCGGCAAGCTGGTCGATATCCAGCGCCGAGGTGTTGGAAAACAGCAGCGCGCCGGGCTTCATCACCTGATCAAGCTTCGCGAAGATCGGCTTCTTGACGTTCATTTCCTCGAACACCGCTTCAACCACGATATCGCAGTCGGCAATATCATCGTAACCGGCAACCGGCTGGATGCGGGCGAACCGGCTCTGGCTTTCATCGTCTGTCAGGCTGCCGCGCCGGACCGAAGTGGCGTAGTTGGAGCGGATCCGCTCCAGGCCGCGATCCAGCGCCTGCTGCGTGGTATCCATGATGCGGACGGGATAACCGAAATCGGCGAAGCTCATCGCGATACCGCCGCCCATGGTGCCGGCACCGATCACCGCGACGGTGGCGAAGTCGCGTGGCTTGACTGCTTCGGGGATATCCGGAAGTTTCGCCACTTCGCGCTCGGCGAAGAAGGCGTAGCGCAGCGCGCGGGCTTCGTCGGAATTTTCCAGTTCGGCGAACAGTTCCTGCTCGCGTTTCAATCCTTCATCCATCGGCAGCGTGCAGGCGGCTTCGACCGCGGCGATGCAGTTGTACGGAGCCTTCTGGTTGCGCGCGCGACGGGCGATCGACTTGCGCATGGCATCGAACATGCCCGGGTCGTCGCGGGCTTCCGCCAGGCGGTCGTTTCTGTCGCGCACCCGCGGCAGCGGGTGGCGGGCAGCGATATTGCCGACGAACATGATCGCTGCGGCGCGCAGGTCCGCGCCATCGGCCAGCACATCATCAAGCATGCCGAGCTGTTTCGCTTCGGGCGCCGGCACGTGGCGACCGGACGTGATCATTTCGAGCGCAACCTTCGGGCCGGTCAGCCGCGGTAGCCGCTGCGTGCCGCCGCCACCGGGCAGGATGCCGATCAGCACCTCGGGTAATCCCACTTTGGCGGTGGGCACGGCGATCCGATAATGACAGGCCATCGCAATCTCCAGCCCGCCGCCAAGTGCGTAGCCATGGATCGCCGCGACTACCGGCTTTTTGCTGGCATCCAGGATGTCATAAACCCGCTGGCCCGAGCGGCAACCGGTTGCGCGGCTTGCCGAACTGGCGGATATCGGCGCCGGCGATGAAGCTGCGGCCGGCGCCGATGAGCACCATGGCGCGAATTGCAGGATCGGCGTTGCCTTGGCGGATTGCGTCGATGATGCCTTCCGGCACACCCGGACTGAGTGCGTTGACCGGCGGATTGTTGACGGTGATCACGCCGATATCGCCGTCGCGGTCCAGCCGGACCAGTGCCGCATCACTCATCTCTTCGCTCCTGTTGTACGGGGTTCCGGCAAAGCCACGCGATCGGCCTACAGCACCGCCTCCGCCACCACCCGCATCACCTCCGTGCTGGCGCCCTTCAGCACCATCGTGCCGACATGGCCACCCCGCGCGGCGTCCTTCCACGCCGCCAATCGGTCCTTGATCCGCTCCGCCGGCCCGACCAGCGATATTTCGTCGATCAGGGCATCCGGCACAGCGGCGGCGGCCTCGTTCTTCTTTCCGTCCAGAAACAGGTTCTGGATTGTCTGTGCCTCACCTTCATATCCCAGCTTGCGCGCGACATCATTGTAGAAGTTCTTCGACCGCGCGCCCATGCCGCCGATATACAGCGCCAACTCCGGCCGTACCGCATCACGGCACGCTGCCACGTCCGGCCCCATCTTCGCCCGCACATAAGGCGCCACATCGAAACCATCCAGCGTCGCCGGCCGGCCCGCCTTGCGCATTCCCTCCAGGACCGGTTCCGTTACGATCCCGGGTTGTTCGGGCGAATAGAAGATGGGCAGCACGCCGTCCGCCACCTCGCCCGCCGTGCGCAGCCCGGCGGGCGTTATGGACGCGGTGTAGAATTTCAGCCCGGGCCTGCCGTGCGCGATGCTGCGCAGCGGCTTGCCCAGGCCGGTCGCGTCCGGCCCATGGTACGGAATATCGTAGTGCTCGCCATGAAACTCGAGCGGGGCCTTACGCTCCAGGACCTGGCGCATGATGGCGATGTATTCCCTGGTGCGCAGCATCGGCTTGCCGTACGGCACGCCGTGCCAACCCTCCACCACCTGCGGCCCGGACACGCCGACACCGCACAGGAAGCGATCCCCTGACAGGTGCTGCAACGCTATCGCCGTCATCGCCGCCATGGCCGGCGTGCGGGCGTGAATCTGCATGATGCCGGTGCCGGCGTTGATCCGCGTGGTGCGGGCCAGAATCCATGCGACCGGCGTCACCGCATCGGTGCCGTACGCCTCGCCAGTCCATACCTCGGCGAAACCGAGCCGCTCGGCCTCCAGCACGCGCTCCATGTCGAGCCGCGGCTGCGCGCCCGACATATCGACGGTGATACCGAGTTGCATCGTCGCCTCCCGCTAGCGCACCTTAACCGCAACTTCGTCACGGAACCGCCGCATGTTATCGAGCGTCGCCTGCAGGTTCGGACCGAACAGGCCGAAATCGAATGACCGTCACCCCCACATCCCGCAGCGCGCGGATATCGCCCACGAAATCCGCCGGGCCGCCGGTGAACAGCTTGCGCTCCCCATCGACGGTGCCTTTCGGCTGCGCTTCCACGTTGGACGATACGCGATAGGCCAGCCCGACTTTCGCCGGATCCCGCCCGGCTTTTTCCACCAGCCCGCGCAGCTTCGCAGCACCGGCCTTGAAGCGGTTGAGTGTGTCCATCGGGAATTGCGGATTGGTGCCGATCGGGTACCAGGCATCGCCATATTTCGCGGTGCGCCGCAGCGCCGGCCCGCTTTCGCCGCCAACCCAGATCGGGATCGGGTGCTGCACCGGTTTCGGCTGAAACACCACATTGGCGAACTTCGCGTATTTGCCGTCGAAGCGCGGATCATCCTTCTCCCACAGCTCCTTGCAGGCCATCATATATTCATCGGTCACCGCGCCACGTTCGGCGAATGGCGGCGTACCGACCGCCTCGAATTCCTCCTGCATCCAGCCGGCGCCGATCCCCAGCGTCAGCCGGCCCTTTGAAAGTACATCGATCGTCGCCAGGATTTTCGCGGTCAGCACCGCCGGGCGATGCGGCACGACCATGACAGACGTCACGATGCGCAGCTTCGATGTCTTTGCCGCGATCCATGCCGCGGTGGTGAGCTGTTCGTGCCGGTCCACCCGTGCCCCGGACGGAAATTCGCCGCTTTCGGTGTAGGGATAGCGCGACGCAACATCGGTCGGGATCATGATGTGGTCGCTGACCGTGACGTAGTCGAAGCCCAGCATCTCCGCTTCGGTGGCGATGCGGGTCAGGGTGTCCGTGTCTGTCAGGGGGCCGCTGGTTGGCGCGCTGCATCCGATCTGCATATGTTCCTCCGGCCGCTGATTGCGTATGGCGCGACGATACCACAGGATGGCCCGGCGGGGAGCCACAGGGGCAAGCGACGATGGATATCGGCATCCACATCCGCGCGCAGGGCTGGCTGACCGAGCGCACGAAGCTGATCGCCGTGGCACAGCGCGCCGAGGCGCTCGGCTACGGGTTGATCGGCATGGTCGATCACCTCGTGCTGCCGCGCGACGTTGCCACGCGCTATCCGTACACCGAAGACGGCATCTGGCCCGGCACCCCGACCGGCGAATGCTTCGACGTGCTCGCATCGCTGTGTTTTCTCGCCGCCTGCACGGAGCGCGTCCGCCTGCTCAGTTCTGTGATGGTGGTGCCGCACCGCCCGGCCGTGACAGCGGCCAAGATGCTGGCCACCGCCGACGTGCTCTCGGGCGGACGTGTGATCGCCGGGGTCGGCGCCGGCTGGATGCGCGAGGAGTTCGAAGCCCTCGGCGCGCCGCCGTTCGAGCAACGCGGCGCAGTCACCGACGAATACCTTGCTGCATTCCGCACGCTTTGGACCGAGGACAACCCGCGCTTTCACGGCCAGCATGTCAGCTTCGACAACGTGATCTTCCGTCCTCGGCCGCTGCAATCGCGTCTGCCGATCTGGGTCGGCGGCGAGAGCGGCGCCGCGTTGCGTCGCACCGCTCGTTTCGGCGATGCTTGGTATCCGGTGTCGAACAACCAGCAAATCCCGCTGGATACCCCGACGCGGCTGAAGGCTGGCATCGAGCGGTTGGCGCGCGCAGCCGAAAAGGAAAGTCGTGATCCTGCCTCGATCGATATCGGGCTTCTCTGGTTCAAGCCCGTAAGCTGGTCGGCGCAGGTCGGGCGCGATGGCGAGCGTGTCCCGTTCACCGGCAGTTCGGCACAGATGATCGATGATGCCGCCGGCCTGGCCCGTGCCGGCGCCCGCCACCTTGTCGTGCTGCTGACCGCGCCGAACTTCCAGGAGACGCTGGACCGCTTGCAGCGTTTCGCCGAAGACGTGTTCCCCGCCGTCCGCGACTGATAAAGAAAGCAACGATGACCGACAGCGACCTGACCGGCTGGATCGAACGCACCTCGCTTTCCGACCTGATGAGGCAAGCCGCGGCGCTGCGCGACGCGACGCATGGCCGCATTGTGTCCTACTCGCGCAAGGTGTTCATCCCGCTGACGAAGCTCTGCCGCGACGTGTGCCACTATTGCACATTTGCCGAGCGTCCGCGCGCCGGGCACGCCGCCTACCTCTCGGCCGACGACGTGCTGGCGATCGCCCGGGCCGGCGCCGCGGCCGGCTGCACCGAGGCGCTGTTCACCCTCGGTGACAAGCCGGAGCTGCGCTATCGAGCGGCACGTGAGGCGCTGGCCGCGCTGGGTGCCGCCAGCACGATCGACTACCTGCGCGAGATGTGCGCGCTGGTGCTGCGCGAAACCGGCCTGTTGCCGCACGTCAACCCCGGCGTGATGACGCGCGAGGAAATCGCGTCACTGCGTGAGGTCTCCGCCAGCCAGGGCATCATGCTGGAATCCGCCAGCGCCCGCCTGTGCGAACCGGGCGGCGTGCATTTCGGCTCGCCCGACAAGCTGCCGGAGCGTCGGTTGGAAACGATCCGGCTGGCCGGAGAACTGGCGGTGCCCGTTCACCACGGGCATCCTGATCGGCATCGGCGAGACGCGCGCCGAACGGCTGGACTCGCTCATCGCGATCCGCGATCTGCATCGCGCTTACGGGCATATCCAGGAAGTCATCGTGCAGAACTTCCGTGCCAAGCCCGGCACCAAACAGGCGCAGGCGCCGGAACCCGATCTGGACGACCTGCTCTGGAGCATTGCCGTGGCGCGGCTGATCCTGCCGGCCGAAGTGCACGTGCAGGCGCCGCCCAACCTGTCGCCCGGCGTGTACGAACGACTGATCGACGCCGGGATCGACGACTGGGGCGGCGTATCGCCGGTCACGCCCGATCACGTGAACCCCGAGGCACCCTGGCCGGCGATCGAGGCGCTTGCCGCGCACACTGCCTCTGCCGGCAAGGTCCTGGTGCCCCGCCTGCCCGTCTATCCGGCGTTCGCGCATTCTGCCGATCGATGGCTCGCACCGTCAGTCGCGACCCCGCTGCGCCGGGCGATGGATTCCGAGGGCTGGGCACGCGATGATTCCTGGGCGCCCGGGCTGACGACCATCCCGCACCGGCGGCCCGCTCGGCTGGATCACGTCGATCCGGCGCTCGCAGAAACGGTTGCAAAGGCGACTTCTGGCCACCGCCTGACCGAGCCCGACATCGTCCTGCTATTCGCCGCACGCGATGTGGACTATGAACACGTTACCGGTGCCGCCGATGCGCTGCGGCGGCGGGTGTCGGGCGATGTTGTCCGCTACGTGGTCAACCGCAACATCAACTACACCAATATCTGCGCCTATCGCTGCAAGTTCTGTGCCTTCTCCAAGGGCAAGACGCATGAGGCGCTCCGCGGCACGCCGTATGACCTGGACCTGCAAGAGATTGTGCGTCGTGCGGTGGAAGCGTGGGAGCGCGGCGCCACCGAGGTCTGCCTGCAAGGTGGCATTCATCCCGATTATACCGGCCGTACCTATCTTGGCATCTGCCGTGCGATCAAGGCGGCGCTGCCCGACATGCACATCCACGCTTTCTCGCCGCTGGAGGTGACCCAGGGCGCAGCCACGCTCGGCCTGCCGGTGCCGGCGTTCCTGGCCGAACTGAAGGCCGAGGGTCTGGGAACGCTGCCCGGCACCGCCGCCGAAATTCTGGATGACGCGGTTCGCGCGATCATCGCCCCCGACAAGGTGAACACCGGCGAATGGCTGGGCGTGGTGCGGGCGGCGCACCGGCTTGGTCTGCGCACGACATCGACCATCATGTACGGCCATATCGAGCGCCCGGTCTCCTGGGCGCGGCATCTGCTGGCGTTGCGCGACCTTCAGTTGGAAACCGGCGGTCTGACCGAGTTCGTACCGCTGCCGTTCGTGCATATGGAAGCGCCGATGTATCTGCGCGGAATGGCGCGCAAAGGCCCGACCTTCCGCGAAGCCGTGCTGATGCACGCGGTCGCGCGCTTGGTATTGCACCCGCTGGTCACCAACATCCAGACGTCCTGGGTGAAGATGGGCCCCGAAGGCGCGGCGGCGTGCCTGAACGCCGGCGCCAACGACATGGGCGGGACGCTGATGAATGAAAGCATCTCGCGCGCGGCCGGCACCCAGCACGGCCAGGAATTCCCGCCCGAGGCGATGGAGTCGCTGATCCGTTCCATCGGACGCATCCCGCAACAGCGCGACACGCTGTATCGCCCGGCGGAGATCGGCCGGCAGAGGGCTTCCTACAACGCCCCCGAGCTGGCGCCCGTCGTGCAGACGCCGCCGCGAAAGACCGTCGCCGCGGAGTAGCCGCGACCGCTACGACGTCGCGTGCAGATGGATGATCTGCTGGTCGGTCGCGGCAGTGATCATCTCTGCAACGATACGGCGATGGCAGTGTGCCGGATCGTGCTCGAAGCACAGCAGGCAAACGCGTTCGGTGCGCGCCAGTTCGGTCGCATCGCGCCAGCTCCGCCTGCGGCCGGTCGCCGGTCATGTGTTCGCGGAAGATCGTTTCCATGCGCTCGGGATGGCCGGCGCGCACCGCGTCGCGGCCGGGCTTGGGGGTGCCGAGCCCTTGCAGATGGACGTAGCGGATGCCCTGCTCGTCCAGCCCGGCAGCGAGCTGGCGCTTGGAAAAGCCCGGCTTGCGTGATTGCGGGACAGCCCGCACATCGATCAGCAACCCGACGCGCGCCTGTTTCAGCGCGGCCAGAACGTCGTCGATCGTGCAGCCTTCGTAGCCGATGGTGAGCAACTCACGCATGAGACCACTATAGCAGGAACGCGTCGTCGCGACAGACGTCGCCGTTGCGCGCGCCCGCGAACGCCAGCACCATGCCGCCCCATCGACGGAGCAACCGGCATGACCTTCGACTTCAGCGGCAAGCGGGTGATCGTCTGCGGCGGCAGCCGCGGCATCGGCCGCTCCATCGCGCTTGGCTTCGCACAGGGGGGCGCCGACGTTTCGATTTGCGCACGCGGCGCCGAAACGCTGGAGGCGACCCGTGCCGAGATCGCTCGGCACGGGCACGCCGCCCATGCCGGCGTCTGCGATCTTGGCGATGCCGCCGCGATCCGCCGCTACATCGCCGACGCCGCGCAAGCGCTGGGCGGCATCGACGTGCTGGCCAACAACGCCTCGGGTTTCGGCAACTCCGACGACGAAGCCGGGTGGAACGCCAGCATGGCGATCGACATGATGGCGATCGTTCACGCGAGCCAGGCGGCGCTGCCGTTCCTGAAGCAATCCAAAGGTTCGATCATCAACACGAGCTCGATCTCCGCCTTGCGTCCGGCGGCGCGCCAACCGCCCTACGGCGCAATCAAGGCCGCGGTGATCCACTACACCTCGACGCAGGCGGCGATGTATGCGCGCGACGGCATTCGGGTGAACGGCGTCGCGCCCGGCTCGATCGAGTTCCCCGGCGGCGTCTGGGACCGCCGCAAGACAGAAACTCCCGACCTCTACAACCGCGTCTTCCGCTCGATTCCGTTCGGCCGCATGGGCCATCCGGAGGAGGTGGCGAATGTGGTGCTGTTCCTGGCCTCCCCGCTCGGATCGTGGGTCACCGGACAGACGATCGTGGTGGATGGCGGGCAGATGCTGGGGGCGTAACCGGGGTCTCCACATAGACGTTGCGAACGGAACGGATCCAGTGCTGGCGGATCCGGTTCGTCCACGGTGTGCCGGCGGTCAGCCTCTTGTAATCGTCGCTGTCCAGGACCTCGGGGCTCTCAAGGTCGTACAACGCCAGGTATTTCGGACTGCCTTCTAATGCAACAAAACGCCTTGCATTCAGGAACCCGGGGCAGCCCAGCCGCTCCGGCACGTGTTCCTCGTTGTACCAGCGATTGAAATCCTCCTCATGGGCCGGCTCGACGTCGATCATCACGAGCAGCAGGCCGCGCGGCTTCGCGTCCGGCATGGCGTTCCTCCCTGTTGGGCAGCTTCGATGATATGACGCTGCGGGGGCGCAGCACAGGGGAGGCGTCATGCGCGTCGTGTTCATCGGCGTGTCACACTGGCACACGCCGTTCTATCTGGAACCGGTGCTGACGCTGCCGCAGGTCGGGGTGGCGGGTGTCAGCGATCCCGACGTGGCCCGGGCGCAGGAGGTCGCGGCGCGCGCCGGCTGCCGTGCCTGGACCGATGATCGCGAGATGTGCGCCGCCGCCAGGCCGGACTTCGCCTTCGTGCTCGGCCGTCACTGCGACATGGCCGCGACGGCGCGCCATCTGATCGCCGACGGCATCCCGTTCGCCATCGAGAAGCCGTGCGGGATCGATGCGGCCGAATTGCGTGACATCGCCGGCCGCACCGCCGCCGCCGGCAGCTTCGCCGCGGTTCCGCTGGTGTTCCGCGGCTCCGCAATGCTCGACGCGATCGCCACGACGGCGGCCGGAGACACCGTGCAGTACGCCGCGTTCAGGTTCATTGGCGGTCTGGTGGATCGCTACCGCGAAGCACGTTGCGACTGGATGCTGTCCCGTGCGACCGCCGGGGGCGGTGCGCTGATCAATCTCGGGGTGCATTTCCTCGATCTCTGCCGCGTGCTGCTGTCGGGCGCGCCCCTGACAGTGACAGGAGCAACGATTCCAACGAACCGCCGGGCTGGATATCGAGGATCATGCCGTCGTGCTGCTGCGTGGCGGCGGCGCCACCTGCGTGGTGGAGACCGGATATTTGTACCCGGCGCCGCACTCGGTGTTCGACTTGCATTACAGCATCCGCACCGAGCGACACTATTTCGCGGTGCGCGATGCCAAGACGCTGAAAATCGTCGATGCGTCACGGCGACCGCGCGTGCTGGCCATGCCGACGATCAACGCCCCACTGTATCCCGGTTTCGTCGCCGACACGCTGCGGCGCATCGAGCACAACGAGAAACCGGTGACGGATCTCACCGACATGGCAGCGGTGATGGAGTTGGTGGAGCGGCGTACCGCGCGTCACCGCTGCCGCAAGCTGGCCATCCGGCGCCGGCGGGTCTATCCTGACCGCCCAATCAGGGACCTGATCATGGAGCAGAAGCTGTTGCAACTCGATATCGTCTCCGACGCGATCTGTCCATGGTGCTATATCGGCAAGCGTCAACTCGAGCGCGCGCTGGCGATGCTGGCGAATGACGGGCTGCATTTCTCGCTCCGCTGGAACCCGTTTCAGCTCAACCCGGACATGCCGGCAGGCGGCGTTGAACGTGCGGCGTATCGACGTCCAAGTTCGGCGGCCCCGAACGCGCGCGGGAAATCGATGCGCGGGTCACTGAGGCGGCGCGCGCGGCGGGGCTGGATTTCCACCTGGACCGGATCGTCCGGACGCCCAACACGCTGGATGCGCACCGGCTGGCTTGGCTCGCCGGACGGCAGGGGGTACAGGACGCCGCGGTGGAAGCCATGTTCGTAGCGTATTTCATCGATGGCAACGATATCGGCGATCCGGCCGTACTGACCGGGTGCGGGGCCGACGCGGAACTCGATCGCGACATGATGTCTGCGTTCCTCGCCGGCGATGAAGCCGCCGCGGAGATTGTGGCTGCCGACCGCGCCGCGCGCGAAGCCGGCGTGAACGGTGTGCCGTCATTCTTCCTGGACGGATATGGCCTGTTCTCCGGCGCAATGCCGGCCGAGCAGATGGCCGAGGCGCTTCGCCGTGGCCACCAGATCCTGACCAGTCGCGCCGCCTGAGCGACCCCTCCGCCGACCCCCTCGGACAGGGCCGGGGGCTATGGTTCGGCCAGACCCGTGCGAATCAGTCCGCGATGGCTGGGCGCGTCGATGAAGGCCAGCACCTCGGCAACCAGCCTGTCGTGCCCCCATTGCGCCCGCGTCTCGGCCAGCCGGTCGGCGAATACGCCCTCAGCCCCGAACAAACAGCGGAACGCCGCGCGCAAGGTCAGGATCTGCGCCTTGTCGAAACCGCGCCGCTTCAGCCCGACCCCGTTCAATCCGGCCAGTCGCGCGCGATTGCCGAGGACGCTGCCGAACGGGATCACATCGGCTTCAACGCCAGATACGCCGCCGACCATCGCCGCCCGCCCGATGCGCACATACTGGTGGATCGCCGCAGCGCCGCCGATCACCGCATGGTCGGCAATGCTGACATGGCCGCCCATCACGACGTTGTTGGCGACGATCACGTGATCGCCAAGCGTGCAGTCATGCGCGACGTGAGTTACCGCCATCAGCATGCAGTCGGCGCCGACCCGCGTGATCCCGCGTCCGCCGACGCTGCCGCGATGGATCGTGCAGTGCTCCCGCACCTGGGTGCGGGCGCCGATTTCACAGCGTGTCGGCTCGTTGCGGTATTTGAGGTCCTGCGGCTCGAGCCCGACGGTGCAGAATGGGTAAAGCACCGCGCCCGGGCCGATCCGCGTATGGCCATCAACCACGACATGCGAGACCAGCCGGGCACCGTCCTCGATCGCCACGTTCGGACCGATGGTGCAGAATGGCCCGATGCGCACCCCTCGACCCAGCTCCGCCTGACGGGCGATGATCGCGGTCGGGTGGATCGCGCCCGCCGAATGGGGCGGCTCGAAACGCGCGTCGATCGCATCCATGCGGGGCGAGCCTTTCGCGGAAATGCCGTGCGGCAAACCGAAGCTAGGATCGATGCAGTGGTTCGGCCAACTCAATCATTGTTGCGTCGTGTTTCGCACGTCGTCCGGTAACCGATTGTTTCACCGTCCTATTCTGTTCGCTCCGTACGATCCATGATCATCGCCGCATAGGTTGCCTCGGCAACCGTGACGTCATCGACCCGTGCGGTGGCATGAAACTTCCAGACATTGCCGCGGTGACGCTCCTTGAAGACGTGGATGCGGAGCTGGTCGCCCGGCACAACGGGACGGCGGAACTTCGCGCCCTCGATAGACATGAAATATACCACCTTGCCAGCGGCGTCCGGTCCAAGCGTTTCCACTACCAGCACGGCGGCGGTCTGCGCCATGCTCTCGATGATCAGAACGCCCGGCATGACCGGATGGTTGGGGAAATGCCCCTGGAAAAACGATTCATTGACCGAGACGTTCTTGATGCCCACGGCGGAGCGGTCGCGCACCACCTCCACCACCCGGTCGATCATCAGAAATGGGTAGCGGTGCGGGATTGTGTACATGATGCGGGCGATATCCACGACCTCGGTCGCCTCACCGTTCTTTTGTCCTGCCATCTCCTGCGGGTGGCTTGCGTCCATCGCGGTCAGTCCGTCTCCTGTCCGTCGGGGGCTGTCTTCTTGCGCGCCAGCCGCCGAAGCGTCGCCACTTGGCGGAAGAACGCGTTCACCGGCATGGCCGGGCTGCCGAGCATTTCGGCCCCGGCCGCCACGTCCGAGATGACCCCGGCCTGCGGGCCGATGCGCGCCGCCCGGCCGATCCGGATATGCCCGTTCAAAGCCGCCTGGCCGCCGAGCATGACATGGTCTTCGAGGATCGTGGACCCGGCGATGCCGACCTGCGCGACGATCACGCAGCCGCGGCCGACCTGAACATTGTGCCCGATCTGCACCAGATTGTCGAGGCGCGAACCGGCGCCGATCAGCGTGTCGCGCAGGCTGCCACGGTCGATCGTGGTGTTGGCGCCAACCTCCACGTCATCCTCCAGCACCACGCGCCCGAGTTGCGGCACCGAGCGGAACCCTTCCTGCGAAATCGCGAATCCAAACCCGTCCTGGCCGATGCGCGCGCCTGGATAGACCGTGACACGCGCACCCAGCAGGGCATGGCTGAGGCTGACCTGCGCGCCGATCCGGCAGTCCGGGCCCAGCACCACCCCCTGTGCGATCGTGGCGCCGGGGCCGATGCGGCAACCCGGCCCGATCTCCGCCCGCGCCCCGATCACGACAAGCGGGCCGATCTCGGCACTCGGGTCCACCAGCGCGTCGGGTGCCACCACGGCGGTCGGATGCACCCCGGGGTTGGTCGGCGGGACCGGGTGGAACAGGGCCGCCACCCGCGCCCAGGCCACATAAGGGTCGGCGGTCGGGATGGCGATCGTTCCCGACGGGACGCGCGCGACGAGTGTCGGATGAACCAACACGGCACCGGCACGCGTCTCGGCCAGTGCCGTCAGGTATTTCCGGTTGTCGAGGAAGCTCACTTGGGTCGGACCGGCGGCCTGCAACGGCGCCACACCCTCGAGCATCAACTCACCGGACGGGGGCGGCTCGCCGGCCGCGGCGGCAACCGCGGCCAAGCCATGAGGGCCGGTCCGCGCATGGAATCTCGGATCACCCGCGATGCCCGGCCAGCCGCCGTGCGCCTGGCCCACGCCTCAGGGATGCTTCTGGCCGCCTGGGGCCGGCCTTTTCGCCGGCTCGGCGGAGGCAACAGGGGTCGAGGTCGCATTCACCGGTGAGACGCCCTCGGCCGGGATCACCACGGTCGGCAGTGTCTTATTGAGGACCTCGACCACCTGCATCGTGATGTCGAATTCGGGAATGTTCACCGCCACCTCGGCCCGTTGCAGCACGAGGTTCATGCTGCGGCTGCCGGCCACCTTTTGCACCACCTCGCTCAAGGTACGCTGGATTTGCAGCAGCGCGTACTGGCCCTGTTCCTGGATAACACGGTTGCGCTCGGTGAAGCTGCGACGGGATTCGCTGATGCGGTCCTGCAAGTCCTTCTCTTTCGCGCGGATTTGCTCGGCGCTGAGCTTGGCGCGGTCGTTGGCCAGTTGCTGGCCGAGGTCGCGCAGCTTCGCCTGCTCCTTCTGGGCGTCGTCATTGAGCTTCTGGCGCCGCTCGGAGATTATCTTGTCGGCGGCCTGATAGGCGATTGAGGTGCGCAGCACGTCGGGCACCGAAAGCACGCCGATCACCGAGGCGGGCGGCAGCGAACCGTGCGGTACGTCGGGCACGGGCGGCGCCGGCGGCAATTGGACGTTGAGCTGCTCCGGCGGGGTGGTCTCAGCCGCCGCCTGATCAGTCGGGGCAGCCTCCGCCATAGGCGGCTCAGCCGCTGGCGCCGGTGCGGCGGCGCGGGCGGGGGCCCGGCGCTCCGGCGCGGCACGGGATTGGCCCGGGATGAACCAGTTCTGTCCCTGGGGCGCCTGCTGCGCCAGTCCGGACGGCACCGCGAGAAGAACGCCGGCGGCGCCAAGTACGACGATGGTGAGAAGTCGATGCTGCAACACTAGAACCTCGTACCGAAACCGAATCGGAAGATTTGCGTTTGGTCGAAAGGCTGTTTCACGACGAAGGGCGTGACGTCAACATTGATCAGCCCGAAGCCGCTCCGCCAGGTAATGCCGATGCCGGCGCCGATACGCGGTGCGCCGCTGTTGCTGACCGGCGGACACTGGCTGCCGCCGGCGCCGGGCAGGTTGGAATTGGGGCAGACGCCGGATTCGAAGTTTCCCTGCGTGAGCGCGCCGAGATCGACGAAGGTGTGTCCGGACAGGCCGAAATCGGGCGACACGAACGGCAGCGGGAAATTGAGCTGCTGCGATTCCGTCCACAGCACGCGGCCGCCGAGCGAATCGCCGGTCTGGATATCGTGCGGGCCGACACCGCCGGTCTCGAATCCGCGCAGGTTGTCGCCTCCCAGATAGAACCGGTCGATGACCGATTCCTGATAGCCCAGATTGAAGAAATACCCGGCCCCGGCAGACAGCGCGATGCCCCAGTCGCTGTTGCCGGTGAACCGATCGAGCGGAATATAGTAGCCGGAATCCAACCTCGTTCGGACGAACTTCGCATTCCCCCCCAATCCGGCAAAATCGGACCCGAGCGAGACGATGTATCCGCTATGCGGATCGACCGTGCTGTCGCGGTAGTCCAGTGTGAGCACCTGGCTCACCTGTGACAGCAACGTATAGCCTTGCTGGCTGGTGATGTAATAGCTGGCGCCCTGCTGGACGTCATAGACTGTCCGGCCGACCAGCGAATAGCTCCAGACCTGCCGCAGATGGTCGGTGAAGTCGTAGCCGACATTTGCCGCGAAGCCTACACGCCGCTCGTCATAGGGCTCGGTGCCCAGGTTGTTGGTTTGCACCAGGAATAAATCGCCGCCTACCAGCAGGTTCTTGTCGAGGAAATAGGGCTGGGTGATCGACAGGTCGATCGAGCTGCGCTTCTGCGCCAGGATGCCGTTGATCCCGGCGTTGATCCCGGTGCCGACCAGATTGCTTTCCTGCAGGCCGAGATCGACCAGGAACCCGGCGTCAGTCGAGTAGCCGCCGCCGATGGTGAGCTGGCCGGTCGCCTTTTCCTGCACCGTAGTGGTGACCACCGCCCTGTCGGGTGCCGAGCCGGGCGCCGTCGTGATGTTCACGTTCTGAAAATAGTTGAGGTCATTAAGCCGCTGGCGCGCCCGGCGCAGCGCGGCGGCGTCGTAGGCGTCGCCTTCAGCCACGTCGCGGAACTGCCGTCGGATCACCCGGTCCTGGGTCCGCTGGTTGCCGACGATGTCGAGTCGCTCGATATAGACGCGCGGTCCCTCGGTGACGTCGAACGCGAGATCGACCGTGTGGGTGTTCGGATGGCGGTCAACCCTCGGGTGACCTGCACGAACGCGAAGCCGTGGCTGCGGACGTAATCTTCCATCAGGTCGGCGGTGCGCCCGACCGCGTCGCCGTCGTACCAGTCGCCCGAGGCGAGCTGCAGCGATCCGGCAAGGTCCTTGTCGGTGATCCCCTTAAGCTGCGAGTGGATGGCGAGCTTGCCAACCCTGTAGCGGGCGCCTTCATCGACCGTGAACGTGAGGAAAAACGCCTTGCGGTCCGGCGACAGCTCGGCGGTCGCATCGGTGACCTGGAAATCGACATAGCCCTGATGGAGGTAAAATCGGCGCAGCAGTTCCTTGTCGAACTCGAGTCGCTGGGGGCTGTACTGGTCGGACGTGGAGAGAATGCGCCACCAGCGCTGCTCGCGGGTATTGATGATTTCGCCAAGCCGCCCCTCGCCGAACGCTTTGTTGCCCACGAAGCTGATACGGCTGACCAGCGTGGCGGGACCGTCGCTGATCTGGAACACGACATTCACCCGGTTTTCCGGCAGCCGGATGATCACCGGCTCGACCGTGGCATCGTAGTACCCCTTCTGGGCGTAAGCATCGAGGATCCGCTGCCGGTCCGCTTCCGCGGCGGCCGGGGTGAATACCGAACGGGCCCGGAGCTGCACGGCTGCCCGCAGCGGGGTATCGCCGATCTCGTGATTGCCCTCAAACGCGACCTGGTTGACCAGCGGGTTCTCGGCCACATGAACTACCAGGACGTTGCCCTGCCTGGCCAGGCTGACGTCCTGGAACAGCCCGGTCGCATACAGCGTCTTGAGGCTTTCGCTCAGCGGTCCCGGTGCGAACGGATCGCCGGGGTGGACGACCATGTAGGACAGAATGGTGCCGGCATCGATTCGCCGGTTGCCGTCCACCTGGATCGCCTGGATCGTGCCACCCTCGGGGACCGTGCTTGTGGCTGGCGCCGCTGCGGCGCGGGTCGGCAATTCGCGGGTGGGAGCCGTCGGAGCAGCCGAAGCCGGCGGCAGCAGAATGCCGAGCAGACAGCCGGCAACGATCAGCGCGGCGCGAATGCGGATCAAATAGCCAGCCCCCCGATTGAACCCTGAACCTGAAAAAACACCGCACCAAGCGAACAGTGGGGCGGGCAAAGCGGGCGGGACAATAGCCGCGCACTCACATCCGGCGCTAGTCGCTCCGGGCCTTCACCTCTCCTGCCCTGCGGGAGAGGTGTACTCGGTGTAATAGCGTTCACCCTGAGAACCAATGGAACATCCCGAGATGCGTGAGATCGTTCCACGTCGCAAAAATAAACAGCCCGGCAAGCAGCGCCAGACCGGCCCGAAACCCGTATTCCTGCGCCCGCGCTGGCAACGGCCGGCCACGAATCGCCTCGAACGCAAAGAACAGCAGGTGACCGCCATCCAGCACCGGGATCGGGAACAGGTTGATCAGCCCCAGATTGACCGACAGCACAGCGATAAACGAGATCAGGCTGGCCGCCCCCATCGCCGCGACCTGCCCGGAGAGCTGGGCGATGCGCAGCGGACCGCCGATCTCTCCGGCGCCGTGCCCGCCGGCAATGATCTCAACGACCCCGCCCGCCGTCTCGGCGGTGACGCGCCAGGTCTCGGTCACTCCGTCCCAGACCGCCGCCGGGAACGATTCGTGCTGATAGATCACCGCTCCGCCCTCGATCCCCAGCAGACCGATGGTCCGGCCGTTTTCCTTTCGCGCCCCGGTCACCACCGGCAGCATCAGGTCGGAATCGTTGCGATGAACTTTCATCTGCATCGCCGCGCCGGGACGGGCGGACACGATCCGCTGCAGGTCCTCGAAGGTCGCGATCGGCGTGCCGTCGATCGCCTCGATCCGGTCCTTCGGCTGCAGGCCGGCGGTAGCGGCGGCGGAGTTCGGCAGCACCTGATTGATCACCGGCAGCGTCAGCGGACGGCCGGCCACCGCGAACAGCCCGGCGAACAGCAGGGCAGCGAGGACGAAATTGGCCGCCGGACCGGCCGCCACGATGATCGCCCGGGAACCGACCGATTTCTCCTGGAAGGTGCGTCCGGGGATCCAGCGCGCGCGGACCTCCGGCGGAACATCCTGCGGACGTTCCTGCCCATGCAGCTTGACGTAGCCGCCGAGCGGAATCCAGGCCAGCTTCCAAATGGTTCCCAGCCGATCGGTCCAGGTCGCCAGCGCCTGGCCGAAGCCGATCGAGAACGTTTCCACGAAAACGCCACGCCATCGGGCAGCAAGGTAGTGACCGAACTCATGGACGAAGACCAGCACCCCGAGGACGATGACGAACGCCACGACGGTGTGCAGCAGCCCGGAAACAGCTTGGATCAACGCGGACCTGTTCTTCTTTGAATGGGCCGGCTCAGCCGGATACGCCTCTTTATCACGCCGCGCGGGCGGTGGCGATTTGTTCGGCGGCCCGGCGCGCGGCCAAATCCAGCGCGACGACGTCTTCCAGCGTGTCGGCCGGGGGCGCCCCCATCGCCTCCAGCACGCCGGCGACCGTCGCGACGATATCCAGGAAGCCGATCCGGCGGTTCAGGAACGCCTCCACCGCGACCTCGTTGGCCGCGCTCAGAATGGCAGGCGCGCCTCCCCCGGCACGCAGCGCGTCACGGGCGAGCACCAGCGCCGGGAACCGCTTCAGGTCGGGTTCGAAGAAATCGAGCCTCGCCAGCGCCGCAAGATCGAGCCGTCGCGAGCCGGTCGGCATCCGCCGCGGCCAGGCCAGCGTGTGGGCGATCGGGATGCGCATGTCCGGCGCCCCCAACTGGGCCAGCACGCTGCCGTCCTGGTAGCAAACCAGGCCATGGATCACCGATTGCGGATGCACCAGCACGCCGATCGCCGTCTCCGGCAGGGCGAACAGACGGGCCGCCTCGATCACCTCCAGGCCCTTGTTCATCAGGGTGGCGGAATCGATGCTGATCTTGGCGCCCATCGACCAGACCGGATGCTTCAGGGCGGCTTCCGGAGTGGCGACCGCCATTTCCTCGCGGCTGGCGGTGCGGAACGGCCCGCCCGAGGCGGTCAGCACGATGCGTTCCACCGCTCCGCGATTGCCCTCCGCCATGGATTGGAAGATCGCATTGTGCTCGGAATCGACCGGCAGCAGGGTGGCGCCGGCATCCTGCACCGCGCGCAGCATTACGTCCCCGGCACAGACCAGCGCTTCCTTGTTGGCCAGCGCGACGCATCGGCCGCGGCGGATGGCGGCGAGCGTCGCGGCCAGCCCGGCGGCGCCGGTGATCGCGGCCATGGTCCAGTCGGCGGGCCGCGCGGCGGCTTCCACCACGGCGTCCGGGCCGGCGGCCGCGGTAATGCCGGTGCCGGCCAACGCCTGCTTCAGGTCGGCGTAGGCGGATGCGTCGCAGACCACGGCGTGTCCCGCACCCAGCGTCACTGCCTGCTGGGCGAGCAGGCTTGCGTTGCGGTTGGCCACCAGGGCGCAGACCCGGAACCGGTCGGGCTCTCCGACCAGCAGTTCCACCGTCTGGCGGCCGACGCTGCCGGTGCTGCCGAGGATTGTCACGGCACGGGGCTCGGTGCTCATCACCACAGAACTAACCCACGACCGAGCAGATACGCCAGCAGCCACGCCGCCGGGATCACGGCCAGCAGCGCATCGAGCCGGTCCAGCGCGCCGCCATGCCCGGGGATCAGGCGGCCCGAAATCCTTCACCCCGAAGCGCCGCTTTGCGCAACTTTCGAGCAAGATCGCCAAGCTGGCCGATCACCGACAATGCCGCGGCGATCGCCACGGCTCGCGCCAAACTCGCTGATGGCGACAGCAGCCAGGCAGCAATGAGGCCGACGGCGGCAGCGCCGAGCAGGCCTCCCGTTGCGCCCGACCAGGTTTTTCCGGGGGAGATCAGCGGCGCCAGCCGAGGGCCGCCGATCGCCCGGCCGGCGAGGTAGGCACCGATATCGCTCGCCCAGACCAGCAGCAGCAGGAAGATCACGTTGGCGCGTCCGGCGACCGGGTCTCCGCGCAACCAGACGAACCCGGCGCCGGCGAGGGCGATCCACCCGAGGCCGGCGGCCAGCAATCCGACGCTGCCGTCACGGCGGCACAATTCGGCCCATTCGTGCCACAGCCCGATGCACGACGGCGCCGACGGCGACGTCGAACACCGGGCCGCCGAACCAGATGATCGCCAGCACAGCGGGGGCGAGCAGCAGCGCTGAAGCGGTGCGCCTGCCGAGATCGGCCCAGCGCGCGGGCTTGCCGTCAGCCAGGGCGGACGCCAAAGCGGCGCTCCCGGCGGGCGTATTCGGCCAGCGCCGCGTCGAAGTGCTCCGGCCCGAAATCCGGCCACAGCACATCCAGGAACACCAGCTCCGCGTAAGCGGCCTGCCAGAGCAGGAAGTTCGACAGCCGCTGCTCTCCGGAGGTGCGGATCACCAGGTCGGGATCGGGAATGCCGACCGTTGCCAGGCCGCCGGCGAGGGCGGCTTCATCCACCTTCGCCGGGTCGAGCCGGCCGGACGCAGCGGCTTCGGCAAGGGCGCGCGCGGCGGCGGCGATCTCGGCGCGCGCGCCATAGGACAGCGCCACGGTCAGGTTCAGCCGGGTGTTATCGGCGGTGGTCAATTCGGCCGACACGAGGCTGGCCTGGATGTCGGGGGCGAAGCGCCCTCGGTCGCCAATGACCCGCAGCCGCACCCCATTGGCCGCCAACTCCGTCAGTTCGGCCTTGACGTAATGGCGCAGCAGTCCGGTGAGGTCGGAGACCTCGGCGGCGGGACGGCGCCAGTTTTCGCTGCTGAAGGCATACAGGGTGAGCCAGCCGACGCCCTGGCGGATGGCCGCTTCAATGGTGCGGCGGACCGCTTTGGCGCCTTCGCGGTGGCCGGCCACGCGCGGCAGATGGCGACCGGCCGCCCAGCGGCCGTTACCGTCCATGATGATGGCGACGTGGGTTGGCGGCGGCTCCTTGGCGGCCCTATGAGCAGCGCTCATCGGAGGGCATCCCCGTCCACCTCTCCCGCAGGACGGGAGAGGTGTTGGGAAAGCGCGCCGGCATCGCCCGCAGGGCAGGAGAGGTGTTGGCAAGCGTCCGTCATCATCGCCGGTCAGACCTGGCGGATATCGCGTTCCTTGTCGGCCAGCATGTCGTCGATCTTCTTGATGTACTGATCGGTCAGCTTCTGCACCTCGGTCTGCCAGTCCTTGCCGACATCCTCGCCGATCGCGTGCTTCTTCTCGAAGGTCTTGATCTGCTCCATGCCGTCGCGGCGCACCGCGCGCACGGCGACCCGGGTGCCCTCGGCATATTTGTGCCCGGCCTTCACCAGTTCGTTGCGCCGTTCTTCCGTAAGCTGGGGGATCGGCACGCGCACGAGCTGGCCGTCGGCGGCGGGATTGAGGCCGAGTCCGGCATCACGGATGGCCTTCTCCACAGCGCCGACCAATGAGCGGTCCCAGACCTGGACGGTCAGCATGCGCGCTTCCGGCACCGCGACGGTGCCGACCTGGTTCAGCGGCACGTCATTGCTGTAGGCGTGTACGCGCACCGGCTCGAGCAGGGCCGGGCTGGCGCGGCCGGTGCGCAGGCCGGCAAATTCCCGGCGCAGCGTGTCCAGGGCGCCGTCCATGCGGCGCGTCAGGTCCTGTTTCAGAGTGTTCAGATCGGCTGTTGCTGGCATCGGAAGTGCCTCCGCACTTGGTCTTATGGGCGTTCGACGATCCGGGTGAACCGGCCCTCGCCGCGAACCACGGCGGCGAAGGCACCGGGGGCGTGGATGTTGAAGACAACGATCGGCAGCTTGTTCTCGCGCGCCAGGCTGATCGCGGCGGCGTCCATCACACCGAGCTGGCCGGCCAGCACGTCCTGGTAGGAAAGTTCCTCGTATCGCTCGGCACCGGGGTTGCGGCGCGGGTCGGCGGAATAGACACCATCAACCTGGGTGCCCTTGAACAGCGCGTCGCATTCCATTTCCGCCGCGCGCAGTGCGGCGGCGGTGTCGGTGGTGAAGAACGGGTTGCCGGTGCCGGCGGCGAAGATGACCACCCTGCCCTTTTCCATGTGGCGCTCGGCGCGGCGGCGGATATAGGGCTCGCAGACGCTGGCCATCGGGATGGCGGACTGCACGCGGGTGGGCACGCCGCGTTGTTCCAGCGCGCCCTGCATGGCCAGCGCGTTCATCACGGTGGCGAGCATGCCGATATAATCGGCCTGGGCGCGTTCCATCCCGGCGGCGGCGGCGGAGACGCCGCGGAAGATGTTGCCGCCGCCGATGACGATGCAGACCTGCACGCCCATGGCGACGACGTCGCCGATATCGACGGCGATGGCTTTGACCATCTCGTTGTCGAGGCCGTAGTCGCGCCGGGCCATCAAGGCCTCGCCG
Organism: uncultured Pseudomonadota bacterium; assembly: GCA_963764525.1. GTDB lineage: Bacteria > Pseudomonadota > Alphaproteobacteria > Acetobacterales > Acetobacteraceae > DATDIC01. The sequence goes on along the minus strand of CAVXTC010000021.1, from coordinate 282,894 downwards.
GAGAGCTTGAGAAGGACGCGCTTATAGACGGGCTGTTCGGACATGCGGGGCTGGGTCTCGGCGACGGGGCTGGCGGGGAAGGTAGTGGGGATTGGGGGGAAAGGCGAGTGTGGTGGCCGCGGGTCGGCGGCCTTTGGGGCGATGTACATTGGGTGATGTACCACCGCCGGAACCGCCGACGCGCCCGCGCCGTTCATGTCCGCGCCGCCGGGAGGCACCGATGCTAAACCCCCTGTTCCGATCTGCCGTCGCCCTGACGCTCGGGTTCAGCCTGGCCGGTTGCATCTATGCCCCGCCGCCACCGGCCTACACTTACAACCCATACGATCCGGCCCAGCGCACGGCAGCCGATGCGCTGATCGGTGCCGGTGCCGGCGCGGCGATCGGCGGAGCGGCAGGCGGCGGACGGGGCGCGGCGGTCGGCGCGCTGACCGGCGGCGCGCTGGGGGCCGCGGTCGGCGCCAGCTCGGCCCCGCCTCCGGCGCCCTATGGTTACGGGCCGTACGACTACTGACAGGCCGGTTATTCGGCCGCCAGCGCCGCCGGCTCCCGCGCTGCCTTGCGCAGCGCGGACCCGCGCGCCGTGCCGCAGCACAGCACGCTCAACAGCAGCAACACCGCAACCAGTACCAGAACAAGTTCCGGATGGCCGCGATCGATCAGGAATCCGCACGGCACCGGCGTGATCGCCGAGCCCAGCGGCAGCCCGGCGCTGACGAACCCGAACACCTTGCCGATCTGTCCCGTCGGCGCGGCATCCTTCAGCATCACATCGCGTGGCGTGCGGCTGGCGCCGAGTGCGATGCCGGACCCGAACATCAGCCCGATCACCGCCAGGTCCGGCAGCCGCAGCCAGTTCACCGTCAGCACCAATGCGGCGGAGGCGATCGTCAGCACGACCGCGAACACCAGCACGTGACGTTTGTAAGCATCGGCGAACCAGCCGCCGATCAGCACGCCACAGGTCGAGCCCGCCATGTAGCCGGTCAGCGCGGCGGAGGCCGCCTCCAGGCTGATGCGACTTCACCGTGTGCAGCACGGTGATCAGCCAGGACTGCACGCCGGCGCCCGCCATCGACCCGAGCATGAAGAAGCTGAAGAACAGCAGCATGGTGCGGCTGGTCAGCAGGTCCCGTCCGGATAGTTTCACCGGCGCCTCGTGGCGGATCTGGTCTTTAAGGATGCCGCTCTGCAACAGGATGGCAACCACCACCGGCACACCCAGCAGCCCGACCAGCAACAGGCTGGCGCGCCACCCTATCGCCAGCGTCAGTCCGGCGATAACAGGCGGCGCCGAGGAAAACCCAAGATTGCCGCTGAATGTATGCAAAGCGAAGGCGCGGCCCATGCGGTCCTTATCGACCGAGCCGCTGATGATCGCATAATCGGCCGGATGGATCACCGAGTTGCCGACGCCCGACAGCATCGCCAGCACCAGGATCTGCCAGAAACTTGTGGCCAGTCCCATCGCGGCGAACGACAGTGACATCAGCAGTGCGCCGCCGACCAGGAACGCGCGGGCGCCGTAGCGATCGACCATGAAGCCGACCGGCGTTTGCAGCAACGCGGTGGTGGCCGACATGGCAGCCACGCTCAGGCCGAGCTCGGCAAAGCTGACATGGAATTCGCGCTGCCACACCACGAACATCGGCGGCAGGCACAGCACATAGAAATGCGACAGGAAGTGGCCGTTGCCGATCAGCAGGTTGACGCGCGTCGCGCGGCTCAGCGCCATCGCCGGTGTACTTCCAGGTGCGGATTGAACAGGATGCGGCTTGTGCGGGAACCCCGTCAACCGCCGCTACCTCCCGCACGTTATGATCGACGGACAGCAGCAACAGGAGGCGATGCCATGCCCGACAAGATCCAGCCGAAGCCCGCCGGACACCCGGCTCTCACGCCGTATCTGATCGTGCGGAACGCCGCGCGGGCGCTAGAGTTCTATAAGGCGGTGTTCGGTGCGGTGCCGCGCATGCAGCTCGACGGGCCCGGCGGCCGGATCGGCCACGCCGAACTGGCGATTGACGATTTGCTGATCATGCTGGCCGACGAAGCCCCCGAACACGGCGCAGTGGCACCGGTCTCCGGTCAGACCAGCCCGGTGTCGCTGCATCTGTATGTGGCGGATGCCGATACCGTGGTGCGTGCCGCGGAAGCAGCCGGCGCTACGGTGGTGCGGCCGGTGGAGATGCAGTTCTATGGGGACCGCCGCGGCACCTTCGCCGATCCGTTCGGCCATGTCTGGCATGTTGCCACGCATGTCGAGGATGTTGCTCCGCAGGAGATCGCGAGCCGCGCCGCCGCGATGGCATCGTCGTCGTCATCATAGCGGCGTATGCGGATCGTTGCGACATCAGTAATGACGATCGATAACAGGCTGGCGGCCCCGGTGTCGTGGGCTGGGCCTGGATTCCCGCTTTGCGGGAATGACGGGGTTTGGCGGGAATGACGGGATCGGCATGACGTCGGGTCAGTCGATCCTTTCGACGGCTGCCATCATTCGCCAACGCCGCCGCGGCGCTCAACCACCCGCAGGAAGCTCACGCCGGCCGCCGCGCCGGCAATCACCGCGGCGATCATCAGCGTCGCCAGCGGCCCGCGCGCGGCCAGGACGCCGAACACCAGCGCGACCAGCGCCGCCCCGGTGGTCTGGCCCAGCAGCCGTGACGTCGCCTGCATCCCCGAAGCGCCGCCGGTCCGCGACCGCGGCGCCGAGGTGATGATCGCCCGGTTGTTCGGCGTGTTGAAAAAGCCGAAGCCGAAACCGCACACCATCATCCGCCAGGCGATGTCGAGCGCCGAGGGATGCGCCGGCAATGCGCTCAGCAGAGCCAGACCGGCGCACAGCACCGCCAGTCCGCAGCCGCTGAGTGTGCCCACCTTGTAACGGTCCGCCAGCCGTCCGGCGATCGGCGCGATGAACGCCACGGTCAGCGGCCAGGGCGTCATCAGCAATCCGGTCTGCACCTCGTTCCGCCCCAGCGTGTTCTCCAGCAGGAACGGCAGCGACACCAGCGCCATTCCCTGTGCCATGAAGCCGCAGATCGAAGTGGCGACCGACAGCGCGAACAACGGAACGCGCAACAGATCGATCGGCAGCAGCGGCGAGGTGCGGGTCATCTGCCGTCCGACCAGCAGCAGCCCGATCACCGTTGCCACCAGCAGTTGGACGATCACCACCTCGATCCGCTCGCCGTGGCCGAAGCCGTCGATGGCCATGATCAGCAGGCCGATGGAGGCGGCGCTCAGCGCGGCGGACAGCCCGTCGAACGGGATGCGCGCGCGCGGCGTGGCCGGCAACGCGCGAAAGGCGACAAACAGGGCGGCCGAGCCGATCGGCAGGTTCACGGCAAACAGCCACGGCCAGTGCGCCACCGACAGGATCCCGGCGGCAACGGTCGGGCCGACCGCCGAGGAGATCGAGCCCACCGTGGCGTTCAGCCCGATCCCGCGGCCGACGGACCGGCGCGGATAGATGAAGCGCACCAGGGCGCCGTTCACGCTCATGATTCCGGCGGCGCCGAAGCCCTGGACGACGCGGGCGAGGGTCAGCGTGGTGAGCGAATCGGACAGCGCACAGCCCAGCGACGCCACGGTGAACACCGCCAGCCCCCAGCGATAGACGCGCCGGTAGCCGAAAATCTCGCCGGCCGAGGCGAGCGGCAGCAGGGAGATCGTGACCGTGAGCTGGTAGGCGTTCACCACCCAGATGGAATCGGCCGGGGAGGCGTTGACGTCCTTGGCGATGGTCGGCAGCGCCACGTTGGCGATGGCGCCGTCCAGTACCGCCAGGGTCAGCCCTAACGCGATGCTCAGAATGGCCCAATAGCGTTGCGGCGTGGGAACGCCGTCCGGCGGCTCCGCGTGCCCGGCGGTGACCGGGGCTGCAAGGTCCGCCATCAGCCGGCGCAGGCCGGCAGCGTGATCAGGCGGTTGGCCGCTTGCAGCACATCGTCCGCCGCAAGCGCCATCAGCTCGGGGCGGCGCAGCACGGTCACGCCGGCGCCGCGCGGGGCGCACAGCGCCGGGTCGGAGTCGGCCGAGAACAGGACCACCGATGGGCAGCCGCAAGCCGCGATCAGGTGCATGGGACCGGTATCGTTGCCGATCGCCAGTTTGGCGGCTCGGGCGAGGCTGGCAAGGTCTCCGAGGCTGGTGAGGCCGGTCAGATCGATCACCGGCGCCCGTTGCGCGATCGTCTGTGCCAGCCGGCGCTCGGCGGCGGAGCCCAGGACGACGGGCCGGAGGCCGAGTGCATGAAGTGCTGCCGCCAAAGTGCCGTATCGCGCCGCCGGCCAGCGCTTGGCCGGCCGGTGCGCCGAGCTGCCGGGCACCAGCAGTGCGATCGGGCGCGGCAAGCAGAATCGCGCAAGGTCGCCGCGGGTCCAGGACAGATCGGCGACGGGAACCTCGGAAATCCCGGCCTGAGCCAACTGCCCGGCCTGCCGCTCGATATCATGTAGGCGATCTCGCGCCGGGTCGCGGTCGGGGTGCGAGCAACCCGGGGCGATTCCCGACCAATCCGGGCGCGGCCGCGGCCAGAGCTGGAAGTAACGGCTGCTGCGGGCCGAGGTTTGCAGGTCGTACACCATGTCGAATTGGCCGGCCGCCAAGCGCTGCCACAGCCGCCACCAGCCTGGCACGTTCCACCAGTCAGGGCGGTTGTCGATCCAGATATCGTCGAACCAGGGCGAGCCGGCCAGCCAACCGGCATAAGGCGCCGTGGTCAGCAGCGTGATCCGGGCTCGCTGGTGGTGCCGGCGGATTGCGGCGAACGGCCCGCACGACAGCACGACGTTGCCCAGCGCGCCAAGCTTGATGACCAGGACCCGGCCGGGCATGTCCGTCAGGGTTTCAGGTCCGCCAGGGTTTCAGGCCGCCTGGGATTGCGGGCGATGGCGATCCATCCGTCGGCGCCGCAGCCCCCCGATGAGGACTCCGATACGGCGGCGTCGCTGCCGGCCGGGCGCGAACGGGTGGCGAACGGGCCGGAAACGGCGGTTTTGGCACGCATACGGAGCGTTGGATAACAGCGGTTTTGCGAAGCGGCAACCGGTGCCAGGTTGGCAGGGCGGCGCATTTCATGATCGGCCGGTTAGCCATTTATTGACACTCCGTCTCGGATCGGGGCATTTTGAGGTGCTCGCCCAGCGGCAACCGGAAGGAGCGTCGCGTGCCCCGTTTTACGTTCACCGAATCGGTTACCCTCTCGGGATCGCCCAACACCTACGCATGGAGTTCACCCAGCAACTGGCTGGGTGGCGCTGTCCCCCCGGATGGGAGCAGTCCGGTTGTCGGTCCTGGCACGAATCCTGATGCCGTCTCGGTCCGACGACATCAACAACCTGCGCCTCTATAATTTAACGGTGCTGAGCGGAGCGCCGACGGTCGAGATCGCCTCGGGAAATTCGCTGCGGGTTGCTGTCGCGCTTGTCAATCATGCCACCATCGATGTGGACTCGAGCGCCGTGGTAGCGACGGGGCGATTTGCGCACAACGACCTCATCAACGTCGCCGGCACCGTGCAAATCCCCGATTTCATCAACCAGGGCACCTTCGCCCTGCAAGGCAACAGCGCCGATATTTTTCTGGCCCTTCCGCACACGGGAAACGTCGCGTCCAACGCGATTCAGAACTTCGATGTCGGCGACGGGCTGTTTTTTGATTCATTCGCGCTCACACAACGCTACCCCGCATACTCCGCGCTGGTCAGCGGCACGACGCTCACGATCGATGGGCTGCGGACCAACGGCTCGCCGGTTGACCTCTATGAACTGACCAATTTCGGCACCGCCTCCGACGTGACATCGCTCACCACCGACCTCGTGCAGCGGAACGAGCCCTATACCGGCGCGACGAAAACATTTTTGGAAATCGCAGCGGTCTGCTTCGTCGCCGGTACGCGGATCGCCACTCAGCGCGGTGAGACCGCGGTGGAAGACCTGCGCGAAGGCGATCTGGTGGTCACCGTCACCGGCGCCCAGCCCACGCTGCGCCCGATCGCCTGGACCGGCCATCGTCGAATCGACCTCACCACGCAGCCGCGGCCGGAGAGCCTGTACCCGATTCGCATCCACGGGGGCGCCTTCGGCGAAAACCTTCCGCGGCGCGATCTGCTGGTCTCCCCCGATCACTGCCTGTTCGCCGACGGCCAGCTTGTCCCGGCGAAGCTGCTCGTCAACGGCATGACCATCGTCCAGGACCGCTCGCTTCACTCTGTGGAATACCACCACGTCGAACTGGAGACGCATGACGTTCTCCTGGCCGAAGGACTGCCGGCTGAAAGCTATCTGGACACCGGCAATCGCGGCTTCTTTGCCAACGCCGGCGAGCCGATCACGCTGCATCCCGACCTCGACATCGATCCCGGATTGCTGCGTTGGCAGGACCGGCTGTGCGCTCCGCTCCGGCTGCGCTCGGCCGAGGTCGAATCGATATGGACGCGGATCGCGGCGCGCGCCGAGGTGCTCGGGCATTCACGGCCGAGCCCGGTCACGACCGCGGACCCCGATCTGCGCCTGGTCGCCCGGGGACGGAGCTTCCGTCCCGTCGCCGTCGCCGGCGATCGTTATACCTTCGTGCTGCCTGCCGGGGCCCAGGAAATGAGGATTGCATCTCGGGCCTGCATGCCGGTTGAAGCGAACCGTCAGGCCGATGACTGGCGGCGGCTCGGCGTCGCGATCAGCCGGATTTCGGTGCGTATCGCCGACCGGCGGATAGACGTACCTGCCGACCATCCCGACCTGGTCCAGGGCTGGCATCCGGTGGAGCATGATGCTGCCGCATTGTGGCGCTGGACCGATGGGGATGCCGCGTTCAGGCCGGGGCTTCCGGTGCAGACCGGCATGATGACCATCGAGCTGACGCTCGCGTGCCCGATGATCTACGCTCTGGAGGAGCCGACGGCGACCAGCCTGGTCGCTTAGCGTCTGCCACACGGCATTATTCGAATCACCCCGAGGGTCACCGGCACCGAAGCTGCGCCCGACACGTGGCACATGGCCGGACGCGCATGCCAGGACGCGGTGGAGAGCGCGGGGGGCGGGGTGGCGATCGCCGCGTAACCAGCGGTATCGGACGTTCGCCACACCCGCATGATCTACAGCTTCCGGTTCGCGCCCGTCCTCGCCCGCATCGACCTGCTGCTGCAGGGGCTGGTGGAGACGCTTTGGATCACCGCCCTCGTCATCCTGCTGGGATTCGGGCTGGGAGTGGCCGGCGCTTTTGCCGCCCGATCGCCGGCCCGGCCGCTGCGCTGGGTTGTGCACGCCTATGTGGAGGCGATCCGCAACACGCCGCTGCTGGCCCAGCTTTTCTTCGTCTATTTCGGGCTTCCCGGCATTGGGTTGCGGCTGGGAGCTGTTACTGCCGCGCTGATCACATTGGTGATCAATCTCGGCGCCTACACCACCGAGATCGTTCGCGGCGGCATCGACGCCGTGCCGAGCGGCCAGACAGACGCCGGCGCCGCACTCGGACTGACGCCGCTGCAGGTGTTCTTCCTGATCGTGCTGAAGCCGGCACTGAAGGTAATGTTCCCGGCGCTGGCAAGTCAGTTCACGCTGCTGATGCTGGCCACCAGCATCCTCAGCCAGATCGGCATCCCGGACTTGTTCCACATGGCGAGCCTGATCGATTCGGAGACGTACCGCAGCTTCGAGGTGTATGCGGTCGTGTCAGGTTTTTATTTGCTGCTCGCGGTGGCGTTCCGCGGGCTGTTCGCCTTGATCTACTGGCTGATGTTCGCCGAACGCGTGCGCGAGGCGCCTGTCATGATCATGGCGCCCTGATGTTCCGCAGCTTCGGTTTCAACGAGCTGCTGATGCTGCTGACCGGTTTGAAATGGACGGCTGCACTGACGGCACTGGCGTTTGCCGGCAGCAGCCTGCTGGGGCTGGTGCTGCTACTGCTGCGCACCGGCCGGGCTCGAGTGACGCGGATGTTGGCCCTGCTGTGGATCCAGGCGGTCCAGGGCACGCCGCTGCTCGGCCATTTGTTCCTGATCTTCTTCGGCTTCGCGCTGTTCGGTTTCGATGTTTCCCGATGGGTCGCCGCGACGACGGCGCTGTCGATCTATGGCAGCGCGTTCCTGGCGGAGATCTGGCGCGGCGCCGTCGAGGCAATCCCGCAAGGTCAGTGGGAGGCGTCCGCCGCGCTCGGGCTTCGCCGGCGGCATCAGCTTCGGCTGATCGTGCTGCCGCAGGCTCTGGCGATCGCGATCCCGCCGACAGTCGGGTTCCTTGTTCAGCTCATCAAGAACACCTCGCTCGCATCAATCATCGGGCTGGTCGAGCTTAGCCGTGAGGCGCAACTGGTGAACGGGGCAACTTTCGCGCCGTTCGTCGTCTATGGATGCGTATCGGTGCTCTATTTCCTGCTCTGCTTCCCGATCACCAGTTGGAGCCGGCTGCTGGAACGTCGGCTGGCGGTTGCACGCTGAGCACCTTGACGGCCGCCCCCGCGGACACTGGATCACTGATGGTGCGGAGTTGGGGGAAACCATGAAGCGCGTCCTGATCGCCTGTGCGGCGCTGCTGCTGATTGCAGCCACCGGCCTGCAACCTGCCCGAGCCGACCTCAAGGATATCCTGGATCGCGGCGTGATCCGGATCGGCACGCAGATGGATGACCCACCCTTCGGCTATGTCGATTCCTCCGGCAAGCCTACCGGTTTCGATGTCGAGCTTGGCGAGATGCTGGGCAAGGCCCTCGGCGTCAAGGTGCAGCTTGAGCAGATCATCGGCGCCAACCGGATCCCGTTCCTGCTTACCAACAAGATCGACGTCGTGGTCTCCGCGATGGGCGCCACGCCGCAACGCGCGACCCAGGTGATGTTCACCGAGCCGTATGCGAACCTGTATCTCGGCGTCTATGGGCCGAAGCAGCTTGCGGTCACCGGTCCGGACAGCCTGGGGTCGATGAAGATCGCGCTGCCCAAGGGCACCACCCAGGACACCACGCTGACGCAGATGGCGCCAAAGGCCAACATCGTCCGGTTCGAGGATGACACCACGGCCAACACGGCGTTCCTGTCGGGTCAGACGGAACTGTGGGCGACGCTGAACACGGTGGCGATCGACCTTGCCAAGAAGGACCCGAGCCGCGACATCGCGTTGAAGTTCAAGCTGCGCAACTCGCCCGCCCACATGGCGGTGCGGCAGGGCGACTTTGCCCTTCTGCAATGGCTGAACACCTACATCTTCTTCATCCGGACGGATGGCGAGCTGCAAGGATTGCATCGCAAGTGGCTGGGCGAGGACATGGGGACGCTGCCGAATTTCTGACGCTCATTCGAAGCGCCCGAGCGTCTCCGGCACCAGCAAGCTGCCAATCAGGAACAGCGCGTAGATTGCCACCGCGAAGCAGGCCAGCGCGACCGGAATGTCGGTCGTCGCCGGACTGGCCAGGGAGACGAAGATCGGCATGGTGCCGCCGATCGCGAAGCCGATATTCCATGACAGCCCGGTTCCGCTGGCGCGCAGCGCGGTCGGGAATCGCTCGTTCAGGAAGATCAGCACCGGCGCATAGGCAGCGTTGCCCAGGAAGGCGATCGCCACCGCGTATCCGGCGGCGGCGCCCGGATTCGCGCCGACGCGGGCAAGCGCAATGAACAGGACCGGCAGCGCCAGCAGGTTCACCACGGCCATGATCCGGAACATCCGCCGCCGGCCGAAGCGGTCGCTCAATGTGCCGACCAGCAAGGATCCCAGGATCGCCACACAGCTTGTTACCATCAGCGTCACCGACGTGATGGTGTTGGGCAGCTTGTTCACCACCTTGAGGAAGGTCGGCAGAAAGCCCGACGTGATGTAGTAGCCACCGCCGGCGCCGAAGGTGATCAGCAGGTTCATCAGCAGTACCCGCCGGTACGGCCCGCCGAACAGGGTGCGCAGCGGCGAGGCCTGGACGGTGCCGCGTCGGGCCGCGCGCTGTTCGTCCATGCGCTTCCAGAACGGCAATTCGTCCAGCGTGCGAAAGATGACCAGGCCGAGCACCGAACTGGCGATCCCGCAGAAAAACATGAAGCGCCAGCCCCAGACGGCAAAGCTTGGGCCGGGGAACAGGGCCGAGGCGATCAGGAACACCGTCGAGGCCAGCAGTGCGCCAAGTCCGCCGCCACCGCCGCCGATCATCCCGGACATGAAGCCGCGCCACCTCGGCGGCACGGATTCGGTGCCGATCGTGTGGGTGGAGGCGACCACGCCGCCGACGAACACGCCCTGCACCAGCCGCAGAAGCAGGAACAGCACCGGCGCGATCAGGCCGGCCTGCTGCACCGTGGGCAGCGTCCCGAACGAAGCGGTGATCACGCCGACGCCGATCACCGCGATGGTCATCGCCCGCTTGCGGCCGTGCGCATCGGCGAAATTGCCGAACACCGCCGAACCGACCGGTCGCATCAGCAACGTGACCGCGAAGGAAGCGTAAACGGCGGCCAGCGAGAAAGTCGGGCGATCGGCCGGGAAGAACGCGTGCCCCAGCACGGGCGCCACATACAGCAGGATGAACAGGTCGAACAGATCCAGCGACCAACCCAGGCAGGACGCCAGCATGGCCGCAAGCACCTTGCGGTCGAGCCGCGTATTGGCGACCCCGCCCGGGTCCGTTACAGCCGACATTATGCGACCTCGTGCGCCAGGATGCGGCTGGGTCCGACGACAGCACCGCCTCGGGATCGACCGCCTGCTCGCCCGGTACGGCGATACGCTTGTATTTCATTTCAGGGGCATCGAGCGGGATGGTTGCATCCAGTCCCATCTTCGCGCTGACGCCTTCGGCGGCGGAGGGTCCAGCCGCGAGCCCTGTGCGTTGCCGACCACGATCAGGTCCCGGTCGGCCTGGAAGCGTGTGGCGACCGCCCATTCGACTTCCGCCGGATCGTGGATATCCACGTCCTGATCGACCACGATCACCTGCTTCAGATCGTAATGACCGCCGAACGCGCCCATGATCACGTTCTTCGCCTCGCCTTCGTTCCGTTTCTGCATCTGCACATGCAGGTGATAGCGGCACACGCCGCCCTTGCTCAGATGCACGTCGCGCACGCCGGGAAAGCTGCGTTGCAGATGCGACAGCAGCGTCGCCTCGCGCGGGATACCGCCGAGCAGCAGGTGTTCCAGCCCGCCGCCGACGATGGTGTGGAAGATCGGGTGCGCCGGTGCGTCACCGCATCCACCTGAATGACATGACGCTTCGCCCGTTCCCCATAGTATTGCGGAAATTCGCCGAACGGCCCTTCCGGTTCGCGGTCACCCAGCAGCACGCGGCCTTCGATGACGATCTCCGCCTGGGCCGGCACGCGGATTTCGCTGGTACGGCATTTCACCACCTCCAGCGGCGCCCCATGCAGCGCTCCGGCGATGGTCAGTTCGTCGAAATCGAGCGGCGCGATTGCCTGCGAGGCAAGCAAGGTCAGCGGATCGACGCCGATCACGATGGCGATCGGCAGGTCATGACCGTCCTGCTCCGCGATATTGAAATAGGCCATCGTATGGCGCGGCAGGATCAGCGCGCCGAGCCGATCGGGCCCGTTGATCTGCAACCGGTGGATCGAGACGTTCTGCACGCCGGTGCCCGGGTTGCGGACGATGGCAAGGCCAGCGGTGATGTAGGCGCCGCTGTCGTGCTCGTTATGCGTGGGGATCGGCAGCAGGGCCGCAAGATCGATGCTGTTGGTGTGGATTTGCGCCTGCACGGGAGCGTCGGCGACTTCCCGGCTTGGCAGCGGGTGCGCGACGGCCTGCTGGAAGCGGCGCAGCAGTTCGGATGGCGGCACGCCCATCGCCTCCGCCATCCAGCCGCGATCGGAGGTCAGGCCGGAGACGACCGGGATCGGGTGGCCGTCGGGGCGCGGGAAGAACGTCGCCTTGCGTCCGTCGAATCGGTTGGCGATGGCGGCGATCTCGTAGCGCAGCTTGCGGCCGGGGCGGATCATCGCCAGCCGGTCCGTTTCAGCCAGCCGGTCGAGCCAGCTACGCAAAGTGGTGATCATCGCTTACTGTCCCCGACATGGCACCTGGCATGTCCTCCCCTGGCACGTCCTCCCCTGGCACGTCCTCCCCTGGCACGAGGCTGATCATCGGCATCACCGGCGCATCCGGCATAGCCTACGGCGTTCGCATGCTGGCGGTGCTGCGCAACACACCGGTGGAAACCCACCTGCTGATCTCCCGGGCCGGCGAGATTGCGCTTGCCAACGAAACTGATGTGAAACTCGCCGGCCTGCGGGCGATGGCGGATGTGCATTATCGGGTCGATGATATCGCGGCGGCGCCGGCATCGGGGTCGTTCCGCACCGCCGGCATGGTGATCGCGCCCTGCTCCGTGCGGACGATGTCGGAGATCGCAACCGGTGTTACCACCACGCTGCTGACCCGCGCGGCCGATGTCACGCTGAAGGAGCGGCGGCGCCTGGTGCTGATGGTGCGCGAGACGCCCCTGCACAGCGGACACCTGCGCACGATGCTGGCGCTGTCGGAGATGGGCGCGATCATCGCCCCGCCGGTGCCGGCGTTCTACGCAGCCCCGCGCAGTTTGGAAGAGATGATCGATCACACCGTAGGCCGCGTGCTGGACCTGTTCGGGATAGACGTCGGACTGATGGCCCGGTGGAAGGACCCGGCCTAGACCTTGCGGGAGTGTGTCTTGCATGGCTTCGCTTCCACCTCACTGCCCCCGGAACGCCGGTTTCCGTTTTTCGTGGAACGCCGCCACCCCTTCGGCGAAATCTTCCGAGCTGCGCAGCCTGCTATAGCAATGTCCCTCCAGCTCGATGGCTATCGACAGCGACGCATCCTCGGTATCGTTCAGCAGCTTCTTCGCGGTGCGCTGGGCGAGCGGAGCGAAACCGACCAGCTCCTGCACCAGCGCATCGGTGGCAGGTTCCAGCCGGTCATCCGGCATTACCTCCGTCGCAATCCCCCAGTCGTACGCCTGTTGCGCGGCGATCCGGCGCGACCGCATCACGATGTCCTTGGTCCGCGTAATGCCGACGATCTTCTGCAGCCGCGCCGACCCGCCGGACCCTGGTATCTGCCCCAGCCGCTGCTCCGGCAGCGCGTACTGACAGGTTTCCGACACCAGCCGGAAATCGCAGGCGAGCGAAAGCTCGAACCCGACGCCGAAACAGAAGCCGCGCGCCGCTGCGATCACCGGCTTGGCGCAGCGTGCCGGGGCGGCGATGTTCCACGCCAGTTTCGCGACATGCTCCGGCGATGCCTCCAGGAATCCCTTGATGTAGCCGCCGGAAGAAAAGTTCTCGCCGATCGCCCGCAGCACGATCACCCGCACCGAATCGTCGTCGTCCAGCGCCTCGAAAGCGCGGCGGAGCTGGTCGCGCTGCGGCATCGTGATGACGTTCAGCGGCGGCCGATCCAGCACGATGTCGCCGCGCTGCTTCGTCGCGTCGATCTCGATCCGGAAACCGTCAAGGGGACGATCGTCGCTCATGCGTGCGGCTCCTTTTCCGTGTAGTCGCCCGCCACCAGCTTGCGCCGCAGCAGTTTGCCGACCGGGGATTTCGGGATTTCGTCCACAAAGACGAAGCGGCGCGGGCGCTTGAAATCCGCCAGTCCGGAGGCGCGGCAGTGGCGGTCCAGCTCCTGCGCCAGGACCGGCGCGGCCGGCCGGATGAAGGCGGTCACCAGCTTGCCCCAGCGCGCATCCGGCAACCCGACCACCGCAACCTCCGATACTGCCGGATGCAACGACAAACAGCTTTCGACCTCCACCGGGGAGACGTTCTCACCGCCTGTTATGATCATGTCATCGACGCGGCCGGTGACGAACAGATCGCCGTCGGCATCGAAATAGCCGGTATCGCCGGTGAAATACCAGCCGTTGCGCAGGGCGCGCGCGTCGGCTTCAGGGCGGCGCCAGTAGCCCTCGAAGGCTTCATCGCCGGCCAGCAGCGCGATGATCTCGCCTTCCTCATTGGTCGCCGCACGATCCTCCGGCAAGTCCGCGTTCAGCCGAACCACGCGAATAAGCTGGTTGATCCCGGCGCGGCCCGCCGACCCGGGTTTGCACGGCGCCTGCTGATCGATCGTGCAGGTATAGACTTCGGAGCTGCCGTAATGATTGACGAACAGCTCCGGCCTGAATGCCGCCGTCAGCCGTTGCAGCAGCCCGTCGGTCATCGGTGCGCCGGCAAACCCGAGCTTGCGCACCGATCCGACATCGGCGGCGGCGAAATCAGGCGACGACACCAGATCGTGATACAGCGTCGGCACCAGATACAGGTTGGTGACACGCTCCGCCGCGATCAGCGCCAGCGCCGCTTCCACCGAGAAGCGCGGCAGGCAGACGAAACAGCCGCCGATCAGCGACATCGCCAGCAGGGACCGCACGCCCATCGTGTGATACAGCGGCATCACTCCCAGTGTGCGCTCGCCATGCGCATACAGGTTCTGGGCCACATGCGCGATCGCCGCCGCACGCTCCGCGCGATGCCGGCGCGGCACGCCCTTCGGCCGCGAGGTGGTGCCTGACGTGTAGAGCATCAGCGACCAATCCTCGGCCGTGGCGCGCGGCGCAATGTCGGGTGCCGGTGTCGCAACCATGTCGCTGAAGGCCGTCTCGTTCGGCACCGCGTCAGCCAGGGCGATGCGCGGAACGTGATGCGCGGCCGGCGCGGCACGTACCGCGTCGGCCGATACGGTATCGAACACCACCGCGCGGGCTTCTGCGTCGGTCAGACAGTAATCGATTTCATCAGCCTTCCCACGCCAATTCAACGGCGTGATGATGATGCCGGCAAGTTGGCAGGCCCAGTGCAGAGTTGCCGCCTGCCAGCGGTTCTGCAGCACGGTCGCCAGATGGTCGCCGCGTTGCAGCCCGATCGCGTCCAGCGCGCCAACGACGGCAGCGATCTTCGTCCACCACGCCGCGTAGCTCAGGCGGACGTCGCCATCGATGATGGCGGTCGCGTCGGGGTCGCGCGCCACGCTGGCCAGCAGGCTGGTGCCGAGGTCAAGCATCCGGGTTTTCCGCGGCAGCCGCCAAGGCCGCCGCGACGATGCTGACGTACCCGGTGCAGCGGCACAAATGGCCTGACAAAAGCTCACGAATCTGCGATTTCGGTCGGATGCGGAACGTCGCGCAACAGGGCATCCAGCGAAATCAGGATGCCGGCCGTGCAGAAGCCACATTGCAGGCCGTGATGCGTGCGGAAGGCTTCCTGCAGCGTCGATAATTCGCCGGGCGCCGGCTCCAGCGCTTCGACCGTGCGGATCGCGGCGCCCTCGGCCTGCACCGCCAGCGTCAGACACGAACGCGAGGGGATGCCGTCGATCTGCACGGTGCAGGCACCGCACACCCCGTGCTCGCAGCCGACATGCGTGCCGGTGGCACCGAGCACGTGGCGCAGGAAATCCGACAGCAGCAGCCGCGGCTCCGCCGCACCGCTGACGGGGTGGCCGTTCAGGACGAAACTGATGGTATGCCGCGCGCCGGCGCCGAGCCTGGTCATGCCGCCGCCTCGATCACCGCACGACCAATGCGGCGAACCAGCTCGCGGCGGTAGCTGGCTGTCGCATGCAGGTCTTCGCGCGCATCCAGCTCCCAGGCGAAGTCATTCAAAGCATCGTCAAGCGCCGGACCGGGCAGCGGCAGGTCCCGAGCAACCGGTCGGTCCGCGACGCCGCCCACCGCCAGCCGCGCACGCTGCTGATCCACCGCGGCAGCACAGGCGACGATGGCGAAATCGCCGTGCCGGCGGGCCATTTCGCGAAATGCGTAGCGTTCGCCCGGGCGCGGCGCCGGCAACGCGACGGCTTCGATGAACTCGTCATCGGCAAGCACTGTCGCCATCATGCCGGTGAAGAACGCATCAGCCTTCACGCGACGCCGGCGACGGCGCGCTCGCAGATGGATTTCGGCGCCAAGCGCCACCAGCACCAGCGGGATCTCGGCGCTGGGATCGGCATGAGCGACCGAGCCGCACAGCGTGCCCCGGCTGCGGGTTTGCGCGTGGCCAACCCAGGGCAGCGCCGCCGCCAGCAACGGATGCAGGCCGCCGCGGCGCTCCAGTTCCATCTGACGCACAGCGGCCCCGATCAGCAGACCGCCGCCGCTGTCCCGTATCCGCCGCAACTGGTCGATCCGCATCACGTCGATCAGCGTGTGCGGGCGGGCCAGCCGCATGTTCAACATTGGCACCAGCGATTGACCGCCGGCAAGCACGCGCGCCTCGGCACCTTCGCGATACAGCACGTGCAGGACTTCCTCGATGCTGTCCGCACGCACGTAGTCGAACGCGGCCGGCTTCACCGCCACCATCCCCACAACCAGCCGAGCCAGGCAACACGGCGCCGCCGTCCACTCGCCCGCGCCGCCAGTGCCGCGAAGAACTGTCCGATGATCACCCGCGCCGCGCCATCCAGCAGCCGGCTCCCCACCGAGGCGACCTTGCCGCCGATCGCCACTTCGTAGCGGTACGCAATCACCGTCTGCCCCGGTGCCGTTTCTGTCAGGGTCACGAAGCCCTTGCCGCGGCCGAAGCCCAGCCGGCCCTCGGTTGACCCGCTCAGCGTCGCCGCGCGCGGCGGGTCCAGGTCCGACAGCGCGACCTGGGCTGTGTAAGCGCCCCTCACCGGGCCCACGCCCAGGGAAACCTCGGCGCTGAATTGAGCGTCCGACAGCTTTCGCACGTCATGCGCGCCGGGGATCAGCGCGGCCAGCGCGTCCGCGTCCAACAACATCGCCCAGACCGACTCGCGCGATGCGGCCACGGCGGCGGTGCCTTCACCTGAAACCATCCGTTCGCCGGTACGAACGGGCGTCGCCGGAACGCGGCCGACGCGTTCCGGTACCATGCACGTGCGGGGCCAGGGTTGCCGGCGCCAGCGGCAGCGTCACATCGGCGACCCCCAACGCGTCCGCCACCGCATTGGCGATGCAGACCGGCGTGGACATGCAGTTTCCCTCGCCCACGCCTTTCGCGCCCAGCGGTGTGAACGGCGAGCGTGTCTCGCGGTGCAGGATCAGCGGCGCCGGCACCTCCATCGCGGTCGGGATCAGGTAGTCGGCCAGCGTGCCGGCCAGGAAACTGCCGTCCGCCGCGTAGGCGTGTTCTTCCAGCAGCGCCGCGCCGAGCGCGTGGGCGAAGCCGCCGGCCACCTGGCCTGCCACCATGCCGGGATGCAGGATGCGACCGCAATCATGCATCGTGACATAGCGATCGATCCGCACCGCGGCGGTGTCGCGGTCGATCTCCACGCCGCAGATGTCGAAGATGAAGCCGTGACACAAGGATGAGTTGATTTCATCCTTGTCGTTTGGCGCGGTCAGTTCGGGTGGTGTCCAGAACACCGTCTCCCGCACCGCGCCTTCTTCTCCGGCGGCCAAGCGTAGCCGGCGCCCAATGGCCGGTGGCGGCCAGACGGGCGAAGGGGACCGAGTTGTCCGGATTGTCGCGTGCCCGCACCCGCCCGCCGGCAAATTCGATCGCCTCGGCCGGCACGTTCATCTGCGCCGCCGCGGTGCGCGCCAGCCGATCGCGCAGCCGCGTTGCCGCCAGATGCGCCGCTCCCGCAACCGCCGGGGCGAAGCGGCTGGAGTAGTTGCCGGACGCAATCGACCACGAATCCTTCGCGGTATCGATGTCGGTCACCACACGCACGTTTGTTGGCTGCAAGCCGAACACATCGGCCACCACCTGCGCCAGCACGGTGCGATGCCCCTGACCCTGCGGCGCCGATGCGACATGCACAGTCACCGACCCGAGCGCATCGAGTGCCACGGTCGCGGTCGCCTGTGCGCCGTTCTTAGGACCGGCGCGCGCCCGTTCGGCTGGCGTCAGCGCGGTGGTGATGTAGCCCATGTTGGACACGCTCGGCTCGACCACCGCGGCATAACCGATGCCGTAAAGCCGGCCCTCGGCCCGCGCCGCCGCGCGGCGTGCCAGCAGCGTGTCGTGACCGCCATCGCGGAGTGCCGCTTCCATCGCGGCAGAGTAATCTCCGGAATCGAGCAGTGCGCCCGATGCGGTTGCATACGGAAATGCCGCCGCCGGTATCAGATTGCGCCGGATCACTTCCAGCGGATCAAGCGCCAGTTCGACAGCGATGCGCTGCACCAGCCGTTCCAGCGCGAAATACACCTGCGGGCCGCCGAAGCCGCGGTTCAATCCGGTCGGCATCTTGTTGGTCAGCACCACGCGGTTGCGGATCGACAGGTGGCGGATGTCGTAAGCGCCGGTCATGTTGCCGTGCATGCGGTACAACGTCGCCGGCTCGGGGGCGCGAAGGTGGGCGCCGCAATCCTCGATCTGGTCCCAGGCCAGCGCGGCGATCCGTCCGTCGGCAGCCACCGCAGCCTGAAGCCGCGTCACGCGGTTGGTGGCACAGGCCGAGGCAGCCAGATGTTCCAGCCGATCTTCGATCCACTTCACCGCACGGCCGGCGATTCGGGCGGCCAGTGCGATCAGCACGACATACGGGAACACGCCCTGCTTGACGCCGAAGCTGCCGCCTGACTCGGGCGGCGTTCGCAGCCGTAACCGGTTGCCCGGCACCTTCAGCGCCCGCGCCATCACCGCGTGCAGGCTGAACGGTCCCTGAAAGTTGGCGACAACGTCGTAGGCGTCCTCGTTCGGATCGTACTCGGCCACCACGCCGTATGTCTCGATCGGCGTGCAGGCATTCCGTGGATAGCGGATTTCGACCGCCACGCGATGCGCCGCCTGCGCCAATGCTGCCTCCGGATCGCGGTAACAAAACGAACGATCACTGGCGAGATTGCCGCCGAGCCCCTCATGCAGCACCGGCGCATCGCTCGACAGCGCGGCGACCGGGTCCACGACGGCGGGCAGCGGCGTGTAGCGCACGTCGATCAGGTCGAGCGCGTCTTCCGCCACGTAGCGGTCGGACGCGACAACAACCGCGACCGGCTCGCCCACGTAACGCACGCGATCGACGGCGATCGGCCAGCACTGCATGGGTGCCTTCACGCCCACCACCAGACTGGCCGACATCGCCCGCACCTCGGCACTCGTCAGCACCGCGGCAACGCCAGGCAGTGCGGCGGCGCGCGCTGCGTCGATCGATGCGATCACCGCGTGGGCGTGCGGGGAGCGCAGGATCGCCGCGTGCAGCGTGCCTGGCCGCACGCCGAGATCGTCGATGAACCGCCCGCGGCCGGTCAGCAGCGCGGCGTCCTCGACGCGCGGCAGCGAGCGGCCCACCCAGTCCGTGGCCGGTGCGACTTCGGCGTCCATGCGTGTATGTTTGGCCGATCCGGACGGCGCCGGCCAGCGCAACCGCCGGGTACATGCGCCGCTTCAGGATCCCCAGCGCAGGAGGCAGGCTGATGACGAAGACCCCGCACGCCAACCGCTTCGGCGGCCCGGGCAGCAGCCATGATCCGGAAGAGCGTTCCTGATCAGGTAGCGGTCCATGCCCAGTCCCGATCGCGCCCTCAAGCGGCTGGCGAAAAAGGCCCGGCACGGCTTTCGCGGCTACCCGGTCGCGACCATCGCGTTCTACGGTCCCGATAACAAGCGCGCGAGCAAGCTTGTTGCCAGCGCGGTTCCGGCTGCCGACGCGTCCCCAACCGATTTGCGGAAATGGTTTTCCGATTCAACCGACGTTCGACGAGATCCGGCGATCGCCGTCGAAATCCTTGCGCAACTGGAAGCATGGGCGGTCAAGACGGTCGCCATGCCGGATCGCATCATCGGTTGCCCGCACGAGGAAGGTATCGACTACGTCGGCGACACCTGTCCGCAATGCCCCTTCTGGGCGGGCCGCGACCGCTGGACCGGCCGCAAGATACGGTAAGCGCTAGTCCGGCAGGATCGCCACCGCGCGGGTCCACCCAGCCGAGCCGCGATGCACCTTCACCGGGAAACACACCACCTCGAAACCATCCGGCGGCAGCGCTTCCAGGTTGTGCAGCTTCTCGAGATGGGAGTAGCCGATCTCCCGCCCGGCACGATGGCCCTCCCAGATCAGTCCGGCATCGCCGGTTTCGGCGACGCGCTGACGGGTGAAGCTGAACGGGGCGTCCCAGCTCCAGCCGTCGGTGCCGACCAGGCGGATGCCCCGCTCCAGCAGCCAGAGCGTCGCCGCCTTGCCCATGCCGCAGCCTGAATCGACGAAATCAGGCTCGCCATAGCGCGATCCGGCGCGCGTGTTGACCAGCACGATCTCCAGTGGACGCAGCGTGTGGGCGACGCGGTTGAGTTCCGCTTCGACGTCGGCTTGGGTGGCGACATAGCCATCC
This sequence comes from uncultured Pseudomonadota bacterium, assembly GCA_963764525.1. Lineage (GTDB taxonomy): Bacteria > Pseudomonadota > Alphaproteobacteria > Acetobacterales > Acetobacteraceae > DATDIC01. Next base: position 262,671 of record CAVXTC010000021.1, on the reverse strand, counting down.
GGCAGGTGCCGGAAATCAAGTTTCACGGCCGGTTGGAAGCACCATTCCAGGGGCACCTGGTCGATCCGCCAGGACGGCTCGCCGCCCGGCTTCAGTGCGTGATTCATGGAGGAGAAGTAGTGATACGGCGCATCGAGGTGGGTGCCGTTGTGCGTGCTGATCCGCACCCGCTCGACCGCGGCGTACTCGCCGTCGGGAAACCGGTCGATGCTGATGCCCATGTAGTGTGCCATCTGCGGGGCAGTCTGGTGATGATCGAGGTAGTCGATCTCCGGCAGCATGTGCGGCGGGTCGCTGGCGATGCCGGCCTTCAGCGGCACCGAGATATCGATCAGGCGGCGTCCCATGGCGTGCTCCTTGCTGGCCGGTTGGCTGGGCTGGCTGGTTGCAGACCGCCAGCCGGGCCGCCGGCGGTCAACAAATAAAGCAGTTGACCGGCGCACCGAAGCCACGCAAGCTGCGTTCCCAACCAAAGTCTTCATAATGAGCCGGCGCTGCAGCGGCACATGGCTGATGGCGCGGCCAACAGGGAAGGTGCGGACCATGGGTAACCTGAGCCGGCGCGCGGTGCTGGGCGGATCGTTAGGAGCGGTAACAGCAGGGGTTCTCGCGCGGCCGTATATCGCCAATGCCCAGGCCAAGACGGCCGTCGTGTGGGTCAATCAGGGCTTCATCCCGCAGGAGGACGCGGCCTTCAAGGCGCTCGCCGAGAATTACATGAAGGAAAGCGGCAACAAGCTGGACTACAGCATCATGCCGTTCATGGCGCAGAACCAGAAGACGATTTCCGCCCTGACCAGCGGCGATGTCCCTGACCTGATCTTCATGGACGCTCCGGCGACGATCATCGCGCAGAACGCCTGGGACGATAAGTTCGTCGATGTAACCGATGTCGTTGCTGCATATGAAAGTCAGCTCAGCGACACCGCGAAGCTGGGCTCCGCCTTCTTCAACAAAGTCGCCAAGAAGCGCAGTTATTACCTGTGCCCGATCAAGCAAGGCGGCACGCCGTTCCACATCTGGGGGGACCTGGTGGAAAAGGCCGGCTTCAAGGTTTCCGACATACCGGATACCTGGGACGCGCGGTGGGACTTCTTCAAGCCGATGCAGAAGGAATCCTGCGCGGCAAGGGAATGCGGCGTATCTACGCTATCGGGCTGCAGGTCACCACCGTGGGCCCCAACGACGGCAACAATCTGTATCAGCACATGCTGATCGCCAATGGCGGCAAGGGGATCGTTACCCCGGACGGCAAGCTGCACACCAGTGACCCGCATATCCGGGAGGCAGCGATCAAGGCAACCACCTTCCTGGCGAACTCCTACAAGGCCGGCGTCGTCCCGCCGGAGGCATTGAGCTGGACCGATGCCGACGACAACAACGGATTCCACGAAAAACTCTTCATCGCCGACTTCGACGGCACGCTATCGACCGAGCTGGCGATGATCAGCAACAAGAAAGACTTTGAGGAGGCGGTGACGCTGGGCATGCCCAATTTCACCGACGGCACCCCGATCCCATGCCAGGTCGGGGTCGGCGGCGGCTTCATCCCGAAGGGCGCCAAGGGCGTCGAAGTCGCCAAGGACCTGATGAAGTACTGGATGCAACCCAAGGTCATGGACGAGAACCTGAAGGCCGGTCTGGGCCGCTGGGTTCCGGCCATACCGCAGGTGGTGAAGGACGACCCGTTCTGGCTGCAATCCTCCGACCCGCATCTCAAGCCCTACGTCACGGAGTGCGTGTTGAACCCGACCCTGCCACCGTATGAGGGCTTCACGCCGGCCTGGGGTCAGGTCGCCGCCGAGCAGCTCCAGCAGGGAACCGTTGCCGACGTTGTCAAAAACGGCATGAGCCCGGAGCAGGCGGTCGATAAGGCGTTCAAACGGATGGATCAGATCTTCGCGAAGATGTCCGTCGATTAATTCTGCCAATTCTGCGAGGCGCGCATGAGCACCACACAGCGGGTTGTTCCGATCGGCCGGGCCGTCGGGGCAACCCGACTGCGGCGGCGGCCCTGGCACGGCGGTTTGATGGGTTCCGATTACGCGTGGGCACTTGCCTTCGCCATACCCTACATCGCCATTTTCTTCCTGTTCGTGATCTATCCGATCATCTACGGCCTGTGGCTGGGCAGCCAGCCCAGCCTGTACAGCGACTTGTTTGCTGATCCCCGCTACACGACCGCCGTTGTCAACACCTTGCTGTATGTCGGCATCGGCGTGAACGTGCACATCCTGGGAGCCTTCCTGCTGTCCGGGTTCTTCATGCGCAAGGGCTGGTGGGTCAAGGCGCTGCTGGTCGTCTATATCCTGCCCTGGGCAACCCCCGCTTTGCCGGCTTTCATCTCGATCCACTGGTTTTTCAATGGCCAGTATGGAATGCTGAACAATGTCCTGTATCTGTTGTTCGGCATTGACGGCCCGGTGTATCTCAATTCGCGCTGGATGGGAATGGCATGTAACATCACCGCTTATGTCTGGAAAAACATGCCGTTCTGGACGATCATCTTCCTCGCCGGACGGATGTCGATCCCACGTGAATTGTACGAAGCCGCCGATGTGGATGGCGCAACCGGGCTTCGCCGGTTCACCAACGTGACCTTGCCGCTGATGGCGAATTTGTATCTCGTCTGCACGCTGCTTTCGACCATATTCACGCTCGGCGACTTCAACGCGGTGTATTTCGTCTCCGGCGGCGGGCCGAACATGTCCACTGAAGTTCTCGCCACCCTTGGCATCCGCTACGCCTTTACACTGTCACTGCCACGCCTCGGGGTGGCGGAAGTCATGACAGCCCTGCCTATCATGATCCCGCTCGTGCTCATTCTCATGCGCAAGCTTCGCATGTCGGAGAGGCAGCTATGAGTGCCACGACCGCCGGACGCCGGCTGGCGTCTCCGCACCATTACCGTGTCCGGCGATACCTGGCCGAGGCAGCGTGCCTGGCGCTTGGATTCGTGCTGCTCGTGTGGTCGCTGGCGCCCATCTACAACATCATCGTGATCTCGCTCGAAGGTCACGACGACGTGTTCAGCGGCGCGGTCTGGCCGCCGCATCCGTCGCTGCACAGCTTCGTCATCGTCTTCACCGAGGGCTTCTGGTATCTGGAGAATTTCTGGCACCAGTTCGGCAACAGCTTTTTCGTCGGCCTGATGACGATGTTCCTGACGTTGCTGATCGGCTCGCTGGCCAGCTTCACGGTCGGGCGGATGCATCTGCGCCAGGGCTGGCTGCTGAGCAACGCGGCGCTGATGACCTACGTCATCCCGGCCTCGTTCCTGGCCATACCATTCTATCGGATCATGCAGATCTACGGTCTCTCGAACAATCTGTGGTCGGTGATCGCGGCGATGGTGACGTTCGCCACGCCCTATTCGATCTTCATCTTTTCCCAGTACGGCAAATCCATCCCGATGGAGCTCGACGAATCGGCTCGTATCGATGGCGCCAACCCACTGCAAATCTACTATCGGATATACCTGCCGCTGATGGCCCCGGCGCTGGTCGCGGTCGGGACCTACGCGCTGCTGCTTGGCCTGGAACGAGTACCTGTACAATTTCCTTTTGCTGTCCACGCCAAAGAGCATGACCGTGGCGGTCGCGCTCGCGCAGTTCCTCAACAGCGACGAGGCACCGTGGAACTTCATGATGGCCACCGCCATCATCTATGCTCTACCGCCAATCATATTGTCCTATGGTTTCCGCCGGTACATGTCGGCTGGCCTGACCATGGGTGGCGTGAAGGGCTAAGCACCACCGCCGCGGTAATGCGGAGGTATTGACCAATGAGCGGCACGCAGCAGGCTTTCGCGATCGGACGGCCGATGGAGGTCGGCCAGTCGCGGCGGCCGCCGTGGCGCTTCCGCCTGGCAGGTTCGGACACCACCTGGGCGGTCGCGTTCATCGTCCCCTACGTGGCCGTGTTCGCCGCTTTCGTGATCTATCCGGTTGTGTTCGGTCTCTGGATGGGCAGCAACCCGTCGCTGTATGGGCTGCTGTTTTCCGATCCGAAGTATCTGACCACCGTCATCAACACGCTGCTGTTTGTCGGCATCGGCGTGAACGTGAAGATGTTCCTCGCTTTTCTGCTGTCCGGCTTCTTCCTGAGCCGAAGCTGGTGGATTCGGGCGCTGTTGGCGATCTACCTGATACCCTGGGCATTGCCGGCGATGGTCGTTTTTACGTCGATCCATTTCATGCTGGTCACCCAATGGGGCTTGCTCGACAGCCTGTGGCGCGCGGTCACCGGTCACGACGGACCGCTGTTCCTGATCCACACGTGGATTGCGATGGGGGCCAACATCGTCGCCTACATCTGGAAGTGGATGCCGTTCTGGACGCTGGTCTTCATCGCGGCGCGCATGGCGATCCCGCAGGACATCTATGAAGCCGCCGCGATCGATGGCGCACACGGCATGAAGCGTCTGATCTACGTCACGTTCCCGTTGCTGGCGAATGTCTATCTGATTTCCACGCTGCTCTCTACCGTCTGGACGCTCGGCGACTTCCCCACCGTGTATTTCGTCACTACCGGCGCGCCGGGCATGTCCACCAACGTGCTGGCGACATACGGCTTCCACGAAGCGTTCGACTTCGGCTACCCGAACCTCGGGGTTGCGGCGATGATGTCGGCGCTGCCCATTCTGATCCCGGTCGTGATCATTCTGATGCGGCGGGTCAGGGCGACCGGGGTGCAGCTATGAGCGTCGCAGTCGCCTCGGGCCATCAGTCACACGGGCCGCGCCACCGCCCGCGGCGGCTGTTGACCAAAGCGGCTGCCATCATCCTCGGCATCGGCCTGCTGGTCTGGACGCTGCTGCCGGTGTGGAACATGATTCTGATGGCGCTCGATTCCGACGCCGACGAGTTTACCGGCAGCATCTGGCCGCCGGACCCGAATTTCGACAGCTTCCGCTCGGTCTGGACGGAGGACTACTGGCTGCTGGACCATTTCTGGCATCAGTTCGGCAACAGCATCTACATGAGCGTGGCGACCATGGTGCTGACCGTGCTGATCGGTTCGCTGGCGAGCTTCGCGCTCGGCCGCATGCGGCTGCGCAAGGGTTGGATCGTCACCGATTTCGCGCTGCTGACCTACGTGCTGCCGACGGCGTTTCTGGCCATCCCGTTCGTCCACATCATGCATCTTTATGGTCTGTCGGACAGTCTCTGGGCTGTTATTGCGGCGGAAGTGACGTTTGCAGCGCCATACGCGATCCTGATCCTGAACCAGTATGGCAAGCTTATTCCGATGGAGCTGGACGAGTCGGCGAAGATCGATGGCGCTTCGCCGCTTCAGGTGTATCTGCGCATCTATGTGCCGCTGATGGCTCCGGCGCTGGCCGCGGTCGGCGTCTATGCCCTGCTGTTGGCGTGGAACGAATACATCTACCAGTTCCTGCTGCTCTCATCGACCCGCAACATGACCGTGGCGGTGGCGATCGACCAGTTCTTCGATAGCGACGAAGCACCGTGGAACTACATGATGGCGATCGCCATCATCTATTCGCTGCCGCCGATCGCGATCTATTTCGGGCTGCGCCGGTACATGGTGGCGGGCCTCACGATGGGCGGTCTCAAGGGATAGACCTCTGGGCGATCACGGCCTCCACCGCCGCTGCGACAGCCAGCAATCGTGCGTCCCCCATCGTCTCGCCCATCAGCATCAGTCCCACCGGCGGCTCGTTCGGCCGATGACACGGCAGGCTGATCGCACAGCGGTCCAGAAAATTCGCCGGCGCGGTGTTGCGCAGCGTCAGCAGGTTCACCCGGTTATATTCACGTTCGTCATCGAGATCGGCGATCCGCGCCGGCAGGATCGGTGTCGTGGGCATCACCAGCGCGTCGAACCCTGCCGTGCGCGCATCGAACCCACCGATCAGCCGCGCCCGCGCGCTGACCAGTTCAACATACTCGGCCGCGCTGAGCGACGCGCCACGCTCGATGCGCACGCGAATGCGCGGGTCATAGCTGGCCCCCTTCCCGGCGGCCAATAGAGTGCGGTGCCACGCATACGCCTCCGAGGCGGCGAAACCACCTTTGGCGTTGACCCCCGCCAGCGCGTCCAGCTCCGGGAACCGCACGCGCACGATCCGCGCACCGGCGGCCGACAGCACCGACAATGCCCGCTCGAACGCCGACGCCACCACCGGATCGAGCCCATCCAGCATGAAATTCTCCGGCACCGCCAGCCGCAGGCCGGCGACCTGCATAGCCACCGGCGGACGCGGCTCCTCGCCAGCCAGCACCGCATCGACAATGGCGCAGCACGACACCGATGCCGCCAGCGGCCCGATCGAATCCAGGCTCGGCGACAGCGGCAGCACGCCGGCGATCGGCACCCGCCGCGCGGTCGGCTTGTAACCAACGATCCCGCAAAACGCTGCCGGAATGCGGCAAGACCCGCCGGTGTCGGTACCCAGCGCAACCACTGCCATTTCATCCGCAACCGACACCGCCGCACCCGACGAACTGCCGCCGGGGATGCGTCGCCCATCCGCACGGTCCCATGGCGCGGCCGGCGTGCCGTAATGCGGGTTGATCCCAAGGCCGGAGAACGCGAACTCCGTCATGTTGGTCCGCCCCACCGGCACGAACCCGGCCGCCAGCATTCGCTGCACGACAGGCGCATGGGCCGTCGCCGGCGACGTGTGGGCCAGCACCCGAGACCCGGCCGGGGTCGGCTCGCCGGCCACTTCCATCAGGTCCTTCAGGCTGAAAGGAATTCCGGCATACCGCCCCGGTGCGCGGCCGACCCGGCGCAGTGCGTCCATCGCATCGGCCATCGCCCGTGCCGCATCCGCATGGACCTTGATGAACGCCCGCCCCCCCTCCCCGTCCGGGTCGGCGATCCGCGCGAGGCAGCGTTCCACGAGATCGCGGCTGGTCTGCCGCCCATCGGCCAGGGCCTGGGCGTGCTGCTCGATCGTGCGCATGATGCCTCCCGTCGCATTCGCAGGGGAGCATGACCGATGACCGACAAACCCGCCAAGCCGGTGCTGCTGACCGGAGCCTCGGGCAATCTCGGACGGGCGCTGACGCGGGCGCTATCGGCGCAGGGCTGGACCTTGCGGCTGACCGACATCGCCGCCTTCCCCGACCAACTGCCCGCCGGCGCGCAGTTCACCCGCGCCGATTTGAATGACGGGGTGACGATGCTGCGGCTGGCGGAAGGCTGCGGCGCCATCCTGCATTTCGGCGGCATATCGACGGAAAAGCCGTTCGAGGAGGTGCTCGGCCCGAATATCCGCGGTCTGCATCACATCTACGAAGCGGCGCGGCGGGAGAAGGCGCGGGTGATCTTCGCTTCGTCGAACCACGCGATCGGCTTCCACGAACGGTCGGAGACGATCGACGCTGATACGCAACTCATGCCGGACACGTTCTACGGACTGTCGAAGGCGTATGGCGAGCTGATGGGTCGTCTCTATTGGAACAAGCACGGGGTGGAAAGCGTGTCCATCCGCATCGGCTCCAGCTTTCCGGAGCCGGTCAACGCGCGGATGCTGGCGACCTGGCTGTCGTACGGCGACCTCGCGCGGTTGGTGGCGCGTTGCGTGCTGACAGAGCGTGTCGGGTGCCGGGTGGTCTGGGGCGCGTCGAACAACACGCGCATGACCTGGTGGCGTAACGATGCGCGCGAGGCGCTCGGCTGGGCGCCGCAGGACAGCGCGGATCCATTCGCCGGCCAGCTTGCCGGTAAGGTCAGCAACGATCCGATCGAGGAACGCTACATGGGCGGGGCGTATTGCTCGTTCGACTATTCGCGGGAAACGCCGGCGCCGCGCGACAAGTAGCGCCGATAATCACGCGGTCACCGGCTCCGGCGCCGGCGCGCCGACAAGCGCCGCAAGCTCCTGCTCGGTCAGCGTCTCCTGCCGCAGCAGCTTCTGCGCACCGGCTTCCAGCACCGCCCGCTTCGCAACAAGAAGTCCGCTGGCCCGGTCCAATGCCGCCTGCACGAGATCATGCACCTGACGGTCGATCGCCTGCGCGGTCGCCTCGCTGTACTGCCGCTCCTGCGGCGCCGGGAACGGGCCGCCCAGAAAGCTGTGCTGCTCGCGCTCCAGGCTCAGCGGCCCGATCTCGTCGATCATGCCGTAGCGCGTCACCATCGCACGGGCGGTATCGGTGACGCGCTGCAAATCGTCCGCCGCGCCGGTTGACACCCGGCCGAACACCAGCCGTTCCGCCGCCCGGCCGCCGAGCAGCACGGCCATGCGCGCCTCCAGTTCCTCCCGGGTCATCAGGAACTTGTCCTCGGTCGGGCGCTGGATCGTGTAGCCCAGCGCGCCGACGCCGCGCGGGATGATGGAGACCTTGTGCACCGGGTCGGTGCCGGGCAGCGACAACGCGACCAGCGCATGGCCCATCTCGTGATACGCGACGATCCGCCGTTCCTCGGGCGACAGCACACGCGATTTCCGGACCAGGCCGGCGATGCCACGCTCGATCGCCTCGGTCAGGTCCGCCGTCGTCACCGCCTCGGCGTGGCGGCGGGTGGCGAGCAGCGCCGCTTCGTTCACCAGATTGGCAAGGTCGGCGCCGGTCAGCCCCGGCGTCAGCTCAGCAAGCTGCGCGGCGTTCACGTCGGGAGCCAGCTTTATTTTTTTCAAATGCAACGACAGGATCGCTTCGCGGGCCGGCTTGTCGGGACGGTCCACCAGCACCTGGCGGTCGAACCGCCCGGCGCGCAGCAGCGCCGGGTCCAGCACCTCCGGCCGGTTGGTCGCGGCCAACAGCACCACCCCGATACGCGGATCGAAGCCGTCCAGTTCGACCAGAAGCTGATTGAGCGTCTGCTCCTTCTCGTCATTCCCGCCAGCCATCGGAAAGGCGCCGCGCGCGCGACCCAGCGCATCCAGTTCGTCGATGAAGATGATCGCCGGGGCCTTGGCGCGCGCCTGGGTGAACAGGTCGCGCACGCGCGCGGCACCGACGCCCACGAACATCTCCACGAACTCCGAGCCGGAGATCGAGAAGAACGGCACGCCCGCTTCCCCGGCCACCGCGCGGGAGAGCAGCGTCTTGCCGGTGCCCGGCGGACCCAGCAGCAACACGCCCTTGGGCATGTAGGCACCGAGTTGTCCGTAGCCCTGCGGATCCTTCAGGAAGGCGACGATCTCGCCCAGTTCCTCCTTCGCTTCCTCGGCGCCGGCAACGTCGGCGAAAGTGGTCTTGGTATCGGTCTCCACGTAGATCTTCGCCCGCGAGCGGCCGATCGACATCAGCCCGCCGCCGGCGCCCATGTTGCCGACCGTGCGGCGGAAGAAGAACACCCACAACGCGAAGAACCCCAGCGTCGGCAGCAGCCAACCGAGCAGGCTCGACCAGAATCCGGCGACGCTGCCGGTGAAGGTCACGCCGTTGTCGTGCAGCAGCTTCGCAAGGTCCGGCGGGACCGAGGTGGTGGAGAACAGGATCCGCCCGTCCGGCAGCTTCTCCTTCAGCCGGCCGGTAACGCGCTGCCCTTCAACCTCGACGGAGTCCACCTTGTGCTGCTGCACGAGCTGCAGGAACTCGCTGTACGGCAGGACCTCGACCGACTGGTGAGCGATCCACCAGCTTTGAAACAGCATGATGGCGACCAGCGCGAGCACCCAGTAGCCGAAATGCGCCCCGACCTGCTGCTTCGAGGGTTTGTCCTTGTCGGGCGGCAGGCCCATGCCGCTGCGCACGACGCGCTTGGCGTGACGCTGGAACAACGACCGCCAGCCGTCGCCCCAAGGCAGAAAGCGCGTGGAATCCATCAAGTTCCCCCTGCGCCTTCACCTCTCCCGCCGGGCGGCGGGAGAGGTGAATTGTCCAGCGCGCATCCGCTCAGCCTGGAACCACCTAGCTCAATTCCGGGCTGGTCGCAAAACGCCTTGCACGGCAAGCGGGTGAGGATACGCCCTCCGATCAGGAGCGCGAGCCTTGCGCATCCTCGAGCGGCTCGTTGCTCACGCGCAGCACGGTAAGTCGGCGCTGTCGTCCATCACGGGTGTACCAGGCGATGGATTGCCCCTCCGCCAGCCCGATCAAGGCGGCGCCGACCGGCGACAGCACCGAGATCCGGCCTTGGCTGAAATTGGCGCCGTACGGATAAACCAGTTGAAAGCGCCGAACACCACCCGTGCGATCATCGCTGAACTCGACATACGAGTTCATCGTTACCACACCTTCCGGCATCCAGTCCGGCGGCACGATGTTGGCGCGATGCAGCTCGTCCAGCAATCGCTGCGCGTCATCCGCCGGATAACGTGCCATCGCCGCCTGTGCCAGGTCCATGAGCCGGTCGTAGTCGTCAGCCGAGAGCAACAGCGCCGGCTGGCTCGTCGTTTCGTGGGCAATCGTCTGGTCAGACATGGCTGGGTTCTCCTGCTGCCGCGGCCATTGCCCTGTCCCGCCGCGTGCTCCGCGGCTGTTGCGCCGCTTCGAGCACCGCGGCCATCCTGATCGCGGCGACGAGGATTTCGGTCGCCAGATCGGCCAACCGCTCGTCATCGCAGCGCCGGGGACACATCGTCGGCTGTGGCGCTGCACTGCCTCCCATGCATCGGGGCCTCGCGCATCGGCACGACGATCTGGCCTGATGCCTTCGCAAGCCATTGCTCGAAAGCTGTTGGTGTGACGGTCGGATTTCGCACGATCGGCCCTTTCCATTGCTGCCCGAATTGGACAAGGGACACATGATCCGCGAACGCTGCGCCGGCGTGTCAGCCGTATGACAAACTATGTCACCGCTGGCGGCGGTTTTGTCGCCCTGCCGTCATCGCGGCGCACCGGCAGCCGGATCTCGGCGCGCAACCCCCCGCCTGGCCGGCTGAGCAGCCGGAGGCTGCCGCCCTCGCGCTCGATCACCTGCAGCGCGATCGTCAAGCCCAGGCCGACCCCGCCGGTACCCGGATTGCGCGACGTTTCCAGGCGGCGGAACGGTTCGAATACATGTGGGATGTCAGCGTCCGGAATTCCCGGTCCGTCATCGTCGATGGTGATCCGACAGGCCGGCCGCCGTTTGCTTCAACGCCACGAGCGCACAGCCGCCATAAGTCACGGCGTTGTCGATCAGGTTGGCCAAGGCCCGCTTCACGCTCAGTCCGCGCAGCATCAGCACCGCATGGCTCGGGCCCGACAGCGTCGCCGTGTACCCGGCATCGACCGCGGCATCGACCAGCGTCGCCAGCATCGAGGAAATATCGGTGAGGCGCGGTGGCTCGACATCCTCGTCGCCACGCAAATACGCGAGTGTCGATTCGATCATCTCCTCCATCTCGGCAAGGTCGCGCTCGCACTCCGCCCGCACGGCCTTGTCCGGAAGCAATCCGCAGCGGAGGCGAAGCCGGGCGATCGGCGTGCGCAAATCGTGCGAAACGGCGGCGAGCGCCTGGGTACGGTCGGCGATCAGCCGATGGATGCGGTGCTGCATCGTATTGAACGCCCGCTCGGCCTGCACGACCTCACGCGGGCCGCGTTCCGGCAGGATCACCGGTTGATCGCGCCCATAGGCGTGGGCCGCTTCGGCCAGGCGGCGCAACGGCGCATTGATGGCGTGCAGTAGGAAGATTGCAACCACAACGATACTCACGAAGACGAACGAAGCGATGAAGAGCACGTTCGGCAGCGTCGGAATGATGGTCGGGACGACCGCCGCCGAGAACACCACGTAGGAGCCATCGGTCAACTGCGCCGCCCCCAGCAGGACGCTATGCGTCCCGCCGAATGCGTGGTCATCCCATCGAAGATGCAGTTGACGACTGCCCAATTCGGGAACCAGCTCGACCAGGCGCTGACGCAGCCGGAGCAGGTCGGGGTCAGCGGCGACGGCGTCGTCCACCAGGGAGCTGGCGCTCCAGATGGCGCGGAAACTCGCCGAAGAAAGCGCCCGCGCCGCCGCCACCCGCTCGCCTGCCGGCAACTCCGCCAACGTGTTCATCGCGGAGTCCAGCCGGTCGGCGATCTGCGCCACGCGGCCGCTTTCGGCGGCGTTCTCAGCGAGCAGACGGTACGCCGCAACGCCACCCAGATAGACCACCAGCGTGGTGGCCAACAGCAGCAGCAAGGTCCTGCCCGCAAGACTCCGCGGCCATGCCGGACGCAGCCTCACGACCGCGTGACGTCGGGCACGAACATGTAGCCCGCACCGCGCACCGTCTTGATGATCGGCTGATCGGCTGGCCCGGTTTCGATCTTCTTGCGCAACCGGCTGACCAGCACATCGACACTGCGGTCCGCCACATCGCCAAGCCGGTTGCGCGACAGTTCCAGCAGGTGGTCGCGCCCGAGCACCCGTTGCGGATGCTCCAGAAACGCCAGCAGGGTGTCATATTCCGCTCCGGACAGGTCCACCGCGGCCCCGTCCGGGTCCGCAAGCTCCCGACGGGCAAGGTCGAGCGCCCAGCCGACGAAATGCAGGCGACGGCCGCGCGCCACCGCCGGCTCGGCGGCGAGCATGCGGGACCGGCGCAGCACGGCCCGGATCCGCGCTACCAGTTCGGCTCCGCTGAATGGTTTCGGCAGGTAATCATCCGCCCCCAGTTCAAGGCCGAGCACGCGATCCGTCTCCGAGCCGCGCGCCGTCACGATGATGATGGGAATGCTGCTCCGCCCGCGCAGTGAGCGACAGAGATCCATCCCGCTGGTGCCCGGCAGCATGACATCCAGCAGCACCAGGTCGATCGGCAGCCGCTCCAGCGCCTCCCACATCTCATGCCCGTTGCGGGCGCCGGTAACGCGGAAGCCGTTCTCCTGCAGTATGCGGGTGATGAGCCGCCGCATCCCGGCGTCATCCTCCACCGCAAGCACATGGCCGGCGGCGGCCAGCGCGGCGTCGGCCTCCGCGCCAACCGGTTCGGGCTCGCGCGGAGGAATCACGACGACCTCGGGATCACGACGGCCTTCCGATCGCGTCAGCCGTGCGCATCCGTGCCACCAGGCAGCAGGCTGGCCGCGACCAGCCGCGACACATGCGCAAGATCGCCCTCGGCAAGTACGTGCCGCGCTTCGGCGATGCGCGACACCAGCCGATCCGAATTCGGGTCACCGATCCGCTCGGGCGACACGGACCGGCTGAGCAGGCGCGTTTCCGCCCGCTCCAGCGCCTCCTGCGCCTCACCGGTACGTCCGGCATCGAGCGCGCGTGACGCCGCGGATAGCAGCGCGTGCGGCGACTCCGACACGGTCTGCGGCTGCGGCAGGCGTGGGGCGATGCGGGAGTGCGTGTTGGCCTCGGTGATGTTGCTCGCATAATCGGAAGCCGGCAGCGAATTGCCGGTGCCGATCACATTGCCCGGCCGTGCGCCGAACGCAATATCGTTCGTGGCCGGCACCGCGGCCAGCGCGGTGGAAGCCGCGAATGTCGCAGCCAGGATTGCGGCGGCGATGGTACGCGGCATCGGGATTCCGTAACGTTCCTTGACGTGCATTGCAGGCACCTCTCCGCAGGTTCGCCGGGCGGAGCGCCCGGCTCGTGATGGCCGATATCGGAACCGGACTGTTCGCCGGCATGTCGGCCGTGCGACAAACTATGTCAGGCCAGGTTACGCGACGAATGTGCCCACCCATTTCCCGGTGGCAACAGCGAGGCGGACGATGCTCTTCGAGCACCTGGTTTCCGGTGTAACATGGTTCGTCCTCGAGTACGAGGTCTGGGCAGCGCCGATATGCTTCGCCCTGGCCTTCGTGGAATTGGTGGCGTTCCTGTCGCTGCTGCTGCCGGCGACGGTGCTGCTGCTGGCGATCGGCACCCTGATCGGAGCAAGCGGCATCGCGTTCTGGCCTATTTGGGTGGCCGCGGCGCTGGGCGCCGGCCTTGGCGACTGTCTCTCCTACTGGATCGGATGCAGGTTCGGCCAGGAGATCGAACAGATCTGGCCGCTCTCGCGCTCCCCTGGCGTGCTGCCGCGTGCCCGCGCGTTCTTCGCGCGCTGGGGCGTCGCGAGCGTCTTCATCGGCCGCTTCTTCGGACCGCTGCGCGCAACGATTCCGCTGATGGCGGGCGCTTGCGCGATGCCACGGTGGCGCTTTCAGGTGGCGAATTTCACCTCCGCCCTGGTCTGGGCGGCCGTGATGCTCGCGCCCGGAACCTTCGGCCTGCGCTGGGTCGAGGCGCTGCTGGAGTAACCGGGCCGGGTCACCGAGCGGATTGCGGGCCCGGCAGGCCGTGGGTTTTCAGCAGATGGCGAAATTGATCGTAGGTGAGGCCAAGCGCCTGGGCGGCGCGTCTCTGGTTGAACCGGGTATCCGCAAGCGCAGCGCGCAGCAAACCCGCCTCGAAATCCCGGACCGCGTCGCGGAACCCCACCGGGTCACGCGCAGACTCCCCTTCTTCCTCCCCTCGCCGGTCGGGAGGAGGGGTCCGCCGCGACCCGAACGGATCGATCACCACCTCGTCCATTTCCTGGTCCGGCCGGGCCATCCGGCACAGGCTGCGTTCCACCGCATTGCGCAGTTCGCGCACGTTGCCGGGCCAGTCATGCGCCAGCAGCGCCGCCATCGCCGACGGCGCGAAGCCGGCGAAATACTCCCGTTTCAGCTCGGCTGTCATGCGCGTGGCGAAATGCGCGGCCAGCAGCGGAATGTCCTCCGCGCCGCGTCCGCAGCGGCGGCAGCGTGATTACGTCGAAGGCCAACCGGTCAAGCAGGTCGGGCCGAAACCGCCCCGCGGCCGCCAGCGCCGGCAGGTCGGCGTTGGTCGCCGCGATCACCCGCACGTCGACCTGCCGCGTCTCGTTGCCGCCGACCCGCTCGAAGGCGCCGTACTCGATGGCACGCAGGATCTTCTCCTGCACCGCCAGCGAGGCGGTGGCGATCTCGTCCAGCAGCAGCGTGCCGCCATCGGCCAGCTCGAAGCGTCCCAGCCGGCGGCGCACGGCGCCGGTGAAGGCACCCGCCTCGTGGCCGAACAGCTCGGAATCGAGCAGCGCCTCGGCCAGCGCCGCGCAGTTCAGCTTGACGAACGGCCGGTCCCAGCGCGCCGAAAGGTAGTTCAGCCGGCTGGCGATCAGCTCCTTGCCGGTGCCGCGCTCGCCCACCACCAGCACCGGCCGCTCCAGCGGAGCCAGGCGTGAGACATGTGCGAGCATGTCCTGAAAGGCCGGGCTTTCACCGATCGGGGTCGGCGGAGTGGTGGGAAGCGCCATGATGTGGCGAAACTTGCCATGATTTGGTCTGACAGCACCACTAGCCATCGAGTCACTCAAGCCAATTCAATGACTTACGCCCTGGCACGTCCCCTGCACATCGCTCAGGACCACGACAGGGACCTTCGCACCATGGGCATCTTCTCGCGCCTTACCGACATCGTGAACTCCAACGTCAACGCGATCCTCGCCCGCGCCGAGGACCCGGAGAAAATCATCCGGCTGATCATCCAGGAGATGGAGGACACGTTGGTGGAGGTGCGCTCCGCCACTGTTCGCAGCATCGCCGAACGCAAGGAGCTGGAACGCCGCGTCGCCACGCTGAAGCGCGAGGAAGAGGAATGGGAGCGCAAGGCCGAACTCGCCGTCACCCGCGGCCGCGACGACCTCGCCCGCGGCGCGCTGCACGCCAAATCCCGCGTGTCCCAGATGCTGCACGACGCCGAGGCGCAGCTTGCTCAGCTTATCGAGGCGCTGACGCGGCAGAACGAGGACATCGGCAAGCTGCAGGCCAAGCTGAACGACGCCAAGGCGCGCCAGCGCACTCTGGTGGCCCGCCACAAAACCGCCGCCAACCGGTTGAAACTGAAAACCAGGCTGTACGACGAACGGATCACCGACGCGTTCGCCCGGTTCGAGCAGGTGGAGCGGGCGCTTGACGAGGCTGAGGGCAAGGTCGAGGCGTTCGACATCGGCCGCCAGCCGGCATTGCATGAGGAGTTCGCGCAGATGGAGGCCGATTCGTCGGTGCAGGAAGCGCTGGACAGGCTGAAGGCGCGCCTCGGCAACCGCATCCCCCCCACCACCGCCCCGCAGCCGGCGAAAGGATGACACGCCGATGATGAGCACGGTGCTCGGCATCCTGCTGCTGGTCGTCGTCGCGCCGATCTGGATCGTCGCGCACTACGCGACACGCTGGCGGACCGCGCGCATGCTGTCGCGCGACCACGAGCGGATCCTGGCGGAGCTGCACGACTCGGCGCGGCGCATGGAGGAACGGATGGACAGCCTGGAACGCATCCTGGATTCCGAGGCGCCCGGATGGCGCAGCAGGGCCGGCGCCGAGCCCTGGACGGATGCACGGCCATGAGCGGCTGGAATGACCGCAGGTGGAACAAGTGGGGGCCGGGGCCAACACGCTGGCGCCCGACATCGTTTTCGGACCGCACCCGGGTGTACCGCGATACCGAGCGTGGGTGGATCGCCGGCGTGTGTGCCGGGATCGCCGATTATGCCGAGACGGAACCGACGCTGGTGCGGCTCGCGGCCGTGCTGTGCCTGATTTTTTTCTGCGTGCCCACACTGGTTGCATACGCGGCGTTCGCGCTGGTGCTGAAGCGCAAGCCGCCGGCGCTGTTTGCCACTCCGGCGGAGGAATCGTTCTGGCGCGGCCTGCGCAACGATCCCGGCGCGATGCTGCACGGCCTGGGCACGCGGTTCCATGGGTTGGAGCGGCGGCTGGCCCGCGCTGAGGCGCTGGTCACGTCCGACGAGTTCGAGCTGCGCCGTGGATTCCGCGATATCGGCGGATAGGAGCCCATCATGTCGATGCTGCGGCTGCTGCTGAACCTGCTGTGGATCATCACCGGCGGGGTGTGGATGGCGCTGGCCTGGCTGATCGCCGGGGTGATCATGGTGCTGACGATCGTCGGCATTCCGTGGGCGAGGGCAGCGTTCAACATCGCGCTTTATACGCTGCTGCCGTTCGGCCACCGGGCGGTGCCGCGCTACCAGGTGACCGGGCTATGACGATGTCGGCACCGGGCCGCTTGGGGTTGTTGGAAACGTCATCTGGTTCGTGCTGGCCGGCTGGTGGCTGGCGCTCGGGCATCTGGTTGCGGCGGTGGTGCTGGCGATCACCATCATCGGCATTCCGTTCGCCTGGGCGCATCTGAAACTGGCGGCCCTGGCGCTGTGGCCGATCGGCAAGGTGATCGTGCCGGATGAGTATCCGACCGGGCGGGTCTGGTAAGTTGCCGCCCCGATCTGGTGGGTTGCGGCGGGTGTAATACCAAGCGGCGAAAAGGTTGACGCACGCGAGAGGCTCGCGGCCTCGATGTAGGGCGGATAAGCGCAGCGCAATCCGCCGTGACGGCGGCGGAATGCGCTGCGCTTTTCCGCCCTACCGTTCACGCATGACCGGCCGTGGAGGAGTCACTCTTTTCGACGCTGGGTATAACTCTGTCCGGTGGTGTCGTTCAGCGTCAGCGTGGTGACCTGGGTGGTGGTATCGTCGGACACGGACTCCGTGAAGCTGTCCGTTCTGACAGTGACAAACAGCGTGCCGGACCTTCACTCACCGCCATCTTTTCGGAACGGTGACTCCTCCGCCAGAGCCGCCATTTCGGCGCGTATCTGCCGCCGCTCGCTGTCAAGGAACCCGGCGACGGCCCGGCGCAACCCGGAATGGGCGATCCAATGCGCCGAAAAAGTCGGCTTCGGCAAATAGCCGCGCTGGATTTTGTGACGGCCTTGCGCGCCGGCCTCCACCCGCTCGAGGCCATGTGCGATCGCCCAATCAATGGCGCGGTAATAGCAGAGCTCGAAATGCAGGAACGGCCAGTCGCCGCGACATCCCCAGTTGCGTCCGTACAGCGCCTCATTCCCGGCCAGATTGAGCGCGCCGGCCACCGGCCTGCCGCCCTGTTCGGCCAGCATCAGCACGACACGGTCGCCAAGCCGCTCACCCAGCAGTGAAAAGAAGCGGCGCGTGAGATAGGCGCTGCCCCATTTGCGATCGACCGTGGAGGAATAGAACCGGTAGAACGCGTCCCAGTGCCGCTCCGTGATGGCGGCGCCGGTCAACGCATGGAAGGTCAGCCCGGCGGCGTTGGCGTCGCGCCGCTCCCGCCGGATCACCTTGCGCTTGCGCGAGGACAGGTCCCCGAGGAAATGGTCGAAGCTGGCGTAACCCGCGTTTTCCCAATGGAACTGCATGCCCAGCCGCTGCAGCCAGCCGGCCTCGCCCAGCGCGTCCCACTCCGCCTCTGTGCAGAACGTCACGTGCACCGAGGACAAATCGAGCTGACGGCACGCCTGGCTGAGCGCAGCGGCGAGCGCTCCGGCCGGCAAGTCCGCCCCCGGCCGGCGCAGTAGCCGGGGGCCCGGCACCGGGCTGAACGGCACGGCGACCTGCAACTTGGGGTAGTAGTCGCCGCCTGCCCGGTCCAGCGCGTGCGCCCAGCCGTGGTCGAAGACGTACTCGCCGTAGCTGTGCGACTTGGCGTACATTGGCGCCACCGCGACGAGTTGTCCGGCTGCGTCGCGCAACGCCGCATGTTGCGGCAACCAGCCGGTGCGCGCAGTGGCCGATCCGCTGTCCTCCACCGCGCCGAGGAAGGCATGGCTGACGAACGGGTTGTCAGGCCCCGCACACAGATCCCAGTCCACGCCCGGAATTTCGGCGATGGCGCTGTGCAACGTCAGGGTGAATGCGGCTGATCCGTCAGGCATCAGGTGTGTTTAATCCGAGGTGCCAGACGCACGAATAGCAGCCGGCAACAAAGTTGACCCGTCGATCGTCATCAACCGGCAGGCGCTTACTGCAGTTCGAACATGCCCTCGACTTCAACCGCGGCATCCAGCGGCAGGGCGGCGACACCAATGGTGGTTCGGGCGTGACGGCCGGCTTCCCCGAACACCGCGACGGCGAGATCCGAGGCGCCGTTCATCACCCGAGCCTGGTCCGAGAAATCCGGCGCGCAGGCGATGAACCCGCCCAGCCGCACGACGCGGCGCACGCGGTCGAGGTCGCCGTTCGCGGCGGCCTTGAGGTGGGCGAGCACATTGATGAAGCAGCGTTGCGCCGCCTGCTGGCCCTGCTCGACAGAAACCGTGCCGCCGAGCTTGCCGGTCAGCGACACCTTGCCATCGACCGCCGGCAACTGGCCGGAGATTACCACGAGACTGCCGCTGACAACGAAGGGTACGTAGGTGGCGATCGGCGGCATCGGTTTCGGCAGGGTGATGCCGAGTTCCGCCAGTTTGGCTTCGATCAGGCCGGCCATTGGTGATCTCCCGCAGGATGAGAAGTCGATGTTACCGCTTTGGCCGCGCCGGCGGAATGCGCTGCGCTGTTCCCGCCCTACGTTTTGCGTTCGACACCGCACCAGGTGGCGATGGTCAGCGCTATCACCCGCGTCACCTGGCGCAGCGAGTCCAGCCCCACACTCTCGTCGATGGCGTGAATGTTGTCGGAATCCGGACCGTAGCAGGTTGCCTGCGTGTCCTGGTAGAGCCGGTAGAACCTTGCATCGGTCAGGCCGGTGGCGGCGTACTGCCGCAGCGTTTCACCGGTCAGTTCGGAATGCAGCGTGCTGATGATGCGGGAGATGTCCTGCTCGGGCGGGAAGGTGCAGCCGTCGGCCATGAAGCCCTTGAATTCCACGTGCGCTTTCGCGCCGTTCAGGTCGCGTGCGGCGTCCGCAACCAGGCGCTCGATCTCCGCCGCGACCTGCCGGCATGAATGGCCGGGCATCACGCCCACCCGCAACCCGATGCGCGCGCGTGTCGGGACCGAACTGTTCCACTCGCCACCTTCGATGGTGCCGAGATTCACGTTGATCGGATGATTGTCGGCGGCGAAAGCGGGATTGCGGTGCTCCGCGCGGTTCATCTCCTGTTCGTACGTCTTGAAGCGGGCTGCGATCGCTGCCGCCGCTTCGATCGCGTTCACGCCGGCCTGCATTTCCCGCACGTGCGCCGGGCGGCCGGTGACGGTAACCCAGGCCCAGACGACACCGACCTCCGCAGTGTACAGCGCCGGGTAGCCGGGACCCGGTTCGGGGATCAGGCACGCATCCGGCTTCGGCAGCGCCTGCATGACGGCGAGCGCCCCGTTGCCGGTGCATTCTTCTTCGATGACCGCGGCCATCTGGAGTTCGGCGGCAGGTTGCAAGCCGGCCACGGCCAGCGCGCGGAATGCAGTCGCATAAGCAACGATTCCGGCCTTCATGTCGGCTGCGCCGCGTCCGAACATGCGGCCGTCGCGGATCGCCGGCTCGAATGGCGGTGTGGTCCAGAGCTCGGCGGCGCCTTCGGGCACCACGTCCACATGACCCTGCAGCATCAGGCTGCGGCCGCGCGGCTGTCGTGGTCGGTGCAGCGCCACAACCGGGTCGCGCCCGGCGTAGCCGATCAACGGCGGGGAGAAGCCAGGATGTCCTTGCAACGCCTCCGGATCGACGGCGATCCGGCGTGGTTCAAGGCCGAGTTCGCGATAGACCTGCTCCATCTCGGCAAGGCACGATTGCTCCTGCCCCAGCAGGCTGCGGTGGCGCACCAGCCTGGCCAGCAACGCCACCGCCTCGTCATGCAAGGCGTCGGCTGCCTGAAGGATGGCGCGCTGAACCCCAGGGTCGATCGGCAGCGCTGCCATCTCAGTCGATTGCCGCGTGCACCAGATTGCTGACCCGGTCCAGCCGTGCCGAGTGCCAAGGATCGGGTTGCACATAGTTCGTCAGGTAACTGAACGACACACCACTGGTCGGGTCGCCCCACGAATAGCTCGACCCGACGCCGCCGTGCCCGAACGTGGCCGGCGCGCCGATCGTGCCGAGGCCGCGGATGCGGTCGCTCTCGCCGCGCACATGCGGACCCAGGCCACGATGCATGGGATGCCGCTCATTTGCGCGTCCGGCGTTTCCCCGGTGTGATTGCGGGACACGTAGGCGATCAGCCGCGGGGAGAACAGGCGCGTCGTCCCGAGCCGCCCGCCAGCCAGCAGCATCTGATATAACGCCGCCATCGCCGCGGCGGTCGCGAAACCACCACCGCTCGGCAACCCGGCGGCACGAAATTCGGCCGAGTTGTCGCGTGGTTCCGGCGCGTAGGTATCGGCGCAGCGCGATTGCTGTGCGGGCGGCACACCCACAAAGATTTCGTTCCCCAGCCCGAGCGGCTCGATCACCTTGCTGGCGGATCACGTCGCGATAATCCTGGCCGGTGACCGCCTCGATCACCATCGCCTGCACCAGGTGCGCGGCGCGGCCGTGGTATTGCACGCGGGTTCCCGGCGTCCATTCCAGCGAGAAGTCGCAGACCTCGGCGCGCATGCGCGCATGGTCGGTCCAGGTGGCGCGGGAAATGTCGGCGTTCGGGAAGCCGCCCTGATGCGTCATCACCTGGTGCAGGGTGATGTCTGCCTTGCCGCGCGCGGCAAAGTCCGGCAGGTGGTCGGCGATGCGGTCCATGAACGACAGCTTGCCGTCTTCGACCAGCGCCCAGACCGCCGAACTGGTCAGCACCTTGGTTTGCGAGAACAGCAGGAACAGCGTGTCGTTGGTCGCCGGTACGCGGGCCGGTTCGGTCTTCGCATCGCCATAGGTGCGGAACAGGGCAAGCTTGCCGTGCCGTGCGACAGCAATCTGCGCGCCGGGATAGCGGCCTTCCTCGATATGGGTACGGATCAGCGCGTCCAGGGTTTCCAGCGGCTTCGGCGCCAGGCCCAACCCTTCGGGATTGCCTTCGGGCAGTTGGAAATCGCTCGGCATTGACGTGTCCTCGTGCTGGGTCTGCCCGGATCGTAGGCTGCCGGCCGCTTGCCGCCAACCGGCTGATCGGTGTCTGATCCGCCATGACGACGCTGGGGAGGACGGCATGACTGAAATCCGCACCAGGCATCTGTTCACGCTGAAGCTGGCGGTTGCCGGAATGCAGCAGATCGGCGCCACGCCATCAGGAAACCGGCGCATCGGGTTGGTCGCCGGGGGCACGTTCGAGGGCGAGCGGCTTGTTGGCACCGTGCTTCCTGGCGGCGCCGACTGGCTGATGGCGCGGCCGGATGGCGCCACCACGCTGGACGTGCGGCTGGTGTTGCAGACCGCCGATGGGGCGACGATCGGCATGACCTATCGCGGCATGCGGCACGGCCCGGCCGAGGTGATGGAGCGGGTGAACCGCGGCGAACCGGTCGATCCCGCCAGCTACTATTTCCGTATTGCCGTTGCGTTCGAAACCGCTGCGGCGAATATATGACTGGCTCAATCGGGTGATCGCGGTCGGCACGGGGAACCGTCTGCCCGACGGGCCGGTGTACGACGTGTTCGAGGTACTGTAGCGATGGCGGTCATCGGTTTCATCGGTCTCGGCAACATGGGTGCGCCGATGGCCGCCAATCTGGTTCGGGCCGGGCACCAGGTGGTCGGTTTCGACCTTAGTCAGACCGCCGCACAAGCCCTGGCCGCGGCAGGCGGCCGGACGGCGGCAAGTGCCGCGGACGCGGCGCGCGGGGCCGCCGTCATCATCACCATGCTCCCGGCGGGGGAGCATGTGCGGGAGGTCTGGCTGCACCAGGGCGGATTGCTCGAGGCGGTCAAGGCCGGTGGAACGAGGCCGCTGCTGATCGACTGCTCGACGATCGACGTCGAAAGCGCGCGGGCGGTCGAGCAGGCGGCCCGCGACGCCGGGTTCGAGATGCTGGACGCGCCGGTTTCCGGCGGAACGACCGGCGCGGCGGCCGGCACGCTGACCTTCATGGTCGGCGGGTCGGAGGCGGCGTTTGCGCGCGGCGAGCCGATCCTGCAAGCCATGGGTCGCAACATCGTCCATGCCGGCGGTCCCGGAGCCGGGCAGGCAGCGAAGATCTGCAACAACATGATGCTCGCCATCAACATGATCGGGGTTTGCGAGGGGTTTCTGTTGGCGCGGAACCTGGGGCTGGACTGGGACCGGTTGCACCAGATCGCTGCCGCTTCGTCCGGCCAGTCCTGGGCGTTGACCAGCTATTGTCCGGCACCCGGGCCGGTGCCGGCAGCACCCTCCAACAAGGACTACGCACCCGGTTTCATGGCGGCGCTGATGCTGAAGGACGTGAAACTGTCGCAGGCGGCGGCGGAGGCGACCGGAACACCGACGCCGCTCGGCGCGCACGCCGCCGCGCTTTACCAAAAACTGGTCGCCGCCGGCGAGGGCGCGCGCGATTTCTCGGCGATCTTCCGCTGGCTGGCCGGACAGGAACGTAACGAGCGCAATTAATGGAGGGAACGATGTCGGCACCGGCGTTCAAGGCGGCGCGCGACTTCCTGCTCCGACACCGCTCCGACCACGACACGGCATATCGCGAGTTCACCTGGCCGGCGCTCGATCGGTTCAACTGGGCGCTTGATTGGTTCGACGCGGAATTGGCGCGGGGCGACAGCGCCGATCGGCCGGCGCTGAAGATCGTCGGCGACGGCGCCGCGGAACTGAGCTTCGCGAGCGTTGTCGGAACGATCCAATCGTGTGGCAAACGGATTGCGCGCGCTTGGCGTCCGTCGCGGCGACCGCATCCTGCTGATGCTGGGCAATGTCGTGCCGTTGTGGGAGGTGATGCTTGCAGCGATGAAGCTCGGCGCTGTGGTGATCCCGGCATCGACGCTGCTGACGCAGGCCGACCTGCTCGATCGGTTCGAGCGGGGGCGCGTGCGGCACGTCGTCGCCGGGCCCGCCGAGACAGAGAAATTTGCCGGCATCGCCGAAGGGCTGACGCTGATCTGCGTGGGCGAGGCGCCCGCCGGCTGGCACAGCTACGAATTCGCTGCATGACAGCCCAGGCAGTTTCGCGCCCGATGGCGACACGCGCGCCACCGACCCGCTGCTGCTGTATTTCACGTCAGGCACGACCGCGCAGCCGAAACTGGTGCTGCACAGCCATGTCAGCTATCCGGTCGGGCACCTGTCCACGATGTATGTGCTCGGGCTGCAGCCCGGCGACATGCATCTCAACATCTCGTCGCCGGGCTGGGCCAAGCACGCTTATAGCTGCGTATTCGCACCTTGGAATGCCGGAGCCACCGTGTTCATCGCCAATCAGCCGCGCTTCAACGCGCGCGGGATGCTGGATGCGATCGAAACCGGCGGCGTCACCACGATCTGTGCGCCGCCCACGGTCTGGCGCATGTTCGTCCAGGAGGATCTGAAATCCTGGAAAACCAGCCTGCGCGAGGTGTGCTCGGCCGGCGAGCCGCTGAACCCCGAAGTGATCGAGGCGGTGCGCCGCGCCTGGGGGCTGACGGTGCGCGACTTCTACGGCCAGACCGAGACCACGACGCAGATCGGCAATTCGCCAGGCATGCCGGTAAAACCGGGATCGATGGGCAAGCCGATGCCCGGCTTTCACATGCGCCTGCTGGACTCCAGATGGGGCCGATGCCGAGGAAGGCGAAGTGTGCATCGCGCTCGATCCCAAGCCGACCGGGCTGATGGTCGGTTACCAGCGAGACGACGGCACCATTCCGCCAATGCAAGAGGATGCGTATCGTACCGGCGACGTGGCGGCGCGCGATGCGGACGGCTACTTCACCTATGTCGGCCGCGCCGACGACATCTTCAAAGCGTCGGACTACCGGATCAGCCCGTTCGAGCTGGAGAGCCTGTTGATCGAGCACGCCGCGGTGGCCGAAGCCGCCGTGGTGCCGGCCCCCGACCCGCTGCGCACCGCGGTGCCGAAGGCGTACGTAACGCTCGCGTCCGGCTGGGCGGCGGACCGGCAGACCGCGTTGGCCATCTTCCGCCACATCCGCGAACGGGCGGCTCCGTTCAAGCGGGTGCGGCGGATCGAATTTACCGAGCTCCCGAAGACGATCTCCGGCAAGATCCGCCGGGTGGAGCTCCGTCGGGCCGAAGCGATGCGGGCACAAGACGGCGCGCGTGGCGCGGAGTTCCGTGAGGAAGATTTTGCGGCCGAGGAATGGTCCCGGCGTTGAAGCAGGCCGCTTCAGCTTCGATCCGCCGAAAATGAGTACGCACATCCCACCCCGCTCATCGTCCCGGTCATGCGTGAGCCGTTGACCTGGCCGGTGACAGAGCCGCCCGCGCTGCTCTGCCCCTGGAACGAGCCGTCCTGGGCGATCGGAACGGCGAAGGTGGGAGTTGGGTTTCCCATCACGTTCGGATGCGGCATCGCATAGTTCATGGTATTGCCGCTCACTTGAATCATGATGGGATTGGGGGTCTCGCACCAGCTTCGCGGCGCCGATGACGCAGTTCCGGTGATCTGCACAGCACCGCGATACGTCCCATCGAACGATATGCCGGGAGCCGCAGGCGTTGCGGACGCGGTCGGTGTCGGCACCTTGTTGGCGCAACCCATCAATGCGATGCCGATCACGATCGAAAGCGTCACGTCACGCACCCTCATTTTTGGTCCTCCTGCTGTTGTATCGGGAAGCCCCGGGATCAGTTCCGCGCCGCCTCCGGACGGAACCGCACGCCTGGCCGCGCCACTCCGCCGCCGATCCCGATCGGCGTGCCGTCCGCGCGCCAACACGCCGCGCCGGTCATCATGCCGTCGTCTTGAAAGCGGATCGCCGACATCCCGCCGGCCACGGTCGGCACCACCGCGACATCATGGCCGCGGTCCCGCAGCGCCTGTGCAGTGTCCGCGGCAAAACCTTTTTCGATCTCCACCTGATGGCCCTGGGTCCACAGCCGCGGCGCCTCCACCGCTTCCTGCAACGACATGCCGTGGTCGATCAGGTTGATCAGCCCCTGCATCGCAGAAGCGAAAATGCGCAACCCGCCCGGCAGGCCCAGCGCGAACACCGGCTTCCCATCCCGCAGAGCGATGACCGGCGACATGGATGACGTAACGCGTTTGCCCGGCTCAACCGAGTTGGCGCGCCCGGGATGCGGCGTGAACAGGTACATGTAATTGTTGGGGATCATCCCGGTGCCCGGCACGATGTAGCGGGCACCGAACAGACTGTTGATCGTCTGCGTGCTGGCCACGATGTTTCCCATGCCATCCGCGACGGTCAGATGCGTGGTGTTGGCGGATTCACCGGGCGCCACGCCGGCGGCGAAACTCTGCGCGCGCGACAGATTGATGCCGGCTCGGCGCTCCGCGGCATACGCCTTCGACGTCAGCCGCGCGACCGGAACAGCTATGAAATCCGGGTCCGCTGTGGCCGCGGCACGATCGGCGAAGGCGATCTTCATCACCTCAGCCAGCAGGTGCAAGGTATCGGGCGTGCCGAATCCCATTGCCCCGACATCGTAGTCTTCCAGGATGTTCAGCATCTCTATGATGTGCAGCGGGCCGGAGCTGGGCGGCGGCGGCCCGATGATCTCGTACCCGCGATACCGTCCCCGCAACGCTGTGCGCTCGACCGTGCGATAGCCCGTCAGGTCGGACAAGCCGAGATACCCGCCGGTTCGCGCCATGTGCCCGGCATAAAGCCGCCCGAGCGAGCCTTGATACAACGCGTCCGCACCATCCCGCGCGATCGTGCGCAGGGTCTCGGCGTAATCGCCGGTGACCAGCCGCGTGCCGGCTGTGATCGGCGCACCGCCGGGCAGATACAACCGTGCGATCTCCGCATCCCGCGCAAGATCGGCGGCACAATCCGCGACGCAATCCGACAGGTAGGACGTGACGCGAAACCCGCGCGAGGCATGACGAATTGCCGGCTCCATGACGTCGGCCAGGGGAAAGCTGCCGAAACGTGCCAGTGCCTCGCACCAGCCTTTCAGGTTCCCGGCCGTAGCGACGGCAGTCGGGCCGATAGCATTGGCGCGGCCGACCGCGTCCATCATGCCCGGCGCGGCATTCGGGTCCGCCGTGTAGGTGGTCGGTCCGGTGACCTCGGGCGCGGCGCTCTGGTTGTCGATCACCACGTGCCGGCCATCGGCCAGACGGATATGCGCCATGCCGCCGCCGAGCACGCCGACCATCATCGGCTCCACCACCGTCAGCGTGAACAGTGCGGCGATGGCAGCGTCGATCGCATTGCCGCCGGCTGCCATCATTTCTGCCCCGGCAGCCGAGGCGAGCGGATGGTTGGTCACCACCATGCCGCGTGCGCCGCTGGCGGGCTGTTTTTCGGTCATCGAACCCTCTTGGCTTGTTCGTCGCGGCGCATTGTTGGATACCCCGGCCGGTTGCGGAAGGCCCCGCGGGAGGAAGATTGGCATGGAATTGCGCGGACAGGCGGCAATCGTGACGGGCGGCGGCTCCGGGCTGGGCGCGGCGACGGCAGAAGCGCTCGCGTCAGCGGGCGCGCGCGTGACCGTGCTGGACGTGAACCGAGCAGCGGCCGAAGCGGTGGCGTCGCGCGTCGGCGGCGTGGCGGCGGTGTGCGATGTAGCCGACCCGGCGGCGGCAACGGCGGCCGTGGCGTTGGCGTCCGCCGCGCACGGGCCGGCGCGGCTGCTGGTAAACTGCGCCGGCATCGGTCCGGCGGCGCGCATCGTCGGACGCGATGGCGCGATGCCGCTCGAGCGATTCGAGCAGGTGGTCCGGATCAACCTGATCGGCACCTTCAACATGCTGCGGCTGGCCGCGGCGGCAATGAGCATGCTTGATCCGCTGGACGAGGGCGAACGCGGGCGTGATCGTCAACACCGCCTCGATCGCGGCGTATGAAGGCCAGGTCGGACAGGCCGCCTATGCCGCGTCGAAAGCCGGTGTGGTCGGGTTGACGCTGCCGGCGGCGCGCGAGCTGGCGCGGTCAGGCATTCGCGTGGTGACGATCGCGCCGGGGCTGATCGAAACGCCGATGTTCAACACGCTGCCCGATGATGTCCGGCAGGGACTTGCGCAATCGGTACCGTTCCCGGCGCGGCTTGGCCGACCGGAGGAATATGCAGCGCTGGTGCTGCATATCGTTGCCAACCGGTTTATCAACGGCGAGACGATCCGGCTGGATGGGGCGCTCCGGATGGCGCCGCGTTGACCGGCGCGCGGTTTCCCGGATCGACACCCAGGGAACGTAGGGTCGCGGTCACGAACGCGCTTTTCGCGTCGGAGTATGCGTCGCGATCGGTGCGGTGGCGCTCGGCCAGCGTGGCCTTCAGATCGGCATAGGCGTCGCGCAGCGTGGCATCGGCGCGCAGGGCGTCGCGGAAGGCGAGCAGCGCGCGGGCCTGAGGGTGGTCGTGCCGGATGATGTGCAAATGGTGGGTGCGTGCGGCCGGGTTCGGGCGCAGCAGCCACATCCGATAGCCGGCATTGGGATCCTGCGGCCAGAACAGCCAGCCGTCCCGTTCCAGCAGCGGCAAGGCGGTACGGGCAGCCGACAGCGAAACCACCGGCGCAAGCACGTCCACGACAGGCTTGGCGCGCAGGCCCGGCACGGCGGTCGAGCCGATATGCTCGACGGATGCGGCGAGCCATGGACACAGGATCGTGGAAATGCTGGCCCGTTGCGCGCGGAACAACTCCGCCCAGGCGGGATCGTACGGGACGATCTCGACAGCCTGGTCCATCCTCAGCGCGTCCCGTACAGCCGATCCCCGGCATCGCCCAGCCCGGGACGAATGTAGCCGTGTTCATCCAGTTGCCGGTCGATCGCGGCGACATAGACCGGCAGGTCGGGATGCGCGTCAGCCAGCGCGGCCAGTCCTTCCGGCGCGGCGAGCAGGCAGGCGAAGCTGACCTGCGATACCCCGGCCTGCTTCACCCGTTGCACGGCGGTGACAGCGGAATGCCCGGTCGCCAGCATGGGATCGATCACGATCACCTGCCGGTCCTGCACATCCTCCGGCATTTTCAGGTAGTACTCGATCGGCACCAGCGTCTGCGGATCGCGGTACAGCCCGATATGCGCGACCCGCGCCGACGGCACCAGATCGAGCATGCCGTCCAGCATGCCGCTGCCGGCGCGCAGGATTGACAAAAAGCACAGTTTCTTGCCAGCCAGCAGCGGCGCTTCGGTGGTTTCGAGCGGGGTCTCGATGGTAACGGTCTCGGTCGGCAGCCCGCGCGTGACCTCGTACGCCATCAGCAGGCTGAGCTCGCGCGTCAGCCGGCGAAACTCGGAGGTCGAGGTGTCCTTGCGCCGCAGCAACGTCAGCTTGTGCTGCACCAGCGGATGATCGAGGACGGTGACGTTCGGAAAGCGATGCATCGTGATGTCTTTCAAAGGGGGAAGCAGCTCAAAACACCGTCCCGTCGCTGATCACCCGCAGCGGCGGCGCGCCGCCGGGCCGCCGCTGCTGCGCGAGCAGCCGGCCGGCTGCCCAGGTGCCGCCCTGCAGAATGCGGGCGAGCGGCAGTTCCGCAGCCGTGCGGCCGAGCCGCGACCGGATCAACGGCGCCACGCGGTCCAGCAGTGCCACGGTCAAGTGCTCGCCATTCCACCACCGCCGGGTGATCGATCGGCAACGGCGTCTCCGCCAGCGCCGGATCACGCAGCCGCAACACCCCGCAATCAAGGAACAGCCCGCCGTTGCGGTACTCGGCAAGGCCGGTCAGCCCGTCCAGGTCGCGGACGGTGAGACCCGCATCCTCCAGCACCTCGACCAGGGAGTAGCTCAGCCATTGCGATAACTTGTGGAACGGGACCAGAGTCCGAGAGTTGAGCGGCGTGCCCTCACTCGCCGCCTCCTGCGCCGCGACGACCTCTCCCGCAAGCGGGAGAGGTGAAGCCAAGGCGGGGTGCTGCCATACGTCGCCCAAATTCTCCCCGCCGACCATCAGTCGTCCCGGCCAGATCGGTGCCAAACCGTCCAGCACCGTTGCCAGTATGTCACGTGCCGGCAGCGCGCCGTTCCGCGCCCGCGTTCGCAGATGATCGAACAACCGCCCCACGCGCGGGGGTTTGGTGCCGAACAGGTCGGGGCGCAGCAGCAGCGCGGCGCCGAGATTGCGGAGCAACGCGGCGCGTCCGGAGACACCGGCCAGCGTGTTCTCCGTCGTGACCTGAAATGCCGCCGCCAGCGCCGGTTCGGATACTCGCGACAGACCGTCCGCATCGGCCTGCAACGGACGCGCGGAATCGCCGGAGAACAGGCCGGCGCGGAAGGCGTGCAGGCTGGCGATCGCCAGCCCCTCGGAGCGGGTCGTCACCTGTCCGCCAGGTTCGCGGAAGCGCCACAACTCCCCTGCCCCGGCATCCAGCAGCACACTGACGACGCACAGATCGACACGCAGCCGCGCCAACTCGTCTCGGTCGCAACCTTGCAGGCCGGCGGCCACTTCGCCCCAGCGGTCAACACCGCCTGCCTCGAAGTGCCGCCAGCGCGAATGGTAAGGAATGACAAGATCGGGATAATTCGTCCTGATCACCCCGGCGACGTACTCCGCCGCCCCGTCCAGTCGGTCGAGATCGAGCGCGAAGTGGCGCAGGTCGCCGCGTTCCGCCAGCACCATCAGCGTCTGGCAGCGTTCGCGGATCGCCTCGGGCGTACGCAGCCAGGCAACCATGCGGTGCGCCGGGTCGGAAATCACGATCAATCCCCGAGTGCGCGCCCTTTCGCCAGCTTCAGCTCGGCGGCACCTGGTGTCTGCTCGCTATAGTAGCCGGCGGCTTTTTTCGCATCCATCTCCACGCTGGCATCATCCGGAATGAGCCCGTCGGGGATCGGCACGCGCTCGATCACCTCGATCCCACTTGCAACGATCGGGGCATATTTCATGTTGCTCATGGACACCAGCCGGTCGATCCGCCTGATGCCCAGCCAGTGCAGCACGTCCGGCATCAATTCCTGCACCCGCATATCCGACACCCCGGCGACGCACTCGGTGCGCAGGAAATAGGCCTCCGCGCGATCCCCGCCCACCTGCCGCTTGCGCGCGTTGTACACCAGGAACTTGGTCACCTCGCCGAGCGCACGGCCTTCCTTGCGGTTGTACACGACCACGCCCACCCCGCCCTCCTGCGCGGTCGCCACGCACACCTCCACCCCGTGCGCCAGATATGGCCGGCAGGTGCAGATGTCGGAGCCGAACACGTCGGACCCATTGCATTCGTCATGGACGCGGCAGGCGATGCGGGTCTCCGCCCGGCCGAGCAGCGCCGGATCGCCGAACAGATAAACGGACATGCCGCCGATCGGCGGCAGGAAAACGTCCAGGTCGGGCCGGGTCACCAGTTCGGGGAACATGCCGCCGGTCTGCTCGAACAGGCCGCGGCGCAGATCGGTCGGGCTGATGCCGAACCGGCGGGCGACGCCGGGCAGGTGCCACACCGGCTCGATCGCGATCTTGGTGACCCGCACGTTGCCGGCCTCGGTCAGCACCGCGCCGTCCGCACGCAGGCGGCCGTCGCGCAGCGCCCAGGCGATCTCCGGCATGTTGATCCGGGCGCGGGTCACCGCGATGGTCGGGCGGATGTCCCATCCGGCGGCGATGCGTTCGGCGAACACCTCGCTGGTCAGGTGGCCCCAGGGATCGAGCGAAACGATCCGGTCCGGCTCGCTCCATTGCGGAAACGGCCCGATGTGCTCGGCCGGCATGGTGTCGGTCAGGTCCGGCCGGTGATCGGGCGCCAACTGGCCGGCGGCGATGGCAAGCGCCCGATACAGCGCATAAGCACCGGCATGGGTGCCGATCGCGTTGCGGCGGTTTGGATCCGGCAAGGTGGCGATCACCGGGCCGCGCCGCGCCGGGTCGGCCGCGCCCCACTCGATCGGCGCGCGGCCGGAGCCGCGCTTCGGGTGCGAGGTGAGCACGATGGCCCGTGGCGCAGCGTTGCGGGCCAAGGGGGGAAGTGACGACGGTACCGGCGAGCCGGTCATTGATTACGATCTCCTGTGCCGCCGCCCGGGCGTCCCGGCAGCGTTGCCAGACCGTAGGAGAGTGTTGACCGCCAGGTCCAGCCTGTTCGCACGATCAGGAGCCGCCCCCGTGCCGGACGTGGCGGAGGGAATGCGTCGGTTTTTGGGGTGAAGGCCCCTCCCCTTCACACGAGGAGAGGGGGTCGTTGTTCAGCTTACGCCGCGCGGGACATCTCGATCGGCGGAGTTATGTCGTCCGGTAGCGGGCAGACGTAGGGGGTTTCGCTCACCCGTGCCTGGTGGTCCGCCTTGGCGCGTGCCACCAGCGTTTCGTCGCGGATCGCATCGATCGCCGTTCCGGCCATCACCTTTGCCACGTGCACCATTCCCTTGTGCGCCGCCGGCATCTTGCCCTGCGCGGTAAGCTGCCATGAATGGCCTGGCGTGCCGATCGCATAGGTCGCGCCACGCGCCTGCACCGTCGGCACCACCCAGCTCACGTCGCCCACGTCGGTCGACCCCATCATCGGCGCCGCTTTCGCATCCAACGGTACGATCCCGTCGCACAACGGGGCGTGCTTCTGCATCGGCAAGCCAACCCGGCGGAACGCGGTCTCGATGTCCTCATCCGTCAGCGTCGCCTGGATTTGCGCGGCGAAAGCCCGGTCGGCGTCATCGAACGGCGGCGGCCCGAGCCGCATCAGGTTGTCGTGCATCGCCCGCTCCAACGGCGTGTTCGGCAACAGGTTGGAGACGGCGCTCACCACCTGGTGGGACATCCGCGTCTCTGTCATCAGCGCCGCGCCTTCGGCGATTTTCTTGACGCGGGCGATCAGCCGGGTCAGTTCCGGCAGGTTCCTCGCGCGGACCAGGTAGCGCACCTTGGCATGCGCCTGCACGACGTTCGGCGCGATGCCGCCCGCATCCAAAATCGCCGAGTGCACGCGCGCATCCGACGGCATGTGCTCACGCATGTAGTTGACGCCGACGCTCATCAGTTCGACCGCATCAAGCGCACTGCGGCCGAGATGCGGCGCGGCGGCAGCGTGCGAAGCGCGGCCGTCGAAGGTGAAATCGATGCGCGTGTTGGCGAGCGATTTCGCCTCGTTCACGCCGGCAAACGCCGCCGGGTGCCATGACACCGCGATATCGACATCATCGAACGCGCCGGCGCGCACCATAAATCCTTTGGCGGCACCACCTTCCTCGGCGGGACAGCCGTAGTAGCGCACGCGGCCCTTGATGCCGTGCTCGGCCAGATAGTCCTTCACCGCAGCAGCAGCCAGCAGGGATGCGGACCCGAGCAGGTTGTGCCCGCAACCATGCCCGTAGCCGTTGCCCGGGATCGGACGCTGCTCGGCCACGCCGGCTTCCTGCGACAGGCCCGGCAGTGCGTCGTATTCGCCGAGGATGGCGATCACCGGCCCGCCCTCTCCGGCCTCGCCCATGACAGCGGTCGGAATTCCGGCGACGTTGGCGGTCACGCGGAAGCCTTCGCGCTCCAGCATCGCGGCGTGTTCGGCGCAGGAGCGGGTTTCCGTATAGGCGATCTCGGGCATCCCCCAGATGCGGTCGCTCATTTGCTCGAAGGCGCCCTTCCTTGTATCGACCAAGCGCCAGATTTCTTCGGTGTTCTGCATCGGGATCCCCTTCAGGCCACGCGGTGTTTGTCGAGCACGTCGTAATTCGGATCGGCACCGATCCCCGGGACATCAGGCGGACTGACGGTGCCATCATCATTCAGTTTCAGGGTATGGTGATAGATGCGGCCCCACATCGGGTCCACCGTATCGCGGTAAAACTCCAGGATCAGCCCGTTGCTGATCGCCGCGACCAGGTGCACGTGAATGTCCTGCGAACCGTGCGGCGCAATGTCCAGGTCGTGCGCCTGCGCCAATGCCGCCACCTTCATGAACTCGGTAACGCCGCCGAGCACCTTGGCATCGGCGTTCAGGATCGCCGCGCAATCGTTACGGATCAGGTCGCGAAAACCGTAACGTGTGTACTCATTTTCGCCGGTCGCGATGGGGATGCTGGTGGCCTGGGCGAGTTTGCGATGGCCGTCATAGTCGTCCGGCGCCACCGGCTCTTCGAACCAGAAGATGTCGTACTGTTCCACCCGTTTCGCGAGCTGGATGGCTTCGTAGTACCGATAGGCACAGTTGGCGTCGATCATCAGCTTCACGTCCGGCCCGACCGCCTCGCGCGCCGCGCGCACCCGGGCGACGTCCTCGGCGATCGGCACGCCGCCGACTTTCATCTTTACCGCGCGGGCGCCCATCGCGACGTTGTCTTCCATTTCCTTCGCCAGCTCACGCAGCCCCTTGCCTTCCTCGTAATACCCGCCGGCGATGTAAGTGGGCACACGGTCGCGATAACCGCCAAGCAGCTTGTAAAGCGGCAGGTTGGCGAACTTGGCGCGGATGTCCCACAGGCCGATATCGATGGTGGCGATGGCGCGCGTGGTCAGCCCGCGCCGGCCGATCAGCTTCGGCACCCACATCTTGTGCCAGAGCCGCTCGACATCGATCGGGTCCTCGCCGAGCAGCATCGGGGTCAGGCGGTCAATCGTCGCCTGTTCGATCGCACCGCCGCTGCCCAGCCCAATGCCGGTGATGCCGTCATCGGTGGCGATCTCGGTGACCGCGAAATCCACATGCGTGTAGGTGTGCTTGCCGTTGGCGATCGGCCTGGCGCGCGGCCAGCGGAACGCCTTGGTGGTGATGCCGGTGATTTTCATGCTGCCTCCGTTCAATCCGCGCGCATCAGCACACGCACATGCGCCGCGGCCGAAGCCGCCAGCGCATGCAGGTCGTAGCCGCCCTCCAGCACGGAGACAATGCGTCCGCCGGTGTGCCGCTCGGCGATGGCGACCAGTTCGGTGGTAACCCAGGCGAAGTCGGAGGTTTCCAGCCGAAGCTGTGCCAGCGGGTCCGCCTTGTGCGCGTCGAACCCGGCGGACACGATCAGCAGTTCGGGCGAGAATTGATCGAGCGCCCGCAGAATCGTGCCGCTCCAGGCGGCACGGAACGCGGCGCTGTCGGCGCCGGGCGGCAGTGGCGTGTTGACGATATTATCGGCGCAGCCGCGTTCGCGGCGGTGACCCGTGCCGGGATAACACGGGCTCTGGTGTGACGACGCATAGAACAGCGCCGGATCGGCGGCGAACACCGCCTGCGTGCCGTTGCCGTGGTGCACGTCGAAATCTACCACCGCGACACGCGTCGCGCCGTGCCGCTCGCGCGCCCACAGCGCGGCGATGGCAGCGTTGCTGAACAGACAGAAGCCCATCGGACGCGCCGGTTCCGCATGATGACCGGGCGGGCGGACCGCGACGAAGGCGGTGCGCGCCCAGCCTTCCATGACCGCATCGACGGCGTGAACAGCGCCACCCGCGGCGCGCAACGCTGCCCCGGCGCTGCCGGCATTCATGGCGGTATCACCGTCGAGCTGCACCAGCTCGCCCGGCCCAGGACGGATGGCGAGGACGGTTTCAACATAGGCGGACGGATGAACCAGCATGAGCTGTTCACGCGTTGCTTCCGGCGCCGGCTCGCGCAGCAAGGAGGCAAATTCAGGGGCTTCCAGGGCGGCCAGAACGGCGCGAAGGCGATCAGGGCATTCCGGGTGCCAGTCACCGGCATCGTGTTCCAGGCAGGCAGGATGGGTGATCAGCGCGGTCGCCATTTCAATCGTCTTTCGGCGCCGGATCGGCGGCCCGGCGGCGGATCAGGAAGTTGAACACACCGGCTTCCTCGCTCCAGGCCAGCAGGGCGTGACCGGTTTCCCGGCAGTAGGCCTGGAAATCGGCGACGCTGGCGCGGTCTGTCGCGAGGACGCGCAACCGTTCGCCGGGCTGCATGCCGCGCAGGCTGCGGTTGGCGCGCAGCACCGGTAACGGGCAGTTGAGGCCCTTCACGTCGAGCAGCGTTTCGGCCATCTCGGGTATTCTGGGCCGCCCCCGTGGGGTTGGGCAAGGGTGTCGGCTGGTGGTATTCGACTGCGATCCGTGTCAGCAATCGTCAAAGATAGATGCTGCGCACGATTGCCTCCTCGGACACCGCGCCGCTGACCTCGTGACTCTGAACCACCCTCCCGTCCCGCAGGATCAGCAACCGGTCCGCCACGGCCAGCGCCAGCCGGATATTCTGCTCGACGATCATCATGGTAATTCCGCGCTGCTTCAGCGCCGCCATGATCGCCGCGATCTCTCGCACGAAGGCCGGCGCCAGACCGCCTGACGGCTCGTCCAGCAGCAGGATGCGCGGTTGTCCCATCAACGCCCGCCCGATCGCAACCATCTGCTGCTCACCGCCGGACATCAGGCGCACGATCTGCTGTTTTCGCTCCGCCAGCCGCGGGAAGGACGCATAAACACCGTCCAGCAGGCTGCTGACGGAACCGCCCCGGGCCCAACTGCCCCGGACCCAACTTCCCAAGCGCAAATTCTCCTCCACCGACATGTCCGCGAACAGGTCGCGCGACTGGGAAACCTGCACGATCCCATGCCGGAACATCTGGTGCGGCAACCGGCCGGCAATTTCCTGCCCATCCAGCCGAATGGAACCCGCCCAGGGGCGGACAAACCCGCTGACCGCATTCAGACAGGTCGATTTGCCGCTGCCGTTCGCACCCAGCAGCGCGACCACCTCCCCCTGACACACCGAAAACCCCACCCCGAGCAGCACCTGCCTGTTCGCATATCCCACCTTCAGCCCATCGACCGACAGCAATGCGTCAGCCATGGCCGAGATAGGCCTCCAGCACGTTGCGATCGGAACGGATTTCCCGCGGCGTGCCGTCCGCCACTTTCCGCCCGTAGTTCAGCACCACGATGCGATCCGAAATGTCCATCACCAGCTCGATCGCGTGTTCGATCAGCAGGATGCCGATCCCCCGTCTCGCGCGCCAGGCCGCGAATGATCGTGCCAAGCTGCTGGCGCATGACAGGGGCCAGGCCGACTGCCGGTTCGTCCAGCAGCAGCAGCGGCGGATTGGTCGCCAGCGCGCGAACGATCTCCACCATGCGCTGCTGCCCGCCGGACAGCGACCGGGCCGGCTGGTCCGCGAGATGCGCCAGGTCCATCAGACCGAGCAGCTCCTCCGCCCGCCTGGTGGCGTCGGCTTCCGCCCGGGTCGAACCCGGCAAGCCAAGAACGATCCCAAGGAAATCACTGCCGATCGCCCGGTGCATCCCGGCCAGCACATTCTCCAGTGCGGTGAGCTCGCCGAACAACCCGCCGTTCTGGAAGGTGCGGCGGACGCCTTTGGTGGCGATCTCATGGGGCGTAAGGCCCTGGATCGGGGTGCCGCGATACAGTACGCGCCCGGATGTCACCGGCACGTACCCGGCGATTGCGTTGAACAGGCTGGTCTTGCCGGCGCCGTTCGGCCCGATCAGCGCGCAGATTTCCCCCTCCTTCACATTCAACGAAACCGAGCTGACCGCGACGAGGCCGCCGAACCGGACGGTCAGGTCAGACACGTCGAGCAGTTTCGCCGTTTCAGTCACGGTGATAGCGGTCCTGGAAAACCGGATGCAGGCGGGCCAGCAGACTGGCCAGGCCGTTCGGCAGGAACAGGATCACCAGGATGATCAGCACGCCGAACACCAGCTCCTGAAACCCTGGGAAGTTCGCGAACACCTGCGGCGCGGCAGTGATCACCACGGCACCGATCACCGAGCCGATCAGGCTGCCGAGCCCGCCCACCATGATGATGGCAAACTCCAGGATCAGTTCCGTCAGATCGAACGAAACCGGCGTCAGATGGCCCACCAGGGCGGCAAACATCGCGCCGCCGATGCCGACGACGAAGCCGCTCCAGGCGAAGCACAGCACGATATACCGGTTGGTCGGAATGCCCATCGCGGCCGCCGCCAACTCGTTGCCTTTGATCGCCACGAAGGCGCGGCCGAACCGCGTGCGCAGCAGGCGGGCGGTCAGCACCACGACCAGCGTCGCGAGCGCCAGGAACACATAGAACCGGCGCCATTCGCTGCCGAGCGGCCATCCGAACAGATCCGCCGCCGGCACCGCCATTCCAGACGATCCGCCGGTCACCGCTTCCCAGCGGATGTAGATCCAGCGCATCAACTCGCCGAACGCCAGGGTCATGATCGCCAGGTAGAACGACCGCACCCCGCGCAGCGCCGGCACGCTCGCCGCACAGCCGGCGATGCCCCCCATGATGCCGGCCGGCACGATCGTGACCCACCAGGACCACCCGAGCTGCAGCATCAGCACGCCGGTGGTGTATGCCCCGATCCCGAACAGCGCGACGTTGGAAAACGCCAGCAGACCCAGGTTGCCCACCACCAGGTTGAATCCCACCCCGACGGGCACGTACATCAGCATCATGTTGACCACGTATTGCTGATACTGGTTCAGGAACAGCGGCAGCGGCAGCAGCAGGATGGGAGCGAGCCAGAACACACGCCGCGCGGAGCTCAGCCGCGGACGTGGCCGGCCGCTCACACCCGGACGGTCGATTGCCGGCCAAACAGGCCACTCGGCCGGATCAGCAGGACCAGGATCGTGGTCAGGTAGGCGGTAATGTCGATAAATACGCTACCGACATAAAAGCCCAGAAGTTTCTGCAAGACGCCCAGCAGCACGCCGCCGATCACCGAGCCATACAGCGACCCGAATCCCCCCAGCGTCATCGCCGCAAAGCCCTGGATCAGCACCCACTGCCCCATATCGGGCGTGAGCGGAACGATCAGCGCGACCAGCACGCCGCCGATGGCGCCCAGTGCCGCGCCGGCCCCCCAGGCGGCGGCATGAAACGCGCGGACGTTTATACCGACCAGCGCAGCCCCACGCTCGCTCTGAAACACCGCCTGAACGATGCGACCGATCGGCGTGAGATGGAACACCGTGAACAGCACCAGCAACAGCAGCAAGACAAAGCCGGTGATCACCAGATCATCCGACGTGACGACCACCGAGCCCAGCATGAACACGCCGCGTGGATAGGGCCGCGCCAGGTTCAGCACGTCGTTGCCCCATTCCAGGCGCTCCGCCCCGCGTATCGCATAGCCGACCGCCAGCGCCATCATCGCCAGCGACAAATGCGGCCCGGCCGCGATCGGCTGCAACAGCAATCGTTGCATCAGCACGCCGAACACGAACAGCAGACCGATCGCCAGCACCAGCGACACGACGAACGGCAGCCCCAGTCCGGTGGCGAGAACGAACGCGGCATAGGCGCCGGCCGCCACCATGTCGCCGTGGCCAAAATTCACCACCGTGGTGGCCCGATAGACCACCGTCATCGACAGCGCGATCAGCGCATACAGCATGCCGGAGGTGATGCCGCTGACGACAAGCTGCGGCAGCATGCTGTTCAGCACGGCGCCTGCGTTATGTGCCGCCGCTCAGAGGCTCGTTCCAGGTCTTGTACACCACCTCGTTGCCGTTCTTGTCGAGGCCGACCGCATACATCCGCTCAACGCCGACGTGCTTGTCCGGCCCGAAGGTTTCGGTATCCGCCAAGACGCCGGTATCGAAGTCCTTGATCGATTCGATCGCGGCCTCCCAGGATTTGCGCGTGGGATGTGGGCCGGCGCGGCGGAAGCCTTCGACGGTGACGATGCCGGCCGGCACGCCGAAATAGTAGAAATTGGTCGGCTCACCCTGCTTCGGCAATTCGCTCTTGGTCAGGTATTTCACGAAGATGTCGTGGAACTGCTTCAGCGGCCCCTCGTCGAGTTTCGCCTTGAACTGATACGGCTGGAAGAACTTGCCGCGCACCGCCGCCGGATCGCCCACATCGCGGACCGTTTGCTCGAAATCAGCGCCCAGCGCAGCGACCGTGAAAGCATCCACGCTGTATGTCTGCATCGCGCGGAGGAAGATCACCAACTCCTGCTGATACAGGCATCCCATGACAGCCTGCGCGCCGGACGCCTTGATCAGCAACGCCTGCGTGGTCGCATCCGTGGACCCGCGCTCCATCACCGTGGTGGCGACGATGGTGCCGCCATGCTGCTTGATGTAGTCAGTCGCCGGATCGCAGTAGCCGTGCGCCCAGTCGTTGCTGTGCTCGATCAGTGCGATTTTCGTAACGCCGGGTTTGCTCAGCGCGAAGCTCGCCATGGCGCGGCCGGATTGCACGCCGGTATAGGTGGCGTGGAACATGCCGGGGACCGGCGGCGTGGTGATCTTCGGATTGGCCGCGATACCGATCCAGGGAATGCCTTCCTTTTCCAGCATCGGCTTGATGGCCATCGCTACGCCGCTGCACGGATTGCCCATGATCATGAAGACCTTGTCTTCGTAGATCAGCTTTTTCGCGGCAGCGATGCCCTTCGCCTCGTTGCAGGCGGAATCGGCGAACACGGTTTCGAACTTGCGCCCGTTCACGCCGCCCTGCGCATTGATATAGCGCAGATACGCATCAGGACCGTAGTTCAGCGGGTCGAACACGGTGCTTTCGCCGGAGAACGGGCCAAGGCTGCCGATCTTGATGGTAGTATCGGTGATCCCTTGGGTGTTGCCGCTTTGCGCCTGCGCGCCGCCCGCGAAGATGGCAACCCCAACCAAGGCCAGCAATGTCCTGAACAAGCGCATGGAAGCAGCCTCCCTGATCGGGAGCAAGCGGCGCTCCCGCAAACCGATCCGCTATCGAAGTTATCGGATTATGGTCGAACCACGAACGCCAGGCAACCAGCCTGGCGCAGCCGGCAGCCGTCAATTGCCCCACGGCAAGTCGGGCCGCTGGCCACCCCAGGGACGGGCACGCTCGAAGGCGGCAGCCACGCGCAGCAGCTCCGCATCGGCGCCGGGCGGCGCAATCAACTGGATCGCCAGCGGCATGCCGTCGCCATCGAAGCCGCAGGGCAGGCTGATCGCCGGATTGCCGGTCAGGTTGAATGGCATGGTGTAGGGGTACCAGGCGGCTCGGATGTTTTCGACCGACTGGTTATCGATCTCGATCGGGCCGAAGAAATCCTGGTCGATCGGCACGGCTGTGCGGGACAGCGTCGGCATGGCGACGATGTCGCATGTCCCGAACCAGTCCTGCACCTGACGGTACAACCGGGTGCGCTGGAAGATCGCGTCGTACAGCTCGGCCGCCGAATAGCTCGCCACGCGGTCCATCTGGCGCACGAAAGTCGGGCACATGATGGCGCGGTGCTGCCGCAGATGGTGCCCGAACTGCGCCATCCGATAGGCACCATTGTTGACGAACCACACACGCTCCGGATTCTCGAACGACGCCGATAGCTCGGATAGTTCGGCGCCCAGGTCTGCGAACGCCTGCAATGCCGCCGCGCACGCCGCCAGCACGTCCGCTGCCACGGCGGTATTGCCAAGCCGGGCGCGCCAGCCGATGCGCAGGCCGGCAAGTCCGCCTTCCGCCCGGGCGGCAGCGAGGAAATCCGGTTTGGGCCGCGCGGTGGTCAGCGGATCGCGCGGCTCGGCGCCGGCCATGGCGTCCAGCATCAACGCCGTGTCCAGCACGGTGCGCGTCATCGGCGTGATGTAGGATATGTTACCGAATCCATCCTGCGCGTATTCCTGCGGCACCACGCCAAGCCCCTGCTTGAAGCCGACCACCCCGTTGCACGCGGCCGGGATTCGCGTGGAGCCGCCGCCGTCGGTCGCCACCGCGATCGGCGCCAGACCAGCGGCGACCGCCACCGCCGATCCACCGCTGGAACCGCCGGCGCTGCGGTCGGCGCGCCAGGCGTTGCGGGTGCGGCCGAACAGCGGCGCCTGGGTCAGGCATTGCTGGCCGAATTCGGGAGTCGTCGTCTTGCCGACCACGATCGCGCCGGCTTGTTTCAGGCGTGCCACCGCCACAGCATCGATGTCAGGCACGTGGTCCTTGAAGATCAGAGACCCCCACGTGGTGCGCAGTCCGGCGGTCGGCACCAGATCCTTCACCGCGAGCGGGACGCCATGCAGATTGCCGAGCGGATCGCCCCGCATCACCGCGGCCTCGCTTTCGTGCGCCGTGCGCATCGCCGAATCGGCCGCCACCGTGATGAAAGCGTTCAACACCGGTTGGCTGCGTTCTATGTGATCGAGCGTCGCCCGCATCAATTCGACCGGCGAGATCGTGCGTGCGCGGATCATCGCGGCCAGGTCGGCGGCGGAGGCATAAGTGAGATCGCTGGGGTGCATGATCGCCGGAGCATGCAGCTTGGCGAGGATCGGTGCTAGTGTGCGCGGCATGAACAATGATCCGCTCCTTCTGGCCCCGGATGAGCCAGCGCCGGCGCGCGTGCTGCGCCCCGATGGCAACTCCGATTTCCTGCTCACCGCCGATCACGCCGGGCGCGTGATCCCGCGCCGACTGAGCACGCTTGGCCTGCCGCCGCGCGAACTCGACCGCCACATCGCCTGGGACATCGGCATCGCCGGCGTGACCGAGCGGCTGTCTGCCGCGCTCGATGCCTCGGCGATTTTTCAGACCTATTCGCGGCTGGTGATCGATTGCAACCGGTCGCCCGAAGTTGACAGCTCCATTCCGGCGATCAGCGAAAATACGGAAATCCTCGGCAACCGGGACCTGACGCCCGCCGACCGCGCCGCGCGCCAACGGGAGATTTTCGTGCCCTATCACGACCGCATTCGCACCGTGCTGGACGCGCGCGAGCATGCCGGTCGGCGCACCGTGCTGATCGCCATGCACAGCTTCACCCCGGTGTTCCGCGGGGAATCCCGGGCGATGCATGTCGGCATGCTGTACAACCGCGATGCGCGGCTGGCCCGGATTCTGCTGGACCTGTTGCGCCACGAAGGCGACCTTGTCACCGGCGACAATGCACCCTACAGCGTCAGCGACCTGACGGACTATACCGTGCCCGTCCATGCCGAGCGGCGTGGCCTGCCGCATGTGGAGGTAGAAATCCGCCAGGACCTGATCGCCAAT
Source organism: uncultured Pseudomonadota bacterium (assembly GCA_963764525.1). Lineage (GTDB taxonomy): Bacteria > Pseudomonadota > Alphaproteobacteria > Acetobacterales > Acetobacteraceae > DATDIC01. The sequence goes on along the minus strand of CAVXTC010000021.1, from coordinate 220,253 downwards.
GAAGCCGGCCAGGAATCCTGGGCCGCGCGGCTCGCCCGTCTGCTGCCGGAAGCCGATCGTCAGCTACGGGAGGCAACCGCATGAATGCCGCCGGCCTCAGCCGTGATGTCGAGATCGACCCAAAACACGCCGCGCTGCTGTTCGTCGATGTGCAGAACTACAACGCCCGGGAAGACGGCGGCGAATACGCCAGCCTGAGTGCGCCCGAACGTGATGCGCGGTACGGCTTCTTCTTCCGCACACTGCGGGAAACCGCGCTCCCCAACATGCGTCGGCTGCAACTCGCGTGCCGCCGCGCCGGCATCGAGGTGATGTACACAGTGATCGAAAACCTGACCGGTGACGGACGCGACCGCAGCCTGGACTACAAGATCAGCGGCCTGGATGTGCCGCGCGGGTCATGGGACGCGAAGGTGCTGGACGCGATCGCGCCGGAGCCGGATGAGATCGTCATTCCGAAGACGTCGTCGTCGGTTTTCATTTCCACCAATATCGACTATGTGCTGCGCAACCTTGGCGTGCGGTCGCTGATGATCGCCGGCGGCCTGACCGACCAGTGCATCGATTCGGCAATCCGCGATGCTTGCGACCTCGGATATCTGGTTACAGCGGTTACGGATGCGTGCGTGACGCTGACGCCGGAGCGGCACGACTGGGCGTTTCGCAACAACAGCGGCTATTGCCGGCAGCGAACCACCGATCAGATGGTGACGGAGATCGGGCGGCTGTCGGGCGGGAATGACGCCCGAATATCTGGTGTCATATCTTAGGTGACTCAAGAGTTGCCGGATGAAACAGCTCCTCAGGCCGCAGCAATCGCGCGGATAATCCCTGGCGATGATGGTGGCGCAGGAAGGTCGCCAGGGTTTCCTGATTGGCCTCCACGCCGTACGACCAGAAATCCGCTCCCATCAATGCACGCGCCTCGGACAGGCGTTCTTCGACGAAAGGCAGCGTGACCTTGCTGGCAGCGGGATCGGCCAGCCGCGCCAGCGCAATCTCCTTGGCACGCGTGAACGCCTTCACCAACGAGCCGGGTAGCCAGGGGTGCCGGTCCGCCAGCTCCCGCCGCAGCCCGAGCAGATGCATGATCGGAAAGATGCGTGTGCGCCGGTAGTATTCCGATGCGGCCGCAACCGGGTCCGGAAACAGCCAGCCGACCTCGTTGCGGGCGAAACAGGACGGCGCGCGCGGCGCGATAATGCCGTCGATCTCACCGCATGCCAGCAAGCCCGACAGCGTCTCGGTGTCCGGTGCCTGTTCCAGTCGCAATCCCGGTGGCGGCTCGACGGCGATCTTCTCCACCCGCCCGGCCTGTTCCAGCCCGCCGCGCACCCAGGTCACATCCTCCGGTCGGACTCCGAATTCGTCTTCCAGCAGCGCCCGCGCCCAGACATTCGCCGTCAGTTGGTATTCGGGGGAGCCGATCCGCCTGCCCTTCAGATCAGTCGGCTCGGTCACGCGATCGCGCCGCACATAGATCGCGGTATGGCGGAAGGCGCGCGACGGAAACACCGGCAGGCCGACATAGGGGCAATCGCCGCGCGCGGTGCGCACGGTGAAACTGCTCAGCGACAACTCGCAGACGTCGAACGCGACATGGCGAAACGCGCGGAAGAAGATTTCTTCCGGCTCCAGCAGCATGAACACTGGATCGACGCCGTCGATCTGCACTTCTCCATCGGCCAGCGGCCGGGTCCGGTCATAGTTGCCGACCGCAACCGAAAGCGTGAGCTTCGCCATGTCCGTCTCCTACCCGATGATCGCGGCCAGGCGGCTGGCCAGTGCTGTCCGCCGCAGAGCACCGGCGCGGACCGCCTCGGCATCCGCGGACCCGACGCCGAGATACCGCTCGGCCACCTCGGGCCGGCGCAACAGGTCCGGTCCGTCCAGCGTGATCCGCCCTCGTTCCAGCACATAACCATGATCTGCGATGGCCAGGCTCAATCGGGCATTCTGTTCAGACAGCAATACCGCAAGCCCGGCATCCCGCATTCCGGAAATCAAACGGAAGATATCGCCGACCAGCAGCGGCGACAGGCCAAGCGATGGCTCGTCCAGGATCAGGCAGCGCGGGCGGCTCATCAACGCGCGGGCAATCGCCAGCATCTGCTGCTGGCCGCCCGAAAGATTGCCGGCCAGATCGCGCAATCGTTCACGCAACGGCGGAAACAGCGCACACACCTCGTCCAGCCGCCGCGCGATTCCTGCCACGCCAAATTCCGCACGGCGCCCGAACGCGCCCAACCGCAAATTGTCCGCGACGCTGAGTCCGGCAAAAATCTGCCGACCCTCCGGGACGTGCGCCAACCCCATCGCCAGGCGTTCCCCCGGGCTGGCATGCCCGATCACCCGGCCGTCGAAGACGATCCGGCCGTGCCGGGCCGGCAACAAGCCGGAAACAACGCGCGCCAGCGTGGTCTTGCCGGCGCCGTTGGCCCCGACCAGCGCCACCACGCCGCCAGCGGGCACCTGCAACGAAACACCGTACAGCACGTCAGTCCTGCCGTATCCGGCGGAAATATCCTCGATCCGCAGCATCAGCCGCCCACGCCCAGATACGCCTCGATCACCACCGGATCGGCCCGTACTTCCCCCGGTGTGCCCTCGGCAATCCGCCGGCCGGCATCCAGCACCACCACGCGATCGGCGCTCGCCATGACCAGGGACATGTTGTGCTCGACGATCAGAACGGTGACGCCGACGTCGCGCACGGCGCCCAGCAGGGCGCTCAGCTCGGCGGTCTCCGTGTCGTTCAGCCCGGCGGCCGGTTCATCAAGCAGCAGCAACCGCGGACCCGCCATCAGCGCGCGGCAAATCTCGGCAAGCTTCTGCGCACCCATCGGCAGCTCCGTCGCCGCCGCATCGCGCCATGTGGTCAGGCCAACCAGATCGAGCAGCGCCTCGGCGCGAGCGGTCAGCGCACGCTGCTCGGCACGTGCGCCGGGCAGAAACAGCATCTGAGCGACCGGCCCATGGTGCAGCCGCAAATGCGCGCCGGCCAGCACATTGTCCAGCACCGTCATGCCCGGAAACACGCGCGCTGCCTGGAACGTTCGCAACAACCCGAGCGCCGCGATCGCATCGGGGCGCCACCCCAGGATCGGCACACCGAACAGCCGCACGCTGCCGGCGTCGGCGTAGGCTACGCCGGTTACCAGATTGAACAGCGTCGTCTTGCCGGCGCCGTTCGGGCCGATCAACGCGGTCAGGCTGCCGGAACCCACCGCGAAGGACACATCATCCACCGCGCGCACACCGCCGAAGCGCACCGTCAGGCCGGCGACTTCCAACGCCGGTTGCGTCACGGCCGGCTGACCGCAACGCGCAGTCGCAGCGCCAGGATCGCGCTGCCCAGCACACCGCCCGGTGCAGCCAGGAACACGATCACCAGGATCAGCCCCTCTGCCAGCACTTTGTAAGCAGCCAGCGGCTGAAACAACGTCGGCAGCAGCGTGATCAGCAAAGCGCCGATCAGTCCGCCCGCCAGGGTGCCCTCGCCGCCCAGAACCAGCATGGCGATCAGTTCGAATGAACGGGCGGTCCCGACCATGTCAGGCGACAGGAAGTGAAAGTCGAACGCATACAGGCTGCCGGCCAACGACCCAAGCACCGCACACAAGACGAACGCAACCAGCTTGTAGCGCGCTACGTTCACACCGAGCGCCGCCGCGGCAAGCTGGTCGGTGCGGATCGCCTGCAACGCCCGTCCGAACCCGCCGCGCATGCCTCCGGCGAACAGCAGTACCAGCACGACGATCACCGCCAGCACGAGCCAATACATCGCCATCGGCGTCGCAAAGCTGAAGCCACCAATTGCGAAACCGGGAATGCCGACCAGCCCCGACGGGCCGCCGGTGAGATCGGTCAGTCCGACAGTCAGTGAATTGATCATCAGCCCGAACGCCAGCGTGGCCAGCGCCAGATATGCACCGCGCAACCGTAACGTAACCACCGACAGCAGCACGGCGACCGCCGCCGACAAACAGACCCCGGCCAGCGTCCCCAACAGCGGCGGCAGCCCGTAGCGGGTCGCCAGGATCGCGGCGGTGTAGCCGCCCAGCGCCATGAACCCCGCCTGCCCCAGGCTGACCTGCCCCGCGTAGCCCATCAGCACGTCCAGCCCAAGCACCGCGATGAACAAAATCAGCGCAATCACCAGTGACGCCAGCGCCCCCGGCCCGACCGCGAACGGCAGCACCGCCAGCGCAGCCAACGCTGCCACACCTGCCACCGCAGCGCCACGTCCGTCCAGCCGAACCATGGCCCGGGTGACACGCGGTTCCTCGCGCACGTCCTGGCGTCGGTGTCCGCCCGTCGCGAACAGGCCCTGCGGGCGCCACAGCAGCGTCACCAGCAGCAGCGCCAGGGCGAGCCCGTTGCTGAACAGGCTGGACACGTAGCCCGCCGCAAGCTGTTCCGCGACGCCCAGAAAGATCCCGCCGGCAACGGCGCCGATCAGCGATCCCATGCCGCCGATCGCCACCGCGATGAACCCGGCATTGGTGAAGAAATGTCCGGAATCATATTGCAACGATACCAGCGGCGCCACCACCAGCCCGCCGACCCCGCCGATCGCCGCCGCGGCCGTGAAGCTCCCCAGGTTCAGCAGCCGCACATCGATCCCGACCAGCCGCGCCGCCACGGCGTTCTCGGCGCACGCAAGCAGCGCGCGGCCCACCGTCGTGCGCGCCAGCACCCACCAGACGGCAATCACCACCGCCGCAGCCACGCCGAAAATCCACAATCCCTGGGACGGTACGGTGAGCCCGAGCAGTTGAACCGGCTGCTCCCCGGTGAACGGCGAGATGGCATAAGGCTGGCTGCCCCATAGCAGCAACGCCGTCCCGTCGATGGTAATCAGCAGGCCGGCGGTCATCATCAGCATGCTGCTGTTGGACAACCGCGACAGTCCCGGCACGAAGGTGATCGCGCCGACGATCAGCCCGAACAGCGCGGTCAGCGCCATCGCGGCCAGCGCTGCGACCGGCCACGCCAACCCAAGTCCCGTCTGCAACGAACCGAAACTCAGCGCGCCCAGCACGCAGAACCCGCCCTGGGCCAGGTTGACGACCCCGGTCACCCGGTACACCAGCGAAAACCCCAGCGCGACCAGGGCAAACACGCCGCCCTGGATCAACCCGCCCAGGACGATCTGCCCGGCCTGCAGCACCGGATTGCTACTGACCGAGCGGCGTCCCGCCCGGCTGACTGACCGGCCGCCAGAAATCCTTGGCGGGATCCCAGTGCGTCACCACGGCGTTCCGCACATCCAGCCCGCGTTGCGGGGCGCCGGTGAAATCATAGACGCCATCAACGCCCGCATGACCCTGCAACGCCGCGAGCCACGTCTTCACCTGCGCCGCGGTCGCACCCGGACCAAGCTGGCGCAGCGCCGCAACCAGGTTCTGCGCCGGGTCCCAGGCGAGCGCCGCCGCGACATCCGGCTGCAAACCAGCCTGCTTATACGCGCCGGCGAATTGTTGCTGCGCCGCGCGCACCGCCGGATCGGTCACTCCCGGGCCGCCCAGATATACCCATTCCGCAGACGGAATATAAAGCTGCTTCGGCAGGAACCCGGCATACTGCGTCATCTGCGCGTGCGTCATGTTGCCGTCCGTGGTGCCCACCGGAATATCCAGCCCGGCCTGCACGATACCCTTGAAAATTGTAGCGATCGGCGCGCCCGTGCTCCAGGCGATCATCGCTTGCGGGTTGGCCGCTTTGATGGTGGCGATCTGCGCGGTAACGCTGACATCGCCCGGATTGAAGTGCTCGTGCGCAACCAGCCTGACACCGGCGTTTTCCGGCAGGGCGACCGCGTCCGCGATGCTTGTGTCGGCGTCCTGCCCGCTGGCGTCGGTGCTGGTGATGACACCAAGCTGCGTCCAGCCGCGCATCCGGTAATACCGGATCAGCGCGCGGGCCAGGTCGCGCGTCGAAACGCTGGAGGTGAACACGTAACTGCCCGCCGGCGGGTGGATGCCGGGCGACAGGCAATACTCCACCGGTCCGTGCGCCATCAACGGCGCCATGGCGTTGCACATCGCAACGATGGACGATCCGATCATCACCGCGGGCTGCGCCGCGGTGATCTGGCTGGCCAGTTGCACCGCGACCTGCGGACTGGACTGGTCATCGTGGAACACGAAACGCAGAGTCCGGCCCTGAATGCCACCGGTTTCATTCGTCTGCTTTTCGACCAGCTCCAGCGACTGGTGCTCCGCCTTGCCGAGAAACGAGGCGCCCCCGGTCAGCGGCAGGACCACGTTCACGTCGTACGGCTCGGCGGCCAGTGCGGATGTGCCGAGAATCGCGACGGCCAGTGTCAGCGCTGCAAATTTGGTGTTCATTGGGTCCTCCCGAACGGCGATCTCTACGCCCAGGCGGCGCGTCGCCAAAGCTCCCACGGACGGGCCACCTGGCCGGCATTGGTGCGCGCCGAGGCGGCGGCTTCAGCCTCGGTCAGGCAGATCGGCTCGCCCAGCCGCAACGCATCGGCCTGCAGCCTTGCGTTCACCTCCGTGTAGATCGCGCGGAACACCGCCTGACGGATATCGGCTCCCACCACGGTCGAGCCGTGCCCGCGCATCAGCACAGCAGTTTCATGACTGAGATCCACGGCCAGCGCCGCCCCCAGTTCGCGCGAGCGGATCAGCATGTCGCTGTCTTCGCCGGCGCAGCGACGGATCTCGAACACCGGAACCGCACGGCCGAGGAAGCTCGCCATGTGGCACACCGGGCGCAGGGTCCGGCCCGGCACCAGCCCGAACGGAATCACCGCCGGCGAGTGGCTGTGCACCACTGCCATCACGTCTGGCCGCGCGCGATAGATCTCGCCGTGCAGGAAGCGTTCCAGATAGACGCGCTGCGCGTCGGGCTGCACCGGTTCGGAGTTGGGACCAAATTCCAGCAGATCGGTCGCAGTGACCAGCGCCGGCGCCATGTTGCGCGCCAGCAGGAAATTGCCGGCGCGCACGGGATGGCGGACGCTGATGTGGCCGAACGCATCGACCACTCCCTGCCGGAACAGGATGCGGTTGGCATCGACAAGGTCCGCCACCAGCATCGCATCGAGGTCAGACAAATGCGGCGGCACCGCGATCGCGTCATTGCGCTCGGCGCTGCTGGGCTGGGTCATGCTGTCGGCTCCTTCGGCATGGCGCCCGGTGTATCAATCTCGACACCACCCGGCTACCGCCGTAGCACTGAAGCGGATCGCCGGGAGTTCTGCCATGCTGACGCCGGAAGAAAACGACCTGCTCTGCCGCGTCGAGGGCGATGCGCCGATGGGCCAGATCATGCGCCGGCACTGGCTCCCCGCCTGCCTGTCGGAGGAGGTCATCGAGCCCGACGGCGCCCCGCTGGCGGTCCGTCTGCTCGGCGAAGACCTCGTGGTGTTCCGCGACACCGCCGGCCGGCTTGGCGTGCTCGGGCGAGCATTGCCCGCATCGCCGCGCCTCGCTGGTGCTCGGCCGCAACGAGGACTGCGGGCTGCGCTGCCTGTATCATGGCTGGAAATTCGACGTGGACGGCAACGTGCTCGAGATGGCGAGCGAAGCCCCGGACAGCCGCTTGCCGAAGCAGGTCAAGCACAACGCCTATCCGGCGCACGAAGCCGGCGGCTTCGTCTGGGTCTATATGGGCCCGCGGCGGAACGGCCGGCGTTCGAGCCGCCCGCCTGGGCGCCGACGCCGACCACGCGGATCAGCATCGTCAAGATGCACATCAGCCTGCAACTGGGCGCAGGTGCTGGAAGGCGCGATCGATTCCGGCGCACAGTTCCAGCCTGCATTCGACCGACATGCCCTCGGCCCCGGTCGATGGCGCCAAGGCGACCGAAACCGTCTGGCCGCGCCCATCGACCGACAAGTCGCCGCGATTGGCAGTCGCAGCTGCAGCGACTTAGGGCTCCGCTACGCCGCGATCCGCCAGCCGATCCTCGATGCGGAGACGCACGATTATGTGCGCATCACCGTCTTCGTCGCGCCGTTCACCGTGCTGATCCCGCCCAACGATCGGTACAGGCTGGCGCAGGCGATCGTGCCGATCGACGATACCAACACGATGTTCTACTGGATCGCCTGGCACGAGACCGGCGGCATCGATCAGGCAGCCTGGCGCGAATTCTGCGCGGCACGGCGCGGCATCGAGCTGGACGCGAACTGGGTGCCGGTGCGTTCGCTGCAGAACCGCTACATGCAGGATCGCGCGGCGATGAAGCGCGGCGACTTCACCGGCATCAAAGGCATCCCGACGCAGGACATGGCGATGTGGGAATCGATGGGGCCGATCGCCGACCGGTCGCGCGAGAGGCTCGGCGCCAGCGACCTGGCGATCGGCCGGTTCCGCCGCCAGATGGTGGCAGCGGCACGCAGGTTCCGCGACGGCGGTCCGGCGATTGGCGTCGGCCGGACGGTGCCGCATGGCGAAGCTCGGTCGTTCGAAGGCATGGTGCCGAAGAGCACCGACTGGCGCACGCTGGGGGAGCCGGAAGGTGACGGTCAGGCGCGCCAGCCCATCTCCCAGAATGCGGTCTCCAGACGCGTTGCGGTCAGGAACGTTGCGGCGAGCTCCTGATAGCGGGCCTCCGCGCCTCGTTCGGCCGCCAGCCGATCGAGTGTTTTCATCGCCCCCGATGCCGCCGTGCGGTAATCCTCGCCGGCGTAGGTGGCGATCCATGCCGCGTAGGGGTTTCCGTCCGCAACTGCCTGCCGCGTCAGCTGCTCACCGATTTCCGCGTAGCCGACGATGCACGGCGCCAGCGCCACCTGGAGGTCCAGCAGATCGCCGGACAGCCCGCGGTCCAGCACGAAGCGGGTGTAGGCGATCGTTTCCATCGCCTCCGGCTCGGCTGCCATGTCCGCCTCGGTCAGGCCCCACTCCGCGCAATATGCCACGTGCAGTTTCATTTCGACATCAACGATCGCCGCCATTCCCGCCGCGGCGGCGCGCAGATCCGCCAGACCGGAGCTCTTATATCCGGCCAACGCGTACACCCGGGCGAACTGAATAAGGAACAGGTAGTCCTGCACCAGATAGCGCCGGAACGCGGCTTGCGGCAGCGTGCCGTCGCCCAGACCGCGCACGAACGGATGCTCCAGGTAATCGCGCCACTGCGCCCCGGCATCGCGCCGCAACCGGCCGAACAGACCGCGATCGTACGAAAGCTCCATCGGCTCAGCTCCGCCGCAATACAAGTCGCGCCATTATCATGCCGGCCGCAAGCTTCACAGACGGGGTGCCCCGGCCTAGGCTGCACCATGCATTTGCCCGCGGACACGATCGACTGCGATGTTCACGTGTCGGTGCCCGGCATGAAGGCGCTGCTGCCCTATCTGGATTCCGCCTGGCGCGAGCTGATCGTCACGCGCGGCACCGACGGGCTTGAACTGGCAAGCTATCCGGCGGGTGCGCCATTGAGCTGCCGGCCGGACTGGCGGCCGGACTCCGGGCCGCCCGGCGCCGATCTGCCCATGTTACAGGCGAAACTGCTGGATCAGTTCGGTGCGCGCGCCGCGATCTGCAACTGCCTGCATGGCGCGCAGGCCGTGCACAGCGAAGACCTGGCGGCGGCGCTGTGCCGCGCGGTGAACGACTGGCTGGCGGCCGAATGGCTCCGACCGGGACCAGCGGCTGCGCGCCTCCATCATCGTGCCGGCGCAGAACCCGCATTACGCCGCCGAGGAAATCGAGCGCCTCGCCGGCGACCGCCGCTTCGTGCAGGTGCTGCTGCTGGCGATGCACGAAATGCTGCTGGGCCGCCGCTATTACTGGCCGATCTACGAAGCCGCGGCGCGGCACCGATTGCCGGTCGGCATCCATGCCGGCTCGGCGTACCGCCATGCACCGACCTCGATCGGCTGGCCATCGCACATCACGCAGGACTATGTGAACCAGACGGCGGCGTTCGAAGCACAGTTGCTGAGCCTGATGGCGGAAGGCGTGTTCAACACTTTTCCCGGTCTGCGCATCGTGCTGATCGAGTCCGGCGTGACCTGGCTGCCCGCCTTCCTGTGGCGTGCCACCAAAAGCTGGCGCGGGCTGCGCACCGAGGCGCCGTGGATGAAGCGCAGCCCGGCCGCGCTGGTACGCGAGCACGTGCGGATGACACTGCAACCGTTCGACGCGCCTGGTGCCGCCGAGGTCGAACGCATTCTCGAACAAATCGATTCGGATGAGATCCTGCTGTTCTCCACCGACTTCCCGCACTGGCATTTCGACGGGGATGCCGCGATCCCGGCGGGAATGCCGGCGGCATTGGTCGAGAAGCTCTGCGTGGACAATCCGCTGGCCACCTATCCGCGGTTACAGGAGACGATGCCATGAGCATGGGTTCGGAAACGCTTGAGCGGGCGCCGCAACCTGCCACAAGGCTGGGCATTGTCGATTGCGACATCCACCCGACCATGCGTTCTGCCGCCGACCTCAACCCGTGGCTGCCGTTGCAGTGGCAACGACATCTTGCCGAGTTCGGCGCGCAGGCCCGGCTGCCGTTCTCGACCGGCACCAACTACCCGAAGGCGGCGCCGGACACCGCGCGCCGCGACGCGTGGCCGCCGGGCGGCGGGCAGCCCGGCTCCGATCTTGCCTTCATGCAGCAGCAACTTCTGGACGCCAATGACGTTGCATACGGCATCCTGATGCCGCTGCGCCTGAACGGCGGAAATACCCGCAACACCGAGCTTGGCGCCGCGCTGTGTACCGCATTGAACGATTGGCAGGTCGCACCATTGGGTCGCCGGCGATGCGCGGCTGCGGGCGTCGATCACCGTGGCGCACGAAGACCCGGACGCAGCGGTCGATGAAATCGAGCGTCGGGCGGGCGACCGCGCTTTTGTCCAGGTGCAGCTTCCCTCGAAGATGATCGAACCGTTGGGACGCAAGCGCTACTGGCCGATCTTTGCCGCCGCGGCGGCCAACGGACTGCCGATCGCGATCCACGTCTCCAGCATTGGCGGCGGCTATGCCTCGACCGGCGGCGGCTGGCCATCGTTTTACCTGCAAGATCATCATATCAACGTGCACAGCTTCCAGGCGCTGATCGCCAGCCTGGTGCTGGAGGGCGTGTTCGAGCGCTTCCCGGCGTTGCGCATGGTGATGGTCGAGGGCGGTTTCGCCTGGCTGCCGGCGCTGGCATGGCGGCTGGACAAGCAATGGACCCGGATGCGCACCGAGCTGCCGCACGTGACGCGTCCGCCCTCGGAGATTATCCGCGAGCATATCTGGTTCACCACCCAGCCGATCGAGGAGCCCGAGCAGGACGCGCATCTGCGCGACACGCTGGGCTGGATCGGCTGGGACCGCGTGATGTTCTCCACCGATTATCCGCATTGGGACTACGATGATCCCCGGCACGCCTTCAGAATTCCGCTCACGGACACGGAGCGCGCGGGGATTTTCCGGGATAACGCGTGCGCGCTGTACGGGCTGGTCTGAGGTCACGCGGCGGTCAGTGTCCGATAGAACCATTCCGGCGTGTCGATCTCGCGCAGGTTGCCGCCGTCGATCACCAGAAAACGTGTTCCCACGGCTTCCAGAAAGCTGCGGTCATGGGACACCAGGATGCAGGTTGCCTCATGCGCCAGGATTTCCAACTCAAGCCTTTCTTGTCCGGCGATATCGACATGTGTTGTCGGCTCGTCCAGCAGATAAAGATTCGGCTCCGCAAGCCGCAATGCCAACAGGCCGAGGCGCGCCCTTTGTCCCGGCGAAAGAACCGAGATCGGCTGCTGCTGCATCTGCTTCGTGAAGCCGGCCGCGGCCAGCAGGCTGACGCTGCGCTGATCGCCAGGCCGAAAGCTGCCGCTGATGAAACCATGCGGCGTGTCCCGGCTGGGCAGTTGTGACATAAGCTGGTCCATGTAGCCGACGACAACGGACGGGCTGGAGCGGACGCCCGGAACACCGTCGGGCTCCGCCATCGCGCGACGCAACAGCGCAACGCACTGCGATTTTCCTGCGCCGTTGCGGGCCAGCAGGACGACGCGGTCCTGCTGAAATACGTCCAGCTTGTCGATATGGAACAGCGCCGCGCCATCCGGCGCACGCACCGTGACACCGGCAACCGCGATCAGCACCCGTGCATGGGTCCCCCGATTGCCGAGGCGTATTTCGCCCGACCTGTCCGCATGTACCGGGCGCAGCGTCTGCTGCAGTGTCTCGGCACGTCGGGACATCTGCATCGATTTCTTCTGGGCGGCGTCGCTGCGGCTGTTGATGCCGATATTGCGCAGCGCATTGGCGCTGCGCCGCAGCCGCTCCGCCTCCCGCGAGTCGACCGCGAGCTTCGCCTGCCCGGCCGCGTCATCCTGGGCCAGCAGGTGCCGCGCCCTCGTATAGGGGTGCGCGTAACCGTGGCTCAGGCCGGGGCGCAGAAACAAGGTCCTGGTCGTGCAGACATCCAGAAATCGCCGATCGTGGCTGGCGATCAGCATCGGGACGTTGCGCGGCACGCCGGCGATCCAGTTTTCCAGCAACCGGATCCGCTCCAGGTCGAGATGATTGGTGGGCTCGTCGAGCAGCAGCGCATCCGGCTCGGCGATCCAGGCGCGGGCGATCAGCGCCAGCCGTTGCCAACCACCGCTGAGCGCCCGGACCGGGCGGTCACGCAGAGCAACCGGCGCGTCGAACTGGTCGAGCACGACATCGACCCGCCATTCCTGGGCGTCCCGCTCCGCCGATGGCATGCCTCCGCGAACGGCCTCCGTGAGCGGAAGGTCGAGCAGGTCCACAGGCACGTCCTGCTCGACATATCCCACGCGCAGGCCGCGCGAACGGATGATCTCTCCCGTGGTCGGTTCCAGGCGGCCGGCCACGCATCGGAGCAGCGACGATTTCCCGCCGCCATTGCCGGCGACCAGGCCGACACGATCGGAGTCTCCGATCATCAGTGTCAGGTTCTGGAAGAGTGTATGAGGCGTGTGCAAGCTGACATCACGCAGACTGATCGAGGCCATGTTCGATCTCATGCAGCAACGCGGTTCCGCGCAGTCGCCGGCCGCCGGCTTGTCGGGAAGCGATGGGGATTCGCGCCAACGCAGTCAGGGCGTCGGCGCGGGCGCCGCGATCAGGGCAGGCCGGAACGGCTACGACGGCAGGCGTCGGCTCCGATTGGCGGCCGGCCCCGCGACGTGGCGTCGCAGGGCCAAGCCAGGCCCGCGCGGGTGATGCTGATTATACGTGCTCATCTGTGTGCAGCCCTCCCGCGGTCCCGTGGTTGATCCGTTGCAACCATAGCGTCAGGCAAGTGCCCGTTGCAACTGAATTGACGCAGGCGCCGGCCGTCGGGCAACGAAAGTAGCCACCACGCCGCCTTCGCGAGATCAGCACGCACAGTGGTTCCATATTGCGACGGCAGCGCATCACCGGGCCAGCGCGCCGTACGACGTGAGTTCGCCGGCCATTTGCAATGCCTTGCGCAGCGCCGGGTCGAGCAGCGCGGCCAACTCGGCCTCGTGCCGATAGTCGGGCATCAGGGCGTGCAGCGCCGGGTCGGGACGGGTCGCCGGATGGAAGTAGATTTCGCTGATCCCGTCGGGCAAGTGGGGCGCCAGACGCAACACGCGTTCGGCGGTCATCCGGCCAGCTCCAGGCGATACCGAAACAATAATTGTTGGTCAGCAAACCAGCTTGGCGCGCCTGCCGCCGCAGCAGGCCGGACCAGCGGAACAACGCGCTGGTCACCGAGCGAAACACCTTCGCCGCAGGCTGCCAGAACGGCCGGCGGCTCAGCGGGGATGCGCAGCGCACGCAGGCCGAACTCCGCGCCGATCGCGATCAGCAACCGCCCGACCGTGGGATGCAGATGCATGTGCTTGTGCGCGTTCGCGTGATCAAGCGGCAGACCCGTCGCTGCAAACGCCGAGAATTGCGCGCGTATCTCGGCGGCGAGCTGCCGGCGCACGCGTGCCGACACGAAATAGCGCATGCCGAGTCGAAGCTGACCGGACGGGAATTGGCCGTGCGTGTTTAGCAAAGCGGGAACCAGCGCCGGCGGCAACACCGCCGGCCCCTCGATCACCACCAGATGCAACCCGACCCGCAGACGCGGCAATGCCCGCGCCCGGCGCACCGCATCCGCGGCGGCCGGGCCGGCGACCATCAGGCTGGCAGAGGCCAGGATGCCGTCGCGATGAGCACGCTCCACCGCCTCGTTCACCGATTCCGACAAACCGAAATCGTCGGCCGAGACGATGAAGCGCTTCACCCGCCCATGGCGGTCAGGCCGCCGTTTCGACAACCGTTCGCGGCTGATCGGCCTTCGCGCCGTCGGTCAGCATCTCCATCTGGCCGGAAATCTGCCCGCCATCCTCCACCTGCAGCCGGCGGCAGCGCGCCGTGCCCAGCACCCGGCCGGTGGCCCGGATCGTCAGGCTGCCACGGGCGGTCAGGGTGCCATTGATGGTACCGGCGATTTCGGCGTCCTCGACCTCGACCTCGCCCTTGAACACGCCGCCGGGCGCCACGGCGAGCTCGGTCGCGTGGATCATGCTGGCCTCCACCGTGCCCTCGACGACCAGACGCTCGGCGTCCTGCACGGTGCCCTGCACGCTGATCCCGCGCCCGACCACCAGGGTGCGGCGTTCGGACGGATCGCGGGCGACGGGGCGCGGCGGGGTCAGGCCGGTCCGCTGGGCCGGCTGAGCGTCGGGGTCGGCATGGGTTGCGGTTGAGTGAAACGGCGGTCGGGACATGGATGGCGCCTCCTTTGGTGGGGCAGGTCGAAATGGCGGAACGCCCAGACCCGAATCGGCCGGCGTCACGCGGTGGGTTTCGTGAATATCCGACGGTGCGCTGTGATCAGCTCCCGAATTCGGGCAGGCCGGCCGGCAGCGTTGCCGGCTCATCAGCGGTCGGATCGTCGTTTTTGCGTCGCTTGAACACGGGCTCCCCACCCTGGTTGCGGAAACTGTCAGCCTGAGACAGCAACCTGCGGCTAGCATGCCACTCCGCGTCGGGCCAACTAAAAGAACGCCTTCAATCCGCTGCCCGATCGGAAATCGCGGCGGTTTGTCGCATCCGCGCCGCGTCGCGTAGGGTCCGGCGCGAAGCGAACGGGGACAGGCCGATGGAATACACCATTCTCGGGCGAACCGGCTTGCGGGTGAGCGTCGCCGGATTGGGGGCCGGCGGGTTCAGCCGGCTCGGGCTGGCGACCGGCAGCACCGAGGCGCAGGCGGTCGGGCTGGTGCAAGCCGCGCTCGATCTCGGGGTGAACCTGATCGACACCGCGGCGCCGTATGGCACCGAGACGGTGGTGGGCAAGGCGATCGCCGGCCGGCCGCGCGATCAGGTGGTGATCGCCACCAAGGCGACGGTACTGCGCGGCGGCGAAGGCATCCCGCCGGCGCAGGTGATCGAAAGCCTGGACAATTCGCTGCGGCTGCTCGGCATCGACTGCATCGACGTGTTCCAGCTTCATGCGGTGCCGCCGTCGGGCTATGCGTATGTGCGCGACGTGATCGTGCCGGCGCTGCTGGCCGAGCGGCAGAAGGGGAAGTTCCGCTTCCTCGGCATCACCGAGACCTCGCCGAACGACCTGGAGCACAGGATGATTGCCGGCGCGGTGCCGGAGGAGCTCTGGGACGTGGTCATGGTGGCGTTCCACATGATGTGCCAGAACGCCCGCGCAGGCGGTGTTTCCGGCCACGCGGGCGCATAAGGTCGGCACGCTGCTGATGTTCGCGGTGCGCAGCATCTTCGCCCGCCCGGCGCAGCTTGCCGCGACGATGCGCGAACTGGCGGAGTCCGGCCAGGTGCCGGCGTGGCTGGCGGAAACCGATGACCCGCTCGGGTTCCTGGTGCACCCCGGCGGCGCCTCCAGCCTGACCGACGCGGCGTATCGTTTCGTGCGCCACGAACCCGGTGTCGATGTGGTGCTGTTCGGTACCGGCGACGCGGCGCATCTGCGGTCCAATATCGACTCGATCCTGAAGCCGCCGCTGCCGCAGGCGGATCGGGCGCGGCTTGCGGAGCTGTTCGGGCATTTGCGCGGCGTCGGGCTGGATGTGCCGCCGCACCGCTCGGCTGCCGCCGCAGCGCGGAGCTGAACGATGGCGCGGTTCGACATACTCGGGATCGGCAACGCCATCGTCGATGTGGTGGCGCGGGCCGACGATGCGTTCCTGTCACGCACGACGATGCGCAAGGGCGGCATGGCGCTGATCGACGCGGCGGCGGCCGAGGCGCTGTACCGCGGCGATGCCGCCGGGGCAGGAAAGCAGCGGCGGATCAGCGGCGAACACCTGCGCGGTGGCGGCGGCGCTGGGCGCCCGCGTGGCCTATCTCGGCAAGGTGGCGGACGACCAGTTGGGGGCGGTGTTCCGCCACGACATCACCGCTGCCGGCGTGCATTTTCCCTCGGCGCCGCTGGCCGGCGGGGCGCCCACGGCGCGCAGCCTGATCCTGGTCACGCCGGACGCGCAGCGAACCATGAACACCTATCTCGGCGCCTGCGTCAGTTTCACTGAGGCGGACGTGGATGAAGCGCTGGTCGCCGACGCATCGGTACTATACCTGGAAGGCTACCTGTTCGATCCGCCGGCGGCGCAGGCAGCGTTCCGGCGCGCTGCAGCGGCGGCCCACGCGGCGGGGCGGCAGGTCGCGTTGTCGCTGTCCGATCCGTTCTGCGTCGATCGCCACCGCGCCGCCTTCCGCGAGCTGGTGAAGCACGAGGTGGATATACTGTTTGCGAATGAAACGGAGATCGCCAGCCTGTACCAGGTGAACGCTTTCGACGATGCGATGGAGGCGGCGCGCGGCGATGTCGCGCTGGCGGCGCTGACGCGGAGCGAGGCGGGCAGCGTGATCCTGCGCGGCGCGGAGACGGTGCGGGTGGCGGCCGAGCCGGTGCGGGTGGTGGATACCACCGGCGCCGGCGATGCCTATGCGGCGGGCTTCCTGGCCGGGCTGACGGCGGGGCGGGAGCTGGCGGCGTGCGGGCGATTGGGCAGCATTGCCGCCGCCGAGGCGATCAGCCATTACGGCGCGCGGCCCGAGGCGGATTTGCGGAAGCTGGCCGCAGCGATCGGTTGCATGTCTACAGACAGCCCAACAGCCTGACGTAATCCCGGCTGCGCATGTCCGTCATGCTCGGCCCACGGTCAGCCGGCTGGGACGGCTCCGGCCATGACAACGGGAGGCCCCGGTTGCGGACTAGTCGAGCAGCGCTCCTATCCACCGTGTCGAAATAATGCGGCGCTCCCAGCGGGCTCAGCGCAAAGCCGACCAGGGTCTTGCGCATCGGCACGTTTGTGACGGAATGCGCGATCGTCACCAACGGTACCTGTTGTTTCATGATCACCTGCGCCTGCTCGTACAGCTCGGCTCGCCGAGCCCGCACGGTCAGCCGCTTGGCCCGCGTCACCAGATCATCGTAGGACTTGTCGCACCAGCGGGACGCCGAGCCATTCTTCGCCGCGGCACAGCTCAGCAGCACATAAAAGAAATTATCGGGATCGCCGATATCGGCGCTCCAGCCCAGCAGCACGGTCTGGTGCTCGCCCTGCTGGACGCGTTTCAGGTACTCGCCCCATTCATAGGTGACGATCTTTGCCGTGACGCCGATCTTCGCCAGGTCGGACTGCATCGCCTCGGCCATCCGTTTGGCGTTCGGGTTGTATGGCCGCTGCACCGGCATGGCCCAGATATCGGTAGAGAAGCCGTTCGGATACCCCGCCTCGGCCAATAGCTGCTTCGCCTGCGCCGGATCGTACGGATAGTCCTTCACGTCCTTGTTGTAGGACCACAGATTGGGCGGGATCAGGTTCACCGCGTTGACCCCGGTGCCAAGATACACGGTGTCCAAAATGTTCTTCTTGTCGATCGCCATGGCCAGCGCCCGTCGCACGCGCACATCGTCGAACGGCTTCTTCTCCGTGTTGAACGCCCAATAGCCGATGTTCAGCGCCGGCCCGCTGAGCACGTTCAGGTCGGGATCCGCCTTCATCGCCGCCAGATCGGCCGGATTGGGCAGCGCCATGATCTGGCACTCATTGGCCTTCAGCTTGGCGAAGCGCACCGACGGGTCGCGCGTGATGGCGAACACCAGCGTGTCGATCTTCGGCCGGCCGTTCCAGTAGCTCGGGTTCGCCGCGTAGCGGATCACCGCGTCGGGCTGGTAGTTCACGAACACGAACGGGCCGGTACCGACCGGAAGCTGATCGAACTTCGTCGGCGTCCCCGCCTGCATCATCTTGCCGGCGAATTCCGCCGACTGGATCGAGGCGAAATCCATGCCGAGCTCGGAGATGAACGGCGCCTCCGGGTGGTTCAGCGTGAACACCACCGTGTAATCATCGGTCTTGGTGATGGTCTTCAGGATGCTCGGAAAATCCATGCTGTTGAAATACGGAAAGCTGCTGCTGGAAACCTTGTGCCAGGGATCGTCCGGCTTCCATTGCCGGTCGAAGCTGAACAGCACGTCGTCGGCGTTGAAGTCGCGCGTCGGCGTGAACCAGGGTGTCGTCTGGAACTTCACGCCGTGGCGGAGGTGGAAGGTGTAGGTCAGCCCGTCCTCGGTCACGTCCCAGGATTCCGCAAGGCCGGGGATCGGATCGACGGTGCCGCGCTTGAACTCGATCAGCCGGTTGTAGATCTGGCGGGATGTGGCGTCGAACGTGGTGCCGGCGGTGTAGAAGGCGGGGGTCCAGCCTTCCGGACTGCCCTCCGAGCAATAGACCAGCGTCTTCGCCATGCCAGGCACCGCCATGCCTGCCGCGATCAGCCCTGCCGCCGCGGCGATCGCCAGTCCTGTTCGTGTCATTTCGACGTCTCCCCCACCGGCGCGCACAATAATCCGTTAATCCGTTTGGCGTCCAATGGCATGCATGGACGCCAAAACGCGCCCGCTTGCCGTGGGGCTGCTGATCGCCGGACTGTTGATCGCCGGACTGCTTGGCTGGGCAGGCGCGGCGCGGGGGCAGGACCTGTCGGGATACCTGCCGGGCGTGCCGGGCTACGCCGCGTCGGGCGACACGGTGCTGTCGCGACCCCGGCCGCTGTACGACCCGATCGGCGTCCGGGCCGGCAGCTTTCTGGTGCATCCGCGGCTCGATCTCGGGTTCGGTTACGACAGCAACCTGTTTGGCAGCAGCCCGGGGCGGGGAAGCTGGCTGCTGGGAACCCACGCCTCGGTGCTGGCCGGATCCGATTGGTCACGCGACAGCCTCGGCGGGTTCTTCAGTGTCGATGACCTGCGCAGCCCCAGCGTACCGAGCCAGAGCCGGACCGACTGGACCGGCTCGCTCGGCGGGACGTTGGATATTGGCGACGACCGGCTGACGCTGGCGGCGGCGCATCTGTTTCTGCACCAGGACCGCACCGCGATCGATGCGCTGCCGACCGACCGGCCGGTGGCCTATCAGGTCAATGACATCCGGGCGAGCTATGTCCACGCGTTCAACCGGCTGTCGCTGACGCCGAATCTGGAACTTTCGTCCTATCGCTTCGATCCGACGACGATCCTGGGGGTGCCGGCGCCGCAGGCGTACCGGGACCGTGACGTGGCGCAGGGCGGTTGACCGCAAGCTACGAGCTTTCGCCGCTCCACAAGGTCCTGGTCGTGCTGCGCGGCCTGGATTCGCACTACACCGCGCCGCAGCCAGGCTCACCATCGCGCGATTCCACCGGCGTGCTTGCCCTGGGCGGGATCGATTACGGCGGCACGATCTGGAATGTCCGTCTGCTGGCGGGGTGGGAGCAGCGCGACTTCGCCGCATCGCAATACCGCGCGCATGGTGCGCCGGTGGCCGAGGCGGATGTGGTCTGGTCGCCCTCCGGGCTGACCACGGTCACCGGCACGCTGGCGCGCACGATCGAGGATGCGGCGCAGGAAGGCGTTGCCGGTTACACTTACACCGTCGGGCGGCTGGCGATCGATCACGAATATCTCCGCAACGTGCTGCTGCACGGCGCGGCCAGTGTGCAGCACGCGGACTTCCTGCAAGGCGGCGGCGTGCAGACGTCGTACACGCTGGACGCCGGCGTCACGTGGCTGATGAACCGCCGCATGCGGCTGTCAGCCACCGAAGCGTTCACCGACCTTAACAGCACTGCCGGGCAGTCGGCGCCCAGCAACGGCGGTTACGTGCGAAACGTGATGCTGCTGACGCTGGGATTCGGTCTCTGATGCGAACGCTGCGTCTGTTGGGGGTGGAATTTGCTGACCTTGAACTGAATGAGGCGGTCCGCTGGGTGCTGGCGCGCCCGATCGATGCGCCGTTCGACTATGTGGTGACCCCGAATGCGGATCATCTGGTCCGGCTGAGCCGCGACGCGCCGCTGGCAGCGATCTACCGGGATGCCGCGCTGCGGCTGCTGGATTCCCGCGTGGTGGCGCGTGCGGCTCGGGCGATCGGGATGGCCGCCCCCCGGGTCGTGACCGGCAGCGACCTGACCGCGCGCCTGCTGGCGTGCCTGCCGGAAGCCGAGCGCGTCACCATCGTCGGCCTGCGTGCCGCCTGGCTGCCTGCCCTGGTGGCCCGCACCGGGATTGCACCGCCCGCCCATCTGGACCCGCCGATGGGGTTCGAGCGCGATCCGGCTTCGGTCGCCGCGGCGGTGCAGTTCGTGCTGGATCACCCGGCGCGCTGCGTGTTCCTGGCGGTCGGCTCGCCCCGCCAGGAGGTGCTGGCCGCAGGGATCAAGGCCAGTGGAGCAGCCACCGGAGTGGGACTGTGCATCGGCGCCAGCCTCGAGTTCCTGGCCGGTGCCACACGCCGCGCGCCGCGTTGGATGCAGGCGGCAGGACTGGAATGGCTGTACCGCCTCGCCGGCGATCCCCGCCGGCTGGGGCGGCGGTACCTTCTGGACGATCCGGTGATCTTTGCATTGCTGCTGCGGGAGCAATGGGCGGTGCTTGCAGATGAACCGTTGTCGCGAGGGTAGTTCACACCGCATTCAATGCACGGTGTTTATTGCCGTAGTAACTAATCGTTCTCCGGCGTCATATCCACCAAAGCGCATAGGTGCCGACATATATACTGCTCCTTTCGGCCCGCATTTGATGCAGTATCGGACTGACATGGAGCCCAGCGATCCGGTACGCTCGCTGTTCATGGTCGGGACGTTTCGAAAATGGTTCACACGGAAAACCACGAAGGCGCACGAAGCGCCCCGGAGGCTCGCGTGGATCGGTCCGCCGGAGGCCACGCCGCGGGCCATCGCCCGCTCGCCGCGGACTCCCTTGAGGCCTAGGTATGCGAGGCATGGCCGGGCCTTGACCCTCCCCGGGCTTGAGCCCGGGACATCCAACGCAGCGATCGGGTGTCGTGGAATTTGCGATGGATTTCCAGCTCAAGGCCGGGCATGACGGGGAAACCGGGTGGGCATGAGGGTGAAAACGCGTGGGCGTGACCACAAACTGCCTGTCAAGGTCGTCATGTTAGCGCCAATCCGCTTGCGCGAAATGACGATCGAAAGCCTGCCGCTCACCCCGCCAACGCAGCCGTGCGCGCGTAGGCCGCGACCGCCACGTGAACCCGCCCGAGCTCGACCTGGTTCAGCGCATCCGCCCCGGACAACCCGCGCAAGCCAGGCGTTCCGTCGGCCGCGAACGTCACGCCTTCTCCAGTGAGGTCCGCCGCAGTCCACCCGGCCGCGAGCGGAGCCGGCGACCCGGCCGCCGGCACCGGCGCGGCGGTGGCAACCACCGGTGCAGGGGCCGGTGCAGTGGCCGGCGCAGTGGCTGGCACCGCCGCCGGGTCCGCAGCGGCTAGTCCAAGCCCCGCCAGCACCGTATGGGCGATCCGCTCCGGATCGATGCCGGTGACCCGTTCGGCGATCGTCGTGGCGATGTTGGTGATCAGCCCGACCGGCCCGCCCAGCAGCCCGCTCACCAGCATCGACCCGCCGATCCGCAGCGCCTCGGGGATCGTGTCGCCGGTCATGGCCCGGTAGATTGTGCCGACCACCGGCAGGTATTGCAGCGGGTTCAACGCCGACAGCACGTCGTGGAACCGCAGATGCGAGGGCGGCGCGGCACCAGAAGCGGTCACCGGCGGCCCAGTCGGAGCGGAAACCGGGGCGGATACCGGGGCGGTTGTCATGGCGGGGTGTTGGTGTCCCTGGACGGCGGGACCTTCACCCGCAGTGCGGCGCGTGCCGGCCCCCGATCAGGTTGGGGGCAGGCTCTCGCCCGCCAGCGGGAGAGGTGTTGGCGCAAGCCGCATCCTCCACCTGTCATCGGATCGCTCATCGCACTCCCGCTCATCGCCGATATGTTCAGCACGCGGCGTGCCAGCGACTGGCGGCTTTCGGTTGCCGCGGCGCCCGGCTTCTGGTTTGTCTCCCGCCGTGCCCCGCCATAGCCCCACATGCGCCGGCTGCTCCACTTCATCCGCGCCCTGCTGACCGGCCTCGGCACGCTGGTGCTGCTGGCCGTGGTCTCGCTGGGCGGGCTGCTGTGGCTCACGCTGCCCTCGCGCAACCAGTCGGTCGCGATCCCCGGGCTGTCGGCCCCGGTTGATATCCGCTTCGACGAGCACGGCATTCCGCGCATCCGCGCCGAAACGCAAAACGACGCCGCCGCCGCGCTCGGCTATGTGCATGCGCGCGACCGGATGTTTCAAATGGACCTGATGCGGCGGGTGGCATCGGGGCGGCTTTCGGAACTCGCCGGCCCGGTGACGCTGCCGATGGATAAGGAAATGCGCGTGCTCGGGCTGCGCCGCCGTGCGGTTGCCGACTATGCCGCGTTGCCGCCGGATGTCCGGGCGACGCTGGACGCGTACGCGCGCGGCGTGAACGCCTGGATCGACGCGCATGGCCGGTTCAGCGCACCCGAGTTCATCCTGTTCGGCAAGCCGGAGCCGTGGACGCCCGTCGATTGCCTGCTCTGGGGCAAGACGATGGGGCTGTGGCTGTCGATGAACTGGCGTCAGGAACTGGCGCGCCTGCGGCTGTCCGATCATCTGCCGCGCGAGTTGATCGACGCGCTCTGGCCGGCGCAGCACGAAGCCGGGCAGCCCGCCGCCTGGCTGGACAAGGCGATCCGCTACGCCGCCGCGGGCGGCATCGCGGCAGGCGCCCTCTTGCCCGCCTTCCCGGCACCGTTCACCCAGCCCGATCACGCGTCCAACGAATGGGCGGTCGATGGCAGCCACACCGCCACCGGGGCGCCGCTTCTGGCCGGCGACCCGCATCTCGGGTTTGGCTTCCCGAGCCTGTGGTACCTGGTGCGGATCGACATGCCGGGTCAGGTGCTGGCCGGGGCCAGCGCACCCGGCGTGCCCGGCATCGTGCTCGGCCGCAACAGCCACATCGCCTGGACCTTCACCACGACTGGCGCCGACGTGCAGGATTTGTTCGTCGAAACCCCGGTCGGCGCCGACCGCTACCAGACACCGGAAGGCCCGCAGCCCTTCACCGTACGGGAAGAACGCATCGCCGTTCGCGGCCAGCCCGACGCGGTGCTGACGGTGCGGGAGACCCGCCACGGCCCGGTGATCAGCGACCTGTTCGACCCCGCCCGGGATTCCGGACATGAGCCGGTGCTCGCGGTGGCCATGGCCAATCTGCAGCCGGGCGATATGGCAGCCGCCGGGCTGATGGCGCTGAACAACGCGCCGACCGTCGCCGATGCCGGCAAGGCGGCGGCGCTGATCTCCTCGCCCGTGCAGAACCTGCTGGTGGCCGACGGCAAGACGATCGGGCTGTTCGTCACCGGCCGGGTCCCGATCCGCCGGGCCGGCGACGGCGAGATGCCGGTGCCCGGCGCGGAGGGAAAATTCGACTGGATCGGCTGGGCTTCCGGCGAGCAGCTTCCGCATTACGTCGCACCGGCGAGCGGGCGGCTGGTGAACGCCAACGAACGGATCGCGCCGCCGGATTTCCCGGTCTTCCTTGGCCGCGACTGGTTCGCCGACTGGCGCGCACGCCGCATTCGCGAACTGCTGTCGCACTCCGACCGGCACACCGCGGCCGACTTTGCCCGCATGCAGATGGACGTGAAGAGCAGCTTTGCCGAGCAGGTGCTGCCCGCCCTGTTGTCCATCACGCCTCGCCGTCGGGCACCGCCGGCAAGGCGTTCGCGCTGCTGAACGGCTGGGACGGCACGATGGCGATGGATAAGCCGCAGCCGCTGATCTTTGCCGCCTGGATCGATCAGTTCTACATTGCGGTCATGCAACGCGCCGGCGCCCCGCTGTCAGAAGCACGCGCCGCGGCGCCTCCGGCGGAGTTCGTCGCTTCCGCGCTGTTGCCGGGCGGTGCGCATTGGTGCGGCGGCGACTGCACCGGCCTGTTGCAGACGGCGCTGACCGATGCGATCGCCGGGCTTGTGTCGCGCTACGGTGCCGATCCCGCCGCTTGGCGCTGGGGCGAGGCGCACCAGGCCGAATTCGCGCATCCGTTCCTGCGTGGCATCCCCTGGCTGCGCGGCTTCGGCACCCTGCGCATCCCGGCCCCCGGCAGCGCCACCACGATCGATGCCGCCGGCACCGCCCTGGGCAACTTCACCGCGGTGCACGGGCCGGAGTTCCGCGGCGTCTATGATCTGGCCGCGCTCGACCGCAGCCTGTTCATGCTGGCGCCCGGCCAATCCGGCAATCTGCTCAGCCGTTACAGCCGGGATCTGCTACGAGCGTGGCGCGATGGGGAGACGCTGACGCTCGGACCGGAGCCGGACAAGGTGACCGCCACCGTCCGGCTGACGAAATGAACACAATTTCCGGCATTGACCCGGCATGGCAGCTTCGGGAACATGCGCGCCGGACAGACCCATGACCTATAAGCCACCGCGCCGGCCGCAATTCTTCTATACCACCGCTCCGCTGCCGTGCCCGTACGTGACGGGCCGAACCGAGCGGAAGGTGGTGACCGAGATCAGCGGCCCGGATGCCGAATCGCTGCACGACCGGCTGTCGCGCGCCGGGTTCCGGCGCAGTCACAACATCGCCTATGCGCCGGTCTGCCCATCCTGCCAGGCCTGCGTGGCGATCCGCATTCCCGCCGCGACATTCCAGCCCGACCGCACGCTGCGGCGCATTGCCCGCGCCAATGCGCTGGTCGAAGGGTTCGAGTTGCCGTCGCGCGCCACCGCCGAGCAATTCCAGCTTTTCCAGCGCTACCAGCAGGCCCGCCACGGCGAAGGCGACATGGCGACAATGAGTTTTTACGACTACCGCGCCATGGTGGAAGACACGCCGGTCGAGACGCTGATTGTGGAGTTCCGCGATCCCGACGACCGGCTGGTCGGCGCCTGCCTGACAGACCGGTTGGGCGACGGACTGTCGGCGGTGTACAGCTTCTTCGCTCCGGGGCTGGACCGGCGGTCGCTGGGTACCTACACGATCCTCTGGCTGATCGAGCGGGCGAGGATGTTGGACCTGCCTTACGTGTATCTCGGCTATTGGGTGCCGGAGAGCCGCAAGATGGCCTACAAGGCGCGGTTCCGGCCGAGCGAGATTTTGGTCGGGGGCACCTGGCGGATGCTGACCGACGCTGAGCTGGACGGAGAGCCGGCGATGGCGCTGGTGCCGGAATTGGCGAGCTGAACGCTCGCAAACTTCCCCGTCATGCCGGCGAATGCGTATAGGCGCTGACACCAGCGCCGCGAACTGTCGGAACGTCGGGAATCGGCGTGAACCGCAAGTGTTTGCGCCACAGATCAGCAAGCAAGTCAGTCTGACCACTGAGACACTGAGACACGGAGGCAACAGGGGAAAGAAACCCAGGCGCTAGGGCACAGCGCGCCGGCCGTGTGGGAGAAATCATCGGCTCGTCCGCTGCCACCAAAATCCGGTGGCTGGCGAACCACGAGCACGGGCTAAGAAGCCTTTCTCCGCTATCTTCTCCGTGCCTCCGTGGTTGACTGGCTTGATTACTTGCTGCCGGGTGATCGAATGTTGGCGCGCTCGCCGGCGCGGGATCATCGAAGGCAGGACAGCAAGAAGATAAACCGCAGAGGCACAGAGCAGCACATCTCTGCGGTTCATCTTGCTCCGCCGGGTCGCGCGAGTCCGTGGATGCCCGCATTCGCGAGCATGACGACGGAAAGCGGCCGAAGGGACTATTTCACCGACGAAAACGACGTCGGCGCCAGGATGGCATTGGTGACCTTGGCAACGATAGGGCCGTTCGCCTCGGTCTTCGCCCGCGCCGACAGCCAGTCGGCATCTGCCCCAAACGCGGCCCATTTCTGTTCCCGCTCAGCCAGCGATTCCCAGGCCAGCAGGTAATACAGCGTCTGGTTGGATTCGCCGATCACAGTGGTCCAGAAGCCGGCCTGTTTGATGCCGTGCTTCTCCCACAGCTTCAGCGTGATGGTGTCGAAGCGCTTCAACAGATCGGGCAGCCGGCCCGGGGGGCTTTCGTAGATGCGGAGTTCGTAGAGCATGGGGTTCCTCCTGGACTGGTCAGCGGATCGGCACTTTGCAGCCTGGGTGGGAGGCAGGCAAGTCAGGGCTGCGTCCGCGAATTTCCTGCAGGCAGCCCACGGCAATGCGGAGTAATCCTGCGACCAGCGAAACAGTTCTCGTGCGGCTGAAGGGGGGTTGCAGAGAACTCATTCATCCGCCAAGTCCGCCGCGCTTCGCTAACACCGCAGCATCACGGGCACCATGCAGTATGCGAACGATGACCACCGCGTCCGGTAGGGGCCGGTAGTAGATGGCGTAGGCCGCGTGAAACGTCACACGCAATCCCGGAGAGAATTGCTCGCGCGTCGAGCGGCAAGCGGAAACAGCGCACCGGCTCGAAAGCTGCCTCAATCTCCCGGATGAAACTTGTGGCGGTTTCCTACGTCCAGATCTCAGCGAGATCAGTCTCGGCCGCTCTGGTCAGGCGGAGCGGGAGCGGTTCGCTAATAACTTTCGCCCTCGTTCGATGACACGGTCAACGTCGAAATCCGTCACGCGGCCCTCGGCCAGGTCGGCGAGGCCCCTATCGATGTCGGTCTTGAGAGCAGAGAGTTCCCGCAACTGCAGCGCACGTTTCACTTTCCAGTCGCGCAACGCCTCGCGCACGACCTCGCTGCTTGAGGCATAATCACCGCCTTCGACCGCGCCCTTCACGACGGTGGCCATGTCCAATGGCAGGGTGATCGTCAGTCGCTCGATTGCAGCCATCATCGGCCTCCTGAACTGTCTGCATACTTTATCATACTTATGAGGAATTACAAGCAAGCAACCGAAGGCGCCGAGGCGACCGAGTCGGATGTCAGAACCGCTCCACCCACGGCCGCAGCTCCACCTCCCAAGTCCATGCGCTGCGCGGCTGGGTCAGCACGTGCCAGTACGTCTCAGCGATCGCATCCGGGTCCAGCATCGAATCCGGCTTGTCGGCCGCCTCGGTCCGTCCTGGGTTCCGGATCGCCCCATCGATGACGAAATGCGCCACATGGATGCCCTGCGGCGCCAGCTCGCGCGCCAGGCTCTGCGCCAGGCCGCGCAGCGCGAACTTGCCCATCGCGAACGACGACGATTGCGGATACCCCTTCACCGAAGCCGATGCGCCGGTGAACAGGATCGCGCCGGCGCCGCGCGGCAGCATCAGCCGCGCCGCCTGCTGCGCCACCAGGAAACCGCCATAGGCGCTGACCGCGATGGCCCGCGCGACTTCCTCGGGCACCAGCGTGGTGATCGGCCCGCGCGCCCGGCCACTGGCGTTATAGACCACCACGTCCGGTTCCCCGAGCGAGGCCACCACCGCGTCGAACAACCCCGCCACCTCCTCCGGCTCGGACGCTTCGCAGGCGAACGACGCGGCACCGGTTTCCGCGCACAATGCGGCCAACTTGTCCGGCTCGCGCGCGGCCAGCGCGATCTGCACGTTGTGCCGCGCGAACAACCGGGCCAATGAGGCGCTCAGGCCCGCACCGGCACCGACGATCAAAGCCATGCGTGGTGTCATCACTGCTCTCCGCCACTGATCGCCCGATCCAAGCACGCCTGGACGGATCGCAGAAGCGGCGGCAGATTTCGCCTGTCTTGGGAGGACACGGCCATGCAGGGCCTGATGCAGCAACAGCCGCTGATGATCGCATCGCTGCTGCGCCATGCCGCGCGGCACCATGGCAGCACGGAGATCGTTTCCAAGACCACCGAGGGCGCGATCCACCGCACCAACTGGGCGCGAGTTGGAACAGCGGGCGCGGCGGCTTGCCCGCGCGCTGCAAGCGCTTGGCATCGGAGCCGCACGACCGCGTCGGCACGCTGGCCTGGAACGGCCATCGGCATCTCGAGATCTACTATGCCGCCCCCGGCATGGGCGCGATCTGCCACACCATCAATCCACGGCTGCACCCCGATGACATCGCTTACATCATCAACGATGCCGCCGATCGCGTGCTGTTCGCCGACACCAGCTTCGCCGCGCTGATCGCACGCGATCGCCCCCCAGCGTAGCCGCCAGCGTCCGCGCCGTGGTGATGCTGACGGATCCGGCGAACATGCCCGATATCGCCGCTGCCCGCCGGCATGCGGCTGCTGTGTTATGACGAGCTGATGGACGCGGCGGACGCGACGTATGACTGGCCGAGCTTCGACGAAAACACCGCTTCGTCGCTCTGTTATACCTCCGGCACGACGGGCCGGCCGAAAGGCGTGCTCTACAGCCATCGCTCCACGCTGCTGCATGGCTATGCGATCAACATGGCCGACGCGCTGGCGTTCCGCGCGGTCGATCGCGTGCTGCCGGTCGTGCCGATGTTCCACGTCAACGCCTGGGGCATCCCCTATGCCGCGGCGATGGCGGGCGCCGCACTGGTGCTGCCCGGCCGTCATCTGGACGGCGCCAGCCTGGCGCGCGCTGATGAACCAGGAGCGCGTCACCATGGCCGCCGGCGTGCCGACGGTCTGGATGGGCCTGCTCGCGCATCTGCGGAGCAGCGGCGAGCGGCTGAGACGGTGCAGCGCATCATGACCGGCGGCTCCGCCTGCCCGCCGCTGCTGATCGAGGCGTTCGGCAAGGAATACGGCGTCAAGGTGGAGCACGGCTGGGGCATGACCGAGCTCTCCCCGGTCGGCACCTACAACCAGCCAAAACCGGCGCACGCCGGGCTGGACGAGGCCGGGCGGCTGCGACTCGGCCTGAAACAGGGGCGGGCGCTGTGCGGCATCGACATGAAGATCGTCAACGATGGCGTCGAACTGCCCTGGGACGGCGTGCAGTTCGGCGACCTGATGGTGCGCGGCCCGTTCGTGTGCAGCGCCTATTTCGGCGACCCGCCCGGCAGCGCCCTCGATCCCGACGGCTGGTTCGCCACCGGCGACGTCGCCACCATCGACCCCGACGGGGTCATGGAGATCACCGACCGCTCGAAGGACGTCATCAAATCGGGCGGCGAGTGGATCAGCTCGATCACGCTGGAAAACATCGCGGTGTCGCACCCCGATGTCGCCGAGGCGGCCGTGGTCGCGGCCCGGCACCCGAAATGGGACGAACGGCCGCTGCTGATCGTGGTGCCGCGGGCGGGCAGCACGCATCGACCCCGCCGCGGTGCTGGCGGTCTATGAGGGAAAAGTCCCGAAATGGTGGCTGCCCGACGCCGTGCTGGTGCTGGACGAACTGCCGCACACCGCCACCGGCAAGCTGCTGAAAACGGCCTTGCGCGCGCGGTTCCGCGACCACCTGCTGGCCGAACGACCCGCCGGCGCGGCCTGAAACCTGCGTGAACCGGGATTTGGCGCCAGCACTGGCGGGTTAACTTTGTGTTTGCCTTCTGTTGCGATTATTTCACTATCATTGGAGCCTCGCCTCTCGGGCGGGACTCGCGGTGACGGAGCGTGCCGGTGCGACTGAACGCTGGATTGGCGGAATTGTCGGAGGCGATCGCGGCGGAAGTGTCGCGGGCCGCACCGATGCTCGCGGCGATTCGCATCGCGCCGGGGCGCCACCTGACCGGTGTCGGCTGGCCACCGAATCTGGTGATCACCGCGGACCTTCCGCCGCTGGAGTCCTACTCCGTCGTGCTGCCTGGGGATGTCGCGGTCAGCGGGTTCGTGCTGCGGCGCGATCCCGGGTTGAACCTGACCGCCTTGCAGGTTCCGGGCACCACGATATCAGCGGAGATCAGGCCGGCCGAACCCCCTTGTGTCGGCGCGCTGGCGCTGGTGGTGGGGGCAAATCCCGATGCAACCCCGAATGTGCGGCTGACTGCCGTGCACAGCCTGGGCACTGACGGACCGCTCGGGACAGTGCTCGACCTGCCCGCCGAGTTGCTGTGCGGCGGCAGTCTGGTGCTGGATGGGGACGGCGCCATGCTCGGCCTGTGCGTGGCGGGTGTGGACGGAGCGCCGCGAGTGATCCCGCACGCGGCGATCGCCCGCCTGCTGGATCAGGTGCCGGTGGGTGAAATGGCGGAACCGGAGCGACGGCGCGGCTGGATCGGCGCGGCGTTGCAGCCCGTCAGCGTCCCGGACCGGCTGCGCGCCGCGGCTCGGCAGACCACCGGCCGGCTGGTGCTGGCGGTGGTGCGCAGTGGGCCGGCGGCGCAGGCGGGCGTGGCGCGGGGCGATATCCTGCTGGCGTTGGACGGCGAATTGCTCGGCGGTACCGGCACGTTACGGTCGCTGCTGGGACCGGAGCGGATCGGCCGTGCGGTGGAGCTGCGGCTGGCTAGGCATGGGCGGATCACGACGCGGCGGCTTGTGGTGGCGGCGCAGCCGGCCTGACAGCCGATCTCGCTGGCGCAATCGGTTGTTGACGGGATTTCCCCTCCAGGACTTTCGCAAAGAGAGCGGCAGCTGGATTATGTCGCCGCGGCGATCTCGAAGCCTTCCGGAATCCGGCGATCCTGCGCAGTTCGAAATGTGACGATTATACCGGGCGGCGAACGGACTGACCCCGATGGTCAGCGGCCCAGGTGATCTCCGCGTTCAAAGCGAGATCGCGGGGCAGCGGCACGCGGCGACGCGAGATGCAAGCCTTGCGACGGGAGGAGCGGCTGTTCGGCCCAGGCGCTGTCGCTGCGGGA
Source organism: uncultured Pseudomonadota bacterium (assembly GCA_963764525.1). Lineage (GTDB taxonomy): Bacteria > Pseudomonadota > Alphaproteobacteria > Acetobacterales > Acetobacteraceae > DATDIC01. The sequence goes on along the minus strand of CAVXTC010000021.1, from coordinate 189,337 downwards.
TCATGCCGATGAAGCCGCTGATTTCGGGGTGGCATCCGCTGACAAGCGGCACCAGGACCTTATCGGACTGACGCCAACGACCGTGCCCGGCGCCACGACCATCCGCACCACCGAGCTCGAACGGCTTCTCGTCGAGCGGAAGCCGACTGTCATCGATCCGTTGGGATATTTCTGGGGCCGGTCGATCCCGGGTGCGGTCGGATTGAGGAATGCGTTCTGGGGCGGCAGCACCTCTGACGCGATGCAGGACCGTTTGGATCGGAAGGTGCGGGAGCTGACCAAGGGCGATTTCTCCACCCCATCGTCGCGGTCGGTTAGAACTCGGAACGCTTCGGCGGACGGAATCTCGCGCTGCGCCTCGTGGCGCTCGGCTACAGGCAGGTTTATTGGTACCGCGGTGGCCGCGAGCCGTGGGAGGTCGCCGGCCTGCTGGAGACCGAGGTCGACGTGCAGGACTGGTGAACAGGTCGCGCGGACCGCCATTGCCGCTGGTTTCGTTCGGAAACAAGCATGATGCCACCTGTTCGAGCGCACGATGGCGCTGTTCGCGACCCTCAGGGACTCCACTTGGGCGAGCACAGCCGGCCGGATACGGTGGGCGAGCTGGCCCGGCGAAATCAGCTCCGCGAGCTCGGACTAGCCGCGGCACCAGAGTGATGTCTTAATCCAGCCGAGCGCCACCGGCGCCAGCCAACCATCAGGGAGACTGCCATGGGCCGCAGGTACGCCAACATCCTCGAGACGGTTGGCAATACACCCGTCGTCCGGATCAACAAGCTGGCGCCCGCTGATGTGAACCTCTACGTGAAGATCGAGGCATTCAATCCGCTCGGCTCGGTGAAGGACCGTCTGGCGCTCGGTGTGATCGAAGACGCCGAACGCCGTGGCACGCTGAAGCCGGGTCAGACGGTGATCGAGGCCACCAGCGGCAATACCGGCATCGGCCTGGCGATGGTTTGCGCGCAAAGGGGGTACCCGCTCGTCGTCACTATGGCTGAAAGCTTCAGCGTCGAACGTCGGAAGCTGATGCGCTTCCTTGGCGCCAAGGTCGTGCTGACGCCGGCTGCAGAGCGCGGCATGGGCATGGTCAACAAGGCCAACGAACTGGCTGCGACGCATGGCTGGTTCCTCACCCGCCAGTTCGAGAACGAGGCCAATGCCGACATGCATTCGCGCACCACAGCGCGCGAGATCATCGAGGATTTCAAGGATGTGCAGCTCGATTACTGGGTCACCGGTTACGGCACCGGTGGCACGCTGAAGGGCGTCGCCCGCGTACTGGCGAAGGAGATGCCGAACACAAAGATCGTCGTGTGCGAGCCGGCGGATGCACCAATGCTCAGCAGCGGCACCGGCCAGCAGCGCAAGGAAGACGGCTCACCGGCCGCAGCGCATCCCGCGTTCAAGCCGCACCCGATGCAGGGCTGGGCGCCGGACTTCATCCCCAAGCTGACCGCCGACGTCGTCGACACCGGCGTGATCCACCGGATTCTCCGGATTGCCGGCCCCGACGGACTGCGCTGCAGCCGCGAGCTAGCGCAGAAAGAGGGCATTTTCGTCGGCATCACCGCCGGCGCGACGGTGGCCGGTGCACTCCAGCTCTGCGCCGACGTGCCAAAGGGCTCGACGATACTCGCGATGCTGCCGGACACCGGCGAACGCTACCTCAGCACGCCACTGTTCGCCGACATCCCGGCGGACATGACAGAGGAAGAGCAGAAGATTTCGCAATCGACGCCGAGCGGGCACATGAAGCCGCCGACGTGACGGCCTGAACACGGCGTTATGACCACTGCGGATGCATGCTGCGGCTGTCGGTGCGCTATGCGATCCAAGGCAGTGTGCAAAAGATCGACTCCACGTTGAAGGTCAACGTCCAACTGACCTCTGCTGAGATCTGGTCGGACCGGATCGACGAGCAGATCACCGAGCTGGCTGCCGGGCAGAGCAGATCCTCACAATGACGACAGCGCTGGCGCTGGTGCGATCACCAGCCGGCCGATCTCGCTCAGCCAGGTCTGACTGGCTTCCCGCTCCGCGCCGACTCGGCCGCCGCATCAGCGATCATTAGCGACGCCAGCCCATCCGCCCCGTTCGGGAAGACGGTCGCCGTGCCCTCCACGGCATCAAGAAACGCATCCAGCTCCGCCCGGTAGGCGGCAGCATATCGTTCCAGGAAGAACGGCAGCGCCGGATCGATGGTGAAGCCGCCGGCGCCGGCCCGTTCCACCGTAGTCGCGGACACGTTTCCCGCCCGCAGCAGGCCGGTGGCGCCATGCGCCTCGATCCGCTGATCGTAGCCATAAGCGGCACGCCGGGAATTGGAGATTTGCGCGATCGCCCCACTGGCGGTGCGCAGCACCACCACGGCGGTATCGACATCCCCGGCCTCGCCGATCGCATCATCGACCAGCACGGAGGCGGCGGCATACACCTCGACCGGCTCCTCGTGCAGCAGGAACCGCGCCATGTCGAAATCGTGGATCATCATGTCGCGGAACAGCCCGCCCGAGCTGGCGATGTAGGCGGGCGGGGGCGGGGCCGGATCGCGGCTCGTTATGGTCAGGATCTCCAGCCGGCCGATCTCGCCGGCACGCAACCGGTCGTGCAGCGCGCGGAAGCTTGGGTCGAAGCGGCGGTTGAAGCCGACCATCAGGGGGATGCCGGCGCGTTCGACCACGCCGAGGCAGGCGTGCACCCGGGCGGCGTTCAGATCGATCGGCTTTTCGCAAAACACCGGTTTGCCGGCGGCGGCGGCACGCTCGATCAGGTCGGCGTGAGTCGGTGTCGGCGTGCAGATCATCACCGAGTCGGCGGCGAAAGCCGTGTCGGTGCCGATCGCGGCGGCGCCGCAGGCGGTCGCCAGCCGATCCGCCGCCTGGCCGTCGAGATCGGCGATTCCGGCCAGCCTGGCGCGCGGATGCGCGGCGACGTTGCGGGCGTGGATCTGCCCGATCCGACCTGCGCCCAGAACCGCGACCGAGATCATGTGCGTGCCCTTTCCGTGCTATGCTTTCGGGGATACAGGTATGAGTTGCGAATGAACGGCATGACGATCGGCCTGATCCTCAACGTGTCCCGCCTGAGTCTCCGCCGCTTGGTCTGAGACGACCTCCGTGGCGCCCCGTGGCCCTCATGCGTGCTCCGTGTTAAAAAACCTTGAGCTCCCGTGCATTGAGCGTTGTCCGGTTCGTTTGTGCTTTATCCACTTTTACCACGGAGGAAGGGCGAGGGCCACGGCGGGCCACGGAGTTCAGGCTATGCTTCTCGCCTCGGGAGTACCAGCCGGCGTTGATGTTGATTGATCAATGGGACGCAGCGTCGCCCAACGCTGTCATGCCCGACGAAGGCCGGCCATCCCCGACTTTGCGGATGGCATCAAAGTAAAACGTGGTTGGCTGGCCGTAGCCTGTCCTCGGGTCGGCCATGACGCTGGACGAATGCGTCCAGCCGGCCAAGGGTCAACCTTTTCGTCGCTTGGTGTTATAGCAACGCTTCGGTACAGCGAATCCTGGCGTGCGAGACCCCTCCCCGTCCCAGAAGGGGCGACAAGGGCGGGGGTGCGATCTCAGGCCTGGAGGGCGGGGCAGCGATGGCGACGATCCGGCTGACTATGGCGCAGGCGCTGGTGCGATACCTCGCCGCACAGACCACCGAATTCGAGGGGCAGCGTGTGCCGCTGTTCGCCGGGGTGTGGGCGATCTTCGGGCATGGGAACGTCGCCGGTCTCGGGGAGGCGCTGGCGGGGGCGCAGGACGATCTTCCGACTTATCGCGCGCACAATGAACAGGCGATGGCGCACGCTGCGATTGCGTTCGCCAAGGCGTGCCGGCGGCGGCGGATGATGGCGTGCACGACCTCGATCGGTCCGGGTGCAACCAACATGGTCACCGCCGCGGCGCTGGCGCACGTCAACCGGCTGCCGGTGCTGTTCCTGCCGGGCGATGTGTTCGCGACGCGCCGCCCCGACCCGGTGCTGCAGCAGATCGAGGACTTCGCCGACGGCACCGTTTCAGCCAACGACTGCTTCCGTCCGGTTTCCCGGTTGTTCGACCGGATCACCCGGCCGGAGCAGATCCTCGCGGCGCTGCCGCGGGCGATGGCGGTGCTGACCGATCCGGCGGCGTGCGGCCCGGTGACGCTGGCGCTATGCCAGGACATTCAGGCCGAGGCGTTCGACTATCCGGCGGCGTTCTTCGCGCCGGCCCTGTGGCGCATTCGCCGGCCGCCTCCCGATGCCGCGGAACTGGCCGAAGCAGCCGCCGCGATCCGTGCCGCGCAGGCGCCGCTGATCATCGCCGGCGGCGGCGTGCAGTATGCGGAGGCGACCGGGACGCTGGCGGGTTTCGCCGAGCGGCACGCGATCCCGGTGGCCGAGACGCAGGCCGGCAAGGGCACGCTGCCCGATACGCACCGGCTGAACCTTGGTGCGATCGGCGTCACCGGGACGGCGGCGGCCAACCAGCTTGCTGAACGCGCCGACCTGATCCTGGCGGTCGGCACGCGGCTGTCCGATTTCACCACCGGCTCGTGGGCGCTGTTCCGCAATCCGGCGCGCCGGCTGATCGGCCTGAACGTGCAGCAATTCGATGCGACCAAGCACCATGCGCTGCCGCTGGTGGCCGATGCACAGGCCGGGCTGGAGGCGCTGTCCGCGGCGCTGAGTGGCCACACGACGCCGGCCGCGTGGGGCCGCGCGGCGGCCGAGGCGCTGGCGGCGTGGCATCCGCAGGCCGCGGCGGCAACCGCGCCGTCCAACGCCGCGCTGCCGTCCGATGCGCAGGTGATCGGCGCCGTGCAGCGCTCGGCCGGGGACGGATGCCATCGTGGTGTGCGCGGCCGGCGGTCTGCCGGGCGAGCTGCACAAGCTGTGGCGTGCCGCGAAGCCCGGTTCGTATCATCTGGAATATGGCTATTCTTGCATGGGATACGAAATCGCCGGCGGGCTGGGGGTGAAGCTGGCGCGGCCGGATGCCGAGGTGATTGTCATGGTGGGAGACGGCAGCTATCTGATGATGAACTCGGAGATCGCGACGTCTGTCATGCTCGGGTTGAAACTGACGATCGTGGTGCTCGACAACGGCGGTTTCGGTTGCATCGACCGGCTGCAGCGCGCCACCGGCGGGGCGTCGTTCAACAATCTGTTCGCCGACACAAGGCACGCCACGCTGCCGCGCATCGATTTCCGCGCCCATGCCGAAAGCCTGGGGGCGGTTGCCGAGCATGTCGGGGGCGTGGCGGAGCTCGCGGCCGCGCTGGACCGTGCACGCGCCGCGCCGCGAACGTCGGTGGTGGTGATTGACACCGATCCGTCCGCCAGCACCGCGGCCGGCGGGCACTGGTGGGACGTGCCGGTACCTGATGTATCCACCCGCGCGGAAGTGGGCGTGGCGCATGAGGCGTGGCTTGCCAATCGTGCCAGGCAGCGGCTGGGGGATTGAGGTGCTCGGCTGGATGCCTGGGTCAGGTAGCCCAATGACGCCTCCCCCGTTCGGCGGATTTTCGGCGCGCAACGAATGCTGTCGGACAATGTCGCCGACCTGTTCGTGGTTCGCCAGTACCTGGAGGCTCAGCGCGGCGGCTGGGCGTGAAGATTGCAACTCGGCGGGTCGCGTGGACGCCGCGTTGGCGCATCATTTCAAGCCGCTAAGAAAGCGGAGAAGGACCTTCTGCCAAGCCCCAGGACGGGCGACGGCCCCGGCACGCCCGCCGCGCTCTGCTACCAGACCCGCGTGGCTCCCGCGGCGCGCAGGATTTCGACCGCACGTGCCTGTCGCCCCGGGGCGGCCGCACGCACTGATAGCACCAGCTTGCCGGCCGCGGCCTTTTGGTCGCGATCCCGCTGCTCTTCGTCGCTGAACGCACTGCTGATCGCGTGCGCCGCGGCGCCGACCGCCACGCCGGCACCAATCGCGGCTCCGGCCACCACCACAGCCGCCCCGCCGGTGGCCGCGGTTGCCGTCGCCGCCATCATCGCCGCGAATGCCCCGCCAACGCCGCTGTGCACCAGCCGCGACTGCTGGGCATCCACGTCGGTATCTGCCGGTTTCGCCCCTGCCTCCGGGGTCGCGCGCTCGGGTGGAGGATCGATCTCCGGCAGGCTGAGGTCGGCGCGGTCGAAGCCGGCGGTCTCGAGCTGCTTGACTGCGGTGTCGAGCGTCTCCCCGCTGGGCATCAGCGCGAAAACGGCGGCGGCGCCTGCGTCCGCCGGGGCGGATGTGGCCGTCGGCACCGGCCGGGTCGGCGCCTGATCTCGGTCCATTGGGTGTTTCCTCTGACTGCTGGGAAGTGGAACGCCTTCAACGGGACGGCGTTGCGCCTGACCCGTCCACCCCCTCCCGCAAGGGGGAGGGGGAACCCAGGACTGACGCCCATTGGCGCGAACTTCAGGCGAAACAGCAGCGCTCGACCCGTGGCTGAGGCCGTCCTTCGCCCCGTCTTGGCCCTGCGCTGACGCCCGTTGCAGCCGTCACGATCGGCCTGTGCTCGGCTCCCATCACCGATCAGATGCACACCACTCTGGCAAGAATTTGCTTTACCATCCGGTAGGATACTGGCAAGAATTTGTCGTGCTACCGTATGGTCAGGAATTGGTTTGGGGTGCCACCGGGTCTCCGCAATGGCGCAGCAACAGTTCGTCCTGCCGAAGGTGAGCGATCTGCTGGAGTTGGCCGGTCGTCCGGCGCAGGTCATTGAGCATCCGAGTTGGACCGCAGCCCGCGAGACGGCGCTGGCCCTGATCACCGCCGGCCCGTGTCTGATCATCGTGCTCGGGCCGCCGGGAAGCGGCAAGTCCACGCTGCTGCGCGACCTGGCGACGACGCTCGGCGAACAGGGTCGAACCGCGTGCCTGCTGGATTTCGGCGACAGCCAGCTCGAGGTCGGACCAGCCGAAATCGTGCTGGTGGACGAAGCGGATCGAATGGGCGCGACGCGACTCGACGAGCTTTCCCGCCGGGGCGCACGCGCGGTTGTCCTCGCCGCGCTGCCCTCCCGCGGCGAGCGCTTTCAGCGCGCCCCCGGCATGACCGTCGTCCGGCTCGCATCACTACCGCCCGACCAGGCATGCACATTCCTGGCAGAGCGCCTGGCACAGCTCGGACTGCCAATCCGGTGCCTCACCGAGGCAGCATGGGCGGGGCTTATCGCGCACGGGCACGGGGTGCCGCGCCTGTTGATTGCATTGCTCGGGCTCACCCTGTTCGTTGCTGCCCAGGACGATGCGGAGCGGGTGACCGGCGCTCATGTGGAAGAGGCCGTCGCGGTGCGGAGCGGCGGTGCGGATGTCGACACCGTCGGGTCCGTCCAGGTGGAACCCGATCCCGCCGCATCCGACGAGCCTCATTTCCTGCCCGCGGACCCATCCACGGATACAGGGACGCAGCAGGACACCGGCGGGAGGTGGGGTCGCAGGCGCACCCAGGTGGCGACCGCGCTGGTGGCGCTGTTCCTGTTCGCCACACCGGCGGCGCTACTGACCGGGAACCGAAGCCGGGAGGCGGACCGGACGGCGCCGCCGGGGTCTGCAGCCCCGGCAGTCGTCCGGATGGAGGAAGTCGCGTCCGTCACCGTGAAGCCTGAACAGGTCGCAGCGAGTGCGCCGACCACCGCCGCCTTTACGCCGGCGACGGCTGCGATGGCGCCGGAAGGCCCGGCGGCCCCGCTCCCGCCTGCCGCCCTGTCAACCGCCCCGGCGACGCCGACCGATCCCGCCCCGCAGCAGGATGTGTCGCCCGCGGCCGCGCCGGTAGCGGCAGATGCTGCCACGCCGGATCTGCCTCCGGGCGCTTTGATCCATGTCGTGCTGATCTACCCGCGCGGTGACCGCGCCGCGGCACAACAAGGGCTGGATCTGGCGCGGGTGCTGCGGTCGGAGGGGCTCGATGCCGGCGATCCGTTTCCGGTTGCGCGGCACGGGTCGAAGCGCAGCATCAGCTATTACTTCGCCCAGGATGAGGACGCGGCCGGAGAGATCGGGCGCCGCCTGGGTGGCGGCTATGGCAGCGGCAGGCTGGTTCGCCTGTCGCCCGGCGCCGGGCTGCCTCGGCCCGGGACGATCGAGATCGCGGTTGGTTCCGACTGAGGGATTGGTCTCATGCCCGGATTTAGAGCGTGATCGCTTCAGGCTGGCGCAGCCAGCGAAGCGTGAATTGCCCTCTCAGACAAAGAGCCACACCTTGAGCGGTTCAACTTGAACCGATCATGGTCTGGCCGGCTCGCGCCGATCGTGCTGGCACTCGCCGGGGCGGCGTTGATGCCGCGCCTCGCGTCTTCCGTCGGGATCGAACGTGGGTTGCTCCCTGTGCGTCCGACGGCACCGGCGAACGGTTCGGTGATTGAGGCCGCCGGGGACCCGCTCGCTATCAAGCTGGCCTGGAGCATCCCGTCGGAACCTGTGGCGGTTCGCTTCTTCGTCGAGGTCGTGACGATCGAGCAAGTTGGGTCGCGCGAGGTATTCGCCGGCTATGTCGATCGGCCGTCTCTGGAGGTGCAGCTGGCCGGCGGGGCGGCCCAGTACGCGTGGCGCGTCTATGCGGTGGGCCGTGACGTCGCCGCCTATGCCCTGAGCCGGTGGGTATATTTCTCGGTGCGGGCGGCGAAATGATCGCGCGGCGGTTGCTGTCGGCTGTCGCGTCGGCGCTGCTGGTGGGTGGGCTATTCGGCTGTCAGGCGCCCCTCCCTCCACCATCGATCCCGCCAGTGTCACTGCCCCTGCCGCCCCCGGTCGCGCCCCCGGCGCCCGAGACGGTGAGCGCCAAGTGGTCGTTTGCGATCACTGGGGCCGCCTGTATTGCCCATGCGCCGGGTCGCGACATGTCGCTGGAACTGCGGATTGGCGCGAACGACAGGGCCGAGCTGACCGTGGCAGGACCGGCCGTGCGATCGGCGGTGGCGGGAGGCGGCAGGGAAGCGCGACTGCGATTCAAAGGCGTTGGGGGAGCATGGACGTTGCCGGCGCGGAGCAGCGCCGGTCGTGCCGTGCTGGCGGCCGCGCCTCTGAACGAGACGACCGCGAGCGACGTCCTGGTGCTGCTGGGCGGCGGCCGTCTCCAAACGGAGGTCGGAAAGGCTCATGTTCCCGTGCTGCGCCTGCCTGATTCCGACGTGGCCGGCCGCGAGTGGTTCGACTGCGTGCGGAGCAAGTTGGGGCACGCCACACCGGAAGATTGACCACGCGACGGCGCGGCTGTCTCGCCGGTCGTTCGGCTGAGCGGCGGAACACATCATGCAGAAACCGAGAGCTGAGAAGTATTTTCCCTTCGCAATCGTAGCATAGGGAAGGCAGCAAATACGTAACGCACTCCTAGCGCCCTTTAGATTAACCCCTGTGCATAAATCAAAAACTTCCCGACTTCCCGTAAGTTATGGCCGTAATGGAACTGCATCGACCAATAGCGTGTCATGCGGGGCGGGACAAATCTCGCGGGATAGGCGGCAAATGAGCAGTCCTTTGGCGTCGTGGCCAAATCAACGGGAACCGGACACACGAGCAACGATCTCGTTGGGTGCGAGCAGTCCGCGCTCGGTATTGCTCCGGTGATTTGCGACCTTCTCGCCAGCCCCCGGACCCATCGTTACGTGAACACCAAGAGCGGGCAATGCACCCGAGACCGGCTGCGTGCTCGTCTGCTGATTGAAGGACGCGAGCGCGTCGTCGCGCCAGCTTCGCTCCCAGATGATCTCGAAGCCGACCTTGATCAGCAGGCGCTTATACGTCGCGGCAGTCTCCACGAAGCTCGTCTGCGGCACAGACGCCCAGGGCACCGGAAATGCGAGTTCACCATCGGCCTCACGCATCTGATCATAGATGCCGAAGACGCCGTCGGGTTTCAGGACCCGTCGCACTTCGCTAAACAGTCGCTCTTTGTCCGCGATATTCATGCCGACATGCAGCAAGGTCGCGACATCGAAAGACGCGGCAGAGAACGGCATGCTGAGCGCGCTGCCCTGCTCGAAGCTGATCTGGCTTTCCATCCCAAGCCGCGAGGTTATCGCTCGGGCCACCGCGACAAACTCTTCGGTGAGATCAATGCCTGTCACCCGACAGCCATGGTGCCGGGCGAAGTAGCGCGCCGGGCCACCGATCCCCGATCCGATCTCGAGCAGATGCATGCCGGGTTGCAAGTTAAGTCTGGGCGCGAATGCCGCCGTCGCCGCTCGGCCACCATGGTGAAACTCATCCACCGGTGCGAGGTCATCAGGATCGAGCCGGTCTGGATTTTTCCCCACCTGACGCAGCGCGGCGAGAATCCGCCGTTCGAGGGTGCCCTCGGTGTAGTGGCCCACGACATCCGTTTCGACACTCATGATGCTTCTCCCCCAAGGCAGCTTGTCATTGCTATACGATGAGAGGCAGCACGGCGATGCTTATGCTTCGGCAGGTAACGCTCTGCATTATACGGCACGAACCGCCGAGTCCGCTGACGGTGCTCCGACCGAGTCGACGCATCTGGTGTGGCTTACCCTTCACCCGGGACGCCAGCGGGAGCCATAGACCTTCCACACGCAAGTAGCCGGTGGTCGGTCATCAGCGATGGTTAGTTTAGCGAAAGAGTGTGCTTGGCGGGTCCATTCATGGAATCCAGCTCACGGCTCGCTGGGCTAGACGTATGTTTGCGACTTTATCGGGCTGATTAGCTTCGATCTGAACCCGCAAGTAATTTGCAGCTTGCGTGCACGCGGCGCGTGAACCCTGACAGCGCGAGTTTTCTAAGCTCTTGATCGCTTTCGGGACACGTGAGGTTGCACGTCCGATCTCCTCGAGTGTGTCGGACATTAGCCTGTCGCAGACCTCACGCGGTGGCTCTTGCGCATGAGCGAGCGGAATCAGCGCCAAGCCCCCTCCACTGAAGCTGAGAAAAAGAGCTGCGGCGGTGCCAAATCGTGGAGTCCGCCGCCTGATGGCGAAGCTGCTCATGGGGTCCGCGGTAGGTTGTCGGTTCTCATCAACGGCTATGCCTCCCCTTTACGAGCCTCTAAGCCACCAGTCTGATGGTGGCCCCCTCTTTTGTCGAGCTTCAGAATGCAGCCGAGGACGGTCGCTGCTGAGGACATCAGTGCTAACTGGAGCTCCATTCTGGATCACCTTCTTGATGAGACCGACACCCGGCGACGCTTGTCATTCTCGATTGAGTAAAACTATTAAGTCTTGCGTCTGCGCCAAAAGGCGAGCCCGGCAATCGCCATCCCCAAAGGCATTATGCTGGCGGGTTCGGGAATCGTTCCACTGATCGAGAATGCAGCGTTGAACGTGGGAGGGACGCTGCCGCCAACGATATCGGTTCCGACTCGCAGCCAGTCCGGATCAAGCATTTGGTCTCGGGTCCAACTCTGCAAGTCAGTTGCTCCGCCCGGGAAGGGGGTGCCGGGAGCGACAATCGGCCGCGGCGCTGAAAGCCACAGGAAGTTCCCGCTATCCAGCGCGACCTGGGGCACAAAGAAGTAATGATCCGCCGGCAATGAAAGCGGGGTCGAAAAATCTACATTGAACTGCACTTCCTCGCCCGTGATCGGGCCGTCGCCGCCGGTCGTCTGGCCCGGCATCGGATGTATCCCGCCCGGCTGCACACTGTTGCTGGCTGTGAACGACGCGGCCAACACGCTGGTGGAGAAAACCAACGTGCCACCGGCAGTATCGCGCGAAGCGAACTCGATATCGGAAGGCGAATTCACGCGGGTGGGAACCTGAGGCGTTGAGAACGTTGGGGGTCCGCTGGTGCGGCCAACGTCCGAGTCCTTTGGAAAGACCCGGTATATCTCGACAATGACATCGTCTGCCGAGCTGCCCGTCGGGATCAGGCCGGTGAAGGTAGCGCTGTTAAGCGTTGTCGGGCTCGTCAGGACAAAATCATCCGCCGACTCGATTTCAAATGGGCCGCCCGAGCTTGGTCGTGACGCCGTTGCCATCCTGCCGTCTGGATTGCCCGTGCTGAAGAAGAACGGCGACGCTGTGGCCGGCAGCGCGAACACCAAGCCCAGCATCGTCGCAATTGAGGATGCCTTCGCTGTAGTGAGTTGCATCTTTTTCTCCCGCTTCATTCGGTGGTCGCCTGGGGTTTTGCCTAACAATCAGTGTTTGCGCACACATAGCCGGAGTCTCCACCGGAGAGACTGCATCCGTTTGGGGATGGCGGCATGCTGCCGAAGTCTATCTCGGTGGCCATCGCCAGCCTTTTGCTGCTGGCAGCGAGGAAGGCCGAGAACATGAGCCACTTGGTTAGACTGAACATCGATTCCTCCCCATTCGGGATTGACCGATGCTGCTGACGGCCCTTTCGTCAGCTCCGGAAGCGACCTCAATGCCTATTGGGTCCGGCTCCTTTCTCCCTTCGAGTAATACATGCTGAGGTAATCTCCAGCTTGGCAATAGGCAAAAGTACCCATGAGAGCCTGAGAGCGTGGTAGTCGTTGGAAAATATAAGAGGATCCTGGATCATGACCGACGACGAGGCAGTGATAGACGTGAATTCCTCGGGCAAGGCAAACCAGTATCTCCACAGGCGCACGCACAGCTTCCGTCCGCCGCCGCAGGAGGTGATATACCCCGCCCGTGTTTCTGCCCGACCCGAGCTATGCCAGCAGTGGCTTGTGCAAAAGAGGGACAAGGATATCTGCCATTGCCATCATCCGGGGCCGCGGAGTCGTTATGCTGCGCCATCGCGGCTAGCGTCTGTTCCATGTCGGACCGGACGGCGACGAGCTGGAAAATGAACTGCTCGCTGAGCGCCGTTCGGTCGTGTCCATAGGCACTTCTTACCCTAGGGAACGCCGTCACATCATTCACTTCTGGAAAGATCCAATTTGCTCACTTACAGTAAGATGCGTTCAAGAATGAGCCTTGCCGCCAGATGACAATCGGAACTCGCGCTTCACTGGCAAGGCGGCCCTCGCCAGGGCCGCACAGCACGGCTCGAAATGCCGCGTTCGTGGTCTGCGGCTACGTGGCGATATACATCGTTCTGGATTGGGTCAGTTTCTTCCAGGCACTGCCGGGGACTGTCTTTACCCCGTGGAATCCTCCACCCGCCGCCAGCCTTGCTCTTCTCGTGATCAAGGGACTTCGCTTTGCGCCGGCACTCTTCTTGGCGGGTGTGATGGCGGATATCGTGGTCGCCGGTTGTCCGTTCGGCATCCCGGCAACCCTGGCGACGGGGGCGATCACCGCCATCGGCTACAGTTGCGTTGCGGCCGCACTCCGGCGCTTCGCTCACGCCGATCAGGGTTTCCCGCGAGTTAGGGACATCGTGTGTCTACTGCTCGTTGCCTGCGCAGGAGCCTTTGCAGTCGCCAGCTTAACCGTCTGCGCGCTAGTGGTGACGAACGGTTTGGCACGGAACTTGGTGTATCCCTCCATCTGGCACTCCTTCATCGGCGATTTGACCGGAATCGTTGGCCTGCTCCCCGCTATGCTGACCCTTCCGCAGGCATGGGAGCGGTGGAAGGAAGTGCCGCCGGCTAGTCGAGCCTTCGACATCGGACTTTTTGTGTTTGGGCTCGCGTTTGCGCTGTCGATGGTATTCGGCGTGGCGAGCTCGAAGGAGCTGCAGTTCTACTATCTTCTGCTGCTTCCTGTGATCTGGATCGGGGTGCGCCACGGTCTGGCATGGTGTGCGAGCGCCATTCTGGTTGAACAATTGGCGCTCGTATCGGCGATTAACATCCTCCATTATCCGCGTACCGACTTTCTGGCTTATCAGATCCTCTCCCTCGCAATGGCAGCGACCGGGTTGATCCTGGGCGCCGTGGTCACGGAACGTCAACGGGCGGAGCTGCATCTCCGGCGCCAACAGGCAGAGCTTTATCGAACCGCCAGGATCACCACCGCCGGGGCGCTAGGCGCAGCCGTGGTGCATGAAATCAGCCAGCCGCTCGCCACAGTTGCAACCTATGCCCATGTTTGCCGCCGCCTTATGGCGAATAGCCCTGCCGATTTCGAACTATTGGACCAGACGATGGCGAAGGTGGAATTCGAGGTCCGACGCGCCGGCGAAATTGTCGAGCGCCTCCGCGATTTCCTGAGTAGGAGCGAGCCTCGATGGGATCCGGTCGACCTCACAGACATGACGCGCAAGGTCGTCGGTGCGCTTGCCGACCTCGCCCGGTCGCACGATGTGATTGTCCGAATTGTTGCCGAACCCTTGTCCCAGATTGCCGCCGACCGCACCCAGATCGAACAAGTAGTAGTCAACCTGGTTCGCAACGCCATCGAGGCGGTGGGCGACTGTTGCAACGGAGAGAAATGGGTCTGTATCCGCCTGCGCCGTGCCGATGCAGAGGTCGAGATGGCAGTCGAGGATAATGGGGGCGGCGTTCCGTTGGATTTGGCAGAGCGATTGTTCGAGCCTTTTGAGACCAACAAGCAGCGCGGCATGGGACTTGGCCTCTCGCTTAGCCGTGAGATCGTGAAGGCGCATGGCGGACAACTCTGGTGGGATGCAACAATCACCTCCGGCGCGCGTTTCGTGCTGCGATTGCCCCGCGACGGAGTCGAACACCCGTGACCGGCGGCCCCACGATCTATGTTGTCGAGGACGATCCAGGAATGCAGGATGCCCTGACCTTGCTTCTGCAGAGCGCTGGCTTTGACGTTCGAGGCTACCGGAGCGCCGAGACGTTCTTGGCTGAGGCCGACTGTTCAGAACCGATCTGCCTTCTCACCGACGTGCGATTGCCCGACATGGACGGAATTGCGCTGTACCGACACTTGGTCAGGCTCGGACTCGCGCCGGCAGCCGTGGTGATCACCGCTCACGGCGATATTCCGATGGCAGTGGCGGCCCTGAAGGAAGGGGTCGTCGACTTCGTCGAAAAGCCCTTCGATCCGGCGATGTTGCTGGACAGTATACGCGACGCTTCGCAGCGTGCCGTCGCCATCCAGGCGCAGAAGGCGCATGTCGCTGACATTGAAGCTCGCCGAACTCACTCTGACTCCACGCGAGGTGGAGGTTCTTGCGTTGTTGGTCGAAGGAACTCCGAACAAGGTGATAGCGGCGAAGCTCGAGATGAGCATACGTACGGCCGAGCACCACCGCGCGCACATCATGGAGAAGATGGGCGTCCGATCCCTCTCCCAGCTGATCAAGCTACTGATGTAGCGTTCGAGCCTGTAGCTCCATCTAATGCGGGTGTGGTGCGATCAGGACGAACAAAGCCGGTGTCAACCGCCAACCGTGCCATGATTTTTCTCAACGTTTCACTTCTTATGCGAGACAGGCGAGGAAGCCCGGAAGCCGAGCGAGACAGCCGGATTCGATATTGTGCGCCGGCGCTGCCGTAAGCCAGGACTGCCCCCTGTGGAAGGGGGCAGGGGGAGGGGTATCGGAGCGCCGGTCTTATGAGACGGGAAGAATCGGCAACTGGTCGGCTTTGCGTTCATAGTTTGGCGGTTGCCGTGTGATGCGCTTTCGTTCCCGGCTATTGAGTAGCGTGTGTCACCAAGATGTTGGTGGCGTCGTAGGAGCTGGCGACCGGGAAACCTAGCCACAGTCTGATGGCACCGAATTGCTTAGCGAGAGCCTGATTTTGCGGCGTAATTGTATAGTTCAGCTGACCTGATGCGCCGGCCCCTGCGAGGACGATTTGGGCATTTGGCGTCGCAGCGGCCGTATTGAGAGAAACCTGGAGAATGAACACCTGATTCCGCGGGAAGGATCCAAAGGCGACATTAGGATTGTCATCGATTTCGGACTTGATTATTGCCCATGAAATCGATGTGTAGAAAGCTTACCAGCGAGCCTCCGCCTGCACTAGCTGGTTCGAACTGGATGGTTCCGAGGCTCTGGATGGCAGGGATGTTGGTGGGCGGAAAGTATAGATAGGTGGAGAAAGTGTACTGACCGGGGCCACGGAACTGAGAAAGCACGCCCTGAAAGCCGGATATATCGGGGCCATTGGGCCGCGTGATTTGCACCCATTTCTGACCGGGTGATTCAGGTGTCGGCACCACAACGACACTTCCGGCTGGTCCGAAGAGGTTGATAGTACCGACCTGCTGGGCTGGAGACGGTGGACTTCCCACCGGCGTCGAATCAAAATTCGATTGGAACAAGGTCTCCGACGCGCAGGCGGAAAGGAGCATCATCGTCAGGAGCAAGAACATCCAGCGGCCCAGATGCAACGCAGAACCAGGCAGTGTCATGGGAGCCTCCTGCTGTGTAGTACCGCGACATTGGGTCGGAGATACCGGGCGCGTCAACATTCATGAGGCGGCATTGTAGATCGGGCTGCCAGAATTGCCGCCGGCTTTTTCCCAGATGCTATTGGCCGGCCACACCTTATGGAGGCGATCAACGCTCATGCGGCCGCCCTTCATCCGAGCGCCGGTCTTACCCGTGCCCGATATAATCCATCCGTCCCCCATCCACCGTCAGCACCTGCGCGGTCACGAATCCCGCCTCCGGTCCTGCCAGATAAGCCACCGCCGCGGCGATGTCCTCCGGCTGTCCGGGCCGGCCCACCATCGACCGTTCGCTCACCATCTTCACGCGCGCGGCGAATTCTGCCTCGGACCGGCCGGCCCGTGCCATTTCGGTGACGATCCAGCCCGGCGCCACCGCGTTCACCGTGATGCCGGCCGGCCCCAGTTCCATTGCGAAACGGCGCGTCAGGATCAGCACCTCCGCCTTGGTCGCGGCATAGAACGTGGTGCCCGGCAGCCCGGTGCCGATCGCCGCGTTCGAGGCGATGTTGACGATCCGTCCATAGCGGCGTTCGCGCATGCCCGGCATCACCGCGCGCACGGTGTGGATCACGCCATCGACATTGACCCGCCGCATGCGGTCCATCGCGGCTGGATCATACGTGTCCAGCGTCGCCGGAGCGGCCACGCCGGCGTTGTTCACCAGCACGGAGACCGGCCCAAGATCCGCGCCCGCGTGCGCGACCAGACGCGCGACCGCGTCCGCGTCGCTCACATCGGCCTGCACGGCGATCGCCCGCCCGCCGGCGGCGGAGATTTCGGCGACCAGTGCCTCCGCCTCGGCTGCCCGCGCCGTATAATTCACGCACACCGCCGCGCCGCGCGAGGCCAGTCCGCGGGAAATCGCCCGCCCGATCCCGCGCGACCCACCGGTGACGATGGCCACCTGTCCTGCCCACTGCATGCATGCCTCCCGGGTGCGACTTGCCTTGAAGCGTCCTCTGGGCAACGCTATCGACCCAATCCGAGGCGGGCAATCAAAGCGAGGTCAGAAGTGAACGACACCGTCACGCAGTTCAAATGGGTCGGCACCAGGCCAGTGCGTCCGGACGGGGTGCCGAAGGTCACCGGTCGCGCGCTGTATGGCGCCGATTTCGCCATGCCGGGCATGCTGACCGGCCGCATCCTGCGCTCGCCCCATGCGCACGCCCGCATCCGCTCGATCGATACCAGCAAGGCAGCCGCCCTTCCCGGCGTACGGGCGGTGGTCACCGCCGCAGATTTCCCCGAGCAGAAATTCGAATATATCGGCCCCGAGCGCGTGGCGGTGAATTTCTGGCACGTGACGCGCAACATCCTGGCGCGCGAGAAGGTCCTGTATGACGGCCATGCGGTCGCCGCGGTTGCCGCCATCAGCAGCGCGGTCGCCGATCAGGCACTGTCACTGATCGAGGTGGACTATGAAGTCCTGCCTCATGTCATCGATGTCGATGCCGCGATGCAGCCGGACGCGCCGCTGCTGTTTTCCGACATGATCACCCGCGGGATCGAGCCGGCACCTACCAGGCCGTCCAACATCTCCAAGCGTCTCGAATTCCAGATCGGCGATCTCGACGGGGGGTTCGCCGCGGCCGACGTGGTGATCGAGAAGGAGTTCAAGACCGCTGCGGTACATCAGGCCTATATCGAACCGCATGCCTGCGTCGCCCGATTTGAGGCCGACGGCCAGGGTGAGATCTGGTGCTCCAGCCAGGGGCATTTCCAGATGCGGGCGCTGACCGCAAAGATACTCGGCATGAAGGTGGGCGACCTGCGCGTCTATCCCGCCGAGATCGGGGGCGGCTTCGGCGGCAAGACGGTGACCTACCTGGAACCGGTTGCGACCTTGCTTGCCCGCAAGTCCGGCCGCCCGGTCAAGTTGCAAATGAGCCGTGAGGATGTGTTCAAGGCCACCGGCCCGACCTCCGGCTCGTCCATGTGGGTGAAGATCGGCGTCACCAGGGACGGCAAGATCACTGCCGCGGACGGCATCTTCAAGTTCCAGGCCGGTGCCTTCCCAGGCTCGCCGGTCATGAATGCGTGCCTGTGCGCGTTCGCGCAGTACGACATCGCGAACGCCCACACGGTCGGCTATGATGTCGTCAGCAACCGTCCGAAATCGGCGGCATACCGCGCGCCTGGCTCACCGATCTCCGCCTTCGCGGTAGAGAGCGTGATCGACATGCTGGCACAGAAGATCGGCATGGACCCGCTGCAACTGCGGCTGAAGAACGCCGCGCGCATCGGCACGCCAACCATCTACGGACCGAAACACGCGCATAACGGCTACATCGAAACACTAGAGGCGTTGCTGAAGCACCCGGCCTACGCAGCGCCGCTCGGCAAGAATCAGGGCCGCGGCGTCGCGTCCGGCTACTGGTTCAACGGCGGCGGAGAATCCAGCGCTACCCTGCAAGTGAACGCCGACGGCACCGTGCTGGTCGCCACCGGCAGCCCGGATATCG
Source organism: uncultured Pseudomonadota bacterium (assembly GCA_963764525.1). GTDB lineage: Bacteria > Pseudomonadota > Alphaproteobacteria > Acetobacterales > Acetobacteraceae > DATDIC01. The sequence continues at coordinate 170,695 of CAVXTC010000021.1, read as the reverse complement.
GCGGCTCGCGCGCCTCGATGGCGCTGATGGCGGCGGAGACCCTGGGGGTCGATTACAACCAGGTACGGGCGATCGTGGCCGATACCGGCTCGATCGGCTACACGCACGTGACCGGCGGATCGCGCGTCACGTTCGCATCCGGGATCGCGGTGGTCGATGCAACCAAAACCGTCATCAAGGATCTGTGCCGGCGAGCCGCGATGATCTGGGACGTCGATCCCGAAGGCGTCGTGTGGGACGACGGCCATGCGAAGCCGGCCGGCAGCAATGTCGGCGACTTCCAGCCGCTGTCGCTGAAAGACATTGCTGCGAAATCGTCGCAGACCGGCGGCCCCATCACCGCCGCGGCCTCGGTCAATGCCGGTGGCCAGGCGCCGGGATTCTCCACCCAGTTCTGCGACGTCGAGGTGGACCCCGAAACCGGCAAGGTAACCGTACTGCGCTTCGTCGCCGCGCAGGATGTCGGCCGCGCCATTCACCCGAGCTACGTGGAAGGCCAGATCCAGGGCGGCGTTGTGCAGGGCATCGGCTGGGCGCTGAACGAGGAATACGTGTACAATGCCAAGGGCTTGCTCGATAATCCCGGCTTCCTGGATTACCGCTGTCCCGTCGCGTCCGATCTGCCGATGATCGAGGCGGTGCTGGTCGAGGTGCCCAACCCGAACCATCCGTACGGCGCGAAGGGCGTGGGCGAGGTCAATATCTGCCCGCCCATGGCCGCCATGGCCAACGCGATCGACCGCGCTATCGGCCGGCGCCTGACCGAACTGCCGATGTCGCCGCCCAAGGTACTGGCGGCGATCGACGCCGGCTGACGCGTTGGCCGACGCGCCGGCGCGGGTGGTGTTCACCGGCGGTTTCAGCCGCCGGTACACCGGCGGCGTGACGGAATTCGCCGTGGTTGCGAAGACGCTGGGCGGCGTCATCAAGGAGATGGACCGGCGCTACCCCGGGCTGGGCGAACACCTGGAAGAGGAAACGACCGTCGCGATTGATGGCGAGATCCACGAGGTCGGGTATTTCCAGACGGTCCGACCGGGCTCCGAGGTGTTCTTCATCCCGAAGATCGAGGGTGGTTAGCGCCGCGAATTACTCCACCAGCATGCGCAACTCATCCGGCCGGCACAGAATGAGGTACCCGCCGTCCAGCTCCACCACCCCATCGTCGCGCCAGATGCGAAGCTGCTTGTTTACGCTCTCGCGGGAGGAAGCGACCAGGTTCGACAGGTCACGCTGCGACATCTTCATGTCGATACGGATACCCTGCTTGCACTGGCGCCCGTAATCGGAAGCGAGCTTCAGCAGCACCCGGGCAAGCCGGGCGGGCAGATCGAACAGCGCCAATTCCTCCAGCGCCATACTGGTGTTCCGCAGCTTTTCACAGAGCACCGCGAGCAGACGAAGATACAAATCCTCATTGCGGCGCAGGAAGGGAAGGAAGTTTCGCCGCTCCAGCACCAGCAACACGGTTTCTTCGATGGCGCTGCAATCGGCGCTGCGCGGCTTGCCGTCCAGCAACGCGATTTCCCCGAATACCTGGCCGGGATTGATGACGTTGAGGGTGATTTCCTTGCCCTCCGCCGACACAGAGCTGACACGGACGCGGCCGGTGAGCACCGCCATCATCGACGAGCCCTCGTCGCCCTTCTGGAAGATCGAGGCGCCGCGCGGAACGCGACGTTCGGATGACAGGCGCAGCACCTCATCGAGTTCGTCGGGCTTCATCGCCTCGAACAGCGCGCTGGTGAGCAGCGCGGCGCGCTTGGCGTCGCGATCGAGCCTGGCCACCCTGCCCCCCGTTTTCGTTGTGCCCCGGTCGGTGTGGAGTCGGTCGTTCACAATGTAGCGGGCGCCGCGGATCGGGGAAAGCACAACGGGAACGCAACAGCCACCTTGCCCCGCCTGCCATTATATGTTAGAACAAATCACGAACATGTCCAGGCCCCAAGAAAAACTCCCATGAAACGCCGCACCTGGCCCGCCACCCTCGCCGCCAGCGCCGCCCTCCGCCAATCCAAACGCCCCTCCTGGCGCACCCGGATTCAGGAACAGCGGCGCGATGCCCTGCTGGACGCCGCCGAACAGTTCTTCGCCGAAAAAGGCCTGCTCGAAGCCTCCCTCCAGGAAATTGGCCAAGCCATCGGCCTCGCCCCCTATGCCGTCCGCGCCCAGTTCGGCAACCGCGAGATGATCATTGAGGCGGTGCTCGACCGTCATCTCGACCGCCTGATCGACCGCATCGGCGTCTATCAGGCTCACGCCGAGACCACCGACCCCGCCGACCGCCTCTGCCAGGCCATCGGCCACCTGCTCGCCATGCTCTGGGCGTACCGCCATGCCCAGCGAGTCCACGTCGCCGCCATGTCCAGCGCCTCGCCGCATCTGATCCGCAGCCTGAAGCTCCGCCAGCGCCACCTCGTCGCATTTCTTCGCCGGCCTGATTGCCGACGCGGTGCCGGAAGCCGAGGGCCACACGGAACTCGCCATGCCGGTCGCGCTCAGCCTGATGGGGATGGCGTGCTGGCACGTGCTGTGGTTCCGCGACATGGCCGCGCTGTCCCAGCGGCAAATACGCCAGCCTGCTCACCCACATGGTCATCGACGGAACCCGCGCCGCCGCCGCTGCCGGCCTCGGCGGCTGGACCGGCATCGACGCGCCGCCCGCCCCCGATGACGCCCGCCCTTCATGACGACTGAGCGCCGCCTCACCAGCCCCTACTGGCGCGGCCCACTCCTCCGGCGAGCCGCCCTGCGCGAGGCAGCGGCGCAGGCGGTGGCCGAGCACGGGCTGGCGCAGCTCAGCCTGCCCCGCCTCGCCGCCTCCGCCGGCATGAAGTTCGAGATCGCCCGCCATCACTACCGCACCAACGCGGCCCTGCTGCTGGATGTCGTGCGCCACCACCACGCCGCAATCGGGGAGCGCCTCGCCGACGCCGGTGCTGGACGCCCGCGCGCGGCCCGGCCCGGCGCGCGTGACCGCGCTGGCCACCGCACTGATCGAGGCATTGGTCATCGAACGCGCCGGCCACCGCACCACGCTGGTTGCCACCGCCGCCCTGCCGGAGGTCGCCGACGCCACCCGCCACGCCGACGCCTGGCTGGTGGACGAGTTCGCCGCCGCCCTGGCCGCTGCGGGAGTTACCGATGAAACCGCCCGCGCGGTGCTGGCCCGCTCCGCGCTGCTGCTGATCGGCGACTGGGCGGTGCGGCTGGAAGACGCCACGTCGGCGGAACGCGCGACCTGCGCCGCAGTGCTGGCGCGGATGCTGGCCCCCATCTCCCCTCTCCCTCCGCGCTTGCGGGGGGAGAGGCCGGGTGAGGGGCGCGCCACACGCCGCCGAACAGCGGACGGCCGCTGGAATTTGGCGCCTCAGCCTGAGTTTGTTGCGACCATCACGCCAGCCAGGGTCCCCAACCCTGGCGCACCGGATGGTCCGGCGGCACCGGCAGTTCGACCACCGAGTTGGTGGCCGAGCTGAAGTAGATCGCGGAAATCAGCTCCAGCGAGCGATAGGCGTCCTGCAGGGTCAGCGGCCACGGCGCGGTGCCGTCCAGCGCCGGATGCAGCGCCTCGAACAGGCCGGCGAAGCCTTCGCGCATCGGGACAAAGCCGTGCAGGGCGGCATCGATCCGCGCCTGCTGCGTTTCCCCGCGCGGCATGAAGCGCCAGTCGCCCGCCGCCGGGCGATAGGGATGCGCGCCAGGGTTTTCCGCGGTCAGATTGGCGAAGCAGAAGCGCAGCCGCGTCAGTTCCTCCGCCGAACCCAGCGTCAGAGACGACGTGACCAGCGCGCCGCTTTCCATCTCGAACCAGATAGCAGCGCAGTCCTCGGTCTCGATCGGATTGACCCGTGTCGCGACCTTGGCGGATACGCGCCGCACCGGCCCGAGCGTGGAGGTCAGCAGATCATGCGTGTGGATCGCATGCCCGATGATCGCCCCGCCCAACTCGGTCGCCTTGCGGCCGCGCCACGGCACCGCGTAGTAGTCCGCCCCGCGATTCCAATGCGTCTCGATGCTGGCGACCAGCGGCTTGCCCGCCACGCCGGCGCTGATCAGCCGCCGCAGCCGCGCCAGGCCGTTGCCGAAGCGATACTGGAACACCGGCACGACTTCACGGTTCGCGCTCTTCCGCCAGGCGCCCGATGTGCTCCACATCGCGCAACGAGCCGACCAGCGGCTTTTCGCACACCACGTGACGGCCGGATTGCAGCGCCTGTTCGATCGCCGACAGGTGGAGCGACGGCGGCAGGCAGATATCGATGACATCGATATCATCGCGCGCCAGCACCGTGTCGTAGGAGGTCTCCGGCGTGGCACCCGCCGTGGCGGCAACCTTGGCCGCGCGCCCGGAGTCCAGGTCGCAGACCACCGCGACGCGGTACAGTGCGCCATTCTCGCGATACGCATCGACATGTGCCGCCCCGATCCCGGCGCCGATCACCGCAACGCGGAACTGCCGGATCATCGCAGGTTGCCCAGGCTCGGCCATTGATTCCTCCGCTTCCGACAGGGCGCAGCATACAAGGTGGGCGAAGACGCGCTCCAGAGCGCCGCGGCGCCGTAATGGCCCTCTCCACCCGCGCTTGCGCTCGGGAGAGGGAGGGGTGAGGGGGCGCCCCAGGGAAGCGAACGCGAGCGTCCGCTCGTGTTGAGCGCTTCCGCAAGTTGCTCGGTTCACATGGCCAGGATGCAGCAATCCGTGGGCTTCATCGTCGTTGAAATCGGCTTTCCGTAAGTCGATGCCGAAGAAAGCTCTTGCTTCGAAGGTCTGGAGCCATTCTTCGAGGCCAGCGGGGCCGCGCCGCCTGCTCAGGCCGGCGCCGCCAAGCTCAGACACATGATAAGCCGCACGGAAGAAACCAAGGTCATCAAGAGGCGCAGGCGGCCCTGCTCAACGCCCGCCGCACCGCCTCAGGGGCACCGGCGATGGCCTTGAGATAGGCCCGCGCGGGCTGATCCGGTTCCGCCCTGCCCTGCTCCCAGTCGCGCAGCGTACCGATGGGAATTTGATACCGCGTGGCAAATTCTTCCTGCGTCAGGCCAAGCGCCCGCCGCAACGTTCTGGCGCGAGGCACAACGCGCATCTGCGTCAATTGCTCATCCGTCAGTGGTTGCGCGTCAGGATCCGCCACTGCCGCCGCGGACTTCCGCGCCGGACATGTCCCGCAGCCGCTTCCAGTCGGTCTTGTCATCAAGTGGCTTGGCTCGAGCCGTCGGGCAGCACCCGAACCAGCGTCCCGTCACTCTGCCGCCTGGCTACGATATTATTCCTTTGCTCATGCCTCGTTGCTTTTCTTGCCGAGATGATGCGCGTGCGGTCGCCGCGATCTTTATAGATAACCGTTACCAGGACACCGTTCGCCATACCGGTGAGTGCGCATCGGACCTCAGCGGCCCGGCCGCCGACGTCGAAACGATCGAGGCCGAAGAGATCATCAAACACCAGGCAGGCAGCTTCAAAGCTGACCCGGTGCTTTGCGAGATTGCGTTGCGCCTTGACTGCGTCCCATTCGAAGCCTTCACCTTGCATAATATACGGGTTACCCGTCGCCCTGTCAGCCCGTCATGCCCAGCGAAGGCCGGGCATCCACGCCTTTGCCGCGTTATGCTAAAGATATGGGTCATCATATTTGCCGGTTGGTTATCAGCAACTTCCGCGTCGCAGTCAGGCAATAGTGGCGTCTCCACGGTCCAGACCCGCGTTCCTGATAAGCTCCTGTAGCTGTGCATCCGCCGGATGGGCGTGCGCTAACTCCAGCAGCTTCGCCATCAACGCATCACGGCGTTGACTATCACCCTCCCCGTCGGCGTGCTCTGACACCAGACCCAAAGCAATCGCGAACACATATCGCACCGCGACATCCTCGCGATACGCCATCGCCAGATCGCGCAGCTCATTCAGCAGCGCGTCGCGCCGCGGCAGCTCGTCCTCCGCCTTGGCGTCGTTCAGCGTGTTGAACAAGCCGTTGGCCAACTGCTCGCGCACCGCGACATCCTCGCGATACGCCATCGCCAGATCGCGCAGCTCATTCAGCAGCGCGTCGCGCCGCGGCAGCTCGTCCTCCGCCTTGGCGTGGTTCAGCGTGTTGAACAAGCCCTTGGCCAACTGCTCGCGCACCGCGACATCCTCGCGATGCGCCATCGCCAGATCGCGCAGCTCATTCAGCAGCGCGTCGCGCCGCGGCAGATCATCCTCCGCCTTGGCGTAGTTCAGCGTGTTGAACAAGCCCTTGGCCAACTGCTCGCGCACCGCGACATCCTCGCGATAGCCATCGCCAGATCGCGCAGCTCATTCAGCAGCGCGTCGCGCCGCGGCAGATCGTCCTCCGCCTTGGCGTGTTCAGCGTGTTGAACAAGCCCTTGGCCAGCTGCTCGCGCACCGCGGCATCCTCGCGATACGCCATCGCCAGATCGCGCAGCTCATTCAGCAGCGCGTCGCGCCGCGGCAGATCGTCCTCCGCCTTGGCGTCGTTCAGCGTGTTGAACAGGCCCTTGGCCAACTGCTCGCGCACCGCCGCATCCTCGCGATACGCCATCGCCAGATCGCGCAGCTCATTCAGCAGCGCGTCGCGCCGCGGCAGATCGTCCTCCGCCTTGGCGTCGTTCAGCGTGTTGAACAGGCCCTTGGCCAGCCGCTCGCGCACCGCGACATCCTCGCGATACGCCATCGCCAGATCGCGCAGCTCATTCAGCAGCGCGTCGCGCCGCGGCAGATCGTCCTCCGCCTTGGCGTCGTTCAGCGTGTTGAACAGGCCGTTGGCCAGCTGCTCGCGCACCGCGACATCGTCGCGATACGCCGTACGCCAGAGCGCGCAGCTCATTCAGCAGCGCGTCGCGCCGCGGCAGATCGTCCTCCGCCTTGGCGTGGTTCAGCGTGTTGAACAGGCCCTTGGCCAGCTGCTCGCGCACCGCCACATCGTCGCGATACGCCGTACGCCAGATCGCGCAGCTCATCCAGCAGCGCGTCGCGCCGCGGCAGATCGTCCTCCGCCTTGGCGTCGTTCAGCGTGTTGAGCAGGCCCTTGGCCAGCTGCTCGCGCACCGCCGCATCGTCGCGATACGCCATCGCCAGATGCGCGCAGCTCATCCAGCAGCGCGTCACGCCGCGGCAGATCGTCCTCCGCCTTGGCGTGGTTCAGCGTGTTGAACAGGCCGTTGGCCAGCTGCTCGCGCACCGCGGCATCGTCGCGATAGCGCCATCGCCAGAGCGCGCAGCTCATTCAGCAGCGCGTCGCGACGCGACAGAGCATCCTCCGCCTTGGCGTGGTTCAGCGTGTTGAACAGGCCCTTGGCCAACTGCTCGCGCACCGCGACATCCTCGCGATAGCGCCTCGCCAGATCGCGCAGCTCATTCAGCAGCGCGTCGCGCCGCGGCAGATCGTCCTCCGCCTTCGCGTGGTTCAGCGTGTTGAACAGGACGGTCGCTAAATCCTCACGTAGATCAAATTCTCGGATATACGCCATTGACGAATTTGAGATCGCTGAGCAATTCAAGTCGCTTGTCCCACGCAAAATTGGTGGATTCGACGGCACTCGCCGCCAGCACGAGGCGGCTGAACGCCTTTGCAGCACCAAGGTCCGTATTTGCGGGTTTGCGTAAAATGCCGGCTGCGGCAGCGACCCATATCGCAAGACTATCAACAGGCCCTCCCGAAGCGCCCGGAACTGCCGCCAGCCACCAGCTTTCCGTCACTCCGTCCACGGTGATCGCGACGCGCTGTAATGACGGATGGCTCGCAAAATTCTGTCCGGCGCGCCTGACGAAATCCGCCATCGCGGCTTCCCGGGCGCGCCAGGCTGTCTCCGGCATCCACGGATGCGGCGGCTCGGCAAACGGGTTTTCCGGATCCAGCCCGCAACAACTCCAGCGCGAAGAACTCGCCGATCAGATCCGGCTCCAACGGCCCGAGGCGTGGCACGCCGGTCATCAACGGTCGCCCGATGGCCCGGCCGCAGGGAGGCAAAATCGCCGAATCGACCGGTCGGCCCCGCGCATCACCCATCGCCTTCAGCTCATCTTGTCCCAGGCCGCTGACCATGGTTGCGAACGCAATCACAACGTCGGCCTCCGTGGTACCGACCCGTTGCCCTTCACCCCGAGCGAGCCGGGCCACCAATGGTCGCGGTCGCGAACCAGCAGCTCGTGCAGCTCCTTTTCCAGCCCGCCAAACCCCGCGCTGTCCGGCGCCGCCGCTACGGCATCGGCCAGGATCATGGCCACCAGCGCACGACGCAACTCGTCCATCGCACCGAAGCGCTCAAAGAACCCCCCGCGCGGAATGCACACACGCGCCCCATCGTCCCGCCAGGGGCAGTCTTCGACCAGCGCCCACAATTCATCGTCCGAAAGATCGGTGATCCCCAACGCGGAAGCGCTGTAACGCGCATCCAGGATCGCGCCCTTGTCGTTCGTGTCGGTGCCGAGGAACGCGTCGTCGAACGGCTTGCCGGCCTCCCGCTCCAGCAGCAGCAAACGAACCGGATGCTGGTAACGACCGCGACCATGCGCCAGCCGGGCCGCAAGAGCATGCACCTCGGCGACGTTCCGCATCACGTAGTCGGCGACGATCAGCGTCGGCACCTGCGGCTGCCAGCCCTTCGTCGCATCCGCCGCCTTGAACTGGCCGGGAAGAAACCCCGTCCGCCATCCCTCCGCGTGCTTCTGCATGCAGAGTTGCCGCGCCAGCCGTGTCTTGCCCGCACCGCCGCCGCCTGTCACCACCCACCAGGCGAAGCCGGGCTCGCTGGTCAGAAACGCGTGCAATGCGGCCATCTCCTCCTGCCGCCCGAGAAATGGCACACGCGGGTTGCGCGGCGAAAAGCGCAGCAGGCCCTCGGTTGCGACCTCGGTCATGAAATCGAGCGGCAGCGTGCCGTCACCGCAGGCGCGCTGATACACCTGCTCAACGTACCACCGCGCGGCGCAACCTCTCCGGCGATCGCGTCCAGTGCCGCGCCGTAGTTCGTCAGCGCGCCTGTTGCAGCAGCAACCTGTTCCGACAGACGATCAACGCTTCTTCCCGTCTCTACAGTGATGCGCCGAATGAACGACGTCTGCTCGTTTCTCCAGATACGCTCGAATTCTCCCCCAGCCTTCAACTGTGTCCCGAACTTCGCGAATGAATTCGGCAAACCATCCATCGGTCCCGCCCAAACTCCCGGCGAATGCACTAAGAAACAGAGCGGGCGGCTCCTCGAACACGAAGGCCCGCACCTCCTCCAGCACCGCGCTCTCCGCGAGGATCTGAAAATCCGCGCGCGTTGCCTGTCGAGCGGGTTGCCGCCGAAGGCTCGGCCGCGCAGCCAGCGTGGCATCGACGCTGTCCGGAAGCTGATTGAGCAAACGGTCCATGATGGACGGCTGGTGTCTCTCTCGCCGCAGCGAGATGTTCGAATGCCAGCCGCGGGATGCGTTTCTCTTCGCTCTCGAGATAGTCGCTCAACAACTCAGAAAAGGTGCCCGCTACAGCGCGCGCGGGCGATCCGGATCGGCCGCCCAAGCCTTGTCAAAGCGCCGCAGCGTCTTGCGCAGCGCCTTTATTTCCGCAGCCCGCAAGGTGCGGACGATGACTTGGTTCTCATCGGTCGGCCGATATAGCGCAGCAGCCCGCCGACCCAGCAGATTGGCAAGTCGTCCCGAAGCTGCCCGCGACGTTCCCAACCACCGCCGCAACAACGGTCCCGACAGCAGCCCCGAGCGCGACCGGGCCCGCCGCAGGCGTCGCCAGTCTCGCTCCCACCGCGACGGCCGAAAATCCCAAGACAGGACAGCACGCTTCCGATCATGGCGGGCCAAACCGACCTATGTGTCAGCACCAATAGACCACTACGGCACGACCATCCGCAATGCGGCAGTTCACCGCCTCCGACCCTCGGCCTTTGCTCACCTGTGCTCTGTCCCGAAACAGCCCCGGCCCCCGCAATTCTGTCTCGGCGTTCGCGCCGGCCTCAATCCCTCGCCTCGCAGCCGGCGAGCGACCTCCGCCAAGCTGAATCGCCGGATCACGATGGGCCTGATCACGCCGATCTTGCACATGCACAAGCATAAGCGCATATTCTCCTACCAGGAGACCCCAATGAGCGTCGCACTCACCGCCGCCGACCCCAACCGCACCACCCGCCTCACCGCCCTGGTCAGCACCAGGGAGGCCGAGCAGATCGCCCGTCAAGCCGCCGCCGCCGGCCTTTCGGTCAGCGCCTATCTGCGCGAGCGCGCACTTGGCGCTCAGGCCCAGCCGGACGAAGCTGCCGCACTGCGCCAGTTCGACACCCTCATCGAACGCATGGAATCCGACCTGGACGGCGCGATAACCAGCCTGTCGGCCACCATCGCCCGCATGGACGCCGCCGCGTGACCGACTGGTTCGACCGCCTCGCCCGCCTCGCCGCGCTCAGCGAGCGCGTGACCACTCTCACCGACGGCGTGAAGTCACTCGCGCGACGAGTGGAGGACCATCAGACCCGTCTGGTTCGCCTCGAAACCATCATCGAGATCGCCCGCCCGGACGGCGCCGTCCTGCGCCTCGCACCGACCACCCCGGAGAGATACCGTCACGCCTGATCAGCGCTCCGATCCTGGCCAGGCCCGAACACCCGCAGGATCAGCACGTCCCCGGCGCTCGCTCTCGCCGGTATCAGGGATCAGCAGATAAACAACCCGATCCCTTCGCAGGAGATTTCTCTCGTTCCCACACGCGCTCCACGTACCCCGCGATACGGCCAGTCCGTCAACCCGCGAATGGCTCGATCAATGCGTTGCAGCCGGCGATTGGCACGTGGCCCAGCTCCCGGCTGCGTCAGCCAATCACGGATGCCATCCAGGTCATCCACCGCAGCGTCGGCAAAGCGATGGTCCGGCGGCCCGTCACTCCCGGCGATCAGCCCTTGGCAGGGCGCGGCCGAGGCAACTCTTGATCGGTACCGAGGCTCTCAATCCAGGCGCTTACGGCCTCCCCGCTGATGACCCGCCCGGCCGCGACATCCGCCTCCGCTTCCGCAAGCCGCGCCGCTTCCCACGCAAGCCGGGCGGCTCGCTGCTCGGCCGTCTCCGATTGCTGGACCCGCCGACCGGTTGTGCTGGAAAAATGCCCACTACTCCGCCACCTCCTGCTCCCGGTCCAGTCCCGTCCCCACCGTCCTCATCCGGCTTCGGCAGCGCCGGCACCGCCGCCTCGACGATCTCGAAATCCAGCTTGCCGTCCTTCAACGTCACCTTCACCGCCCCGCCGCGCACCAGCTTGCCGAACAGCAGCTCCTCGGCCAGCGGCTTCTTCACATGCTCCTGGATCACCCGCGCCAGCGGCCGCGCGCCATACAGCCGGTCGTATCCCCGCTCCGCCAGCCACTCCTTGGCCGCCGAAGAAAGCTCGATCGTCACGTTCCGGTCCGCCAGCTGCGCCTCCAGTTGCATGACGAATTTCTCGACCACCCGCCCGACGATCTCCGGCGTCAGCCCGGCAAACGAGATCGTCGCGTCCAGCCGGTTGCGGAACTCCGGCGTGAACAGCCGCTTGATCGCGTCGTCGTCCTCGCCCTCGCGCGAGTCGCGGCCGAAGCCGATCGCCTCCTTGGCCAGGTCGGACGCGCCGGCATTGGTGGTCATGATCAGGATCACATTGCGGAAATCGACCGTCTTGCCGTTGTGATCGGTCAGCTTCCCGTGATCCATCACCTGCAGCAGGATGTTGAACAGGTCGGGATGCGCCTTCTCGATCTCGTCCAGCAGCAGCACCGCGTGCGGATGCTGGTCGATCGAATCGGTCAGCAAGCCCGCCCTGGTCGAACCCGACATACCCCGGCGGCGCGCCGATCAGCCGCGACACCGAATGCCGCTCCATGTATTCGGACATGTCGAAGCGGATCAGCTCGATCCCCATGGTCGAGGCCAACTGCCGCGCCACCTCGGTCTTGCCCACGCCGGTCGGGCCCGCAGAACAGATAATTGCCGATCGGCTTCTCCGGCTCGCGCAGCCCGGCGCGCGCCAGCTTGATCGCCGCGGCCAGCGCCGTGATCGCCCTGTCCTGCCCGAACACCATGGATTTCAGGTCGCGCTCCAGGTTGCGCAGCGTCTCCTTGTCGTCGGCCGAGACGCTTTTCGGAGGGATCCGCGCGATCTTCGCCACGATCTCCTCGACATCCTTCAAGCGTGACCATCTTCCGCCGCTTGTGCTCCGGCAGCAGCATGCGCGACGCGCCGACCTCGTCGATCACGTCGATCGCCTTGTCCGGCAGCTTGCGGTCGTTGATGTATTTGGCGGACAGCTCGACCGCGGCGCGGATCGCTTCGTCGGTGTAGCGCACCTTGTGGTGCTTCTCGTAATTGGCCTTGAGCCCGCGCAGGATCTTGACCGAATCCTCCAGCGTCGGCTCGTTCACGTCGATCTTCTGGAACCGCCGCACCAGCGCGCGGTCCTTCTCGAAATAGTTGCGGAATTCCTTGTAGGTGGTCGAGCCGATGCACCGCAGCGTGCCCGAGGCCAAGGCCGGCTTCAGCAGGTTCGAGGCGTCCATCGCCCCGCCCGAGGTCGCCCCGGCGCCGATCACCGTATGGATCTCGTCGATGAACAGGATCGCCCCGGCCATGTTCTCGAGCTCGGTGACCACCGCCTTCAGCCGTTCCTCGAAATCGCCGCGGTAGCGGGTGCCGGCCAGCAGCGCGCCCATATCGAGCGCGAAGATGCTGGATTTGGCCAGCACCTCCGGCACGTCGCCTTCGACGATGCGCTTGGCGAGCCCCTCGGCGATGGCGGTCTTGCCGACCCCGGGATCGCCGACATAAAGCGGGTTGTTCTTGGTCCGGCGGCACAGGATCTGGATAGTGCGCTCGATCTCCAGCTCGCGGCCGATCAGCGGGTCGATCTTGCCCGCCATCGCCTTCTTGTTCAGGTTGACGCAATAGTTCGACAGCGCGTCCTGGTTGCGCCGCCCGGGCTTTTCCTCGCGCTCCGGCTCGTGGTGGCCGTCGTTCTGGCTGCTGCCCTGCACCGGCCGCTGCGCCGAGCGCCCCGGCGCCTTGGCGATGCCATGGGCGATGAAATTCACCGCATCGAGTCGGGTCATGTCCTGCAGCTGCAGGAAATAGACCGCATGGCTCTCCCGTTCGGAAAACAGCGCCACCAGCACGTTGGCGCCAGTCACCTCATCGCGGCCGGAGGACTGCACATGGATGGCCGCGCGCTGCACCACCCGCTGGAACCCCGCGGTGGGCTTCGGGTCCCCTGCCCGGTCGGTCGCCAGGCCGGCGAGGTCCTTGTCGAGGAACTCGGCCAGGTCCGACCGCAGCTTGTCCAGATCGACCCCGCAGGCCCGCAGCACGGTCGCGGCATCGGTATCGTCCGCCAGTCCCAGCAACAGGTGCTCGAGCGTCGCATATTCGTGCCGGCGCTCGCTGGCGAGGGACAGGGCGCGATGCAGCGTCTGTTCGAGATTACGTGAGAGCATTCCGACGCTCCTAACGCGCTGGTGGGTAGTCAGTCCTGAATCTGAAGGTGGTGGTTCCGCAGCGGCAGGGAAGGCCGCAGCGTCTTGCGCCGCCGTTGGGTGCCGTGGAGTCCATCATTCCTTCTCGATCGTGCATTGCAGTGGGTGCTGATTTTGCCTGGCCAAGTCCATGACCTGGGTCACCTTGGTCTCCGCGACCTCATATGTATAGACGCCGCAGACCCCAACTCCGCGCCGATGCACGTGCAACATGATGCGGGTTGCCTCTTCACGACTCTTCTGGAAAAATCGTTCCAGAACGTGAACGACAAACTCCATTGGGGTATAATCGTCATTTAGCATCAAGACCTTGTACATCGCCGGTTTACGAGTCTTCGGCCTGGCCCGACCACCACCCCGGTGTTCGGTCCGTCGTTGCCTCCACGCTTGTCATTGTCGCTCATTGCCGTCCGCTTCCGCGCCGCCCGTGCCGCCGGCCCTTCTCCAGGCGAGCGAAGCATATCGGAACCCGCCGGGGGGATAAAAGGGCTGACCTGCGGCAAGATTGCGCCGTGGCTGATCAAGGTGCGTGTTGCCGCCGCAAGGGATGGCGGAAATCCGTGCGCAGAGGACCAGACGCAAAAAAGGCCCGGGCGGGGAGGGTCGCCCGGGCCTTTCTGTCGGCCCGGCGCACTAAAGCTGCACCAAGGCCGGTACGCGAAGCGCAGTTCAGGCCGGCTTCGCGAACTTCTCCACCGCCAGGCTCACCCGCGCCGTGATGCGGCGCGAGCGTCTGCTCGGTGAGCTTGAACGAGGCGTCCGTGAGGCGACTCGAACTCGGAAATCGCCTTTTCCAGCGTCGAGCGGGCGAGGCTGGCTTGCAGCTCGAACGCGTCCTTCACCGATTTCACGGTGCTTATCGCCTTGAAGGCGGACACCGTCTCTTCGATCGAAGCCTGGGCGGTGGCGGCGACCTGCTTGCTCAGGTCCTGCATGCCGGCGGCCCAGATCTGGCCCGACTTCATCAGCGCTTCCAGATTACCCTGACCGAACGCCACGAACTCTTCAGCAGTCTTCATTGCCTTGTCCATTCCTTCCTTCATTTGCGCGCCTGGGTCTTCTCGAACCCGGCGGTCGCTTGTGACATACCGTCCTTCAACGCCGACACGGTCTGCTCGATATCCCTTCGATGCCTGCTGATATCCATTGCCGGCTACCTGATATCCGGCGTCCGTCGCGGCAGAACTGTATCCTGCATCGCGCCCGCCATTTCGTCTGCCTTGGTCTTAATTGCCATTCCGTTTCTCCTATCCAGGGCCGCCGGACCGACACGACTTGACCAACCAGGGCGGTTGCCGTCCGGGGCCAAACCGCTTTGCTGCATCGCAGCATGACGGGCAAATAAGAGCCTCGGGGAGGTGGTTCAAGAGAGATTTTGTGCATTGCACAACGGGCGCTCCGGGCTGGTTCATGCCGCCACTTGCGGGATCGGCTCGTAAGCCGCTCAATTGCTCTCTGAATCGGACTCTTTTTCGTGCTGGACAGCAGCAACGAACGCCTGACTAAGTTTCCGCGCAGCAGGAAGGAGAATGAAGGAAAATGGCAGCTTGGCGGCGCCATCCGGGTGCTCTGTTGCGCCTGTTTCCCCTTGCGCTGACCCTGCTGGGTCTCGGCATCGGCCCGGGCTCCGGACACGCAGCGCCCCCCCGCGCGCAGTCAGCAACTGAAAACACGCTGTTGGACCGCAACGGGTCAATCGTGGTTGAGGCAGCAACCGGCCGGTGCTCTGGAAGAGGAAAACGCTGACGCCCCGCGCCACCCGGCCAGCCTGGCCAAGTTAATGACACTCTACATGGCCTTCGAGGCGCTGCGTGACCGGCGCATCTCGCTCGACGAACTGATTCCGGTCTCGCCGCATGCGGCCTCGATGGAGCCGACGAAGCTCGGGCTGGTCCCGGGCACATCGATCACGGTCGAGCAGGCAATTCTTGGCGATGGTCACCCTGTCGGCCAACGATGCCGCGGCCGCCATGGGTGAGTTGCTGGGTGGCAGCGAGGACCGGTTCGCGCAGATGATGACGGTGCGCGCCCGGGCGCTCGGCATGTCCCGGAGCAGCTTCGCCAATGCCTCCGGACTGCCGGCGCCCGATCAGTGGGCCACGGCGCGCGATATTGCCACTCTGGCGCGCCGCCTTGTCACCGATTTTCCCGATGATTACCACTATTTCAGCACCCCGAGCTTCGTGTTCCACGGCCGGGTGATCTTCAACCATGACACCGAGATGAAAGCGTATCCCGGCGCCGACGGGCTGAAGACGGGCTATACGATTGCCTCCGGGCACAATCTGGCGACCAGCGCGGTGCGTGATGGCCTGCGGCTGATTGGAGTGGTGCTGGGAGCTCCTTCCAATGGTGCCCGCGACATACGCATGACCGCACTGCTTAACGGCGGGTACCAGGATCTCGGGATGCCACCCGGCCACAGCGTGCTACTGGCCAGCCGGCTTCCGGCGCTGATCCCGGCGGCACACGCCGAGGAGCTGCCGCGACCCGCGCGGCTACGTGAGGTTGCCCATGTGCCGGCCGAAAGCGCGGCCTGGGCGATTCAGGTTGGGCTTTACCGCACGGAGCAGGCGGCCCGTCTGGCGGCGGTGAAGGCACGGCAGAGGACCGACAGCGGGGATGCCCGCATTTCGCAGGCGCCATTGCATGGACGAACGACCTGGCGTGCGCAGGTCATCGGGCTCAGCGTCGCGGAGGCCCGGGATGCCTGCATCGCCCTGGCACACCACGGTATGCCCTGCGCGGTGATCCATGCTGAGGCCGACCGGCGCGTGGCACGGAGCTGAGGACCGGAGTTTTCGGGCTTCAATCCGAACGAAGGATGCCGACGGCAGAATTGGTTGCCTATTGTTCTACTCCGACGATCTTGGTCGGACAAATGACCTTGCAGGCACCCCATGCCGCCGACGTCCCTTTATGCCAACGCCCGACAATTCCCGAAGCAAGGCCCGAGTCTAATAACAGTGCAGCTTTTACCTGAATTGCCGGCGGTAACCGGTGCCGACGGCCCGATCACTTACGTCATCCACAGCGACGTGCCGGAACCGGCATCGCTGCTGCTGCCCGGCGCTGGCTTGGTAGGACTGGGCGCGACCCACCCCCGCTGACCCCAACGTCCTACGCAACCACATACGGCGCTCTCAGGCGCCGTTTTCGCCTGAACCGGTTATCGCGACGACGAACTGGGCTCCAGTCGCAAAATTCCGGCTTCGCTGGCAACGAGGGCAAGCGATGTCATGCCGACGAACAGTCCGGTCTCGATGACGCCCACAATCTGAACCAACTCGGCACTCAAGGTCGCCGGATCGGCAATTGCGCCAAATCGGCAATCGAGGATCATGTTTCCGCCATCAGTACCGATACGGCGCCCCATCCGTTCCGACACGTAACCGCAGCTGACCGCCTAGCCGCTCAAGTCTGATCGCCGTCGTCTCCCAGCCGAACGGAACCACCTCCAC
The DNA here is from genome assembly GCA_963764525.1 of uncultured Pseudomonadota bacterium. Taxonomy (GTDB): domain Bacteria; phylum Pseudomonadota; class Alphaproteobacteria; order Acetobacterales; family Acetobacteraceae; genus DATDIC01. The sequence continues at coordinate 153,751 of CAVXTC010000021.1, read as the reverse complement.
CGGGACCGGCGTCGTCTCACCCAGTCGATCCACCAGCTTCCGGTCATCAGCGACGATTATCAGCCGATCCGAAGCGGCGGCGACGATCTTTTCCCGCAATAGCGCGCCACCCAGCCCCTTGATCAACGCCAACGACCGTCGGGCGATCTGGTCGGCGCCGTCGATTGTCAGATCAAGTCGCCGGCGCTCGGCGAAACTGACTACTTTGATGCCGCTTGCACGAGCCTGGGCGGCGCTGCGTTCCGAGGTGGCAATCGCCTCGATCGTGAGGCCGGCGCGCACACGGATCGCGAGTGCCTCGATCGCGAACCAGGCGGTTGAGCCGGTGCCGAGGCCAACCGCCATGCCATCGGCCACAAGCGCCACCGCCGCTTCGGCGGCGGCACGCTTTTGTCCAGCCTGCTGGTCGCTCATGCAGTCACCGTGTGAAGCACCCGAAGCCACTTACCGGCACGACCGGACGGAGCGATACCCGCCGGCATCGTATGATCGGCCCCGCCCGCGCGTCCGGCCCGACCGGGATAAGGATGCAGGTCATTGATCATTTGCAGCGGTGTAGCCTGTCTCGGTGGCCGAACGCCACCCATTGCCGTGCCGGCCTTGCGCCGACGCGGCGGGTTACGCATCTTGGCGGGGTCGCGGATGACACCGGTTTCACCGGACAGAGGACGAGCGGAGCGCACGGATGGATGGCGGGGCTGACGCGAGACGCATCATCGTCCATGCGCCTGAGGATTTCGCCGGCATGCGGAACGCCGGGCGGCTCGCCGCCGAAACACTCGACATGGTCACCGAGCATGTCCGCCCGGGGGTAACGACGGCAACGCTTGACCGGCTCTGCCATGACTTCATCATCGCTCATGGTGCCATCCCGGCGCCGCTCAATTACCGCGGCTTTCCGAAGTCGATCTGCACCTCGATCAACCACGTTGTCTGCCACGGTATCCCCGGCGAGCGCCGTCTGGAAAATGGGGACATTCTGAACATCGACATCACCGTGATCCTGCGTGGTTGGCACGGTAATTCATCGCGCATGTACGTCGCCGGTATCCATCCACCCGCGCCCGCAACCTGATGGATGTGACCTACGAGGCGATGATGCGTGGGGTGGGCATCATTCGCCCTGGCGCGACATTGGGCGATGTCGGGCATGCCATCCAGGTCTTTGTCGAGCACCAGCGATTCAGCGTGGTGCGCGACTTTTGCGGCCATGGCATCGGCCGACGCTTTCACGAGCCGCCCAACGTGCTGCATTTCGGCGCAGCAGGCGAAGGCCCTGTGCTTCGGCCGGGCATGTTCTTCACGGTAGAGCCGATGGTGAACGCCGGCCGCCCGGAGGTGAAGGTGCTGGATGACGGCTGGACCGCGGTCACCCGCGACCGCAGCCTCTCGGCGCAGTTCGAGCACATGGTCGGTGTCACGGCCGCAGGTGTCGAAATCTTTACGCTCTCTCCCGCAGGTTACCAGAAGCCGCCGTATCCGGTCGGCTGATCCATCCCGGCGCCTAGCCGGGGCCGCCAGGAGCGTTGCATCATGGGCCGGCGAGCACCGCAGGGCTTGGCCGAGCAGGCCAGCCTGCTCGAGGGGTTCCGCAACTCTGCCCCACCCGGCGCGGACGGACACCGCGCGAGAATGCGCGAACGCCTGCTTAAGGCCGGTCCCGACGCTCTGGCCGACCACGAGATGCTGGAAATGCTGCTGTTCCTCGCATTGCCGCGCCGGGACACCAAGGCGATCGCGCGGGCGCTGCTGTCGCGGTTCCGCAGCTTTGCCGGTGCCATCGCAGCACCGCTCGGCGACCTGCGGGGGATCGAGGGACTGGGGGAGGCCGGTGCGGCGGCATTGAAACTGGCGCACGCGGCGGCCGTGCGGCTGGCCCGGGCCGAGGTGGCCGATCAGCCAATTTTGTCGAACTGGGACCGGCTGATGGGTTATCTGAACGCCGCGATGGCGCGCGAGCCGGTGGAGCAGTTTCGAGTGCTGTACCTCGACACGCGCAACCGGCTGTTGGCCGATGAGCCGCAGGCGCGCGGGACGGTGAACCACACTCCGGTCTATCCGCGGGAGGTCGTCGCCCGGGCGTTGGAGCTCCGCGCATCGGCAATCATTCTGGTGCACAACCATCCGAGCGGCGACCCAACGCCATCGCCGGCCGACGTGGCGATGACGCGAGAAGTCAAAGCTGCGGCCGCCGTCCTGTCGGTCCTGCTGCACGACCATATCATCGTTGGCAATGGGCGCTGGGTAAGTTTCCGGGAGAAAGGCCTGATATGAGGGTTCGAACGACGCAAACCCAACCTGGGGGATCCGGGCCATATGCGGTTCCGAAGTTATTGATCGGCAAACCCAGCCGCGGCTCGGTCATGGCGTGCCGGAGCCGATGATGATGAGCACTTTGTCTACGCCGTGGCCCTATAGTCCGGGCGGGAGAAGCTGGCCATACTGGCTATGCTCGGGGTATCGTCCCTATGGAATCCGTTAATTCAATAGGACTCCAGAGTGGCCCCGGTTAGCCTGCGATAGCTTCAGGGGGAGGCGAGTGGGCAGGCGGGGTAGGTGCCTATGCTCCATGTGGTCGCGGGGGCGTCTTGGCGACGGGGGACTGGTGCGAGATGGCCGAAGCGAAAAGCAACCAATTCACGAAATACTTTCCCCTCCTTCTTGATGCGCTTCGTTCGGCCGATCCCAACCCTATGCGTCCTGCCGAAGCCATGGCCTGGATCAGAGCGAAGGATAGAAGTTCCGGCCGAAGACCTGACTAGGTTTGTCCAAAACGGGACGCAATCCATATTTGAAAACGATGTCCATTGGGCGCGCTTTTACCTCGTAAAGGCCGGCCTTCTTGGCAATGCACGGCGCGGATTGTGGAACCTCACTGCCGAGGGGCGTGAAGCAAGGCTCTCACCGGAAGAGACCTGGGAACTCTATGTTCAGATCCGCGACGCCAACCGGCCCGGCAGTCCCACGGCTGAGGAAGATGCGCCGGCCCCTGGTATTGCGGGAGACAGCGAGGAGGTGGGAAAGTCTTACTGGTTCGTGGGCTCCGTTTGGAACGGGAATGACGATCAGCTACCGCGTTTTCGAGAACAAGGCGTCTGGGAGAACGGTTACGAGGATCAATTTTTGGATCTTGTTCGCCGGATAAGGCCGGGGATCAGATCGCGATAAAGGCGAGCTTTGTAAAAAAGCGGGTGCCGTTTGATGTCGGCGGCAAGGCCGTATCGGTCATGAGGATAAAGGCTACGGGCACCGTCCTGGATAATGCCGGCGACGGGCGGACGGTGAAAGTCGCCTGGGACCCACCGAGCAGAACCGCGCGACTGGTACTTCTACACGTACCGAACCACTATCGTTGAAGCCGACCCGGAGGCCGAAGACGGTCGCCGATTGATTGAGTTTACGTTCCGAGGCGCACCACAGGACTATGCGTGGTTTCTGGCCCAGCCATATTGGCTGGAGAAATACGGCGCCAAGTCGGAGACCATCCAGGATGAAGGTCCGGCAGCACCGTTAACCACCGAAGACGAGGAAATTGCCGAGGAAGAATCTCCTTATACGATTGAAGATATTGTTGCTGATGGATGTTTCTTGACGACCGCAGAGCTCTCGGAAATTCTCGACCGTTGGCGCTCCAAGATGAACCTTATTCTCCAGGGCCCGCCAGGCACGGGCAAGACTTGGCTGGCGAAACGACTCGGGTTCGCGCTCGCTGGCGCCAATGACCGCGAAACCGCTCGGTCCCGACTCCGCGTTGTGCAATTTCACCCTTCGCTTGCCTACGAGGACTTTGTGCGCGGATGGCGGCCCGCCGGCGACGGGCGCCTCGAACTCGTCGATGGCATCTTGATGCAGGCGATCCAAGCCGCAGAGAGCGAGCCAGATCAGGCCATTTGTACTGGTCATTGAAGAAATCAACCGTGGAAATCCGGCCCAGATTTTTGGTGAGATGCTCACGCTGCTGGAGGTTTCGAAGCGCCGACGTTCGGAAGCAATCGAACTCGCCTACCGCAAGGAGCCGGGCGAGCGGGTCCATGTGCCAGGGAACCTATATGTAATCGGCACTATGAATGTCGCCGACCGTTCGCTGGCAATCGTTGATCTTGCGCTGAGGCGTCGCTTCGCCTTCATTGATCTCGAGCCGAGATTTGGGGAGGCTGGCGTTCATGGTGTGCCCAACGGGGCATTGAAAATGCGATGCTCGCAGAAATTGAGGCCAGAATTAGCGTGCTTAATGCCGAGATCGCTGCGGCCATTTCGCTCGGTCCTCAGTTTCGGATTGGGCATTCCTATGTGACACCTGACACTGACGTACCGATCACCGACGGGCGCGCATGGTTCCGGGCCAGGGTCGAAACGGAAATCGGGCCGCTGCTCGATGAGTATTGGTACGACGCGCCCGAGACGGCAAAAGCGGCGCGGGGCAAAGCTGCTCACGGGGCTGGATTGAAATCGCCATCGGACGAGGCAGGCTCGCCCCCCGGTGAGCGACAGATCGGTCGCGTTCCGGTGCGGAATCTCTGGCTCCTGATGCTCTACGCTTCGGACCTGACGCGGGTCAGAGGCGCCTTTGACGCCATCGTTGATGACGACATCAATGACATTCCCGAATTAATCGCACGGCTTCTGGCCAATGCCGTTGAGCGCAGTCTTCGCCGCAATTTTACTCGAGGCTATTATCATCGCGAGAAAGCACTCACGCGGGTCCGAGGTCGAATTAACATCCTGACGACTGAATCACGACAACTCCTATCGAAAGGGGAGGTATTTTGTCGCTATGAAGACCTTACCGTAGACACGCCGCGTAACAGGCTTGTCCGCGCGGCCCTGGAGTTGATGGCACGGCTAGTCCGAAATAACGGATTGATCCGCCAATGCCGCGCTTTGGGAGCTACCCTCGGCAGGGCTGGCGTCGGCGGGTCACGCCCGTCGCGCACAGAACTTGCCGCCGACCAGATCGGCCGGAACGACGCGGCCGACCGTTTCATGGTCGCTCTTGCGCATCTGGCCTTCGATTTAGCCCTTCCGACCGAGGACACTGGGACAACACCACTCGTCGCTCCTGAGCGAGAGGAAGCCTGGGTGCGTCGTCTGTTTGAGAAGGCAATTCTCGGTTTCGCTCGCGTTGATTTGGAGCCGTTGGGGTGGTCCGTTCGCGGCGGCATACCCCTTGAATGGCAGTCCTCGTCCGCTTCAACCGGACTCTCCGCTGTCCTCCCACGCATGGTAACCGACATCGTGCTCGACGCGCCGGATGCACACCGACGACTGATAATAGACACCAAGTTCACATCGATCCTGGGAACCGGACGCTTCGGTGATGCGAGCCTCAAAAGTGGATATCTCTACCAGATGTATGCCTATCTTCGATCTCAGGAGGGACGCGACCGTCGATGGGATGCGTCAGCCGGTTTGTTCTTGCACCCTGCAATCGGCTCGCGGCTTCAGGAGCACGTCGTAATCCAAGGCCACTCGATCACGTTCGCGACAGTTGACCTTGGCGGTCCGTCTGCCGCCGTTCGGAATGAGTTACGGCGTATCCTTCGTGCTGACCTTTGGCTTCAACGTGATGCCGCCGAGCCGTCTGCCACCGCCATTCCCTGATGCGGTTCGCCAGCGGCGCGATCAACACTCCGAGTGTGGAATCGACGCACTGCCTCACGCTGGATCGTCGCACGAACGCGTTCCGACTGCTTGAGTCAGACACAGCGGCGGCAAATTGGCGACAACCCGGCGCCCACGTTTGTGTCGCTGGATCGCGGTGCCATTCACCCGAGTTCGGTGCATATTAGACCGAGCTTCCTACTCTGCAAGCGCGCAAGTGCTTCAAGTATATGCATAATTCTCTGTGGTGGCGGTGCGCTACTGGCTACACCGGGACGGCGAGGAGATCGAACGCCTTCTTTTGGATCTGGGTTGGCCTGGTCACCACTGTGAGCGGATAGTTGGGCGTGATCGCGGTTATGACGGTGTTGCGCGCCAGCGTCGCGAGATCGGCCAGCAGCGAGCGGAAGCTGTGGACCGGCAATCCGTCCTCGGTGAGACCAGTGGTCTGTTTGGTGACCGCGGCCGGTGAGCGTTGTGCCTGCGCCACCACGCTGGCGCGCATGGATTCGGCGGCTTGCTTGTCGGTGTCATCGAACAGCATCGGCGCCAGGCGTTGGCGCATATGCCATTCCAGGTAATAGGCCAGCATGCAGAGGCAGACATGCGCGCGCACCCGATCGGCCAGCCAGTGATAGACAGGCCGCACCTGCAGATCGACCGTCTTTATGCAACGAAATGCCCGCTCCACCAGGGCGAGGGATTTGTAGCCACGCACCGTCGCCGCGTCGTCGAGCGCCTCTGCGGGCAGGCTGGTGCGCACGACGTAGATGCCGTCGGTGGTGGCCTCGGCGGCGATCTCGGTGGCTTTGCGCGTGAAGCTGAAAGCGGCATCGGCAATGACGAGATCGAAATGCTTGGCCATCTTGTGCTTGTCGAGCACCGCGCCGACCGCGAGCGCGATGTTGGTGGCGCCGCGCAGCGGATCGCGCTTGCGTAACACGGCCGTCCGGATGCGGGCGAGATCGCGCTCGGTGGCAGCGAGCAGGTCTTGCCGTTTGCGGGCGCGCTCGGCGGCGAGATCGGGGTTGCGGCAGACGACCAGCCGCTCGCCGGGAAACTCGGGGGTAGTGATGCTGGCCATATCGCGCTGGTCGAACAGCGAGAGCTGCAAGGCACCGGTCTGCAGCAGCGCCTTGATCGCCGGCGCGCGTAACGCCGTGATCCAGTCCAGGCCTGCCGCCTTGATGTCGTCGGTGATGCGCGCCTGAGTGATCATGCCGCGGTCGCCGACCAGCACCACATGGTCGAGGTGGAAGCGCTGCTTGAGCTTCTCGACCTGCGTCGCCAGCGTCATCGGATCGGCGGTGTTGCCATCAAACACCTCGATGGCGACCGGGCAGCCGTCGGGGGCGCAGAGCAGACCATAAATGATCTGCAGCGTGCCCTTGCGGCCGTCGCGGCTGTAGCCACGCTTGGCAAGCGGGCAGCAGCACCCTTCCAGGTAGCTCGACGAGACGTCGTAGAGCACCAGAGTGCCGTTGCTGAGATGGCGTTTGGCCAGAGCCGTCTCGATCGCGGGCTGGCGCTCCAGCAGCCAGTCCAGCGCGGTGTAGAGTTCGTCCTCATCGACCTCGCCGAGGCCGAGTGCCTCGCCAAGGCTCGAGGCGGCCGTTGCCGGAGATAGCGCGCGGGCGGCGGCCAGCTTGGATGCGGGTTCGAGGATGCGGCCGACCAGCAGCGCAAGGACGAGATCACGGCAGCGATTGCCGTCAGGGCCGAGGATACGGTCAAGGCCGATCCTGCGGGCGGTGCCGAGAGCCGCGGCGACGTGGCCGTGCGGCAAGCTGCGGATGACGCTGAAGGCGTCGTGCCCGGCGGGGATGACGGTGCCGCCCTTGAGCACGCCGCGCAGACCTTCGATGTGGGCGGCCGGCCAGTCCGAGAGATTGCAGAGGGTGCGTTTACGGACCTTGCCGCCCTCGCGGTAGCTCTCGCGCAGGAGAATAGCCGGCGGCGAGTTGCGGTTGGGAACGGCTTCGATATACATGCCGAAGCCTGAGCACAGCTGGCACTGGCGTACAAGTCTCAAGTTTTAGATTACATGGCTACGTTTTGGACGGCAGTCTCGCCGTTTGCCAGTTCTTTGCTTGGTTTGGCGGCCTCGGGAAGGGGGAAGCTCAGGTCTAGATTACATGGCTACGTTTTGGACGGACATCTCATCCTTTTGCAAGTCCTTTGCTTGGTTTGCTCGTTTCGGGAAGAGGGAAGCTCGGATTAGATGGCTCTGCTATTGAATTCTGGCCCAGGAGTGCTGGCCAATTTTGGCCCACCCCCCGTCCCTCAACCTACGGTCACCCTGATGGATCAGGGGGCCTTTTGTGGACTGGAAAGCCAAAGTGGATTTGTTCGAGCAGCTCCGACGTGAGCATGAGTTTGGTATTGGCACGATCGCGGGCGTGGCCGCGAAGTTCGGTGTTCATCGGCGCGTTGTTCGCCGGGCGATTGCCGGTGCGCTGCCACCGCCGCACCATTACACGGAACGAAGCAAGCCGAAGCTGGGCGCGCTTGAGGCGTTCATCGAGCGGGTGCTCGAGGAGGATCGCCGCGCCCCGCGTAAGCAGCGCCACACGGCACGGCGGAATTCATCGTCGGATCCTGACGGAATTCCCTGACGCTGCGGTCGCTGAGTCGACGGTGCGCAACCACGTCCGCGAGCGCAAACGTCAGCTGGGACTGCTGCGGCGCGAGACGTTCGTGCCGCAAAGCTACAGTTGGGCTCAGGAGGCTCAGGTCGACTGGTATGAAGCCTGGGTCGATCTCAGCAACGAGCGAACCAAGGTGCAGATTTTCACCATGCGCTCGATGGCCAGTGGCGCGGCATTCCACCGGGCCTACCTGCACGCCACACAGCAGGCGTTTCTGGAGGCACATGAGCACGCGTTCGCATACTTCGGCGGGGTGTTCCACCTGCTGCGCTATGACAATCTTGCCAGTGCGGTCCGCAAGATCCTGCGTGGCTACCGGCGGGAGGAGACGGTTCGGTTCATGGCGTTCCGCTCGCACTGGCGGTTTGCCGCCGAGTTCTGCACGCCTGGCGAGGGGCATGAGAAGGGCGGTGTCGAAGGCGAGGGCGGCTACTTCCGGCGCAATCATCTGGTGCCGGTACCGTGCGTCGCCGACCTCGATGCGCTGAACGCGCTGCTACTGACCGGCTGCCGCGCGGACGAGGCACGGGTGCTCGATGGGCGCACGCAGTCCGTTGGCGCGGCGCTGGCCGAGGAGCGGAGCCACCTGCTGTCCCACGTGACCGAAGGCTTCGACCTGGCCGATGTCGTGTTCCCACTGGTGGACAAACAAGGCTGCGTCGCGGTGAAGACCAACTTCTACTCAGTGCCAGCCCGCGCGGGCACTCGGGTGGAAGCGCGGGTCCATCCGCTGCATGTCGAGGTTTGGCACGCCGGCCGTCTGATTGCCCGCCACGAGCGGTGCCACAGCCGCCGCCAGCATATGCTGGATCTCGAGCATTACCTTGATGTGCTCAGCCACAAGCCCGGCGCGCTCGCCGGGTCCAAGCCGCTGGCGCAATGGCGCGCGGCCGGTCGCTGGCCCGCCTGCTATGACGCGTTGTGGGATCGGCTGCAGGCGCGGCACGGCAAGCAGAATGGCACTCGCGCCATGGTGGAGGTGCTCGGCCTGGGCCGGGAATTTGGCCATGACGCGCTGCGGACCGCAATCGCCGCCACGGTGTCGCTCGGCGCCTGTGATGTGGCGGCGGTGCGCTATTTGCTGACCGAGGCGGACCTGCACAAAGCCCGCCCCGTCCCAATTGATGTTGGCGTACTGGCCCGCTACGACCGGCCCATGCCGAGCGTTGTCGATTACGACACGCTGCTGATCTCCACACCCTGCGTCGGGAGCGCGTGATGCAGGATCTCCAGGACCAGGCCATTCGCCAGCACTGCAAGGCGCTGCGCGTGCCGACGATCGGCAGCCAGTTCGCCCGGTTGGCCGAGGCGGCTACCCGGGAGGGTCAATCCCATGTCGGTTATCTCGAGGCGTTGCTGGCGGCCGAGATGGAGGAGCGCGAGAGCCGGGCCATCACTCGGCTACTGCACGAAGCGAAGCTGCCGCGGATGAAGACCTTGGATGCGTTCGAATTTGAACGTTCCAGCGTCTCGGCCGCTCAACTGCGCACGCTGGCGGAAGGCGAATATGTGGCCAAGGCCGAACCAATCCTGTTGGTAGGCGAGGCGGGCACCGGAAAAACCCATCTGGCGACTGGGCTTTGCGTGGCCGCCTGTCGCCAGCGCCGGCGGGTGCGGTTCACCACGGCGACGGGGCTGATCAACGAACTGGCCGAGGCCGCGCACACCAACCAACTCAGCCGCGCACTCGGCCGATGGGAACGGCTCGACCTGATCTGTATCGACGAACTCGGTTATGTGCCGCTGGCCGAGACCGCGTGCGAACTGATGTTCCAGGTGATCGCCGACCGGGCAGAGAAAGCCGCGGTGATCGTCACCACCAACCTGCCGTTCTCCGAGTGGTCGCAGGTGATCCCCAATCCGCGGCTATGCAAAGCGCTGATCGATCGGCTCACCGACCAGGCGCACATCATTCCCACCGGCAAAGACTCGTATCGGTTCCGCCGTACCACGGCGCAGCGCAAGGCGGGGAAATCATGACAGGGAGGACAAGCAAAGCGCCGCTGACCTGCTGAGCGCGGTCTCGGCTCGGCTCAGCAGGTCAAACACCGGGGGGTGGGCCAATATTTGTCAGCACAAGTGGGCCAATATTCATTGTCACAGCCATTAGAGAATGGTCAGCCGCTTCAGATAGGCTCCCATGTATGAGTGGTAGACGCGGATCAGAGGCGCTGAAACTGCCCCGGACGATTCCCGCGGTTTTGGCAGATCCACGCCTTGCCGGAGTATTCGCTAGATAACATGACAGAGCCACGGCGGGGCTGGAGAACCGCGAGGATCGTACCACGGAACGTGCCCACACGGCAGGAACTGTCAGAATTTCTGTGTGCGAGGCGCTGATGGTTTCGCCCGCACTGGACGCGTAACTGTATTCGGTGGACACCCCCGTCTGCAAGTGATTGATGCTATCAAACAGATGTTTCCTTGGTTCGATCAGTGCGCCTGTTCCTTCGTCCCGACCTGCCATTTTCTCCGGCAGTCGCGCGCAAGCCCGGTCAAATTCGCCGCGTGGCGAGGTCCGCATCATGGGATCGAAGGGCGATTTGCTGCGAACGTTGGCCGCCGCTGCGGGCGCGAAATCGCCCACTGTCGGAGTTCGCAGTTCTGTTTGAGAGATGGCGTCCCGTACGGGATTCGAACCCGTGTTACCAACGTGAAAGGCTGGTGTCCTGGGCCTCTAGACGAACGGGACAATAGCGGCCGGCTGGGTTAGCGGAGCCTCCCCCGAACGGTCAAGCCGGGGCCGCATCCGTCACCGCGAATCCCACCCCCAGACTGCCGTTCCATTCCTCAGCCCGCAAATGCCCGGCCAGGTGCAGCGGCACCCGCCCGCCCAGCAGCGCTTGCGCCACCGCCCCGTCACGCGCCCGGAACAGCATGGCCTTCAATCGGACCCCACCCCCCTCGCCTTCTACAAACGCGCGAACGGTCGTCAATTCCCGCCCGACCCGATCGGCCCGTATCACCCGGGCACGCTGCAGCACGAAGACAGGCTCCTCGTTGCCGGCGCCGAAGGGAGCCAAGCGAGCCACATGGCCGGCGAGTTCCACACTGGCCCCCGGCACTGCCAACGCGCCCTCGACCGCAAGATCGGCGGCGGACGGCAGATCGCCCGCCGCGGACAACCGCTCATCAAGGAAATCATGGAACGCCGTCAGCCGGTCGGAGGGCAGCGAGAACCCGGCGGCCATCGGATGGCCGCCCCCGGTCGCCAGAATGCCAGCCTGACGGGCGGCAATGACCGAACTTCCAAGATCGATCCCCGGCACCGACCTTCCCGAGCCCCGGGCCGTTCCGTCCGCTATTCCGGCCACGCAAGCCGGACGGTTGAATCGCTCCCGAATGCGACCGGCGACGATCCCGACCACCCCGGGATGCCAGGCCGCACCAGACACAACCAGCGCCGGATGTCCGGCGACCGCCTGTGCCTCGGCAGCCTCGAAGGCTGCATCGAGGATGCCCGCCTCAACCTCCTGGCGCTGGCGGTTGACGCGGTCCAGCCGCTCCGCCAGGACGGCAGCCTCCACAGCATCTTCGCATAGGAGCAGCCGTAACCCGAGATCGGCCTCGCTGATCCGCCCGGCCGCGTTGATGCGCGGCCCGAGACCGAAGCCGCAGGTGACAGCCGTGGGCCGGTCCCGGGTCTGTGCCACTGACAGCAGAGCCGCCAATCCGGGCCGAGCGCGTCGGGCCATGACCTTTAGGCCCTGGCAGACCAGCGCCCGATTCACCCCGGTCAGCGGCATGACATCGCACACCGTTGCCAGCGCCACCAGATCCAGCAAGCCGAGCAGGTCAGGCTCGGGCCGGCTGTTAAAGAAACCCCGCCGGCGCAGGCTGCGCACGGTCGCCACGGCCGTCATGAACACCACCGCAGCGGCGCAGAGCAGAGACAGGCCGGATCGATCATCGAGCCGGTTCGGGTTCACCGTGGCCAGCACCGCAGGAGGCGGACCGTCCGCCCGGTGATGATCGAGCACGATCACCTCGGCTCGCCCCCGGAGCGCCGTCAGCGCTTCCCCGGCCACCATGCCGCAATCGACACAGACGATCAGGGTGGCGCCCCGTGCAACGAGCTGTAGCAGTGCCGGTACGTTCGGCCCGTACCCCTCCGTCAGCCGATCGGGCACGTGGTGCAGGACGGCGGCGCAGCCGAGGCCGCGCAGCAAGGTGATCATCAGCGCCGCGCTGCACGCCCCGTCCACGTCGTAATCGCCGAACACGCCCACTGTCTCGCCATGCGCCGCAGCATCCGCCAATCGCTCGGCGGCGGCATCCATGTCAGCCAGCACTGAGGGGTCCGGCAGCAACGCCCGGATAGTCGGATCGAGAAAATGGCACGCCGCTTCCAACTCGATGCCGCGCGATGCGAGCAACCGCCCGATCACTTCCGGCACGCCGATCCGTTGCGCGATGCCGAGCCCGAGCCGGTCCTCACCGAGGCGCCAAACCCACCGTCGCCCATTAAGGCTTCGGGCCACACCAAGGGCCGGTTGGGTCATGGCACGGTCCCGGTGCGTCTAAGTGATTGTTGTGCCACGGATCCTGACCCGCTTAGGGTGACACCCAGGTCTTGGTGGCGAAGTTGTGGTGCGCCTCGACGTAGCGGACCGTGCCGGACTTGCTGCGCATGACGATCGAGTGGGTGGTGGCCCCGTGGCCGTACCGGCGAACCCCACGAAGCATGGCCCCCGGCGTGACCCCGGTTGCGGCAAACATGACGTCGCCCTTCGCCATCTCGTTGATACCGTATTTATGTTTGGGATCCGTGACGCCCATCCCGCGAGCGCGTTCGATTTGCGTGTCGTCTTCGTAGAGCAGCCGTCCCTGCATTTGTCCGCCGATGCATCGCAGGGCGGCCGCGGCCAGCACGCCCTCCGGCGCACCGCCCGAGCCCAGATAGATATCCACGTAACTCTCCGACGTCGCCGTGGCGATCACCCCGGCGACGTCGCCGTCGCTGATAAGCATGATGCGGGCGCCGGCTTCCCGGCACTTAGCGATCAGCTCCTTGTGGCGGTCGCGGTCCAGAATGCAGGCGACGATATCGGAGATGTCCCGCTGCTTGGCGCGCGCCAGATTGCGCAGGTTCTCGCCCACCGGCGCATCGAGATCGACGATGCTGTCCGGCAGGCCACCCCCCACGGCGATCTTATCCATGTAAATGTCAGGGGCGTGCAGGAATCCCCCCTTTTCGGCCAATGCAACCGTGGCAATGGCGTTCGGGCCGCCTTTGGCCGTCAGGGTCGTGCCTTCAAGGGGATCGACGGCAATGTCCATTGCCGGGCCGCCATGGCCGACCTTCTCGCCGATATAGAGCATCGGCGCCTCGTCCATCTCGCCTTCCCCGATCACCACCGTGCCGTCTATGGCGACCTGGTCGAAGGCCTTGCGCATGGCTTCAACGGCGGCGCCATCAGCCTCATTCTTCTGGCCGCGACCGATCCAGCGGGAGGCGGCGAGCGCCGCCGCCTCAGTGACACGGACCAGTTCGAGGGCGAGATTCCGGTCAGTGACCTCGCCGGGGCTAGGCTGGGACCGTGCATCCATCGACGTTTCCTCCTGGCCGTCGCAACTCCGGGAGAGCCTAGCACATCAGGCGCGAGTGATGCGTCGGCTCATATCGAGCGGTGGCGATCGCAAACCAGGCAGCGGCCTGGGCCGGCATCCGTGCCTGGAACGGTTGCGCCGCTCCCCGGCGGGCGGGGGGCCGCGTCGGCGTGCTCAAAGCAGCGTGAGCATATCGAGCGCCGCGACCACTACAGAAATCACCGCCGAAATTACGAATGGGCCCAACTGGTTGCTGTTGTCAGCGCTATCGAGCAGCTTACGGATCATGGGACGTCTCCTGGTAGTTTCTTGCCACGCGATCTTGCCACGCGATCTTGCCACGCGATCTTGCGACCACGGCCGGCGGCAGGGCAAGCTTTCTGATGATGGCGGACAAGGTGCTGCCGGCGTTCCGCGTACCGGCTGCCCGGGTCGTAGGTCTGCCTCACAACACCGGCCACGGAGATCGGCATGGCAAGCTATGATGCCATTATGATCGGTACTGGGCAGGCCGGCCCGCCGCTGGCACGCCAACTCGCGGCGGCCGGCCAGCGCGTGAAGGCCCGTTACCCGGTGTTGCAAAGGGCCATGCACATCCATCCCACGGTGGCGGAGTTCGCTCCGGGCCTGCTTGAGGACCTGCGGGATACGTGAGCCGCCTAACTAGACCGGCTCGGTGTCCAGTGCATAACCGGCGGCACGCACCGTGCGAACGATGTCGAGTTCATCGATACCATTGATCGCCTTGCGCAACCGGCGAATGTGTACATCGACCGTCCGTGGCTCGACGTGGATATCCGGTCCCCAGACGGAGTCCAGCAGCTCCTGGCGGGAAAAAACCCGCCGAGGGTGTTGGAGAAAGAATTCCAGCAGACGGAACTCGGTCGGCCCCAGATGGATCGCCCTGTCGTTACGGATAACACGGTGGGTTGTCAGGTCCAGTGCAATGTCATGGAACGCCAGCCGGCCTTTCGTCGCGACCGGATTGGATCGCCGCAACAGCGCGCGAATGCGCGCCAGCAGCGCCTCGACGCTGAACGGCTTGGTAATATAGTCATCCGCGCCGGTGTTGAGGCCGCGCACCGCATCCTGGTCCTCAGTGCGTGCGGTCACCATGATAACCGGCAGGTCACGTGTCGCGGGGCGGCGGCGGATTTGCCGGCACACTTCGATCCCCGACATGACCGGCAGCATCCAGTCGAGCAGCACCAGATCGGGCGCCGTTTCGGCGATGCGGGTCAGCGCCTCCGGCCCGTCGGACGCCTCATCGACCCGGAATCCCTGCTTTTCCAGGTTGTAACGAAGCATTGTCGCCAAGGCGGCCTCGTCCTCCACGACGAGGATCAGGGGCTTGGACAGGCTTGATATACCGTCAGGCATCGCCGACCCCTTCTATTCGTGCGGACGCACCGCTGCGTAGGCGGACGAATCTCCCTTGGGCCGCGCATCCGGCAGAGACTCGCCTTTCACGGCATAGTAGATCGTTTCCGCGATGTTGGTTGCATGGTCACCGATCCGCTCCAGGTTCTTGGCTATGAACAGCAGATGGGTACACGGCGTGATATTACGCGGATCTTCCATCATGTAGGTGATCAACTCGCGGAAGATCACCGTGTAAATATCATCCACCATCAGGTCAGAGCGCCACACCTGCGTGGCTTTGTCCGTGTCGTTGTCGCCAATTGCATCGATCGTCAGCTTGAGGTTCTCCTGCACAAGCCGGATCATGTGCGCCAGGCCGGCAAGGCTGTAAGGCAGGGCAAACTGCGCCAGCACAATGCTGCGCTTGGCGACATTGGCGGCATAGTCGCCGACCCGCTCCAAATCGCCAGTCATCTTCAACGCCGCGACCACATGGCGAAGATCGCCGGCGAGCGGCTGACGCAACGCGAGCATGCGAATCACGAATTGCTCGACCTGCCGCTCGAGCGCATCGACCCGCGGATCTTGTTCCACCGCGCGCGTGGCGGCCCCGGTGTCACGCTCCATGACGGCGACAGCAGCGAGCGCAACCTGGCTCTCCACAATGCCCCCCATCTCGGTCATCATGTCGCGCAGACGCTTCAGTTCCTGATCGAAGCTCCTGATCAGATGCTGCGGTTCGTCGGCCATTGGAGGTTCCCTTGCTTAACCAAAACGACCTGTTATGTAGTCTTGCGTGCGACGTTCCTTCGGTGCGGTAAACATCTGCACGGCGGGAGAAACCTCGACCAGCTCGCCAGCGAACAAGAATGCCACCTGATCCGCGACGCGCGCGGCCTGCTGCATGTTGTGGGTAACCAAGGCAATGGTGAAGTCCTGCTTCAGGTCTTCGATCAGTTCCTCGATCTTTAGCGTGCTGATCGGGTCGAGCGCACTGGTGGGCTCATCGAGCAGAATGACCTCGGGGCGGACAGCAATGGCGCGAGCGATGCAGAGCCGTTGCTGCTGCCCACCGGACAGCCCGAGCGCCGACGCGCCTAGCCGGTCTTTTACCTCGCCCCAGAGGGCGGCGCGGGAAAGCGACCACTCCACCCGCTCGTTCATTGCTGCCCGCGCCAGCCGTTCGTGCAGTCGGACCCCGAAGGCAATGTTTTCGGCGATCGACATCGGGAACGGTGTCGGCCTCTGGAATACCATGCCCATGCGTGCGCGCAGTTCGTTCAGGTCGATCCCGGGAGCAATGATGTTCTCACCGTCCATCAGTACCTCGCCGGTCGCACGCTGGCCCGGATAGAGATCGTACATCCTGTTCAGCACACGCAGCAGCGTGGATTTTCCGCAACCGGACGGCCCGATCAGTCCAGTGACCTGCCGCTCCGGCAAATCAAGATAGATCCCCTTCAGGGCCCCGTTGCTGCCGTAGTAGAAGTCGAGGTTACGGATGCTGATGCGTGGCGGGTTAAGCGTATCTTGATTTCGCCCGGCAATGCCGCCGAAACTCGCGGTTTGGCCGGGGCGGTCGCTCGTTATCACGCTCATTACCCCTCAGTTATCTCCGTGCGCGCAAGAACAGGCGCGCGAGGATGTTGGTTGCCAGCACGCCGGAGGTGATCAACAGCGCAGCAACCCAGGCGAGTTGCACCCAATCGGCGAATGCCGAGCCGGCATACTGGTAGATGGTTACCGGCAAGCTGGCCATCGGTTCGGTCATGCTGAGCGACCAGTTGGAGTTGCCGAGGCTGGTAAACAGCAGCGGTGCCGTCTCCCCGGCGATCCGCGCGATCGCCAGAAGGACGCCTGTCAGGATGCCATCCAGCGCAGCACGGTAGCAAATGAAGACGATCACCTTCCATTTCGGGGCACCGAGCCCCGCGGCCGCTTCGCGCAGGGTGGCGGGAATCAGACGCAGCATGTCCTCAGTGGTGCGCACGACGATGGGAATGACGATCACCGCGAGTGCCAAGCTGCCAGCCACACCGGAAAACCTGCCCATCGGCTCCACCAGAAGTTGGTAGATGAACAGGCCGATCAGGATCGATGGAGCCGAGAGCAGTACATCGGAGACGAAGCGAACGATCGCAGACAACCTACCGCCGCCGTATTCGGCGAGATAGGTCCCGACCATGAGTCCGATCGGCGTGCCGACCGCAGTGCCGACCGCGGTCTGTATAAGCGTGCCAATGATGGCGTTGAGCAGGCCGCCATTCGATCCCGGCGGCTTTGTGACGCTCGTGAACACCGTGACGGACAGTCCGCCAACGCCTAGCCAGAGCAGCGTACCCAGGATCGAGGCCAACAGCAACAAGCCCACTGCGGTGGCTGCAACACAGAGTGCTGCCATGGCCACGTTGCGCCGCTTGCGCCGACGGCCAAGCGTCCGCGCGGCCTCGAAATTCCTGTCGGGATTGTGCAAGCCCGCCGTGATACTCATTGGTAATCAGACTGTCAGCCGAGGGCGCAGCAATAGCCGCGAGATCGCCAGCACGACGAAGGAGATCACGAACAGAATGAACCCCAGCGCCAGCAGCGACGACAGCTTCAGGCTACCAATAGGGCTTTCCGGAAATTCGAGCGCTACGATGGAAGCTATCGTGCTACCAGGGCCAAACAGGCTCGTGCTGATACGGTCGGTATTGCCGATCACGAATGTGACCGCCATCGTTTCGCCCAGAGCGCGGCCGAAACCCAGCATGATGCCGCCAACCACCGAAGCTCTTGTATAGGGCAGCACGATCGAGCGCATCACTTCCCATGTCGTGCAGCCGACGCCATAAGCGGACTCTTTGTAGACAGGAGGCACCGTCTCGAACACGTCGCGCATGGTCGCTGCGATGAACGGGATGACCATCACCGCTAGGATCAGCGCAGCGGTGAATATGCCGGTGCCGAATGGCGGCCCCTGGAACAGCGCCCCGATTACCGGGATATTGCCGATTGTGTCGATCGCCCATGGCTCGATGGACTGACCCATGAAAGGGACGATCACGAAAAACCCCCACATTCCGTAGATGATGGAGGGAATTGCCGCCAGCAGTTCCACTGCGGTGCCGACCGGCCGGCGCAACCACGCGGGCGCCAACTCGGTCAGTGTGAAGGCGATACCGAAAGCAAGCGGCACCGCGAGAATCATCGCCAGCACCGAAGTGACCAGCGTGCCATAGATCGGTACGGCGGCACCGAATACCTGTTTGACTGGATCCCAGTCGATACTGGCGATAAAGCCGACACCGAACTGGTGGAAGGCCGGCAGGCCGCCTATAAATAGCGAAACGATAATGCTGCCGAGGAGCACTAGCACGAAACCGCCCGAGATGCGCGCGGCCGCGGCAAACACTATATCTCCGACGCTCCCCCGCCGGCGCGGCCATATGCGCGGCGAGGTGCCGACCGCTACAGAGTGTTGCACGAACTTTAGCGCGACGCCGTCCGTATCTGCGCCTTCCAGGCGGTGCGGATAGCTCCCTTCACCGCATCAGGGAGCGGAATATAAAGCAACTGTTGGGCGGTTTGATTGCCATGGGCGAAACCCCAGTCGAAAAACTTCAGCACCGCTTCGGTCTGCCCCGGGTTTTTGGCGTCAGTCGGCACCAGCACGAAGGTGGCAGATTCGATTGGCCACGACTTATCGCCGGGCTCGTCGTTCAGGTCGATCGCGAAGTTTTCGACGTTCGACCAATCGGCTGAAGCCGCGGCGTCGGCGAACGCATCCGCCGTTGGCGCTACGAACTGGCCCGCCTTGTTGCGCAGCAATGCTGTGGCGAGGTGGTTCTGTTCGGCATAGGCACTTTCGACATAACCGACGCCGCCGCGAATGTTGCGGACGGTACCGGCGACACCGTCGCTGCCCTTGGCACCCGCCCCGGCGGCCCATCTAACGCTGGTCGAGGCCCCGACTTTGTCCTTCCATTCAGGGCTCTTCATCGAAAGATAGTCGGTAAACACGAAGGTCGTGCCGGATCCATCGGCCCGATAGACCGGCGCGATGGCCTCGTTCGGCAGTTTCAACCCCGGATTCAGGCTCGTTATCTTTGGGTCGCTCCACTTGGTGATTTTACCGAGATAGACGTCCGCCAGGACTTCGCCGGTCAGCCTGAGTTGGTTCGCGGCGACGCCGGGCAGATTGACGATGATATCCACACCGCCGATCACGGTGGGGAACTGAAGCAGATTGTGCGCCTTGAGCTGCTCCGCTTTTACCGGCATGTCGGAGGCGCCGAAATCAACGGTTCGATTGTTGATCTGGTTGATCCTGCACCGGAACCGATTGCCTGATAGTTCAGCTTGACGCCGATGACGGGGCCGGCAGCTTCGCCCCACTTTGCATAAATCGGCGCGGCGAAGGTGGAGCCGGCGCCGGTAATCTGTGTCTGTGCCTGCGCCGTGACGCCGGTTCCGGCGATCGCGATGGCCAGTGCAGCTATCTTCAATTGCATGCAAACCCCCTGGTGCTTGCCTTTGGCCTGGATCGGAGTTTACCGAGCCTTGTGCCTGGGGCAAGAACTGCGGAGCGGGTTCTAGGCGGCTCCCGTGGCCGCTCGATTGCAGATTTGTGAAGGTTATATGACGATGCCCGCCCGTCACAGCGTATCTGGGGCAATCAGGTGGTGATCATCTTGCGGAGGTTGGTCGAGCGCGACACGGCACCGGCCATCACGAAGGCCGCATCGCCCCCTCCAAGCACGAAGCGGACGCCCATTTCGACGTATCGCTGCATGACGCTCTCGGTGTAGATGCCTGCCATTCCCGGATGCTTGCCATTCCGGCCACAGGCATCGATCATGCGGCGATAGGCGTCGGCCAGCCGGTCATGGGTGAACTCGCCGGGGATGCCCATCTCAGCGCAGAGATCGTTGCTGCCGATCAACAGCACGTCGATTCCCGAGACGGCCGCAATCGCTTCGGCGTTTTCGATCGCCTTTGGTGTCTCCAGCATCACGATGGTCAGGTTGGCGGCGTTCAACGCCGCCGCGGCGTCGCCGATCTTGAGCGAGCGGAGCGAATAATGAGGACCGATGCCGCCGATCGAGCGATGGCCGACCGGTGGGTATTTCAGCTTCTTGACGACCTCACGCGCTTCGTCGGCGCTATCCACGTGCGGGATGACGATGCCAAGCGCACCGTTGTCCAGGATGCGGGTGGCCAGCGAATACTCCCCGTTCGGCACGCGGACGATCGGAGCGATGCCGCATTCCAGCGCGGCGACCGCGATCTGCGCGGCTTGGTCGAGCGACAGAGTGCCGTGCTCGCAGTCGAGCCAGAGCCAGTCGTAGCCCGCCGCCTTGGCCGCCGGCGCGATCTCCACCGTGCGCAGCAGGCGCACGGAGAAACCGAGCGACAGGCCGCCGGAGTCGAGTTTTTCACGGGCGGAATTGCGGAGCGTGGGCATCTGGCGTTCTCCTGGCTGAGTGGCAGGGCAGTTTGCGCGGCGGCTTGACGGGATTCAACCACTCCCGTATCGCGCTGGAATGCGCATCACCGACCTTAAATGCGCGGTCATCGGCCAGAACCCGATCGTCCGCGTCACCACCGACGCCGGGATCAGCGGCTTCGGCGAGGTGGAATCGTTCAAGCCGTATCTGAAACCACATGTGCTGGGATTCCGAGAGCCGCTGATCGGGCAGGACCCGACCAACGTGGAGCGAGTGATGCTGCGAATTCGCCAGCGAGGGGCATTCAAGCCGTGGGGCAGCGCGGTCAGCGCGATCGAGATGGCGCTGTGGGACATCGCCGGAAAGGCAGCAGGTGTACCTGTGTACAAGCTGCTGGGTGGCCGAATCCGCGATCAGGTGCGGGTGTATAATGGCGCGATCCGCTTTCCGATGGCGGGCCAGGAACCGGCAGACTACGCCGAGGCAATGCGAAAGATGGTGGCGCGGCCGGAGAAATTCACCATCATAAAACAGGCGATCGGCTTTCATTCGGCGATGAAGCGGGAGCCGGGGTTCTTTTACGGGGAACTGCACGACAATCCCTGGCACGTCTGGACCGAACGCGGGCTGCTGACGGAGCGGGGACTGAATCACTTGGTCGCCTGTGTCGAAGCGATGAAGGCCGTCACCGGGGACGCGATCGGTCTGGCGCTCGACTGCGGACCTGGCTTCACCGTGCCGGACGCCATTCGGCTAGGACGCGCATTGGAGAAGCTGAACATACTTTGGCTGGAAGATCTGCTGACCGGAGACTACTCGCCGTTCGTGAATGCGGATGTGTATCGGGAGGTGACACGCGGCACATCCACCCCGATCCACACCGGCGAGCAGATCTATCTGCGGCAGAACTTCAAGTCGCTGATCGAGGGGAAGGCGGTGAGCCTGATCGGCCCCGATCCCTGCGACGTGGGCGGCATTGCCGAGTTGAAGTGGATTGCTGAATACGCGGATCTGCACGGTATCCTGATGGCCCCGCACGGCACTGGAGATGGTTTGCTTGGGTTGGCCGCGCTGGTCCAGGTGTGTGCCGCGCTGCCGCAGAATTTCGTGGCGTTCGAGTACCCGGTGGGACGGCCGGAGTGGTGGTACGATATCGTCACCGGTCTGCCGGATCCGATCGTCAGGAACGGTATGATCGAGGTGTGGGACCGGCCTGGAATGGGCGTGGAGTTTGATATCGGCAAGGCGCAGCCGCATTTGTCCGACGAGGACAAGGGGTTCTTCGATTGATGAGGTTCCGACTTCTCGGCAAATTTGGATTCTGATGCGCGTCGGTAGCGTCGATGGCCTGTTCCGGAGTGGTTATACCGTCCGCAAATAGTTACCCGGCGGTGCCGCTAGCACGACAACCGGTGCACCAGAGGTGCGTCCATCCCGGTCCTCTCGTACTGGGGACAGCGCCTCGCAAGTCTCCTTCACCCACGGCAGATAGGGACCGAACTGGATGACGACGTTCTAAACCAAGTTCACCGTACCACTCCAATCGGCGAACGGCCGAACCGGTTTCTCGCTGCTTTTCGTAGGTAGCAAAGTGCTCAAGCCAGCAGCCTAAGGTCGAGTTTGCCGGCGAGCAGATCGACCTTCGCCTTGAGCTTACGGGTTGAACGATAACCTCGCGCTTTGGCCCCGGCAGCCTGCACCAAGCTGTTGATGCCCTCGATCAATCCGTTGGCTATCTGGCTGTCGAACCAGCGCAGTATCCCGTCCCAGTGGCGCTTGACAGTGCGCGCCGCCTCGACAGGTGGTCCAGCGTGTGGCGTTGCCGCTCGGACAGGCTGGCCGGATTGCGCAGCCAGATATAGCGCGTGCTGCTCAGCAGCGACTGCACCCGGTGTTCGCTCCGGCGCACGCGATCGACCGCATCGTTGAACTCGCTGTGGACCACCGCCCAGGGCGGTACCAAGCCCAATGCCAGTTGCGCAGGTTGGTGTCTCGCATGGTAGTGCCTCCGACGGTCGCCCCGGCTTTGTCAAGCCTGGCCCCAGGCTCGCCGCCGATCCTCGAGTACGATTGCTCCATCGTTCCTTGCGGAGAACCCTGGCTTCAGTATCGAGCTCAGCCCGGGCATCGGCAATACGATTGCCAAAACGTCGGTCCCGGAGCCCGCCTACCTGGGTTATGCTCGCCATTGGAATGGCGAGCCTCAGACTTGTCTGTCGCCGCCGCCCGCCGAGTTCGGGCCTGAACAGCAAAGAACGTAATCACAGCCCGCATTGTTCCAGCCCGATGCGAATGAACTATAGTGACTGCAAGCGTTCGATCAGGGCCATTGCGGCGATTGGGGCCCTGGGCTTGAAGCCGTTGATCATGTAAAGAAAGACGTCTCTGGAACTCGGCGGCCGCTGTTCCGGATGGTGAATTCTGGGGAGGTCGTCGGGCGAACGGCCTTCCGACCATTTGCGGGCTCGTTCGGCCCAGGTCTCGAGTGCTTCGGCGGTGTATCCGGTTTTCACATCTTCCGAGCAACGCTGCAGGCGCACATACACAAACGATGCTGTAACGTCGAGGATTCGCGGAAACTCGTCGCCATCGGCAACAACTGCGGCGACGTTGTAGGCGCGCAGGAGTGCCACAAATTCCGCGACCCGGAAGCTGTCGTGTCGTACCTCGACAACATGACGAATGGGATGGCCGTCCACTTTTTGCGGTAAGAGCTTCAGGAAATTCTCGAAGTCATCGTGTTCATAGCTCTTTGTCGGCAGGAACTGCCAGTTAATCGGTCCAAGCTTCTCCCCAAGGGCCATCAAACCGCTTGCAAAAAAGCGCGTGATTGACGGACCCGCGTCGGCGAGAACACGCCGATTCGTGATGTACCGCGAACCTTTCACAGAGAATACAAACCCAGCGGGCGTTGCGTCGCGCCACCGGGTAAAGATTTCAGCTTTCTGGGTTCCGTAGTAGGTGCTGTTGATCTCAATGGACGTCAGGTGACGGCTCGCGTACTCGAGTTCCTTCACGTGTGCCAAGCCGCGCGGATAAAAAACTCCCCGCCAGGGTTCGTAAGTCCAGCCGCCGATTCCAACACAAATCATGAGGTTTCGGTCTCCGACGTGTCATCCTAGGGGAGATTTTGACGAGAAAGATTTTCTTGCTGCGGGGCGAGCTGACGGCCTTGTTCAGATCCGATGATTGTCGGCGATCTTCCGCATCCATCCGGGGACCGCCACGGATCAGAGCCGCCGCGTTGGATTGTAAGGACTCGATGGGTTGACATCAAGGTCGACTAGTTCGACACAGCCCTGTGGCTGTGCGTGATTATTGCCTGCATGCCAAGGACCGTCGCGGAACTGTACATTGCTCACCTTGTTCAGCCAGAGGCATCGCCATTCACCGCCTCGGGTCAAGCCGGATTGGCTTTTCCCGCCGAACTGATAGGTCAGAGCCTTCTCCTGGCCGTGGGAGTGGCCAAGAATAATCGGACAAAGCTCGCGAAGGTGTCCGCCGTACAAACACAGGACCTGTTTCCGACCCGCCATGGCCTGACTGAACAACTTATAGATTTGGCTCGGCACGGTATCTCCGGCTTCGATCATCAAAGATGAGGAACCGTTTCGATCGGCAAGTGCTCGCGCAGTGTTGTGATGTTCAGGCGGCAGCAACGGCTAACCGTCTGCCGGTCTAGCGGCAGCGCAGTGGCACACGAACTGGCCTGCAATGGATTGGCTGGCCAACCGCGTCGTCCTTGGCTGCCGGGACGTGTCCTCGTGGACTCCGGCCGCCGGTTCTTCGAACTCCAACTCCAGCTGGTCGAGCAGTTTGCGTCCGCCTTCAGGCGACCCGCCGGCGGGATCGTGCCGCAGCTTGGCAATGCACGAGCTTCCATGTCACGGCACCGTCCAGCAGCAAGTAGTCACACGCGGCCCGTCAATGTCGTCAGGCAGTTGCGCGACGATGATGACGAGCCCATCATGAGGCGGAGTGCGCCGCGACGCCTGCCTGACCTGCAAGGCAAGGCCATTCATCTCGCGGCATCGCCACAAATTACCGCGCGGCCGGTAGCTCCTTGCAACGGCTTCAGGGCCTCATGCGTGCGCGGTGGCGAGCCAGGTCGGCCTCCACCATTTCGCCGATCATCTCCTCCAAACTTACGGTCGGCGCCCAGCCGAGCGTCTCGCGTGCCTTCCCGGCACTCCCGAGCAGCACATCGACCTCTGCCGGGCGTAACAGCGTCGGCTCAACCACCACGTGTTTTTCGTAGTCGAGACCAGCATGCTCGAAGGCGATCCGACACAGATCACGCACCGTCGCGTTGCGGCCGGTGGCCACCACATAATCGTCCGGCTGCTCTTGTTGCAGCATCAGCCACATGGCGCGCACATAGTCGCGCGCATGTCCCCAGTCGCGCTTGGCCTCCAAATTCCCCAACGCGAGTCGCGTCGCCAGTCCCAGCTTGATCCTCGCCACACCGTCGGTGACTTTTCGGGTGACGAATTCGATGCCGCGCAGCGGGCTCTCGTGGTTGAAGAGGATTCCCGAAGTGGCGTGCATCCCGAAGCTCTCGCGGTAATTGACGGTCATCCAATGTGCGTAGAGTTTCGCGGCTGCGTACGGGCTTCGCGGATAGAACGGCGTCCGCTCCGACTGAGTCGTTGCGCCAGTGTTGCCGAACATCTCCGAAGAAGATGCCTGATAGAACCGTGCGTCGGATCCAAGGATGCGAACTGTCTCGAGCAGGTTGACCGCTCCCAGACCGGTCACCAATCCTGTCAGCAACGGCTGCTGCCAGGACGTGGCGACGAAGCTCTGCGCTGCCAGATTATATACTTCGTCGGGGCGATAAGCTTGCACGATACGGATCAGGCTGGAAAGGTCGGTCAGATTGCCGTCCACCAATTCGACCTCGTCGAGGATATCCAGCCAGCGCAGTCTCTCGCCGACCACATCGGCGGACGCCGAACGGCGCAGCAGTCCGACGACGCGGTACCCCTTCACCAGGAGCAGTTGCGCAAGGTAAGCTCCGTCCTGGCCGGTAATCCCGGTGATCAAGGCCGTTGGCATTCGTTGTCACCCTCAGTGGACGGGTCTTGTCGGCGTCGGCATATCTACACCATGCGGGCACGAAACCGGAACTTCCGGCAAACTCGTCGCCCACGTCCCCGGCCCGGCGAGGCCGTCCGAGCGGACCACGGGAAACTTCCCTTCCGGTCCTTCTAACCACGCCGGGCCCCTTGGCCTTCTTACAGGTCGGGACTTCCATCGCCAAATTCTCGGCGCGACGGTTCTGCCGACAAGCCGTCATGGGGCGAGCGTGGCACGGATGGTGAAAACGTCGGCACCGGTTTCGCTGCGCGTCACCGGGGCGGCGAAGCCGGCATCGCGGATCAGAGGGTCGGCCGACAGCGCGCCGATCAGCTTCGCCGCGGCCGCTGAATTCCCCTCCAGCGTCAGGGTGCGGTCGCGCAGTTCGAAGCGCGTCAGGTACGTGTCGTCCGGAAGGATCCCAGTGACGGCGGCGAGCATCTGCAACGCGTCGCCGACGCGGCCTTGCTCGGCCGCAAACGCGCCGGCGCCGGCGGCGGTCGCGGCGATGCGCCGGCGCAGCGCATCGACACGGGTCAGGCCAGGCTGCAACCCCGCGATCTGCCGTTCGATGCGGGCGCGCGCAATCGACTGGAGCACAAAAGGCTGCACCACGGCGGCGACGGCAAGCCCGGCGCATGCCCAGACGACCAGCACGAAGGCACGGCGTCGCGCTTGGGCGCGGCGCGTGTCGGTTTGCTGCATCCGGAGCCGCCGCACGCGGCCGTCATTCAACGCGACCTCGAGCAGCGCCGGAGCGGCACCGGCCGCTTGCACCGCTGCCATCAGAACCGCAAGACCGGCGCGGGGAACAAGCGAGAGCCGCAGGCGGAGGGAGCCAAGGTCACGGTCGCGGGTGGTCACCTCGAAACCCCAATAGACGTCGTCGGCCTTGAACGGCGTGAGACGGTCCATCTCATACTGAAGGACTCGGGCGAGTTGCTCTTCCGCTGCCAGCGGCAGCATCACCTCGCGTTCCAGCAGCCAGCCCCGCGGCACTTGGAAAACCAGCGGCATGTCGCGCCGGCGTCGTTCCAGCAGTTGCGCGACCGTCTCGATCACCGACCCGGACACCACAAAACGGGCGATTTCGGTCTCACGCCGGGCGCGACGTTGCCGCGCGACCACCTCGGTGGCGGTACTTTCCGCCCGCTGTTCAACCGCCAGCACAAGCGCGGTGGCCGGGCCGAGATGGTTGTGGCGCAACCGCTCGGGCGCCAGATCAAGCATCTGCTTCGCCCACCAGCGCGACAGCGTGCCCAGCATCATGCGCCGCCGCTGTTCGCTTCGGCCTCGCTCTTGAGAGTACCGGAGCGGGAGGGTAAAGCGGCGCGAACAGAACGGGGCGCGTCCCGCCTATGAGGATCTGGGTCGATGTCGAGGACCTGTTCGAATACGCGCTGCGTAACCAGCGACCAAGTGGAATCCAGCGCCTCGAATTCGAGCTCAGCCGCGCGCTGCAAGCAGTCAACGCGACCGACGCGACGGTTCACTTTGTGCGGCACGACAGCAGTCGGCAATCCTTCTACGTCACGCCGTGGCAGGCGGTCGAGCGGCTGTTCGATGATCTGACCAACTCGGTAATCGAGCCGGCCGCCGCGGTACAGGCCACCCCGTCCGCGGCCGTCGCGTCCGGGGCCAGGGTACACTTGCGCGAATTTCTGCGCACCGCCGTTTATCGACTTCCCGCAAGCGCCCGCCACCCGCTGATCCAGGCATTTGGGCATCAGCGTGCTGCGCTCGGCTTTTTGGCCGCTTTCCTCCGGGTGGCTCTCGGAGCCATGATCCATCCGTTGGCCCGGCGACATGCGGTCCCACGGCAGCTTGTGAGACGCCAAAGTTTGCCCGCAGTTGCAACGGCCGAGTTTGCCACGGAAGCGATGGCGGTCAATGACGCAAATCCTCTGGTGGACCCGTTCGATACCCTGACAACGCCCGGCGATATGCTACTGGTGCTGGGTTCACCCTGGTTTCACCCGAACTACGCCAGGCTGGTCACCAAGGCGAAATGTGAGAAGGGCCTCCGCTTCGCGGTTCTGGTTTATGATCTGATCCCTATACGCCGGCCCGAATGGTGCGATCAGGGCCTGATCCGGATCTTCACCCATTGGACAAATTCCGTCCTGCCTCTCGCCGACGTGATCCTCACGATTTCGCGTGCCAGCGCGATCGATGTTGCTGCCTACCTGTCCGAATTGGCGGTCGAGAACGGCATCGTGCCGCGACCGATCCCGATCGGGACGGGGTTCCACGGCGCCGCCGCCCTGCCCGAAAGCGACATGCCGTCGCCCGCGCCACTGCCCAACGAACTCGGCCGGCCCGAACTGGGGCGCCCGTTGCCGCCGGCAGGCAGCTACGCGCTCGTCGTTTCCACCATCGAGGCGCGCAAGAACCACGTTCTGCTGTTCCGCTTGTGGCGCCGGTTGCTGGGGACGCTGCCTCATCATCTCGTCCCGACGCTGGTACTGGCCGGCCGGATCGGCTGGCTGATCGCCGACCTGATTCAGCAGTTGCACAATGCGGCATTCCTTGATGGCAAGATCGTGGTAATCGAGAACCCAACTGATGCGGAATTAAAACGTCTCTATGCCGGCTGCCTGTTCACCGTGTTTCCATCCTTCTACGAAGGATGGGGTTTGCCGGTCAGCGAGAGCCTTGCTTTCGGGCGCCCATGCTTCGCGTCGAACGCCACCTCGCTGCCGGAAGCCGGTGGGAACCTCGCACGCTATTTCGACCCGGAAAACGGGAATCAGGCGTACGAGATGATCCGCGACATACTCGAAAAACCGGAAGAGATCGGCCGGTGGCGAGCGAAAATCGTGCAGGAGTTTGAGCCGGTGCCTTGGGCCCGGTCAGCTTCGGCCGTGCTGGATGCGCTACGAACCGCCGGTGTTCCTGGCAATATCGACATGCCCGGCACGCTGTCCGTTGCGGCGAAATGATATCGCCGGGCGGATTGGAGGGCGGTGGCTTCATTGCCGTGTACAGGAGACCGCCTGTCGGCCCGTCCCGGGAGACTGCGAGGTATCGCCGAACTGCACCCATCCCCCGCCAGGTGCGCGGCTTCACACTTCTTGAGGTAATCGTCGCTTTTGTAATCGCTGCGCTCGCTCTCATGGAACTTTTCCGGATGACAGGGGGCGAGTTGCGCGCGGTGCGGGTCGCCGGCCGGTACGAAGAAGCGGTTTCACGCGCCCAATCCCATCTCGCCGCGGTCGCGCCTGGCGGTGTGTTGCCGGTCAATGAGCAGCAAGGTGATGACGGTGGCGGTTATCACTGGCGGATCGATGTCGCTCTGGTCGGTCAGGCACCGATCGCCGCCGTCGGAGGCGTGGCCTTGGTGGACCAGGGCCCGCGCGCCGGACTGTACACGGTGACGGTTGCCATCGCATGGCAGGAAGACGGGAAACCCCGCCAGGTCCGCCTTGTCACCAGTCGGCTCGCCAAATTGGCGTCGCGTCCATGATCCCGCCCGGCGCCGGGATCACGCCCGCCGCGGCGCGAGCTGACACCGGGGGCGCCGGGTTCACTCTGCTGGAGATTCTCGTCGCGCTGGTGGTACTCGGCTTTCTGCTGGCGGGCCTGTCGCAGGGGGTACAGTTCGGCCTGACCGCCTGGAACACGCAAACCCGTTTCATGACGCGTCGCGGCGATCTGGAAGCGGTGGACCGCACGCTGAGACGGCTGATGGAGCAGATGAATCCGGGCACACGGACCGACGCGCCATTGGTGAGCGGCGCCAGCGGGCGTTTCGCGTTCACGTCGGTCATGCCGATTGCCGGCAGCGACGGCGAGACCGCCGACATGTTGCTGCTGCTGGATAATCGGCACCGGCTGCTGCTGCGCTGGACTCCGCATCTGCACGCGAAGCGGGTCGGCCCGCCGCCGTCGCCGCGCCAGGAGGAGTTGCTGGGCGGCGTCGATCGGCTCGAGTTCGCGTACTGGCAGCCGGGACCAGCCGGGGGGCGCTGGATCTCGGCCTGGCACGACGCCAACCTGCCGGCACTGGTGCGGATCCGGCTGGCCTTTCCATCAGGCGATCCGCGCCACTGGCCGGATATCGTCGCCGCGCCTTTACGCTCCAACCCGGAGAGCTGACATGGCTGGCTCCGCGGTTCACGAGCAGCCGTCCGAATGCGCATGATGCTCGATCTTCCGAATGGGCCGCGCGGTCGCCTGCTCGCTCTTGCACTCACGCTGGGAGCCCTGCTGCTGGCATGGTTCGCCGCCGCCGGCCCGTTGTTGAGATGGTACGCGGACCGGCAGGAGGCGCTCGTGCAGCGTACTCGGCTGGAGCAGCGGATGGCGGAACTCGTGGTGACACTGCCGACACTGGAGCAGCAGGCGGCCGGATTGGGGGCCGGAACCGCGGCGCCGGAGGCAGTGCTGGCCGGCGATACCGACGCGATCGCCGGGGCAACGCTGCAAGAACGCCTTCAGGCTATGGCGCGTAGCGCCGGTACGTCGCTGTCCAGTGTCGAGATGCTGCCCGCCACGCCGGCGGGATCGTTTCGCCGCATCGGGCTGCGGGTCGCCATGGAGACTGCGTTGCCGAATGCGGTGCATCTGCTGCAACAAATCGCCCAGGCGCAACCGCGCATGGTCGTTGGCGAACTGCAACTGCAATCGCATCTGCTGGTCGCCCGGCCAACCGAGCCCGACGTGGACGCCCGGTTCGTCGTCTATGCGTTTCGAACCACAACCCCCGCGGCAAAACCGGAATGAGCCCGGCCGCGCTCGCCGCGGGCTGCTGTCTGGCCGTCGCGCTGGGCGGCACCTTGTATATCGAGCAGCGCCACGCCGGAGCCGTCATCGATCCCGGTTTGCTGTCGCGACGGACCGCCGGCATCGCATCGGTTGCGGCAGACACGCCAGGGGCAGCGCGTGACGCGGCGTGGGTCAGCGGCATCGTCGCCCGCCCGCTGTTCAGCCCCAGCCGCCGCCCCCCGGCGGTGGCAGCCAGGGCCCCGGCCGGTCCTCAGGCCGGTTTGCCACGCTTGTCCGGTGTGATGATCAGCGCGGCCGGCAAGCAGGCGATTTTCGTTTCCAGCGAGACCGAAAAGCCGGTGATCGCTGTCGCCGGAGACCGGATCGGAGGGTATCTCGTGCGCTCGATCGCGGCAGGCGAGGTCGTGCTGGTTGGACCGGACGGCGTGAAGTTGCTGCACCCGGCGTTCGCGCCAGAGGGCTCCTCCCCGGAGAACGCCTCCGCCACGCCGGCCGCCGCGGTCCCGGTAGCTGGCGGATCAATCCTCGAGCGGCTGATGGCATCGCCGCCGCCGTCGCCGCCGGTGCCGCCGCCGCCGAGCCTGAATGCACTGATGGCGGGCCCGAAAGCCGCACCGCAGAAATGATATCAGCGAAGCTAAGCCAAGATGACGCCGCCGTGGTCGCGTTACCGAGAGTCAGGCTTCGCGCTGCTCATCGTGCTGTGGACCCTGGTCCTGATAGCCCTGATCGTCACCCACATGGTGACCGCCGCCCGTCAGGAGACCCAACTCGCGTCCAATCTGCGACGCGCCGCCGAGCTTGGCGCGGCCGCTGACGGCGCGGTGTTCCAGGCAGTGTTCCACGTGCTGGACAAGTCGCCGTTCCGCTGGCCCGCCGATCGGGCGATCCGCCGCATCGCCATCCCAGGCGGATTTGCCGAGATACGGATCGGCAGCGAGGCGGGGAAGGTCAACCTCAATACCGCACAGGCCGACATTCTGACCGCGCTGCTGCGCGAAACCGGCGTCGGGCCCGAGGCGGCCGACGCCATCGCCAACGCCATCATCGTGTGGCGCACCCCCTCCGGGGAGGCACAGTCGATGGCGGCGGCGTATCGTCAGGCCGGCTTTGGATATGAGCCGCCAGCCGCGCCGTTCGAAAGCGTGGACGAACTGGGTCACGTATTGGGGGTAACCCCGGCGATCCTCTCTCGGGTGGCACCGCATCTGACGATCTATTATGACGGCGACCCTGACCCGGCGGTGGCCGATCCGGCGGTGCTGCGGGCAATTCGCGACGTCAAGGGAACCATCCCCGCCTCCAGCCGGGCGGGACCGGACGAGAGCGTGATCGACATAGAGGTGCGCGCAGTCGGTGGCGGCGAAGCCTTTCGTCGGGCGATCGTGCGGCTCGGGCCCACTGCGAGCGGTAAACTGTTCGATGTGCTGATGTGGAACGGCGGATCGCCCTGACCGGAGCCGGTCAGGGCGATCCGCGCCGGGGTCTCAGGTGGAAACGGGTGCCGTGGCCATGGTGATCGTGCCATTGACGCCGTTCGGGAAAAACAGGCCACCGGTTGTGCCGCCGCCATAGACGATCGCCAGGACCTGGCCCGGCGTGCGGCGAAACGCCTGGCCGTTAACATCCACGTTGGCGAGATTGTACGGGTTGCCCTGCGAGTTGGTTCCGTAATCCATCACGCCCGAAAGATTGGAGCGCAATTGGGAGATGGCGTCGGTTGCGGCCCCGGCACCGATCTCCGACAGACGCCCGCGAATCGCCCCGGCGTGATACGCCTCGGTCGCCAGGATGCTGGCGGCGTATGAGATGTTCGCCGGCACTGTAAGAACGGCGGCGGCCCCGGCATAGGCGGTCACCCCGACATCCTCGAACAGATACGACCCAAGCAGGAAGCCCAGTTCGCTGGCGAACGGATTGAAGGTCTGGCCGGCAGGAACCAGTCCCGCCGCGACCGCTGCGGTGGTGAAAGCTGTCTGCAGGTCGATCGTCGGTTCGGCGACCGAACTGGCGCCGAGCACCTCGCGAATGAAACGAACATGTGCCAGTTCGTCATTGGCGATCCGCTGTGCATAATACGCGATCGCCGCATTCTGGAACGGCACCAGCGCGCCGCCTGTCACACTCCCCTGGGTGCCGGTGCCGGTGGTCAGGCTCGAAGGCAGACCCGAGCCGGTCACCGCGCGAAGGTAGAACTCCGCCTCAAGATACTCCAGGTTAAGTGCGAAATTGAACACGTCGGCGTCGGTAAGGGCGGCTGCTGATGCTGTTTTGCCGGTCAGCGCCAGCCCTCCCGCTCCCATTGTGCCCAGCGCCGCCGCGCTGGCGACCCCGAGTTCAAACCGCGTCATGACGCGGCGTCGATCCAGCCTGCTCGCCGCAACTGTCTCGCGGCCGCTCTCGGTCGAACTCATCTGATGGATTCTCCTCCTGGGATGACCGGCCCGGCCGTTTTCCCAAGTCAATGGGTTTGCGACACGGGCGGGCGGCAGGCGCCGCTACCTACATTAGCCAGAAAGCGATTTTTGGATGCAGGCCGGGGTGATGAACTTTGTGGGGTCGCTGTAACGTGTCGGTGAGCCGATAGCGGTGCGGAACCGAGGGGGCGATCAGCGGGAAGCCGGGTTCGCGGCCAGCCCCATCAGCATGCCGTGCAACCTTTCGGCGACAAGGCGCCAGTCACGATCCGCCAACCAGCCTCGCGCAGCCCGCTGCACACTCAGCCGCAGCTCCTGATCCGACAGCACCCGGTCGAGATCGGCGCCGATCGCATCACTGCTGATCCCTAACAGGCGGATGGTCGCCCCATCCGTCTCGTCGAACAGGGGCAACGGACTGACCGCCACCGGAACACCGGCACCGAGCGCGGTGCGAACGGAGGCGCTGGAGGCTTCCGTCGAGGCCTGATAGGGCAGCACCACAAGGTCGCATGCCGCGAGCAGCGCCCCCGATCGGTCCGGCGACAGGAAGTCGGTCACGAATTCGACGCATGCGGCCAGTCCATGGCGCTCCACGATTTGCCGGCATAGCGCGATCTCGGCCGCGGAGTCCGGGCTGTTGTATTCGGCATTGACCAGACGCAGACGCACCGCGGGCCAACGCGCGCGCAGCGCGGCGACCGCCTCGATAAGTTGCGGGATCCCCTTGCCTGGAAGGAAGAAACCGTACGAACCGATCAGCGGCGCATCCGCGTGGCCGAGCGGACGCGCCAACCGAGCATCCAGCGGCGGCGGGGCACCATGCGGCAGCAATGTCACGTTGCGCTCCAGGCCGAGCGGCGCAAGGAAGTTGAGGTCGGCTACGGTATGCACCAGCACGCGCGCGATGGCGGACAGCGCAGCGATCGCCAGCTCCCGCTCATCCGGGGGCACTTCGGCCAGGTGGCGGGTGTTGTGCAGCGTGACCACGACCGCCCGGTTGCGCAACGACCGCGAGAGCAACAGCCGGGCGAGCGCACCCCAGCCGAACAGACCGGGCTGATGCTGCACGACGACGATGTCCGGGTCCGCGCCGGCGAGCGCGGTCGCGAGCTCGGTCATGCTGAGTGGGTCGTCCAGCCGCCAGGCAGATTGGACTGTCCACGGATCGGTTTCGTCAGCAACCTTCGCCGCGATTCGCTCGTCGGCGAAGATCGTGCAGGTGCCCGGCGGCCGCGGCAGCCGGTCAAGGAGAAAACGGGAATATTCGGCAATCCCGCACCGCACGTCCCAGGTGCTGACCCAGGCCAGCCGGAGCAGCGCACGCGGCGGCGTCAGCAGCGCATCTACGGCCGACTCGGCCAGGCGGTTTACCAGGGTCTGCCGCGCGGTCGCCATGGTAATGTCCGCCATTGCCCGCTGCGTACCGAGCCGCCCAGGCTGCCGCTGCCCGACCGCCTAAGTCGCGGATTGACGCGGTTTCCCGCATCGCCGCCGCGAGGTCCTCGACATCCGGCTCCGCCCAGAACTCCATGGGCGCTGGCGAGATGGCTGCTCGAACGGGCCATGCGGTGCTTCACCAGCCGGACGTTCGCGGCGGTGCAGAAGTCCAGATGTCCTCCATAGCCAGTGACGATCAGGGGAATGCCAGCGGCCATCGCTTCGGCGGCGGGCAGATTGAAACCCTCGCCGCGCGTCGGCAGCACGACTGCATCCGATGCTGCGTACAGCTCGATCAGTGCCGGGTGGTCGATATCACGGTCGATCAGAGTGATCTCGGCCATCTCCGGGTCGCGCGCCCGGAACTCCGCCAGTTGGCTCGCGGCGTCATTATGCGGGTTAGGGAAACATTTGATCACCAATCGCACCGGATGTTCCCGGCGGAAGGCCCGTCCAAAGGCGGCCAGCAGCACGTCCACGCCCTTGCGCGGGAAGCCCGAGGAGACGTGCAGGAAGGTGAAGTATGGGTCACCCTTTGGCTGGGTCAGCCGCGCCGTTCGCAACGCTCGCCAAGGCGCCAGATCTGGTGCGTGGCCGATCACCCGGACTGGAACCGAGACGCCGGAATCCACCAGCACCTTGGCGACGAAGCCGGAGGGCGCGAGCACGGCCCGGAAGTGCAGGTTCAGCACCGCCACGGTCTCCCTCGGGATGATCGACTCCTCCCAGAAGAACAGCGCGAGGGCGCCATCGCCCGGATCCGGCGGTACCCACACAGGATAATGCTGGCTGACCACGAAGGCGGGGCCGGTGGCGGGCTTGTTCCGCGCTGCCAGCGCCGCGAGCGCATCGCGCTGGTGCTCCGGCACTTCGGAAAGGTCGGCGGTCGGCTCGCCTTCCACCGGCAGCAGGCGCACCGTGTTCGGCCGCTCCGCCTCGATTGCCAGCGCCAGCTCCCGATTAATAGCGGCGAGGCTGTAGCTCTTGTTCACATGGCCGGCGATGGTGAAACGCGCATGCGCCGCCAGCTCGCGGCGCACTTCCGAAGAGGTTGGCGGCGGGGCGCCGGCCAGCGCCAGCGCGTTCAGGAGCAGGGGCACCTGCCGGTCGAGCCGGAATTGCTGCAATGCGCGGTGTTGCCGTTGGCGTGCCGCCTCGCGCCGCGGTTCGTCGCGCGCCAGGGCCAGCATGCGTGCCGCGACGTGCGCCGGCGCGCGGTGCTCCAGCAGTTCGCCAGCTTCGCCGAGCGTGTAGGGGACCGCTCCACAGGGCCAGGCGAGCACGGGAATCCCATGCGCCATCGCTTCGATCAGAGGTACCCCGAAGCCTTCGTGCAGGCTGAGCGAAACGTAAAGATCGGCGGCGCGATACCAGTCCTGCAACTGTTCGTCCGAGACGAGCCCGGTCAGAATCACCTCATTGCGCAAGCCTGCTTCGCCGATGTGCTGTTCGATCCGCCGCATGTAGGCGTGGCTGGCGCCGTCGGTCCGCCCAACCAGAACCAGACGAGCGGGGCCGCCGAATGCGACCCGAAACGCCGCATAGGCGTCGATCAGGTCGGCCTGCGCCTTGGATTCGTTGATACGGCCGACGAACAGAATGGTGAATGGCCGCAGCGCCCCAGCGGACGGCCGTGCCGCGGCCCTTCGCGTCAGCACATCGACGTCGAACAGCAGCGTGCAAGCCTGCACAGGATCGAAGCCCTGCGCCCGCAATTCACTGGCATTGAACTCGCTGTCGGCGAGCGCGGCGACGACCTTCGGTGCCAGCGAGGCGAGCTGTCGCCGGCCAAGCTCGGCATAGCGCTGCAATGTCGGCGTCGTGGAGAGAAGCTCCGGCGGCGTGATGTTGTGATAGATCAGCACCTTGGGAGCCGCGGAGGCGGTCACGCGATCCATTGCGTCATAACCCATCGAATGGTGCAGCAGCAACACGTACCCGGCGTGCGTCGGCAATTCGTCGATCGGCCGCAACTCTTCGGCGAGCAGGGGGTCGAGATGCTCGACGAAGATCTCACTGTGATAGCCGAGGTCCCGCAGGATCCGGCGGATCAGCAGCATCGCGTTGGTGATGGCATCGCCGGTTGCAGACCCCGAATGGAACTGATGCACGGCGCGCCGGCCCTGCCGCGCCGGCGCCGACGCAAAGGCCGGCGCCCTGGGCCTGGGAGAGGATTGCGGGGCGGCGACGTCGGCCACGGGCTCTGCTTTTGCTGGCGGCGCGACTGCTGACGGCGCGACGAGCGGCACCTCCGGGCTGCCGGGCGCATCATCGGCGGCGCGGGTGTTGCGACTGAAACCCGCCATGACGCGGCGCAGCGGTGCGGTCAGGCGCCAGGACGTGCTGGCCCGCATGGCATCGACCCAGCCGTTCGCCTCATGCAGCAAGGCGTCCTGATGGGCGATGGTTGCGTTCAGGTGACGGGTTTCTTCGGCGTGGCCGATACGCTGTTGCTCGAGCGAAACCGCGTGGCTGACCCGCTGTTGTTCGAGTGCGAGGCGCAAACGGTCGAGTTCGATGCCACGCGCCAGTGCCTGACGCCGCAGTTGTTCCGCCGCATTCGCTGCCTGCTCGGCGTCATGCGCCCGCTCGCGCAGCAGCGCCGCCGTTGTCTCTGCCTGATGGATGCGGCGCGCCCAGTCAGTGTCGGCAACCCGCACGAAATCGTCGAACACGTTGGCCGGCGTTCGGAAATGCGGGGCGATCTGCCGGTATCGTTCTGCTGACGCATAGAACCGGTTCAGGCCGTCGAACCAGACAAAGCAATAATCCGCCGCAAGCAAAAGCGGTTCCCACTCCGCATGGGTCGGCAGCGCGGACATCGGCGCGGTGGCCTCGACCAGGACAATCCATGGCCGGAACGCCGCGAAGTCGCAGCCGGCGAGGACGGCACGCTCGCTGCCCTCGACATCGATCTTGAGGAAGTGGATCTCGGCCGGGGCGTGAGCGCGGCAGATCTCCCGCAAGGTCTGGACCTTCACCGTGCCCGGTTGCACCGTCAACCCGCTGGCGGCATATCCGCCGGCAAGCTCGCCGGCGAGGTTCGACAGTCCGGTGCCGGGCACGGTGTAAAGGGTGGCCTGCCCCGGAGCGTCGCCTGCCGCGATCGCCAAGGTAAGGTCGCGCTGGCGTGCCGCGCGCAGCCGCATCACATTCTCGGCGCCGGGCTCGATGTTGATGCCGCGCCAGCCCCGGTCATAGAATGCCCGGGTCACCGAATCCGTTTCAGGATGCCAGGCTCCGACATCGATGTAAAAACCATCCCGGATGTGACCGAGCGCCCGCCAGAGCAGCACATCTTCGAAATTCTGAGCGTACGAGACGAACGTCATGAGATATGATCATGGGGCGTATGCCTCATGGGCAGGTGCCGACGGGCAAGGTGACGAGGGCAGGATGATTGTGAAAGCATTCGGCCAAGGGGATCGAGTGTGAGCAAGGGATGCGCATTCTGAAGCTGTTTGGCAAGCGTGGTGCCGTGGTACCGGCGAGCAACTCCGGCCTGGACGCCGCGCCCGGCGCGCGCTTCGATTCGCACGCGACTGAAGCCGACATCCTCGCCTGCTTTCGCCTGCTGCTCGGGCGGGCTCCCAACCCGGAGGAGCTGCGCGGTCATAAAACGAGAATCGGGGAGGATCTCTCAGGTGTTGTGGCAAGCTACCTGAACAGCCTGGAGTTTCACCGTCGCGATCTGCTCCGGCCGGACGACCTCACCGGCGTCGTGGTCACCGAGTTGGAGGGGTTCCGCATCTACTCGTCGGCAAGCGACGCCGCGGTCGGACGTTACGTCCGGGAGGACAATTATGAGCGCGATGTCACCGTGGTATTCCGCACACTGCTTCGGCCGGGAATGGGGGTGCTCGATATCGGCGCGAATATCGGCTATTTCGCGCTGCTGTCCGCCGCCATCGTCGGCCCGTCCGGTTATGTGATGGCGGTCGAGCCGAATCCACGCAACGTACGGCTGCTGGAAGCGAGCCGCCGGGCCAACCGCTTCGATCATCTTGTCATCGTGCAGACCGCCGCGGGTGCAGAGACCGGCCTTCTGGTCCTGCACACCTCGCACTCCAACGGCACCACATCGGCGCCGCCTGACAACCTCAGGCACCTGCTCGGTGCCGAAACAGTCGCCTGCGCCCGGCCGGACGTCCTGCTGCCGATCGACCGGCGAATCGATCTCATCAAGGTCGATGTCGAGGGTGCGGAGTACCAGGCCCTGCTGGGTTGTAGCGATACGATTGCCAGACATCGACCGATCATTGTAAGCGAGTTCAGCCCGAGCATGCTGGCTGGGATTTCCGGCATCGACGGCCCCGCCTATCTGCGCTGGCTGGGCGCTTGGGGATACAGCCTCTCGATCATCGAATCCGACGGCACCATGCGGCCGGTCGACGACGAGGACAACGAGATCATGCGCGCCTACGCGACGCGACAGTCCGATCACATCGACCTCGTTGCCCGGCCGCGTGGCTGACGCAACGCGACCGTTTGCCCGTTGAAATGAACTTCATCCCGCAACGCATCCTGGTGACCGGGGCGCGCGGCTTCGTTGGCCGGCATCTGGTGCCGGCTCTGCGCCTCAGCTTCCCTGCCGCGAAACTCAGCCTGAAGCCGTTCGACATCCGCGATCCGCACGCTACTCTCGCCGCCGTGCGCGAGGCGCGGCCGGATGCCTGCGTTCACCTGGCCGCCGTCGCCAGCGTACCGGCTGCGCGTGGTGATCCCCGGCTCGCCTGGGAAGTCAACCTGCACGGCACACTCAATCTGGCGAACGCCCTGGTTGCCATCGCTCCGGGCTGCGTCCTGCTGTTCGCCTCGACCGCGGATGCGGTACGGCACGTCATTCCGGAGCGGCGTGCCGTTGAATGAGCATGCCCCGCTTGCGCCGACCAACATTTACAGCGCCACCAAGGCGGCGGCAGACTTGGCGCTCGGTGCCATGGCGCAGGACGGCCTGCCGGTGATCCGGCTGCGGCTGTTCAACCATACAGGCCGCGGCCAGTCCGACGTGTTCGCGTTGCCCGCTTTCGCCCGACAGATTGCCCTGATCGAGGCCGGCGAGCAGGAACCGGTGATGCGGGTCGGCAATCTGGATGCCCGGCGCGACTTTCTGGACGTCCACGATGCCTGCACCGCGTACGTGGCCTGCCTGCAGCACGCACAACTGCTGCCGCCTGCAACGCTGCTCAATATCGCCTCCGGCGTGCCCCGCCGGATCGGCGACGTCCTGGACGCGCTGCTGAAGCGGGCCGGGCTCCAGGTCGAGATCAGGATCGACTCCGCCCGTCTCCGCCCGTCCGACACGCCGCTGGCCATTGGCGACGCCGCTCTCGCGCGGTCGCTGCTCGGCTGGGCCCCCACGATTTCGTGGGACCAAACCATCGCCGAACTGCTGGCCGATGCGCGATCGCAGGTGCGAACTGCCTCCCACACTGATAAGGACGGTCACCACGGAGTTGAATAGCCCTGCGGCACAGGGCAAGTTTGCAAACCCCGGCGCCGTGTTCGGGAAGGAATCAATGGCGTTGGTGACCGACAAAGGCCGTGCGAAGCTGATCGGCGAAACGGGACTCGCGAGGCCGTGACTCGCCATTTTGCGCCGGTCGTTTTGACGGTTCTGGCGCTCGCCGCCTGCGGTCCTTCCCCCGTGGTCTCGGTTCTGCCGCCGCCCCCGCCGCCGCCGCTTTCAAGCGCCGCAGCCTCGCCGCGCATCAATGGCAATGTCGGCACGCCAGGGGCACTGCCCCCGGCGCAACTCAGCTTCGGTACCGGCGAACCGCTGACCACCGGGACTCTCGCAAATACCGCACCGGGTATCGGAACCCGCGCCGACGTTTCGCTCGATTTCGCTGATACCGATATCCGTACGGTTGCCACGCAAATCCTCGGCTCGATCCTGAAAGTGAACTACACCATCGATCCGGCGGTGAAAGGGAGCGCCACTTTCCATTCTTCGACTCCGTTGTCGGCCACACAAGTCCTCGGCGTGCTGCAGGCGCTGCTCGGGCAGAACGGCGCGGCGCTGGTGCGTTCAGGCGACCTGTACCGCGTGTTGCCGGCGGCGGCCGCTGCCGGAATGGCCGGATTGGCAAATAGCGGATCCACGGCGGGCAGCATCGTCGTTCCGCTGCGTTACGTCTCGGCGGACGATCTGGCGAAAGTGCTGCAACCGGTGGTCGGTGCCGGTGCGAAACTCGCACCGGATGCCGCGCGCAACGCGATCCTGGTCAGTGGCGATCCGGCATCACGCAACGCGCTGGTCGAACTGGTGCGCAGCTTCGATGTCGATCTGTTGGCCGGTCAATCCTACGCGCTCCTGCCGGTGCCGCCGGGGGCGGCCGCGAAAGACTTCGCCGGGGTGCTGCAGAATGCGTTTCGCGGCCAGGCCGGTGGCGGATTGTCGGGATTGGTCCGTGTGCTGCCGCTTGAGCATGCCGGCTCGGTCCTGGTGGTTGCCAGCCAGCCCAGCTACATCAACCAGGCGCGCCGGGTTTATGCGCTGATCCAGCAGGGCCAGCGGGCGACCTTGCGGAGTTGGCACGTCTATTACCTGCAGAACAGTCACGCCGAGGACATCGCCTACCTGCTGCAGCGCGCCTTCACGCCCAATGACGTGACCGCGCAACCGGCGCAGACGGCCAGCCCAGCCGCCACGCAGTCGGCCGGTCAGGCGCCCGGAAACGCGGGGACGGCCGGATCAGGCGCCCCGCCCAGCATACTCGGCGGCCAGGGTGGAGGTCAGAACGGTGGCGGTCAGTATGGGGGCGGTGGAGCGCCGCCGGGGCTGACACTGTTGTCTTCCGGCGGGGGCGGACCCTCGGCAACTGGCGGCGCCTCGGCCGCAGGCGCGTCGGCAGGTAACCCGCTGCTCGGCGGGCTCGAGCAGGGCAACGGTCCGCCGGCCGACACCATGCGCATCATCCCCGACCCGCAGAACAACGCCGTGCTGATCTACGCGACGGCGCGGGAGGAAAGCACGCTGGAAGCGATGTTGCGCAAGATCGACATTCTGCCGCTCCAGGTGCGAATCGATGCGACCATTGCCGAGGTAACCCTCAATGACCAGTTGAAATACGGCACGCAATTCTTCTTCAAGCAAGGCGACGTGAACGAAACGTTGAGCGCTGTGGCGGCTGGAACCGTCGCGGGTGGTTTCCCGGGGTTCGTGTTCAACGCCAGTTCATCGGGCGTGCAGGCGGCAATCTCGGCGCTGCAGGCGGTCACCACGGTGCATGTGCTGTCGGCGCCGGAGGTGATGGTGCTCGACAACCAGCCAGCGTCGCTGGAGGTGGGCGACCTGGTGCCCTACCTGACGCAATCCTCGCAGAGCTCCCTGGTTAGCGGCGCGCCGGTGATCAACTCGATCAATTATCGGCAGACCGGAGTGATCCTGAAGGTCACGCCGCGGGTGAACAGCGGCGGGCTGGTAACGCTCGACATTGCGCAGGAAGTCAGCGCGATCGACACCACCGCGCCGCAGTTCCAAGGCATCAGTTCGCCCACATTCTCAGAGCGCGTCGTCCAATCGCGGGTTGTCGTGCAGGATGGCCAGACCGTCGGCCTGGCTGGTCTGATCACCGACAGCATCACGGTCGGCAACAACGGCATTCCCTTCCTGAAGGACGTACCCCTGCTGGGCTTTCTGGCCGGCACGCAGAACAACCAGCGTGGCCGCACCGAGTTGCTGGTGCTGATCACGCCGCATGTTGTGCATGATCAGCGCGACGCGCAGGCGCTGACGACGGACCTGCAAAGCGAGCTGCCCAACGCCGCCCTGGTCCCGGGATTGTCGCGGTCCTTGCCGCTGTCCGGGTCGGCGGACCCGAATGCGCCTCTGCTGCGCCGGCTCGGCGCCCCGGCGCCATGAGGCGATCGGTCCGGGTGTGGTCAGTTGCAGATCGTACCGCTTTGACCGGCACCCGCATTGGGGCCGTTGGAGCATAGGTCGTAGTCGTGCCCAGCACGATCGGACGGGCTGCGATAAAGATACGGGTGATTCCAGGGATCGACCGGAGCTGCGTCGGCTTTCAGGTACGGTCCGTTCCAGTTGTCAGCGCCCGCCGGTTTTTGCACCAAAGCAGTTAGGCCCTGCTCTGTCGAAGGATAGCTGCCCATATCCAGCTTGTAGAGATCGAGCACGGAGCCGATGCGCCCGATCGACTCGCGCGCGATAGAGACGCGCGCGCCGCCGAGCTGGCGCAGTACCGCCGGCGCCACCAGGCCGATCAGCAGGCCGAGGATGGCGATGACGACCAGCAGTTCCAGCAGCGTGAAACCGGAATCGCGCCGGACAGGTCCGCGTGCCAAGGGCGTGTCGTCCTGCTGCATGGAACTCCTTCAGTGGGGACCGCCCCGCCGCGCAAGGATGATTAGAAGATTCCCGAGGGCGGCAAAAGCGCCAGGCTGAACGCCGGTATTGCGGACGGTCGCGGCGGCACTATAGGCTCGCCGGCGCATCGTTCGCGCATCACTCATAGGGCGGGTCACAGATGTCGGTTCCGTACCTCGCCTGCATGGCCCTGGCGGCCGGTTGGTACACCTTCC
This sequence comes from uncultured Pseudomonadota bacterium, assembly GCA_963764525.1. GTDB lineage: Bacteria > Pseudomonadota > Alphaproteobacteria > Acetobacterales > Acetobacteraceae > DATDIC01. Next base: position 110,953 of record CAVXTC010000021.1, on the reverse strand, counting down.
GCCGCGAGTCCTCCCGTCGATCCAGGCGGTGGAAGGTGGCCGCGTCGGGTCGGCGCATGTCAACGCGAACGGATCCGCCGATCTCGGTGTGATGCAGGTGAACACCACCTGGGTCACGCCAATTTCTCGCGCCACCGGCTTGCCGCAAAGCGTGATCGTCGCGCGGCTGATGGACGAACCCTGCTTCAACATCGCCGCCGCGGGCGCGATCATGCAGCTCTATCTGGCCGAAGAGCGTGGCGACCTGCTGCGCGCCGTGGGCGACTACCATTCGCACACCGATGCACTGAACCAGGGCTACCAGGCGCAAGTTCTATCGGCTGCCCGCGCCATGTTCAGTCGGGTACCTGCGGCGCAACGTTGACCGGCGACCTGGTCGGCATCAGCCACTCGCCGGGCCAGAGCGTGATCGCTTGAGGCGGAATCGCTGCAATGCGTGAATTACGCTTTGAAATAAAGAGCCACGGCGTGATCGTTCCGTCTATCGGAAGCGATCATGCTCTATCCATAAGCAGCCAGACCACCCAGAGCGCGCCGGCGAGGCAGGCGCCGAACGGAAGGCGGGTGGTGGCACGAAGTTGCTCTCCCGCCAGAGCGCGCGCCACCGCGATGGCGATTCCGCCAAGCGCGGCGAACAGCAGGACGGATGGCAGTGGCACCAGGCCCACCCAGGCGCCGCAGGCAGCAAACAGCTTGGCGTCGCCGGGGCCCAGCCCATCACGGTTGCGTAACCGCCGATAAACCGCGTTCACCAGCCGCAGTCCTGCATAGCCCAGCATGGCGGCCGCGGCGTGATCGGTAACCGCGCCGCAATCAAGGACCCAAGCCGCCAGCAGCCCGGCGATGATCAACGGCAAAGTCAGCGCGTCCGGCAGCCGGAATTGCTCCCAGTCGATCCAGCCCAGGCACAGCAGGGTCCATCCGAGCCCGCAGCCGACCCAGACCTGCGCGGCACCTCCGTAGCTCCACGCGGCGTCGGCCCAGATGGCGCCGACCGCAACCAAAACGGCGGCCAGTTCCACTGCCGGATGAAAGGCGGCGATCGGCGCGCCGCAGCTTCGGCAGCGGCCGCGCAACGCCAGCCAGCTCGCCAGCGGCACCAGCTCCCATGCGGCCAGCGTCCGCCCGCAGCAATCGCATTCCGAGCGCGCCAGTCCGATGGGCTTTCGCTCCGGCAGCCGCCTGATCAGCACACCGAGAAAGCTGCCAACAAATGGCGCCACGAGTACCGGCCAGATCCACTCGGCGATTGGGGCAGCCACGATCGCGCTCCGATGCGTCATTCGCCAAACTCCGCCGGCTGTGCCATGACCGGGACGGACAAGACAATGGACAGTGCGCCTGCACCGCTGACAGTAAGCGCGGCCGCGACTCTCTCGACGCCGTCGATCGAGCAACTGGCGACGTATCTGATGGAACGCGGCCAGTGCGACGCACGGACGATCGAACGCGGCCGGCGGGTGGCAACAGAAACCGGCCAGCGTCTCGATCGGGTCCTGCTGCAGCTCGGCTTGGTGAGCGAGCGCGGGCTTGCCGAGGCGCTCGCTGCGATCTCCGGGCTGGAGCTCATGCGGCCCGAGGACTATCCGCGCGACGAGAAGCTGCTCGGCGGCCAACTGCCGGACCGGTTCCTGCGAGCGGCGTGGGCGATGCCGGTGACACTGATGGACGACAGCGTGCTGGTGGCGGTCGCCGACCCGCTCGACGATTTCACCGCTTCGGCAATCGCCGCGGCGACCGGCCGGCGCGTGGTGCTGACCGTAGCCGTGCCGATTGAGATGGAGGCGGCGTTCGAACGTCTGTATTCGACCGCCGAAGGAATCCCCGGCCAGCATCCGGAACCGGAAGGCGCGCCGATCGAGGAAGATGCCGAGCGGCTCAAGGATCTTGCCAGTGAAGCGCCGGTGATCCGGCTGGTGAACCAGATCATCGCCGGTGCGGTGGAGACCCAGGCCTCGGATGTCCATATCGAGCCGTTCGAGGACCGGCTGCGCGTGCGCTACCGCTACGACGGACTGCTGCACGAGATGGACAGCCCGCCGGCGAGGCTCGCCTCGGCGATCGTGTCACGCATCAAGATCATGGCGCGCCTCGACATCGCCGAGCGGCGACTGCCACAGGATGGTCGAATTCGGCTGGCGGTGCGCGGACAGGAGACGGATTTCCGTATTTCCACGATCCCGACGCTGTACGGTGAAACCCTGGTGTTGCGCGTGCTGGACCGCAACGCGGTGGTGTTCGATTTCGCGCGGCTTGGCCTGCCGCCGCGGGTGATCGCGCAACTGACGCAGGCGCTGGCCTTGCCGAACGGCATCGTGCTGGTGACCGGCCCCACCGGTAGCGGCAAGACCACGACGCTCTACACCGGGCTGCTGTCGCTCAACACGACGGTTCGCAAGGTGGTCACGGTCGAGGATCCGATCGAGTACCAACTTGCCGGCATCAACCAGGTGCAGGTGAAGCCGCAGATCGAGCTGACCTTCGCCCGGTTGTTGCGGTCCATCCTCCGCCAGGACCCCGATGTGATCATGGTCGGCGAAATCCGTGACCTGGAAACCGCTCAGATCGCGGCCCAGGCGGCGCTGACCGGACATCTCGTGCTATCCACTCTGCACACCAATTCGGCCGCCGCGACGATCACCCGGCTGCGCGACATGGGACTGGAGGATTACCTGCTGACCGCGGTGCTGCGCGGTGTGCTGGCGCAACGGCTGGTGCGCCGGCTGTGCCTGCGCTGCCGGCACGAAGCGGTTGCACCGCCGGAGCTGGTGGAGCGGCTCGGGCTGGACCGCCTTGCGCCGCGTCGGCCGGTCACGCTGTGGCACGCGGTCGGTTGCCCCGAGTGCCGGCAGACCGGATACCGCGGGCGGCTTGCGGTGGCCGAATTCCTGATGCCGACCCCGGCCATCGAAGCGCTGATATTCGCCGGTGCCAAGCATGCCGAGATCGAACGGGCGGCGGTGGCCGCCGGCATGGTGCCGATGTTCCAGGCCGGCCTGCAGGCGGCAGTGGAGGGCCTGACGTCAATCGAGGAACTGGACCGCAGCATCCGCGAGGAGAGCTGAGCCGATGCCGGCATTCCGGTACAAGGCGATCAGCCCGAGCGGCGAGGTGACCACCGGCCGGATGGACGCGCCGACCGAGGCAGCGGTTATCGAGCGGCTGCAGCACGCCGGCAGCATCCCGCTGCGCGCTGATCCGGCGGACGGCGCCGGCTCCGTTCTGACCGGCCTCCTTGGCATCAAGTTCGCGCGCCGCCGGGGATTATCTCGGCAGGACGTTGCGAACGTGACCCGCGAGCTGGCGGTCATGCTGACTGCTGGGCAGGACCTGGACCGCGCGCTGCGCTTCCTGACAGAGACGGCGCCAAGTGCCCGGGTAAACCGATCGATGCAACGACTGCGTGACGCGGTGCGCGACGGCAGTCCGCTTGCGGACGCGCTGGCCCAGGATCCGCACAGCTTCTCGCGCCTTTATGTCGGCATGGTGCGCGCCGGCGAGGCCGGCGGTCAGTTGGCCGGGTCGCTGGAACGACTTGCCGCCATGCTGGAGCGCCAGCGGAGCCTGGCCGCCGCGGTGACGTCTGCCATGATCTATCCGGCCCTGTTGCTGGTCGCCGCGATCGGCTCGATCACGCTGCTGCTGACCGACGTGCTGCCGCAGTTCGTGCCGCTGTTTGCGCAGAATGGGGTGGCGCTGCCGCGCCCCACACGAATCCTTATTGGTATCGGCGATGCGGTGTCAGCGTACGGGATTGCCGGCCTGCTGGTGGTCATTGTGCTGGGTCTCGCAGCGCGACAGGTGCTGGCGCGGCCGGGCCCACGGCTGCGGACGGACCGCGCCCTGCTACGCTTGCCGGTGGTCGGCAGCCTCCTGCGGGAGGTGCTGGCGTCCCGCATGACCCGCACCCTGGGGACGCTGATTATCAACGGCGTGCCGCTGATCGCCGCGCTCGGCACCGTTCGCGACGTGCTCGGCAATCGGGCAGGCGTAGCGGCGGTGGACCAGGCGGTCGTGTCGGCGCGGAACGGCGACGGCCTGTCGGGGCTGGCCCAACCCGGGGTCTTCCCGTTGCGCACCATCTATCTTCTGCGGCTTGGGGAAGAAACCGCACAACTCGGCCCGATGGCACTGCGCGCAGCGGATATCCACGAGGAGAAGACCCGGCTCGGGGTGCAGCGGCTGGTCGCCCTTCTGGTGCCGGTGATCACGATCGCCATGGGGCTCGCCGTCGCCGGGATCGTCAGCTCCCTGCTGGTCGCGATGCTCAGCCTCAACGACCTGGCGAACTGAGATCATGCCAGCGACCAGGATGATCCGGCGTGATGACCCCGCCGGGTTCACCTTGCTGGAATTGCTTGTGGTGCTGGCGGTGCTGGGGCTGGTGCTCGGGATCGTCGTCACGCGAGGACCGATGCGCAGCGCGGCGCTGGAGTTGCGGGCTGCGTCGAGCGAGTTGGCTGGCGCACTGCGATCGGCACGGGCGCGGGCGATCGTGAGTGATCGCACCGTGCTGCTGGTGATCGATACAGCGACGCATCAATATCAGACTGGCGGCGACCCGCCGCGCTCGCTGCCGTGGTCGGTCGCAATCACCGTGACCGCGCCGGCGAATCTGGTTGCCGGGAATTGGCTTACTGGCATCCGGTTCTCGCCCGATGGCGGTTCCTCAGGCGGCATCGTGGTGCTGGCCGATGGAACCCATCGCGCCCTGCTGTCAGTGGACTGGTTGACCGGACGCGTAAGCTTGGGCGACGAGCGGAACGCTGCCGTCCCCGGAAGCTAATCGTGTGGGGCAAACCCGTACCATCTTGTCGGTGGCGAGGTCGTCAGTTTGAATGAAAATCCGCTGGTGGATCGGCGCGGTTGCGTTGTGCGAGTCTCAGCACACGCTCGCGTACCTGTAGGCTCACTGTCTCAAACGCGCAGCTGGCAATGTGCCGATGGGCAAGATCGGAGAGCTCATCAGCCGAGGTCCGGCCACGATCGAGTGGCAGAAGCTGTTCTGCTGGTCTTTCCAATGCGGCCGGCAACTCCCGAACGAGATTTTCCAGGGAACCGAAATCCCCGGCGGGCACCACGCATCCAAGCCCAGCAGCGATATGAGGCCGCATCACGCGTGTTCTCTATCCCGTTCTGAAGAGCAAGTTATATTTTTCACTTTTGAACAACCGCCGGCACTATCCGCTGCGTTGAGCGATCGCGGACATGGTGGTCTTTGTTCAGGCGCAGGTGTATTTTGCCGGCACGGTTGACGCCGAGCGACAACGACTCTTCCACTCGGCACATATCCTGGCCATGCCGTCCTATTATGAGGGCTTCTGCCGTCCGGCAGCCGAGGGGTTACGAGCCGGATGCGTGCCAGTCGTCTACGATGCCTACAATCTGGGTCGGCGGTGCGAATCGCGCTCGGTAGAAACTTATGGTGTACGACCGCATCAGGTAGCCGCCGGATCAACCAGCCTGCATCCACCAGCCGACAGCAGACGTCGGTCTCGTCGAGGTAGAACTCGAACTCTTCGGACAAACAGCCGATTTCCCTCGAGCTGCTTGGACGTCTGGTTCGGGGCATGCCGGCGGAGCAGCGCCGCATGCATGCACGGCTGGATGCCATCGAGCCCCGATTTGCCGTAATCGAGACCCGGCTTTCCGGGTTGGAAGCCCGCTTCGGGGCGCTGGAACGAGCGGTGCATATCGGGTTCGATGAGATTGCAGAGTTGAACCGCCGGCTCGAACGCCTGCTTACGGACGGCGCTATCGCGGCCCTGACAGGGCGGCTTTTGTCCCCGCTCTCGAGCGCGACGGGGGCGAGATTAGCCGGCACCGCGGCGTTTCACGATCGCCACTTACCGCCCCCTTATTGACGCCCGCCCCATCTCGGCAAAGGATCGCCGCATGATCCTCGTCATCGACAACTACGACAGCTTCACCTTCAACCTGGTGCACTTCCTCGGCGACGTCGGCGCGCGCTGCGAGGTCTGGCGCAACGACGCCATCTCGGTGGACAGCGTGCTGGCCCGCGCGCCGGAAGCCATCGTGCTGTCCCCCGGCCCCTGCACGCCGAATGATGCCGGCATCTGCCTGAAGCTGATCGAAGCGGCGGCGGGCAAGATACCGATCCTTGGCGTCTGCCTCGGCCACCAAGCGGTCGGCCAGGCGTTCGGCGGCCAGGTGGTGCGCGCTCCGGCACCGATGCACGGCAAGGTCAGCCGCGTTTTCCACGCCCGCACCGACATCCTGGGCGGCATCCCCTCGCCGTTCCAGGCCACCCGCTACCACAGCCTGATCATCGACCGCGCCACCCTGCCTGACGTGCTGACCCCCACCGCCTGGACCGAGGACGGGCTGGTCATGGCGCTGCGCCACCGTGTGCTGCCGGTGTTCGGGGTGCAGTTCCACCCCGAAAGCATCGCTAGCGAGTCCGGCCACGAAATCCTTGCCAACTTTCTCGCCATCGCCCGCGGCGACAACGCCCCGGCACGCGCCGCCGCCTGAGGCGCGGTGTCGAACACCCTCAAACCCGTCCTCGCCCGCCTCGCCGCCGGCGCCACGCTGACCGAAACGGAAGCCGAGCACGCCTTCGACATCATCATGTCCGGCGAAGCCACGCCGGCGCAGATCGGCGGCTTGCTGATGGCGATGCGGGTGCGCGGCGAAAGCGTGGCCGAACTGACCGGAGCGGTCCGCGCCCTGCGTGCCCGCATGGCAACCGTCGCCGCACCAGACGATGCCATGGATGTCTGCGGCACCGGCGGCGACAATGCCGGCACCCTGAACATCTCCACCGCGGTCACCTTCGTGGTTGCCGGCGCCGGCGTGCCGGTCGCCAAGCACGGCAACCGGGCGCTGTCGTCGCGCACCGGCGGGGCGGACGTGCTGACGGCGCTCGGCGTCAACGTCGATGTGCCGCTCGACCGACTGCCCGACATCCTGCGCGCGGCAGGTTGCGCCTTCCTGTTCGCCCCGCGCCACCATCCCTCGATGCGTCATGCGGCCGGCCCGCGCGTCGAATTGGGCACGCGGACGATCTTCAACCTGCTCGGCCCGCTGTCCAACCCGGCCGGCGTGCGCCGCCAGTTCACCGGCGTGTTCGCCCCCGAATGGGCGCGGCCGATGGCGGAAACCCTCGCCCGCCTGGGCACCGAGGCCGCCTGGATCGTGCACGGCCAGGGTCTCGATGAGTTGACCGTGGCCGGCGAAAGCCAGGTCGTGGCGCTGCGCGACGGCAGCATCACGCAGCTTCGCCGTCAGCCCCGAAGATGCCGGCCTGAAGCGCGCGCCGATCGAGGCGATCAGCGGCGGCGATGCGGCGCTGAACGCCTCCGCGCTGCTGGCGTTGTTGGAGGGCGCGCGCGGCCCCTATCGCGACACCGTGTTGCTGAACGCCGCCGCCGCCCTGATCGTGGCCGGCCGTACCGGCGGACTGCGGGAGGGGTTGGCGCTGGCCGACCGGGCGCTGCAGTCGGGTGCGGCACTCGCCGCGCTGGAACGGCTGCGGCGCGAAACCAATCAGCCGCCGCCGTCGCATTGAGCGCGACGTACCGGCGAGGAGAACCGATGGCAAACGATATGCCTGCGGGCACCGAGGCAGGCTCCGGCTCGGACGTGCTGGCGCGAATCTGCGGGGAGACGCTGACCGAGCTGGCCCGCCGCAAGGCGGAGATCAGCATCGACCGCCTGCGCCAAGCGATTGCGGCGCAGGGCCGACCCGCCCCGTGGCTTCGGCCAGGTGCTGAAGCACGCCACCGGAGAAGGACGGTTCGCGCTGATCGCTGAAATCAAGAAAGCCTCCCCGTCGGGCGGGTTGATCCGCGCCGATTTCGATGCGGCGTCGCTGGCCGTTGCCTATCGCGACGGCGGCGCGACGTGCCTGTCCGTGCTGACCAACAGACCGGATTTCCAGGGCAGCAACCGCGACCTGATCGCCGCCCGCGCGGCCGTTGAACTGCCCGTGCTGCGCAAGGACTTCATCCTCGATCCCTGGCAGGTGTACGAAAGCCGGGCGCTCGGCGCCGACTGCATCCTGCTGATCATGGCCGCACTGTCGGACGACCAGGCGCGCGAGCTTGAAGACGTGGCGCGTTCGCTCGACCTCGATGTGCTGGCGGAGGTGCATGATCGGCGGGAACTCGACCGCGCCCTCGGGTTGCAGACGCAACTGATCGGCATCAACAACCGCAACCTCAAGACATTGCAGACGGATTTGGCGACAACCGAGACCCTGGCGCCGCTGGTGCCCCCCGACCGTTTCCTGATCGCCGAGAGCGGCATCCGCGACAACGCGGACCTGCAGCGGCTGACCGGCGCCGGGTGTTTCTGCTTCCTCGTCGGCGAGAGCCTGATGCGCCAGCCCGACCCGGTCGCGGCCGTGCGAATGCTGCTCGGTGACGGCCCGGACCATAAGGAGCGGGCGTGAGTGGGCGACTGACGCATTTCGATGCGTCCGGCAAGGCGGCGATGGTGGATGTGTCCGCCAAGCCGTTGACCGCGCGCGCAGCCACTGCGCGCGCCCGCGTGGCGATGCAGCCGGCCACGCTGGCGCTGATCCGGGATGGCACGGCCAGCAAGGGCGACGTGCTTGGCGTCGCCCGGCTGGCCGGGATCATGGCGGCGAAGCGCACCGCGGAGCTGATCCCGCTGTGCCATCCGCTGCCGATCGCCTCGGTCAATGTCGATCTCCGCGCCGGCGACGGCGCGGTGGAGATCGAGGCCACCGTGCGCACCACCGGCCAGACGGGGGTGGAGATGGAGGCGCTGACGGCGGTCTCGGTCGCCGCGCTGACCGTGTATGACATGTGCAAATCGGTCGATCGTGGCATGCGCATCGAGGCGGTTCGGGTGATCCATAAGGCGGGCGGCAAGTCCGGGGAGTTCCGGCAGGATTGAACGGGGGCAGGCGAATGATCAGCGTCGAGGAAGCCCGGGTGCGCGTCCTGGCCGGTCTGCGCCCGTTGCCGGCCGAAATCGTGGCGCTGGCCGAGGCCTGGGGACGGGTCACCGCCGCCCCCGTCGTGGCTCGGCTGACCCAGCCGCCGGCGGATGTCTCGGCAATGGACGGGTACGCGCTGCGGGCGGCGGACGGTGAGGCGGGCGCGCGGTTGCGGGTGATCGGCAGCGCCCCGGCGGGGCACCCGTTCGCCGGGCATGTCGGTGGAGGAGCGGCGGTGCGCATCTTCACCGGCAGCTTCGTCCCGGAAGGCGCGGACGCGATCCTGCTGCAGGAAGATGCGACCCGTGACGGCGAGACGGTGCGGGTGAACGAGACGGTGCGGGCCGGCCGCCACATTCGCCGAGCCGGGCAGGATTTTGCCGCCGGTGAGGCCGTGGTTCCGGCCGGCCGGCGGTTGACCGCGCGCGATGTCGGGCTGGCGGCGGCGGCGAACCATCCGTGGATCACCGTGCATCGTCGCCCGCGTATCGCCCTGCTCGCCACCGGCGACGAGATCGCCATGCCCGGCGAACCCTTGCCGCCGGGTGGCATCGTCAGTTCCAATTCGCACGCTTTGGCCGCCCTGGTACGCGCGGCGCGGTGGCGATCCGCTGGTGCTGCCGGTCGCCCGGGACGATCTGGCGGCGATCGCCGGTGTGGCTGATGCGGCAGCGGCGGCTGATATGCTGGTGACCACCGGAGGGGCGAGCGTGGGCGACCATGATCTGGTCATCGAAGGGCTGACCCAACGCGGGCTGGAGGTGGATTTCTGGAAGATCGCCATGCGGCCCGGCAAGCCGCTGATCTTCGGGCGAATGGGGCCGGTTCCGGTGCTCGGGCTGCCGGGCAACCCGGTCTCGGCACTGGTCTGCGCCATCCTGTTCCTGCTGCCGGCGCTGGCACGGCTGTCCGGGCTGCCCGGGCGACCCGCCGCCGGTCACTGCCGCCGTGCTCGGCGCCGCGCTGGGCGCCAATGACGGCCGCGCCGACCACATGCGGGCAACGCTGCGGCGCGGCCCCGGCGGCAGCGCTGATCGCGACGCCCTTCCCAGTGCAGGATTCGGCAATGCTCCGGCGGCTGGCGCAGGCGGACGCGCTGATCCTACGCGCCCCGCACGCGCCGGCGCTGCCGGAAGGCGCGACGGTGGAGGTGATTCGCCTGGATTCGCTCGGCATCTGACGTGACTCCCGCTCCCCTTGTGGGAGGGGTTGGCCGTGCCGTACTCATTACGGGCCGCCATGAAGCCAATTTCTAAACTTTTCTTTCGCATAAGCTTGACGCCACGGCGCGAACCAACATAGAACGACGGTGTCGTTGCCGGTTTGTTCCGGAGGGCATGCACCTGTACCGCGTTGCCCATCGGTTCGTTAACGCACGTCCGACCGGCGCGCGTCCGGAGGGGATCCATGCTGACCCGCAAGCAGTACGAACTGCTCGTCTTCATCGAACGCCACCTGAAGCAGACCGGCTTTTCGCCGAGCTTCGAGGAAATGAAGGAAGCGCTGCAGCTCAAGTCCAAATCAGGCATCCACCGACTGATCTCGGCGCTCGAGGAACGGGGGTTCCTGCGCCGCCGGCATCACCGCGCGCGGGCGCTGGAAGTGGTGCGGCTGCCCGACGACATGCAGGCGCGTGCAGTGCAGGCCGAAGCCGGGGGCGAACGAGCGGTCGCCGGGTTCGCGCCAAATGTGATCCGGGGGGATTTTTCGCCGCGCCTGGCCGGCGTGCGCACCGCCAACGACGCCGCGGCGGTGCAGATGCCCCTGTATGGCCGGATCGCCGCCGGCCTGCCGATCGAGGCGATGCGCGACAACGGCACCTCCATCGACGTGCCGATGGCGATGCTCGGCAATGGCGAGCACTACGCGCTGGAGATTGCCGGCAATTCGATGGTGGATGCCGGGATTTTCGATGGCGACACGGTGATCATCCGCAAGGAAGAAAGCGCGGAAAATGGCCAAATCGTCGTGGCACTGGTCGATGAGACGGAAGTGACGCTGAAGCGGTTGCGCCGGCGGGGCAACTCGATCGCGCTGGAGCCGGCCAATCAGCGGCACGAGACGCGGATCTTTCCGGCCGACAAGGTGCGGGTGCAGGGGCGGCTGGTGGCGCTGCTGCGACGGTACTGAGGCGGCGCGCGGTTGCCGCATTCGGCGCCGGGCGGTATATGCGGGCGTCCGCGTGCGGACCCGGCTGCCGACGTAGCTCAGCGGTAGAGCAACTGATTCGTAATCAGTAGGTCCTCGGTTCAAGTCCGAGCGTCGGCACCAGGGAATCAGTGGGTTATGAAGGTTTGTTCAGCCGAGATTCCCACCGGAAAAACGTCTCGTGAGGTGACCCCGATCCATTGGACAGGACACGGGGTGAGCTAAGAGAGACCCCACCGGTTGCAAATTCCCTACCCGTGCGAGGGGGCAGCGAAGCTTCGTAGCAGGTTCTACCCGTCGATCATACCCTTTTGTTGCTGTTGCCGTTGCGGTGCCTGTGGGAATGTGGTCAACGCGCTTGCGTTGTCCACATATCCACAGGCTGCGCAGCCTCGAAAACTTCGTGCGGCGTCTGGTAGCCGAGAGCCTGATGCAGGCGTGCGGTATTGTAAAAGAGTCAGCCAACGGCTGATGCCGCTGCGTGCCATCGCTTCCCGCAACACCTCGGCACAGAATTCCGTCTCCGTTCCGATCGACAAACGCCACGCCAGAACACGGCGGCTGAACCAGTCCATCACCGCGACCAGATAAACAAAGCCTTTTGGCCATCGGTACGTAAGTGATGTCCGCGCACCCACCTGATTGGGCCGGCCGATGACCATGCCCCGCAAAAAAGGTAAGGGTACACCTTGTGTTCCGGGTGAGGCCAGCTGGTAGTCGGCTTCTGGTAGATCGCCACGATCCCCATCACTCGCATCAGTCGGCGCGCGCGCTTGCGGTTCACCGTCTCGCCATCCCGTCGCAGCACCGCCACCATACGACGCGACCCATAGAAGGGTGTTGTCAGATACTGCTCGTCGAGGCGACGCATCAGTCGCAGGTCGTCATACGCTCGCCGGAGCCGCGTGCCAATATAGCGTTGAGCGTGCAATCCTCAGAAGCCGGCATTGCGCCACGATCGACAGATCAACATCCGCGCGGTCAACAAGAGACAGTCGCGTGACCCGCTTCAGGGACCAGACCTTTTGCGCAGAAAATCGCGCTCGACGGTCAGCTCGCCGATCTTCTCATACGGCCTGGCCAGCTGCGTTTCATCCGCCGTCACGCCAGCAGCCCCGCGGGCCTTGCCACAGGCAAACAGCGAGCCAAGTCCCTCGAGCACGTCTTCTTCCAGGCATGGATCTGGCTGGCATGCACCCCGTACCGGCTCGACAGTTCTGCAACCGTGCCCTCCTCTCGGCCGATTTGGCCCCGCCGGCGTTTGGGAGCCGGTTCGAACGGGCTGGCATCGAGGCGCAGTCTTGTGATCAGGCAGACATGCCTGCGGACTGCAGCGATCAGCTCCAACGCGCCAAAACTGCTGTCGGCGACGACAACCAGGCGGCGATCCGGCAGCCAGCGTTTACTTTGCAATATCGCCTGACGAGCCCAGTCGGTCAGCGCCTTGTGCCGTCTGCCTTGCCCCTCGCTCCAGCGGACCGATGGCGCCAACACGGTCAAGAACGGCAGAGCCCAGCGCCGGCTCGCGAATGGGACTGGCAGCATCACCGCCCAGCGACAGCCAGCGCAAGCCGCTGGTCTTGACGAAGGTGGCCATGTGACGACCGCACCGGGTCGCGATTGATGCCGCGTGCCTTGATTTTCCCGCCCCAACGACGCTGCGGACTTTGGCGCGCGGTCTGCCCCGATGTCCTTGTTGCGGACAGAGGTGTCAGAAGCCGGTCGAGCAGAATGAATGACGCAGTAGGACTACTGGTCGCTCTGGAAAAACCGATGGGCCTCCACAGGTCCGTTCGGACGCACCGTCCTGCCGATCAACGACGCGCTTCGCTCTATCGCCTATGAGGATATCTTCTGGGTCATGACATGATGGCCAGCCCGACAAAAATGCGGAAAGTCGAGCTCAGGCCTTTTTGGCATCAACTCGCAGCACACGCCGAGTGATTGACGTGCTGAGGGCCAGCCGTCGAAATGGCAGCGAAATCCTCTCTACCGCCCTCTCCACCGGCTGGATCAGCGCCTTGCGGCGGCGCAGCACCGGCTGCTCCACGCAGTTCCAGGAAAAGAACGCGTAACACAGGCTGAGCGGCAGGGCCAAGGCGATGTTCGCAAGTGGGAAGCGCCATGCAGGGAGGATCGCCGAGACACTCTGTTGAAATCGGGAATGCAAAGAGATAGAGGCCGTACGAGTAGTCTCCGCCGAGCAGAAACGGGATCCGGCGCGGGCGTTGCAGGCCGAGGAATATGGTGGTGTAGGCTGCCGGAAACGGAGCGAAGAAGGTCGTCACCGGCCACGCGAGGCACAACAGGGTAATCGCCGCCGAGGCAATGAAAAGGCCCCAGCTCAGCCGAATCCGATCGCGCACGATGAACAGCAGCAAACCGGCGAGAAAGCTCTGCACCAACAGCTTGCCCGGTGGGCCGCCGTTACTCATGTCCGCAATCTGGCCGGTGTGGAACGCCATGCCGGTGAAGATTGCGCTAGTGGGCACGATCAACATAAGGATCTTCAGGGGCGAGCGCAGGGCACCGAAACAGGCCAGGACAATTAGTGCCAGATAGCAATACAGCTCGTATGGGATGGTCCAAAGCGACGTGTTTACCGTGTAATGGGTCGGGTTGTAGGCGAAAAGTCCGGGCAGCCGGTAGTGGATATCACCCAGGATGTTCATGAAGTACGACGCGAATTCGGATCCGGAAAAATACTGCTGGAGCGGAAGCTGCGTAAGCAACGGCCCCAGAATCAGCGCGGAGAGGGTGATTTCGACAGCAAGCGCCGGCAGGATTCGTACGACGCGGTGTCCGATGAAGGTCACCATGGACCGCGTCTTCACAAGGCTGCCGGCGACCAGAAAGCCGCTTAGGGCTTGCCGAGAAATAACCGCTTCAGGGTGGTTGCTGGTTGGGTGCGATGGAGTAGTTCCATTCCCCATGGAATTCGTTGCGGCTGATGTTGATCGCCTGGATCTCCTGGTCGGTGACCTTGAGGCCCTTGGGATAGAGGTTGCCGTCGATCTCGCAACAGACCTTGAGACCTGTCTCGGTGGTGGTTGAGCCGATGAGTTGCACGATGACCTGATGGCTGACCAACGGCTTGCCACGCCAGTTCATGGTGATGAAGGCGAATAGGCGATGCTCGATCCTGTTCCATTTGCTGGTGCCGGGCGGCAGGTGGGTCACCGTTATCGTCAGGCCGGTCTGATTGGCGAAGCGCTGCAATTCGCGCTTCCATAGACGCAGCTGAGGCCCGTTGCTGCCGCCGCAGTCGGCGGTGATCGTCAGACGCTTGGCATTGGGATAACGCACCTGGCCGAGCCTGCACCACCAACGTCGGATGCTCTCGACGGCGAATGCTCCGGTGTCGGCATCGATGCCGACACTGACCCAGCCGTGGTTGGCGGCAATGTCGTAGACACCGTATGGCGCGACCTTGCCCAGTTCCGGTATCTTGAAGTCGTGCACCCGGACCTGTTCGGGATCGCCCTGACGGCGCAACTCGCGGCCGTTGTTCTTGAAGTCCCCAACAAGCTCCTTCTTCTTCGTGTCGACCGAGATCGCTGGCTCGCCGGCAGCAATAGCCGCCTTCACCGTCGCATTGATGTGGGCAAATTGGGCATCCCGATCCGGATGCTTGCCGCCCTCTCGAGTTTTGCGATTGGCCTGACAACTGTAGTGCAGCTCTCGCAGCAGGTTCGCCACCACACGCTGGCTAACCTGGAACCCCTGCTCCGCCAGTGCTTTGACGAGGTGACGCTGGCTGCGGCTGATCCAACGCAGCGGCGAACACGGATCGCCGCGGATGGCGTCCTCGATCAGCCTCTCCAGCGCTGCCGGCAGCCCCGGCTGGTGCGTCACCGCACTCTTGCGTCCCGCACCGGGACGGCGCACGCGGCTGCCAATCTCGTTGTGCCCCGATCGCAGCTCACGGATCCCTCGATTGATCGTGCTGCGCGCCAAGCCGGTTACCTTCGACAACGCGGTGACCCCACCAGGCCCCTCTCGCTGCGCCTCGTTGGCCGCGAACAGCCGGCGCCCCCGTTCATCGAGAAACCGCGCACACTGCTTCCAGCGCAACCGCATGGCGACAAGGTCGATCACCGCGCCAGAATAGACCGCCCGATCCGCGTCGCTCCAAGCCGCTTCCTTGATTCTATTCGGGCGTTCTCAGCGGCATCCTGATTCGATAATTTCTCCGCAAATCCTAAGGGAGAAAAACATCGGCAGGATCATGTTTACGGATGGGTGCGCCGGTCCGGCAAGGACCCGAGCCTCATAATCAACGGCATAGGTGCAGCGAATGCTGTGCCAAACCAACACGGATATCGCAAAATAATGCGGAGGTAATAGAATCCTTAGGTCGACCCTTCGGCTCGCTCCATGCACTGCTGGATGCTCAAATCCTGCTCCGACCAGATCAACGATGCGATCCCATGGGCCTTGCCTATCCGTTCGGATGCCGTCGTCATTCATCGAACGCCTGTTTTCGACCCCATGCGGTCGCGACAAATGCCATTGTCAACGTCCCAGCTGCTAGCCAGCAGCAACGCAAGGGCCGGCCATTCCAACACGCCGAGCTCGCCAGCCTGCTGGAGGCCCAGCGGGAGGGTCGCGGCAACCATGCAGACCATTGCAAATCCACCAACGAGTTTGCGGGAGGAATCGCGGTGCATCGCGCGGAACGCCTGGATTGAAAGTCCGGTAAGCGCGGCGAAGTAGAGACAGCCACAGGGTATTCCGAATATGAGGAACGCCTCCAGGATCCCACTGTCGATCGCCTCGAGATCGCGGTGTTCGCTCTCCGTTGCGGTGCCCTGGTTTGCGCCGAACCCTTCGCCTAACGGATGGTCTGCCAGGCGCGCGGAGAACCGCCCATAGACCTCCAGCCGATCGTCGGCACTCTTGTCGGTTTGCATATCCGCGAATGTATTGAGGCGTTGATCCAGTAGATTTTGAGCTGTCGGCGGCAGGGCATCTTTTAGGCCAAAGCAGCCCGCCGCTAGGGCAAGAACGAGCGCGATCGCCAATCTCTGGCGTGGCCGGCCGAAGACGAACAGGGTTGCCATGCCGGCTGCCCATGCCAGCCAGGCTGTGCGGATCAGCGTCAGTGCCAAAGTCGGCAGCACCAGAAGCGCCGGCAGCAGCGTTACCCAGCCAGATGCAGCCATCAGCACGAAGCCTAGCGCAGCGAACATGCCCATCGGCATCGGCGCATTCATCATACTGAACACGCGAACCCGAAACGCCTCGGGCAGACCGAACGTGGGGTTCTGGATATTGTTCATCCAATAGACATCCCACAGCGGCGGATGCAGGAATTGTAAGATGCCGTACACGCCCAGCACCGGCAGCACGAAAGCCAACATTGCCAGCAGATGTATCCGAATCCGCGGAGCCTGGATCCGGTTCTCGATCACGAAGGCTGCCAACGCGACCGGCGTCACCCAGCGGATCGCCTCATATATCGCGGGTACAAAGCGAAGCTGGAACAGCGCAGCGAATGCGGCGTAAACCGTGCAGAAAAGGATGGCCGTGAACGGCCAAGTGCGTCGCCCGCGCAGGATCAAGCGAAGCAACCAGTACATCGCCGGGAGCAAGCCGACATAAGGTGCCAGGAAGAATCGGGTTCAGGACGACGAAACCGGCTTGATAGTCGGCGACCCGTCGAAGAAACGGAGCGAAGGCGAAAACTGCAACGCAGAATGCCGGGTAGGCGGCCGGACGTACGCCAAGAATGATGACCGCCGCAGCGATAATGTACAGCGGATAGCAGAGCCTTACAACCGCACCCCCGGCCACCATTATCGCCGCATAGGGAAAGAGCAGAGGCAGTAAGGCAGCGAGGAACAAGGACACACACACGTCCCGCGTCGCCTGCGAGAGCCGCAACCCGGAATCGGCCGTCCGATGCACCAGCGTGGCTTAAGTCATCGTGAAGCAACCAATTGAAGATCATGAACTCCACGATCGGCTAAAACGGACGCGAAGGCCGATCTTAACGGCGACGGCAAGAGCGGGGAGGCCATGCCTGGCACCGCCGCCGCATGGATCACCAACGACAACTTGCCGCTTCGCTCCCGGTGAACAGCCGCAGGTTTCCTCAGGAGCACCCTTTTGGAGCGGTTTTTCATCGTCTCATCATACCGGCTTAAATTTGCATTTCAGGTGGTCCGTCAGCCGCATCGCCAGCGCCTCGATCGTCAGCGTCGGGTTGGCATAGCCGGAGGTCGGAAACACTGATCCGCCACAAATGAACATATTTGGTACGTCGAACACCGCGCAGTTCGCGTCTACCGCCCCGTTGCGGCGATCCTTCCCAATGCGAGTGGTGCCGGCATGGTGGAAGCAATCCACCAGCCTACTTTGCCAGTCAGCGTTCGGCGCGGCCACCCAGGACTCTGGAACGATGTGACCCAGACCGAGACGTGCAAACTCCTCTTGCACAGTTTCGACAATGACCTGCAACGTGCGGTGCTCGAGATCGGTCAGGCGCCAGTCGAGCCTCAACCGACGCTGTCCCATCGGATCGCGCTGGTCCGAAAGCCTGTACCCGGCTGTCAGGGTTGGGCGCCTGCTCAAGGTAGCATTGCAGCCGCACTGCCGTAGGTCGTCCGTCCGGAGACAGACCTCGCATGTAACGCCGGCGGGCGACACGTACCGAGGCTGCCAATGTTGCGGACAGCCTTGCCCATCTGGCTCAACGGTCGCGCCGGCATTCTTCGGCTCCGCGCTGCGTGAAGGAGCTCGCGCATGACACCGATACCCGGCTGATTACCGTATTCGAAGACCAGATGGGCATTCGCATTGAGCACCCGTGCCTGCCGTTGCTGTTCCTCCCTCAGCGCGAATTTCGGAAAGAATCGAAACGGTCCTCGATATAGCAAACGGAAGCGGTCCTGCAAACGACGCAACTCGTCGCCAGTCAGGCTTGCCACAATTCCATTCGGGTGTTCTTGAAAGAACCGGCCAATCAAGTCGTCGCCGTTGCCCAAGCCACCGCGCCGCTGATGATCGGAATTAAGCAAAATCCGGGCATTTTCCAGGCCGCCGGCACATAGCACGAAGGCCCGCGCGTTGACCTTGCATTCGCGACCGCACAGCGACCGCGCTCTGACCGCGGCGGCCGATCCTCCGCCGCTATCAAGATCGATCCCAACCACGGTGGCATTGCTCACCACCCGCAGCGACGAGGCGTGCCGGAGGACGCGCAGGTGATGGTGGCCGGTATCGATTTGCGGCGTATACACCGTGAAGTGGGTACGCAACGCGCCGGCAGACCATCTCGGCGCAGTCAGTCCGAAGTGACCATAGTTCCGTTCGTCATAGACATGCCCATCGACTTTGAAGAACGCCTCGGCGCGCCGGTAATATGGTGCGAGATGGTCGGCATCGAACGGCCATCCGCTGTGCGGCACCCATGGTCGCTCCTGAAAGTCGACCGGGTCGAATGGGAGGCACTGGCCGGCCCATAGCTTGCTGGTGCCCTGAATCGCGCGCCCACGCCCTTCCATCGACCCGCTATGGTCCAGTCCTACAATTTCGACTTCATTCAATGCTTGGGTACACGACTCCAGGCTGGGCCCGCCGCTCTCCAGGACGATCACGCGCAGACCGCCCGAGTCGAGTTGCCGTGCCAACGCGATGCCGGCGGGTCCAGCGCCAACAATACAAAGGTCGCTTCCAGCGTCGTGGTTTCAGGAATCGGTGATAGATCGAGCAGCATAGTCGGCTTATCCATCCTGCGCGCGCGGATCGCTGGCCCAGGCAAATGCCAATCGGTTCATCGTGTTAAGCGTTGCCTGCGTCAGCAAAGCCTCGCGCAAAGCCGACGCGTTCTGAGCGATGCGCGCCGCACTGCTAGAGGAGAACAGCACCGTCCCGTTCGGATGCTTGGCCATCGCGCCCAGCAACAGAAGGCGACCCAGCCTGGCGGTGTCACGCGCGTCGATGCCGAGCGCATCGCTCCAGTCCTTCGCCAGAGTCGGGTCATCTGCCAGGGCAGCCTGCAAGCGCGTGAACCTCATGCCCAAGGCGGTGTGAGCGATGACAATGGATCTTGCGCTCGGCGCAACCGTCTCCAGGTTGCGGTCGAAAATGCCGCTGGCGAACACCACAACGCCAGCGAGCGGGCCCTCGGCGGCGACGGCGACGCGTGTCGTGTCCACGTCAGTGCCGATCCCATAGGCGCCGATGCTGCCGCTGGCCTTAGCCCGCTCCAGGAAATCCAGCACGTCGTCGCGCTGGACATCTGGTGGCCTGCACTCGTGCAGTAGCAAAATGTCGACCTGGTCGGTGCGCAGCGCGCGCAAGCTGGCTTCCAGGCTCCGTCGCATTTGAGGAACCTCGAACGCCCCTGCTGCACCATATGTTGAGCCTGCCGCCGCAACGCCCGGCGTACGCCGGGGTGGATCCGTGCCACGCGTCGCACGATGGCTTTCGCCAAAGCGAGGCCCTTCGAGGCCGTAGGAGACAGGATGCCCACCTTGGTGGTAACCGTGACGCGATGCCGCTGCATGGCAAGGAAGTCGCCCAGCACGGACTCCGCCTCACCATAGCCATACACGCGCGCCGTATCGAAATGTGTGATACCGGCGTCGAAGGTCGCTTCGATCAGATGCATCGACTGGCGGCGATCCAGTCTTCCCATTAAGCCGGCGCAGCCAAATCCGAGCTTGGCGACCTGGACTTGTGTCGTCATTCGGACGCACTGTGGGTCTGGCACGCAGAACATTGTCATATCCGGGGCAAACGCCGCATCAGCGGCTCGAAGTCGGCACGGCACAACGTCAGCCGGGGGGTGCTCAGCCCAATGCTCGGCAACCTGAGTAACAAAAGCACAGCGCGAATCGCACTGCCCAGCGCTCGTGCCAACGCAGCACCAAGCGCACCGAACGCCGGCGCCATGGCAAGCATCGTGGAAACGGTGACGGCAAAGGAGATCACCGCAATGCGCGAGGTTTGCGCCGGCGCATCAAGCGCAAGGAAAACCTGCGCTAATAACGTGCCCACGCATGTCAGCGCGGCATCCAGCAGCAGCGCGCGGAACACCGGTACGGCGCTTACGAAGTCCGGCCCGTACCACCAGCCGTAATAAGATATGGTCCAGCAAGAGCAGCGCACCGCAACAGCACAGCAGCGCCAACACCAGCACGCGAAACCCCCGATGCACGAACAGCTCAATTTCCGCGATCGGACGGCCGACAAGGTCAGCCAGCATCACCGAGGACAATGCAGTCTGGATCACCAGCAGGATGCGCGCGAATGCTGAGGCGGCAACGTAAAGCCCCATCTCCCGCGGCGCCACGATCCCGACGAGGATCAACCCGTCGACATGGACCGACAACGTCATCAACAGATCGGTGGGCGCCGCCCGCACGCCATAAGCGGCTAACGGCCGCAGAATGCGTCGCACGGATGATCGCCGGTTCGCCCGCCAATCCGCGAAGATTGTCGGTATCCACAAAACCGACACCACAGCCGTGCTCATAAGTTGCGCCCAGATTGCGCTTGCCGGACTCAAACTGTGGAGCAGCGCCAGGGCAATCAGCGCGACCAAGTACAACACCGAGAAACCCATGTTAAACAGATTGAAACGCGTGTAGTTCCGCGCACCAATCAGACTGTTGCGCGCGATCACCACCCATGCGTTCAGCACGGAGAGAGCCAGTGCCCATTCGGAGACGGTGGTGACCCACGCCGGATAGCCGCGCAGCAGCCAGATCAGCGTGGGCAAGCACAGCAGGGCGAGCGGAACGAACACCAGCGTCGAAAGCGCCAGGGCAGCGACGGTTGCCGCCAGCCGGCGAGCCGGGTCGCGCCCGACCTCGAACACCAGCGCGGTCTGCAGCCCCGCCGTGGCGAGCAGCGACGGAAACATCAGCCACAGGCTGATCGCCGCGAACTCGCCACGTCCGGTGGCGCCCAGAACCCGCGCGGTCAGTACGCCGGTGGCCAAATTCGCCACCATTATACCGGCCTGTGCCATCACCGTTTGCAGCAGCGCCGCGATCCTCCCCTTCGGACGCGCTAGCTGCAGGCCCATGCCGAACACGACTCGCATTGCTGACGCGACCATTACGCAGCCTCCTGCGCAACGGTGGAGGTTTGTGCCGGGACCGCTCGGTGGCAGCCCAGCCCGGTCAGTTCAGACACGCCACGGACAAATTCCCGCACATCGCCTGACGGCGCGAGGTCGCGGCAGGCCAACGACATGCGCGACCAGCGGCCCGCATTTTCGGACAGCAGGCGCATCAGTTCGCCGAGCCCCTCTGCATTGTCAGGCTCGAACACAAAGCCGTTGACACCGGTACGCACCAGAGAGTCGCGCGCCCCGACATTGGCCGAGCAAAGCACCGGAATTCCGAGCGCCACTGCCTCGTTGACGACCAGCCCCCACTGCTCTTGGATGCTGGGCAGCACCAGCGCCAAGCCCCGAGCTAACGTCCGCGCCACCTGCTTCGGGCCGAGGAAGCCGGCGAACACGACGTGCCCGAGAATGCCGAGCGCTTCGGCCAGCTTTCGCAAGTCCGGCTCCAACGGTCCTTCGCCGCAGAGCACCATCCGTCTGCCACTTCGGGGGCAAAGCCTACGGAACGCGGCGAAACCGCGCAGCGCCGTTGTGAGATTCTTCTTCGGCACGAAACGAGCCACCACGACGAAGTCCCGCGCATCATGCGGCTGTCCGGCCGGCGCCGGGGTCTCTCCGGACATGGCCCGCACGCGCGCTATGCTAACCGTGTCGTAGGCGGTATGCGCCCAGCCGGGCTTCATGCCTAAAAACCGGCAGTAGTCCGCATGCCGGGCACCAGCCACCAGATCGCCGTTGAACAGCCGGAGCACTGCCGGCTTCAGCGCCTCTTTCCCAATGCGGCGCGGGCTGTCGTCGAACTTGGCATCCAGCATGGCATAGGCTCGCCGCCCGAGTACACGCAAAAATGGCAGCAGCGAGAGGATCTCGGGGCGGTCCTGGTTGCATAGGAAGATGTCGCGTGCGCCGACGGCGCGGATGCAGGCCAGCGACTTTCCCAATTTGCGCCGCCACGGCACGTCGTCAGCGATCGCGCCTGGGAACAACGTATGGCGCTCCCATCCTTTCGCTCCTTCGATCAGCGGCCAGGCATAGGTTCGGCTGCGCGGCGCAACTTCAATGCCAATCACACGGCAGCGGCCCGCGAACGCCTCGCTGCAAGCCTCCAGCCGGTCGATGTGGTAGGCGCTGAAATGCTCCCACATGAAGGCGATCGCCGGCACATCGCGTGACTGTCGCATCATACCGATCACGAGGTCCCCATTGCGGGGCGGAGCCGTGCCGGCGTTGGGTGGGGCGTCGCGATCAGGCGGCGATAGCAGGCCACCAGACCGTCACCGAAACGCACCGGTGCAAAGCGGCGCTGCGCCTGCAAGCGCGCCCGCACGCCAAATTCCGCACCAACCGGCGAAAGGATCTTCGCGATTGCCTGAGCCAGTGCGCGCGGATCGTCGGGGGGCACCACGAGGCCGGTCTCGCCGTCCGCGACGATCTCACGCACGCCGCCGACATCCGTCGCAACCACCGGGCGGCCGAGAGCACATGCCTCTATTAGCACCGTCGGCAAGCTTTCAAAGCCGCTGCTGGCCAGCACCACGGCGTCCATGCCGGCCATGAGCTCTGGGATATCCTGGCGATGGCCTAGGAAATGCACCCGATCGGCCAAGCCCAGTTCGCGCGCGATCTGATGTAATTCGTTCAGATAGGGTTGGTGTTCGGCGAAGCTCAGGGCGCCGACGATCCAAGCATGGGCAGTCGGAGTCCGATCCAGCATCCCGAGCGCACGCAGGAAGATTGCATGCCCCTTGCGCGGCTCCAAGACGCCGAACAGCCCGATATGCGGGCCAGTTCCGGACAATTCCATGGCGGGGCGCGGTGTCCCAAGGAATCGCTGTTCCACCGAATTGTAGAGCAACTCGATACGCTCCTCCGGCACGCCGATCGCGCGCACCATCCGGCGGGATGCGTCGGACACGCACAGCCAATGTGCACAGGTGCCCCGAACGCAGCGTGCAAGCAGCGCATACAGCGGCGGCATCGGCAGCGTCTCGTGCACGTGGATCACCAGCGGAATACACAACTGCCTCGCAGCGGCTTGCGCCTGCACTGCGACCACCGGATGATGCGTGTGCAGCAGCGTTGCCCGTTCCTGTTGCGCCAGGTGCAGCACGTCACGAGAGCCTCGCCGGAACCCGTTTAGCGTGCGCAGCAGTCCCCAGGGCGTTACCGTAGCGCGACCGCGCTCGATCCGCGCAGCGCGCACCGGCAGGTCATGCTGCGCCATTTGCTCGGCCAAGGGACCCGGCATGGGGCAGGCGAGCACCGGTCGGAAGCCACGCGCCTGCGCAGCCTGCGCGGCATTAAGCACGACGCGCTCAACTCCACCAACATGGGGCACGCGGTTGATTGTGAGCACCGAGCCGGCACTCTCGGATTGCCCCTGCGTCATCAGACATCGGCGCCGAAGTACAGCCGCGGCACACTGCGCACCGATTCCAGGCCCGGCTGGTAGGCTTGGCCGTGGCGCGGTACGCGATTCAGCGCCACGCCCAGGTTGCGCGCACCGGCCATGCGCAGCCGTTGGAGCGCCCCACGCAGCGCAGCAGTCGGCGTCGAGCCATACGATGCCACCACTATCGTCGCCTCGGCTGCCACCGCGAACGGCAGTGCATCGTCCGCTGCGGCCAACGGCGGCGTGTCGATCACCACAGTGTCGTAACTGGCGCGCGCTTCGGCCAGCACGGCCGCGAGCGTCCCGTCACGCATGAAGCGATACGGGTTGGCGCAGCTTCGTTCTGCGGCCAGGATATCCAGGGCCGCCCGTTCATCGCGCACCACCGCCTGGGCAACACTGCCGCCCCGCTCGAGCAGGCCGATCAGGCCGACGCTGAGCGACAGGCGAGTCCGCCGCGACAAGGCGCGCCTCCGCATGTCGGCGTCCACCAAAAGCACGCGTGCGCCGTTTTGGGCGAGGGAGGTAGCCAGCAACGACGCGATGGTGGTCTTGCCCTCGCCGGGCACCGCGGAAACGACAGCCACAATGCGGGGCGGCATGCCGCCGGACTGGAAGGCTAGTGAATTGACCAATGCCTGGATTGACGCAGCTTCCTGCGTCAGCGGCTCCAACATAGGTGGCCAAGCGCGCAGGCGAGCGCTGCGGAGGCGCGGAATGCTAGCAAAACCGATTACCCCGACGCTTCGCTCAATCTCACCCAGGCTGCGCGATTCACCACGGAGCCGCTCCAGCGCCAACGCCATCAGCCCCGCCAGCAAGGCGCTGGCGCACGCCGCTATGGCGCCCAGCAGGCCACGCCGGGGAAAACTTGGCTGTTGCGGGGCCAGCGGCGGCGAAACCACGCGCGCATCCGCGTCCTGGATCTCATACTGCGCTTCCACCTGCTGCTGGCGACCGAGCAGGTCGTCGTACAGTTTGCTTTGCGCATCGACCTCGCGCTGCAGCCCTATGGCTACCAGCGAATCATTATTAGCCATGACCACCTGCCGTTGGGCCTGCTCGGCCTGGGCACCAAGGCGCGCCACACTGTCGCGGGCAGCGGCCACATCGCTGGACGCAGCGTGCCGCATGCGGTCCAGCTCGGCGGCAATCCTCTGCCGTACATCGGCCAGGGTCGCCGTAAGCCCGACCAGGTACGGCGAGGTGCCGCCGAAGCGCGAACGCATCCCGGCGAGCTTCTTCGAAGCCTCGGCCTCCTGATCCCGCAGCCGGGCGAGCGTCTCGGAACTGAGCTGTTGCGTGTCATGCACGCCGTTTTCCAGTGCGGCAGCGCGCGCGACCTTCGCGGCGAGATCGGTGCGCGCTTTGACCAGTTGCTCCGTCAAGGCGGTCAGCTGACGTCCGGCGACCGTCTCGCCGCCGGTGCGGGTCAGTTGATGGGCATCCTGATAGGCTTGCAGCGCAGCTTCCGAGTTGCTCAGCTTGGCCTTGAGTTGCGCCAGTTCGGGCATTAACCAACCCTGCGCGCGGGCGATCGCCTGCTGTTTGTACGCCCGCTGCTCATCCCGGTAAAGCTCGATATGCTTGGCTAGCACGCTGGTTGCCAGTTTCGGGGTGCCGGTCGTGAAGCTGGCCGAGATCACGAAGGACCTGCCATCATTGAACAGGCTCAGCTCTTTCGCATATTGCCGCGTCGCCGCCTCCAGCTGCGACTCCGCGGTCGAGCCGCGCCCGTCGTTCCAGGGCAGTAGCCGCTCAAGCCACGCATACTTGTCGGGCCGCAGAAAGTGCGGATCATCCTGAAGATGCAGCGACTTGATCACCCGCCGCGCTAGTCCCGGACTTTGCAGGACCTGCATTTCGCTGCGCACCAAGTCGAGACTTAGATCGGGGTTCTCCGACGTGTTGCTCACAACGTTCGGCAAATCGGCGTAATGCGGCTGGCGCGGGTCTAGATCAAGCAACGCCGAGGCGGTGTACGCCGGCACGAGCAACGCGATCTGCACGCCGGCTGCCGCGCACAGCGCCAGAAACAGCATCGCGAACAGGAGTTTGCGCTCCCAGAGCAGGCCGAGCAATTCCCCCAGACCATTCTCACGTCGTTCGGCGCCTTGGAACGAAGCGTCCCCCAACTGTATATTGGGCAGCCCTTGCAAGGCCTGGGGTTCGAGTGAGGCTGTCTGAGGCACGGTCATGCGGTCATTCCCATTTTTTGCTCTCGCGGCAGCGTTGTTGCTTGCTGCCGTCTACGCGCTGCTGCGGCCTTCACGCCGCGCGTTCCAATTCAGCATCCATCATCTGGGCGGCCGGCCGGTACGACGCCGCGCCGTGCGCATGGATCTGCGCGTCCACGTGGCGGCGGAAGCGGGCGCGGAACCGAGTGCTGTCGAACTCTTCGGCGTGGCGCCGGATTTCTGCGGCACTGAACGCGTCCGCATCGAACGACTGCAAAGCCTCGGCGAGACTTTCGGATGTCTGCCGCGGAAACAGCACGCCGGTCTTGCCGGGGATCACGGTGTCGAGCACGCCGCCACGTCCGTAGGCGATCACCGGTCGGCCGGAAGCCATCGCCTCCAACGGCGTGATTCCGAAATCCTCTTCGCTGGGCAGGATGAACGCCTTGCATTCGGCATAGAGCTTGCGCATCGCGACGTCGTCAACGCGACCGGCAAAACGCACGGTCGGACCGGCGATGCGCCGCAACTGCGTCTCGCTGCGCCCGTACCCCGCGACGACGAGGTCGAGTCCCAGGCGTGTGCACGCCTCGACCACGATCTCCGGCCGCTTCCAGCCGACCAGGCGCATCAGCATCAGGTAGTAGCCGCCGTTTCCCTCGCCCACATCGAACCGAGTGATGTCAACCGGTGGAGGAATGATCGGTACTGGACTTGCTGTAGAATTTGGCGATGCGGCTCTGCACGAGGCGGCTTGTAGAAACCCAGGAATCCGGCCGATCGGCGCTGGCGCGGTCCCACATGCGCAGCGAGGCGAGCTGCGGCGCGATGATCGCGCGCGCCACCCGGCCCAACCGCTCGCGCTCGGCATAGGCATGATAGTCCCACAGAAAACGCGGGGGCGAGTGAGAGTACGACACATGCACCGTCTGCGGGCCGGTGAGCACGCCGTGGGCAAACCCGAACGTGGAGGAGATCACCACATCGTAATCGCGCAGATCAAAACTCTCGACGGCATAGGGATAAAGTGCGAGCAGGGCCCGCGGCTTGCTCTTGGCGAGCGGCACCCGGCTCAGCCAGGATGGTCGAATGTCCCAGGCGCGATAGCGCGCGGGCATGCTGGCGGGGTTGTAGATCGGTACCATGACCGGCGCTTCCGGCCATATCGTATGCAATTCGTCGAGCACGCGTTCCGCGCCGCCGTACTGGGTCAGATTGTCGTGCACGATCGCGACCCGCATCTCGGCCCTCGGGACCCCTTGTCCTGTATTAGGCAGCATCAGCACTTCCAATCAGCCAGGGTTTCAAGAGAGTGAACCGACGCGTGTCCCATCGTGGTGTCAAAACGCCTGCGGGCCGGTGAACCCGCGGAACACGGTCAGGAACAGGATGTAAAGGTCGAACCGCATCGACCAGTTTTCGATGTAATAAACATCATGCCGTACTCGCTGTTCCAGGTGGTGCGCAGTGTCGGCGGTTCCGCGCCAGCCGTTCACCTGAGCCCAACCTGTGATCCCCGGAATGATCTGGTGGCGGACCGCATAACCAGGCATCGTATCGGCAAACGTCCGATCACCGACCGCTGCATTGGGTGGATGCGGCCGCGGTCCGACCAGGGACATCTCACCGCGCAGCACATTCAGTAATTGCGGCAGCTCATCGAGACTTCGACCGGCGCAACCAGCGACCGACGCGCGTTACGCGGGGATCGTCGCGCGTGGTCTGCCTGCCGCCCCCCAGGTCGGCCGCGCGAGCATGCATAGTGCGGAACTTGAAGCAGAGAAACATATTGTTGTTGAAGCCGAACTCGGGGCTGCCGGAACAACGCCGGTCCCTCGCTATCCCATCGGACCAGCACAGCGATGCCAAACAAGACCGGAGCAAATACGACCAGCAACAGCGCCGCCGCGATCCAGTCGAACATCCGCTTGTGCAGCACCTGCCATTCGGAGAGCGCACGTTGCGCGACCACGGCGACCGGAACCCCGCCAATATATCCGATCGGCAGTTCGGCACCGACGAGCGGCTCATACGGGCGGAACACGTCGATTGAGCAGCCCTCGATACGATCGCGCAGACGTTCGACGTCGCCACGCTGATCCGCCGGAGCCCCGAGCACGAGGGCGTCGATATCGCCGTGCCGCACGTCATCCGCCAATTCCTCGACACCGCCGCAGAAAGCCAGGTCGTTCTGCTCCGCCCAAACCAGAGAGCCGGGGTGGTCATAAACCCCGACCACCTCGATTCCCGCGACGGCGTTGCGGCGCAAGTTGCGAATGAAGCCGAGTCCGACATCGCCGGAGCCGAATATTGCGATGCGGCGCACCAACCGGCCCTGGACCACCAGGCGATGGGTGGATGGAACCGAGACGACGCGCGCCAGGCACAGCACAGCTGCGCTTGTCGCCAACCACGCGGCGCAGAGCCAATCCTGCGCTCCGGCATCCAGTGACAGGTACCGCAGCATTGCCCAGAGGACGGCACCCCCGCCAAGCACCGCCACAACGATTGCGCGCGCCTGCACCGACCAATCCAGCAGAATTGAGCGGTAGGCTCCGGCAGCCCGCAGCGTGCCGGCAGTTAGCAACGCCACGACTATGACCGACAAGAACGAGGCGCGCTCCAGCGGCAACGCGGCAAACCGGCTGGGCGCTTCCGACAGCACGAGACAAGCTGCCAACAGAAGGAAAATCAGGTCACCTGCACCGAGTGCGGTCAGGAACATGCCGGGCGAGATGCGGCGCCGCCGTCCCACAGCCTGTGTGGAAACCTGAAAGACATTGTCCGGGGCAGTGATCTCGGCATCGATCGCCGCCAGACACTCGCCGGATCCGACCGCGTCAATTTCCCCGGCGCCGGCTCCGGTCAGCCTGGGTGGCCGCTCGTTCGGAGGGATACCGTGCCGGTCATCCTCGCTGACCCCTTGATGACCGGATCGCGAGAACGGGCCGCTGTGCAACGCTCGCAGGGGAACCGATTGAGCCCGTCCCCCGACGGTATGGAGGCCAGCTCCGTTTGGAAAATCCGCTTGCTGCATGGGATAGTTTCCATCTGGCGGTATTGTTAGAGACGATTACGGGCTGCGGCGATTTGACGCGAGCCTGAAGGCCAGGCGCCCGACCGCCAAATTGTCGCGGACCAATTTCTCCAGGTCAGGTGAGAAGACAGGGATTTCACAAGGTGAAAGGCGCGCGACCCTCGCGGTGTCATTGTCAACGCAGGTCACTTCTACGCCGAACTCGGAATAACATGCGGCGGCAACGAGCCCGACATAGCCGGTGTTAACGATCGGCATTCTCATTTCCCCATCCCACTCTCAACTGCGCGGCTCTCACTCCGTTCGGCGGGGCCGCGCACGCCCCACAGACGTCAGGTCTCAAGCGGCGATCGAGTGGTCCTGTCGCATTTCTCGATCGAAATAACGAATGGTCCGCTCCAGCCCGACCCCGAGCGGTACTGAGGGCGCCCAGCCCAGCAATGTCCGGGCCCGGGTGATATCGGGCTGCCGCTGCTGCGGGTCGTCGATCGGCAACGGAAGGTGGATGATCTTTGATCTGGAGCCGATCATGTCGATGATCCGCGTGGCAAGCTCCCGCACCGTGATCTCAACCGAATTGCCGAGGTTTATCGGGCCGGGTACCGGGCCATCCAGGGCCATGAAGCGGGTGAACCCCTCCACCAGATCGTCGACATAGCAAAACGACCGGGTCTGCGAGCCGTCGCCATAGAGGGTGATCGGCTCGCCTCGAAGGGCCTGTACAATAAAATTCGAAACGACCCGGCCATCCTTCGGGTGCATGCGAGGACCGTAAGTATTGAAAATACGAGCGACCCGCACATCGACATGATGTTGCCGATGATAGTCAAGAAACAAAGTTTCCGCGCATCGCTTTCCTTCGTCGTAGCAGGCACGCGGTCCGATCGGATTGACGTTGCCCTGGTAGGACTCCGGTTGAGGATGCATCTCGGGATCGCCATATACTTCGGAGGTCGACGCCTGGAAGATCCTGGCCTTGAGGCGTTTCGCCAAGCCGAGCATGTTAATCGACCCGAGAACACTGGTTTTTACCGTTTGTACCGGATCGAACTGATAATGAAGAGGTGATGCAGGGCAGGCGAGATTGTAAATCTGGTCCACTTCCACATAAAGTGGGAAAGTTACGTCATGGCGCATTACTTCGAAACTCGGCAGCCCCAATAAATGAGCAATATTCCGGCGACTGCCAGTAAAGTAGTTGTCTACACACAGTACCTCGCATCCAGCCGCAATCAGCTTATCGCAAAGATGAGATCCAAGGAATCCCGCCCCACCAGTGACGAGTATACGTTTTTTCATCGAGCCCACTCCATCGCAGGACTGGCACCTTATCCAGCCCAGTCGACACATCCGCCCTGAGTACGTTCGTGGGCCGCAAGTCTGGACGCTCGCCTTCGAGGGGCCACGCTTGCACTCACGATTGGTTAGAGTCCCTGACGCGCTCTGAATTTCATGCCCGCACCGTCAATCATGCCCGCACCGTCAATCGAATGTCAATGATCTGTCAAAAAAATCCCGCATGTATGAAAATTTACAGGATTTTGACAGATGGCTCCCGTTATGGGCCACGGACCCAGGATATCAATCTCAAATTGTTGCGAGGCGGCGGCAGCATCCCAGCCTTACCCACCGTGACGCTACTTGGCAGCAGGAGAACTGCGGGCCCGCCCGCTAGAGGCCGACTGGAAACACCTTCACAATGAGTATTGGAATTGAATTAAGATGCTTCCGTATCCGGGACGGCTGCGGCGCCCCGACGTGCGGTCGCGGCGGCGGGTTGCGTGCTTCCAGCGGCGGGCGGTGATCGCGCCGTATATGCCGCTGCCGCCGGGGGACGAATCCGCAAAACCCACCGGTCATTCGCCCAGCAGGCACTCCTCGGGCGCGGGTTCGCTCCGCTCCTCATCGTCGTGTGCCGGGCGGACGCGCCATCGGGCAAACCTCGAGGCGAGCGGCGTGCTGCTGCCGTCCCGCCAAGTGATCTGCTGCCCGGCATCGGCGGCAAGTTCCAAGGCGAATGTCTTGTCCGCGACCGGCTGGTGCTTGTTGTCGCGGCGCAATCGCTTGGCAGCCCGGCCGCGGCCGGGCTTTTTCGGCGCCGGCGGCGGCTCGCCGGGTCGCCAGATTATCGTGGTGGGCAGGATGCCGGCCACGTAGGTCACCCCAAGTTCGCTCAGCCCGGCTCACACCTTGCCGTCATGACCATAGGCGGGGTCCATCAGCGCCACGGCTTTTGGCATGCCACCGGCCAAAGCCTGGCGCACCTGGTGCAATGCGATCTCCGGCTTGGTCTGGAACGTGACGGTCTCGGGCACGCCCGCCTTCGCCCGGCGAACCGGGTCGTCGGCCCCGCCCTTCGGCTAACCCAACTTCGCGGATTCGACCCTGGATTTGGGATTTTGCGTGAAAGCTTTGCGGTGAATTTCTCGGACTGGCGAGCTGAACCGGCTGTAGTGAAGACCAAAGCCATTCCCAGACTGGCGGTCGTGTGGATATCGAGCGGTCGTCATGTTCCTGCGCTCGACGATTCGCCGGAAGGACGGCAAGCAGCACCGCTACTGGAGCGTGGTGGAGAGCCGCCGGGTTGGCGGCCGGCGTGTCGTGCAGCGTCCGCTGCTCTACCTGGGCGAGATCAACGACAGCCAGCAAGCCGCGTGGCGCAAGTCGATCGCCGTGCTGGAGGACGGGACATCCCAGCCACGCACGCTGTCGCTGTTCGCGGAGGACCGCGCCGAGGGATTGGCGGCGGACGCGTCGGTTGTCCGGCTGCGGTTATCGGAGGTGCGGCTGTGTCGGCCGCGCCAATGGGGCGCCTGCTGGCTGACACTGCATCTGTGGGAGCAACTTCACCTCGACCGGTTCTGGGCTGACCGCCTGCCGCCCAGCCGCAAGGGAACGCGCTGGGATCAGGTGCTGTTCGTGCTGACCGCCGGTCGCCTGCTGGCACCGGGCAGCGAGTGGCGATTGCACCGGCAGTGGTTCGATCGCACGGCTTTGGCTGACCTGCTTGGCACCGATGCCGCCCTGGCCGAGATCCACAAACTCTATGCCTGCCACGACCGCCTGCTGACGCACAAGGCGGCGCTGTTCAGCCATCTCCGGCAACGCTGGCGCGACCTGTTCAACGTCCGTTTCGACGTGCTGCTCTATGATCTGACCAGCACCTATTTCGAAGCCAACCCGCCGTTCCCGGACGGCGACAAGCGCCGGTTCGGCTACTCGCGCGACCGCCGGCCCGATTGCGTGCAGGTGGTGATCGCGCTGGTGGTGACGCCGGAGGGACTGCCGCTGGCTTATGAAGTGCTGGCCGGCAACACCGCCGACAGCACGACGCTGCGCGACTTCCTGGCGCGCATTGAGCAGCAGTACGGCAAGGCCCGGCGTATCTGGCTGATGGATCGCGGCATCCCCACCGAGGCGGTGTTGGCCGAGATGCGCGCCTCGGACCCGCCGGTGCAATATCTGGTCGGAACGCCGAAGGGGCGGTTGTCACGGCTGGAGCAGCGATTGCTCGCCCTGCCCTGGCATGAGGCGCGGCCTGGCGTGCAGGTAAAGCTGCTGGCCGAAGATGGCGAACTCTATGTGTTTGCCGAGAGCCAGGACCGCGTGGCCAAAGAACGCGCCATGCGCCGGCGGCAACTGAAGTGGCTGTGGGCGCGGCTGAAGCAACTCGCGGCGATGGAACTCAGCCGTGAGGAACTGCTGATGAAGCTGGGCGCCGCACGCTCGCGCGCACCGAAGGCCTGGCGGCTGGTCGTGGTCGATGTGGCGACCGGCGGAACGCAATTCAGCTATCGCCTCGACTGGGCCAGGCTGCGCCGGGCGCGGCGGCGCGAAGGGCGCTATCTGTTGCGCACCAACCTGACCGCGGAAGACCCTGCCACGCTGTGGCACTACTACATTCAGCTCGTGCAGGTGGAACAGGCGTTCAAAACTCTGAAGGACGATCTGGCCATTCACCCGATGTTCCACCAGCTCGAGGCCCGCATCGAGGCGCACATCTTCATCGCCTTCCTCGCCTATGCCCTCTATGTCACGCTCGGCCAGCGGCTGCGGGCGCTGGCCCCCGGGCTGACCGCACGGGCCGTGCTGGACAGCTTCGCCGCGGTGCAGATGATCGATGTTCATCTGCCAACCACCGATGGACGCGAACTTCTGCTGACCCGCTATACCGAACCCGAACCGGCACTGAGGCTGCTGCTCGACAAACTCAGGCTGCAACTGCCGGCGCAGCCGCCGCCGCGGATCACTGCTCCCACCAGCGCCCCGTCCTTGGTGTAGTGAAGACCTTCGGTCGGTGACCCCACAGCTTCCGCGCCTTCGACGGTTCAGACCTCGCCAATCCGCGAAGTTGGGCTAACACAGCCGGTAGGCAATCGGCAGGCTGCATCGATGAGTGGCCACCGACAGGCTCACGGCTACTTGGCTGTTGTCCTGCTTCCCCACTTGGCCGCAATACTGCCGTGCCACACCGACCGAATGCTTGCCCTTCTTGGGAAAGCCGGTCTCGTCGATTATCAACTCCTGGAACAGTTCCTCGCGGGTGATCGATATGGGCACCGCCCTTCTCTGCGCTTTTGACGCTCTGGGCGTCGATGATCGCCGCGGTCGGGCTGGCTTCCCGCGAGGCCTGCTCTCGGCACTCCACATAGAGCGCGTGGTGGATGCGCTTCAACGTGCCGTCCCAGCTCCAGCATTCGAGGTAGTCATACACCGTACTGCGTGCCGCCGGCGGCGGCGGTCGCTTGAGCCGAGGCAGGCAATCGTGGCGGAGAGCCTGGCAGCCAACGTCTCGATCACCGGCATCGCCCGCCGCACGGCATTGGCACCGGGCAGCTTTGCGGATGGCGCAGCGGGTGCGCCAGCGGGCTGAGCGATGCTGCTCACGCAGGATTCATTTGCACCGATTCGCAACGACAATTCAGCGTCGGTGCGTGTTCACCGCTCCCACCAGGCTGCCCGATGATGCGGCGACGTTGCAACTGATCCTGCGCGCCTCGCTGGCCGGGATCGAACGGCTGAAGCTGCAGATCGCCGGCCGGCAACGTCCGTTCACAACCTCGCGCAGGTCGACCGAGCACTTGTTGCCGCCGGGTTTCGCCGGCAGTATCAGTGGCGCCATCTCTGCCCACTCATCATTGCTCAGGTCACTCTCGTAGCGCAGCCCACAGCGGTCGTGGCGAGCACGATTCTCTTTGGTCCCCATCGGCAAGACACCAAAACAGCATGGGGGGCAAAATTGTAGCCGATCAATGGGTTCAAAAGCGGTGCCTAACCGATTCCAAATACTCAATATGTTCTCGGACAGACATTAAGCCTTACGAACCCAGGATATCAATCTCAAAGTGTTGCACCGGCGGCGACGTCAGCCCGGAATCGTGTCGCCCGGTAACCGGGCCGCTTATAGAGTCCGCGAAGAAGGGCGGCTAGCATTCGGAATCAAGGTAGTACGAAACGCGGGCCTGCTACGCGTGATGTTTTGGCGCTGGTCTTTGATGATCCGCGCTTCAGCGATAGCGGGTATTAGTCGAGCGTTGTTGGGCCACCATCCCGCTTGCCGACGAGCGCGGCCCAAAGCCAGGCAAACGGCAGGGTGATCATCCAGGCGACACCAAGCATGACCGCGACGGATGCGCGAACGATAAATCCCGGTGCCCGGGCCGCCGTTCTCAACCAGGTAGGGGCAACGCCGGTGACTTTGACCGTAACGGGTTGCATTCTCGCTCGCATCGCGGTCTCCTGATTCGGCGGGCAGGCTTCCAACGTGCCTCACTTGCATTGCCATCAGCGCGGTCGGCGTCGTTTACCCCGAGCCACGCTGACAGTGCGCTTCCTCAACAAGGGACCATGACAAATCGCCGGCTCACGTGCGCGAGCTGCCAATGTCCTTTTGCCTGCTTTCCAGAGTCACGAAATCTTATACTATGGTGGCAATTCCGGCAACCGGTCAGGAAAAGAGGGATGTTCCCGTGCTGGTGATGCCGAGCAGGGTAATATGCGAGTTGTCGCTGAGCACGACCTGAAGCGCGCCGCTGACCACACGCTCGCTGGCTATCCCGGAACCCGTGTACCCTTGCAGGTCAATCGAGTCCACGCCGACGCGGAAGCCGGCGACGGTGAGATCCCCGCCAGCCTTGCCGGCCACGAAATCGAAGGCATCGGCCCCTCCGCCCACTGTAACCGCGGCGTCGGTTGGTCCTGCTATGAACCGCATCCGGCCCGCCCCACCTTGAACATCGACACTGCCGGTTATCCCCTCAATCGTCGCCAAACCGAGACCTGCATGCACCGTGTCGTCGCCATTTGTGATAACGGTCGCCGCAGCGTTCCCCAGCAGTACCGTGTCCGTTGCACCAATGGCGGTCTTTACCGTACCTGCGCGCGCTGTTGCGCAGGTCAAAATTCCCCCCCCCGCTTCCACCCGTTGCGTTGATGGTGCCGGTGCCAGACAGCCATACAAAGCCGCTGCCCGCCCTGAGCGTCGTCGATGGACCGCCGGCCTGCAGCGTCAGCCCCGCGTCGGTTGTGACCACGTCGGTACCGTGTGTTTTGACGACCCCATTGGTGTTCAGTGTAACACGCAATTCGCGGGTTCCCGTGGTGACGTCGCCCCACCAGCCGTTGACCGTGATCACATCGTCGCCGGTGCTGCCAACTAACGCGGAGGTTCCATTGGCGATCACGGTGTCGTTGCCGGACCCCAGATGGATCACGTTAGTGGCGGTCGAGGCGCCGGTGGTGATCAGGTCGTTGCCGACTGTTGTGGTGATGGTGATGCCGTTGTTCGCCGATCCAGGCGCTCCGGTGATGATATTGCCGCCGACCGTATCGACCACCGTCATGCCACCGGTGCCGCCCGTAACTGTAGATCTACTCCCACCCAAGGTGATGTTCATGTGGCCGGAGCCGCCGGTAATCGTCGCGGCGGCGGTGCCAGAATAGGTCAGCGCCCCGGTGCCGCCCTTAATCGTGATGGTCGGCCCCGTCGCGTTCACACCTACGGCGCCAGCGCCGGCAACCACGGTGTCAGGCCCAGTGCTGTTGATCGTTCCCCCGGCAGCGCCCGGCTGGTAGAGGGTGGGCGTGGGCGTAGGGGTGGGGGTGGGCGTGGGCGTGGGCTCCACCTCAATGATCAGCGGGTCGGCAGCCAGCGACAATGTAACGGAGCTAACATTGTTCAAAGTCTGGATCGCCGTGGCCCCAAGCACCGGATCAAAGATCTTGACAGTCTGCCAGGTGGTCCCGAACTGCACGACTACGTTGGAGGCGGGTGGCGTTACTGCGCTGCCTGTCGCTGAATTGTAGAGGGTGGCGTCACCGTTCCACAGGACAAGGTCAAACGCGCCCGTGGATTTCTCGAGTAGCATCGATGACGCGGTCGTCGGAAGTTGGCTGATTGAGGCATTCAACGTACCTCGACCGAAACTCCCGGCGGCAGGGCCGGTATCGGCGAGGATGCTGGTTAGGTCGTGAAGATAGGTCGCGGCCGCCTTGGGCGTGCCGTCGGCGTTGAACAATCCGAAATTGTCTTCCTGGTCCGAAGCGACATTATCGTCCATCAATTCGTACAGGAAGGTTTCCTGCGCGCCAGCCTTGTAGGCATAGAGCAGGGCGTTAAGGTCGACCAGGCCCTGCATTGCGTCGCTGCCTATGACGCCCCAGGTTGAGGTGGCAATCGCGGCCGACGACACACCGGTTTCGGTCAGAATGACCGGCGCTCCTGGTGCGGACGCCTGCGCGGCGGCGATCCCACTGACGATATGGTCCTGCAACTGTTGACCATCGCCGGCATAGACGTGCCAGTTTGATTCGGTGACATACGACAGCAGGCTGGCTGCGGTAGAGACCGAGGCGGTGCTCGGTGCTATCAGTTTCAACCCCGCGCGGGCCAACGCTGGGTTAGCGAGGATTGCCGCTTGATTCGCCTGAGCGTCCAACGCACCCCATGCAATATTGCCGTATGAAGTCTGGCCATTGAGCACGTAAGTGTTGGTGTTGTATTCGTTGGCCCCTTCGTAGGCGAAGATCGAGCCGGGAACAGCAGCCTCCAGGGAATCCATACCGGAGATGTCTGCGGCGAGATCGACCTGACCGTTGACCTCTGTTTGTAGCATGTCGAAGCGAATACCGGCCTGCGCGAACGCCGTTTCCTCGGCAAGCAGCGGAGCGTTGTTGGGTGCGGCGTCGCGCACGCGCGTGATTCCAATATAGCTCAGTTCGTCCAGGACTTTGGTTTGAGCGCCGGCCCACTGACCGTTACCTACGCCCCATGCTGTGTCCCACCACCCTAGATGGGTGTTAACGCCAATCGAACCGAGGAAAGCCGCGCTGCGCGTTGCGGGCATAGCTACGAACGGTGAATTGCTTGATGAGTTTGACATGGGAGGTGCACATATCTGGAACCCACTTAACAAATGGTTACGAGCTGCGAAATACTTGTGAAACGCGGAATTAACGTCGGCGATGTATCCTCGGCACCTTGTCAGCTCCGGCTGCAGCAGCGCCCGCTGCCCATAAGCGACGCAATACGCCTGTTCAGGAGTAACTTCATGAATACGGCAAGTCTGGTACCCTTTTTCTCCCGTGAGAATCCCAGCCATCAGCGCCAGAAATATAACTCCCGAAATGCTGCCGGTTGCCTTCATTGTCAGTTATCCTTGACTATTGCGCGCTTGCGTCCTCGCTGAAACAGATCCCTTGTGTGAACGCGGGATCTGACTAGCACGGCGAGGAGGCATGACAGTAGGATCCCATGGCCACGAGCGAGGCTTGGCAGAGGCGGAAGCAGAGGCGGAATGAGGCGTTGACCGGGGACGCGGAGCCGGCTGCCGAGATAGTCCCAGAACGCTACCCCGAGCTTATTGCGGGTCTCGGCGAGTCCCAGGAACGCACCGCGACAATCCCGGCTGAGGTCGCTGCGCGTGCCACCACTGACCTTCCGGCGGGTGAGGTGGCAGGGGATGTCGTTCTCCGAGCCGCTGGTATGCAGTGGCATCTCAGGCCGGTCGAGCACCATCAGCAATTCGGCCTTGTTGGCATGCAGCCGCGCGAGCAGGCGACCTAAGGTGACGGAGCCGGTGCGGCGTTGGAAGGTGCGATCGAACCGGGCTCGCAACGCCAGACGGCGGCCTTTGTCGGGGGTGGTTCGGTAAGCGTTGAGAGCGGCGTAGAAGTCCCAGATCAACCTTGCGCACACTCTGCAGAGCGACACGGTTCGCATCAGTGAAGGCGTCCAGCTTATGGACCAGCCGTTCGACATGGAGTCCACGTCCTTTTGCGGTGATACAAGGCGGCGAAACGACTGAATTTCCCCAATGTCATGCCGGTGAAAACGGGCATCCACGAACTGCTCCGGTTTCCCCGCGGGGCAAGAATGATGATCGAGGCTCAATCCTTTCCGGATCCTGGTATGATGACCAGGAATAATCTCAGGCACCGAACGGGCCCACTCTCCCGGCCTCATGACCACGAAGGGTTTGCCCGCGCGACGGCAAGGTGGGAGTGCTCAGCGTCGGCTGCGTACGCCGTGTCTCCGCGTCAATGCCGAAATGCCGCATGTAGCCGGCGAACTTTTCCCGCTCCGCTGCTTCGTTGAGGCCGTGATCCTCGAATCGGTACGGGCGATGCCCGTAACCGCCATCCGGGCGCTCGGCGACCGTTTGCGCCACCCGGTGGGCGGTCGTTTCATCCAATTCCATGCCGAAATGCTGATACACACGTCCGATCGTCCCCACCGGGTCGCCGACCAGATCGAGATACGCAACGTGGCAAATCGGCTCGGCGAACGGTTCGTCGTTGGCAGCGCGGACCATGCGCGTAGTGCCGTCCAGCCAACGGGTGCTCTCCTGGCGGCCGATCTCCCGCGGATCGAGCCGCCGCGTGAACGGCCGGCGAAGCACTTCGGTCAACCGCGCCACCGACAGCAGCACGTTCAGCGGATCGCGGTGGACGAACACCATGCGCGCATCCGGGAACACCGCCCGCAGTTCCGTCAGGGCGAACAGGTGATCCGGACATTTCAGCACCCAACGGCCGTCCCCCTGTCGGTGTTGCAGGTGTTGAAGAAATCGCTTCTCGAAGCGATATGCCGGAAGGTGTCCGTCGGCATCCAGCCAGCGCCGGTATGAGGGGATTCGATACGTGGTATCGAACCGCAGGCTGCGGAACACGTGCGCGGTAATTTCAGAGCATTCCTGCGGCGAGTCCGCGGCCAGCGGATGCAGGCCGCGGAACTCCGGCGCCAGCCGCTCGAAGGCGCGCAATTGCCGCGAGACCTGGCGCATGCTCGTTTCGGCATTGCCCACTGGATAAATCGTCTGCCAGACCCGGGGCACGCGATTGCGGGGGTCCTCCAGCATCAGCCGGTGGAGGAACGTGGTGCCGCTGCGTGGCAGCCCGGTGATGAAGATCGGCTGCTCGATCGGTTCTTGCAGAATGTCCGGCGACCGTGACTCAGCGTCCTGCAGGCGCAGCAGGTTGGACAGGAACCGCAGCGCATCCCACCGTGTGGCGAAGCGCCCGACAACGCTCAGATCGGCTTCCGCCACGCAGGCCGTCAGCAGCCGGCGCAGCGGTTCCAGGAATGCCGCAGTCCCGTAATCGTGCAGCCGGGTCTGGCGGCACGCAACATCCGACAGCCGTTCGGGCGACAAGGGACGGTCGAGCAAGCCAAGTCCGCCGGCCAGCGCGTCGGCTGCGGCGAGAACAGTGGGGATCACCGGCACTCAGGAAGCCTCCGATCGGAAACCGCGTCGGGCAGTTTGCGATTGTGGGACGCACGTCCGGCGGAATCTGGCTCCGCGGAAGCCGCATCACGTTAGCCGGAGCCGGACCCCGAGGGAAACCCCTCCCCAAGCGCCTTGATTTCCCTTAATCGGCGGGAAGAAGCCAAAGGAGCACCGATGCCGGTCCTTTCATCCATGTCCCGAGCAGCGTCCCGAGCAATCCTGGGTTTCGCGGCGATGCTGCTGATCGCGCTCCCCATGACAACCGTGGCGGCGGCCCGCGAGCCGATCCAGGGGGCCATGCCCAGCGCCGGCACCGAACCACCATTGGCGCCGATCGAGCAACTCGATCAGGGGCTGATCGCCATCATGAAAGCCGGCAAGGCAACGCCCTTCCAGAGCCGCGTGGACATGCTGGCGCCGATCGTGGATCGGGTCCTTGACCTGCCATACATCCTGCGGACTTCCGTCGGGCTCGGATGGTCCAGGCTGACGCCGGACCAGCAGAGCGCATTGCTCGCCGCGTTCCGCCAATACACCATTGCATCCTACGTGGACAATTTCGACAGCTACGACGGGCAGCGTTTCGCCGTGAGCCCGGACACACGGCCGCTTGGCAACGGCGATCAGGTGGTCAGCACGCAAATAATTCCGAAATCCGGCAGCGGCCATAAGCTGGATTACGTCATGCGCAAGACCAATTCCGGCTGGAAGGCGGTGGACGTGCTGGCTGACGGTTCGATCAGCCGGGTCGCGGTGCAGCGTTCCGATTTCGGCTCGCTGCTGACCCGCGGAGGCGCGCCGGCGCTGGAAACCAGCCTGCAACGGAAAACGCAAACGTTGTCGCGCGGGTGATCGCTATGCCTCGCGGGCGGCGCGGTGATACTCGCGGTTCGGCATCATGTCGGTGGCCGAGGCCATGCGGTTCGACAGGTTGAAGAACGCGACGGTCTCAGAAAGGTCGAACAGGTCGGCCTCGGTCAGTTCGGCGGCGCGTAGCGCGTCACGGTCGGCATCCTCGATCAGCCAGG
This sequence comes from uncultured Pseudomonadota bacterium, assembly GCA_963764525.1. Lineage (GTDB taxonomy): Bacteria > Pseudomonadota > Alphaproteobacteria > Acetobacterales > Acetobacteraceae > DATDIC01. Next base: position 70,431 of record CAVXTC010000021.1, on the reverse strand, counting down.
GCATGGAGGTCATCTTCCAGGCGAAGTCCAGCATCGCCCGCTGGCGGGTGTCCAGCTTCGCCACGCGGTAGTTCAGCGCCATCATCTCGCCGAGTTCCGGGTCGCCCGACAGCAGGCGCACCGCCGCACCGTGCGCGACCAGGCAGTAATAGCAACGGTTGGCCGAGGATACGACGACCGCGATCATCTCCCGCTCCAGCTTCGACAGGCCGGACTCGGAGAGCATGATCTCGTTGTACATCGCCATGAAGTTGCGCAGGCGCTGCGGGCGCAGGCTGTAAGTGCTGTACACGTTCGGCACGAAGCCGAGTTTCTCGACGCATTTGCGCCAGATCGCCCGAAGATCGTCATCCAGCCCGTCCGGGTCCGTCACACCGAGTTTCGAGACATGGTCTGGTTGTGGCATCGCATTTTCCTCCTGTTACTGCGCCGGCCAGGAATTCATCACCACCAGGGTTTTCAGCTCGTTGGTCATGGGAAATGGCGTCTTGCTGTCCGGGCCGAAATACTTGTCGTACAGGTCGTTCCATCCACCCGAAGCGCAAAGCTGGGCCAGCGTGACATTGGCGATCCGCTTGAATTTGGAACTTTCCGGGCGGATCGGAAAAGCCTGCAGGAACGTGTTGATCCCGATATTCACCACGCGCCACTTCGTCTTGTCGTTGCCGTAGCCATACAGGATCGGCCCGTCCGAGCTGTAGCCGTCGATCGAACCGGTCTGCAGCGCGGTGAAACCCTGCGGATGGTCCGGAAAGCCGATCGTCTGCACCGGACGCGACAGCACGTGCTTCGCATTCAGCGCGCGATAGGCCGGTTCCTCCAGCCCGCCCTGCGGCACGCCGATGCGCTTGCCAGCAAGATCGGCCAGCGAATGGATCGGGCTGTCGATAGGCACCAGCACCTCGGTTGAGGTCAGGAAATGCGGCTGCACAAAATCCACCACCTGGGTGCGCTGCTGTGTCACCACCGTGGCACCGGCCTCCATGTCGATGGTGCCGTTCTGCAGCAGCGGCATGCGGGTCTGGCCGGTGACCGGGATCATTTTTATACCGATCTTGCCGCCGAGCTGCTGGTTCAGCGCATTATGGATCCGCTCGGCGATCTCGGTGGCGAAGCCCACATACTTGCCGTCGGCGTCCTTGAAACCGTACGGCGGGGTGGCGTCGCGCACGCCGAGATTGAATACGCCGGCTTTGGCGATTCGGTCCAGCGTGTCTTCGGTACAATCGGCGGCGCGGGCAATCGCCGGCGCTGTAAGAGCGGCGGTGCCGAACGCGGCGGCGCTTGCCAACCAGCGGCGCCGTGCGGGGTGCGTGAGGTCGTTTCGCATGGATGGGCCTCCTGGCGGTGGCGAAGCGGACTGGCTTTGACTGGATCAGCATGGCGGGGGCCGGAGCAAGGAGCAGACACAGCGGATTTGATACGAAGTTCACCAGGGGGCAGTAGAGTCGAGGAGGGGCGCGGTGCCGCGAACGGTCCGTTTCCCCCCGCTCACCACGGCGATTCGGCGCTTGTGGCGAGGGGCGGTCCGGGGCCGCACGAGGGGCTGCGTCAGCCGCCCCTCGCCACAAGCGCCGGACCGCCCGGCTCCCTCGTGGCTCATGGAGGGGCCGTTCGCAGTCATCCCTGCAACCGGAGCATCCCCGCCTCCCCTCCCCGTCATGCCGCCATCTGCCTCCGCTCCGCCATCCACCCCCGCTCCGCGATCCGTGCCAGCCGATGCGTCGCCGCGCCAAGACGCTGCAGCATGACCGGCAGCCCCGGCTCGGCCGGCACCGACCCGCCATCGCGCATCATCGACCAAGCCGACCATTCCGTCGGCGACAGCAGCAGCACCCGCCGCCGGTCATCATCGCTGATGGTGATTTCATTGCCAATCAGGTCGAACACCCCAAACTGGTTGCGAGCGAGAGTATCGACATCCGGGCGCGCAGCAAACACGGGCAGCTCCTTCGCGGGCAGGGTTGTCTCGATCACGCCAACTTCGGCGTCGCCGGCGGCGGAAATCGGATACGCTCGTGGCGATTGTTGGGCAACCGCACACGATCCCGTGCCAAAGCTCAGTTCATTCCCCGCACCGCCTCGCACACCGCCCGCGTCACCTCCGCCGTGGTCGCTTTGCCGCCCAGGTCCGGCGTCAGCACGCCGGCCGCGCACGCCTGTTCCACCGCACGCATCAGCAGCGCCGCCGCGTCCGTCTCGTGCAAATGCTCCAGCATCATCGCCGCGGTCCAGAAACTCGCCACCGGATTGGCGATCCCCTTCCCGACGATGTCGAACGCCGAGCCGTGGATCGGCTCGAACATCGACGGGCTGCGCCGCTCCGGATCGATATTGGCGGTCGGCGCGATGCCCAGCGATCCGGCCAACGCGGCCGCCAGGTCCGACAATATGTCGGCGTGCAGATTGGTCGCCACCACCGTGTCGATGCTGCGCGGACGGCGCACCATGCGCATGGTCATCGCATCGACCAGCTCCTTGTCCCAGCTCACTTCCCGGTAATCGTGGGAGACCAGCGCGGCGATCTCGTCCCAGAACACCATGCCGTGCCGCTGCGCGTTGGATTTGGTGACCACGGTCAGATGCTTGCGCGGCCGGCCGCGGGCGATGTCGAACGCATAGCGCATGATCCGCTCGACCCCGCGGCGGGTGAAGATGGCGGTTTCGGTCGCAACCTCCTCCGGCAGGCCGCGATGGGCGCGACCGCCATGACCGGCGTATTCGCCTTCCGAATTTTCCCGCACGATCACCCAGTCCAGGTCGCCCGGGCCGACATCGCGCAGCGGTGGCACGATGCCCGGCAGGATGCGGGTGGGGCGAACGTTGGCGTACTGATCGAAGCCCTGGCAGATCTGCAGCCGCAACCCCCACAGGGTGACGTGGTCGGGGATCTGCGGATCGCCCACCGCACCGAAATAAATCGCATCGGCGGTGCGCAGCCAAGCCAGGCCGTCGGGAGGCATCATCACGCCGTGCTGACGATACCAGTTGGAGCCCCAGGCGTAATGGTCGATCTTCAGCTCGAAACCGCCGTCCCGCGCGGCAACCGCGTCCAGCACCTCAAGCCCGGCACGGATCACCTCGGGGCCGATTCCATCGGCAGGGATTGCGGCAATGCGGTGCGTGCGCATGATCGGCTCCTTTGACAGCGCCGATCAGTATCCGGCCGTCCGGTAGCCGAGGCCAGGGCTTCGCGTCTCGTTGGAAGACCAACCGTCCCGCTGTGCCCAGCGGCATTGCGCTGCCGCATAAAGAATTTCATCCAGCCGATTGATCTCGGCGATCCTGTTGCGATCCTGTGCCGACACGCTCGTCAGTCGCTCGGCGGCATTCAGTCGCTCCAGCGCACCCACCGGCGGCACGCCGGCGATCGCACACAACGCGTCGAGCATTTCGGGTAGATGTTCGAAAACCCCGACGCCGTCGATGGTATCGAGCGCCGCTTTCGAACGGCCGAGCATCTGCGCGTCAGACAAAGTGCCACCATCGAACGCAACACCCGACAGATAACGCGCCTGGCCGTTGCAGGATTGACCGTGCTGCCCGGTGCAGAACCCCAGCGGCGACAACCGCCGCGCCGCCGGGTGCGCGGGATTCTCGCGCGCGTGAAAACAATACCAGTAATCCGACAACGCGCGCTCCAGCGGGGCGCGCAGAACGGTGAACGTGAACGGGTTCGCGACAAGGCCGGCCGTTTCGACCGGTATGTGACCGGAGATGAACCGCAGCACACCCGGTCGGTTCGCGACGAATCGTTCAAGATCGGACAGCGACCCGCATCGGCATCCATGCTCCGGTCCGTGATCGACGAGGAATATCCGGTCCGGCGTGAGACGCCGCAAAAGCAACGGGACCAGCGTCTGGCGCAAGCTTGTGCCGCCGGTGCGCGGCAGGTGGATATGCACGAGGCACACATCGTCCGATGCCGGCCGGCTGAACATCGGGAACAGGTGCCGGCGAAGCGGCGCCAAAATTCGTGCGGTTCGGGTCAGCATGAGTGGACCGCACCACAACCGGCCCGTGTAACGGCCGTATGTCAGACACGAGCAGAGTGATCCACCTTGGCTTCACGACATTGTGAGCAATCGCGATCCGCGATGGAATCAGCCCACCTCGATCATCGAAAGCAGCACCGAAATCTCGTCGGCAAGCCGGTCGCCGGAGATCGGTTTGCGCAGCAGCGCGAACCGTTCGCTCGGCATCCCGCGTGCGGCGGCGTAGCGGATGGCGTCGCCTGCATAACCGGTCAGCAGCACCGATGGCAGGCCCGGGCGCCGGTGCCGCGCCTCACGGATCAGGTCGAGCCCGTTCATCCCCGGCATCGCCAGGTCGGAAACCAGCACGTCGAACTCGTTCGCATTGAGTGCCGCAAGCGCACCTTCGGCGCCGGCGACGTCGCGCACCACGCACCCGCTGTCGCGCAACTGCTTCGACAGGACATCGCGCACCAGCGGCTCATCATCGACCAGCAGCACGCGCGTGCCCGAGGCGCGCACGGGCGCAACCCAGTCCCCTGGCATCGGCTGCGCAACACGTCGTTGCGTGGCCGGCAGCCACAGGCTCACCACGGTGCCCTGCCCGGGCGTGCTGGCGATCGCCAGCGCACCGCCGGATTGCTCGGCAAAGCCGCGCGCCATTGCCAGACCGAGACCGGTCCCCCGGTCGATTGCCTTCGTGGTGAAGAATGGCTCGCAGGCCCGTGCCAGCGTTGCGGGATCCATTCCCCAGCCATTATCCGCCACCTCGAATTCGAAGATACGCACCGGGCACCAGCCGTGCGTCGCCGGGCAAAGCGGTGTCCGGCCCGACCGTCTGGGGCGCGGCGCGGAGGATCAGGGTCCCGCCATCAGGCATGGCGTCGCGTGCGTTGGTGGTCAGGTTCACCAGCACCGTTTCGAGTTGGATGCGGTCGGCCAGGATCGCCGGAAGGTCTGGCGGCACATCGGTCCGCACCACGATCGCCGGATCCAGCGCATGGACCAGCATCTCCCGCAGTCCCGCCAGCAGCGTCGCCGGTTCCAGCGATTCGGCGCGCAGATCACCCTGGCGCGAGAAGGTCAGCAGCCGGCGAACCACGCCGGCGCCCCGCTCAGCCGCATCGGCGGCGAGCTCGGCAAGTCGCCGCACGCCAGGCGCATCGGCACGTTTGCTTATCAGCTCCAGCGCCCCCGAGACCGACTGCAGCACGTTGTTCATGTCGTGCGCGACGCCGCCGGCAAGCTGGCCGAGGGCCTGCATCTGTTGCGCATGCTGCGCCTGCGCCTGGGCGGCTTCCCGCGTGGCGATCTCATGCGCCACGCGCTGTTCCAGATTGGAAACGAGATCGCGCAGCGAGGTTTCGGCCTGATGCCGCGCGGTCACGTCGGTCATTGCGACCAATGCTCCGCCGATTCCGCCGCGGGGATCGCCGATCGGGGCGGCATTGGCGAGGATGACGCGCGCCATGCCATCGCTGCCGACGATCACGATTTCCATGTCGCGCACGATCTCGCCGCGGAGCGCCCGCCGTGCCGGGCGATCTTCGCTCGCGATCGGCTGCCCATCGGCGCCGTGCGTGCCCCACACCGGCGAATCGAGACCGAACCGGCCAATATTTCCCTGTGACAGTGCCAGCAATCGCTCGGCCGCAGGATTCGCATACAGGATGGCACCCGATCGGGCGACGTGGATGGTCGCGCTGGGCGTCGTCTCCAGCAGGCGGCTGGCCAGCATCGCCGATTCGCGGCCCGCCCGCTCGGCCACCCGGCGCCGGATGGCGGCGTCGTGCAGCGCATCGGCGACATCATCCACCTCGCGCAAACCGGTTGTGTGCGAAATGATCCGTCCCTCGCCCTCGGCTGCCTCGGCCACCCGCGTGAGAGACGCGATCGGGCGTGCGATGCGCCGCGCCAGCACAGTGGCGGCCATCAGGCCGATCAGCAGCATCACGCCGCCGATCGCCAGCGTCATCAGCGCGGAGCGTCGCGCCGGCACTACCAGGTTCTGCTCGGGAATGCCGATGGCGACGCTCCATCCGTACGGCGCGACATGGCTCCAGGCGGTCAGGATCGACGTGCCTTCCAGCGCATGGGTGGGCCGCACGCCTTCGGCCTCGGTGGTCAGGAATGGATAGAAATCGGGGCTGGCGCGCGAGCCCAGGAAGGGCCCGCCGTTCGGTACCCGCTCGACAGTGGTTCCGGTTGCATCGAAGATCGACACGACCCAGTCGGCCGGGACATTCTGCCGTGCGAGCAGTGCGGCGAAGCGCTGGGGCGCCAGGCGGAACGCCAGGTCGAAAACCACGCGCCCGTCGTGGAACACCGGAACATCGATCGTGACGGTGGGGCGGCCGACCAAACCCGTGCGATACAACTCAGACACCGACGGCTGCCCGGTGTCGAACACCCGCGCCGAAAGCGCCGGATCGGCGCGCGTGACCGGTTTGCCGGGCGGCAGGGGCAGCGTGTTAAATAATGCGGCGCCGTCCCGGCCCATGACCGTGAGTCCTGGGCTGCTGTTGGCCTGCTGCGCCAGGAATGCCTCGGCAACGGCCCGGAACCGTTCAAAATCGCCGGCCTGCAGCGGTTGCTCCAACGACAGCGCCTGCAATGCAGCGATCGCGCTTTGCAGTTCATCGCCGACCGACTGGGCCATGCTGCGGGCAAGGTCGAGTTCCTGACGCGACACCCGCGCGCGGTCGGCGCGGTATTCGAGGTATGTGCTCAGCAAGCCAAAGCCGAGCAGCGGCACCGTAATCGCCGCCACCAGCAGAATCAGCCGCGATCGCAGAGAAGCCGACCGTCGTGGAAAGCGAACCGTCTCTGTCATGGACTGCTTATGTCACTGGGTGCTCGCACGATCGTGAGGTTTACCTGTCGAGCAGCCAACGCACAATCGTGTTTGGAGCTTTAGCGGCTTGACTCCCCAAACGCACTTATAGCGGGTGACTGAAAGGACCGAGCCTCCCGGCGTCATGCCCGCGAAAGCGGGTATCCAGGGGCTGCTCCGGTTTTGCGGGCGTAAGCGCGGATTCCCCCTTTCGCGGCAATGACGGTCGAGGGTCAGTCTTTCCGCCTCGGGTATCATTAGCCCACCCTGATCAGCGGCCCCGCGGCATCGCTCGGCTCGACGCTGCCGATGATCGCAGCATCAAGACCGGCGCGGCGCAGCGCGTCGATGCACGCCGCCGCGTCGCGCGGCCGGACGCCGGCAAGCAGCCCGCCCGACGTCTGCGGATCGATCAGCAAATCCATCCGCACCTCCCGCGCGCCCTCCGGCAACACGATCCGGTTCTCGGCCGCGAGCGTGCTCTCCACGCCCTGCTCCGCAAGCTCCAGCGCACCGGCCAGCAGCGGCACATCATCGAGCCGGATCGCCGCCGCCACGCCGGACGCACGCAACATCTCCATCAGATGGCCGGCCAGCCCGAACCCGCTCACATCGGTGCAGGCAACGACCCCATGCGCGGCGAGCACACGCGCGGCATCCGCATTGCTCCGCCGCATGCTCTCGATCGCGCCTGCCAGCCACCGCGCCTTGGTCAGTCCGCGCATGTGTCCGGCCAGCAGCACCCCGGTGCCGAGCGGCTTGGTCAGCACCAGCGCGTCCCCTTCGCCCAGCCTGGCCTTGCGCCAGAGCCGGGCAGGTTCGCCAAGACCGGTCACCGCGAAGCCGAGCGATGCCTCCAGCGCCTCTCCGCTGTGGCCGCCCACCAGCGTGCAGCCGTCGGACTCCAGCACGCGCACGGCACCCTGCATCATCGCGGCCAGATCGGCGCGCATCTTGTCGCCGCGCATGTACGGCACGGCGACGACCGCCAGCGCCGTCCAGGGGCGCGCGCCCATGGCGTGCAGGTCCGATAACGCGTGCGCGGCGGCAATCTCGCCGAACAGCAACGGATCATCGAGGAAGGCGCGGAAGTGATCCACGCTCTGGACGACCGCCATGCCCGGCGGAGGGCGGAGCACCGCTGCATCATCCGGCGCTTCCAGCCCGACCAGCACACCTGGAGCAGCCGAGACGCTAAGCCCCGCCAGCATGCCGGACAGCACGTCCGCACCAACTTTAGCACCACAGCCGCCACAGCGCATCAGATCCCCTGGGGTCGCCGGGGCCATGCGGATCGAGTACATCCGCATCCAACGCCGGTCAATCCAGTCCTTCCAGCGCCAGACCGGCCGCCCCCACACCGCGATTCCGTTGCGCCACGCCAGGCCTCGGCCGTCGCCCAGGCCCATGATCACCAGTGCCTGCCGCTGCGGCCGCCATCGCTGTAATGTCCGCCCTCGCGCGGCCCGGCGCAGGTTCGCCGCCAGCTTCACGCCGGCACGCACCGCCCAGACGCCCGCCTTGGGCCGTCTGGCGTCCTCGATCGCGGCGCAGTCCCCCGCCGCGAATACATTCGTATTGCTGATACTGCGCAGGGTCGCAGCCACCCGTACGCAACCGGCCGCATCGCACGCCAGACCGGACGTTGTTAGGAACCCCGGCCCGACCACTCCGGTCGCCCAGAGCGCCGCCGCTGCCTCAAGGAAGCTGCCGTCGGAAAGCGCCAGTTTGCCGTCGGTCAGGGGCCCTGCCTGCACGCCGCAGACGATTTCCACGCCGGCTTCCACCAGGGAGGTGCGGGCCACCTCCCGGGCGCGTGCCGGCGCGTCGGCCAGCGGTTCCGACGCCGCGGTCACCAGCACCAGGCGCATGCGGGTGCCTGCTCGCCGCGCCAGTGCCAGGGCGAGCTCGGAGCCGGCGGGCCCGCCACCAACCACCGCGATTCGGGCGCCGTCCGGCAGGTCCGTTTCCAGGTCCGCCAAACGGTCGAGGAACTGGCCGATGGGTTTCACCGGGATGCCGCCGCCTTCCGGCATCGCCGGGATCCCGCCGACATCGATCGACAGCAGGTCGAAGCCGATCGGCGGCCGATCGGGAACCGTCACGCTGCGCGCGGTCAGGTCGATGCCGGTCGCCTCCGCCAGGATCAGCCGCGCCGCGGCGGCGGAGGTGAGCGGCGCCAGGTCGATATGTGCCTGGTCAAAACTGTACTCGCCGCGGATTAGCCCTGGAAGCATCCCGGAATAGGGGGTTTGTGGTTCACGGGCGATCAGGGTCAGCCGCACGCCGCGCTCCGGTCGCATGGCGAAGCGCCGCAATACCTCCACATGCGCGTGCCCGGCGCCGAGCAGAACAAGATCGGTGGTGATCGGGGCAGGCGGACGCATCGGGGAAATCTATGTCACCTCTCCCGCTCGCGGGAGAGGTGACAGGTCAGCCCGGAGCGTCGGACAAGGCAAGCACCGCCGGCCCCACTGGATCGAGCGTCAGGGTGATAGACCCGACTCGCCCCAGCGACTTCCCGCTGCGCAGGTCGGTTGCCAGCATCGGCCGTGGCAGGGTCACGCTGACCTGCTCGGTCCCCGACGCGTCGGTGAAATCACGTTGCAGCGCCAGGATTGTTCTTTGTCCGTTGCGGAAAGCGTATGTCGTCAGGTCATTGCCGGACGCCTCGACGGGGAACCGCGGCTGCACGCCAGCCCTCGCCAGCGCCGCGCCAAGCTCCGCCTGATCCCCCGCCGTCACCAACCGGCCCGATCCGCCGGCGAACAGATCGGCGATCGGCGATCCGGCCATTCGGCGGCCATGATCGTCAAAGCCGCCCGGCACCGTATCAGCGATCACCTGCCCGCCGCCGAATGCGAACCGGGCGATGGCGGTGTCCTCGGCCGGAGACAACGCAATCGCGTGCGGCAGGATCAGCACCTTGGCTCCGCCCAGCTCGCCGCGCGCAAGCTGCCCGGGTCCGACGTAGCGCGGTGTCAGGCCCAGATGCGCGAGCGCCCGTGCATCTGCCGCCAACGCCTCCCGCTGCGCATCGCCGGTATCTTCCTGGGCGGCGGTGCGGGTGATCCAGGCATCGCCATGCGGTTTCTGTTCCAGCATCCAGGCGACCCGAAAACTCGCCGGCGAATACAAGATGGCAACCGGGTCTTGGATCGCGGTGCTGTCGAGCACCGCCCGCCCCATCGGCCCGCGCAATGCGGCGAAGACAGGCGCATAGTTCTGCCCGATCGCACCCAGCGTGCCGTCGGGCTGCACGATCCGGCTCTTGTCGTCCCACAGCACCAGGCCGCGACAGCCGCGCAGCCACTCCCGCCAGATCGCATTGAGCTGCCGCGGGTTGCTATTGAAGGCCGTGGTGATCGGCACGATGGCGGGATTCAGCGACCGCAGGATCGCCAGATTTTCGTAGGTGTCGTAGATCTCGATCACATCGACCGCGTGCGCCAGCCGCGTGTAGTCGTAGCCACCCCAGCCCGGCACCTGCGCGCCCTCGATTGCCGCAAGCCCGGCAGGATCGGCGCGGTGCACCGCATCCGTGCCGGCCCGCACGGCGCGGGCGAACGCCACGTCCATCCACGCCTTGAAGTCCGACCACGCGGCGAAATTGTCGTCGCCGCGCTGCATCGCGGAGCGGGTTGTTTCCGGCATCACCTGGTCCCAACCGGCGTAGTGCGTCCCCCATTCGGCGTTCAGCGCCGCAAGCGACGGATATTGCGTCTGCAACCACGTGCGGAACCCGGCCACCGAGGACGGGGCGATGTCGAAATCCCAGTTGGCGGCGAGATCGCCGATGCCGGTCTCGTCGCCGAGGCTGTAGTAGATCGGGTGATCGGGCTTTGCCGCATCGACTACGGCGGTCAGCCGGTCCTCGACCCGTTTCAGCCAGGCCGGGTCCGACAGGCCGGGATCGCGGACGAACACCGACAGATCGTCCGGGTTGGCCTGGTAGCGCGCCTGGAGCCCCACGAAGCGCCAGTTCGGTTTGCGACCCGGCGTGAAGCGGTGATAGGCCGCGTAGAAGTCGGTGGCGATATTCTCGACATAATACCGCATCGACTCGGTCCGCAGCGCCGTCGGGGCTGGGGCGCCTGGGTCGAACACACCGGTATCGCGATTGATCGGCGCCATGCCGCCGCTGACACCAATGCCCTTCAGGGTGGCAAGCTGCTGCGCGCTGCGCGGCTGCCACTCCATGATCTGGTAGTCGGGCCAGGCGGACGGCGCCGCGCGCGCCGCGCACGACCAAGCCAGCAGCGCCGCAACTGTCAGCGAGCGTGCCAGGGTTTCTTTCGCCGCCCCTGCGGTGCCCCTCGATGCTGGTTTCATACGATCCCCTCATCCTGTTTCAGGACCTCCCCGGCGAGGTACAGGGTACCGCAGATCAAGACGCGTGCGGGCCCGGGCTCGTTGGCGACCGCGCGCAGCGCATCAGCGACCAGCGGGCCGTGGCGCGCCACCCCGCCGGACGCCGCGATGATCGCCTCCACCGGCAGCGCCTTGTGCTGGCCCGGCTCGGCCACCGCCCAGACCGAGGCCGCGTGCGGCAGCAGCGGGCGAAGAAACTCCCTGGCGTCCTTTGACTGGTTCATCCCGACAACCAGGTGAACCGGGCGGTCGGACCAACCGGCGAGGTGCGCGCCCAGGGCAACGCCGGCTCCAGGGTTGTGCCCGCCGTCGAGAAACAGCTCCCAGTCCGGCGGCAGCAGCGCGGCCAGCTCGCCATGCAGGCGTTGCAGACGAGCCGGCCATTCGGCATGCGACGGCCCGGCCAGGAAGGCCGCATCGGGAACCGGCAGCGATGTCGCCCGCAGCGCGGCGATGGCGATCCCGAGATTGTCGAACTGGTGCGCGCCCGGCAGCGATGGCGGCGGCAGCCTCAATGAGCCGCGCACATCCGAATAGTGCCCGTCTTCATAGTGCCCGTCTTCGATCCGCCAATCCCGGCCGCGCAGCCGGACGGGCGCGCCGACATGCGCCGCGCGCACCAGCAACACCTTTTGCGATTCGTCCGATTGCGCGCCGATCGCCACCGGCACGCCTGATTTCATGATGCCGGCCTTTTCCCCGGCGATCGCCGCGATCGTCTCACCGAGCATTTCGCGATGATCCAGCGAGATCGAGGTGATCGCACAGGCCGCCGGTTTCTCAATGACATTGGTGGCGTCGCCGCGGCCGCCCAGCCCGACTTCCAGGATGCACAGATCCGCCGGTGTCTGCGCGAACAGATGGAACGCCACCGCGGTGATCACCTCGAACACGGTGATCGCGGCGCCGGCGTTCACCTGTTCCACGTGTTCCAATGCCGCGAACAGCGCTTCGTCGGAAACCAGGTGGCCGGCGATGCGGATGCGTTCGTTGAAGCGCACCAAATGTGGCGATGTATAAACATGCACGCGCATCCCGGCCGCCTCGGCGATCGCCCGCAGGAACGCGCAGGTGCTGCCCTTGCCGTTGGTGCCGCCGACATGGATCACCGGCGGCAACCGCCGCTCCGGCGCGCCCAGCCGGTCCAGCAACACCAGCAGCCGATCGAGGCTGAGGTCGATCAGCCGCGGATGCAGCCCGTGCAGCCGGGCGACGATGCCGTCGATCCTGTTGGTCACTCGGCCGCGTGCGCCAGCGTGTCGGCGGTCGGCGCCGGCGCCGGTTCCGAACGCAACAGCCCGAGGATGCGCGCCAGCGTGGCACGCAATTCGGTGCGCTTTACCACCATGTCGATGATCCCGTGCCCATGCAGGTATTCGGCGGTCTGGAAGCCTTCCGGCAGCTTCTCGTGGACGGTCTGTTCGATCACCCGCGCGCCGGCAAAGCCGATCAACGCGCCTGGCTCGGCAATCTGGATGTCGCCCAGCATGGCGAAGCTTGCGGTGACGCCGCCGGTGGTGGGATCGGTCAGCACGGTGATGAAGGGCAGCCCCGCCTGCCTGAGCAGCCGCGTGGCGATCACGGTTTTCGGCATCTGCATCAGGCTGAGGGCGCCTTCCTGCATGCGCGCGCCGCCGGAGGCGGTGAACACGATCAGCGGCGCCTGCTGCAACACGGCCAGCCGCGCGGCCGCCACGATCCCCTCGCCGACCGCGGCGCCCATGGAGCCGCCGATGAAATCGAACTCCATGGCGGCGACGACGGCCTGGGTGCCCTCGATCGTGCCGTGCGCTACGGCGATGGCATCTTCCAGGTGCGTCTTGTCGCGCGCTTCCTTCAGCCGGTCGGCGTAGCGCTTGCTGTCACGGAAGCGCAACGGATCGACCGCGGCCTTGGGGAGTTCGATGCGGGTGAAAGCATTGGCGTCGAAGGTCCAGGTCAGGCGTTCAGCGGCCGAGGCGCGCATGTGGTGGCCGCAATGCGGGCAGACCTTGAGGTTGGTCGCCAGTTCGCGGGCGAAGATCATCTGCTGGCAGGCCGGGCATTGGTGCCAGAGATTGTCCGGCACCTCGCGCCGCGTGAACAGCGTGCGGATCTTCGGGCGGACGAATTCGGTGAGCCAGCTCATGCCGCTATCCCTGCCCGACGCACGCCATCCGCCAGCCCCCGCACCTGATCCAGCACGCGCCGGACGGTATCCGGCCGTGCACGGCCCTGCGCATCGAGACTGGCGGCCAGTGTGTCGATCAGCGCCGAGGCCACCACCGCGGCATTCGCCGCGCGCGCCACCACCGCCGCCTGCTCCGGGCTGCGCACGCCGAACCCCACCGCGATCGGCAGGTCGGTATGCCTGCGGATGCGCGGAATCGCTTCAGCCAGGTGGTCGGCGGTGGCGGTGCGCGTGCCGGTGATGCCGGTGATGCTCACGTAATAGACGAAACCGGAACTGCCGGCCAGTACCAGCGGCAGCCGCGCATCGTCGGTGGTCGGCGCGATCAACCGGATCACATCAAGCTGGTTGGCGGTGGCGTGCGGTAGCAGAAGCGCAGCCTCCTCGGTCGGCAGATCGACCACGATCAGCCCATCCACGCCGGCCGCCGCGGCATCGGTGCAGAATCGCTCCGGATCGTACGACAGGATCGGATTGAGATAGCCCATCAGCACGAGCGGCGTCGTGTCGTCTTCCCGGCGGAACTCGCGCACCATCGCCAGCGTGTTCACCATCTTCACGCCGGCCTTCAGCGCGCGCTTGCCGGCCGCCTGGATGGTCGGTCCGTCCGCCATCGGGTCGGTGAACGGCATGCCGATCTCGATCAGGTCGGCGCCGGCGCCGGGCATGCCCCGCAGCAGCGCCATCGATGTCGCGGCGTCCGGATCCCACGACTCGACGAACGGGATCAGCGCACCGCGGCCTTGTTGTTTCAGCGCGGCGAAACGGGCGGCGATGCGGCTCACAGCTTCACGCCAAGATGCTCGGCGACCGTGAAGATGTCCTTGTCGCCGCGGCCGCACAAATTCATCAGGATGATCTGCTGCTTGCCCATCTCCGGCGCGATCTTCGCGACATGCGCCAGAGCATGTGCCGGCTCCAGCGCCGGAATGATCCCCTCGGTGCGGGTGCAGAGCTGAAATGCCGAAAGCGCTTCCTGGTCGGTCGCGGCGACGTATTCGACGCGGCCGATATCGTGCAGCCAGGAATGCTCCGGGCCGATACCAGGATAGTCCAGCCCGGCGCTGATGCTGTGCGCCTCCTGGATCTGCCCGTCTTCGTCCTGCAACAGGTAGGTGCGGTTGCCGTGCAGCACGCCGGGCCGGCCGCCGGTCAGGCTGGCGGCGTGCGCGCCGCTGTCTATCCCGTGCCCGCCGGCCTCCACGCCGATCAGTCGCACCGAGACATCATCCAGGAACGGATGGAACAATCCCATCGCGTTCGAGCCGCCGCCGATGCACGCCACCGCGACATCAGGCAGCCTGCCTTCCGCTTCATGCAGTTGGCGCTTGGCTTCTTCACCGATCACCGACTGGAAGTCGCGCACCATCGCCGGATATGGGTGCGGGCCGGCGACGGTGCCGATCAGGTAGTAGGTGTCGGACACGTTGGCGACCCAGTCGCGCAACGCCTCGTTCATCGCGTCCTTCAGTGTGCCGGCGCCGGACGTGACGGGCTTCACCTCGGCGCCCAGCAGTTTCATGCGGAACACGTTCGGCGCCTGGCGCTCCACGTCGGTGGCGCCCATATAGACGGTGCACGGCAGGCCGAACAGCGCACACACCGTCGCGGTCGCCACGCCGTGCTGGCCGGCGCCGGTTTCGGCGATGATGCGGGTCTTGCCCATGCGGCGGGCCAGCAAAATCTGGCCCATGCAGTTGTTGGCCTTGTGGCTGCCGGTGTGGTTCAGCTCGTCGCGCTTGAAATAGATTTTGCCGCCGCCCAGCTCGGCAGTCAGTCGCTCGGCGAACCACAGCGGGCTCGGGCGGCCGATATAATGCGCGAGGTAGCGGTCCAGCTCCGCCTGGAAGCCGGGGTCGGCCTTGGTGGCGCGCCAGGCCCGCTCGACCTCCAGGATCAGCGGCATCAGCGTTTCGGCCACGAACCGCCCGCCGAATTCGCCGAACCTGCCGCGCGCGTCGGGTCCGCCGCGCAGGCTGTTGGCACCGGGCGGCAAAACCTGGGCCGGCAAAGCCTGGCCCCGAAAATCCTGTGCCCCGGGCAGCTTCCCGTTCATGTCGATTGTCCCATTTGCGCCTCCTTAGCGCAGCCTGCCGCCGGGGTCACCCTCGGGCGCCGCATCGCTGCGGTTCTGTTGCGCTGCACAATTCACGGTTGTGTGCTTTTCATTTCCCCGACCCGCTATGGCATGGTTCGCTGCCCTACTGCATCGACCCGGTTTCACCCGAGAGGAGCGACACGCCTTGCTCATCGCCGCCCCAATTGGCTGCCCTGCCCCGGCGCTTGCCGGAACCGGCCTCAACACCGCGCGTGCCGTGCATGCCAATCTGGCAGCACCCGCCCTGGTTGCTCGAATCGCTCCGACGTTGTGAAGGCCGGCTGTCCGCCGACGGCGCCCTGATCGTGGCCACCGGCGTGCATACCGGACGCTCGGTCGCCGACAAGTTCGTGGTCGATGAACCGGCGGTGCATGACGAGGTCTGCTGGGGCAAGGTCAACCAGCCGATGACGCCGGAACGCTTCGCCCTGCTGAAGGCGCGGGTGCAGGCCTACTTGCAAGGTCAGGAGCTGTTTACCCAGGACCTGTATGCCGGCGCCGACCCGGCGCATCGCGTGCGCGTACGGCTGGTCACCACCGGCGCCTGGCAGGCGCTGTTCGCCCGCAACGTGTTCATCCGCCCGCCACCGGCCGAACTGGACGGGTTCCAGCCCGACTACGTCATCCTGCACGCGCCGCTATTCCAGACAGATCCAGAGATCGACGGTGTGCGCGGCGGCACCGCCATCGCGCTGTCCTTCACGCAGCGCATCATCGTAATCGCCGGTACCGAGTATGCCGGAGAGATCAAGAAGTCGATCTTCACTGTCATGAACTGGCTCGCCCCGGACCGCGGCGTGCTGCCGATGCATTGCAGTGCCAATGCCGGGCCGGACGGCGACGTCGCGCTGTTCTTCGGCCTGTCTGGCACCGGCAAGACGACGCTGTCATCCGATCCAGGCCGCAAGCTGATCGGCGATGATGAGCACGGCTGGGGCGAGCACGGCGTGTTCAACTTCGAAGGCGGCTGCTACGCCAAGGCGATCAACCTGTCGGCCGAGCATGAACCGGAGATCTGGGCCGCCACGCACCGTTTCGGCACGGTCCTGGAAAACGTCGTCGCCGACGCGGACGGCAGGCTGGACCTTAACGACCAGTCGCTGACCGAGAACACCCGTTCGTGCTACCCTGTCGAGTTCATCCCCAATATCGAGTTGTCCGGCCGCGGCGGGCAACCGCGCAACGTCGTGATGCTGACCTGCGACGCATTCGGCGTGATGCCGCCGATCGCCCGGCTGACCCCGGCGCAGGCGATGTATCATTTCCTGTCGGGCTACACCGCCCGGGTCGCCGGTACCGAAAAAGGGCTGGGAGCGGAGCCGCAGGCGACGTTCAGCGCCTGCTTCGGCGCCCCGTTCCTGCCCCGCCGCCCCGAGGTGTACGGCAGGATGCTGGAGCGCCTGATCGAACGCCACGGCGTCGATTGCTGGCTGGTCAACACCGGCTGGACCGGCGGGGCGTACGGCATCGGCCAGCGCATGGGCATCCGCCACACGCGCGCCCTGCTGCACGCGGTGCTGGACGGCAGCCTGGCTCGCGCGCGCTTCCGGACGGAGCCGTTCTTCGGCTTGGCAATTCCCGAAGCGGTTCCGGGAATTCCGGTCGAGGTGCTCGACCCTCGCCAGGGTTGGGCGGACAAGCGCGCCTATGATCGCCGCGCGCGCGACCTGGTCGGACGCTTCGAGGCGAATTTTGCGCAATTCCAGGCCGCAGTCGGCGATGAGGTCCGCGCGGTTGCGATCCGCGCGGCGGCATGAAAACCTGACGCCGCCGGCGTTGACCAATTACGGGCGCGCCGCCATGTCTGCCGGGTTCCAACACATCAAGTGGATCACCGCATGAACAGCAATGGCACCGTCACCCTGTTTCACGCGCCGAACACGCGATCGACGGGCGCGCTTCTGCTGCTCGAGGAACTCGGCGCACCCTACAAACTGCACGTGCTCAACATGAAGGCCGGCGAGCAGCGCCAGCCCGGTTTTCTCGCGGTCAATCCGATGGGAAAGGTGCCGGCGGTGCTGCACGGCGACGCGCTGATCACCGAGCAGGTGGCGATCTATCTCTACCTCGCCGACCTGTTCCCCGAGGCGGGGCTCGCGCCGCCGGTGGGCGATCCGCTGCGTGGGCCGTATCTGCGATGGATGGTCTTCTACGCTGCCTGTTTCGAGCCCGCTGTGGTGGACCGCGCGTTGCAGCGGGAGCCGGGCGGACAGGCGATGTCGCCGTACGGCGATTTCGACACGATGCTCGGGGCGCTGGTCGGTCAGCTTGCGCGCGGGAAGTGGATTGTTGGCGATCGTTTCACGGCGGCGGATGTGCTGTGGGGTACCGCACTGGGATGGACGACGGGATTCAAGCTGGTGCCGGAGCTGCCGGAGATCGTTGCGTACCGCGATCGTGTCAATGCGCGACCGGCGGTGGCCCGGGTGAAGGCCAAGGATGCGGAGCTCGCGGCCAAGCAGTAAGGCCCCTTGGCCTTGCTTCATGCCGGCACGCTCGGCATCTCCTCGCCCAAGATCGCGCGCAAAAATTCCCGCGTGCGCGGGTGCTGCGGGTCGGCGAGCAGCCGACCAGGCTCGCCTTCCTCCACGATCCGCCCTTTGTCGAAAAAACAGACACGATCAGAGATTTCGCGGGCGAAGCGCATTTCATGGGTGACCAGGATCATGGTCAGGTCGTGTTCGCGCGCCAGGTTGCGGATCACCTCTGCACTTCGCCCACCAGTTCCGGGTCCAGCGCGCTGGTGGGCTCGTCGAACAGCAGCACGCGCGGGCGCATCGCCAGCGCCCGGGCGATGGCCACGCGCTGCTGTTGCCCACCGGAGAGCTGGCCGGATAGGCGTCCCGCTTCTCGGTCAGCCCCACCATGCCCAGCAGTTCCACCGCGCGCGCTTCCGCTTCCGCCCGGCCCAGTTTCAGCACCGCCATCGGCGCCTCGATCAGGTTGCGCAGCACCGTCATGTGCGGGAACAGGTTGAAGCTCTGGAACACCATGCCGACGCGTGAGCGGATCTGCCGCAAATGCCGTTCGCTGGCCTGGAATCGCCCCTTTCCGTTGGGCTCGTGGTAGGAAACCCCGTCAATTTCGACGCTGCCTTCCTCGAACGGTTCAAGCGTCATCAACACGCGCAGCACGGTCGATTTGCCGGAGCCGCTGGGGCCGATCAGCGTTACCTTCTCGCCCGGCTGCACCGCGAAGCTGAAATCATTCAGCACGACCAGGGGGCCGAAGCGCTTGACCACGCCCTTGAAGTTCACCAGCGGGCTCATCGCAGCGAAATCCCAACCCGCGGCAGCAGGTGTTCGATCCGGCGAATACCGGCCGAGCAGGCCAGCGTGAGGATCAGGAAGATCAGTCCCACCATCGACAGCGGAACCAGGTACTCGAATGTACGGTCGCCGATCAGGTTGGCCAGATTGAGCATGTCCAGCACTGTAACCGTGGACAGCACCGGTGTCTCCTTCAGCATCGAGACCAGGTAGTTGCCCATCGCCGGAATGATGCGCGGGATGGCTTGCGGGATCAGCACATCGCGGTAGATGCGCCAGCGTGGCAGGTTCAGCGCCGTTGCGGCCTCCCACTGGCCACGGCGGATGGCATCCAGCCCGGCCCGGTACACTTCGGACGTATAGGCGCTGTATTGCAGGCCCAGCGCAATCGCGCCGGTCAGGAACGCCGGCAAGGTGATCCCGTATTTCGGCAGCACGAAATACAGGAAATAGAGCTGCACCAGCAGCGGCGTGTCGCGAATGAACTCCACGAACACCCCGACCGGCCAGGCGATCGCCCGCGAGCGGGCGCGGCGCAGCAGCGCGAACACCAGACCCAGCACGGCGGCGATCAGGAAGCCCAGCGCCGTCGCTTCCAGGTCACCACCAGGCCGATCGCCAGGATCGGCAGGATGGATACGGCAAAGCTCAGCGGCGTGCTGAGGTCCCAGTGATAGCCGTACATCATGCGTGGGCCACCCGCGGCAGCGCGGTGCCGTGCCGCAGCCGCGCCTCCAGCCAGCGCATGAACGCCATCACGACAAGCGCCATGGCGAAATACAGCAGCAGCGTCACGACATAGATCGGCACACTGTCCAGCGTCAGGTTACGCAGTTCCTGCGCATGGAACGTCAGATCGGCGATCGAGATCATCGATACCAGCGCCGTATCCTTCAGGTTCTGCACGGCAAGATTGCCGAACGGCGGCATCATCTCGATCACCGCCTGCGGCAGAACGATGTGCCACAGCGTGTGGTGCCGGCTCAGGTTCAGCGCCCGGCACGCCTCGTGCTGGTCCTGCGGCACCGACATCATGGCGCCGCGCACCACCTCGGCCCCGTAGGCACCGATGTTCAGCCCCAGCCCAAGTATGCCGGTGGTGACCGGCGGCATCGAGACCCCCAGCAGCGGCAGCGCATAATACAACCAGAACAATTGCACCAGCAACGAGGTGCCGCGGAAGATCTCGATATACACCATGGCGATTGCGGACAGCAGTCGCCCGCCGGCGGCGCGCGCGATCCCGGCGGCGAAAGCAAGCAGCGCGCCAAGCAGCGTGGAGGTCACGGCGATCCATGCCGTGACCTCCGCCCCGGCGAGCAGCGGGCCCAGGTAGCGCAGTGCGTGCATGGCGCGCTACTTGCCGGCGCAGAGCTCCGCTTCGGTCTTGGTTTGCGCGGCTTCCACGCTTTTCTCGCTGAGCCCATACGACGTAAGTATCTTCTTGTAGTCCGGCGTCTTCTTGAACGCGATCAGCGCCGTGTTGAACGCCTTGTACAGGTCCTGGTCCTGCGGCCGGAACGAGAAGCCGCCATAGCTGCGCACCGGCTTGCCGTTGACCACCGGATCAGTGAACGGATCCGCCGCGGCAACGTCCTTGCTGTGCGCGGCCAGCCGGGCGACCGTCAGTTCGGTGGCGGCATAGGCGTCGGCGCGCCCGGTCTCGATCGTCGAGAGCGCGTCGGCGTTGTTGGAAAGCATCACCATCTGCTGATCAGGCACGCCCAGCGCGTGCAGGAAATCGAGCTGGTCGGCGCCGGTAACCAGCGCCACCTTCAACGACGGGTCCTTCTTGAAGTCCTCGTATGCGTGCAGCTTTTTCGGCTCAGTTTTCATTGCCGGCCTTGACCAGCAGTCCTTCGCCGTAGCTGGAATCCGGCTCGGTGAACCGCACCTGCTTGCAACGGTCGGGCAGGATGTTCTGCTCGGCGGCGACGAAATCGAAGCGGTTCGCCTTCAGCCCGGGGATCAATGACCCGAACGGCGTGACCACCCATTCGATCTCGTGAACGCCCATCGATTTCAACACCGCGGTCGCGACATCGGGGCCAATCCCCGCCGCCTTGCCGTTTTCGTCCATATAGCCATACGGCACCTCGTTGGCGGTGGCCCCGCGGATGTAGCCCTGCTGCTTGATCTGCTCGAGCTTCGCGGCCTGCGCGCCGCCGCCGGCCAGCCCCAGGGCAAGCACCGCCAGCATCGCCCGCCGACCCCATGAGTTTGCTTTCATTGGTGTTCCTCCTTCTTGTTTCATCTCTTATCAATCGTGGCGATCACCGCAACACAATCGCCGGCCTGGATGCGGCCGGGGAAATGGCGCGCGACCAGCAGCCCGTCGATCGCGGCGCGGTGCAGCCCCGTCGATCGCGGCGCGGTGCTCGATCGGCGCCAGTCCGGTGCGGCCGATCGGATACACGCGTGCCAGCACCTCATCCACGCGAACGGCCGCGCCGAGGTCGCGGCAAGGCTCGATCAGCCCATCTTCCTCGGCGAAGCGGAAGCACTCCGTCGAGGGCATGTCCAGCCAGCATGTCGGAGCCGGCTCCGGCTGTCCGTTCAGAATGCCGCAATGGCACAGCAAGTTGCGCACGCCGCGCCGGGCGATGGCGACAGTTTCGGCCCGGCTTGTGCCGCCGCCGCCGAGTTCGGTGGTGAGAAAGACCTTGCCCATCGCCTCGGCGGTGGTGTCGTACATGCCAACGGCGTCGATCTCGCGCATCCGCACTGACCACGGCGCGGCGAAGGCAGCCACTGCGGCCAGGCAACGCGCCTCCTGCGCCTGGTCCGCCAGCTCATGCGCCGCGGCGAACGGCAGGAAATCGAGCGTGCGCCCGCCGGAGTGGAAATCCAGCACGACATCCGCCATCGGCAGCAGGTGGCGCGTGAATCTCCGATCTCCCATCTCCCGCCGAATAATCAGCGATCTTTTCCGTCACCGTGCCGTCGGGGCGGCCGGGAAAGCTTCGGTTCAGGTTGCCTTGGTCGATCGGCGAGGTGCGCGTGCCGGCGCGAAACGCCGGGTAATTCATTGCCGGTACGATGATGACGCGCCCGCGCACCTGGTCCGGCGACAGAGCTCGCGCGAGATCGAACAGCGCGATCGGGCCTTCATATTCGTCGCCATGGTTTCCGCCGGTCAGCAGGGCGGTCGGCCCCTCGCCGTTACCGATCACCGCCATGGGGATCATCACGGAACCCCAGGCGGAGTCGTCGCGGCTGTGCGGCAGCCGCAGGAAACCATGCTGCACGCCGTCCGCGGCGAAATCGACGCTCGGCTCGACCGGCGATGCGCGATCGGGACGGTCCACGCCGTCCCCCCCCCCCACTCCTCACCCTTCAATCCTTCACGAACAGCCGGCGCGGCACGTCAGCCAGGCACTCGACGCCTGTGTCGGTGATGACGATGCTTTCAGTGATCTCCAGTCCCATCGTCTCCAGCCACAATCCGCTCATGAAATGAAACGCCATGCCCGGCTGCAGGATGGTGCGATCCCCGGCCCGCAGGCTCATGGTCCGTTCGCCCCAGTCAGGCGGATAGCTCATGCCGATGGAATAGCCGGTACGGTTGTCCTTGGTGATGCCGTAGCGCTTCAGCACGGCGAAGAAAGCGTTGGCGATGTCCTCGCAGACATTGCCCGGACGCGCTGCCTCCAGCCCGGCCGCCATGCCCTCCAGCACCGCCTTTTCGGCATCCAGGAACGCCGGTGGCGGCTTACCGAGGAACACCGTACGCGACAGCGGACAATGATACCGTCTGTAACATCCGGCGATTTCGAAAAAAGTGCCCTGATCGCGCAGCATCGGGCGATCGTCCCAGGTCAGATGCGGCGCCGAGGCGTCTTCGCCCGATGGCAGCAACGGGACCAGCGCCGGATAGTCGCCGCCGAACCCATCGACGCCGCGGATCGCCGCGTCATAGATCTCGGCAACCAGGTCGCATTTGCGCATGCCCGGTTCGATGCGGTCCAGGATGCGCTGATGCATCACTTCGACGATGCGTGCGGCACGTCGCATGTAGCCCAGTTCGGCGGGGCTTTTCACCGCGCGCTGCCAGTTGACCAGTGCGGTGGCGTCGAGGAAGCGGGCATTCGGCAGGCCACGTTGCAACGCGGCGAAGGCGGCGGCGGAGAACCAGTAATTGTCCATCTCCACGCCGATCGTCAGCCGGTCCCAACCGCGTTCGTTGATGATGCGCGCCAGCAGATCCATCGGATGGCGCTCGGTCGATTGCACGTAGTGGTCGGGGTAGCCGATGATGTTGTCGTGCCTCAGGTAGGCGGTGCGTTTGGCGCCGTTGGCATCCTGGCCGCGCCCGTACCAGATCGGCTCGCCTTCGGGCGGTACCAGCACGCCTTGATGGACATAGAAGGACCAGCCGTCATAACCGGTCAGCCACCCCATGTTGGACGGATCGCTGATCAGCAGCAGATCGATTCCCTTCCGCTGCATGGCGGAGCGGGTCTTCGTCAGACGTTCCGCATACTCGGTGGGCGTGAAAGGCAGCAAGGGCGCTGTCACTCGGTTTCTCCCGCAATAATTCGCCCGTGCAGCGCCGGATCGATGTTGCCGCCGGACAACAGCAGAACAACGGGGCCGCGCAGCAGCAGCTTGCCGGCCAGCAGCGCGCCGATGCCGACAGCGCCGGCGCCTTCCAGCACCTGATTCTCCAGAACACTGGCAGCACGGATGCCGGCGGCGATTTCTGCTTCGGACAGCAGGACCGTGCCGTCCAGCAGGTCGCGGACCATCGCGAAGCTGGTGCGATTATCGAGCCCGATGCCACCGCCGAGCGCGTCCGCCAGGGTTGCTACTTCCTCCACCAGCACCGGACGGCCCGCTTGCAGGCTGGCGTGCATCGCGGCGCCGCGCTCCATGCTGACGCCGATCACCCGTGTCGCAGGACGCAGCGCCTTCACCGCCGCCGCGACACCAGCGGCAAGCCCGCCGCCGGACAGCGGCACCACCACCTGCTCGGCGTCCGGCGTGTCCTCGATGATCTCCAGCCCGATCGTTCCCTGGCCGGCGATGATCGCCGGATCGTCGAAGGGCGGGACGAAGGTCAGGCCGATTTCGTGCGCCAAACGCTCGGCCTCCTCCTGCGCGGCGTCCTGCGAGTCGCCGACGATGCGGACATCGGCCCCCAGCGCGCGGATCGCCTCGATCTTGTTGCCCGGCACCAGGGTTGACAGGCAGATAATGCAGCGCACGCCCTCGGCCCGCGCGGCGTGCGCCAGCGCCCGTCCATGATTGCCGCTGGAGACCGTGATAAGGCCACGCGCCCGGGCCTCAGCCGGCAGCGCGAGCACGGCATTGGTCGCGCCGCGCAGCTTGAAGCTGCCGGTGGTTTGCATGTGCTCGGACTTAAGCAGCACCGGCACGCCAAACCGGTCCGAGAGTGCAACAGAACGGTGGGTTGGCGTCCGCCGAACCCGCCCCGCCAGGCGCACGCGCGCAGCCTGAATGGCGGCAAAAATTGCTCCGGGTCCCGGTGGAAATGGCGAAGCGGCCTGCATCGCCGGGGGAAGCTAGATCACGGCAAACTCATGTCAATGGATACATTGTCTCATTACAATCGACTACGCTATCACGCCGGTGTCGTTGACCGGCGGCAGTTGCAGGAACGTGGCGCGGATTGCTTCAAGCGCGCCGCGCAGGCGGTCCAGCGTGATGCGTCCGCCGATGCAGATACGGATGCCACCCACGTGCGGCTGGGTACCGGCGACGAACGGAACCGAAGCGGTCACCGCAATCCCACGCTCCGCCAGCGCACGGGCCAGCGCGTCATCGGTCCATCGCTCCGGCACCTTCAGCCACGCGCTCAGTGACAGATCGTGCCGTCCGGCCACGAATGGGCCAAGCACGGACTCCACGATGGCCTGACGCGCCCGGATCTCCTGCCGCTGCACCGCGAGCAGCTCCCCGGCGACGCCGTTTTCGATCCAGCGGGTAGCCATTTCAGCCATTGCCGGTACCGCGCTCCAACTGGTGACACGCAGGATGCTGGCGGCGCGGATGCTGAGCCGCGGCGGCACAACAAGGTAGCCGGTACGCAGCCCGGTCATGACCGACTTGGTGAAGCTGGTCGCGAAGAATCCCAGCTCCGGCGCCAGTTCCGTCACCGATGGCAGGGGAATGTCCAGCAGCGGCTTGCAGACCTCGTCCTCGATCACGAACACATTGTGGCGCCGGGCGATCTCGCTGATCTGGCGCCGCCGTTCCGGTCCGGCGACGTGGCTGGTCGGGTTGCCCAGGGTCGGAACCAGCACGATCGCGGTCACATCGCCAGCCGCGCAGGCAGCCCCCAGCGGTTCG
This sequence comes from uncultured Pseudomonadota bacterium, assembly GCA_963764525.1. Classification (GTDB taxonomy): domain Bacteria; phylum Pseudomonadota; class Alphaproteobacteria; order Acetobacterales; family Acetobacteraceae; genus DATDIC01. The sequence continues at coordinate 45,404 of CAVXTC010000021.1, read as the reverse complement.
GGCAACAGCCCCTCGCGGTCGGTGGGCAGCCCGCGCAGGGTAAAGCCGAGCACGTTAGCGAGACCGATGACGCCATGATCGGTCAGTTCCTCGGTCAGCACGACGTCGCCGGGGCGCACCACCGTGGCCAGCGCGAGAAAGATAGCGTGCGCCGTTCCGTTGGTGATCAGGATGCGATCGGGTTCGGCGTCCACGCCCAACCGTCGGAGCCAGGACCGGGCTGCCTGGCGGTGCCGGTCCAGCCCGGCCACCGGGCGGCAGGGGCGCATCCACTCCGCATTCTCGCTGACCGCCAGCTCCGCCATCAACCCGCGGGAGGCGGTTTCATGTGCATCGAAATAAGCAGCGCGGATGATCGAGAGATCGACCACATCCTCGGTGCGGTGGTCGAGCATGAACTGACCGGCCCGCTCGGTGACACGGTTGCGGACGAAAGTGCCGCGGCCGACCTCGCTGCGCAGGTAGCCGCGCCGCTCCGCCTCCCGGTAGCCGATGCTGACGGTCTGCACGGAAATCCCAAGCTGCCGCGCCAGTTCCCGGTGGGTCGGCAATTGGCTGTCGGGGCGCAGCACGCCGCGGTCCACGTCGGCGATGATGCTGTCGGTCAGCAGCTTGTGCTTGGTCGCTCCGCCGAGCGCGGCAGGGAGCGATGGCGCCCAGTTGGTTGCCAGTCTGATGGCTACCCCAGCCCGGCCACCCCCATCGCTTCCCCGAATCGGCGGCTCGGCTCCTGCACGTCGCCGTATTTGCGGTGCATGGCGGTGTGATACGCCGCGGCGAGCAGCAGCTTGTCCTTCTCAGGGCTGCGGTTCTTGCCGAAATCCTGCAGCATGCATTGGGCGATCTCCTGGTTGTGCGGATCGTTGCCCATGCGACAGGCGGCCAGCGCGACGCGTTCGACCAACGGCGCGCGGTCGGTGACGTTATCCAGATAGGCCTGCGTCCAGGCCAGGCTTTCGGGCCCGTTCAGCCCCAGGATCGCTCCCTCCACCCGCTCCAGAAGCTGGCCGGCGCCCATCCGGTCGCCCCCGGTAGCCACCTTGATCTCGACCGGGTTGGCATCGCCGGCACCCTTCTGGTGCCAGGCCACGCGATTGAGGAACGAGGCGGCGACATACAGCAGTTTCAGCCGCAACGGATGGTCGAAATTGTCGTAGTACCAGCCGAGTGTGTTGCAGTACTCGTAGCAATGGTGCGGCATCGAAAAGCCGATGTCCTTCTGCGTCTCGATCACCACCTGCGCCGCAGCGATCTGGATCGCATCGAGTATCCGCCGCGGGCTTTTGCCGGCCAGCAGCAACCTGCTGAGCACCTCCAGATAGGCCGGTTCCGGATCGCGGATGATCGCCTGAGTCAGCTCTGCCGCATCTTGCTGATTAAGCGGCTCGGTATTGGCGAGCAGCGCCCGTTCGCGGTCGCCGGCGCCGCCATAGGGTACGGCGTGCAGTGCCTCCCCGTCCAGGAACATCTTCACCGCGTTGCACGCCATTTCATATGTGGAGTACCAGCGTGGCCCCACCGCGATGTCCAGCGCGCCGGCATACAGCACGTGATGGGCGTTCTCCCAGCCGATGAAATTGCCGATCTCGACAGTGGAGCGCGCGCGATAGGCCTTGTGACCCGTCGTGTAGGAGCGGTTGTAAAGCATCCGGTCCTGCACATCGATCAGGCCGGCGAATACCAGCTCGGCCAGCACCTCCTTGCGGTGCTCCGATTCCTGCATCAGGCCGAGGAACACGCGATATGCCTCGATCACCTGGCCGCGGTGCACCAGCGTCAGCCAATGGCCGAGGCGCTCGCGGATCGGTCCATGCAGCCGCAGCGGTTCCTGGTCAGGCCAATACACTGCCGGGGCCGGTGGATCGGCGATCACGCCACCCTTGAAGCCGCGCGTGTAGTGACCGGGCGCCTTGCCGATCTTCTGGTTCCAGATGTCAAGACCGGTCGGGATGTACCAGATCGTCTGCGCCATCGGCAGCGCGGCAAGCGGGCCGGGCAACATGCGCGACAGGTTCACCGTCGCCCGCGCCGACAGCAGGCAATGATCGTTGTTGACGAAGTTCGGATAGCCGTCGTCGATGCGTTCGTGATACGGCACATGCGTGTAGGGCGCGTGGATGCGCACGCCCTCGGCGAGGATTTCAGGCAGCGGGCGGCCGGCGCGCACCAGTTCGTAGTACATCCGGCTGGCGCCCACCTGGTCGCGCGCCATGATGCGGTCCTCCAGCCTTTGATACAGGGAGGCCGCCTCATTGCCGGGCCGCGCCGCGGTGTGTGCCTGGGACATCTGCCGTTTCCTCTCGCACTGGTCGCGGCGATGCTACGCCCCCCGGCCGCCGGCCGACAACCGCCCCGACTACCAGACCATCACGACTACCAGACCATCACGGCTACCAGATCATCCGGGGCGAGCGGTTCACCACTGCGGCACGCGACGGATTGAGTACCGAGATCCACTCGGTCACCGGCATGAAACGCGGCGCGAGAAACCGGTAGGTGCGGTTCAGCAACGCCAGCGTCCCCTCGTCCACCTCGCCGGCCGCGTCCCATTCTGCCAGGATCGGCTCCCAGGCACGCTGGCTGCGGTACAGCCAATCGCGATGGGCGCGGATGACGGCCTGCTGACCCTCCACATTGCGCAGGGCCGCCATCACCTCGCCGGTCTGGCGGTCCAGCTCCTGGAAGCGGGCAGCAAGCTGGCGGAGCGCGATGCTGGACAGGCGCTTCACCTGGCCCAGCGTCTCGATCTGCGTCGCCCCGCCGCGCCAGCCGCGCGACAGGCGCTCGACCTTGGCGGCCATGGCTCGCCCGCGCCGCAGCAGGCGGTCACGCAGCGCTTCGATATAGGCGAGCTCGCCGCCGAGCTGTTCAATGCGCTGCACCACGTCGGCGGCTGATTCGAGCCCGAGTGTCGCGGCGGCCTGGATCAGCGCGTCCTGCACCTGCTCGCGCAGGCGCGGGTCTTCGGCCACCGCCAGCAGCGAGATGGCGTCCAGTTCGGGCCGGTTGCCGCCGTCCGGGTTCAGCCAGTCGATCAGTTGCAGGCGCAACCGGGCGGTGGCGATCCGCAGATGCTCGGGGTCGGGGGTCCAGCTTGCCGCGCCGGTGAGCACTTCGCTTGGCAACGGATCGCCGACGCGCAGCGCGGAGACGAAATCGAGTGACGCCGCGACCATGGCGAGCATGCGGCCATCGTCGGAGTCAAGGGTAATGCCAAACTCCCGCTGTACAGCGACGATCGGCAGCACTGCCTCGCGCTCCCCGAGCGGCACCACCATGACCGGAACGCCATCGGATTCCGATCGGCGGAAAAGGGGGGTGCCGAGGGCGGTGAACAGCCGATGGGACAGTTGGCAGAGCTCCGGTTCAGCCGGCGGCTCCAGCAGCGGTGAAACAGCGTCGATCATCCCAGGCTGAAGGTCACCCCTGAAGGATAAATGAAGGATGAAGGATGAAGGAGGCATCGGATCGTAGGCCGAAAAAACGCAGCGCAGTCCGCAGCGCGATGGCAGTTCAACGGCCGGCCCACGCGACAGCCGCTCAGCCGCACAGGTGAGGATATGTGCGGCATGCACCGCCGAAATTCCTTCGATGGATTTGAGCACTCGGTCGGTGTGCGTTCGAGCAGCATTCCCTGGAATCTGCGGGGGTGTTGATCGTGGATCTCCGTGTGAATCCTTGAGAAAGGATGAAACGGCCAATGCGCCGGCGGCATATGGCGACACTCTCCCACCGTCATTGGCGGCGATAGGGGGCATCCACGGGATGCTTCCGGTTTTGCGGGCGAAACTGTAGTGCCTTGCTCGGCGCTGGTTCGCCCTACCCTGGAACCGGGTCGCGCGCTAACCTGATGCGCCATGCCGGCCAGTCTCTCCTTCGATGGAATTGTGCACCAGTTCACCTCCCCGCACGGGCGGGAGCGGCTGACCGTGCTTGACGGCATCTCGCTCGATGTCTCGGCGGGGGAGTTTGTCGCGGTTATCGGGCCGAGCGGGTGCGGCAAGAGCACGCTGATCAGGATGGCGGCCGGCCTGTTGCGACCCACGCGCGGCACCGTGCGTCACGACGGCGTTGTGGTGGATGGCGTCAACCATGCGGTCGGCCTGGTGCCGCAACAGGCGTTGCTGTTCCCGTGGAAGACATTGCTTGAGAATGTGGCGCTGCCACTGGTGCTTCGCGGCGTTTCGGCGTCCGAACGTGACCGGCGTGCGCGCGCGGCGCTGGCTGCCGTCGATCTCGCCGGCTTCGAAGGATACTATCCGCATCAACTCTCCGGCGGGATGCAGAAGCGCGGCTCGATCGCCCGCACCATGGTCTATCGCCCGGACGCGTTGCTGATGGACGAGCCGTTCGGCGCACTGGACGCCCAGACCCGGATGCTGATGCAGGACGATCTGCAGCGGCTGACGATGGCGACGCCGCTGTCTGTGCTGTTCGTCACGCATGACATCACCGAGGCGATCCTGCTGGCCGATGCGGTCGTGGTGCTCGGTCGCCGGCCGTCGCGGGTGCTGGCGCGGGTCGAGGTCGGGCTGGCGCGCCCGCGCAACGTGTTCGAGCCGTTCGCCGATCCGGCGTTCGCACCGGCCTATGAACGCGTGTGGTCCGCCTTCAAGGCGGAGATCGGCGCGCGGCCCACGGTATCGGCGTGATGTCGGGCGCCGCCGCCAGGGCAGTCGCTACCAGGCCGCGCAGGAAAGTGCCGCTAGCCATTGGCCGCCGGCTGCTCATTGCACTTCCCGGGCTGGCGCTGCTGCTGTTCTGGCAGTGGGCATCCGGACGGTTGATCCGGGAGATCTACGTCAGCAGGCCGACGGTCATCGCCGGACGGCTGTTCGAGTTGTTCGCGACCGGCAAGATCCTGCCGGACCTCGCGGTAACCGCCAAGGAGCTTGTGCTTTCGTACGTGATCGGCGTGACGTTCGGGATCGCCGCCGGCTATGTGCTCGGGCGGGCGGCGCGGCTTGCCGCGATCATCGAGCCGTACGTCATGGCATTCTACGGTATTCCCAAGATCGCCCTGGCGCCGCTGTTCGTCATCTGGTTCGGCATCGGCATCTGGTCGAAGGTGACGCTGGCGGCGACCATGGTGTTCTTCCTGGTGTTCTACAACGTCTATGCGGGGGTGCGCTCGGTGGACCGCGAACTGGTCGATCTGGCACGGGTGATGGGCGCTAACGAACGCCAGCTCGGCCGTCACGTCTATCTGCCGGCGACGGCGCCGTTCGTGATGCTGGGCATGCGCATGGCCATTCCCTATGCGGTGATCGGCGTGATCGTCGGCGAGTTCACCTCGTCGGTGAAAGGGTTGGGGCTGTTCATCCACTACGCGTCGGATACCTATGATCCGGCGGGCGTGTTCGCCGGGATCGCCATCCTGGTGGTGTTCATCAGTGCGGCGGGCGCGGCGGCGAACCGGCTGGAACGGCGGCTGCTACGGTGGAAATCGGCGGGTGCAGCGTCGGCCGGAACCGCAACCGAGGGAGTCTGATCATGCACGGAATGTTTGCACCTGCCGCGCTCCGCCGCCGTCTGTTGCTGCTTGGGCTTACGACCATTGCGTGGCGGCCCGCTCGCGCGGTGGTCGCGGATCGGGTTCGGATCGGCCAGGCGACGACCTCATTGAGCTTCCTCCCGTTGTGGGCGGGGCGGGCGACCGGGGCGTTCGCGGCGCAGTCGCTCTCGCTGGAATGGGCGGCGATTCCGGGCGGCGATCCGACGGCGTTGGCCGCGCTGGATGCGGGCGATATCGATCTTGCGGCGGTCGGCAGCGATACCGCCCTGACCGCGATCGCGAAAGGCCAGCCGTTCCTGATGGTGTATGATCTGATGTCGAAGGTTTCGCTTGAACTGGTCGTGTCACCGGCATTGATGACGCGCACCGGCGTGACGCCAGACGACGCGCTGCCGAAACGGTTGGCGGCGATGAAGGGCGCGGTGATCGGCGTCAGCGCGGTGGGCGGCGCGCAGGATCGGATGGCGCGCTGGCTGGCACGGCAGGGCGGGCTTGGACCCGATGATATCCAGGTCGCGCTGGTCGGCGGTCCTCCGGCGATTCAGGCGGCACTGGAGAACAAGCGAATCGACGCATTCATCCTGTCGCCGCCGGAGGGGGCGATCGCCGAAGCCGCCGGCAGCGGCCGTATCCTGATTCGGGCCGGGGATGCATTTCCGGCGCTGCGCACGACGCCGTTTCTGGTGCTGGTGGCCCGACGCGAGGCAGCCGCGAAGTCGCCGGATCTGATCCGCCGCAGCGCGCAGGCGTTGCAGGCGGCGAGCGGCGCTGTCGCGCGCGATCCGACCGGCACGGCGGACGCGATTCAGAGGCAGTTCTTTCCGAAATTGCCGGCAGCGATCATCGAGCAGGCGGTCCGCAGCCTGAGCGACGGCGTCACCGGCCGAGGGGCATTTGACGAATCGGGCATTCAGGCATTGATCCATTTCAGCGCGGAGCTTGGGGACGCCTCGGTCGCGAAGCTGAACCCGGGCGGTGGCGACAACGCATTCTGGACCAACCGATTTGCAGGCTGATAGCAACCGCCCAGGAGACTGACTTCCTCCCAGCCGTGCATGTCCTCCCGTCGGTGACTCTCAACGGCGGGGTATTACCCCCGCCGCAACGCTTCCGCATTCGCCAGCATAACCGCCGACCGCCGCACCTTTTGTGACGGTGTCAGCAGGCCGTTCTCCACCGTGAACGCCTCCACGATAGCGTGACGCCGGATGCGCTCGGTCACTGACAGCCGCATGTTCACTCGCGTGACCGCCGCCGCCGCCGCCGCTTCGTCGCACCCATCCGCCGGCACGATCAGCGCCGTCAGCCCTGCCCGCCCCTCCCCGACCACCACCACCTGAACGATCTCCGGCTCGGAAACCAGCATCCCCTCTACTTTCGCCGGGGAAACGTTCTCGCCGCCGGACAGCACGATCATGTCCTTCTTGCGATCCGTGATGCGCAGATAGCCGTCGGAGTCCAGCACGCCGATATCTCCGGTGTGCAGCCAGCCATTGCGGATCGCCATCGCGGTGTCCTCCGGACGGCCCCAGTAGCCCTGCATCATCAACTCGCCGCGCACCAGGATTTCGCCGTCATCGGCGATGCGCAGTTCGACTCCGGCCAACGGCCGCCCGACCGTGTCGATCCGCACCGCGTCCGGCGGGTTGGCGCTGATCACCGGGCCGGCCTCGGTTTGCCCGTAGCCCTGCATCACCAGCAGGCCGAGCGCCAGGAAGAACCGCCCAACCTCCGGTTCCAGCCGCGCTCCGCCGGACATCAGCCCGACCACACGCCCGCCGAACCGTGCGCGCACCTTCGCTCGCACCAGCCGGTCCAGCACGGGGTCCAGCATGCGCTCCGCCACGGTCAGCCGGGCCCCATCGACACGCTTAAGTCCGATCCCCAGCGCCCGGTCGAACAGCGCTTGCCGCCACGCCGGCTGGCGCGCCACCTGGGCCAGCACGCGGGCGCGGATCACCTCCAGCACGCGGGGCACGGTGGCCAGGATTGTCGGGCGCACCGCCAGCATGTCCGCGGCGAGGTGCTCGACGCCGCGCGCATAGACGATCTCGCAGCCGATACTGGGCAGAAAGAACAACCCGACCGTGTGCTCGTAGCTGTGCGCGGTCGGCAGGTACGACAGGTACACTTCGTCCCTCAGCCGCAACGGGCGCAGCAGCTCGAACGCGCCGCGGCAGTTCGACAGGATGGCGCGGTGCGGCAGCATCACGCCCTTGGGCGCCCCACCGGTGCCGGAGGTGTAAATCAGGCACGCCAGGGTGTCCGGCTCGATCGCTCCGGCCGCCAGCGCAATGTCGTCGGCCGGCGCGGAGTCGGACACCAGCTCGGCCCAGGGCATCACGGCCCCGGGGATCACGGTTGGCAGCAGCCGCGGATGGCCGCCGGCACCCTCCGGCGGCCCATCCATCACCACCAGAAGATCCAGACCATCGCCGCCCGCCTCGCGGATGCGTTTGGCCAGCGCGGTCGTGGAGACGATCGCCGCGCGCGCTCCCGAATCACGTATGATGTGTGCGTGATCCTCAATCGTATTCGTCACGTAGGCCGGCACGGGGACCGCGCGGATCGCCATCAGCGCGGTCTCGGCAATCGGGTATTCGGGCCGGTTCTCGGCCACAATGAGCACCCGGTCGCCCGGCGCCACGCCGGCCGCGCGCAGATGACGGGCGGCAGAGGCGGCACTGCGGGCAAATTCCCCCCAGGCGATGCGCTGCCAGCCGCCGTCGCGAAAGCACCGCAGCATCGGCCGATCGGACCATGCCTGCGCCCGCGCGAACATCATGTCCGCCAGGTTGCGGCCGGGCGACCAGGTCTCCGGATCGGTCCGCACCTCACCTCCCGCTGCCGGCTGCCCTTTGACGCACCTGCCGGCCGGCCTACATGCGGATGACATAGTAGCAGCAGCAGGACATATTAACGATGCCGATCGGTTCACCAGAGGGCTCCACCGCCGGCGCGGCGGAGCAGCAGGCTCTGCCGACCTGGGACTTGTCGGACCTGTATCCCGGTCCGGACAGCGACGCCGTGACGGCCGATTTCAGCGCCGCCGAAGCCGCCGCCAGGGAGTTCGCGGCAGCCCATGCCGGCAAGCTGGGCGAGCTGTCGGGGGCGGACCTGGCCGCGGCGATCGCCGCGTACGAGCGAATCGAGGAAACCCTGGGCCGGCTGATGTCGTACGCCCAGCTTCTGTTCTCGGCCGATTCCACCAATGCCGCGATCGGCCGCTTCTACCAGACGGTGAACGAGCGGGTGACGGCGATCAGCAGCAATCTGATCTTTTTCGCCCTGGAGCTGAATCGCATCGATGATGCCGCGCTGGAGGAGAAGCTCGCCGACCCGGCGCTGGCGCATTGGCGGCCGTGGCTGCGCGATTTGCGCGTGTTCCGCCCGCACCAGCTTTCCGACGAGCTGGAAAAGCTGCTGCACGAGAAGGAGGTCACCGGCCATTCCGCCTGGAGCCGGTTGTTCGACGAGACGGTGGCGGGCATGCGGGTGCGCGTGGCCGGCGAAGACCTGACGGTCAGTGCCGCGCTCAACAAGCTGTCGGACGCCGATCGCGCGGTGCGCGAGGCGGCTGCGCACGCCATCGGCGAGGCATTCGGCCGCAACATCAAGCTGTTTGGCCTGATCACCAATACGCTCGCGAAGGACAAGGAGATCATCGACACCTGGCGCCACTATCCGCGTCCGGCGAGTTCCCGCAACCGCGCCAACATGGTGGAAGACGAGGTGGTCGATGCGCTGGTTGCTGCCGTGCAGGCGGCCTACCCGCGTCTGGCGCATCGTTATTACACGATGAAGGCACGCTGGCTCGGGCTGCCGAAGCTGCAGCACTGGGACCGCAACGCACCGTTGCCGGAAGACGACGACCGGCACATCGGTTGGAATGAGGCGCAGACGCGCGTGCTGTCCGCTTATCGCGCGTTCAGTCCGGAGCTGGCCGACATCGGCGCCCGCTTCTTCGAGCGGCAGTGGATCGATGCGACGCTGAAGCCGGGCAAGGCGGGCGGCGCCTTTGCGCACCCGACGGTGCCCTCGGTGCATCCCTATCTGCTGCTGAACTATCACGGGCGCACGCGGGACGTGATGACCCTGGCGCACGAATTGGGCCATGGCGTTCACCAGGTACTGGCGGGCCAGGCGCAAGGCGGCCTGATGTCCGGCACGCCGCTGACCTTGGCCGAGACCGCCAGCGTGTTCGGCGAGATGCTGACCTTCCGCGCCCTGCTGGACGCCGAGCGCGATCCGCGTCGCCGGCGCATCATGCTGGCGGCAAAGGTCGAGGACATGCTCAATACCGTGGTGCGCCAGATCGCGTTCTACCAATTCGAGTTGCGCCTGCACGATGAGCGGCGGCAGGGCGAACTGCTGCCGGAGCGGATCGGTGAAATCTGGCGCGAGATGCAGACCGAAAGCCTCGGCCCGGCATTCGAATTCACCGCGGAGTACAACGTGTTCTGGTCGTACGTGCCGCATTTCATCCACACGCCGTTCTATGTTTATGCGTATGCGTTCGGCGATTGCCTGGTCAACGCGCTGTATGGCGTCTTCCAGGCCGGCCATCCCGGTTTCCAGGCCAAGTATCTCGATATGCTGCGCGCCGGCGGGACGAAACGGCACAAGGAACTGTTGGCCCCGTTCGGGCTCGATGCATCGGATCCCGGATTCTGGAAGAAGGGTCTCGACGTGATCGCCGGATTTATCGATGAGCTGGAGGCGGTGGCCTGATGGCGCGCGACGAGGGCGACTCCTCGATACTGGGGGAGCTGCGCCGGATGGCGCGCACGTCAGGCGCCGTGGGCGGCATCGCGGCGCGGGTGGCCGGCGCGCGGGTGTTCGGCATGAAGACGGATCGCGCCGCGCATGCCGAGGATTTGCGGGCGATCCTGGGCGGGCTGAAAGGCCCGCTGATGAAGGTCGCGCAGTTCCTGTCCACCGTGCCGGACGCGCTGCCGGCGGAATACGCCGCGGAACTGGCCGAGCTGCAGGCCAACGCGCCGCCGATGGGATGGAACTTCGTCCGCCGCCGCATGGCGAGCGAGCTGGGCCCCGACTGGGAACGCAAATTCGCCCGGTTCGGCCGGGAGGCGTCGGCCGCCGCCAGCCTGGGGCAGGTCCATCGCGCGACCTTGCCGGATGGAACGGACGTTGCCTGCAAGCTGCAATACCCCGACATGGCCAGCACGGTGGAAGCCGATTTGCGCCAGTTGCGGCTGGCGATGGCGATCTATCATCGCATGGACAACGCGATCGACCATGAGGAAATCTACAAGGAACTGACGCAACGGCTGCGCGAGGAGCTGGACTACGAGCGTGAGGCGGCGCAGATGCGGCTGTACGGCATCATGCTTGCGGATGTTCCGACCGTCCACGTCCCCGTGCCGATCCCCGGTTATTGCACGAAGCGGCTGCTGACGATGACCTGGCTGGACGGCCGTCCGCTGATGCGCCGGCTGGAAGAAGACCCCCCGCTGGCCGAGCGCAACCGCATCGCCGAAGCGTTGTTTCACGCGTGGTACGTGCCATTCTACCGCTATGGCGTGATCCATGGCGATCCGCATTTGGGAAACTATCAGGTGCGGCCGGACGCCTCGGTGAACCTGCTGGACTTTGGCGCCATCCGCGTGTTCGAGCCGAAATTCGTGCGCGGCGTCATCGACCTTTATGAGGCGGTGCGCGACAGCGACGATGCCAAGGCGCATCGGGCTTACGAGACCTGGGGATTCACCAACCTGACGCGCGACAAGACCGACGTGCTGAATATGTGGGCGCGGTTCCTCTACGAGCCGCTGATGGAAGACCGCGAGCGCCGCATCCAGGAAACCAACGACCCGCAATACGGCCGCGAAGTCGCCGAGCGCGTGCATGCCGGGCTGAAGCGCACCGGTGGCGTACGACCGCCGCGTGAATTCGTGCTGATGGATCGCTCGGCGATCGGTCTGGGCGGCGTGTTCCTGCGTCTCGGCGCGGAGCTGAACTGGAGCCGGTTGTTCGCAAAGCTGATCGAGGGCTTCGACGAGCAGGCGATGGCCGAACGACAGGCGGAGTCGCTGGCCAAGGCTGGCGTGCCGGTGGCGAGATGATGCTCCGCTTCACCTCTCCGGCTGGTCGGAGAGGTTGAAATTGCATGTCGTATCATACACAACCGACCCGGCGCGGCACCTTCCGTTATCCTGGCCGCGACGCGCCGGCGAAGCGCCACGGCCGGAGCTGCCGGAGCCGGATCGTTCAGATCGCCGGCGGTGATATGGATGCTACGGGCCGGCGCGTCCGCTTCGGCGTGAAGCTTGTCACGAGCGATCCGCTCGATCCGGCCACGCAGTGTCTCGAATGCGTTCAACAGCTCCCATCGTGCGGCAGCGGGGCCGGGACCGGCTTCTTCCAGCGCCTCTCGCGAGACCGAACAGGTGACACGGCGCTGACCATGGTCGATCTCGAACAGCACCTGATCGTCATCCCATCGTCCAGGCTCAGATTTCGATTTCATCATCATTTCTCCACCTCCGCCATCACGTTTGTTTTGCGCTGAAAAGTCCGCGGTCCCCAGGCTGCGTGCGCTGCCTGCAAATACCGCCGCGGCGTGATGCAAATGGCGATAAACTCCGGTGTTTGCAACTTGATCCGCGGCGCCGGCAGCGATCGCCCCTCGTAAGGCAGTGGTCATCCCCCCATATATCGATCCTGGGGCTCGCCCGGCGACAATGGCCGGCCCGGCCAAGGGGCCCGTCAGCAAAACAGACGATCATTTTGCGAGGCGGCGGTCACGCTGGGATCATCCCGCGAGCCGGCTTCTGCGGGGACAATGCGATGGGCAGACCCGAACTCGGCAAGAAATGCGCATGCACGGGGTGCCACGCGCCGTTCTATGACCTCAATCGGTCACCAGCCGTTTGCCCCAAATGCGGGGTCGAACAACCGACGGAGCAGCCGCGCGCCCTGCGACAGGTCCCGCCCTTGCGCGCCAGACGGTTCATCGAGCGTCCCCAGCCCTCCCCGATCGCCGAGGACGAGGTCGAAACCCTGACCCCAGCCGAGGAAGCCGACGACGAACCTGCCGAGCCAGATGATGATGACGAGGCGGTCGAGATCGAAGTTCCGCACGAGATCGAATTGTAAGTTGCCCGTAAGATCGACTTCATCCCACGGCAACCGGCGCCACCCGTCGTCAAGGCCGGCCCGAGGACAGGCTATGGCCGGGCCGAGCATGACACGCACAGCCGGGATTACGTCAATCCTATGGACAGTTGGTATAATATCGAGGATTGATCCGGAATCAGGAGAGAGAACAAAGCACCTGCTATTGGGGAAGTGGTTGTCGAATGACACCAAGCGCCCGTAAGATCGACTCTTCGCCGGGCATGACATGCGCAGCCGGGATTACGTCAATCCTATGGACGGTTGGTATAATATCAATCAAAATTGTTTGAGCAACGGCTCTACTCCGCCGCCACCGCAACCCGCTCAGGTTCCCGGCTGAGCGCGGCCAGCAGCTTCTCCCGGCGCTCCATCGCCTTTACCCGGTTCGCCTCCTTCACCGGACCGAAGCCGCGGATCAGATCGGGAATTTCGGCGAGCGCCACCGCCGCATCCAAATTGTCCGGCCGCAGCCCATCGATGACGCGGCGCAGATCGGCCTGATACTGCCCGATCAGCGCCCGCTCCCACTGCCGCTCCGGTTGCCGGCCGAACAGGTCCAGCGCGGTTCCCCGCAGCCGTTTGCCATGCCGTAACACCCGAAACAGCGGCAACGCCACCCACCCGGGAATCGCCGACTTCCGCCGCCGTCCGGTTGCCGGGTCGATCCGCGACACCAGCGGCGGCGCCATGTGAAACACCGGACGCTTGCCGTATGGCGTGACGGCGTGCATCCGCGCCACCTCGTACTCGTCCTTGTAAGCCATCACCCGGAACAGCCCTTCGGCGGCCGCACGCGATAGCCGCCCCGGACGACCGAACATTTCGGTTTCCTTTGCAACGACGGTGTCAAGCACAGCGCGGTACTTCGCCGCATATGCCGCATCCTGGTACTCCACCAGCCGCGCCGCCCGCTCGGCAATCAGCGCATCGAGCGTCGCCGGAGGCGCTTCGAGCGTATGCACCAAAATCTCGTCAGCCAACTCCGGCCGCTCAGCCAGGATGCGTCCCCACAGGAACGCGCGCCGGTTCACCGGCACCGCCGCGCCATTCAGCTCGATCGCCCGCAAGATGGACGCCTCACCCACCGGGATCAGCCCGCGTTGCCAGGCCAGCCCAAGCAGCATCGTGTTCATCGCCTGCGCATTGCCGAACAGCTTCTCGGCCAGCCGCACCGCGTGCAGATACGTGCCGGCCGCCCGTCCGTCGCGCGCTCGATGGTGCGCCGGTGCAGCCCGGCATCAATCGACAGATGCGGGTCGAACTTGAATTCCGCGGTCGCCGCCAAATCCAGGTTGCCGATCACCGCCGCATCAGGCGAGCACCGCTCCAGCACGCCCGGTCCGGCGCCCACCGCGAGGTCCGCCGCCAGCATCACGTTCGCCTCACCGAGCGGGATGCGAACGACGTCGAGACCCGCCTCCCCTGCCCCGTCATCTATCCCGGCACGCCACCGAGCTGGCCGATCTGCACATGCGCAACGACAGTGCCGTTCTTCTGTGCCAGCCCGGTGAAATCCAAGGTGCGGACCTGACGCCCTTCCAGATGCGCCGCCATTGCCAGGACGGCGCCTGAGGTAACGATCCCGCCGCCGCCGATGCCGGCGAACAACCCCCGCCACGGCATGCGGGTCGGCAGCCGAGGCTCCGGCAATCCCGCCGCCAGCTCCGTCTCCCGCGCTGCCCAGCGCGGATCGGCATCCGGCGCGCGCGGCGGCCCGGCTACCGTGACGAAGCTCGGGCAGAACCCCTTCAGGCACGACAAATCGACGTTGCACGCGGTCGGGTTGATGCGCCGCTTGCGCCCCAGCGCCGTCTCGACCGGCTCGATTGCGATGCAACTCGACTGCGCGGAGCAGTCGCCGCAGTTCTCGCACACCTCCGGGTTGATCACCACGCTCTGGGTTGCCTCCGCCAGCTTGCCCCGCTTGCGGCGCCGGCGCTTTTCCGTGGCGCAGACCTGGTCGTAGATCAGCACAGACACGCCGGGGTGCTCGCGCAGGTCCCGCTGCACGCCATCGAGGTCGTGCCGCGCGTGCCGGGTGGTCCCAGGCGGCAACGCGGACACCGGCGGCAGCCGATCCGCCTCATCGGCAACAATCGCGATGCGGCGCACGCCCTCGGCGTGTACCTGGGCGGCGATCTCCGGCACCGTGAAACCGCCCTCGGCGGGCTGGCCGCCGGTCATCGCCACGGCGTCGTTGAACAGAATTTTGTAAGTGATGTGGGCCTTTGCGGCGACCGCCTGGCGGATCGCCAGAATGCCGGAATGCGTGTAGGTGCCGTCGCCAAGATTGGCGAACACGTGCGGCGTGTCGGTGAACGGCGCCAGCCCGACCCAGGTGACGCCCTCGCCGCCCATATGGGTAAAGGTGCGCGTTGCATCGCCATGGTCCAGCGCCATGAAGTGGCAGCCGATGCCCGCCGTGGCGAAGCTGCCGTCCGGCAGCCGGGTGGAGGTACCATGCGGGCAGCCGGCGCAGAACGCGGGGATGCGGCGCAGCAGCCCCGCCGGACGCTCCGGGTGGGGATACTCCGGCGGCTCCGGGACGTTCAGCCCAGCGGCCGTGAGGAACCGAGCCAATGCGCTCCCCACCGCCTCCGGCGACAGTTCCAGCAGCGGCGACAGCAACGGCGCCCCCTGCACATCCACCTTGCCGGCGATTTCCGGCCGCCGATCGGCAGGCAGGTTGTACAGCGTGTCGCGAATCTGCGCTTCGACGAAGCTGCGCTTTTCTTCGATCACCAGCAGCGCCCGCTTGCCGCGGGCGAAGTCACGCAGCCCCTCGGTCTCCAACGGCCAGGACATGCCGACCTTGTAAAGCGCGATCAGCGGATGGCCGTCCAGCCCGAGCCGGCGCAGTGCGTGCATCGTGTCCATGTGCGCGCGGCCGACCGTGACCAGCCCGATCGGCGCGTCCGCGGCGCCGAACACCACACGGTCCAGCCGGTTGGCGCGCGACCATGCGGTCATTGCCGGCAACCGCTCCATGAGGACGCGGCGCTCGAGGGTGAACCGGTCGGCGGGAAAGGACAGGCTTGGGTCGTAGCCGATCGGGTGGTCGTCGGGGCGCGCGTAATCGGGAATAGCGAAGCGACGCTCGGCGGGGATTACGATCGTGGCGGCCTGCTCAGCGGTCTCGGCGGTGGTCTTCAGCGCGACCCACAGGCCGCAATAGCGGGACAGCGCGATACCGGCCAGGCCGAAATCCACGATGTCCTGCACCGAGGCCGGATTTAGCACCGGGATCATCCAGCCCTGGAACAACTGCTCGGTCTGATGCGGATATGTGGAGGACTGCGCCCCGTGGTCGTCCCCGGCGACTGCCAGCACGCCGCCCAACGCCGCGGTGCCGAGCATGTTGGCGCAGCGCAGCGCATCGCCGGACCGATCGACACCGGGGCCCTTGCCGTACCACAGGCCGAACACGCCGTCGAACCGTTTACCGGGGAAAGCGTCGATTTGCTGCGCGCCCCACAGCATGGTGGCCGCGAGGTCCTCGTTCAGGCCGGGCTGGAAACGAATGTCATGCGCTGTCAGCAGCTTCTGGCGGCGCCACAGTTCCTGATCCAGCCCGCCGAGCGGGGAGCCGCGATAGCCCGAGACCAGGCCGGCCGTGTGGTGCCCGGCCGTTCGGTCCAACCGCGCCTGTTCCAGTACCAGCCGCACCATCGCCTGCACGCCGGACAACAGCACCGGGGTGTCGAGATCGACGAAGCGACTTTCCAGCGTGGTGGCAGCGCTGTGCGCGAGTCCGATATCCATCGGCAACGTCCCTCCGGCCGGGCGGCCAGGCCGGCCCGCAACCTGTCCATAGATGGGATGCGACAGCGTAGCATCGCAATGGGTTGGCGGGGCGTCGCGCTGAATTGCAACGAAGCGCCGCGATGCTGCGCTGCACACTGCCCGATTTGGTCTTTCCGGCTGATAGTGGCAGAATAATCTTGTCTGGACCCGACAGGATTTTGCCCGACGGGATTAGCGAAGGAGGGGTGCATGGACGTGCACCGCATGACGCAGCGTCAGCAGGCGTTCCGCACGGATTTCCGCGGCAGGATCGCCGGCGCGTATTCCGGCTGGGGGCACGTGGCGCTGATCTTCGCCATCGGCGCCGCGGCGATCTGGTACTGCGCCCGTCAGGTCAGCCATCCAGCCTGGTACGAATGGCTGGTGATCCCGGCGGCGTTCTGCATCTCCAACGCGTTCGAGTGGTGGATCCACCGATTCGTCATGCACCGGCCGGTGCCGGGATTCATGGGCATCTACAAGCGCCACACGCTGGCACACCATCAGTTCTTCACCGATATCGAGCCGACCTTCGACAGCAGCCGTGACTTTCGCATCGTGTTCTTCCCGCCCTACGCGCTGGTCGCGTTTATTGCCCTGTCGATCCCGCCGGCGGCCCTGCTGTATGCGGTCGGGCTGCCGAACGCCGGCTGGCTGCTGCTGATCACCAATGTGGGGCTGTACTTGAATTACGAGCTGTTCCACTATTGCTGCCACGTGAAGGACGACCGGCTTGTCAGGCACATCCCGCTGGTGAACTCGATCCGCCGGCATCACATCGCGCACCACAACACGGCGATCATGATGGAGCGGAACTTCAACCTGACCTATCCGATGGCCGACTGGTTCTTCGGCACCTCCGACCTGAAATGCGGGCTGCTGCGGCATGTGTTCAACGGGTATGACAGGCGTTTCGTGGTGCATGGGCTGAAGCGGGTGCGCAACAGCGCCGATGATCCGCGTATCGGGCATGTGCGGACACCGGCGCCGGCGGAGTGATTGCGGTGGCGACGTTCCCCGACGGCCGGATCAAGAAGGGTCGCGCCAGCCTGGTGGGCGGAGTGGCGGTCGGGGTGTGCGTGCTGGCACTGTGGCTGGGGATCGAGCACGAGTTGGGGGTTGATGGGGTTGGCACGAGCGTGCTGGGGGCGGTGGTGGCGGCTGGCATCGCCGGCTGGATCAGGGTGGCGGATTTGTAGCGCGCAGTGCTTTCGCGGGAATGACGTTCGAGCCGGCGAGCTGAAAGCGTTCGAAGCGGTGCAGTTCCTCCTCTATGCGGCGCTTTAGCAACTTGCGCGGACCATTGCCGACCCAAGTCCATTTCTGCATCAGCAGTTCCTGCGTCCGGCGATCCGTCTTGAGGTCGATTGCGGCGACGATGTCGTCGGCCACAAGAACCGGCAACGCGAAATATCCGAACAGCCGCTTTTCCTTGGGGACATAGGCTTCGAATCGGTGCTCATAATCGAAAAACAGCCGGGCCCGCTTACGCTGGATAATAAGAGGGTCGAATGGCGAGAGGATGTGGACGATTCCCGCATCAGGACTGCCGGCGGTCTCCAGCACATCGGGGCGGATCCATTGCTCCAGCTTTTCCGCGCCATCGAGTTCGATTGAAACCAACTGCTTGCGGCGAACCCGGGCCTCGATCAATCGTCGGACGGCGGGCTTGCTGCTGGCATCGTTGTGGCAGATCGACTCCAGGCTGACGACCCCCTGCGAGCGGAGCGCCCGGTCGAGCAGATATTCCGTCGTTTCCCTCATTGAGGCAGGCTTGGGCGGCTTGTCCCAACCGAAATGCCGCTCCATGAGTTCGTAGGTCTTCAGCATGCCGTTGCGCTCGCTGATGGTCAGCACACCGGTGTAGAAAGCAAACTGCAGCGCCCGCTTCGACGGCTTGCGGCTGGCCCAGAGATGTTCCTTTTCGACCAGCACGTCATCGTCGATGTCGCGGATCGTCAGGCCGCCTTCCTTCCTGATCAACGTCAAGACTTTGCGCAAATCTGCCGGCGTGACCGAGCTGAACCAAGTGGAAGGTTCCCGGCGGTGGCGCTTCATTGCGCCCATGAAGAATCGCAGATCCTCCGTCGGCACGTAGGACAAAGCGTGCGTCCAATACTCGAAAATGCTTTTGTCGATGGTCTGTGCCTGATGCAGGTGCTCGCGCCGATAGGCGGGAATGCGCGTCCAAAGAATATGGTGGTGGCACCGCTCGATGACATTGATGGTATCGATCTGTACGTAACCTAGATGTGTCACCGCCGCGCGCGTGGCCTGTGGCCCGTCGCCGAACGGCGCGAGCGTGTCAAGCCGCTGGGCGTGCAGCCAGATGTGCCTGGCGCCTGCCTTGGTCATCTTGAGGGATTTGCTTGCGGCGCTGGGCATCGGGCAGTTCACCCGGTCCGCGCCACCCGGTATTCCCGCCGCACGATCTCCATCAGTTCCTCCACCGACGTATCGGCGGCATCCTTCTGGTAGGTGATCCGCCCGCGCTGCATCAGGATGATGCGGTCGGCGATCTCCAGCGTCTGCGCGTAGTTGTGCATGATCATGGCGATCGACAGCCCGCCCTTGGCCTTCAGCCGCAGGATCAGGTCGATGATCAGCCCCGCCTCGCGCGCGCCCATCGCCGCCAGCGGCTCGTCCAGCAGCAGGATTTTCGCGTCGGAATTCACCGCCCGCGCCACCGCGATGGCCTGCCGCTGGCCGCCCGACAGCCGCTCCACCGGCAGATCGACGGACGGAATGTTCACCCCGATCTCGTCCAGCAGCTCGACCGCGCGGCGGCGCATGGCGCGGTGGTTCAGCAGCTTGATCGGCCCAGGATACGTGATCTCCCGGTTCAGAAACAGGTTGTGATAGATACTAAGCGAATTGGCCAGCGCCAGGTCCTGATACACGCATTCGATGCCGAGCGAGCGCGCATGATCGACCGAGCGCAGCGCGGTTTCCCGCCCGTCGATGATCAGCCGCCCGCCGGTCGGCGGCTGGAAGCCGGTCAGGATCTTGATCAGCGTCGATTTGCCGGCGCCGTTGTCGCCGAGGATGCCGAAAATCTCGCCGCGCCGCAGCTCGACCGTGACGCCGTCCAGCGCCACCACCGCGCCGAACCGCTTGACGATATCCTCCGCCCGCAACGCGACCGCGGCGCCGCTCATCGCGTGCTCCCCGGTGCGCGCCAGCCGGACGATGTGGATGTTGAAGATCATCGCCGCCAGTATGGCGATGCCGAGAATGATGTTGAACGTGAACGCGTTCACACCGATCAGCGTGAACCCGTCGCTCAGGATGCCCAGCACGGCGGCGCCGATCAGCCCGCCGACGATGGTCCCCGACCCGCCGGCCAGCGAGGTGCCGCCGATCACTCCGGCGGCCACCGCGAGGAACATGATCTGATTGCCGCCAGCCTGCGGGTCGATCGACGAAATGCGAAACGCTTCCAGGATGCCGGTGAAGCCCGCCAACGCGCCCCGGTCAGCACGAAATTGCCGATCTTCAGCCGGCTGACATTGATGCCGGCCTCGCTGGCCCCGGTCGGGTTGGCGCCCGGCGGCCGTGGTGTGCAGCCCCCAGCGCGTGTTGCGCAGCATCACGTGCATGACAGCAACAACCAGCACCGCCCACAGGATTTCGCTGTAGCCCCACGCTCCCATCACCTGCGCGAGCAGCGGCGATCCCGGCGGGCTGGCCGGCGTGCCCGCCGAGATAGTCAGCGTAAAGCCGTTGACCAGGAACAGCGTGCCGAGCGTGGTGACGAAGGACGGGATCGACAGCAGCACGGTAACAACCCCGTTGGCCAGGCCGACCGCGCCCGCCGCGGCGATGCCCGAGCACCACCGCAACAGGCGCCGGAATCCCCGCAGCCGCCGCGAAATGCATCACGAACGGGGCGAGCGCGAACACCATGCCGGCTGACAGGTCGATCTCGCCCATGATCATCAGCATGATCTCGCCGCAGGCGATGATCGCCACCGGCGCGATGTACTGCGACAGGTTCTGCAGGCTGGCGTCGGACAGCAGGAACGCGCTGTTGGCGCTTTCGAAATAGCCGATCAGGATCAGCGCCACGATCAGGATGCTGGTCTCCTGCCAGCGCAGGAACAGGTCCAGCAGCCGGCGCCGGCCGCGCCCGGGTGACATGTCCGAGGGGAGCGCGTTCAGCCGATCGAGCCGCTGCGCTTGACGATCTCGGCCTGCGACGACGAACCTTCGTACCGGGTCTTGGTCGTCAGGTACGGCCCGACGCTTGCCTTTGTGACGAATTTCAGCCCGGTATTGATGTCGGCTGGTCCGGTGAGCCCGCCGGAGGCCAGGAACATCACCATTTCAGTCACCGTGTAGAAGCCTTGCAGGTAGGCCTGCTGGTCGATGGTGAAATCCAGGAACCCGCCCTGGATCAGCTCCAGCGTCTTCGGCAGCAGATCATAGCCGCCGGCATGAACCCCCTTGGCCGCCAGGTTGGATTGCTGCATCACCTCGCCGACGCCCTGCGTGCTGCCGGCATCGACCGCGAACATGCCCTTCAGGTCCTGGTGGCCGAGATAGAACGAGCGGATGCGGGACAGTTCCTCATTCACCGTCGGGCCGCTGGCGATCGACTGCACGTCGATGTTCTTGCCGGACTTCTTGATCGCCGCGATGGCGCCGTCCAGCCGCGGCTGGATATTGAGCTGCCCGGGCGTGGCGATGAAGATCGCCACCAGCCCGGAATCGACCATGGAGACGATGCGCTCGCCCATGCTGTAGCCGGACTGGTAAAGGTCCTGCCCGATATACGCCAGTCGCTTGTTGCCGCTGCCCGGTGGCGCGTCGGCGTTGTAGGCGAACACCGGGATGCCGGCGGCCAGCGCCTTGGCGGTGGGATCGTTGAAGGCGCGCGGATCGACGATCGGCACCGCGATGGCGTCCGCCTTGCTGGCGATCGCGGCGTTCATCGCGTTGACCATCTCGGCGACATCGGCATTGGCCGAACCGGTCCATTGCGACGTGCAGCCGAACAGGTCGCAGGCATCCTTCAGTCCATACTGGGTCGGCACGAAGAACGGATTGGTGGTGACGTGATTGACGAACACCAGGCGCCATTTCGGATGGCTGGGGAACGGCCCGGTTTCGGCGGCACGCGCGACTCCCGCCCCGCTCAACAGCGCCAGCGCGCCACCCAGCCCGGCACCTTGCAGCATCGTCCGGCGAGCCGCGTGCATCGTGCTCTCGGGGTTCCGATCGTCATCCATGGCGTTGCTCCTCCGCTGGGCTCATTTCGGGGGATCGTGCTTCGATCGCCCCGATAACTCAAGAGCCGCAACGGTCTGGAGCGGCCGATTGCAGGTTGACCTGAGGGTTGCTTGCACAAATCCTCGTGGTGCCGAAGCTCACCAGGACGTTCCGTTGGATCAGCCGCTCCCCCAGGCCCCGCGTCCCCAGGCCCCGCTCCCCCTGGCCCCGCACGCCGCGCACACCGGCGCTTCGCGGCGCCTGGTGTTCGCCGCGTGCATGATGGCGACCTTCATGGCAGCGGTCGAAAGCACGATCGTCGCAACCGCCATGCCGACGATCACCGCCCAGCTTGGCGGGTTCGAGTTCTATTCGTGGGTGTTCTCCGCTTACCTGCTCGCGCAGGCGGTAACCATCCCGATCTACGGCCGGCTGGCCGACCTGTACGGGCGCAAGCGCGTCTTCTTTCTCGGTGCCGGACTGTTCCTGACCGGGTCCGCGCTATCAGGATTTTCCGGCTCGATGGTCGTGCTGGTCGGGTTCCGCATCCTGCAAGGCTTTGGCGCCGGCGGAGTGCTGCCGATCGCCTACACCATCGTCGGCGATATCTACACGCCCACCGAGCGCGCCCGCATCCAGGGATTGCTCTCCGGCGTCTGGGGCATCGCCGCGGTGATTGGGCCGCCGCTCGGCGCCGTGCTGGTGCAGCAGGTGGACTGGCGATTGGTGTTCTGGGTGAACCTGCCGGTCGGCACTGCCGCCATCGCCATGATCGCCGCTTTCCTGCACGAAGATCGGCAGCCTCGTCCGCACCGCATCGATTACGCCGGTGCCGTGCTACTGATGCTCGGGGTCGGCGCGCTGGTGCTGGCGCTTGGCCAGGGGCAGCAAGTCGGAGGCGGCGGGCTGGCCGCTCTGGTCGTGCTCGGCGCCGTCGCATTGGCCGGGTTCGTCGCACGGGAGCGCCGGGCCGCCGAGCCGATGCTGTCGTTCAGGCTGTTGACGGATCGGGTGATCGTGGTCGGCTGTCTGGGCGGCTTCAGCATCGGCGCCGTCATGATGAGCGTTACGGTGTTCCTGCCGACATACGTGCAAGCGGCGATGGGGCGCACGCCGATGGTGGCCGGGATAGTGCTGGGCGCGATGTCGGTGGTGTGGGCCCTCGCCAGCGTGGCCGCCGGGCGGGTGATGCTGCGGACGACCTATCGCGTCACCGCTGTGATCGGGGCGTTGTCGTTGATCGCCGGAAGTGCGCTACTGGTGATGATGACGCCGAAGTCCGGGCCGTTATGGGCCGGCGCCGGGTCGCTGGCGATCGGCATCGGCATGGGGTTCTGCAACACAACTTTCATCGTTTCCGTGCAGGCGCGCACGTCGTGGCGGGACCGCGGGGCGGCCACCTCGGCCAGCATGTTCACCCGCATGGTCGGGCAATCGCTGGGCGCCGCGGTATCGGGTGCGGTGCTGGACGCGGGGCTGCGGCACGCTGCGCCGGGCGGCGTGGATCGGCTGCTGAACCTGGCGTCGCGCGCAAGCATGCCGTCGGCGGAGCTGGACCATCTGGTGCACGCCGTGGCGGCGTCATTGCGAAACGTGTATCTGCTGTCGGCAGTGCTGGCGATCGCCACGCTGGGGCTGGTGCTGCGCCTGCCGGCGGCGTTCAGCCCGCGGCAGTAACGCGGAACAGCGCAGCGCATTCCGCTAGCCGGTCCGACGGATCGCGATTGTCCCAGCCAGACGATTCAGAAGCTGAAGTTCGCCGCGATGATCGGGCCGCCCAATGCCACGTGCGAGATGAGTTTGCTACCGTTCTCGAACGAAAGATACCGATACCCGATCGATATCCCGACGCGCCTTGTCTGATAGCCGATCCCGGCAAACGCCTGCCACGTCACGTTCGAAGCACCCGTCCCAACGTCGAAATAGTACGGCACGAAAAATCTGCCACCCGACAGCAACGTGCTGTCCGCGAGATACACACGCCCGCGAACCCCGACGATGCCGTTCCAGATGTCCCGGCTGACCGACAGCCCGCCGAAGCAACTCAGCGCGACCTCGCCATCCGGTGCAATTACCCCCGCCGACAAGCTGAAATTCGTCCGCTCGCTGATCGCCAGCAGCCGGAACCCGGCGATGACATCGACATTGCCCCAGTTGGCGTGAGCCAAGGTATAGCCGCCCGCAAGCGTCCACACAGTGGATGCAATCCTGGTACTCGTGCTGGTCGCCAGAAAGGCTGAAACCGGGATGCTGGTACCAGCGAAATCGACCGACTTCAGTTTGCTCGAGGTCGTGCTGGCATTGAGATACAGGATGTCGGTCAGCACGGAGAACCGATCGTACCGCACTTCGCCGGCACCCATGAGGCCGAAATTGATTTTGGGAATGTAGGCGCCGGGGCCTGCCGACACCGTTGTCGTGGCAGTCCCGCGGCCAGGCACAGGGATTTTCGCCGTGGTGTCGATCCAGGGCAGCCACACATAGGGCACGAGCTGGTAGCTGAAGCCCGGACCGACCTCCGCGCTTGCCACCTGGGCCTGCGCCCGCCCCGGCGCCGTCAGCGCCAGCAGCACAAAAAGGGCGACAAGCGCATACATCCTATACAGCATTATCGTTGTCTTCCCATGGCGGCCCCGCTGGCGATCAAAGCGATCCTCGCCGCGGGTCGAAGGCACCGTTAATGGTGGCTGCTGCCGGACGCGTCCTGGATCTGTCGGAGCACCGCGTCCAGGTTGAACGCCGCCGGCTTCTGACGCGGCGGGAATTGCACGAATGCCTCGATCTGCTGCGCCACGAGCGCCTGCATCTCGTACAGCAGGTACGCGTGGGAGATGACCCAGTCCCAGTAGGTGTTCGAGTTTTCGTCTGCCCGCTCGAACGGATCGCGCCGCAGGTTGAACATCTTCGGCGCCCTTAGTTTCACGAACGGCTCGAACCAGCACATCAGTTGTTTGGCTCGTTGCTCCATGAGCACCATTTTCCAGTCGCCCATGCGGATCGCCAGAATGTCGCCGTCATCGCTGATGTAGAAAAACGCCTTCCTGGGGCCTTCCTTCGACTCGCCGGTCAGATAGGGCAGCAGGTTGTATCCGTCGATGTGCACCTTGCAGGTCTTGTCTCCGACCTTGTGGCCTGTAAGCAGCTTCTCCGTGATGTCCGGTTCCCCCGCGGCGGCAAGCAGCGTCGGCAGCCAGTCCTGGTGTGAGACGACGTCGTTCAGGACCAGGCCTGCCTTGATCTTGCCTGGCCAGCGCACGAAGGCCGGCACCCGCCAACCGCCGTCCCAGTTGGTGTTCTTCTCGCTGCGAAACGGCGTAATCCCGGCGTCCGGCCAACTGTTGTAATGGGGGCCGTTATCCGTCGAGTACATCACGATCGTGTCCTCGGCGATGCCCAGCTCGTCAAGTTTGGCAAGCATCCTGCCGATGTTCTCGTCATGGGCGACCATGACGTCGTTATAGTCGCCCTGGCCGCTCTTGCCTTTGTGCTTCTCGGCGCAGTGGGTCCTGAAGTGCATGGCGGTGGTGTTGTACCAGAGAAAGAAGGGCTTTCCCTCCTTGTGGGTCTTGTCGATGAAGTTCAGGGCATGGTCGGTCACCTCTTCATCGATGGTTTCCATGCGTTTTTTCGTGAGCGGCCCGGTATCCTCGATCCTTTGTCCGCCTGCGCCATCGGCCCAGCAATGGAGCACCCCCCTGGGTCCGAACCGTTTCTTGAACGCGGGGTCCTTCGGATAATCTGCGTCCTCCGGCTCCTCCTCGGCATTGAGGTGATACAGGTTGCCGAAGAACTCATCGAATCCATGCACCGTGGGAAGAAACCCGTCTTTGTCCCCCAGATGGTTCTTGCCGAACTGGCCGGTGGCGTAACCCAGCGGCTTCAGCAATTCCGCGATGGTCGGGTCCTCCGCCCGGATGCCGACATCGACCCCGGGCATTCCAACCTTGGTCAGGCCGGTGCGGATCGGGTTCTGGCCGGTGATGAACGCGGCCCGGCCGGCGGTGCAGCTTTGCTGGCCATAGTAGTCGGTGAAGGCCGCGCCTTCGTTGCCGATGCGATCGATGTTGGGGGTGCGGTACCCCATCTGGCCGCGGCTGTTGTAGCTGATGTTCCACCAGCCGACGTCATCACCCCACAGGATAAGAATGTTCGGCTTGCCTGCTTTGGCCATCTCAGTTTCCTTTGATCGGGTCGGTGATTTCTGAAGGTCCGGGCGGTCAGGGGTGCCCATCCGGGACGACTACGCAAGGCGCAGCAGTACGGCAAAGAAGGCGAACAGCCCGATGCCGACCAGCAGGACGGCGATCGCCAGTACCGGCGATTGCTGTCCTTCCTTCTTCATGCCGGCGATCGGCGCGAACGCTCCGCCCCATAGGTACCGAACCGTCCACCAGTACTGCCAAATCGAGATGAGCAGCGCCAGGATCCCGCACGAGATCAGGGCAAGCCCCAGATACTGCGGGGCGTTCGGGGTGTAAGCAGGACGCGTCCCGGGCATCTGCTGCAGTCGTTCGAAAAACTGCACGATCGCGAAGCCGAAGCCGATCAATGAGACCGCCGTCCGCACCCACGACATCATCGTGCGTTCCAGACTGAGCCGCGTGCGGATCCAACCAAAATGGCTGTCTGCCGTAACCCTTACTTCGAACCGGTCCGCCCCCGGCTCGACGCGCAGATCTGCCATGGCCAACGCCTTTCTGCCGAGGGTTCATGCCCGTGCCCTCACGAGAGCCCGTGCGGGGATGCGCGGCCGCGCCACCGGCGCGCAATCCGCAAAACCAGCCCCCGCAGGACCAAATAAGGCAAGAACGCCAGCAGCAGGGCGATAATGAGCGCCTCAGCCGGATAGAACGTCCGGAGCACGAGGACCTGATAAATCACGTCCATCGCGATCCCGAGAAGGATGATCCTGGCGGTCGCGTTCAAACCCTCACGCAGCCGCCCGACACGCTCCCGCGGTATCCGCAGCATCGTCCAGAAATACGGAGAGCGGCCAGCCCGCGCGTCACTCCGCCCATCGTGGATCGCGGCGATTGCAGCCATTGCGGGCTGCAGAACGAAGCGGAACTTCATCGGCGCGTCCGGCCGCTCGACCAGGTCGCGCCAGATGCGTTGGAACGTCCCTAGGGTAACGCCGTGCCACAGCACGCCGGCAACGATGAGCACAATGGCGAACGCGACGACCAGCCTGGCCAGGAGACCCAGTTCCTGCGGATCGGCATCGGTCATTGCGCTGCTCCCGCCTGTCTGACGCTAAGTTCTGATGACGCACCGGAAGCCCACGTGACTCATGCCCGTGTCGATCGGCTGGGCATGGCGCGCAGCCGGGCGGTAGCGACGGCAGTAGTTCGGGGCGCACAGATGCGATCCGCCTTTGACGACCTTGCGCGGGATTCGTACCGGAGGATCGCATTGGTCGAAACTATCGGCCTTCCGCCCGCCCCGTGGATTCTCCGGAATGCAGCAGGCGTTCGGCGCATCCCCAGTGTGCCTGGCCGAGAACCAGTCCGCGGTCCACTCCCACACGTTGCCGATCATGTCGAAAACGCCATAGCCGTTCGGTGGATACGCTTCAACCGGCGAGGTTCGCATGTAGCCGTCGGTAGCGAGGTTTTCGTGCGGAAACACGCCCTGCCAGGTATTCGCCATGTGGCGGCCGCCCGGAGTCAGTTCGTCACCCCAGGCAAATTCCGCCCCGTCGAGGCCGCCGCCCGCGGCGTACTCCCACTCGGCTTCCGTCGGCAGGTCCTTGCCTGCCCACGCTGCGTAGGCTGCGGCGTCCCTATACGCCACGTGCACCGCCGGATGGTCGTCGAGGCCGCGGTTCGAACTGCCCCGGCCGTTCGGACGACGCCAGGTGGCGCCGAATTCAAATCTCCACCATTGCGACCAGTCCCTGAGATCGACCGCGTGCCGGGGCGGCGCGAAGACGAGCGAGCCCGGCTTCAACATATGCGGCAATGCGCCCGGATAGTCCTTCGGGTCCGGCGCGATTTCCGCGACAGTTACATAGCCGGTGGCCTCGATGAAGCGACGGAACTGGCGATTCGTGACCGGTATGCGATCGATCCGGAACGGAGCGACCGTCACCCGGTGAGCCGGCGCTTCTTCCGGATAATGGCGATCCGATCCCATTTGGAACGTACCGCCCGGGATCCGTGCCATGTCGGGGTAACGTGACACCTTCTGCGACCGGAGCATAGGGGGATCGGGTTTGGGACAACGCGAGGACCCTTTAATCGGGGGGGCCAGACGAGGGCGCATGTTCCCTCCTCGGTGGCATGGCAGTCAACCTTCGGTGATATCAATTCGCCGGGGAAGGCCGCATGTTCCGTCGCGCGTCCCGGGTCAAAAACTCACGCCGGTTTGCCGAAACCCGGTCCACGCGTGACTCCCAGCGCCGCAACGCGATAAACCCCGCCCTGCGCCGGCGGATCGGCTCCGGTGCGCGACCGACCCGACCCAAACCGCACCGGCGCCGCGATGAGCAGCATTCCCTTCCCCGCCGCGGCCCTGGGCCGGCGCCTGCCGAACCTGTGGGATGCGGCGGCCATCCTGTTCGTGTTCGGTGCCCTGGTCGGCGCCGCGCACGTCGCCGGCGGCACCTTCCTGCGGCTGAACGCCCCGCAGGCGACCGCGATCAGCCTCGATCCCGCGTATCTGCCCGATTATGCGGTGCGCACCACCTTGAGGATGTTCGCCGCCCTGGCCGCATCACTGCTGTTCACCTTCACCTACGGCACCGCCGCCGCCAAAAGCCGCCGCGCCTCCGTGGTGCTGATCCCCGTGCTGGACATCCTGCAGTCGGTGCCGATCCTCGGCTTCCTGACGTTCACCGTCGTGTTCTTCATGAGCCTGTTCCCCGGCCGCGTGCTCGGGCTGGAACTGGCGGCGATCTTCGCGATCTTCACCAGCCAGGCCTGGAACATGGCGTTCAGCATGTACCAGTCGCTCAAGACCGTGCCCGCCGACCTGACCGAAGCCGCGCTGAGTTTCCGCCTGACCGCCTGGCAGCGCTTCTGGCGGCTGGAGGTGCCGTTCGCCATGCCCGGCCTGGTGTGGAACACCATGATGTCGATGTCAGGTGGCTGGTTCTTCGTGGTTGCATCGGAGGCGATCAGCGTCGGCAACAATACCTGGAAACTGCCGGGCATCGGTTCCTACGTCGCGCTGGCGTTGGAGCGGCGGGACATCCGCGCGGTCGGCTACGCGATCGGGGCGATGCTGGTGGTGATCCTGCTGTATGACCAGATTCTGTTTCGGCCGCTGGTCGCGTGGTCTGCGAAGTTCCGGTTCGAGACCACCGCCGGCGCCACGGCCGGCGATCCCTGGCTGCTGAAACTGATGCGCCGCACCCGCCTGTTGAACCTCGCCGGGGAGGCGATCGGGAATGCGCTGGGGCAGATCGGCGGGTTGCGCCTTACGCTGCCGTTGCGGCCGCGCGCCGGAGCGGGACGGCCATCACGTCTGGTGGATGTCGTGCTGCTGGCAGTTTTGCTGGTGATCCTGTCGGTGGCGGCGCGGCGCATCGTCGGTTTCCTGTCGGGCCAAATTACCTGGGCGGAACTGGGCCGCGTGCTGGTGCTGGGCTGCTATACGCTGATCCGCGTTGTGGTGCTGATGGCGCTGGCGACCCTGGTCTGGGTGCCGATCGGCGTATGGCTGGGGCTGCGGCCGGTCTGGGCGCGTCGCGCGCAGCCGGTGGCGCAATTCCTGGCCGCGTTTCCCGCCAACCTGCTGTTCCCGCCATTCGTGGTGTTCATCGTCCGGTTTCACCTGAACCCGGATATCTGGCTGACCCCGTTGATGGTGCTGGGAACCCAGTGGTACATCCTGTTCAACGTCGTGGCCGGCGCCGCCGCATTTCCCGGCGATTTGCGGGAAGCGGCGGACAGTTTCCACCTGCACGGTTTGCTGTGGTGGCGCAAGGTGATCCTGCCGGGGATTTTTCCGTATTACGTGACCGGCGCGATCACCGCCTCCGGCGGATCATGGAACGCTGCGATCGTTGCCGAGGTGGCGTCATGGGGCGATACGAAACTGACCGCGCACGGGCTCGGGGCGTACATCGCGGACGCGACCGCAAGGGGAAACATGGCGCAGGTGGTGGTCGGCGTAGCCGTGATGTCGGGCTTCGTGCTGCTGTTCAACCGGCTGCTGTGGCGGCCTTTGTATGAATACGCCGGACGCCGGTTGACGCTGGGGTAAGTCATCGTGCCCTCACGTTCGAAAACAGCGCGCCTTCCATTGTGGGTAGCGGCCCCGAGAACGAAAAATTCGAGGCGACGATCGCGCGATGACAGGCCTCGGTTGGATGCGTGGAAGGTCTGGCTCTCAAAAATTCGATCTCGTGTAGTACCGCAATCAGTGATTATCCCGGAGGGACTAATGCACCAAACCGCTATGGACGCCGGCCGACTGTTCTTCGAATGCTACTGGCGGGAGGGCTTCGATCATATCCTTGATGTCGGCGCCCAGGACGTGAACGGCTCGCTTCGGGCTGTCGCCCCGCCCGGGGCAACATATATCGGGGTGGATATGGTGGCCGGCAAAGGTGTCGATCTCGTGCTCGGGGATCCATACGGCTATCCGTTTCCGGACGGACATTTCGATGCCGTGGTCAGCACCAGCTGCTGGGAACACAATCCGATGTTTTGGCTCACCTTTCTGGAGGACCTGCGCGTATTGTCCGCCCGCGGCTTCCTTTACGTCAATGCACCGTCGTCGGGTCCATATCACGGCTACCCGCTCGACCATTGGCGGTTCTACCCGGATGCCGGAATTGCACTGGAATTGTGGGGACGCCGGATGTTGCACCCAGTCCGTTTGATCGAGAGCTTTATTACCGACCAGAGAGTCGATTCTTTTAACGACTACGTAATGGTATTTACCAAAGATCCGGAATTTACACCGAAAAGCTATATACAGGACCATCGGACATCAGCAATGTTCAACGCGCGCAAGGGAACGGTGCGTCCGATGGAAGCCAATGCGCATACTTTGCTGAAAGTCCAGACAACACTGATTCCTCAGGAAGTTTCGTGATGGCCGCCGAGGATGCGTCGCGCAAGCGGGAGCGGTGGGTACCCACCGCACCGGGCATCGCCGGCTCTGCCGCCGAGACGGCCGGATGAGCTTTGGCATGGACTCAGCGATCGCCGCCAGACCCGATACCAAAACGCTGCTCGAAGTCCGCGCCTGCCGGCAGGCGTACCACAAGGAAGCCAGTGCCGATCTTGTTGTGCTGGAGGACGTGAACGTCTCTCTCCAGCAGGGTGAGATTGTCGCGCTGCTCGGGCGCTCCGGCTCCGGCAAATCGACCTTGCTGCGCATCGTCGCCGGGCTGCTGCGGCCGACCGCCGGCAACGTGCTCTGGCACGGCGAGCCGCTGGACGGCCCTCCGGATGGCATCGCCATGGTGTTCCAGAGCTTCGCCCTGTTTCCCTGGCTCAGCGTGCGGGAAAACGTGGAGCTGGGGTTGGAGGCACGTGGAGTCGGCCGCACCGAACGCGAACGCCGCGCCGAACAGGCGATCGACCTGATCGGCCTGGGTGGTTTCGAGAGTGCCTATCCGAAAGAACTCTCAGGCGGCATGCGCCAGCGCGTCGGGCTGGCCCGTGCGCTGGTGGTGCATCCGGACCTGCTGCTGATGGATGAACCGTTCAGCGCGCTGGATGTGCTCACCGCCGAAACATTGCGCACCGACCTGATCGATCTGTGGTCGGAGGGCAAGCTGCCGCTGAAATCCGTGCTGATGGTCACGCACAACATCGAAGAAGCGGTGCTGATGGCCGATCGCATCCTGCTGTTCGCGGCCAATCCCGGCCGTGTCGCGCATGAGCTGCACGTGAAGTTTCCGCACCCGCGCAATCGGCTGGATAGGGCGTTCCGGCAGATGGTGGACGATATTTACGCGCTGATGACACGTCGCCCGGCACAAGGGCCGCGCGCGCCGGCTATCCCATCCGCGAGCCCCGCCATGCCGCTGCACCGCGTCGGCACCAATATCATGGCCGGCCTGATGGAGACGCTGGCCGCCGAACCGTATCATGGCCGCGCCGACCTGCCGGCGCTGGCCGGCGCGCTGCAGCTTGAACTGGACGACCTGTTTCCCCTCGGCGAGACCTTGCAGATGCTGCATTTCGCCGAGCTGGCGGAAGGCGACATCGTGCTGACCGAAGCCGGCCGCCAGTTCGTTGCCGCGGATACCGAGACACGCAAGCAGATCTTCGCCGCCGCGCTGCGGGCCTATGTGCCACTGATCAACACCGTTCGCCAGGTGCTGGACGAGCGATGGAACCACCGAGCCTCGGCGGTGCGCTTCCGCGATGAGCTGGAGGACCACATGTCGCCGGAGTACGCTGAGGACACGTTGCGCGTGGCGATCGCCTGGGGCCGCTACGCGGAGTTGTTCAGCTACGATGAAGAAGCCGAGCAGTTCAGCCTGGAGGAGATCGGCTGACGCGGCTTGCCTCCGCGCGTTTGCCGCGCCGCTCCGGCGGAACCGCCAGGAACTGCCGGCACACGGCAAACACGGTACCGGGATCGATCTGCCGGATGCAGGCAAGGTCCCGTACGCAGTCAGCCAGCCGATTCAGATAACAGGGGCTGCACGACATCTGCCGCGAAATGGCGACCGCAAGTGGGCCCATCGGCCCCCACTCGGTCGGGTCCACCGTACCGGAATGGATGCCGATCGTCGGAATCCCGACAGCCGCGGCAATGTGCTTCGGCCCGCTGTCGTTGCCGACATACAGCACGCAGCGCGACAGCAGTGCCGGCAGTTTCGCCAGCGGCACCTCACCGACCACCGAGGCGACCGCGTCTGTCCGCCGCAGCGCCGGCACGATGCGTTCGGCGATCTCCACCTCGTCCGGGCCGCCGATCAGCACCACGTTCACCGCGCACTCATCGGCCAGCAGTTCGATCAGCGCGATGAAATACTCGACCGGCCATTGTTTCATCTCATTGCCGGCACCGGGATGGATGCAGACGACGCGCCGGGCAAACAGCGGTTGCAGGCTCTCGGGTAACGGAGATGCCTCGCACAGCGCTGCCAGCACCGCCGGGGCGATGCTTCCCTGATCGGTGCCGGCGCTGATGGCAACCGCTTCGACCAGGTGCAGCAGGTCATCGGAAACATGATGCCGCTTCGGCTGCAGGCCGCGGTCGCCCTCCCACTCCAGCGCCACGTCGAGCCAGGCGAACTGCCCCGCATAGTCGAATCCCGCCAGGTAGCGGGCACCGGATGCGCGCAGCAATGGACGCGTTTCCGGGTGCTTGCGCATGTCGACGGCGAGATCGAAGCGGAACGGTTGCAGGCGTCGCCGAAGCTCCTCCAGCTCCTGCGCGGTGACCGTCTTCTGCCCCAGCGCGGATCGGGCGTGGAAGAACTCGAACGGGATGATCGACTCTATGCTGGGCTCGATTGCCGCGAAGCACGCCGTTGTCGGGCTCGACAGCACATGGATGCAGGCCGCCGGAAACCGTGACTTCAGTCGTCGGATCGCCGGCAGCGCGGTGATGAAGTCGCCGATGTGATCGACCTTCACCACCAGGATGCGGTTGATCTCCGAGACGGCGAACAATCCGTGTCCGCCGGCGGTAACGCGCACCGGCTCTTCGTTCGGACGGAAGTCGTCGTGCTGCTTCGACAGGTTCGGGTTGTGGAACGGGTCGCCCCTGGCGAATCGCTTGCGCCAGCGTCTGTCGAAGCGGGGCCGGTCGAACACATCCGGCAATCCGCCGCGGCTGGCCTGTTCATGGTGGATCAGAGTGGCGTGCGGCGTGAACACCACGCGCCGGCCGGCCTCGGCCGTACGCAGGCAGAAGTCGAGATCGTTGTTGACGATCAGGTGACCCTCATCAAAACCACCGAGCTCGGTGAAATGCGCACGCCGCATCAGCATGCAGGCGCCGGTTACCACCGAAACCTCCCGCTGCGTGCGTGCCAGACCGAAATAACCGGGATCGTCCTCCGCGGCGAGACGGAAGGCGTGCCGCCCGGTGTCGAAGCCGGTCAGAAACATCCCGGCGTGCTGCACGGTACGGTCGGGATACAGCAGCCGCGCCCCGACCACGCCCGACCTCCGGTCGCGCCGCGTGCTCCAGCATCGCGTCCAGCCAATCCGGCTGCTCCACTTCGATATCGTCATTCAGGAACAGCAGGTAGTCGCCCCTGGCCTGGGCCGCGGCGAGGTTGTTGAAACGGGACCAGTTGAAAGTCTCGCTCGCGGTCAGCATGATATCGGCGTTGTCGCGCAGCCATGCCCTCCAGTGCGATTGCGGATCCCCGATGTTCTCGATGCAGATGATCTCGAAGTTGCGATAGGCGGTGCGCTCGCGCAGGCCACGAACGCAAGCCTCTATGTGACCGCCGGCGGCGCAGGTCGGGATGATGATCGACACCATTCCATGCGCCGGGGTCGTGCGCCGCAGCCGCCAGCTTCCCACCACCGCGCCGGGCAGGACCTCGGCTGTGACACCGCGGCGGGCGGCAGCTTTGCCCAATGCCTGGCGTTCCTGTTCGACGGTGTCCAGCGCCTCCGGTCCCCGCTGGCACAGCAGTTTCGGAACGTGCGTCACTGCCTTCGCCTGTTCGGTGCAGCGCAGGATCGCGTCGTACTCGCCGCCGGCGAGCAGCGTCGCGGGGGTTGCCCGCGCCGTCTTGAGCAGGGCTGGCGTGGCGAACCACGGCCGGCCGATATAGTTGGTAGCCAACAGCAGATCGGGCGAGAAGCCGGGCTTGAAGAACGGCTCGCGCTCATTGCTGACCGGGCTGACCCGGGTTTCGTCGGCGTAGAGCAGGTCGGTTCCCGGGGCCATCGCCCAAGCCAGCCCGATCTCCGCCAGCGCATCGCAGCCCAGTTCGTCGCCGGGCGACAGAAAGCCGATCAGGTTTGGCTGGCCTGCGGGCCAGGCAGTGGCAGCTTCGATGATGTCGATCCGGCGCCTGAATTCGGCCGGTCGATCCGTGACGCTCGGCCGCGCTTCCCGTGCGGCATCCGGGTCCGGCGTAACCATCACCAGC
The DNA here is from genome assembly GCA_963764525.1 of uncultured Pseudomonadota bacterium. GTDB lineage: Bacteria > Pseudomonadota > Alphaproteobacteria > Acetobacterales > Acetobacteraceae > DATDIC01. The sequence continues at coordinate 10,725 of CAVXTC010000021.1, read as the reverse complement.
CGCCAGTCCCGCAGCACCTGGGCATCGAGCGAATCCAGCGTGGCATCCAATGCGCCGCGCTCCACCTGATCCGACAGCACCAGTACCATCCGAAACGTCGGCCGCGCATCCAGTCGTTCCAGAGCGCCGGCATAGAACTCGGCTTGGACGCGCGGGATCCGGCGACGGATCGACGCCCCCTCGCCCGCATCATCCGCCCGGTGGACCTCGAACCGAAATGGATGGACCAGGACCTGGTCGTTGGCCGCACGCACCCGCAGCTCGGCGGCGTGCGGTCCGTTGCGCAGCAGGCGCGGCGGAAAGTGGAATGCGAAGCCGCTGCGGATCGCGTGCGGCCAATCCGGGAACGCGTGCGCGACATCCTGGCGGGCGAGGCCGTAATGCGCGTCGCCGAGCACCTGGCCGTCGAGCACGACCTCGATTGCCGCCACCCCAGCCCGGCAAAGCGCCCATCCGTCGATGGTCAGCCGTCCGCTCACCGGCTCCTGCACGACCCCATCGACCATTGCCGGACTGTCGATCTGCAGCCTGAATTCGGTACGCCCGGGCACCGGCGCCGCCGGCACGGGCGGTTCCACTGCCTCAGCCCGGCGCAGATCGAGCACCAGCTCGGAGGTGTCTCCCAGACCGTTACGGGCGACGATCCGCAGTGCGAGCTGTCCGGCAACTCCCGGAATGTCCCGATTGAAACGGAAACCCGAATGACGCGCCATCGGGATCGTGACGTATTCATCGCCGACGTCGTGGCGGAGCAGTCCGAACTCCACCTCGGCAAACGCCTCGCCATCTGCCGAGACGGTCACGCCGGAAATGCCGGTGGCGCAGACCGCCCAACCGACCAGCGTCAGACGTCCATCGGCCGACAGAACCGCCTGATCGCAGAACAGCCTGATGTCCCGCCTGGGATCAAAGATCTCTGCGGCGGCCGGCACTGTCTCCTGAATTGGCCGATCGGTCCGGTCCAGCGGCAACACGATTTCGACGCTCCCGCCGCCGGTGGCATGCGCCTCGACGCGAATACTCCCCGGCGGCTCCGCCCCATGCACGTGCACCGACAAAGCGAAGCCGGATCGGGCCGCGTTGCCGTATTCGGAACGCCAGTCGGCGACATCCGGGCGAGGCAGGCCGAGCGCCGCGTCGCCCAGCCAATCCTGACCCACCCACACGCGCACCGTCTCGATGGCGTGGATCCCTATGGCCCAGCCGTGCATCAGAAGCCGGTTGTCGGGATCGAGCCTCGCCTGCTCCACCTTCAGGATGATCGGCGGCAGCGGATCGTCAGCCGCGACCGTCGGCACGGTCGGGCCGGAGAGCACCTTTGCCGTGCTGCCATCGCCGTCCGCCGCCACGAAAGCGGCGCGTTCAGTCCGCCCGTCCGGATGGTCGGCAACGATCTCGAATTGCCAGGGCTCGCCGCTCTGGGCGGCAGATCGCCTCAGGTTGCATACGAAGCAGTGGCGGTGATCGTTGTCCGCTCTGGCCACATCGTACCGGATGCGGAAAATGACGGCATCGTGCTGCAGGACGCTGATCCCGGCAAGCGGCGCTACCGCAACCACCCGGCCCCGGAGCTGCAATTCCTGGCGGCCCTCGATACGCACCAGGCCCAGTGTGTCCGGAATCTCGATCAGCAGCGGAGTCGACGAAAGCACCGACGCGGCAGCCCGGGATTTCCGCCCGGAGTTCCCCGCCGGTCGCCGAGCGGCTCGGTTCACGCGCGGCATGATTTCCCCCCGAGAACCCAATGCCCCGCTCGCCGGTACACGGCGGCTCCCCCGATTTCAGCCCCACCGGCCGCCGCACCGCAAGCATCAACGGGATCGACCGACAGCAATTCAACGCGCCTTATAGACAACAAATCCAGCAATTGCATCGAACATCGCATCCGGCTCATCGGCGCGGATGGAGTGGCTGCTGTGCTCGAAAACGCGGAAGTCGGAGCCGGGGATCAGCCTGTGGAGCTCCGCCGAGAACTCCGGCGGGCAAATCCAGTCGTGCCGTCCGGCAAGGATCAGCGTCGGCGCGGTGATCCGCGAAAGCTCCGGCCGCAAATCGAAATGGCGCAGGAACCCGTCCGGACCAAAGGCGCGGTTCAACGGATCCGGCGAGTGAATTGCCCGGGCGCGGGCAGCAGCGGCGGCGGCCGGATCATGCCGCAGCGAATAGAGCGGCCCCATCACCTCGTAGTAATGCCGCATCTGCTCGGCTGAGCGGAACCCGCCGGCCCACAGCGTCTCGCACACACGCTGCTGCTCCGGCGTCCCGCGTTCGGCCACGATCGCCTGGGCGCGCGGAATGAAGCCGCCATGCGCCGCGGTGACGATCAGCACCAGGTGGGACACCGCGTCCGGGTGGCGCGCCGCGTGGGCCATGGCGACCATCCCGCCATAAGACGTGCCGATGCTGACCACCGGGCCGAGCCCGAGATGCCGGCGCAGCGCCTCCATGTCCTCGACGTTCTCATCCAGTGTATAGGTCGCCGGATCCGCCGGATCGGATCGGCCGTGGCCGCGATGGTCGAAATAAACCAGCTGCATCCGATCCGACAGCCGGCTCATCGACGGCTTGAAGCCGCTGTGCTCGCCGCCTGGGCCGCCATGGATCAGCATGGCGGCAGGGCGTTGCCGCATGGTCGTGCCATCGGGCACCAAACCGGCGCCTTCGATGTCGAAATAGATGCGGGTTCCGCGTATGGCTGCGTGCATGCTCGCCCTTTCGTGCCGACCCGCATGTTCGCCCAGACCGCCCGGTTTTGACAGGCCCCGGCGCGCTTCCCACACTGACAGGGTCGCAACGGAGCCGGGACAATGAGCGAGCTGCGCCCGATCGCCACGATCGGCTTCATCGGCCTCGGTGTAATGGGCGAGCCGATGTGCGGCCATCTGGCTCGCCGCAGCGGCCGTCCGGTGCTGGCGCATGATCTGCGGCCGGAGCCGATTGCACGGCTGGCGGCCGAGGGCGTCGCGGACGCGACACCCGAACAGATCGCGCGCCGCTGCGACCTGATCCTGCTGTCGCTGCCTGATGGGCGGGCGGTGCAGCAGGTGGTGGCCGAGCTGGAACCCGCGTTGCAGGCAGGGCAGTGCGTGGTCGATACCAGCACGTCCCCGGTCGGGCTGACGCGGGCGATCGGGGCGCGGCTGGCGGAGCGCGGCATCGCCTATGCGGATGCGCCGGTGGCCCGCACGCGGGAAGCGGCGGCCCGCGGTGAGCTGTCGATCATGGTTGGCGCGACCGGGCCGGTCTTCGCGCACATCCGGCCCGTGCTGGAAACAATGGGCACCGATGTCACGCATTGCGGCCCGGTGGGCTGCGGCCAAGTGGTGAAAATCCTCAACAACATGCTGGTGTTCCAGAACACCGCCGCGCTGGCCGAGGCGATCGCCATCGGCCGCCGCAACGGCGTATCGCCGGATCTGCTGCTGCCGACCATCGCCAAGGGTTCCGGCGACAGCTTCGTGCTGCGCAGCCACGGCATGAAGTCGATGCTGCCGCGGGTGTTCCCCGAGCGGGCGTTTTCCACCCGCTATGCGATGAAGGACTTGTCCTATGCGCTGGACATGGCCGAGGCAGCCGGGCTGGACGTGCCGGGCGCGCGGTTGGCGATGCAGCGGCTGACAGGAGGCCGAGCGGCAGGGGCGCGGCGACGAGTACCATCCGGTGGTGCTGACGGTGATCGATCCGGACTGCTGAACCGACCGGTCCGGTCGGCATGAACTGTGGGCGATTCCTTGCTTTGTGTGACAGGGCGGTCCATCTTGCACACGACGATGGAGAACGCCCATGGGCGCTGACGGCAAACCTCCCAGGATCGGCAACCCGGTCGAGACCCGTTGGCGCGCAGTGATCGAGGATGCGCGCCGGGCCGGATTGCTCGACGACAAGACGGAGCATCTCAGCTTCCGCGTGCCCCGGGCGCTGGTGGAGGCCGCAAGGCAAAGGACGGGCATCACTTCAACGACCGAACTTGGGTTGCTTGCGCTGGCGTGGCTGGCGCAGCCTGATCCGGTCGCCGAACACATGAAGCGGAACTTCGGCCGGTTGGGAAAGCATCACATGCTTGAGTATTGACCTGAGGGCCCTCCTGCGCCGGCTGAAGCCAGAGAAGCGGATCGGCCGATTGGTCCCCCGCCCCGCCCCAAAGGCAAAACGCCTGGCTGCGGTCATCGGGCGCGAGCGAGTGCAACTGGTTCCGGATACGAACATCTACATCATGGATTACGCCGGGACACTGGCACCCGATGTCGCGCGGATGCTGCAGAATGCGCTGCAATACCACTGTTCCGTCTGCCTTGCCGAGCTTGCGGTCGGGGTCGCCAATTACAATCCGGCTGCCGCCAACTGGCCAGTCGTTCGAGACCTTTATGCCAACCTGTTCGCGACCATCCCCGACCATCGGATACTGATGCCTGACGAGGAAACCTGGATCGCTGCCGGCATTGTCGCCGGTACGCTCGCGCGCACCCAGAATTTCCCGCCGCATCAACGCAAGGACTGCCTGAACGACGCGCTGATCTATCTGACGGCGGCGAAGCTCGGGCTCCCTGTGTTAACGGCGAACCGCGACGAATTCGACCTGATCGAACAACTCGCCCCCGGCGGTGCAGTGCTGCACCTATGATGCTGCGGTTGACTTTCCCCCGCCCCTCTCCCATCCCGCCCCCGCCCGAAAGGCGGATGCCCGCGCCATGACCGACGACCTGCTGGCCCTGAAGGCCGAAACCGACGCGGCCCTGGCCGCCGCCGCCGATTTGCGCGAGTGGGACGCCGTGCGCGTCGGCGTGCTTGGCCGCAATGGCCGGCTCACCGCGCTGCTGAAGGACCTCGGCAAGACACCGCCCGAACAGCGGCGCGAGCGCGGCGGTGCGCTGAATCAATTGAAGGACGCCCTGACCGACGCGGTCGAGGCGCGTCGCATCGCACTGGAGCAGACCGCGCTGGAGACCCGGCTCGCCACCGAGCGGCTGGATCCCACCCTGCCGCCGCACCCGCAACCGGAGGGACTGATCCACCCGATCAGCCGCACCATCGAAGAAATCGCGGCGCTTTTCGGCGCGATGGGGTTCGCCATCGCCGACGGACCGGATGTCGAATCCGACTGGCGCAATTTCAGTGCCCTGAACATTCCGGCGCACCACCCGGCGCGCGACGACCAGGACACGTTCTATCTGCCGGTGCGCGACAACCAGCCGCCGCCGGTGCTGCGCACCCACACCTCGCCGGTACAGGTGCGCGCCATGCTGGAACGGCAATTGCCGTTCCGGGTGATCGTCACCGGCCGCACCTACCGCGCCGACCACGACGCCACGCACAGCCCGATGTTTCACCAGTGCGAGGGCTTGGCGCTGGATCGCGACATCACGCTGGGGCATTTGAAAGGCTGCCTGATCGATTTTCTGCGTGCTTATTTCGGCATGGCCGACCTGCCGGTGCGATTCCGTTCCAGCTATTTCCCGTTCACCGAACCATCGATGGAGGTCGATATCGGCTGGGACCGCAGATCCGGCGAACTCGGAAAAGGCAGCGACTGGCTGGAGATCCTCGGCAGCGGCATGGTGCATCCACGCGTGCTGGCCAATTGCGGGATCGACCCGCGGGAGTGGCAAGGCTTCGCCTTCGGCATGGGGGTGGAGCGGATCGCCATGCTCAAGCACGGCATCCCAGATTTGCGGCCGTTCTACGAATCCGACATCCGCTGGCTCCGGCACTATGGCTTCAACCCGCTCGTGCCGGTCATGCTGCACGAGGCGGTGTCGTGACAGGACCGCGCCCACTGCAAACGCCGAATTGTCGTGCTTGCGAGAGCAGGCATCCATTCCCCCGCGCCACCCTGTTGCCCGCATGGGCCCCCGCCTTCGCGGCGGTGACGAGGCGGCGATGAAATTCACGCTCTCCTGGCTGAAAACACATCTCGACACCGACGCATCGCCTGAAACCATCGGCGACACGCTGACGCGCATCGGCCTGGAACTGGAATCCATCCAGGACCGCGGCGCCGCGCTGGCGCCGTTCCGTATCGCTCGTGTGGTGGAAGCGGTGCAGCACCCGAACGCCGACCGCCTGCGCGCCTGCAAGGTGGATACCGGCGACGGCATTGTCTCCGTCGTGTGCGGCGCGCCCAACGCGCGCACCGGCATGAAGGCGGTGTTCGCTCCGCCCGGCAGCTTCATCCCCGGCACTGGCACGACACTGAAGACCGGCGAGATCCGCGGCGTCACCAGCGCCGGCATGCTGCTGTCGGCGCGCGAGATGGGGCTTGGTGAGGACCACGCCGGCATCATGGACCTGCCGGCGGACGCGCCGGTGGGCCTGGCCTATGCCGCCTGGGCCGGGCTGGATGATCCGGTGTTCGAGGTCGGCGTCACCCCCAACCGGGGCGACTGCTTCGCCATCCGCGGCATCGCCCGCGACCTCGCCGCGGCAGGGTCAGGCACCCTGCTTCCCTGGGCATCGGCACCGGTCGCCGCGGCGTTCAATGGCGGACCGCACTGGCGGATCGAGTGGCCGGAGGCGTGTCCCTGGATCCTCGGCCGCACCATTCGTAACCTTCGCAACCAGGCAAGCCCCGATTGGCTGGCCGATCGTCTGGTCTCCATCGGCCTGCGCCCGATCAACGCGCTGGTCGATGTGACGAATTTCTTCACCTTCGACCTCGGCCGTCCGCTGCACGTATTCGACACCGCAAAGATCACCGGCGATACGCTTGTCCTGCGGCGCGGCACAGGTGAAATGTTCCGAGCGCTGAATGGCAAGGACTACACCTTGACGGCGGAAGACTGTGCCATCGCCGATGCTGCCGGCGTGCAGTCGATGGCCGGTGTCATCGGCGGCGAGGCCACCGGCTGCGACGACTCCACCACCGGCGTGTTCATCGAGTGCGCCCTGTTCGACCCCGTGCGTGTCGCGCTGACCGGCCGCCGCCACCAGATTGTTTCAGATGCCCGCCAACGCTTCGAGCGCGGGATAGATCCGGCGATCATGCCCGACGCGGTCGAGGCGGCGACCCGCATGATCATGGAAATCTGCGGCGGCGAACCCGGCGCCGTTACCGAATCCGGCAGCCCCGCCGACTGGCGGCGCAGCGCCACGCTGCGGTTCGAGCGGTTGCGAGGGCTGGGCGGGGCCGATGTGCCGGCCGACGAGGCAGTGGCGGCGTTGGAACGCTTGGGTTTCACGGTGAAAACCCGGGATATCGAACGCGTCACCGTCGCCGTGCCGTCCTGGCGCAACGATGTTGCAGCCCCGATCGTACTCGATCAGGCACCGGAACTCGATCCCGCGGTTGCGGCGCGGGCCGCCGAGGGCTGCGCGCTGATCGAGCCGGAATGTGACCTGATCGAGGAGGTGCTGCGCCTTCGCGGCCTCGATGCGATCCCGGCGGTCTCGTTGCCGCTTCCGGCACCGATCCCGCTACCCACGCTGACGCCGCGGCAGACCCGCGCCGCATTGGCCCGCCGCACGCTAGCTGCCCAGGGACTGGTCGAGTGCGTCACCTTCAGCTTCATGGCGAACGCGCAGGCGGCGCTGTTCGGCGCGGTACCCGACAGCCTGCGGCTGACCAACCCGATCGCCACCGACCTGGACCAGTTGCGGCCCACGCCGGTTGCCACGCTGGCGCTGGCGGCGCAGCGCAACGCCAATCGTGGTTTTCCGGACATGGCGCTGTTCGAAGTCGGGCCGGCGTTCGCGGCAGACGGGCAACGCCTTGTTGCCGCCGGGGTGCGCGCCGGATCGACGCCGCGCAATTGGCTGTCGCCGGCGCGGCTGGTGGATGCGATGGAGGCGAAGGCCGATCTGAATGCGGCGTTGCGCGGGCTCGGAGTACCGATGGAGGCGCTGACGGTCACCGCCGATGCGCCCGGCTTCTATCATCCCGGCCGCTCCGGCGTGGTGCGGCAAGGACCGAAGACGGTGCTCGGCACGTTCGGCGAGTTGCATCCGCGCGTGCTGGTGGCGATCGGGTTGCCCGGGCCGGCGGTGGCGTTCGAGCTGGATTTGGACGCGATCCCCGAGCCACGGCGGCGCCGTCGCGGCGTCCCCGACCTGCCGGCGTTCCAGCCTGTACGGCGGGATTTCGCGTTCCTGGTGGATCGCGAGGTTCCCGCCGAAACGGTGTTGAAGGCCGCCCGCGGTGCCGAGCGGACGCTGATTGCCGGGGTGACGCTGTTCGATGTCTATGAGGGCGAGCGGGTGCCTTCGGGCAAGAAGTCGCTGGCCATCGAGGTGGTGTTCCAGCCGCGTGAACGCACGTTGACCGACACGGAGATCGAGCAGGCCGCCGCGCGGGTGGTGGCTGCCGTGGCGAAGGCGACCGGGGCGGTGCTTCGGTAGTGGGGCACGCTTCAGCCTCACCCGGTTGCGGGAGAGGTGAAATGCCGAGGCTGGCTTCTGGCCGCGATGCGTCACCATGGCATCATCCCTCATCAGGTTCCGGATTGCACCCGACCGCTGATCCGCAATGCAAGGCATGGAGGCAGCGACATGATAAAACGGTTCCACGTGCTCTATGTCGGCCAGATCGAACTCGACCATATCGGCCTCGATGGCACGCCGGCCAACGACCGCCGCTACTCCAACGAACGCTTCAGCGAGGTGTTCTGGACCGCACGCCACATCTCCCGCGTGATGGACGAACTCGGCTATCACGCCTTCTGGACCGCCGAGCACCATTTCCAGCGCGAAGGCTATGAGTGCCTGCCGAACCTGATCCAGCTCGGGCTGTGGCTGGCCACCCAGACCAAACGCCTCAAATTCGGCTGCGCCTTCAATGTGTTGCCGATGTGGCACCCGATCCGCCTCGCCGAGGACTACGCGATGGCTGACATCGTTACCGACGGCCGCATCATCATGGGCGTCGGCCGCGGCTATCACACGCGCGAGGTGGAAACCTTCGGCGCCCCGCTGCTGGATGCAGACGCCAATCGCGCGTATTTCGAGGAGCAGCTTCAATTGCTGCTGACCTGCTTCAACGACGAATCATTCCATTTCAAAGGCAAGTATTTCGACTGCCCGCCGCCGGTCGATTACCGAGGTTATCGCCTGAACGACATCACCATGGTGCCCCGGCCGAAGCACCTGCCGGTGGAAATCTGGATGCCGATCGCCAGCGGAAAGACCATAGAGCTGATGGCGCGCTATGGGCTGAAGGCGATGGTCACGCTGAACGGTGAGAAGATCCTCGATGACGTGGTGCGCGCCTACCAGGCGGCTTGCGCCCAACAGGGACAGCAGAAGCAGCTCGGCCAGGACATGATCTGGGGCGCCGGGCTATACCTCGCCGCCACGCAGGAGGAAGCGATCCGCCGTGTCGAACCCTCGCACGATGAACGTTACAAATGGTTCGCGCCGTTCGGCTTCGTGCGCTACGCCGACGAACAGGGGCGCACCTGGGGAACACCGGGCGCGCCATCGCGGACCCCTTCACTGCGCGATGGGGTGCAACAGAAAGCGTGGTTTTGCGGGCCGCCCGGCCAGGTGATCGACGGCATCAAGACGATCGAGGCAAAATATCCCGGGCTGGAGGATTTCATGATCCATTGGGCCGAAGGGCTGGGCCCGCGAGAGTTCGAAGAGCAGCTTCGCTGGTTCGCTCGTGATGTGATGCCGGCGTTCCCGGCAGGGTAGCCGCCGCCCCATTCAATATGTCGCGCCCGCGCGGCGTCAGGGACACCGGACAGGTGCCCATCGGCGTGCCACGGACGCTCTCCACCTGCAGCAGACCGTCCATCGCCGCGTCCTCCCACACCGGCATGCGCGGACAGGAGCTGCGCCAGGCCTCCATCGTCTCGGCGTAGGTGCGCGGCTCGCGGTCGATCCAGGCCAGCAACTGCAGGGTCAGCGACGCGGCGGTCTCGCCCATGGTCACCCCAGACGTTCGAATTGCGGGCACAGACTGTTGCAAAACGGCCGTTACGGCAACTACACTGTATCGGCCGTGCCCGGCCCGAAAGTTCCGGATCGATGCGCTATCTGCCGTTCGCTTTCATCCACGGCTCTGAACTGGATCGCGTCACCCGGGCAGCCGCCGAGGACCCACACCGCCGCACCTTGTGCGCCACCTGCGGCGGGCGGATGGCGATCCGTCCGGAAGTGGCCGAACAAACCGTGAGGTGCCCGCATTGCTGGCGCCGGCAACAGGTCACTGCGGACCCGCATACACCATGGCGGCTGTCCGAAAGCGCTGCTCTGGCGCTGCGTCGGACGCGACGATGGGTGCGGTAAAGCGCTGCCCATGTCTGTCGCCAACGTCGCGCGCTGCTCTTGCGTGAGATCGGACGCCGCCCCGACATAGGCCAGTCGCTCCAGTCCGCTGATCCCGGAAGTCTCATACCGCCGTCGATGTTCGCGCACCGTCTCGGCGCTGATATACAGCGCTTCGGCGACCCGCTCCGCCGTCCAGCCATCATCCAGCAGCAGCAGCACGTTCATCCGCCGGTGCTGTTGAGCTGCCGGCGCATCAGCGCCAGCAGCTGCGCCCGATCTGATGCGGTGACAACCGATCCCGCCGTGACCCCACCGAATCGCACCGCGCCGCCTCGGCGCAAGCGGTGTTTTCGGAATTCTCGGAGTTCGAGGTATATTAGCGCCTGATGCGACGGCGAGCATCCACGGGCTGATCGGGTTCCGCGCGTGGGGCTGGATTTCCCGCTTTGGCGGGAATGACGGCCGCCGGTCAGTGTTTGCAGGACCGCCGCAGCCGTCGGGCTTCCAGCGCCTGCCAACTTA